>DATHBD010000032.1:0-346691 GCA_035296325.1 Micromonosporaceae bacterium | reverse complement strand
CGCGGTGGCCGGCCCGCCGGGCCGCGCCGATCAGCGCCCGGGACCCCGGCGCCCACCGCATCCGGCTGCGCAGCCCGTCCAGGACCTCCGCCGGGGCGCCGGCCAGCAACGCGGCCCGGGCCCGGACCACCTCGGGCCCTGACAGCCCGTCCGCCGCCAGCAGGCCGCGGGACTCCTCGCCCCGCCCCACCTGGTCGGCGAGCGCGGCGAACGGCTCGGGCCCCACCACGACGGTGTCCAGGTCCAGCAGCAGCAGCCGCTTGGCCCGTCGCTGCAGGCCGGCCCGCTCCACGGCGAGGTCGACGCCGGCGGCGGCGGCCCCGGCGACCAGGCCGGAGTCGAGCCTGCGGGGCTCCACCCCGGAGACGACCAGCTCCAGGGCGGTCACCGGCCGGTGGGTGAGCCGGACGATCGAGTGGATGGTGCCGCCGAGGTCGGAGATCCGCCGGGCCATCTCACCGACCGCGCCGGCCCGCAGCGGCCGGCCGAGCACGAGCACGTGGTGGCGGACCGGGGCCTGGGCCATCAGTTCGTCCGGGTCCTCCGTGATGGTGACCTCGACCTCGGTGCCCAGCGCCGCGGCGGCGTGGGTGACCGCCCGCCGCAACGGGCCGGGGTCGCCGTGCAGGGCCAGCACGACCCCCAGGACGAGGCGCTCGCTGATCACGACCTGCTCGACGTCGAGGACCTCCACGTCATGCGCGGCGAGCGCCGCGAACAGGGCGGAGGTGATGCCGGGCCGGTCGTTGCCGGTGACCGTGACGAGTACGGAATGTGGGTGCATGGGGAGAGGCCGTGCGGTGGGGGTGCCGTCCGTGACGGACTCGAACAGCTCCGGGAAGGGTTACACAACGGTAGCAGTCACTTACGAAAAGTGACAGGACTCACCCTCGGCGCGCCGACCCACCGCGACGGGTCAAGTCGGGTCGGTGTCCTTGGCGCCCTGACGCGGCCCGGTCTCGTCGCCCACGACGTTGTGCAGCCCCATCGGCCCGGACCCGGTCGAGTGCGCCTCCAGCTCCAGCCGGTCGAGCATGTGCGGGTAGTGCGCCTCGAAGGCCGGCCGCTCCGACCGGATCCGTGGCATCACGGTGAAGTTGTGCCGCGGCGGCGGGCAGGAGGTCGCCCACTCCAGCGAGTTGCCGTGGCCCCACGGGTCGTCGGCCGTCACGATCTCACCGAACTTGTACGAGTGGTAGACGTTCCACAGGAACGGCACCGTGGCGATGCCGAGCAGGAAGGCGCCCACCGTGGAGATCATGTTCAGCGTGGTGAAGCCGTCACCCGGCAGGTAGTCCGCGTACCGCCGCGGCATGCCCTCGGCCCCCAGGTAGTGCTGCACCAGGAAGGTCAGGTGGAATCCGACGAAGGTGGCCCAGAAGTGCAGCTTGCCGAGCTTCTCGTCCAGGTAGCGGCCGGTGAACTTCGGGAACCAGAAGTAGATCCCGGCGAACACCGCGAACACGATCGTGCCGAAGAGCACGTAGTGGAAGTGCGCCACCACGAAGTACGAGTCGTTGAGGTGGAAGTCCAGCGGCGGGGACCCGAGGATGACGCCGGTCAGCCCGCCGAGCAGGAAGGTCACCAGGAAGCCGATGGACCACAGCATCGGTGTCTCGAAGCTGATCGAGCCCCGCCACATCGTGCCGATCCAGTTGAAGAACTTGATCCCGGTCGGCACCGCGATGAGGTAGGTCAGGAAGGAGAAGAACGGCAGCAGCACGCCGCCGGTGGCGAACATGTGGTGCGCCCAGACCGTGACCGACAGCGCGCCGATGGCGATGGTCGCACCGACCAGACCCTTGTAGCCGAAGATCGGCTTGCGCGAGAAGACCGGGATGATCTCGGTGATGATGCCGAAGAACGGCAGCGCGACGATGTAGACCTCGGGGTGCCCGAAGAACCAGAAGAGGTGCTGCCAGAGGATGGCACCCCCGTTCTCCGCCTCGAAGACCTGGGCGTTGAGCTTGCGGTCGGCCAGGATGCCGAAGATCGCCGCGGTCAGGATCGGGAAGGCCAGCAGCACCAGCACGCTGGTCACCAGGATGTTCCAGGTGAAGATCGGCATCCGGAACATCGTCATCCCGGGCGCCCGCAGGGTCACGATCGTGGTGATCATGTTGACGGCGCCGAGGATCGTACCCAGGCCGGAGATCGCCAGGCCGATGAACCACAGGTCGGCGCCGACCCCCGGAGAGTTCGTCGCGTCGGTCAGCGGGGTGTACGCGTACCACCCGAAGTCCGCGGCGCCGCCCGGGGTCAGGAAGCCGGACATCGCGGTCAGCCCGCCGAACAGGAAGAGCCAGAAGGAGAACGAGTTCAGCCGGGGGAAGCTCACGTCCGGCGCGCCGATCTGCAGCGGCAGAACCAGGTTCGCGAACGCGAAGACCATCGGCGTCGCGAAGAACAGCAGCATGATCGTGCCGTGCATGGTGAAGAGCTGGTTGTACTGCTCGGTGGAGAAGAACTGCAGCTTGGGTTGGGCGAGCTCGGCGCGCATCAGCAGCGCCATGAAGCCGCCGATCAGGAAGAAGACGAACGACGTCGTCAGGTACATCAGGCCGATCTGCTTGGCGTCCGTGGTACGCAGCAGCCGTGCGATCGCTGAGCCCTTGGGGGGCTGGTGCACCGGCCATGGCCGAGTCACGATCGGCTTCGGTGCGACGGTGGTCACGACAGGCCTCCTGTGGGCGATCAGCTACCAGGACACGCACTTCGGCACGTACCTGCCCCCGGGGAAGAATAGTCGCCAGGTTCGGGGGCTGCCGAAGGGGGCGCACCTTGCCCGCCTGGGCCGGCGCGGCCCGCCCGCCGGGTGGGCGCGGCCCGCCCGACGGATGGGCGCGGCCCGCCCGACGGATGGGCGCGGCCCGGCCGCCGCAACGCTCCCCGGACCCCGGGGCGCCGCGGTCCGCGCACCGGATCCCGGCACTGCGGTCGCCCGGCCGCCGGCCCCGCTCCGGGATTGATCGTGGTTGATCTTACGAGCAAAGCGCCGCAGCCCTGCGGACCGCCCGCCTGCAGATCTTCCGGCCAGCCATCCCGCCGGTTCGACCGCTCGCCGCAAATTCCTCACCACCGGTCGCAACGACCGATGAAATTTACATCCCTTAACGGACCCAAAGGTGCCCTGGCCAGACCGGTCGTCCATCTTCCAGAAATCTGGGATTGACACATTGGAAACCTTGTATGACGCTCGCGATGGAAGCGCTCCCAAAGGCCGAGACCCGCCCCTCGGCATTGAGAGCGGATCGGAGGACGTCATGCTCCCCAGCGATCTTCGCCCGTCCAGCGAAGCGCCCACCCTAGCCGAGGTCGCCGCCCTAGCCGGCGTCTCACCCGCCACCGCCTCCCGCGTGCTGAACAACTCCGCGCGGGTCAGCCCAGCCGCCCGGGACCAGGTGCACGAGGCCGTCGTCCGCCTGGGGTATGTCCGCCAGCGTGCCGCCCGGGGCACGCTGCACGACCGGCAGACGCGCTGTGTCGCCGCCGTCATCTGCGAGAGCACGCCACGGCTCTTCGCCGACCCGTACTACGGCCGGGTGCTCGACGGAGCCGAGGCCGCACTCGCGCCCCACGAGATGCCCCTGCTCCTGGCGTTCGGCGACCGGGCCGCCGCGCTGGAACGCTACCTGCGTGGCCGGCACGTCGACGGCGTCCTGCTGATCGCGCCGCGGGGCCGCCATCCGCTGGCATCGGCGCTGCGTTCCGTCGGCGTGCCGGTCACCATGGTCGGCCGCCCGCTGTGCAAGGAGGACTTCTCGTACGTCGACGTGGACAACCGCGGCGGGGCACGGCGCGCCGTGGAACGCCTGATCGCCGCCGGCCGCAGCACGATCGCGACGATCTCCGGGCCGCCGGACATCGTCGGCGGGGTGGACCGCCTCGCCGGCTACCGGGACGCGCTGCAAGCGGCGGACCAGCCGCTGGGTCCGGTGCTGTACGGCGACTGGACCCGCGCCTCCGGCGTACACGCGATGAGCCGCCTGCTCGACCACCGCCCCAACCTCGATGCGGTCTTCGCGGCATCCGACCTGATGGCGATGGGGGCCCTGCACGCACTGCGGCGGGCCGGACGCCGGGTGCCGGAGGATGTCGCGGTGATCGGCTTCGACGACATGCCGATGTCGGCATACACCGATCCCCCGCTGACGACCGTGCGCCAGCCCGTCGAGGAGTTGGGCGCCGCGGCGGCGCACCGGCTGATCGCCGCGATGTCCGGGGAAAACGGCGACCGCTCCGGGGCGGTACTGCCCACCTCACTCGTGGTACGCCGGTCGGGCTGACCCGACCCGCGGCGGGGGCCGCCCCGCCGACGAAGGTACCCCCCGGACTCCCGGCTTCACCCTCGTCAACCCGGCCCCCGCCGCGAAGCCCGCCGACCACGATGGCCGGTTGGCGACGGTGCCCCGCCAATACGGCACAATCCCCGCTCAACCGGACCTCGCGCCGCTCCGCGCCGCTGGCTAGCGTCCTGACCCGACGTCCGGAACGGAGGATCATGGGCAACAGCGGCGATGCGTACCTCGGAGCCCATCGGGTGGCTCGGCGTGCCATCGGCAGGGCGAGCGGACCCCCCGGACAGCAGAGTCTGCTGGCGGCGACAGGGGTCGCGCTCATCCTGATCGGTGTGGTGGTGTTCACCCGACATCCCAGCCAGTCAGCACAGCAGAAGGCGCAGCGCGGGACCGGGCCTCCCCCGGCCGCGTCCGCCCCGGCCCGCGGGCCGACGCTACCCACGCCGGGAGCGTCCCCGGGTGCCGGCTCGCTCGTCGGAGCACCGGAGCGGCCGACCGCCGCCCGCTCGTGGGGGCCCGTCTCGTACGAGGCGGAGGCGGCGGCCAACACCTTCGTGTCGAGTACCCACCGCCAGCGCCTGCCCGGCACGTCCGGCGGTGAGATCATCAGCAACCTCGGCTTCGGGCCGGCGGTGCGCTTCAACGGCGTCGGGGTGCCCGAAGCGGGCCGGTACACGGTGACGCTGCACTACCTGAGCCCCGAGACGCGGACGGCGACGATCCGGATCAACGATGGCGCCGCGGTCCCGGTGGAGTTCGCGCCGAGCACCGGTTCGGCTCGATCCAGCGAACGTTCTGTCGTCGTTCCGCTCACCGCCGGGGCGAACACGCTCGCCTTCGGCAACCCCCGCGGCTGGGCGCCCGACCTGGATCGGATCGTCGTGGCCGCGACGGATTGACGGCCGACCCGGACCGCCCTACTTCCAGCGGCAGTGACGCCGACAACCGCACTGAGCTGCACAGCAACACATCGAGAGCCCTCTAGGCCGTGGCTAGGCCGTCTAGCGGCTCTGAACCGTCTTGGAAGGCCCGATCGATGGCACGCCGGGTGCGGTCCTCACTGTTGGGCAACAGGTGTGTATAGACCCGCAGGGTAAAACCTGGGTCAGCGTGGCCCAGGTAGGCCGCCAACGCCTTGATGGACTCCCCGGCGTCGAGCAGGACCGAGGCGTAGGTGTGCCGCTGGACATGCATGCCGTTGTGGCGGTTGTCAGTGAAACCGCTGAGGTTGAGTGCCGTCTTTCAGACCGACGTGTTGAAGCCGCTCCGCTTCACGACCTCTCGATTGGCGGTATACAGGTACAAGCTCACCGTCACCGGGTCACCGGTGGAACTGCCCCATGGAAGAGTGATCGGGACTGGCGGATAGCGCTCGGCGTGGGCGGCGAGCCGGTCTGCAACGGAGGACGGGAGGGGACCTCGCGAACCTTTCCGCCCTTGGGAAGCGCGAAGATGGTCTACTTCCCGCTATCTTGATTTGTCTGCGTACCCGGAGTACGGGCGTGTCGGGTCGATGTCGTCGGGGCTGACGGCGGAAATTTCACCTTGCCGTAGCGCACATCCCGATCCGAGGTCGACAGCGATCCGGTAGCGATCACGAATGTTGTCACGGAAAGTGATTCGTTGCCCATTTGACCTGGGAATCACTCTCGTGGGTTCGTACTTCGGGCGGCGAATACTCTTGACCGCGAACGGGTTGGACGCGATCATCTTGTCATCGACGGCCGCGTTGAAGATGGACGACACGTCGTTGAACAGTATTCGGCGGTAACTCGGCGCCAGCCCCGCCTCCTGAAAGCGACGTGCCCCCTCTCTGATGGTGGCTGATTGAATAGCCGCCAATGGTCGGTCCCCCAACGATGGGAAGACGTGCAGCCGCAGTTCGTACTCCAAGCGTTGCTGCGTCCCCTCGTCGGTGGTTGCCGCAGCAAGCCAGTTGGTCGCGTACTGCTTGAAGGTGGTCCTTCCGGCCTCAGGGCTGACGTAAGTTCCACGCAAGATGTCGGCTTGCAGGTTGGCAAGAAACGCTTGTGCCTCGCGCTTCTTCTTGTCCGGGAATGACGCGGGTTTCTCCTTGGCCTTCCGGGTCGATGTAGCGAACGCGGTAACGCATTCCGACGCCGCAACCCGGTTTCGCTACTTGGCGGCCTTCTTGTCGGGGCCGACAACGGTTTTGTACCAGCGGTCTTCGATGTGTGCCATGGGAGTGTTATGCCTCCTGTTCTTTGAACCAGGCGCGGACGGTGGTGGGGTCGTAGCGGAGGTGGCGGCCGGCTGGTGGGCCGGTGCGGTGTTTGCGCCATTGGTAGAGCGTTTCGACGGGGACTCGGAGGTACCGGGCGACGTCGTGGATATCCCAGAGGTTTTCGACTTCGGCAGTTCTCAAGCGTTCCTCCTGTTCTGAGGGGTTTCGGTTGGATGGTGGTCTGGCGACGGCGTTTCGCAATGTCCCCCTGTGGAGACATCCCACGTTGTGTAGGTGTCAGGAACGCCGGCTGCGGATTGTGATGATCTCGGAGGTACGGTGACTTTCATGAGCACCGACGAGGACCGTGACCGTCTTGCCGAGAAGCTCTGCGGACTGCCGGTTCGTGAGCTCGTCGATGTGTTGCGGCGCGTCCTTCCTGGCTATGCCGAGGAGAGCTACGGGATGCGGACCCACCTCGTGTTGGCCACCGTGACTGTCACCGAATACGAGGACGGCACACTTACCGAATTCGTGGCATGGCCCGACCGCGATTACTACGACGGTGGGCTCGGCCCCGACCAAGGCCTGTGGGAGGGCGGTCGCTGCGAGCGGTGCGGTACCGACGTGACCTCGAACGCCAAGCGTGCGTTTTGCCCAGCGTGCGGTGGCAGGTGCGGGCTGACCTGAGCTTGGCAAGCGACGGCCAGCCGGGAAGGGTAGGTACGCGCTGTGTTGCCACTCATTAGTTGTCAAGACGGCCCGCGAGGCGGGCCGTGCGCGCTGCCGACCAGGGGCCGGGCCTTCGGCCCGCCACCGCCGCCTAAACCTTCGGCCCGGCGGCGGCGGTGAAGCCCCGCCGGCGGCGCGCATACGGAGAAGCCCCGGGGCCGTCCTGATGATCAGAGGCGGAGCCGGGGCTTGTCAGTGTCAGCCAGAGGATGCCGCACCGGGGGACAGCCGGGGCCGGGGCTTCAGTTGCGGACGCAGCAACACCCTCCCCGCGCCATTTTCTCTAACGGGATAGCTCAGGGTGCAAGGTCGTTCGTCCATCGGGCGCTCCACCTTGACACCCTGAGCTATCCCGAGAACCTGGCACCGGTGAGGGCGCCGCAGCTCTGAGGGGGGCTACGAGCGGGGCGGCCAGGCGGTAGAGCCACGAGGGACACGGGCGCTCCAAGATCAGGCCGTTGCCAGGCCGTAGGAGGCTGACCAAAGGTGACCAACGACGACCAGTGCCCACGGGTAGCGCTCCTGGTCAGAAGCGATGTTGTCCGGTTCGATCAAGGGTGTCCCCGGAGCGCGTCATTTCCAGCGGAAATGGACGAACAGCCGGCCGAAGTTCTTCGAGTCCTTCTCAACCCGGTGGTACAGCGCCTTGATCTCCTTCTGCTCGAGGAAGCGCAGCACCCGCTTCTTGAGCTGACCCGAGCCCTTGCCCGGGATGATCTCCACCAGGGCCGCCTTCTTGGTGACCGCCTCGTCGATGATCCCTCGCAGCGCCCGGTCGATGTCCTGGCCTCGGTTGTACACCTCGTGCAGGTCCAGCTTGAGCTTCACCCCACCAGCGTAGATCCGTCGAAAATCCGTTGCGGTCCCGCGGATCGCCTCCTAGATTTGTTGGTACACGTGAGAGGAGGTGGTCCCAAGTTGTGTAAACATCGGACTCGTGAGGTGGCTGTCCGCTAGCCGCCGTCCTCCTGGACTCGCACAGTCCCGGGTCGCGCCTTCTCGGCGCGGTGGCGGTCAGGCGAATTCCAGATAGTCACCCGACCCTCGGGGCGCCGGCCTTGTCCAGCCGGCCCGCGCCACCCGGCGCGGATGCCCCGAGGGTCGCTCCATGTCCGCACCCCATTGCGACGCGATCCGGCGCACCCGGCACCTCATCCCGGCCACGCAGTCCGGCGGCACCGGCCCGGTCGAGCTGCCAGAATGCCGGCGTGGGATTGGATACGCCGCTGTGGCGCGCGGTCGCCGTCTTCCGGGTCGCCGCGCTCGGCTACGCGGTGGTCCTGCTGCTGACCGATTCCGGCGGGTACGGCCCCACCGCGCGCAGCTGGGTCATCATCGCCGCCATGGCGCTGTGGACCGCCGCAGCCACCTCTGCCTACGCCGACCCCGGTCGGCGCGGATGGCCGCTGCTCAGCATCGACCTGGTGGTGACCGCGGGCTGCCTGCTGGCAACGCTCTGGGCGGTCCCCCGCGACGCCCTCGCGCACGGCGCCGCCTCGGTGCCGACTGCCTGGGTGGCCAGCGCGGTGCTGGCGTGGGCGGTGTGCAAAGGACGCACCATGGGTGCGGTCGCGGCCCTGGCGATCATCGCGACCGATCTGGTGGTACGCGGTCGGGTCACCGACGGGATGCTCAACGACACGGTCCTGCTGCTGCTGACCGGAACGATCGTCGGACATGTCGCCCGGCTTGCCGTCCAGGCCCAGCAGCAGCTACGGCGCGCCGCCCAGTTGGAGGCCGCGACCCGGGAGCGGGAGCGGCTGGCCCGCAGCATCCACGACTCGGTGCTGCAGGTTCTGGCACTGGTGCAGCGCCGGGGCGCCGAGCTCGGCGGCGAGGCGGCCGAGTTGGGCCGGCTCGCCGGCGAACAGGAGGTGACTCTCCGCACGCTGGTCACCGCGAAGGTGGAGCCACCGGTCGGCGAGCGGCCCGACGTCGACCTCGCCGCCCGCCTGCGCAGCCACGAGTCGGTCACCGTCTCGGTTGCCGCGCCGGCCACCGCCGTGCCGTTGCCGGTCGCCGTGGTCGACGAGGTGGAAGCCGCCGTGATCAGTGCACTGGACAACGTGCGGCGGCACTGCGGACCGCACGCCCGCGCGTGGCTGCTGGTCGAGGACGAGTACGACCACGTGATCGTCAGCGTGCGGGACGACGGGCCGGGCATTGCGCCGGATCGGCTCAGCGCGGCCCGGACGGCAGGTCGGCTTGGCGTGGCACAGTCGATCGAGGGACGCATCCGGGATCTCGGCGGCACCGTCACCATTGCCAGCAGTCCCGGCAATGGCACGGAGGTGGAGCTACGGGTACCACGGCACGGGTGATGATGACGGACAATGTGGCTATGGCGGTCCGGATCATGGTGGTCGACGACCACCCCATGTGGCGGGAGGGCGTCTCCCGGGATCTCACCGACGCCGGATATCACGTCGCCGCCGCTGTCGGCGAGGGTGGCCAGGCCGTTCGCGTGGTTGCCGCGGCGCGGCCGGCGGTTGTGATCCTCGACCTGCAACTGCCGGACATGTCAGGGGTTGCCGTCATCCGAGGACTCCTCGATGCCCTGCCCGACGTTCGCATCCTCGTGCTGTCCGCCAGCGGTGAGCAGCAGGACGTGCTGGACGCGGTCAAGGCCGGCGCCACGGGATACCTGGTGAAGTCGGCGGCCCGCATCGAGTTTCTCGATGCGGTCGCCCGCACGGCGGCGGGCGAGGCGGTCTTCACCGCCGGCCTCGCGGGCCTGGTCCTCGGCGAGTATCGGCGGCTCGCCGGGGCGCCGCGGCCGGCCGACGGCACGCCACGGCTGACCGAGCGGGAGACCGAGGTGCTCCGGCTGGTCGCCAAGGGGTTGTCATACCGCGACATCGCGGAGCGCCTCGTGCTGTCCCACCGGACCGTCCAGAACCACGTGCAGAACACGCTCGGTAAGCTGCACTTACACAATCGGGTGGAATTAGTCCGCTATGCCATTGAAACAGGCCTCGACGAAAAGTGACTTTGCGTCGTCGGCATGACAATGACTCACGCGCGCTGAGAGAATGAGGCCACGCTCTTCTCCGACCTGTAACAGCCCGTTAATGTCCACCCGATAAAAAGGTCCGTATTAGTCCGTATCTGGCACATTCGAGCCCTGCGACGGAACGGAGTTCTGCTGATGCGACCGAGGTCCGTCGTGGTGGTGGCGAACCGCCTGCCCGTGGACGACACTGTCGTCTCCGACGGAGCCACCGAGTGGCGGCGCAGCCCCAACGGGCTGATCCGGACCGTCCACCCGAGCCTCGGTGACGCGGCGACGACCTGGGTCGGCTGGGCCGGCGGCACCGGCGGGGCGCCCTCGCTGCCGGACGTCGACGGGGTGCGGCTACGCGCGGTGCCGCTGTCGGAGACTGACCTCGAGGACTACTACGAGGGGTTCGCGAACTCGACCCTCTGGCCCCTCTACCACGACAGCGTTGAGCAGCCGGTGTACCACCGCTCCTGGTGGGAGGCGTACCAGCGGGTCAACCGGCGCTTCGCCACCGTCACCGCCGCCGCCGCCGAGACCGGCTCCGTGGTCTGGATCCAGGACTACCACCTGCAGCTGGTGCCGGCGATGCTCCGCGCCATGCGCCCGGACCTGCGCATCGGCTTCTTCATGCACGTGCCCTTTCCGCCGCCGGAGCTGTTCATGCAGCTGCCCCGCCGCACCGAGCTGTTGCGCGGGTTGCTCGGCGCGGACCTGGTCGGCTTCCAGGGTCAGTACGGCGTGGAGAACTTCACCCGCTCCGCCGCCCGCCTGCTGCACCTGCCGATCAGCAATTCCGAAATCGACGTGGACGGTCGTGAGGTCCGGGTCGGCGCCTTTCCGATGTCGATCGACATCGGCGAGGTCGAGGCGCTCGCCACCCAGCCCGAGGTGCTCAGCCGGGCAGCACAGCTCCGCGCCGACCTGGGCGACCCGGAGCGGATCATCCTGGCGGTCGACCGCCTCGACTACACCAAGGGCATCGAGCACCGGCTCAAGGCGTACAGCGAGTTGCTCAGCGACGGTCTGATCAAGGTCACCAACACCGTCATGGTCCAGGTGGCGGTGCCGAGCCGCGAGCGGGTGGCGCACTACCAGATCCTGCGGGACCGGGTGGAGCGCGAGGTCGGCCGGATCAACGGCGACTTCGGCCACATCGGCCACCCCGCCGTGCACTACCTGAACCAGACGTTCGACGGGCCGGAGCTCGCCGCGCTGTACCGTGCCGCCGACGTGATGGCGGTGACGCCCCTGCGGGACGGGATGAACCTCGTCGCCAAGGAGTTCGTGGCGTCCCGGGTGGACGGCGGCGGTCGGCTGGTCCTCAGCGAGTTCGCCGGGGCGGCCGCGGAGCTGCCCCAGGCGTACCTGGTCAACCCGCAGGACGTGGACGGGCTCAAGGGCGCTCTGCTGACCGCGCTGGACGCGTCGGACCAGGACGCCGCCCTGCGGATGGCCGCGATGCGCCGTCAGGTCAGGGCCCACGACGTGCGGCACTGGGCCCGTTGCTACCTGACCGAACTGGGCGTCTGGGGCTGAGCGGCCGCCCAGCGCCGGACCGTCACATCCGGCGGCGCAGCGCCAGCACGGCGAGCGGGGCGAACACCGCGGTGATCGCCGCCGCCCAGAGCAGTGACTGCACCACCGAACTGCCAAGCGGCGTGCCTACCGGCACATTGGTCAGCAGGCCCCGGATGGCGTCGGCCAGGATCGTCACCGGATTGACCTTGACCCAGGCCTGCAGCCAGCCGGGCATGGTGTCGGTGGGGACGAACACGTTGCTCGTGAAGGTCAGCGGAAACATGAACGTGAAGCCGAAGATCTGCACCTTCTCCGGTTCCGTGACGAGCATGCCGACCAGGACTGAGATCCAGGAGAACGCCAGCGCCGTCACCAGCAGCAGCGCGACGGCGCCCAGCAGCCCGAGCAGGCCGTGACTCAGCCGGAAGCCGAGGATCATGCCGACCACCAGCAGCAGCGTGACCGACCACACCTGCTTCACCAGGTCGGCGAGGATGCGACCGGCCAGTGGCGCGGACCGCGCGATGGGCAGCGACCGGAGCCGGTCGAACACGCCCTTGGTCAGGTCGGTGTTCAGCCCGACGCCGGAGTAGAGCGTGGTGAAGAGCGAGTTCTGCACCATCAGGCCGGGCAGCGCGAACAGCAGATACTCACCCGGCGAGCCGGCGATCGCGCCGCCGAACACGTACGTGAAGAGCAGCACGAACATGATCGGCTGGATGCTGTAGTCGAGCAGCTCGAACGGGTTGTGCCGGATCTGCACCAGACTGCGCCAGGCCAGCGTGGCGGTGTGGCTCAGGGCCTGCGGCACGCTCACCCGCGGCGCGAGGTCGGTGGGCGCGGTGGTGGCGGTCATGCGGGGCTCCTCGTGTACGCCGGGGCATCGGTCACCGGATCGCCCTGCTCGGCACGGTGCCCGGTGAGGGACAGGAACACCTCGTCGAGGCTCGAGCCGCGCAGCGTCAGCTCGGCGACGACCACGCCGGCGTCGTCGAGCCTGCGGACCACGGCGGCCAACAGTCCGGGATCGGTCACCGGCGCCGCGACGGTGGCTCCGTCGACGGTCGGTGCCGCACCCGACAGGTCGCGGACCACAGCGATCACGGTGTCCAGCTGGTGCGGCTCGGCCGGGCGCACGCTGATGGTCTGCGCCCCGGCCTTCGCCTTCAACTCGGCCGGTGTACCGGTGGCGATCACCCGCCCCTGGTCCACCACCGCGATGTCGTCGGCGAGTCGATCGGCCTCGTCCAGGTACTGGGTGGTCAGCAGCACGGTGGCGCCACCCGACACCAGATCGCGGATGATGTCCCACAGCTCCAGGCGGCTGCGCGGGTCCAGGCCGGTGGTGGGCTCGTCGAGGAAGAGCACCTGTGGCCGGCCGACCAGGCACGACGCCAGGTCGAGGCGGCGACGCATACCGCCGGAGTACGTCTTCGCAGCGCGGTCCGCCGCGTCGTCGAGGTGGAAGTCGGCGAGCAGTTCGCGGGCCCGACGCTTCGCCTCAGCCCGCGGCAGGCCCAGCAGCCGCCCGATCAGCACCAGGTTCTCCACGCCGGTGAGGGCCTCGTCGACCGCGGCGTACTGCCCGGTCAGCCCGATCAGCTGACGCACCCGGTGGGAGTCGCGGATGACGTCGTGACCGAGCACGGTGGCGCGACCGGCGTCCGGCCGGAGCAGCGTGGCGAGGACCCGAACCGCGGTGGTCTTGCCGGCGCCGTTGGGTCCGAGCAGGCCGAGCACCGAGCCGGCGCGGGCGGTCAGATCCACACCGGCCAGCGCGGTTGTCTCACCGAAGCGTTTCACCAGACCTTCGGCCTCAATCGCGTACGTCATGGTCCTATGCTGCGCGCCGCGGTCAACCGGATTTCAGCCGCCCCCGGGCGGGAGCCATGACGAGGGCGCCGCGTCGGGACGGGCGCGCCGACGCGCGAAACGTCAGACGGTGCCCTGCATCGCCACTCCGCTGCACGTACCGCCGAGCGGAGGTCCCGTTGTGGCAGGCCATGGCCCTTGGTGGATGTCGACGTTCGCCTATGTATATAGCGATCTTTGTTATCTATTAAATTTCCAATGAAACTCCCAGCGAACTGGAAGGTCGGCCTTCGAGTCATCTGTTGGCGCTGCTCCGACAACTGTGTTTCGATGCCATGCAGTCGTCGTCAAGCACCGCCACACACACCGCCAGCAGGGCTCTTGCAGGATCTTCGGCCCGACCGGCGATACCGGGGTAGCGGCTGGACATCGTCAGATTCGCCCCAGTGCTCGATATCTCCGCATAGACATTGACCTATGTCGATTGTATCGTCCCTCAATGGGAACGCTACGGCGCTACCCATCGTGCATTGAGCAGGTCGCCGAGACCCCAATGCGACCTGTCCCACCCCCTCAGGAGGTTTGTATGGCGAACACCCCCAGACTGCGTCGATCGGCGATCGTCGCGCTCACCCTCGGGTTCGGTGTCCTCGGTGGCGCCGCCGCCGGCATCGCCGAAGCGTCCAGCGGCGACCACCGTGACCCGCGGCCCGGGCCGAGCGGCACCTTTGTCCGGCCGTCCAACGGCCCCGGCGGGCCGGGCGGCGTTCCGACGGCTCGCCCGGACCGGCCGCGTCCCAGCGGAAGCCAGGCCCGTCCGACGTCGGAGCCGACCCGGGTCCGCCCGAGCCGGAGCTTTGATCGCGACGGCGACGGCGGCGGCCGCGGCCGCTGACCATAGCGCAGGGTCGGCGAGCACCTCGCCGGCAATGTTCATCAGGCCAGGGCCGGCGATCTGCCGGCCCTGGCCTGCGCCGGTGGCGCTGCTCGAGGCGCTCTCCGGTCGGTCCGTCAACGATGGACGGACGCCTCCGTGCGCTGCGCGCTGGCATCGGCCGACTAACGTCGATGGCGCCGTGACACGTGGTTTCGGGGGTGCCGTGGACGTCGAGCTGGACACGCCGGTGTTGATCGTCGAGGATCTGACCAAGCGCTACGGCGGGGTGGTGGGGTTTTCCGACATCAGCTTCGCCCTGCGGCCCGGAGAAGCCGGCGTGGTGGTGGGGCCGAACGGCTCAGGCAAGACGACCCTCCTGCGGTGCGTGGTAGGCGCCGAGACGCCGGATGCAGGGGCGGTGCGGCTGCTGGGGCGACGGTTCGACGAAACCGACCCGGAGGTCCGGGCCGCGGTTGCCGGCGCCCTCGATGACGTGGACTTCTTTCCCGACCTCTCGGTGATCGAGCACCTGGAACTGCTCGCATACGCGCACGGCAGTCCCGCCGGCGGTGCCGACGTGCCGGGGCTGCTGAGCGACCTGGGGCTCGACGCGGCACGCGACCAGTTGCCGCCCACCCTGTCCAGCGGGCAGCGGCGCCGGCTCGCGCTCGCGTCCTGCTTCGTGCGACCGCGCCGGCTGCTGGTCCTGGACGAGCCGGAGCAGCGGCTGGATGTCCGCGGGCGGTCCTGGCTCATCGAGCGCCTGATCGAGGAGAAGCGCGCCGGCGTGGCCGTGCTGGTGGCGACCCACGATCCCGACCTGGTCCGTGGCGTGGGCGACCACGTGATCGGCGTGGGCGGATGACCGCGACGGACACCGCCGTCGACATTCCCACCGCACGCCAGCTCCGGATCCGGCTACGCCGAGGGCGCCGGGCACACAGCGGGCGCAACCTGGGTGAGGCGCTGACCGACCTGTACATCGTGGTGCTGTGTCTAGTCATGTACGGCACCGCCGCGATCGCGACGCTCGCCGACCAGGTGCATGCACCCGGTGCCGGCCAACATTCGGTACAGGCAAGGACCTGGCTGCTCGCCGCCATCGCGGTCGCGATCACCGGGGCCGCCTGGCGCGGCCTGCGCGCCATCGGCCCGCTGCTGGCCACGCCGGCCAATCTGACCTGGTGTGCCGCCACCCCGGTTGATCGACGCGGTTGGCTGCTCCCCCGGTTCGCCGGTCTGCTCGTCGCCGCCGCGACGGTGGGAGCGGCGATCGGCGGGAGCGCCGCGGTGGTGGCGTCCCCGGGCGGACTGACCGGGGACGACGCGTTCGCCCGGGTGGCCGCCGCCGCGCTGCTGGGAGCGGCCTGCGCCACGATGCTGTGCGCGTTGGCCGTCGTCGGGCAGGCCACTCCGTCGGCGGCGCGCTGGCCGACCGGTGCGGGGCACGTACTGCTCGGCACCGGTCTGGCCGGAGCGGTGGTGGTCATCGTCGTGGACCGGGTCGGAACGGCCCTGCCGCAGGGCTCCGTCGGGCCACCGGCCGTCGCGGCATCGCTGTGGGTGTTGGCCGTACTCGCGGCGATCGTGGCAACCATCGCGGCGGCCCGGTGCCTGCCTCGGCTGAACCGGTCGGCGCTGAGCACCGGCGCCGGACTGGCCTCGGCGGCGGCTTCGGCGGTCATCTGGCTCGACCTGTCCCTGTTCGCCGCGGTGCTGGCCGGTCGGCGCTGGCGGCGGATCGGGTGGGTGCCCAGCCGCCCTCTGCGGCCCGGTCGCCGCACCTGGGTACTGCTGCAGGCCGAGGTCCGGCGGGTGCGCCGGCACCGGCCCGAACTCGCCGCCTATGCCCTGCTGCTGCTCGTGCCGTACGCCGCCGCGGTGTTCTCCCCGACCACGGCCGAGATCGTCCGGATCGTCGCCGGGTACCTCGCCGCGAACCGGCTGGCCGCCGGGCTCCGCACGGTCAGCGGCTCGCCTGCGCTGCGCCGCGCACTCGGCGGGTCCGACCGGTCGCTGCACCTGGTCCATTTGATCGTGCCGGCGGCCGGGCTCGCCCTGTGGTGGCCACTGGCGGCCGCGGCGGTGCCGCTCGGCCACCCGCTGTCCGCGTTGCTGGTCCCGGCCGGCGTGCTGGCCGCGGTCTACCGGACCGCCACCCGGCCACAGCTGGTCTACGGGGGCGCGATGGTCGACACGCCGTTCGGCCTGATCCCGGTCGATCTGCTGCGGCAAATGTTCCGCGGACCGGACGTTCTGGCCCTGGTCGTGCTGCTCGCGCTGGTCACCTAGAACGCGCCGTCGCGGCGCAGCCCGGGCGGGCGGCCGTCCGGGTCGAGGAGCGCGCGGTAGAGCGGCCGGCACCACATCTGGGTCCACCGGGACAGCTGGGGCAGCCGGTACGGCCGGACCCGGCCCGCCGGCCGCGGCCCCACCCGTCCGCCGGCGTGCCACTCGTCCAGCGCCGCGGCCGACCGCGCGAATGCCTCGAACACCGGCCCCGGTTCCCGCAGGTCGTCGTCGTCACCGTCGGCGCGGCCCAGGTGCTCGCGGGCCAGCCGCAGCCGCAACGAGCGGGCGTAGCCGGACCCGTCCTGGTCGGACCCGTCCTGGTCGGAGCCGCCCTCAGCGAAGGTCTCGACCACGGCGCAGGTCAGCTCGGAGTCGTGGGTCCACGAGCGCAGGCTGAGGTTGTCGGAGCCGACCGTGGCCCAGGTGTCGTCGAGGATGCACACCTTGGCGTGGACGTAGATCGGCGTACCGGCGGAGTTCTCCAGGCTGTAGACCGCGATGCGATCGCCGCCAGCCGCCTGCAACGCGGTGAGGGCACGCAGCCGGCCGTAGAGCTGCGGTACGCCGGAGATCAGGCCGGTCTGGTCGGGGTGGCGCGGCACCACCACGATCATGCGCAGTTCGGGGTTATCCGCCAATGCCCCGGCAAAGCAATCCGCCACCTGCGGCGACCACAGGTACTGGTCCTCGAGGTAGATCAGCCGTCGGGCGCGGCTGACCGATTTGCAGTACCCCCGGGCCACGCTGCGCTCGCCGTGGCGCGCGAACGGGTATCCGCGCCGCCGGTACGGGTAGGTGCGCAGCAACTGCACGGCGTGCGGCCCGTCGGGTGGCGGATCGGGCAGCTGCTCCGGCAGCTTGTCGGCGCTGGTGTCCTCCCGCCGCACCCAGTCGTGCAGCCGGAGCACGGGGTTGCGGGTGAGCGGCGTCGGGTCGTTCCAGCGCTCCCGGAAAACGGTCTCCACCGCCCCGACCGCCGGACCCACGATGGCGAGCTGGACGTCGTGCCAGGGCGGGCGCGGGCCGTACTTCGGTGACATCTTCTGCGGCTGCGGATCGCCCTCGTGCTCGGACGTGTCCCCGCGGGTGTGACACAGGTCGATCCCGCCGACAAAGGCGATGTCGAGCTCGGGCCGACCGGGATGGCGCAGCACCACGAACTTCTGGTGGTGCGAACCGAACGAGCGGACCCGCATGTCCCGCAGGCACTCCCCGCCGGCCGCCTCGATCTCCTCGCCCAGGAGTTGGTTCTCGGCCTCGCTGTACTGCAGCCGGTCCCAGTGGGAGCGCCAGATCAGGCCCTTGACGATCACCCCGCGGGACGCGGCCTCACAGAGCACCCGGGACACTTCGGTGCCCGGCCCGTCCAGCCGCTCGTCCGGGTCGCCCCGCCAGTCGGTGAAGAGCAGCAGGTCGCCCCGGCGCATCCGGCGGATCGCCGTCAGCAGCTCGGCGAAGTAGGTGGCGCCGTCGATCAGCGGCCGCACGCGGTTGCCGGGCAGGTATGCCTGTCCCGCGGGAACAGCTGGCCGGATGTCGAGCCGGGTGTCCGGGTTGCCCCGTTCGTCTGCGTTCAGGAACCAGTCGAGGCTCACATCGTCACGGCTTCCCGCATGCGGGCGCGGACCCCGCTGGCGGTCGTACCCGCACTCGGCAGGTCCCCGCGCTCCCCCGGGGAACAATCCGAGCCGGCCTGCAGGTCGCAGTTCGGTCGCACGAAGAACACCATCGCGGTGAGCCAGCCGGCGGCCAGGAGCAGGCTGCCGAGCACGTCGGTGGGGTGGTGCATGCCCTGGTACATCCGGGACAGGGCCACCCACAGCGGCATGAACACCGCCACCGCGATCACCGGCCAGCGCCACCATTGTCTGGTCCGGGGCAGCAGCACGATCAGGATCGCCGCGTACAGGCACACGGTCGCCGCCACGTGCCCGGACGGGAAGCTCGAGGTCGGCACGGCGCCGTCCAGCTTGGGCACGTCGGGTCGCGCCCGCCCGGCGATGGCCTGGGCCGCCAGGAACAGCGTCAGCTCCCCGAACATGGTCAACACCAGGAACACCACCGGGCGCCACTGCCGGATCGAGGCCAGTGCGATCGCGCCGGCGAGCAGCCCGACAGCCATGATCATGTGCGTGTTACCCGCGTGGCCACCGAGGATGGCAACGGCGTCCCAGGGCGCGGTGCGGTGCGCCGCCAGGAAGTGCGGGATGGTGTGGTCGCCAAGGATGTTGCCGTTGCCGTCGCGGTACCGGGCCAGCGGGATGCCCATGGCACAGAGCACCCCGAAGATCAGCACCCACGCCACGATACCGCCGGCGATGGCCCAGCCGGTCCGCATCACCTCGGCGGCGATCGCCGGCCCCGCGGGCCGCAGGTCGGCTGCCGCCTCGGGCTCGAGCCCTTCACTGAGCGGGTGGGTAACCCGCCGCCCTTCGCCACGCCGGTGCAGTTCGAAGGCGTACGCCGTGACGCCGAGCCAGGCGACGCCCAGGCACCATGCGCCGAGCACATCGGAGAGGAAGTGCACACCCAGGGCGAGCCGGCTGACGCCGATCGCGGCGACCAGGACGGCGAGCGCCACGGTGACGCCCCGGCGCACCCGTACGGGCAGGGCCGGCGCGAAGACCAGCAGCAGAGCGCCGTAGACGATGATCGAGCCGAGCGCATGTCCGCTGGGGAAGCTGTTGCCCAGCCCTGCCGCGATCGGGTCGTCCACCACCGGGCGCAGCCGGCCGACCGCCATCTTCAGCGTCGGGTCGAGGATCAGCGCGCCGGCACTGGTCACCACCAGGTACCCGGCCAGCCAGCGCATCCGGCGCACGACCAGCAGCACGACCGAGATCGCGATCAACCAGCCCAGCACGCCGTGACTGCCCAGCAGGCTGACGAACCGCAGCGCCCGCACCAGCGCCGGGTAGTCGGCGACCGCCGCGTTCAGGCCAGCGGCGAGCCCGCGATCGACCGACTCCAGCGGCACCCACTGCACCCGGACGAGCAGCAGCAGGAGCGCGAACGCCGCCGCGGCGGCGCCCACCAGCGCGACCCGCCCGAGTCCCCGGCCGAACAGCTTCTCCATCCACTGTGGACTGGCCGAAACCGGGCTCGCGGTCACGAATTCCTCCGTACGGTCGGACGGGCGTCACCTCCCGGTTACCCCGATGGTCAATTTCGCACACCCCGCCGCCACCCACGCCGACGTTTGAACATGTGGCCGAAGTGGGGACCCTAGGTACATGGCCCCCTCGAATACCGCGCACCAGACCGCCCAGCGTGCCGCTCAGAGCGATGTACTGGAGAAGCTGCTCAGAATGGGCTTTGTCGGGTACGGGCTGCTGCACCTCGCGGTAGCCTGGCTCGCCCTGCAGCTCGCGCTCGGCAAGCCCGGCCAGGAGAGCGACCAGGGCGGAGCCTTCCGGGCCCTCGCCGACCAGCCGTTCGGCAAGGCGCTGCTGATCGCGATCACCGTCGGCCTCGTCGCGATGGCGCTCTGGCAACTGCTCCTCGCCGCCATCGGCCACCGGGCCGAGCAGGGCTTCGCCCGTACCGCCGAGCGGGTGGGCTCCGGTGCACGCACAGTGATCTACGCCGCGCTCGCCTGGACCGCCGGCAGGGTGGCGTTCGGGACGTCGAAGTCCACCGCCCAGGAGTCGGAGTCCGCCACCGCCGGCATCATGGAGCGCCCGGCCGGTCAGTGGCTGGTGGGCCTGATCGGCCTGGTGGTGATCGCGGTCGGGGTGGGCATGGTGATCTACGGCCTCCGCCGCAAGTTCGAGAAGCGACTGATGATCAACCAGATGAGCGCGCAAACCCGCAAGTGGGCCCGCTGGCTGGGCCAGGCCGGGTACGCCGCCAAGGGCGTCGCGCTCGGCATCGTCGGGCTCCTGCTCATCAACGCTGCGGTCACCTCCGATCCGGCCAAGTCGCGCGGGCTGGACTCGGCGCTGCGTACGCTGTTGGAGCAGCCCTTCGGCGTGGCCGCACTGATCGCCGTCGCGCTCGGCTTCGCCGCGTTCGGTCTGTACTGCTTCCTCCAGGCGAAGTACCGGAAGGTCACCGAATGACTGCGACCGAGCGGGTGACTGCGACCGAGCGGGCGACCGAGCGGACGACCGAGGTCGCCCCGACCGTCACCGGCCCTCCGGCCGGCCCACTGCGGTCCGCCGTTGTGATCAACCCGTCGAAGGTCGAGGACCTGGAAGGTCGGCGGCACGACATCTGTGCCGCGCTGGCCGAGGAGGGCTGGCCGGCGCCGCTCTGGCTGGAGACCACGCCGGACGATCCCGGCTGTGGCCAGACCCAGCAGGCCATCAACGAGGGGGTTGACCTCGTGTTCGCCTGCGGCGGCGACGGCACCGTGATGGCGTGCGTGGGCGCGCTCGCCGGCACCGACGTTGCCCTGGCCGTCCTGCCGTCGGGCACCGGCAACCTCCTCGCGGCAAACCTCGGCCTCTCCTCCGACGTCGTGGAGGGAATCGCGGTGGCCACCCGCGGAGCGCGCCGCCGCATCGACGTCGGGGTCGTGGAGAATCGCACCTTCGCCGTGATGGCCGGCATCGGATTCGACGCCGAGATGCTCCGGTCGACACCGGAGCCGCTCAAGCGGCGCTTCGGGTGGCCGGCGTACGCGTTCTCGGCGCTGAAGCACCTGCGTACCCGACCGATGCGCGTGTCGATCAGCCTGGACGGGGCGACGAACCTGCGCCGGCGCGCCAAGTCCGTCCTGGTGGGCAATGTCGGCCGGATCCAGGGCGGGATTCCGCTGCTGCCGGACGCCCAGCCCGACGACGGCTACCTTGATGTGGCCATCCTGTCGCCACGCACGCTGACCGGCTGGGTCTCGCTGGCCTGGGGGGTGGTGCGGCGCAAGCACGGGCCGGCGCCGATCGAAACCTATCGGGCCAAGCGGGTCGAGATCACGGCCGACCGCGTTTATCAGCGCGAACTTGATGGGGACGTGATCAACGCGGGCAGATCCATGGTCGTCGACATCCGCGCCAACGCCCTCACCCTGTGCGTCCCCTCCCCGGAACCCGACATGTCGGCCTGACCGGTCCGCCCGGGCGCGCCGCGCTCACCCTGCCGGGGTGGCCGGGCGCGCGGCGGCAGCCGCCATGGCGGCACCGATGATGCCGGCATTGTTCTGCAGAGCGGCGGGCACCACCGGCGTCAGTACGTCGATGTACGGCAGGAACTTCTCGGTCTTCTTGCTCACGCCGCCGCCGAGGATGAAGAGGTTCGGCCAGAGCAGCTTCTCGACGTGGCGCAGATAGTCCTGCACCCGCTCGGCCCAGTCCCGCCAGCTCAGATCCTCGGTTTCCCGAGCGCGGTCGGAGGCGGCGAGTTCGGCGTCGGCCCCGTGCAACTCGAGGTGGCCGAACTCGGTGTTGGGTACCAGTACGCCGTCGATGAAGACGGCGCTGCCGATGCCGGTGCCGAAGGTGAGCAGCACGGTGACGCCAGACTGGTTCCGGCCGGCGCCAAAGGCCACTTCGGCCACGCCCGCCGCATCGGCGTCGTTGAGGACGGTGACCGGGCAACCCAGGGCACTGGTGAAAAGGTCTGCGGCGGGAGCGCCGATCCATGACTTGTCGAGATTCGCCGCGGTTCTGATGACGCCACCCACCACCACGCCGGGGAAGGTGATGCCGACCCGCTCGGCTGGCCCCGCGGACGCCGCCAGCTGGTCGGCCACCGCGGTGACCGTCTGCACCACGGCGTCGACGTCAGCCGGTTGGGGCGTCTCCAACCGGTACCGCTCCTGCGCCAGCTGACCGAGGGTCAGGTCGACCGGGGCACCCTTGATGCCCGAGCCGCCGATATCGATGCCGAGGATCGTCATGCCACATTCATACCCTGGACGGTCAGCCGCACTCCCGGCAGATGCCCTGTCCGTCCCGCTCCCCGGCGAGTTGGCTGCGGTGGTGCACCAGGAAACACCTGGAGCAGCGGAACTCGTCGGCGCGCATGGGCACCACGGCAACCGTGAGTTCCTCGTCGGACAGGTCGGCGCCGGGCAGTTCGAAACTCTCCGCCGCCTCCGCCTCGTCAAGATCCACGGTGGGCGACTGAGCGGCGGCCCGGCGCGACTTCAACTCCTCGAGGCTGTCCTCGTCGAGTTCAACCGCAGGTCGGCGCGGTGCGTCGTAGTCGGTGGTACTGGTCATGGGTGGTCCTCCCCGGCTCGATGTAGTGGTGTAACGAACGCGGCACGCGATCGGTATGTTCCCGGTCGGCGACCTTGCGGAGAAGTGTGACGCGGTGAACGCGAACCATGAAACACTCAATCGTCGCGATCCGCAGCCAACCCGCCGGTTCCACCCGGCAAACCTGCAAAATCGGCCCCCCAAAGTGAGCGAAGTAACGCGACGCCCGCGTCCCCGGGTACCGGCCGGGCCGAGCCGCGCTTCTCGATCAACGCGCCGGTCCGTGACACGATCCCGTCATGCTCGACGTCGCGGCACACTTCTGCGCCAAGGTCGCCTACCTCAACACCGCCACCTACGGGCTCGCGCCGCGCGCGTCGACCGAGGCGGTACACGCCATCGAAGCGGATCGGGCGGCCGGGACGATGGACATCTCGTACCTGGACGAATGCGTCGCCCGTTCCCGCACCGCCTTCGCCCGCCTCGTCGCGGTGCCCGCGGCGCGGGTGGCGGTCGGCTCGCACGTCTCCCAGTTCGTGGGCCTGGTGGCCGCCGCCCTGCCGGACCACGCCACCGTTCTGGTCGCCGAGGAGGACTTCACCTCCCTGCTCTTCCCGTTCCTGCATGCCCAGCGTCGCGGCGTGCACGTCCGTTCGGTTCCGCTGGAGCACCTCGCCGACGCCGTTGACGCCCGGACCGACCTGGTCGCCGTGTCGGCGGTGCAGTCCGCCGACGGACGCGTCGCCGACCTGGATCGGGTGTGCGCGGCCGCCGCGGCCGTCGGTGCCCGGACGCTTGTCGACGCCACCCAGGCGGCCGGCTGGCTCGCCATGCCGACGGACCGGATCGACCTGCTGGTGGCCGGCGGGTACAAGTGGCTGCTCGGTCCCCGCGGCACCGCGTTCCTCACCGGCTCCGAGGAGGCGCTCGCCGGGCTCCCACCCCTGGCCGCGGGCTGGTACGCCGGCGATGAGCCATGGCAGTCGATCTACGGAGGACCGCTGCGCCTGGCAGCCGACGCACGCCGGTTCGACCTCTCCCCCGCGTGGTCCCTATGGGTCGGGCAGGCGCCGGCGCTCGAGCTGCTCGCCGATCTGGGGGTGCCCGCCGTATGGGAGCACAACATCGCACTGGCCAACCGGTTCCGGGCCGGCCTGGGCCTGCCGGACGGCGACTCGGCGATCGTCTCGATCGGGGTGCCCGACGCGACCGGCCAGGACCTTGCCACCAATGGCGTCATCGCCTCGGTCCGGGCCGGTCGGCTCCGGTGCGCCTTCCACATCTCCACCACCGCCGGCGATGTGGACCGTGCGGTGGACCTGCTGCGCGCCGGGCAGCCGTAGCCGCGCATCAACCGTTTGGTGGGTTCGGGGTCCGCAGTATCGCGGTTCCGGCGTAGCCGGTGGATCGATTCGGATGCGGAGCCCGGCGAAGACCCTTGATGCATGGCGGTCATCGAGGTTACGGACCTTCGCAAGCGGTACGCGGATCTGACGGTGCTGGACGGGGTGTCGTTCAGCGTCGAGGAGGGGGAGATCTTCGGCATTCTCGGCCCGAACGGCGCCGGCAAGACCACTGCCGTGGAGTGTGTGGAAGGTCTGCGCCGGCCCGACGGCGGGTCGATCAAGGTGCTCGGGCTGGACCCGGTCAGGAACCGGCGCGCGCTGTGCGAGGAGATCGGCGTCCAGCTGCAGCACACGCAGCTGCCGGACAACCAAGCTCGGCGTCAACGAACGGGCCGCAGCCGTCGCCGAGGCCTTCCGGCGGGGCCTCCTCGCGGTGGATGGGCCCTGACAACCGGTCGCCTTGACGCCGGTCGCCTTGACGCGGGCGCTTCTATGATCCCGACGTGCCCGGGATCATGGCGGCACTCGCTAGGGTCGGGGCAGGGAAGGCCGCTGACGCGGTCCAAGGGGGTCACGGTGTCCGGTCCGGCTGCGGTCCCGGTAGGCGGCGGAGGCCTGCGGTACGCCAGTCCGGCCGGTCGGTGGGTTCTGCTGGCGACCGTGCTCGGCTCCGGCGTCGCCGCGATCGACGCCACCGTCGTGGGGATCGCCCTACCGGCGATGGGCCGGGAGTTCCGCAGCGGCCTGGCCCCGTTGCAGTGGATCGTCACCTCCTACACGTTGACGCTGGCCGGGCTCCTGCTCGTCGCCGGCGCACTCGGCGACCGCTACGGACGCAAGCGGGTCTTCCTGGTGGGCACCGTGTGGTTCGCCGTTGCATCGCTGCTCTGCGCGATCGCGCCGAACGCGCCGACGCTGATCACCGCGAGGGCGTTGCAGGGCGTCGGTGCCGCTCTGCTCACCCCCGGCAGCCTCGCCATCCTGCAGGCCTCGTTCGCGGCGTCGGACCGCGCCAGGGCGATCGGCGCCTGGTCCGGGCTGGGCGGGGTGGCCACCGCGATCGGCCCGTTCCTGGGCGGATGGCTGATCGACGCGGTGTCATGGCGATTGATCTTTCTGATCAACCTGCCGATCGCTGCGGCGGTGGTCGCAGTCGCGTGGCGGCATGTGCCGGAGTCCCGGGACCCGGACCGGACCGGCCCGGTCGACGTACCCGGCGGCACGCTCGTCACGCTCGGATTGATCGGGCTGACGTACGGGCTGATCGAGGGTGGCGACGGCGGCTGGGCCAGCGCCACCGTGCTGATCGCCCTGACGACGGGTGCCGCGATGCTGGTCGGATTCGTCGTTCGGGAGCGGCACGCCGCGGCGCCCATGCTCCCGCTGGACGTGTTCCGGTCCGCACAGTTCAGCGCGGCGAACATCGTGACGTTCCTGCTGTACGGCGCGCTGGGCGGGGTGCTGTTCCTGCTCCCGCTGCACCTGCAGCAGGTCTCCGGCTACACCCCACTGGCGGCCGGCGCCGCGCTGCTGCCGGTCACCCTGATCATGCTCGTACTCTCCGCGAGGTCGGGCGCGCTGGCAGCGCGGATCGGGCCCCGCCTGCAGATGAGCCTCGGCCCGGTCCTGGCCGGCGTCGGCGTGGGGCTCTTCGCCCGCATCGACGCTTCCGGGAACTACCCGGGCCTGGTGCTCCCGGCGGTCGTCGTCTTCGGGCTCGGCCTGGCCGTGACGGTCGCTCCGCTGACGACCACCGTGCTGGCCGCCGCACCGGCCCGCCATGCCGGCGTGGCGTCCGCGGTGAACAACGCCATCGCACGCGCGGCCGGGCTGATCGCCGTCGCGGTGCTGCCCGCGGCCGCCGGCATCACCGGAGCCACCTATCTGGATCCCGGCGCGTTCACGGCGGGCTTCCGCACCGCCTGCTACATCTGCGCCGGGCTCTGCGTCCTGGGCGGTGCGCTCGCCGCCGCGACCATCCGCAATCTCGGCCGGGACATCGGCCCGACCGGCACACATCTGCATTGCGGGCTGGATGCGCCGCCGCCGCACACCACGGCCCGAGCCGCGTCCGCTCGCCAGATCCGGTGACGACCCCCGCCAACGTCGTCCATTTCATCGATGGCAGCTGTACATTTCACCGGGTTGTCGAACCGGATGGGTAGACAATGCCCGCACGCGGCAACCGCGACGCACCGGCAACCGGTTCCCCCACTTACCTGCGATTGGCGATTTGGGGCGATCTGCGCCACCGGGCCACGATCGGTCATCGAGAAATTGGCCAACCTTGGACGGGCGCCAGTCGATCGATGGATTGCGGCCCGGAGAAGCGCATGCGCGCTTGCCGGCCGAGCCGCAACGCGTCGATACCGTGCTTCTCTCTGACCGTGGCGACGCCCGGGTAGTTGGAACAGATGCGCAGCGCGGGCGCTAATATCCGTCCGCCATCCTCGATGAAGCCGCGACTCGCGTCGCCGGCGGGAAAAGGACGGCCTCTCCCGGTCCACCCCCTTTTCACCACACCTGAGAATCAACCATCCCCGGAAGGCGCAGATGAAAAGACCAGCGTTGCTGGCCGGAGCAGCCATGCTGCTCGTCCTGGCAGCACCGTCCCCCGCATCCGCATCCGCATCCGCATCCGCATCCGCATCCGCCGCGTTGTCAGTGCCGACACCGGTGCTGACGAACCTGTGCATCGACGGGTTCCTGGACAACGACACTGTGGACGCCGCTCGAAGCTCGGAAGGCCGGGTCCACGGCTTCGCCGGCTGGCGCTACAGCACGACGTGCGGCGACAGGATCACGTACTTCGAGGGCTCCGGCACCTCGTGGCGGGTCGGGCAGACGTCGTTGCGGGGCAAGGTCGTCGACGTCGCGGCGGACAGCACGGGCACCTATCTTCTGTACATCATCCGCGAAATCGGCGTCAACGAGATCGCGGTGGCCAGGCGCGCGAACGACGGCACCATCACCCGGCACGTCCTGGGGTCGCTCGGCGACGCCACGGGCATCGAGGGTCGGGGCAGCATCGTCGTGAAGGACGGCACCTGGTACGCGGTGTGGCCGAAGTTCGAGGGCGGCCGGTACGTGCTCCAGCAGGCGAACACCATGTTCCGCGGTGACGCCACGGCACGGGCGGTTTCGGTCCGCGTCCCCAGTACGCCGTCCGCCTCGGACACCTTCCCCGCGTTGGCACTCGGCCCGGACGGGCAGCCACGCCTGTTCTGGCAGCGCTCGGTCGCGGACGCGAAGAAGGACCTGCTGCTCTCCATCGGCCGGTCCGGGAGCTGGGACGCCGCCACCCGGGTCGCCCCGGCCGTCATGATCCAGTCGGCGTTCCCGTCGCTGGACATCGCCGTCACCGATCGGCGTACGTTCCTCAGCTGGACGGACCAGACCAGTGAGGGCGATGTCGCGGTGGTGGCAGAGGGCTCCCCCGGGCGCTGGAGCACCACCGCCCCGCCCGGCTTCTACGGCACCTGGGACGCGCATCTGGTGGGTAGTTCCTCGTCGGTCTTCGCCGCCTTCAGCACCGGGGACGACCGGCCGGGCAGCGCGTACGTCGGCCACAGGCACGGCTCCGAGCCGTGGACGACCGGCACCGCGGCCCACGGGATCCCGCACAGCATCGACACGTTCGGCGTCGCGGCACTGGTCTACAACGGCGGCGGGAAGACCACCTCGCTGATCTTCAGCACCAACGAGCTGGTCGCGGTGCACCGGTAGATCGCCCGCCTGCTGAACCGACGGCCCCGGACACCACGACGATGTCCGGGCCGTCGGCGTTTGCGATGCCGCCCCTGCGGCCGGCGCCGACGCGACACCCGCGAATACCGCGGCACGTGTCCTACCTCACTCATTCCGCGCGCTCCTTGACCGGACTCGCCCTATGCCGTAATTCGACGGGCCAGATTGGCCATATTGCGGTTTCCTCGGGGGGAATCCGCACTATCTGCGTGGCGGGCTTGGCGCATGTGTGATGTGGAACATTGCCTATCGATGCCAGCCAGGTACTGAGCCGATCGTTGCGGCAAGAATTGCCCGAGTCCACCATGGACCGGCGAAACGATGGATTGCGCTCGGGCCCGACGCATGAGAGCTTGTTGGCTGTCCGCAACGTCAGGATTACTTCGCCGCAATATGGTGGCCGTAGCTTCGCCCAGGTGGGTCGGACCAGCCGCCAGATCGGGTTGCAAGCTGTCGCCACCCATCGATGAAGCACGTCCGTGACATTGCCGGCCCGCAATTGAGCCAGCCCCTGTGCCCCCGTTCATCGCACGCCAGTCAGCCACACCCTCACGGAAGGCGAAGATGAAAAGACTCGCGAAGCTGTCCGGAGCAGCCCTGCTGCTCGCCCTGGCGGCACCGTCACCGGCCTTCGCGGCCGCGACGTCCCTCCCCGTACCGGTGCTCAGCACCACCTGCACCGACGGTTACCTGGACAGCAACTCTGTGGACGCCGCCCGCAGCGCGGACGGCAAGGTCCACGGCTTCGCAAACTTCAGCTACAGCGCGGCCTGCGGCAACAAGATCACCTACTTCGAGGGCTCCGGCACGTCGTGGACGGTCAAGCCGACGTCGCTCGTCGGCAAGGTGGTCGACGTTGCGGCCGACAACACCGGCAGCTACCTGCTGTACATCATCCGCGAAGTGGGCGTCGACGAGATCGCCGTGGTGAAGCGCGCCAACAACGGGACGGTCACCCGGCACGTGATGGGTTCGCTCGCCGGCTCGTGGCCGGACGGGCGCGGCAGCATCGTCGCGAAGGACGGCACCTGGTACGCGGTGTGGCCCCGGTTCAACGGCACCCGCAGCGTGCTCCACCAGGCGCGCACCATGTTCGGCGGGGACGGCACGGCCACCACGGTCCCGGTCAGCGTCCCGAGCACGCCCACGGCGTCGGACACGTTCCCGGCGTTGACGCTCGGCCCGGACGGGCAGCCGCGACTGTTCTGGCAGCGCGCCGTCCCGAACGCAAAGCAGGACCTGCTGCTCTCCACCGGCGCCTCCGGCACCTGGGGCACCGCCACCAGGGTCGCCCCGGCGGTCACCATCCAGTCGCTGCATCCGTCCCTGGACATCGCGGTCACCGGCCGGCGCATCTTCACGAGCTGGACCGAGCGCACCGAAGCCGGCGACTTCGCACGGATCGCCCAGAGTGCCACCGGCTCCTCGTGGAGCACCACGACGCCGCCCTACGAGTACGCCAACTGGGACGCGCACATCGTCGCCAGTGCCACCACGGTGTTCGCGGCCTACACCGAAGGCGACGAACCGCCCGGCGGCGCGTGGATGGCCACCAAGGACGGCTCCAACCCGTGGGTGGGCTCGTTCGCGGGCGGCGGCATCCCGCACAGCATCGACACTGCCGGCGTCGCGGCACTGGTGTACCACGGCAGCGGCATCAGCACCGCGCTGATCTTCAGCAACCACGAGCTGTACGCGGTCACCCGGTAACCCGACCACCCGACCCGACCCGACCCGCCCCCACAACCCGAGCCGGCCCGGGACACCACAACGGTGTCCCGGGGCCGGGTCGGTTCCGGCACATTCCGCGCTAGCGTGGGACGGGTGATCGAAGCCGAAGTCGTCCTGCCGGTCCCTCCGGCCGACCTGCCCCGCACCGTTGGTGAACTCCGCGCGAGTGGGCACCGCTACCGCACCGTCAAGCAGGAGCTGCGGGAAAACCTGCTGGCGCGGCTCCGCGCCGGCGGCCCGCGCTTCCCCGGCATCGTCGGGTACGACGAGACCGTGCTGCCGGAGGTGGAGCGTGCCCTGCTCGCCGGGCACGACATGGTGCTCCTGGGGGAACGCGGGCAGGGCAAGACCCGGCTGATCCGCTCCCTGGTCGGTCTGCTCGACGAGTGGACCCCGGTGTTGGCGGGTTCAGAGCTCAACGAACACCCGTTCCACCCGATCTCCCCGGGGTTCCGGCGCGCCGCCGCCGAGGCCGGGGACGACCTGCCGGTCCGCTGGCTGCACCGCTCGATGCGGTACGGCGAGAAGTTGGCGACGCCGGACACCAGCGTCGGGGACCTGATCGGTGACGTCGACCCGATCCGGGTGGCGCAGGGGCGCCACCTCGGCGACCCGGAGACCATCCACTTCGGTCTCGTCCCGCGTACCAACCGGGGCATCTTCGCCATCAATGAACTTCCCGACCTCGCCGAGCGGATCCAGGTATCCCTGCTCAACGTGCTGGAGGAGCGGGACATCCAGGTCCGCGGGTACCAGCTCCGACTGCCACTGGACCTGCTGCTGGTGGCCAGCGCCAACCCGGAGGACTACACCAACCGGGGTCGCATCATCACGCCGCTCAAAGACCGGTTCGGTGCCGAGATCCGCACCCACTACCCGGTCGACCTGGCGCTGGAGACGGACCTGATCGGCCAGGAGGCGGACCTGGTCGCCGCGGTACCGGAGCACGTCGTGGAAGTTGTCGCCCGGTTCGCGCGCGCGGTCCGGGAGTCGCCGGCGGTGGACACCCGGTCCGGGGTGTCGGCCCGGTTCGGCATCGCGGCAGCCGAGACCGTCGCGGCCTCCGCGCTGCGCCGGTCCGGCCTGCTCGGAGAGGACGATGCGGTCGCCCGCGTCGGCGACACCGTCTCGGTGACCAGCACGCTGCGCGGCAAGGTGGAGTTCGAGTCCGGCGAGGAGGGTCGGGAGATCGAGATCCTGGCGCACCTGCTTCGGACCGCGGTCGCGGACACGTTCCGGGCCCGCCTTGCCGGGCTGGACCTGTCCGGCTTCACCGACCTGGTCGCCGAGGGCGAGGTGATCGAGACCGGTGAGCTGGTCGGCGCCGACGAGGTACTTCGTCAGGTGGGCACCGTGCCGGGGCTCGCGAAGGTGCTCGACCGGCTCGGGCTCGGCGACGCACCCAGCCGCGCCGAAGCGGCCGCCGGCATCGAGTTCACGCTGGAAGGACTGCACCTGACCGCACGGCTTTCCAAGGACCTCACCGACGACGGCCGGACGGTGTACGGCGGTCGCGGCGGTCAACGCCCCGGCCCGACGCGGGGCCCGTCGGCGTCCGGCTGATGGCAACCAACCGGTACCGGTACGGCGCTTGGCGGGGCGGGCCCGACCCGCTCGCCGCGCCCTATGACGTGCGCGCCGCCGTCGACGCGGTGGGCGCGCAGGTGCTGGGCGGCGGGAGTCTGCGCGACGCACTGCGTAACCTGCTGCGCCGAGGGCTGGACGGCGGCCGGGGCCTCGACGACCTCACCGCGCGGGCCCGCCGGATGCGCCGTGACGTGCTGCGCCGGGGGAACCTCGACGGTGCGGTGACCCGGGCCCGGGCGCTGCTCGACCAGGCACTCGCCGCCGAGCGGGACGAACTGGCCGGGCGCACCGACGACGACGCCCGCTTCGCCGAGGCGACCCTGGACAATCTGCCCTCCTCCACCGCGCGCGCCGTCGATGAACTCACCGACTACCGGTGGGCCAGCGACGAGGCGCGGCAGACGTACCAGCAGATCCTCGACCAGCTCCGCCGGGACGTCCTCGATCAGCGGTTCGCCGGGCTGCGCAACGCGCTGCAGGGCGCTGACCCGGCCCGCAATCCCGAGGCGAATCGCCAGGTCAAGGAGATGATGCGGGACCTGAACGACATGCTGGCGCGGCACGGCAGGGGTGAGGACACGGCTGACGCGTTTGCCGGGTTCATGCAGCGACACGGGAACTTCTTCCCGGAGAATCCGCAGACCGTCGACGAGCTCGTGGACGCGCTGGCCAGACGGGCCGCCGCCGGGGAGCGGCTGATGCGATCGTTGACGCCGCAACAGCGGGAGGAGCTGGCCGCGCTGATGGAGCGCGCGCTCGGCGATGCCGAACTGGCCGGCGAGATGGCGGCGCTCGACGGCAACCTGCGGGCGCTGCGCCCCGACCTGGCCTGGAGCCGGCGCGAGCAGGTGCGGGGCCGTGAGCAGCTCGGGTACGGCGAGGCGACCGGCGCGCTGCAGGACCTGGGTGACCTGGACGACCTGTTGGAGCAACTCGGCCAGGAGCACCCCGGCGCCACCCTTGACGATATCGACGTGGACGCCGTCGAGCAGCAGCTCGGCCGCGGCGCCGGAGCGGACGTCCGCCGGCTGCAGGAGTTGGAGCGCGAGCTCCGTAGGCAGGGGTGGGTGGCCCGCGGCGAGGATGGCCTGACGCTGAGCCCCAAGGCACTGCGGCGCCTCGGCGGCACCGCGCTCCGGCGGGTTTTCGCGCAGCTCGATCAGGGCCGGAGAGGCCAGCACGACCTGCGTGACGCGGGTGCTGCCGGGGAGGCGACCGGCGCGTCCCGCCGGTGGGAGTTCGGCGACGAACAGCCGATCGATGTGGTCCGAACCATCACCAACGCGGTGCGGCGGACGGCCGGCGCCGCGGGCGGTGCCACCGCGGTCCTGCCGATCGAGCTCACGGTCGAGGACTTCGCGGTGGTGGAGACCGAACGGCGGGTCTCCGCTGCGGTCGCGCTCTGTGTCGACCTTTCCTTCTCGATGATGGCCGACGGGCGCTGGGGCCCGATGAAGCAGACCGCGCTCGCCCTGTCGCACCTGGTCGCCACGCGGTACCCGCAGGACGCGCTGCAGATCATCGGGTTCGGCCGCTACGCCATGCCGCTGTCGCAGACCGAGCTCGCCGCGGTCGAGCCGGACATGGTGCAGGGCACCAACCTGCAGCACGCACTGCGCCTCGCCGGCCGGCACCTGCGGCGGCACTCCGACGCCGAGCCGGTCATCCTGGTGGTGACGGACGGCGAGCCGACGGCGCACCTGCTCGACGACGGCGAGGCGGTGTTCGCCTGGCCCCCGACCCGGGAGACCGTGTACGCGACGATCGCGGAGGTCGACACGCTGACCCGCTACGGCGCCACCCTGAACCTGTTCATGCTCGGGGAGGACCCCGGGCTGCGCCGGTTCGTCGACGCGGTGGCCCGCCGCAACGGCGGCCGGTCCTTCACCGCCGACCCGCAGAACCTCGACCGGTACGTGATCGCCGACTACATCCGGGCCCGCCGGGGCCGCCGCGGCTAGCAATGCTCTGTGAGTCAGGTGGTGTGTCGTTGCGTGACTCCAGCGGTGGTTGTCGCTGCAATAGATGATCATTAGAGCTGACGAGTTTGCGTGGTTGCGGCCACGGTTGGTGGAGTTCACCGCGCGGATGTGCGCGCGAAGCGGGTCGCGCCAGTACCGGTGACGACGTGCGGCACCGGGAGAAATGGCGCCTGGGCCTGCACATGCTCGACGAGATAATCGGGCAGTTGGAACTGCCGAGGTTGCCGGTGAGCGCGGACTCCGGCTACGGCGACGCCACCCTGTTCGTCCCGGACTGACCGAACGCGGCCCGCAGTATGTGGTGCAGGTCGACCCGAGCGCCACCGCGCACCGCGACCATGCCATGCCGCTCACCCGGTCTACGTCGGTCGTGGCGCCCGCCCTGACCGGCGTACCTGGGCCCGCCGGTCACCTTCAACAGTTCGCACGGGCCGCCGGCCGCAGCCCCGTGCGGCAGGCGACCTCGCGTCGCGGCACCCGCCGGAGCTAGGCCAACCCGAACGCGGCGATGCGCTCACACTTCCTGCGCCTACGGATCCGCCCAGCCAACCGTGTGATCCCCCCGTGGCGAGGACGGCAGCCTCGCCACAGGTATGGCTGATCGCCGCGTGGCCACCGACTCTCCGAAATGGACACCTGCACCGTCTATTCGGTCACATAACGTACCAAAGCACGCGAGCAGCAATGCCGATCGGGGAAGGCCCAGTTAAGCCATGGCGCTGGCTGTCCAAGGCGTGACGTGGAGGCTAAGACGACCGGCGTTCCGACGGCCAACGAGCCGTCCGTCGGGCCATCCGCAGACACATCGGCGGGTCGGCAGCCATCGGCTGCCAGGTCGCCCTCCAATCCGCCGCACAACGCCACGTCCCACCGCGTGGCCCGGCGACGCTCCGCGCCGCCGGCCGCTACCCTACGTCCGCCAAAGGTCATTCCGGTTCAGCCGCTGCTGCCGCAGCGACGGTGCCACGGACCTCGTACACAGGTGCGACTACTCAGGTTTCTGTGGGTAGATCGAGGGTGACTCCGCCGAGGCAGAGGTAGATGGCCGCGGTGAGGGCGTCGAGGTTGCGGTAGCCGAAGCCGCGGCGTTGGATGAGTCGGATCTTGGCGTTGATGCCTTCGAGGCGGGAGTTGGACAGGCCGAGTTCCACGGCGGCAACGATGGCGTCGGCGTGTTTCTCGATCCGGCGTACCAGGTTGCGGAAGGCGGGGATCCGGCTGCGTTTCGCGGCGGTGCACCAGCGTTTGAGGTAGGCGCGGGCGTCGGCGGGATCGGTGGTGCGGTAGAGGTCGCGTAGCTGTTCATTGAGTTCCCAGGGGTGCGCCAGAGCCGGTAGCGGTGACGCCGGAGCAGGCGCAGGATCTGGCGGTGCTGGTCGTCGAGGTTCTCCCGGCCGGCGCGTACGGCGAAACGGGCGCGGCGCCAGTCGCGGCGCTCGGGCATGCCGGGGCCGGAGGGCATGGTGGGTGCTTCGGTGCGGTAGACCGATTCGACGACTTCGTTGGTCCACTTGATCACATGGAACGGGTCAAGGCAGATCCGTGCTTGCGGGATCTGCTCGCGGGTGACGGGCAGGAAGACGCTGCTGCCGTCGAGGCTGATCGCCTCGACCGCGGCGGCCCTGTCGGGGCCGAGCGCGGCGAAGAAGTCCTCGAAGGCGGCTTTGGAGCGTTCCTTGCCCACCCAGACGACGTTTCCGGTCTCGTGGTCGGCGACGATGGTCAGGAACTTGCGGCCGCGCTTGTAGGAGATTTCGTCCACGCCGATGCGGTAGAGCTGGTCGAGTCGGGCGTCGTCGATGTGGTCGGCCACGACGCGGGTGACGATCGCGTCGACCGCTTCCCACGAGCAGCGCAGCAGCCGGGCGATGCTTGCCTTGTCCATGCGCTGCGCCAGCCATGCGGCGACGTTCTCGAAGTCGGTGGTGTGACGCGCGTGTGGCCGAGCCCAGGGCACCTGCTCGGTGCGGACACGACCACACGTTCGGCAGTCGATGCGATGGATGTCGGCTTCCAGCCATACCTGGCAGGCGCCGAAGTCCAGATGCCGCCACCTGCGCCGCGACGTGTCGTAGCGACCTTTCGTCGAGGCCCCACACGGGCAGATCAGACGCCGCCGGCGCCGGCGAAGCCCGATCACGAGTCCGCGGTCGGTGAACGCTGCCGACTGCACTGTCGCCCCGGTGAGGCGAAGGATCCGGTTGAAAGCCCTGGTAAGCCGCACGAGTGATCAACGAGTGGCGGAGATACCTCAACCGAGCCTGCGACGCGTCTCGACGGCCAACTCCAGACGCGTTGAGCGATCCACGAGCCGAGTCTTCGCCCTTTCCATCAGGTCGCGGCCCCCCATACTTGCTGAGTGAGTCTTGAGGAGCCCGTCAGCATGGTGGAGACGCCGCTCCCGGCGGGGCGGATGACACAGGGAATCACGCGCCGTGGCGGACAACTCCTGCGGCCGATGGGCAGTTGGTCCAATGCTGTACATGACTATCTGCGGCACTTGGAGGCCGCCGGGTTCTCCGGTGCACCGGCTTTCGTGGCCACCGAGGGAGAACGCGAGGTGCTCGCGTACATCGACGGCGATGTGCCGGCCGACCCGCAGTGGCAACCCGGTCATGGGCATCGACTGCCCGCCTACGCTCGCTCCGAAGCCGCCCTCGTCACTGCTGCCGAACTGATAAGGCGGCTGCACGAGGCCGCGCTAGGCTACCGGCCTTCCAACACTCGGTTCCGCTTCGATCCGCGCGCACCTCAGGCGGGAGAGATCATCTCGCACGGTGATCTCGGCCCCTGGAACACCGTCTATCGAGACGGCGTGCCGGTCGCCTTTATCGACTGGGACGCCGTCGGCCCGGTCAGCCCGCTGGTCGAACTGGCGGCCGCGGCGTGGGAGTTCGTTCCGCTCGCCCCGCCGCACCAGCTGCGCGAAGCGGGGTTTGCCCCCATCCCTGACATAACGGCCCGACTCCGACTCTTCGCAGAAGCCTACGGCTTGAGCGATTGGCTCACCATCCTGCCCGCCCTGCAGCGATGCCGACTGCTCGCGGCCGAACGCATCAAGTACGCGCCGGTGAACCCTGCCGAAGCCGCCGATGCTCTTGAACACCACGCACGCGAGCTGCGCTGGCTGCATTCATTCCTCGCGCACCTCGACCGCCGCTGAGTTGCCGGACAGCAGCTGGCACCGACGATCGCAATGCCATCTGCGTTCACCGTCCGTAGCAGCAGGCTGCGGCATCACGCATCTCGTTGACGACTACGCCTGTCCAGCTATGACTATCGGCAATCCGTGATGAGGGCTGGGCTGCTCCAACGCCCAGACCAACCCAAGTAGTCGCACACACGTTCGATTTTGTGTCGTACCCGGTGCGTAGGGTTCGGACCATGGAGGCGGCGTTGGCGATGCTGGACGAGGCGCTCGACCAGTGCCGGTCGGCGTTGCTCGGCGCGGTGCCGGAAGCGACGCTCATCGACTACCTCGATCGCGTGCAGGTGATGACGCAGCGGGTCGCGGCGGTGCACCTCGCCCTGGTCCGGGAAATCGACGTCCGGGGTGTCGCCGCAGCGCAGGGCGCGTCGAGCACCACGGCGTGGCTTCGGGACCGGCATCGCATCTCCGGCGGGGCGGCCCGCCAGCTGACCGTCCTCGCCAAGGCGCTCGACACCGATCTGCCCGCCACGGCGGCGGCGTTCGCGGACGGAGCGGTGAACGTCGAGCAGGTGAAGGTCATCACAGCCAGCGTGTCCGGCCTGCCCGCCGACAGTCGTGGCGGCGGAGAGGCCCACCTCGTCGAGCAGGCCGCGGTGTTCGGGCCACGCGAGCTTGGCATTCTCGGGCAGCGGCTCTTCGAGGTCGTCGAACCCGCACGGGCCGAGTCGACCGCCCTCGCCGCGCTCGACCGCGCCGAACAGCGGGCACACCTCGACCGTTGCCTGTATCTCACCGACGTGGCCGGCACGGGCCAGGTCCGCCTCACCGGCTGGCTGCCCAGCGAAGCGGCCGCGACCGTCCGGGCCGCCCTGGACCCGCTCTGCACCCCCCGCGCGACCGCCGGAACAACAGCCCGGACGACTGCCGGAACAACAGCCCGGACGACCGCCGGGACGACCGCCGGGACGACCGCCGGGGTGGAGCGACTGAGTGCCGGGCAGCGCCGCGCAGACGCCCTCATCGAGGTCTGCCGCCTCGCCTGCGCCAGCACCCATCTCCCCGACAACGGCGGCGACCGGCCACAGATCGTGGTCACGACCAGCCTCGACACGCTACGCCAGCACATCGGCACGGCCACCCTCGACGACGGCGCGCGCCTCACCGCGGCTGCGGCCAGACGCCTGGCCTGCGACGCCGCGATCATCCCAGCCGTGCTCGGCGGCGCCGGGCAGGTCCTGGACCTGGGCCGGGAACGCCGCCTGTTCACCGGACCGATCCGCCGCGCCCTCATCATCCGCGACGGCGGCTGCGCCTTCCCCGCCTGTGACCGGCCGGCACGCTGGTGCGACGGACACCACATCGTCCACTGGGCCGATGGCGGCACCACCAGCCTGCACAATGCCGTCCTACTCTGCGCTCATCACCACCGCCTGATCCACCACAGCGAATGGACCGTCCAGATCAGCACCACCGACGGGCGACCCGAGTTCACCCCACCCGCCCACCTCGACCCCGACCGAAGACCCCGACGCAACCAGTACCACCAACGCCAATGATCGGGCGTCACGGCGGTGATGAGTTCGACCGTGCCAGGTAAGCCGCGTAGTGATCACCGGCTCCGCCGCCGAAGCGCCGGTCAAACTGATCAACCGACCTGGATCAATGGCACCCTCCGGTGGATGCCGGGAGCTTAGGCGGCGAAGCGCACCGTACGGGCACACCAACGGTGCCCGACGCCGCAGCAGGCTGGCAGTGTGAGCCAGGCTGCGGCAGGCTGGCAGTGTGAGCCAGGCTGCGGCACTGGGTCAGGTGCGGCGCAGGTGGCGCAGCACACTCGCGTAGTCGCCGGCGGGCAGGCCCAGGTCGAGTCCGTGGTGAGTTAGGACAGCGCCGGAGTACAGCGCGCCCGTCTCCTCGTCCCGGTAGGTCGCGGCCGGGTCCAGCCCGCCGAGCCGCAGCGCCGCCGGCTGCGGCTGGCCGTGCCGACCCATGGCGCGGAAGGCCAGCACCACGACCTCGGCCTCATCGGCGCTCACGTACTGCACAGCGGTGAGGCGCTCGACGCTGGGCGGGGTGAGCCGGTAGAGCGCACCGTGCGCCACGATGTGCCGGATCTCCTTGTACCGCGCGATCAGCTCAGCCGCCTCCTGCCGGTCCTGCGCGGACCACTCGCGCAGGTTGCCGCTGATGCCGAGCGCACCGGCCATCGCCACGTGGAACCGGAACCGTACCGGGGTCACGCGTGAGTTCAACGGGTTGGGGCTGTCGCTGGCCCACGCACCCATCGTGATGGCGGGGTACACCTGCGTGTAGCCGTCCTGGATGGCGAGGCGGTCCACCGGGTCGGTGTTGTCCGACGTCCACGCCTGGTCGGTGCGGCGCAGGATGCCCAGGTCGACCCGGCCGCCGCCGCTGGCACAGGTTTCGATGCGCAGGTTCGGGTGGTCGGCGCGGAGCCGGTCGAGGATGGCGTACACGTTGGCGGTGTGGTCGGTGAAGAGCCGGTTCGGGTCGTCGTGGCCGGGCCAGCCGGCTTCGGTGAAGGACCGGTTCATGTCCCACTTGACGAAGTCGATCTCGTTTTCGCTGAGCAGCCGGTCGAGCCACCCGTGCGCCCACTCCACCACGTCGGGCCGGGCGAAGTTGAGGACGAGCTGGTTGCGGATCTCGGTACGCCGTCGGTTCGGCATGTGCAGCACCCACTCCGGGTGCTTGCGGTAGAGGTCGCTGTCCGGATTGACCATTTCCGGCTCCACCCAGATCCCGAACCGCATGCCCAGCTTGTGCACTTCGGCGATGAGCGGTCCGAGCCCGTTGGGGAACCGGTCCGGGTTGGGATCCCAGTCGCCCAGCCCGGCGAAGTCGTCCACCCGGCGGCCGAACCAGCCGTCGTCCATCACGAACAGCTCGGCGCCCATCTCCGCGGCGATGGCCGCGATCTCCCGCTGGTTGTTCTCGTTGACGTCGAACCAGGTGCCTTCCCAGGAGTTGTAGAGCACCGGGCGCACCTCCGCCGGGGCCGGCAGTACGTGCGCCCGGACGTACTCGTGCCAGCGCCGGCTGGTGCCGCCGAATCCGTCGGTGGCGTACAGGCCGGCGTACACCGGCGTGGTCCGGGACTCCCCCGGTTGCAGCCGCCAGCCGGCGCCCTCCGTTCCGGCGCCCACCGAGCCGGCGCCGCCGGTGACCGCGAGTTGGCCGCCCAGCGTGCGGCGCGCGGTGATCCGCCAGGTGCCGCCCCAGGCCAGCACGGTGGACCACACCTCGCCGGCGCCCTCGGTGGCGTCGCCCGGGTCCACCATCAGCCACGGGTTCTGCTGGTGCCGGGTGATCCCGCGGCGGCTGGTGATCGTCGTCTCACCGAGCGGTGCGGTCACCCGCTGCACCTGGAACTCGGCGCTCCACTCGCCGGCCACCGAGCTGAGCCGGTAGTCCGGGCGCTCCGGGATCGACCACGCCGCCGAGTTCAGCGTCCGCACCGCGACCGGGTCGTCGCCGCCGGTGTGCCGCAACGCGACCCACCGCTCGATCACGTCGGTGTCGGGCCGCACCCGGTAGTGCAGCTCCAGTTCCACCGGGTAGTGCCGGTCGGCCAGCGTCACGGTGAGGTGTCCGTCGTCGATGTCATGGCCGACGTAGGTCCACTCCACGACGCCGGTGCCATCGGCGAACTCGACCACCAGCGAGGTTGGCCCGAACCGTTCACCGCCGCCGGCAGGAAACTCCTCGCCGAGGACGTCGGAGTGGCCCTGGGGGCGGATGGGCAGGGCCGCCACGTCCGGCAACGAGAGCCGGGGCCCCCAATAGACGTGCCAGAGGCCGTCGTCCACCGCCCGCAGCGCGTAGCTGGTCGAAGGCGTGCTGAGCAGCCAGGTCAGGGTCTGGGAATCGAAGCTCACCGCAGTCACGATCAGCATGCTACGCAGGGTGCGGCGGACCGGCAGCATCAGCAGCGCCGGCAGCGTTCAGTCCAGGATTGCGGCGTGCGCCGGTACGAAGGTGTACCCCAGTTCCTGAATACCCTCCACCAGCGTCGGCAGGTGCTCCAGGCCCAGGAACGGGTGGTAGAAGAAGCTCGCCACGCCGTCCCGGACGACCAGTTGGCGCTTGGCGGAGGCCAGCAGGTCCGCGGGAGACCGCACGCCGTGCTGGTTGAACTTGGCCGACGACACGTTTCCCAGGTTCTCCGGGATCACCGGTCGGCCGTACACGTCGCGGACCGGGTACGGGAAGTACTGGCTGACCGAGCGACCGGCTTCCGGCTCTGCCCCGGAGAGCAGCCCCGGGAAGTACATGACCCGTTCGTAGCGGGCGGTGAACTCCGGGGTGATCGCCCGGTAGTCCACCGCACTGGCCGTGTAGTGCGGGAATTCGAAGATGTCCGGGAGCGGGAGCTTGGCCGCCACCCACTCCTTACGGGCCGCGGTGACCCGGCCGGCGGCCCAGACGGTCGAGTCCTCGGGCACCGGGCCGTCGAGCACGACCTGGTCGTTGGCGTCGACGTGCGCCCGGTAGAACTCGTAGTCCTCGGCACTCACCCCGTACGGGTTCGACGCGGTGTACCCGTGGGTGTAACCGTGCATGATCAAAGTGCCGCCCCGCTCCACCATGTAGCGCAGCGCCTCCACCACCTTCGGCACGTCACTGAGCCGGCGGCTCACCGGCTTGCCGCCCGCGTACCTGCCGGCCAGGTCGTTGTACTCGGCGAACACCGCGACGGAGAACGGCACCCGGCGTCCGGAGAGGTAGTCCGCGATCGCCCGCAGCTGCGCCGGGTCGGACTGCGGCCCGACGTCCTCGATCCGCACCAGCGCGCGGTGCCGGACGGCGGTGTCCGGCGCGAAGACGTCGAAGAGCAGGTCGGTGAAGGCCAGGTACCGGTCGTCGGAGGAGACGAAGGTGAGCGGCAGCTCGCTGAGGTAGGTGAAGTTGGCGGCCCGCACCGCCCACGGCACGGTGGCGCCGTCGGCCAGGACCGACTCGCCGACCGGCTTCGCCTTCGCCGGGTCGGTGATCAGAATCCTCATCAGCTCGCCCGCGCCGGCGTCGCGGGTCAGCTCGGTGTCGCGGTAGCGCACCGTCGCCACCGGTGCCGGGTCGAAGCCGGGCAGCGTGAAGCCGTACCGGCCGGCCAGGGTGGGATCGCGGGCGGTGAGCTGCCAGATGTTGTTGTTGATCCACACCACCGGCACCTTCCCGGCGGCGACGTCGTCGAGGAACGGCGCCGGGATCGGCTCGTCGTAGGTCGAGCCGATATAGACCACGGCGGTGTATTCGCTCACCTCGCCGGCGGCGTACTGGCTCACCGGGTGGGCCTTCCAGGTGCCGAAGTGGGAAACCAGGTTCGCCACCTGGATGGCGTACAGCTCGCCGAGCGCACCGTAGGCGCCCGTGGTGTCGTACAGGACGAGGGTGCGGGCCTTTCCGACAGCCGTGCCGATGACCCGGTCGGTCGGACTCGTGGCGGGCGTCGGACCCCCGTCCCGGTCCGCCGCACAGCCGGCCCCGGCCGCAACGGCCACCGCGATCAGGAGCGCAAGGCCGACGCGGGCTGCGCGAAGCCGATCCGACCGGACGGGGATCACGGGCATGTCCTCCTGTGAATTCCGCCGAACGGCGCGAGCGATTGCGCCCGCCACCCGGACTGCCGCCCGGACGGGCAGAAGCCCGCCGGGCGAAATGACTCGCCTGTCCAGATCATTATGGTGGGGTAGCATTTCACATGTTGAGAAACGGCCCGGACCTCGCCATCTTTCACGGTTGTCGCCGCGTCATGAGGCTTACTCCCTAAGGTAGGGAATGCCGCCGTATGACCGGATACAACCGGTGGTACCTCTGCTCTGGCAGCGGGTAGCGAACGGGGACACCGCGTGATCGTCGACGACACCGCCTTAGCCGCACCGGAGCGGGTGGCCGCGGTGGAGCGCGCGCGGCGGGTGCTCCCCGCGCTGGCGATACCGTTGGACGCCATCGCCCGGCTCGCGGCCGATCTGGCCGGCACCCCGATGGGCGTGGTGACCCTGGTCGGCGGCGACCAACAGCACCGCGTCGGGGAGTACGGACTGCCGGCCGCCCTTGCCGGGAACGGGACGGCACCGCTCACGTACTCGGTCTGCAAGTACATCGTGCTCGGCAACGCGCCGCTGACCGTCGACGACATGCTGGCCGAGCCGGACCTGCGGGGCAACGGGTGGGCCGTCGAGTACGGCGCCCGGGCGTTCATGGGTACGCCCCTGCGCGACGCCGCCGGGCAGGCGGTCGGGTCGCTGTCGGTCGTCGACACGGTGCCCCGCCGATGGACCGCGGCACACCTGAGCACCCTGCAGTCGGTCGGTGCGCTGCTGGGCCCGATCCCGGTGCTCGGGTTGCACGCCGGGCCGGCAGAGGTCGCCGGCCTGCACAGCGCGTCGGTGCTGGATGTCGCGGTGGAGGCGTTCGTCGCCATTGACGCCGGCGGGGAGATCGTCGGCTGGAACCGGGCCGCCGAGCTCATGTTCGGATGGAGCGCCGCGGAGGCCCAGGGTCGCCCGTTCGAGCAGGTGGTCGAGCCGGTGTACGAGCGAGGCTTCGGAGCACCGGCCGACACCGGACCGCCCACCGCGCACCGGGCCCTGGTCCGGCACCGGACCGGGCGGCGGTTCCCCGCCAAGATCGTGCGATCCGTCGTACAGGGGTCGGCGGGCGCGTTGGATTGCGCCTTCATCACCGACGTCTCCGGTGAGGCCAGCGCCGAGGCGGACGCCGCCCGGCACCAGGGCTTCCTCGGCGCTGTCCTGGACAACCTCAACGCCGGAGTGATGGCCTGCGACGCCCGGGGTCGGATCGTGCTGCTCAACCGGGCCCTGCGGGAGATCCAGGGGCTTCCGGTGGACTGGACGCAGCGCGATGTCGCCGACGCGACCGCCACACTGACCGACCGCAGCGGCGTCCCGCTCGACCCGGACCACATTCCACTGCTGCGGGCGCTGCGCGGCGAGCAGATCCGCGATCTCGACATCGAGATCACCGCACCCCGGGCCCGGACGCGGACCTTCGTCGCCAACGCCGAGCCGATCCGCGACCCGGATGGGCCGGTGCTGGGTGCGGTGATGGCGCTGCACGAGGTCACCGAGCGCCGCCGGGCGCAGCGGTTCCGCGACTGCGAGTTGGAGGTTGCGAAGGCGCTGGCTCAGGCCGGCACCGCGGCGGAGGCGAGTCCGCGCATCATCGAGGCGGTGGCCAGCACGCTGGGCTGGCCGCACGCCGAACTGTGGCTCATCGACGAGGTCACCGACACGCTGCGGCCGGCCTCGTACTGGACCGCGCGGGGCTACCAGATGGCCGACATCACCTACGAGCAGATCGCCAAGGGCGAAGGCGTCTGCGGCGCGGTGTGGGCCACCGGAGGCCCGGTCTGGGTTCCCGACGTCACCCACACCCGGCACATCGTGTCCGCCGACATCCACGCCCGCGCGGAGGCGTTCGCCCGCCTCGGCCTGCACAGCGCCCTCGCGGTGCCGGTGAGCGACGGCGACACCATGCTGGGCGTGCTGATCTGCTTCTCGGACGCCCCGGAACATGACGAGGCGGAGCCGACCGCGTTCCTCACCGGCATCGCCGGTCAGGTGGGACAGTTCCTGGCGCACCGGCGCGCCGATGAACTGGCGCTGCAGCTGGCCCGGACCAAGGACGACTTCCTCCTCCTGGTCGGGCACGAGATGCGGACGCCGTTGACCTCGATCGCGTCCTACACCGAGTTGCTCCTCGACCAGGCCCACGCGCTGCCCGACCCGGACCGCGAACTCGTCGAGGTCATCGGCCGCAACACCGCCGCCCTCCGCGCGATCATCGACGACCTTCTCGACCTCGCGGGCCTCGAGTCCGGCCACCTCTCCATCACCACCGAGGACGTTGACCTGGTGCCGCTCATCAGCGAAGCCACCACCGGCCTGCCCGCCGCCGACGGTGTCACGGTGCAAACCGAGCTACCCGAGCGGGTGGTCGTGCACGGCGACCCCGGCCGGCTCCGACAGGTGCTCGACAACCTGCTGTCCAACGCCGTGAAGTACAGCCCGGACGGCGGCCGGGTCAGCGTGTACCTGGGCCGCGACGGTGATGCCGCGGAGCTCCGGGTCACCGACGCGGGCATCGGAATTCCGCCCGAGGAACGCCACCACCTGTTCCAACGCTTCTACCGGGCGAGCAATGCGCGGACCAGCGGGATCACCGGCACGGGTCTGGGACTCACCATCGTGCGGACCCTCGTCGAGGCGCACGCCGGGACCATCGCGCTCACCGACCCGGCCGACCACGCCGGCACGACCATCACCATCCGGCTTCCGTTGGCGGCGAGTTCCCGTGGCGTCGCGCATCGACCTGACTGAGCTACCCCGAATATCCTTGCCCCCATGGGCGCGATGACCACCCGACCCGTGGCGCTTGGGCTGCTCCCCCACCTGCGCCGGGCCCGCGACCACATCGACCGGCAGTACCGGATGCCGCTGCACGTCGATGGCCTGGCCGCCGTCGCCGGCGTGTCGAAGTACCACTTCATCCGCAGCTTCGAGGCGACCTACGGGGAAACGCCGATCCGGTACCTCACCCGGCGTCGGATCGAACGTGCCCAGGACCTGCTCCGGGCGGCCAATCTCACCGTCACCGAGGTGTGCATGCTGGTCGGCTTCGCCAGCCTCGGCTCGTTCTCGGCGCGGTTCACCCAGTTGGTCGGGCAGACTCCCACGGAGTACCGCAACCGGTGGGCCGCCCGGGAGGACGCGTACGTGCCAGGGTGCTACCTGTTCATGCGCGGAGCGCTGGACCTGGGCGGCACGGCCGGCTCCACCGCCCCGGACCGCGCAATCTGAGAGAAGCGCCAGCCCACCTGCGGCAACTACGATTTCTTCCATGATCACAAACATTTCCCTGACCACCGTGTACTGCCTCGACCAGGACGCCGCCCGCGACTTCTACGTCGACGTACTGGGCTTCGTCCCCCGCACCGACGTCACCCTCGGCGAAGGGTTCCGCTGGGTCACCGTGTCCCACCCGAACCAACCCGAACTCCAGGTCACCCTCATGGAGCCCGGCCCGCCGCTGGATGCCGAAGCGGCCGCGTTCGTGCGTCGCCAACTCCAGAAGGGTGAGCATGGTGGTATCGGGCTGCGGGTGGACGACTGCCGCAAGACCTACGAGGAGCTCAGCGCCAAGGGCGTGACGTTCCTGCAGGAGCCGTCGGACCGGCCGTACGGGGTCGAGGCCGTGATGCGGGACAACTCAGGCAACTGGCTGGTACTCGTGGAGCCGAAGGAGTTCGCGTCGGGCTGAGCACGGGTCGGGTCGGGTCGGGTCGCGGCTACCCGACCCGGTCCAACTCGGCGATCGCCGCCTCGGTCACCTCAGCCACCGACCGGTTGCCGTCAACGGTGATCAACGTCTCCCGACGCGCGTAGTAGTCCAGCAGGGGTGCGGTGGACTTGTCGAACACTTCCAGCCGGTGGTTGATCACATCTTCGGTGTCGTCGGTGCGGCCGGTCTGGGTGGCGCGGGCGAGCAGCCGGCGGATCAACTCCTCGCGCCCCACTTCGAGGTAGAGGGCGACCCGGACGGACGCTCCGATGGTCTTGGCGACCATGTACGCCGCTTCCGCCTGGTCGACGGTGCGGGGAAAGCCGTCGAGGATGTACCCGCCCGCCTTGCTCGCCGCTTCCACCGGTTTGCGCAGGATGTCCATGACGATCCCGTCCGGCACCAGGTCGCCACGGTTGATGCACTCCGCCACGGCGCGGCCGATGGAGGTCCCTTCCGCGACGTGTCGGCGCAGCAGATCGCCGCTCGAGATGTGCTCCACGCCGTAGTGCTCGGCGATGCGGACAGCCTGGGTGCCCTTGCCGCAACCTGGCGGACCGATCAGCAGTAGTCGCACGGGACGCTCCGGGGATATGGGTGGACGGGGACGCGCTGTTCAGGCTGGCCCGGTGGCGCTTCCGGGCAGTCTGTGGCCCGCGGGGGCGCGCCGCAAGCCGGGCGTACGGGCATATCTCATCCCGGTCGTGGTGTCGGTACGGATCGTGACCGCTGCGGCGGCCGGTCCGGACCGCCCCGGTCCGGCTCGCCCCGGTCCGGCCCGCCCCGGCCCTCCCACCGCGTATCACGCCGGTAGTACATTGGGAGGGTGCCGTACGAGTGGGAAGAGTGGGCCATCCGGGCCCTGGTCGACGTCGAGCCGCACGAGGTGCGGCAGGCGCTCGCGGCCAGGCGCAGATGGCCGCGGCCCGCGGTCGGCCCGCTCGGCACGGGCGTCCTCACGGTCTGGGCCCGGACCGTCGCCGGCCGCCCCCTCGTGGTCGCGGTGTACCAGGTCAGCGGGTACACCTGGAGGATTGTCGGCGCCCGAGGCATGACGGACAGTGAGCTTGCCGAGTTTGCCCAATGGGAGGGGACGCGATGAGCGAAGAGCGAGGACTGCCCCGCACGGCCGAGGAGGTCGGCGCCTTCATGACCGGCCTGACCTTCGAACCACCAGCGGGCCCGCGGCAGGAGGAGGCCCTGCTTGCCGCGCTCCCGGCGCCCGGGTCGGACGTCATGGTGGTGCGTTCGCTCCGGCTGCCGATCGAGGTCGACCAGGCGGTAGCCGACGCGGCCCGGGTCGCCGGTGTGGCCAAGACGGCGTGGATCAGGCAGGCGATCGAGACGTCGCTGGCGCTGCAGGCCGAAGAGGACCAGCCGATCTCCCGAGCCGAAGCGCTCCGGGCGCTGACGCTGCTGCGCCCGGCACGCCACGTCGCCTGACTCCGCCCAACGAAAGCAGCCGCGTCGCTCAACCACGCCCAACGGCAGCGGCGGCGTCCAGGACGATCCGGGTCAGGGTCGGCGTCTCGGCCAGCACGGTGATGTGACCACGACGGGGTATCCGTATCCGGTGGCCGTCCCTGCAGACCTGCAGGAAGCTCCGCTTCTCCGCGCGGAACGGGTCCCGGTCCCCGTTGACCAACCAGACCGGACCTCGGTAGCCGGCCAGCGCGGCCTGCGGGTCGAACGCCGCCAGCGCCGTGACGACATCGGGCATCACCTCGCAAGTACACGCCCCGGCCCGGGCGGCGGCCGCCTCCTCCGCGGGAAGTATGCGATGCAACCCCAGGCGGCTCAACCGGTTGGCCAGTGCGGCGTTTGCGCCGGCCAGCTTGGCCACCAGGCCGTACGCCATCAGAAACCCGCCAGCGGGGCGCACCGAAGAGCCGCCTGCGACCAGGCCGGCAACCCGATCCGGGTGACGCGCCGCGGTCGCCGTCGCCACGTACCCGCCCATGGAGTGACCGACGAGCAGCGCCCGGCCCCCCACCTCGTCAATGGCCGTAGCCGCCGCGGCGACCGCTGCCTCCAGCGTGAACCGCTCACCGGCGCGGGGCCCGTGGCCGGGAAGGAGCGGCGCACGTACCGACCGGGACTGCCCGACCACGCCGGCGACCGGCCCCCACATCGTGCCGCTGAGCCGGATGCCGTGCAGGAAAACGACCGGCACCGCGTCGCTGCGTACCATCACCGGCCCGGACCGTCGGTGCTACCGGGACGCGGGCGCCCGGTAGCAGGCGGATCGGACGAGGAGCTCGAACGCCTGCGGCGGCTTCGCGCTCTGCATGGTGATGGTGTAACCGTCATCAGGGATCGTGACCGTCACGGTGCCCGTTCCCTCCGGGGCGTTGTGCTGGTTCGTCACCTGGTAGCCCTTCGCCGCCCACTGATCGCGTATCTGCGCCAGGGTGGTGAAGTGCTCCTCGATCGGCATCGGCACCTGGTAGGTCCCCTGGACGTAGAACAGCTCGCCGCCGTCCTTGTCACACTTCGCGGCGACCTCCGCCGAATTGTTGAGGGGGAGGTTGTCGAGCAGCCCGACCGCTTCCTCGGCGTACTGGTGGACCCGCCTGGTCACGTCGGTCTCCGCCATGACCTTCACGTCGTCGCCGTCCCGGCCACCGATCCAGATGCCCAGCGTCAGCATCGCCGCGCACGCGATCGCCACCGCGCACGCGATGGCGATCGTCCGCCTCCCGATGCGGCGCCCCGGTGGAGTGGCGCTACGCCCGCCGTTCTGGGCGCGGTCCCCGTCGACGTCGAACTCGGATGCTGGTGGCATCGCGACGCACCCTCCTTCGCTCGACCGGCCCGCGCCCTGCTGTGTGGATGCGGATCATATCGTCGGGCGCTGAGGCTGCCATCCGCACGACGGGTCGACCGGGACGCCCGCCGGCTACCGACCGCAGCTGACCAGCAGGTTCGATGCCGGAACAATGAGTTGCCCGTCCCCGGTGAAGGTCCAATTCGCGGTGGTCGGGTCGGCCGCCGGCCGCGCCTGCAGGACGCCGTCGTCGAGGAAGAAGCCGGTGCTGCCGAGGAACGCCGGAGCCGCCATCGTGTTGCTCGCCCCGAAGGTCGCCCGCACCGTGCCGACGGACGGACGGACGGACGGGTATGGATGCGCGCCCTCACGCCCGCCCGCTCGGGCACGACGCCCACTGGCGGGGCGGCAGTATGTTCCCACGGTGAACTACGTGGATGTTGACTCGTTCGGTGACCGTTTCCCGGGTGGGATGCCCGTGCCGCCGCGCTTGGCGGCGCTCGTGCGCTGGATGGGCGATCTCGGAGACGGGCCGCAGGACTTCAGCGACCGGTTCATCCTGGTGTGTGAGCCGCTCGAAGAGGCGGCGACCGACGACCCAGTCGCCACCGCTCGGCTGCAGCCCAGCCTCGGCATCTTTCTGGCCTTCCCCGACGGGTCCCAGCTCGCCCTGTGGGACCACGGTGGCCCGGAGCCCGCGGTGGTGGAGCTGAATTCCGAGGGCGGCCTGACGCTGGTCGCCACCACGTTCGACGACTTCCTGCTCGACTGGTGCCGGGGCGACACCCGTACCGAACTCGACTGGGCGACCGGTGGGGACGACATCGGGGAGTCGGCGACCCTTCGCGCGTGGGTGACAGCGCAGGGGGTACACCCGTCTGGCCGGCCGGCACCGCCGGACTTCGAGGCGTGGTACCGGGGCGTGCTCATGTCGAGCCGGCGGGAGCGTGCCGGCCTGCCAGCGGTGGCGGAACCGGTGCCCCCATTGCCGGAGCACGTCCTCGCCGCGGCGGTGGAGCCGACCGGCGAGGTCGTACTCGGCCTGCTCGGTGCGCGGATGGACGACGCCCGGATGGCGGCGGCGCTGGCCGGGTACGGGTTGGACCGATTGCCCGACCGGATCGCCTTCGCGGACCACGCCAACGGGGTCGTGTCGCTGCGCGCCGCCAACCGCAACGTGTCGTTCGAGGTGTTCCAGCAGGGCGCACGCGACTCGATGCGATACGGCGAGTGGACCCTGTACCTGGTCGAGTACCGCCGGGGGCGCGACGGCGTGCCGGGCGCCACCCACCTGCCGTACGGCATCTCGTTCGACGAGACCCGCGACGCGCTGCGGGCCCGCCTGGGAACGCCCGAGCCGAAGGGTCTTTCCATCTTGATGATCGACCGCTGGAAGCTTGACGGAATCGACGTGGTCGTCAACTACGACTCGGACGACGCCCGGCCGTACGTGATCACCGCCTCCCGCCTGTAGCCCGCCCACGATCGCTACGAAATGCGCACGCCCGGCAGACTCGATCCGCGCACTCCGAAGCCACGCCCCCGGACGGCGATCACGCCGCTTCGGCGGCCTGCTGTCACGCATGGACTGCCACGGCAGGTCGCTCCTCCGACACAGAACCCTGCCGTCGCCAGGGGCAGGGCCCCGGTGAAGCGCTACGGTGCGAGTCCCGCCCAGCCCCACAGCACCCGCCGGACTGCTCGAGGTGATGCTCGCGCCGCTGTCGTAAACGCCGCGACGCCGGCACCTGCCTCGCATCGACCTTCCACAGGCAGTACGTCGTCGTCATCGCGCGGAACCTGATCACCGCATTGCAGCGGTTGCAGACATTCCACGCCAAGCGTCGGGTTCCAGCGCGGGCCCGACCGGCGCGGCAGCTCGACACCCAGCAATCCGATCCGACCGCGGCGCACGCTGCGCTGAGCGAAATGCTCGACTTGCTGGCGGACCCGCAGGCGTTGTACCGCCAGGCGGGGACCAAAGCGCGGCAGGCACTCAATCGCGCCGCCGCCCCGTTGTCGCGCCCCGTTGCCGCGGCCCGGTGCGGACGGACGCCGGCTCGGGCAGCTGAGCGGAGGAGAGCGACGCATCGATGCCATCGTCTGACTGTGGCGACATCCGGTCGTGACTCGGTGTCGGGACCATGGAGTGATGCGTAGGTTAGCGATAGCGAGCGTACTGATCCTGCACCTCGGGCTCCTAGCCGCGTGTGGCCCTCCTTCCCAGCCGATCGCGGCGTTGGCGGTGCGCGACGGCAAGCCCGTCGGGATTCTGGCGACCTGCCCCGGTGACTCGGCCTGGTTCAGCGTCTACGAGAACAACTCCAGTGGGCCCTCCCCTGTGCCCGGGCCCCACCTCTCGTGGACCGTCAGCGGCACGCCGGTGGCCGATGTGGTGGAGATTCCTGTGCTCGGTCAGCCCCCCGATGGCTGGCAGACACACGAGGCTGAGGACCGCCCCGCGTCCGAGGTGGGGACGGCCGTCGACAACGAACCGCTGACCGAGCTGAAGCCGGGAGTCAGGTACGGCGTGTACAGCTCCAGCAGCAACACAAAGGGCATCGGTATCGACTTCACAACTGAGGACTTCACCAGGATCGGGCCGGACGAAGTACTGGCGCCGAAGGGCCACTACGAGACGCAGGTGGTGTCACAGAAGTCGTTTCTACGCAAGGCCAACGACCGCCTGGAGTGCTGACTATTCCAATGGCGAGCGCGCTGCGACACCGTCCAGCCGTAACGTCAGGGATTCGTCGCGATGAGTGCCGGAGGAGCCGACATGCTTCTCCGGTACCGTCGGGCCGTTCTTCAGCACGCCGTACAGTGCCATCGCGTGTCCGCGGCCGAGGTCGTACTCCTCCTTGAGCCAGCCCACCACGACCGCGGCCTTGGTCTGCGAGCCATAGCCGCGACGCTCTGCCTCGTCGAGCAGTTGCTTCGGGGTCCTGCCGGTCTTGGCTTCAATGGCGTCGAGATATGCCTGGTACGACATGGCGGCCCTCCTCGATGGGGATGTTACGACTGTAGACTTCCGGCACGGGCCCAACTCATCGGTCCGATCAGCGTGTTCGCCGGCGTCCTGGCGACCCGGGTGCCGGGCGCACGATCCCACCACCGGTCGACCGATGTCCACCGTTGAACCCCTCGCCCACTACGATCCCGGACATGTCCGTGGAGACGGAACGGCGTTGACGAACTCCTGGCTTTCCGAGCCCGCGCCGCGCACCGAGCTGCCGCGTGAGCGGCTCGAGGAGCGCATCCTCAACCTGCTCTCCTCGCAGAACATGTGCGTGCCGGCAACTGCCGGTCCCGCAGGGCCGTTGGCCACCCCGGTGCGCTACTACCCCCTCCAGTTCTCGGTCATGTTCACCGCCGCACCGCGCTCGCCGAAGCTGCGCAACATCGGCGCTGACCCGCGCGTCTCGGTGGGGATCTTCGCCCCATTGGTCGGACTGGCCAGCAGCCGCGGAGCTCAGCTCTTCGGCGAGGCTCGCGTGCTGCCCCCGACCACCCGGACCGGGCCGACTATTGGGCCGCGTTCCGCTGGGAGCACGAGCACGCCGAACAGGGCCGCTCGCTCGCCGAACCGCCGCGGGACACCCTTGTGGTCATCGAACCGGACCGCATCGTCTGCACCGAGCACTGGCTGCGACGCGAGGGCTTCGCCGCCCGACAGTTCTGGAGGCGGGGATCATGACACGAACGTTCCCGCAGGTGGAAGGTGCGCGACCTGGTGCCAGCGCAACCGGTCGCTGACCCCAGACCAGCCCGACGGTGGCGAGCCGGACCGGCCTGGTGAGTTGCGCTACGTCCCACCACCATCACCCAACCGTCGTTGCCGCCGGGTGGCCAGGGTCCGCCATCCTCGCTGAACGCCAGCGAGACGCCGACGGATCGTACGTCGCTACGGATGATCTCGCGGCACCGATCGCTCCGCTGGTCGGCGTCGCTCGCCGTCCGAACGGCAGCGGCGGCGCCACCGAAGGTGACACCGCCGACCTGCTTCGATCCGCCCTACGTGAGGCGGGTTCAAGTACCACCAAAATGGTGGAGCCGAGGGGACTCGAACCCCTGACCCCCACACTGCCAGTGTGGTGCGCTACCAGCTGCGCCACGGCCCCTCGCGCCCGACTCATCGGACACTCGCGCCATCGTACACACCGGGCCGCATCCCATCACACCGGGATCGCCGAACGGCGCCGACGCAGGTCGGGGAGCCTCAGTTCTGCGTCGGGTCGGCCGGGTAGTGCGCCACCGCGGCCATCAGCCCGCCCTGGCGGCGAAGGACCATGGACCAGAGGTCGTCCGGGCGTGGCGCGAACGCGTCGCCGGGCAGCGCCTCGAAAACAAACCACGATCCGCTTGAAATTTCGCGCTCCATCTGGCCCGGCGACCATCCCGCATAGCCGGCGAACACCCGCACGCCGACCAGCTCGGGGCGCAGCACGTCCGGGTCGGCGGAGAGGTCGACGGTGCCGACCGCGCCGGCAACCTGGCTGAAGCCGCTGAGGTCGCCGGCGCCCGGCCGGGCCCGGGCCAGGCAGATCGCCGCCTCGGGCTGGACCGGCCCGCCCTCGAACACGACCGGCGGCTCGCCGGCGAGCCCGCCCCAGGCGCCCAGAACGTCGGACACCGGCACCTCGGTGGCGCGGTTGAGCACCACACCCAGGGCCCCGCCCTCCTCATGGGCGACGATGAGGACCACGGTGCGTTCGAAGTTCGGGTCGCGGAGTGCAGGCGTCGCGACCAGCAGACGCCCGGTCAGCGACTCCATCGCCCTCCCCCACCTTGTGCCCGGCTCCGGATGCCGGCCGCTTTCGGGCTGCACGCTAACTCACACCGTCGAACGTCGCGCCCTCAACATCGGTGAGGACCGCCCATTTGATCCCAGGGGACCCCTCCCGGGCAAGCGTCGGCCCGGCGGATTGGATCACGATCATCCCAGGCGCGCGCGTCATGTCTCGCACCATAGCTTGCACCGCTGGCAACGGTTAGGGTCTGTCGCGTGACCACGCTGGCGGACGTCGCGGTGATCGGCGGAACCGGGCTGTACGCCCTTCTCGACGACGCCGAGACACACCGTATCGACACGCCGTTCGGGCCCCCGTCCGACGTGGTCACGGTCGCCACGGTGCGGGATCGGCGGGTCGCCTTCCTGCCCCGGCACGGGCGCGATCATGGGTTTCCCCCGCACCGGATCCCGTACCGGGCAAATCTGTGGGCGCTGCGCTCGATCGGCGTACGGCAGGTGCTGGCACCGTGCGCCGTGGGCGGGCTGCGCCCGGATCTGGGACCGGGCCGATTCGTCCTCCCGGACCAGTTGATCGACCGGACCAGCGGGCGCATCCAGACGTACTACGACGCCGGCGCCGTCCACGTGAATTTCGCCGATCCGTACTGCCCGACCGGCCGGGCGGCGGTGCTGCGCGGTGCCGCCGCGGGTCAGCTCGACATGGTGGACGGCGGAGCGATGGTGGTGGTCGAGGGCCCACGCTTCTCCACCCGGGCGGAGTCGCGCTGGTACACCGCGATGGGCGGCGCGGTCGTGAACATGACCGGTCACCCGGAGGCGGTGCTCGCCCGCGAGCTGGAACTCTGCTACACGGCCATCGCCCTGGTGACCGACCTCGACGCCGGGGTGGAGGGCGAGCACGGGGTGACCCAGGAAGAGGTGTTCCGGGTGTTCGGGGAAAACACCGAGCGCCTCCGCGGTCTGCTGCTGGACGTGCTGCCCGCCCTGCCGGCGCAGCCGGACTGCCCGTGCACTCGGGCGCTGCAGGGCCTCAAGCTGCCGATCGACCTGCCGTAGCCGTTCAGCTCAGTCCCGGCGGTAGACCGAGATGTGCGCCGTGCTCGTCGTGTCGAACGGCCGGCGGTCCCAGTCGGCGTACCGTTCCGCCAGGCGCAGGCCGGCCGACTCGGCCATCTCGTCGATCTGCTCCGGCCAGCAGTACCGCATGGCGAAGGGCCACAGGTGCACTCCCGCGCCTTCGAACGTGATGGTCTGCCGGATGAACGTCTGCTTCGCCCGGTCGTACCTGTGCAGTCGGATGGTGGCCGAATCCTCGGTCACATCGTGCATGTGTACCTGCTCGTCCCGGTCGAAGTCGGCCGGGTCGGGGACGAACGTCTCGACGACGAACGCACCGCCCGGGGCCAGTACCCGTGCGACATTGCGCAGGCAGTCCCGCTGCCGCTCCTCGCGAACCAGGTTGAACAGCGTGTTGTACACCAGGTACACCAGCGGGTACGGGCCGGTCACCGGCACATCGGCCATGTCGCCGATCGTGACGGGGATGTCCGCGCCACCCGGCTTGGCGCGCATCTTCGCCACCATCTCAGTGGACGCCTCGACGCCCTCGACCGCGATACCGCGTGCCGCGAGGGGAAGGGCAACCCGGCCGGTGCCGATGGCGAGTTCCAGGACCGGACCGGCGGGCGCCAGGCCGGCGAGGAAATCCACCGCGGGTGCGGGATCGAGCGGGGATCCGCCGTCGTACTGCTCGGCCCACAGCCGGCCGAAGAGGCCGGGGTCATCAAATACTGACATGCTGAAAACTCAATCTTTCGGATAGACGAGAGTTGCTCGATGCGTTGAAAGTGGCGATTTCCGCATTTCGCCTCCTTCGGTCGGGCGCACCAGCACAACAGAGCTGGGCGGACATGGCAATCCATTTACCAACCATCGGCGACTGCACGAATCGTCTTCCTTCTATTGATCGCTCCGCCCGGCGACCTTTACAAGCGTCGCTACGCTCGCGCCGAGCGGTGCCATCGAGGCGTCGTCAGGAAGGTGGACAGCGAGTTGAAGCGCATCGGAACGGCGTTGTTGGCAGGCGTGGTCGGCGTCGCCACGACAGTCTTCGCAACCGGTCAGCCGGCCCTCGCCGCGACCTCAACGAATTTGCCGCTGTCGAGCTGGGCCTATCTCGACTCGCACCACCCGAAGACGAAGTTCGTCAACCCGACGGGCCCGCCACCCGTTGGCACACTGGTGGACAGCCGGGGCACGGCCCACACCTACCGCTCCTACTTCACGTACGACCTCACCCAACTCAACGGGACAGTCGTGCACCGCTCGCACCTCTACACGAATGAGAACGCGGTCACCGACTGCTCCGCGGCGGCGACGATCGAAATCTGGCGGACCGACCCGATCAAGGCCAGGACCACCTGGAACAACCCGCCGGTCGAGCGCGAGAAGCTGGCGTCCACCAGTCGCGGGCAGGGCTCCGCCAACTGCGCCGGCTACCTCGGCATCGACATGGCGCCGGCCCTCAGCGCGGCGCTCAGCCGGGGCGAGAAGTCGATCACACTGGAGTACCGGATCGCCGCGGCCCAGGAGTCCGATCCGCGAACGGGCCGTACGCTCCAGCAGCCGACGCTGAGTTCGACCTACGACCACCCACCCACGGTCAGTGATCTCCACCTGGCGGACCCGCACCGGCCGTGCGGCACGCTCACCAAACCATCGCCAGCCGGGGAGAGGGCCTTGTTCGAGGCCACCGCCAACGATCCGGATCCGGGTGATCACACGACCGTCGAATACGCCATCTGGCCGGTCGACCACCCGAACCAACGCCGGGAGTTCTCCACCTACCACAGCACCGACCTGGGCCAGTACGCCGACGGTACGTTGTTGGCCTGGCAGGCCCGGGCCCGCGGCCACTTCGGCCACGAGGTAAGCCCGTGGAGCGCCGTCTGCTACATCAGTATGGACAAGACGGCGCCCGTAAACCCGCCAGTCGTCACGTCAAAGGTCTACCCCGAGGGTGACACTCCGGGCGGCGGCCCGGGCATCGTCGGCAGGTTCCGCTTCGACGCGGGCGGTGACCGTGACGTGGTCGCGTTCGCCTGGCGTGACTCGTCCGGCAACGTCGGCTCGGTCGAAGCGCGACGCCCGGGCGGCACGGCGATCCTGGAGTACACGCCGAGCCGGAGATGGTCCCAGGCAATGTACGTCACCTCGATCGACGCAGTGGGCAACCGGGGACCCGAGAGGAGCTATTCGTTCTGGGTCGCCGACACCGCACCGACCGCGGACATCACCGTGAACGGCGTTGGACTGCCGAGCATCATTTCGCTGGTCGCCGCGAAGCCCGAGACGACAGCCTTCGGCTACCAGATCAATGGGGGCCCGGAGACGCGGGTGCCCGCCGTCGACGGCAAAGCAACCGCCCGGATCACCTTCACCGCGACCGGCATGACCGACGTGATCGTCACGAGCTACCGACGGGACAGGCTGATCGGGCAGGACACCGTGCGGGTATCGGTCACCGACGCCCCCGGCATCGAGTCGGCGGAGTTCAACTTCGAGACCGACCAGATCGCCGGGAAGGTCGGCTCGTTCAAGTTCACGCCGCACAACGGTGACGTGGTCGCGTACGAGTACCGCCTTGACGACACCTGGCACACCGTCCCGGCGGCGGCCGACGACACCGCCGTGGTGCAGTGGACGGCGACCGCCGGTTGGCAGGACATGTACGTGCGCTCGGTCCAGGCCGACGGCACCAGGTCGCAGGAGAACCCCTACCCGTTCAACGTCCTCGATCCCGTGCCGACCGTGTACGCGTCGACGTTGGACTACCGGCCCCGGCTCGACGGCATCGGGCTGCCGCTGGAGTTCCACCTGAGTAGCCGGTTGCCGAATGTGACCGGGTTCGCCTACCGGTTCGACGGTGGCGCGGAGATCGTTCTCGACGCCGTCGGAACCAGCGTCGCAATCACCGTGACGCCGGTGCACACCGGCGACAACACGTTGACGGTCCAGGCGCTGCTCTCCGACGGCACCCGGTCGCCGCAACAGCGCTTCACCTGGCAGCCGTTCGAGGCACCGGTCGTCACCACCGACCCGCTCAGCGGTGGTTCGCTGGCTCAGCCGATGACGTTCACCTTCCGCTCGGCGCTGCCGTACACCAGGGAGTTCCGTTACGCCCTGGACTCCGGTGCCGACCAGACCGTCGCAGCTGGGCCGGATGGCACGGCGAGCGTGACCTTCACGCCGTCTTCGGCCGGTTGGCTCCTGGGCCGGGTCGCCGGTATCGCCGAGGACGGCACGGCGTCGCCGGAGCGGCGAATACTGATCCCCGTCCGCGACACGCGCGTCGCGGTATGGAGCGTGTACACCGAGTGGAACGCGAGAGGTGGCATCGGCGTTCCCGCGATGTTCTTCTTCAGCACCGCCTGGACGCCCGAGGTGGTGCAGTACCACTACCGCCTGAACGATGGTCCGGAGCAGACCACGCCGATCGGGGACCGCTCGAATACGCCCGTCACGCTGGTGCCGGACCGCAACGGGCTCAACACGCTCACGGTTCACGGCAGTACCGCGGACGGCCGGCGCTCGCCGGTGCGGGAGTACCGGTTCCTGGTCGGCACCGCGCCGCACGTCTCCTCCGAGGCGTACCCGCAGGAGGCGCCGAGCGGCGGGGTCGGCGTCGAGGGACGGTTCGAGTTCAGCGGCGGAGCGCCCGGCATCAGGTCGTTCGAGTACACCATCGGAACCGTGACCGGCACGGTCGACGCTGACGCGCAGGGCCGCGCGTCAATCACGTGGACCCCGACCACGGCGACTGAGGTCAACCTGGTCGTCAAAGGTCGCCTGGCGGACGGCAGCACGACCGACGCGGCCTGGTACTCCTTCTCAGTCAGGTAGATCAACCACTCGAGACGACGGCAGCGGCACCACCCTCATGGGTGGTGCCGCTGCCGGTAGTGGAGGTGCCGGGAATCGAACCCGGGTCCTTCGCCGTCTTGCCAGGGCTTCTCCGAGCGCAGTTCGCTGTGCCTCTCTCGGCCCTACCGATCACGCGAACGAGTCGGTATGACAGGCCCAGTCGCGATTAATGTCACCGTACGAGCCCCGCGACGAGACTCGATTGGCCATCCTCCTAGCTGATGCCGGTTACTGAGTCGGAGGCACCCTCAGACCGACAGCCCCTACAATCTCTCGCTTAGGCAGCGAGAGCGTAGTTTGACTGGGCAACCTTCTCGTTAGAGTTGGCGCTTATAGCGTTCCGACGACTGATTCTCGAGACAACGTCGGCTTCCTCGGCTCGCTTCACCTGACGCCACGTACAAAGTCGAAACCAGTCACCCCCTGGAAGTGCTGCACGGTGCAGCCGTACCAGCGTAACGCCTTTGGCCCTCAGGATCATCCCGGTAGACCTGAGCAGGGCTGACTGTTCACGGCGCAGGCGACCGGCGCCCCCGCACCCTGCACCTCGAAGGTCACCTCGACGGCGGTGCCGGGGGGCACGACCTGCGTACCTGTCGCCGGGGTGAACCTCACCTCCTTGCCGGTCTGCTGGTACTGCGCCCCGCGGACCTCCTGCACGATCAGCCCGAGCGGCGGCAGCGTCACCACAGCGGTCCAGCCGTCCAGCGGCGTGGAGCTGAGATTGTTGATCGTGATGGACGCGTGATAGCCGCCGACGAAGGTGCGCACGGTGCGGTACGTCGCGCTGACGCTGGACCCGGCTCCGGTAGCGCCGCCGGCGGGGAAGGCACCGAACTGGGCGGCGTCCGCCGATGGTCGTGGTCCGGCCACCCGGTCCAGGAGTACCGCCATGGCCGCCACCACGACGAGCAGCAGTGCGCCGCCCGCGGCAAGCGCCCGGCGGCCGCCTCGGCGGGGCGCTGACCGCCGGCGACGCCGCGCAAGCTGCGGCACGGACGGGGCCGCGGACGTGGGCCGATCCCTGCCGCCCGCCGGCCCGGTCGCAGCCCGGCTCCGCCCGCCGGCGGTACGGCCGGCCGACCCGCCAGTGGTACGGTCCGCCGGCGTGCCGGCCGTACTGTCCGCCGGCGTGCCGGCAGTGCGCCCGGCCGGCACGCCGGCAGTGCCGCGCTCGCGTATGCCGCGGAACGACCAGGCGTCGTTGCGCCGGTTTGCCCCGATTGCCCGGCGGACAGCGCCGCCTCGGCGCCGGGCCGCCGCTGCCCGGACCCGGTCCTGCTCCTCGACCTGCGCCAGCGCGGCGCGCAGTGGCTCGTCCAACATCCGGCTGTACGCCCGCTGCAGCACCCGGCGTCGCAGCGTGCCCCGGGTCCCGACGAATCCCTGCTGCTCGAGGGAGAGGCGGCAACCACCGTCCCGGGGCAACACGGCGAAGGTGACCACGGTCTGCAACTGCGTGGCGCGCCAGCGCATCACCAGTCGGGTCGGCGGGTCCACCTCCACCACCTCGGCGTCGATCGGCTCGTCGTCGAAGCCCGGAATGCCACGCGGCTGGAACTGGAACCGGGCCCCCTCGCCCGGCCTGAGGTCGCCCGGCAGGAACCACTGCGGGAGCACCTGCGGATCGGTCAACGCACGCCAAACCCGTCCAGGCGGGTGGGGCAGATCGACATCGACCCGGATCTCGGTCACCCGCCGACTATATGGCGGTGACCGACCGTCCCTCTACGGAGCAAAACGCGACGGACTACTCCATCCCCTTGGCCCGGCGGCCGGAGACCTTGGCGATCTCCCGGTCGGCATCGCGCTTGGCGAGGTCCTGCCGTTTGTCGTAGGTCCGCTTACCCCTGGCGAGCCCGATCTCGACCTTGGCCCAGCCATCGGAGAAGTACACCGACAGGGGGATCAGGGTCAGCCCGCTCTCCCGAACCTTGCCCATCAACTTATCGATCTCGATGCGCTTGAGCAGCAGCTTGCGGACCCGGCGCGGCTCGTGGTTGGTCCAGGTGCCCATCTTGTACTCCGGGATGTGCATCCCGTGCAGATACACTTCGCCGTCGCTGACCTGGGCGAACGCGTCCACCAGGGAGGCCCGGGAGGCTCGGAGGGACTTCACCTCGGTCCCGGTGAGCGCCATCCCGGCCTCGTAGGTATCGGAGATGGCGTAGTCGTGGTACGCCTTGCGGTTGGAAGCGACAAGCTTCCGACCCTTCTCCCGCGGCATCGCCGCTCACCTCCCGCTGGGCACCGGGCGCTGCACGCCGACCACTCGCCTGCCGACCACTCGCCTACCGACCACTCGCCTACCGACCGCGCGGCGCGACCGGCTGGGCAATGGTAGCCCAACGCTCAGCAGCGGCCGGCCCAGCAGCGCCGGCCAGCAGCGCCGGCCCAGCACCGGCCGGCTCAGCAGAGGCAGCCGGGGAGCCAACCCAGCGGGTCCACCGGGGAGCCGTCCAGGCGGACCTCGAAGTGCAGGTGGTACCCGGTCGAGGCGCCGGTGGTGCCGACCCGGCCGATGATCTGCCCACGACGCACCCGCTGGCCCGCCGAGGCGACGAACTCCGACTGGTGGCCGTAGCAGGTGGCGAGCCCTTTGCCCTGGTACTCCCCGTGGGACACACACGTGTAGTTGCCGTACCCGCCGGACCACCCGGCGCGGACCACGACGCCATCCGCGGCGGCCCAGATCGGCTGGCCACCGCCGGCCGCCAGGTCGACACCGGCGTGCAACTGCCAGACCTTGTAGTACGGGTCGTAGCGCATGCCGTAGTTGCTGGACTTCCAGCCACTCACCGGCATGGCGAGCATCGCGCCACCGCGTGGCGGCTGCGCCAGAGCGGCCGACGAGCCGGTACGGCTGCGCCCGGCGCGGACGGCCACGGCACGCAGCTCCACAGCGATCCGGTCGCTCTCACCCCGCAGCTCGTTGTAGCGGGCAAGGGTGGCCACCCGCTCCTCATCGGCGACGACCATCGCCTGGGCCTGCTGATCGGCCAGCCGCTGCAGCGTCACCGCCGCCTGTTCCGCCGAGGCCTGCGCCGCCAGGGCGGCGTTCAGCGCCTGCTTCGCCTCGGCGGCGGCGAGATCCGCCTTCGCGCGCGCGGCCTCCGCCAGGTCGCTTTCCTGCTTGGCCACCATCCGCGCGGCGGTCAGCCCGGACAGGGCCTCCTGCTGGTGCTGGGCCACCGCGTCCAGGTAGCCCATCCGGCTGGCGAAGTCGGTCGGCGAGCTGGCGTCCAGGATCGAGTTCACCATCAGGAAGCCGCTGCCCCGGTACGCCGCGGCGATGAAGCCGGTCACCTCACCGCGCGCCTGCTCGACCTGCCCGGCAGCCGTGTCGAAGGCCAGGCCCGCCTGCGCCGCGGCGGCGTTGGCGCGCGCTGCCTCGCGGTCGGCCTCCGCCGCGGCGGCCTGCGCCCCGAGGGCGCGCCCACGGGCGTCGGCGAGCCCGGCCTCGGCGCCCGGCAGGGCGGCGCTGGCTGAGGCGTACCTGGTCGCGGCCTGCCTGGCCCGATCGGTCGCCGCCTCCAGCGTGGCCTGGGTCTGGGCCAGCTCGCGGTCCACCTTGTTCTTGTCGTCGCGCGGGTCCGCCTGGCTGGCGCCGCCGAGCAGCAGCGTCAGTCCCGCCGCGCCCGCGATCGCGAACCGGGTCAGGCCGGTGATTCGGAACACCCCGTAGCCCTCCAGTAGCTCAAAGAGCTACGCTACGCGGGCGCCTGTCCGGATAACGCTGTTCAGGCAGATTGGCATGATTCGCCGGAGTCGTCGGTCACGCCGTGCCGATCAGGCCCGTGCCGATCACACCCGTGCCGGTCACACCCGCACGTAGAACCGGAGGGTGATCCAGCCGGTCAGCGCGCTGATCACCGCGGCAATGCCGGCGAGCAGCGGGAACATGATGATCACCGTGTTCCACGACACCGGCGACAGCAGATTTGCGAGCGGTTTCAGCGCGCCGTCGATGATCCATATCTTGCCGGCGACCAGCCCCAGCGACGCCAGAACGGAGCCGATCAGCCCGGCAAAGATCGCCTCCAGGACGAACGGGAGCTGGATGAACCAGTTGGACGCGCCGACCAGCTTCATCACCGCGACCTCCCGGCGCTTGCTGTACGCGGCGACCTGGATCGTGTTGGCCACCAGCAGCAGGGCGGCCAGTCCCTGGACGATGGCGATGAACAGCGCCAAGCTCTGAATGGCCCCGACGAGCCCGAAGACCCGGCCCAGCAACTGCTGCTGGTCCACGATCTCGCTGATGCCGGGCATCTCCTTGTAGCCCTCGTAGATCGCCTTGTACTTGGTCGGGTCCTTCAGCTTGACCCGGAACGACTCCGGCAGCGCGTCCGGCTTGGTGGCGTTGACCAGGTCCGGAGCATCCCGGAACTGCTGGCGGAACCGCGAGAACGCCTGCTCCTTGCTCTCGTAGATCAGCTGCTGGACCAGCTCGTCGTCCTCCAGCTTGGTGCGTAGCCCGTCACGCTGATCCCCGGTGACGTCGGGCCGCAGGAAGATGGAAACCTCGATCTTGTCGTAGAAGAAGGTCTTCATCTGGCCGACCTCGTGGTACAGGATCAGGCTGGCACCAAGCATGGTGAGCGACACCGCCATCGTGATGATCATCGCGATCGTCATCGTGACGTTGCGCCAGAGCCCGGTCAGGACCTCGGACAACACGTACTTGGCACGCATCGGAGCCAACTCCTTCTCAGCCCGGCTCGGCATCTCGGCGAGCTCGCCTGTCAGTCAGCTCAGCCTTGCAGCCTCATCGGCTCTTCGGCCCGGTCGGGGTTGTGTCCTGCCGGGCCTTGGGCGGGTTACCTTGTTCGGTTGTCAGCGCTCGATCATCCGTAGACGCCCCGAGGTTGGTCACGCACGATCCGACCGCTCTCGATCTCGACGACGCGACGGCGCATCTGGTTCACGATGTTGGAGTCGTGGGTCACCATGACCACGGTGGTGCCGGTGCGGTTGATCCGGTCGAGCAGGCGCATGATCTCGATCGACGTGTCCGGGTCGAGGTTTCCGGTCGGCTCGTCGGCGAGCAGGATCAGCGGCCGGTTGACGAACGCCCGGGCCACCGCGACCCGCTGCTGCTCGCCCCCGGAGAGTTCGTGCGGGTAGCGGTGCTCCTTGCCGCCCAGCCCAACCAGTTCCAGTACCTCGGGAACCACGCGGCGGGCCACGCCCTTCGACTTGCCGATCACCTCGAGGGCGAACGCCACATTCTCGTATGCCGTCCGGTTGGGCAGCAGGCGGAAGTCCTGGAAGACACAGCCGATGGAACGCCGGAAGCCGGGTATCTTCCACGACCGCATCGTGGTGACGTCCCGGTTGTTGACCATGACCTTGCCGTCGGTCGGAGTGATCTCGTGCAGCAGCAACTTGATGATCGTTGACTTCCCGGAGCCGGACGGCCCGATGAAGAAGACGAACTCTCCCTTGTCGATCTCGACGGACACCTCGTCCAGGGACGGGCGGGACGCCTTGGGGTATGTCTTCGTCACGCGCTCAAGCTGAATCACGGGTGGTGAGTCTACGCGCCCAAACGGACGCCTCAAGTGCGCGCGCGCCGGCTTGTTCCCAATGCCCGGTATGCCGGCCAGGATTCCCAGCAAATACCCACGTTCAGGCAGGTCAGCCCGCCGGACACGAGATTCCCGTGCCCGCGTGCCGACGACGCGGCAGGCCCTGCCAGGACCGCTGCGGAGGGTGGGATGGGTGGGTCAGTTGGCGCCCTCGGCGCCCATCTGCTGCTGCTTGCGCCACCGGATTCCGGCCTCGATGAAGCCGTCGATCTCGCCGTCGAAGACCGATGACGGGTTGCCGGTCTCGTACTCGGTCCGCAGATCCTTGACCATCTGGTACGGGTGCAGCACGTAGGAGCGCATCTGGTCGCCCCAGGAGCCGGCCACGTCGCCGCGCAGCGCGTCCATCGTGGCGGCCTCCTCGGCCTTCTTCAGCACCAGCAGCTTCGCCTTGAGCACGTTCATCGCGCTCGCCTTGTTCTGCAGCTGGGAGCGCTCGTTCTGGCAGGAGACGACCGTGCCGGTCGGCAGGTGGGTGAGGCGGACGGCCGAGTCGGTGGTGTTGACGCCCTGCCCGCCCGGGCCGGAGGAGCGGTAGACGTCCACCCGCAGCTCGTCTTCCGGGATCTCGATCTGGTCGGTCTGCTCCACCACCGGCACCACCTCGATCGCGGCGAAGGAGGTCTGCCGGCGGCCCTGGTTGTCGAACGGGCTGATCCGGACCAGCCGGTGGGTTCCCGACTCGACCGACAACGTCCCGTACGCGTAGGGGACCTTCACGCCGAAGGTGGCCGACTTGATGCCGGCCTCCTCGGCGTACGACGTGTCGTACACCTCGGTCGGGTAGCCGTGCCGCTCCGCCCAGCGCAGGTACATCCGCAGCAGCATGTCGGCGAAGTCGGCGGCGTCCACGCCACCGGCGCCGGCACGCAGCGTCACCAGCGCCTCCCGGGCGTCGTACTCCCCCGAGAGCAGCGTGCGGATCTCCAGCTCGTCGACGGCCTTGCGGAGCACGGTGATCTCGTTGCCGACGTCGGCGAGGGCGCCGGGGTCGGCCTCGTCCTCCGCCAACTCCAGCAGGATGGCGGCGTCGTCGAGCCGCGAGCGCAGCCGCTCCAACCGGGCGATCTCGCCCTGGACGTAGGACAGCCGCGAGGTGATCTGCTGGGCCTCGACCTGATCGTCCCAGAGGTTCGGCACCGAGGCGGCTGCTTCGAGTTCAGCCTTGTCCTTGCGCATCCGGCCCAGATCGAGGACCGTTTCGATGTTGTGCAGGGTGGCGTCGAGCTGCTTGAGCGCTTCGGCGTAATCGGCGGGGGTCACAAGCATCAAGAGTACGCGCGTGCCGATCGGGCCCCGTCGGCCGATCCAGCTCGGCGGCTACTTCCCGGGGGCGGTCTTCAGCCACGCCAGCGCGGCCTTGTGGTAGGCCACGGCGAAGTCCAACGAGGCGGCGAAGAACTCGTCGCCGGAACGGCGTGCCTCCTTGGCCTGCTCGCGCGCCTCCACCAGCGCCGTGTTGTGCTGCTCGGTGGCGTACGTGTAGATCTGTCGCAGCGCGGCCGGCTGCTGCTGCGCCCCGAACGCGACCCGCAGCGCCACCGGATTGCGGAGTGCCTCCCGGCCGGGGGTCTCGGCCAGCCACCGGGCGAAGGCTCGCTTGCCGGCTGGGGTGATCGAGTACGGCTGGCTGGAGCGCGCGCCCGGCTTGCCGAGTTTCACGTACCCCGCCTCGGCCAGGACCGGGAGCTCCCGGTAGACCTGACTGCGGGTCATCGACCAGTACGCCCCGAGCCGGCGCTGCGCCGCCGCCATCAACTGCCCGCCCGTCATGGGCCCGTCGTGCAGCAGACCCAGCAGGGCAGCCGCCGTCGCGTTCACACCAGATTCCGCCATAACTCCAACGCTGCCATTTTTCGGTGCCAGCGTCCACGTTTTGACCAAATCCACGATGGACTGTCGCCCGCGGACTGTCGCTGTAGGACCAGGATCACCCCATGCTGGGGTACGAATGGTCAGTCGCGGGGACAAACGTCTCTTTGATGGTGCGAGGGGACACCCAGCGGAGCAGGTTGTGCCAGGAGCCGGCCTTGTCGTTCGTGCCGCTGGCCCGGGCCCCGCCGAACGGCTGCTGCCCGACCACGGCACCGGTCGGCTTGTCGTTGACGTAGAAGTTGCCGGCGGCGAAGCGCAGCCGGTGCGCCGCCCACTCGATCGCGCTCCGGTCGGTCGCGAAGATCGCGCCGGTGAGCGCGTAGGGGGCGATCGACTCGGCCTGTTCGACCACGCCCCGGAAGTCCGCGTCGTCGTAGACGTAGACCGCGAGGATGGGGCCGAAGTACTCGGTGGTGAACACGTCGTGGCCGGGATCGGTGCACTCCACAAGCGTCGGGCGGACGAAGAAGCCGACCGAGTCGTCCACCGTGCCGCCGGCGACGACCGTACAGGCCGCGCTGTTTTTGATCTTGTCAAGCGCCGCGGCGTGCTTGTCGAACGCCCGGCGGTCGATCACCGCACCGCCGAAGTTGGTGAAGTCCCGCACGTCGCCGTAGGTCAGGGCCTCCACCGTCGTGGCCAGGCGGTCACGCAGACCGCCCCGCCAGAGCGACGCCGGGAGGTAGGCCCGGGACGCCGCGGAGCACTTCTGCCCCTGGTACTCGTAGGCGCCCCGGACCAGGCCGGTGGCCAGGCCGGCGGGCTCCGCCGAGGGATGGGCGATCACGAAGTCCTTGCCGCCGGTCTCGCCCACCAGGCGGGGATAGCCGCGGTAGTGCTCGATCCGCTCCCCCACCGTGCGGGTCAGGTGCCGGAAGACCGTGGTGGAGCCGGTGAAGTGGATCCCGGCGAGGTCGGCATCGGCCAGCGCCACCTCGGAGACCGCCACGCCGTCCCCGGTGACCATGTTGATCACTCCGGGTGGCAGCCCGGCGGCCTCCAGCAGCCGCATCGTGTAGTGCGCCGCGAGTTGCTGGGTGGGCGACGGCTTCCAGACCACGGTGTTGCCCATGAGCGCGGGGGCGGTGGGCAGGTTCGCCGCGATGGCGGTGAAGTTGAACGGCGCAATGGCGGTGACGAAGCCCTCCAGCGGGCGGTGGTCGAAGCGGTTCCACGCGCCTGGTGAGGAGAACGGCTGGTCGGCGAGGATGCGGTGGCCGAAGAAGACGTTGTACCGCCAGAAGTCGATCAGCTCACAGGCCGCGTCGATCTCCGCCTGGACCACCGTCTTGGACTGGCCGAGCATGGTGGCGGCGTTGAGGGTGTCCCGCCACGGGCCGGCCAGCAGGTCGGCGGCGCGGAGGAGGACGGCGGCCCGCTCGACGTAGGGCAGGTCCCGCCACATCGGTGCGGCCCGCTTCGCGGCCGCCACCGCCGCCGCCGCGTCGTCCGTGGTGGCGTTGTAGGTGGTACCCAGCACCTCGGCATGCGCGTGGGGCTGCCGCACCTCGATCGGATCGCCGCCACCCGGGCGCTGCCGGCCGTCGATGGTGAGGGTGAACTCGTGCCGCTCGGCGGCGAGATCGGTGAGGCGGCGCTGCAGGCTCTCCCGCTCGACGCTTCCCGGCTGGTATGACCGGACCGGCTCGTTGCGCGGCTCCGGCACGGCGAAGACGGCGTCCATCGGGCACCTCCGCTCTCTGGGCGACCCGGCGAGGCAGGCGTCCATTCTCCCACGCGAAGCGGCACGCGTACCCTTTTGGCGCTGGAGCCCGGAGCGCGAGGAGGTCCGATGCCCGAACCGGAGTCGACACCGGCGCCCGTATCGGCACCGTCGGATCAGGAGACCGGGCGCCCGGTCGCGCTGCTCGTCCTCGCCGCGCTGGCCACCCTCTGGCTGGCCGCGACCCTGTGGGCCGCGTACCGCACGATGGCGAGCGCCATGGACGGTACGAGCATCGCGGTGGCGCAGGCGGCCATCGCCCTGCCCAGCATCGTCGGCGCGAGCGTGCTCGCCGGCACCGGCGCCGGCCTGGTGGCCCTCGCCACCCTGGCCCGACGCGGGCGGGCGGGCCGTGGGGTGCCCGACCTCGCCCGGCCGGTGTCCCGAGCGCTCGCCGGCGCGGCCGGCGGCCTGTGCGTCGGCCTGCTGAGCGCGCTCGCGGTCCTGCTCGCGTACGGCTCGGGCCGGTTCATCGTGGCCATCGCGGCGACCGTCGGCCTCGCCGCGGTCGGGGGCGGAGCGCTCTGCGTGCTGCGCCCGGCGCTCGCCGTGGCGGCTGGACTGGCCGGGTCACTCACGGCGGTGCTCGTCGGCCTGGTCCGGAGCGCCCTCGCTGGGCGGCTGTCCGCGCTCATCAACGCAGGGGACACCGCAGCGTCCCAGCTCAGTGCCGACAACACGGTGCAGTTCGTCGTCTCGGCCCTGAGCGGGCTCGCGGCCGGGCTGGTCGCGTTCTGGTACCTGCGCCGGACCCGGACCGGTGCGCCCTGGCCGGCGTACCTCATCGCCGGCGGATCCGCCGGCGCGGTGTTGCTGGTGACCGAACTGCTGGTCCGCATCGGCGGCGCACGCCTGCTGACCGTGGCGCAGTCCACCAGCCCTGCCGACCGGGCCGTGCTCGAGTACCTGGGCAGCCAGCGCTTCAACCACGCGCTGATGGTCCTCTTCGTCGGCGCCTTCGTGGCCGTGGTCGCCTTCGGCCGCACGCTCCCGCCAAGGCGAGGCGGGCTGCCTCCCCCACCCGGCGAGCCGCCGCCCCGTGAGCCGCCGCCCCGTGAGCCGCCGCCCGGCGGGGAACCGCGGCCGAGCGGGGAACCGCGGCCGAGCGGGGCTCAGACGAGCTGATCGAGCTCGGACGGGTCGTACCACTCGAGCTCGTGATCCTCCGCGCCGTCCACGGTGAACTGCGCGTCCGGGTCGCCGGCCGCCGCCTCGATCACGACGTCCGCGGCGGCGGCCACGTCGACCTGCGCCTCCTCGCCGTCCACATGGATCGCCGCCACGGACGTCAGCGGGATCACGTCGAGCACGTCGACGACGCTCGAGCCGAGTTCCTTGTCGGTGGCGAGCAGGATGCCGTCCGGCAGGTCGGCCGAGATGACGACCCGACGGCGGGGTGCCCTCGGGTCGTCGCGGAGCAGTCGGAGAGCGCCCTGCGCGGCGCGGGTGAACGCGACGTACTCGAGCTCCTCCTCATCACCCTCGGCGTACCACTCCCGAAGCATCGGTGTGACCGCATGCGCGGCGCCCTGGGCCGGCAGCTTCCCGGCCGAGCGGAGATCGGCGAGGACGGGCAGCGTAGCCGGGAGGTACACCCGGACAAGTTGATCGGACACCGTGCGGCTCCCCAGCGGCTGGGCGGTCAGGAGAAGATGGCGTCCCTGTCCTACACCCCGGGCCGCCTCGCGGGGAAGCGTATGACCCGACGTGTCTAGCAGGCGCACCCGGTCAGGTCACCGGGGACGGTGAGCGGGTCGGCCGGCATGCGCACCACGCCGGCGGCCGTGCGGACCTGGAGACCCTCGCGGATCCAGTACTCCATTCCGCCGATCATCGTCTTCACCCGGAAGCCCTCGCGGGCCAGCAGCAGGGCCGCCCGTGTCGCGCCATTGCATCCGGGACCCCAGCAGTAGGTAACGAGGGGTACATCGACGTCCAGTTCGCGGCGGGCCCGGGATGGAATCTCGTCGGTGGGCAGATGCCGCGCCTGCGGGACATGACCGGCGTCCCACCCCGTACGCCCCCGGACATCGAGCAGGACGAAGCCTGGCCGACCGGCCTCCAGCGCGCCGTGCACATCGGACACATCGGTCTCGAAGCCGAGCGTGGCGGCGAAATGGGCGGCGGCCTCGGCGGCGGGCGGATACGGGACGCGGAGCACTGAGTTCGTCATGTACCTAGGCTAGGACGGCGAAGACGGCGGAAGAACGCCCAACCAGCTGGCTTGCTCTCGATCTGCCGGCCATTCAACGGTAGTTTGGACAGATGGCCGCTGATTCTGTTGACGAGATCGACTGGCGCATTCTGGTGGCGTTGCAGCGGGACGGCCGGCTCAGCTACGCGGAGCTGGCCCGCGAGGTCGCCATGTCTCCAAGCGCCCTCGCGGAACGGGTCCGCCGGCTGGAAGAGGCCGGCGTGATCTCCGGTTACCGAGCCGTCATCTCGCTCGACCGGGTCGGGCTGGCCATCCTGGCGTACGTGCGGCTGCGCTACCCGTCCGGCAACTACCGGCCGTTCCACAGCCTCCTGGGGAGTACGCCGGAGATTCTCGAGGCGCACCATGTCACCGGTGAGGACTGTTTCATCCTCAAGGTGGCCGCGCGGTCGATGCAGCATCTGGAGGCGGTGACCGGCCGGATCGCCGGCCTGGGTCCGATCACCACGACGGTCGTCTACTCCAGCCCGCTCCCGCAGCGCGGGGTCACGCCGGAGGCCGCAGCCGGGTCAGCGCCGAGGTCGGGCGCATCGGGCCCCGCGCGGACGCACAGACGTAAGCAGTCGGTGGCAAACTAAGGATCCGACCCCCCGACTCTGGAGCCAACCGATGGAATCGCGCTTCCTGCTCATGGCCGACGTGGCCGAGCAGCTGAACGTGTCACCGTCGCAGGTCTACCACATGGTCCGCAGCGGCGAGCTGCCCGCGATCAAGGTCGGCGGCCGGGGGCAGTGGCGCATCGAGCGCGCCAGGCTCGAGGAGTACATCGAGCGGAAGTACGCCGAGACTGCCGAGTGGGTGAAGAGCAACCCCCTGCAGTCGCGCGATGAACTCGACGAGGACTAGGCGACTGCCTCCAGGCCCGGGCGTGCAGCCTCGGTCGGCTTCGGCCATGAGCTGATCGGTGCCGGGGCGCCAGGTTCATCGAGGCACTCGCCTGCCCTGAATCGGCGCCGACTGTGGATCCGTCAGCTGGCGCCCTGCCGCCCAGGTCGTCGGCATCGCTGACCCCGGTGCGCCGCCGAGGCGGCAGCGCCCCGAGCGGTGCCTGATCTTGGAGTCCTTGCGCGTGCGCAAAGCGGCATCACCGGCATACCTGCTCGATATGGTTCGAAGTCTACCGCAGGCAAACGCACGCAAACAGAAGAGCATTGACGACTCCGCGACTTGCCCATTAGAACTGAGCGAAAGCAAACGCAATCAAACGCACGAGTTATCGGGGGTACGCCATGCCCGTCGCGGCGACGAGGAAGTCGGCTCGAGCCCCGGTGGGGCGGCAACCGCCGGACGCCCCGGTGCCGGTGCGACATCGTCCGGCCGTTCGCCTCCGAGCCGCCCCACCGTTGGAGCCGCCCTTCGACGGCCAGGGCACTGCCCCGTCCGCCGGAATGGAGTTGCTGCCGATCGACTGGCCCATCGGCCCAACCGCTGCGGAGCGGCGGAGGCCGGCTCCGGGCGCACCGGGAAGCGCGGACTTGTTCTCTGCCGGATCGGCAAGGGCAGGCGGCGTGAACGGCTCCGGGTCAGCGGATCGCGCAGCGCCAGGCGCCACAGTGCCCGGTCGCCCCGGCCCGGGCGGCACAGGGCCGGGCGGCGCAGGGCCGGGCGGCGCAGGGGCGGGCGGCGCAGGGGCGGGCGGCGCAGGGCCGGGTGCCGCAGCGGCGGGCGGCGCGGCGGCGGCGCGCCGGTTCGTGCAGCTCTGCGTCGAGGTGTTGAACGGCTTTCGCCCGGCCGCGCACCTTCGACCGCTGATTCCGCCCCAACGATTCACCGACGTCGCAGACCAGCTCGTCCGGCGAACCGTCCGGGTGCGGGTGTCCCGGGCGTCGCAGCGGCTCGGCCGGATGATCCGGGTACGCCGGCTCGTCGTGTGCGTGCCGCGCCACGACGTCATCGAGGTCGCCGTCGTGCTGGACGACGGCTGCTCCTGCTGGGCGATGGCGGTCCGGATGGAGTACCAGCCGCGCGGGTGGCTGTGCGCGCTGCTACAGGTCGTGTAGCGGCATCAGGCCGCCCGGCGGGCTCACCTGTCGGCTTGGACGGTGACCCCGCTGGGCTTCCAGCGGGTACGGCACGGACGGACCGGGGGGAGCGTCCGCTGTGCCCGCAGAAAAAGTGGACCGGCCCCGTCACGGGCGGGGCCGGTCTACTTTTACACGAGCGTGGCCCGCCAGTCGCGAGCCGGCCGGAGCCTACTGAGGGCCGCCCGGCGCGCCGTGGCATCGCTTGTACTTCTTGCCGGAGCCGCACGGGCACGGCGCATTACGGGACGGCCCGGCGGCGGCGGTCGGCCCCGGCGACGGACGGCGGCCGGCGGCCGCGCCGATCGGTGCAGACGCCTGCCCGGCGACCCGGCCATTGCCTCCGTTGCTGGCGGCGCTCCCCGGACCGGCTGCACCGGTGCCGCGGCCGATACCGAGTGCCGGGGCCTCCTCGCGGGCGACAGTCACGCCGCCAGGGCCCGCCGCGCCATCGATCACGGGCGCGGAATACTCCAACGCCCGCGGCCGGCTCGACCCGCCGAGGCCCTTGGCATGAATCTCAACGTGCGAGTCGCTGCTGGGTAGCGGCACACCGGTCGCACCGTCCACCACGGGAGCTCCGGCCGGCTGCGCCTCTTCGACCTGGACCTCCAGGTTGAACAGGAAGGCAACCGCCTCTTCCTTGACGCCCTCCAGCATCTGCTGGAACATGTCGAAGCCCTCGCGCTGGTACTCCACCAGAGGGTCGCGCTGGGCGTAGGCCCGCAGACCGACGCCCTCCTTGAGGTAGTCCATCTCGTAGAGGTGCTCGCGCCACTTGCGGTCGATCACCGCGAGCAGGACCTGCCGCTCGAACTCGCGCACCGCCTCCGCGCCGAGCTCCTCCTCGCGCTGGTCGTAGGCCGCGTGCGCATCCTCCACCAGGCGGGCGCGGAGCAACTCCGCGTCCAGGCCTTCCTGGCCGCCGGCCTCGTCGAGGATGTCCTCCACCGTGATGCCGACCGGGTACAGCAGTTTCAGGCTGGTCCAGAGCTGGTCAAGGTTCCAGTCCTCGGCACCGACGCCGTCACTGGTGGCGCCGGTGACGTACGCCCCGATCACGTCGTCGAGCATGTGCCGGACCTGGTCGTGCAGGTCCTCGCCGTCGAGCACCCGACGGCGCTCGGCGTAGATGACGTTGCGCTGCTTGTTGAGCACCTCGTCGTACTTCAGGACGTCCTTGCGGATCTCGGCGTTCTGGCCCTCGATCTGTGCCTGGGCACCGCGGATCTGGCGGGTCACCATCTTGGACTCGATCGGCACGTCCTCGGGGATCTTCAGCCGATCCATCACCGCTTCGACCGCCCCCGCCCGGAAGCGGCGCATCAACTCGTCCTGCAGCGACAGGTAGAACCGGGACTCGCCAGGGTCGCCCTGCCGACCGGCGCGCCCGCGGAGCTGGTTGTCGATCCGGCGGGACTCGTGCCGCTCGGTACCCAGCACGTACAGGCCGCCGGCCTCGACGACCTCCTCGCTCTCCTCGTCGCAGAGCTTCTTCCAGCGCGGGACGACCTCTTCGATCGCCGCCCGGTACTCCTCCTCTTCGGTGGTCTCCGGGGTGAGCCCGCGTTGGCGCAGCTCAGCGGCGGCCAGGTACTCCGGGTTGCCGCCGAGCAGGATGTCGGTACCACGACCGGCCATGTTGGTCGCCACCGTCACGCCGCCGCGGCGCCCGGCCTGCGCGATGATCTCGGCCTCTTTGGCGTGGTACTTGGCGTTGAGGACCGCGTGCGGGATGCCCCGCCGGCGCAGCAGGTGGGAGAGCAGCTCGGACTTCTCCACGCTGACGGTGCCGACCAGCACCGGCTGGCCGATCTGGTGGCGCTCCACGATGTCCTCGACGACGGCGTTGTACTTCGCCTTCTCCGACTTGTAGATCACATCGGCCTTGTCCAGACGCACCATCGGCCGGTTGGTCGGGATGGAAACCACGCCGACGCCGTAGACCTTGTTGAACTCGCCGGCCTCGGTCTGGGCGGTACCCGTCATGCCGGAAAGCGTCTTGTACAGGCGGAAGTAGTTCTGCAGGGTGATCGTGGCAAGCGTCTGGTTCTCCTGCTTGATCTCCACGCCCTCTTTGGCCTCGATGGCCTGGTGCATGCCCTCGTTGTAGCGCCGGCCGTGCAGGATGCGCCCGGTGAACTCGTCGACGATCAGGACCTCACCGTCGGAGACGATGTAGTCCTTGTCGCGCTTGTAGAGCTCCTTCGCCTTGATCGCGTTGTTCAGGTAGCCGACCAGCGGGGTGTTCACCGACTCGTACAGGTTGTCGATGCCGAGCTGGTCCTCCACGCGGTTGACGCCGCGCTCGGTGACCGCGATCGTGCGCTTGCTGTCGTCGACCTCGTAGTCGCCCTCGCCGTCGGTGCCGCGCTCCAGCCGGCCGACGACCCGGGCGAACTCCGCGTACCACTTGCCGGACTGCTCGGCCGGGCCGGAGATGATCAATGGGGTCCGCGCCTCGTCGATGAGGATCGAGTCGACCTCATCGACGATGGCGAAGTTGTGCCCGCGCTGCACCAGCTCGTTGCGGGACCACGCCATGTTGTCGCGGAGGAAGTCGAAGCCGAACTCGTTGTTCGTCCCGTATGTGATGTCGCACTCGTAGGCCGCCCGGTGCTCGGCCGGGGTCTGCTGGGGCAGGATCGTGCCCACGCTCACCCCGAGGAACCGGTGCACCCGCCCCATCCACTCGGCGTCGCGCTCGGCCAGGTAGTCGTTCGTCGTGATGACGTGCACGCCCAGGCCGGAGAGCGCGTTCAGGTACGCGGGGAGGAGGCTGGTCAGGGTCTTGCCCTCACCGGTGCGCATCTCGGCGATGTTGCCGAAGTGCAGCGCCGCACCGCCCATCAGCTGCACGTCGTAGTGCCGTTGGCCGAGCACCCGGCTGGCCGCCTCCCGCACCGTGGCGAACGCCTCGGGCAGCAGGTCGTTGAGCGTCTCGCCGTCGGCGATGCGCTCACGGTACTGCTGGGTCAGCTCCTGCAGCTCAGCATCGGTCAGGTCGGTGTAGTTCTCCTCGATCGAGTTGACAGCGTTCGCGATCGAATGGAGCCGACGTACCATCCGGCCTTCACCGGCGCGGAGGATCTTCTCAAAAATAGACACGGGTCAACGCTCCCTCAACAGCCTGCGGACCCATCGTAGGCGGCTGACTGGCCAAGCCGCCGCCCCCGTCCGCGATCGCCGCGACAATCGGACAATCGACGTAATGGGTCGAGTGTACGGGGCGGGATCTGCGATCGACAGGCAACCGAGGCACCGGCCCGGCTGGAGCCGGCCGACGCACCGGACCTGGCCGACGCACCGGACCTGGCCAACGCACGCACGCACGCCCGCCCTGCGGATAAATCGCGGGCCTGGGGGAAATCCGCATGAACGGGCCCTGCGCCGGGCAGGATGCCGGCATGGAGGCGATCGAGCTGACCGCCCAGGGCCTGCTGCTGCGGCCCTGGCACGTCGCCGACGCCGACCTCGTGCACCGGGCGTGCCAGGATCCGATGATCCAACGGTGGACCACGGTGGCGGTGCCCTACGAGCACGCCCACGCCGTGGACTTCGTCGGCTGGTACACCGAGCAGTCGTGGGCCAGCGGGGACGCGGCGCCGCTGGGCGTCTTCGACGCCGGCACCGGCGACCTGCTCGGGGCGCACGGCCTGGTCCGGCTCGACCGCAACGCCGGCACGGCCGAGGCGGGCACCTGGGTCGCGCCCTGGGCGCGCGGACGCGGCGTCGCCGAACGGGCCACCCGGGCGGTCGCGCACTGGGCCCTGGACATTCTCCGGCTGGACCTGCTCGGCTGGCACGTCGAGGTCGGCAACCACGCGTCCCGCCTGGTCGCGGAGCGGGTCGGATTTGCCTTCGACGGGGTTTCCCGGGCCGCCATGACGAGTCGCCGCGGCGGCCTGGTGGACAGCTGGCGGGGCACCCTGCGCCCAGGTGAGATCCGCGACTCGCCGCCGCGGTGGTACGCACCGGGCGCACCGGGCGCCATCCGGGCGGCGACGTTCGGTCGGCCACAGCCGGTGCTCGAGGCCGGTCCGCTCCGGCTGCGTCCGGTGGCCGAGAGGGACCGGGACGCGATGGTCCTGGCCTGCCAGGACCCGGAGTCGGCGCGATGGACGACGGTCCCGGTGCCGTACCACCCGGCCGACGCCACCTCGTTCCGCAACGCGCGTGCGGTAACGGGCTGGGCCCGGGGCACCGCGGCGACCTTCACCATCGCCGATCCGGACGACCGCTCCGCGGGCACGGTCGACATCCGGCTCGACCCCGTCGATCCGGCCGCCGGGGAGATCGGCGTGCTGGTGGCGCCACAGGCCCGGGGGCACGGCTATGCCACGGCGGCCGCCAGCGCGATCTGCGCGTGGAGCTTCGACGCGCTGGGCGTCACCCGGATCGTCTGGCGCGCCCACGTCGGCAACGAGGCGTCCAGGCGGGTCGCCGAGAAGGTGGGTTTCGTCGCTGAGGGCGTCCAGCGCGCCGGCTGCGACCAACGCGGCGAGCGGCGCGACGCGTGGATCGGATCGTTGCTGGCAGGCGACGCCGGCCGGGAGCCGCTCCGTCCGGCCCCCGGCTGCGCGCTGGCTCAGAGCCCGAGGCTGATAACCCCGTAGTCGTACCCCCGGCGGCGGTACACCACGCTGGGCCGCCCGGAATCCTTGTCGTTGAACAGGTAGAAGTCGTGGCCCAGCAGCTCCATGTGGAACAGCGCGTCGTCGACCGTCATCGGCTCGCCGGGGTGCTCCTTCTCCCGGACGATGTGCCAGGGCTGGTCGTCGGGCTGGTCGTCGAGCTGATCGTCGGGCTCGGCGTCGAGCGCTGCGGCCGGGGCGTCCCGCTCGGCGAGAAGCGCCGAGGCGCCGGTGGTCCGCGACCGCGCGCTCCCGGCGGTGTCGGCGAACATCGGGGTGTCGGCAATGTAGGCCAGCGGCGCCGTAGCCTCGGCAACCGAAATCGGTGTGTGCCGGCCCCGGTGTACCCGACGACGGTCGGCCGCCCGGCGCATCCGGGTGTCGAGCTTGCTGATGGCGGCGTCCAGCGCGCTGTAGAAGTCGGCGGCGCACGCCTCGGCGCGTACCAGCGGCCCCCGCGTGACGCAGGTGATCTCGACCCGCTGGCAGTGATCGGATTGGCGCGGGTTCCGCTCATGGAACAGTTCCACGTCCACCCGGATGACTTTGTGGTCATACCGCTCGACCTTGCCGAGCTTCTCGGCGACCAACTGACGGTAGTGATCGGGCACCTCAACGTTGCGGCCCTTGACGACAATGTCCACTCGTGACCTCCCCCTCTGGTTATCGCGGTTGGGTCACCGACCGGACGGCCGGTGTGATTGGTCTGCGGCGCTCCTTCGCTCATCGAGTTGACCTCGACGCTAGACCTGGCATGGGCTCCCGTCACCCCCGGTTGGCTGAAAAGTCGACCCGAGGTTGCTGAAAATCCCCCGGATGGTTACCCGCCTCTGTGCCGGTTTCCGCCGTCCGCCGAGCTTTCATGCGGAACGCGAAGATCCGCCGAAGCGTGACGATCCGTGACGCGGCGTGGCGGCCAGCACCGCCGCCACGGACACCGGCACGCCCGCGGCGCGCAGCCGGGTCGCGACCGCGCTCAGCGTCGCGCCGGTGGTGATCACATCGTCGACCAGTACGACCGTCACCCCAGCGCCGGTCGCCGCCCGGACCGCCGGCAGGCTGCGGGGGCGCACCACGAAGGAGGCCGAGGCCGCGACGGCCCGATCGGCCGCGGACAGCCCGGCCGAGTCGGGGCGGGGCAGCGCCTTCACCGGGTACGCCACCGCGGCTGCCCGCCCGGAGCGGCACAGCGTCGCGGCGGCGTGCCGGGCGAGGCGGGCCATGTGGTCACCATGGCGCCGGCGGGCGGCCGCCGAGGTCGCCGGGACGGGGACCAGGAGCAGCGGCCGGCCCTGCGGTGCGGCCACCGTCACGACGCCGGCCAGGCGCTCGCCCAGCACCTGTACCAGCCCGTACCGGCCGCGCTCCTTGTACTGCAGGATGGCTGCGCTCAACGCGCCTCCGTACCCGGCGAGCGCCACCGTGCGGGGCAGCCCGGCCGGCTCCGGCGCCGGTCGTACCCGAGCCGGAACGGCGGCGGCGAGCGCACCGGCGCACCCGACACACAGGCCGGCACTGCCCTCACCGGCGCCGCACCCGGCGCACGTCGTCGGCAGTACCAGATCGACCAGCGCGGACCCCGCGTCGGCCAGCCAGCGCAGCACCCGTCCCTACTCCCGGAAGAAGGGTGCCCGCAGCACCGTGGCGGGCGTCGCGGCGCTGGGGCTGGGCCCGACGGCCGGACCAGTCATGATGACCGGGCTGACGCCCTGGCCGTAGACGTCGTAGGCCTGCCCGTTGGCCTCGAACATCGCCAGGATGCGGTCGCCCCCGCGTACCGGATCGTCCGGGTAGGCCACCAGTTGGGTGATGTTGAGGCTGGCCAGGTTGGCCCGCTCGACCGGCGCGTGCGTGGTGCTGTCCACCGAGACCTGCACCATCGGGGAGCCGCGGTCGGCCGAACCGCCAACCAGCAGCCGGTCCTCGCGGGTCCAGCCGACGCCGAGGGCCTTCGTCAGGCCGGTACCGAGCCGCCGGTACGTCTCGCCGACGGTCAGCACGTCACCGTCGAAACGCGCCGACGCCACGTACACCTGACCGCCGGCGATCAGCGCGACCCGGCGCCCGTCCGGTGCCACCGACACGGCGCTCACCAGGCCGAGATCCGCCGGCACCATCGCGACCGGCCGCCACGTGCCGTCCATACTGACGGTCCGCAACCGGCCATCCACCGGGAGCAGGACCCTGCGGTCCCCGCGGGCCACCCAGGCCGGCCGGCTCAGCGCCCTGCCGACCACTTCGGTCCTGCGGTACGACCGCGAGCGCGCATCCCCGGTGCCGGACATGCTGGCGATCCACAACCGCTGACCCTCCGGCTCGGCGCGCACCAGCGCGGCGGCGGCATCGTCGCCGAACCCGGTGACCGCGGCGGACACCACGTCGCGGTTCGCGTCATCGTCACCGAGCAGCCGCGACCCCGCCGTGGAACTCGCGTTGACGGCGCGCGCCCGGCCGTCCAGCACGCAGAACTTGTCCGGTTCGATGATTGATTCCGGCCACGCCGCGGCATTGCTTCTGAGGTAGGTCGGCGATGATCCGTCGATGTCCTGGCGCTGCTCCGCCACCAGTACCTGGACCGGCGTGGTCGACGGGTGCAACGACCAGCGCACCTGCGTGGCCAGGTCCTGCAACTGCTGCTGGGCGGCCGGCCCGGCGGCCTCCGGTGACAGGTTGATGGTCAGCGGCTGCCCCGGCCCGGGCGGGATGAGGCGGTCCTTGAGGCGGATGGTGGCCGGCACGGCCTGTACCACGGGCTTGAGCAGCCCGGACGGGCCCTGGCTGAGCCAGTTGAACACCTCGCCGGGGCGCTTACCGACATCGATGACCTTGGCCATGTACCGCGGGTCCGGCACCAGGACCCGCTGCGCCCCGGTGTCGCTCCAGAAGTAGATCATGCGCGGCTCGTACCAGGTGCTGAGCTCATCCACGTTGAACAGCAGGCCGGGTGGCACCTTGGCCAGTCGCAGCCGGCCGCCGCCGATGCTCACCACCTGGAAGGCGAAATCGTACGGCGCCGCGCTGGCCGGCGGATCGACCGCACCGACTGCGTTCAGCACGCCGACCGGCTCGAGCCGCGCGTGGACGGTGAACGCGCCGGCCTGCCCCGGCACCTCGGTCGCCGGCTCCAGTCGGGCGCGCACCAACCCGAGATCGCCACCACCCGGCTGCCACTCCCCGGCTGCGTCGTCACTGAGATAGCGGCGGACCCGCTTCGCGGCGTCATCGACCGCGGTGGGCCGGTCCGCCCCACGGGCGTTGGCCCACGCCGCCTGCGTCAGGAACATGTGGACCAGTTCGGTGGCGGAGGATGCGCTGTCCGGGCCGGCCGGGTCCTGCGCGGTCGGCTGCTCCGCGAGCTTGCTCTGCTGTGGCGCCGGGCCGCCATCCATCGGGCGGCTCCAACCGGGCACGCCGCAGCCCGCGGCCACCACGAGGATCAGGGCAGCGCCACCGACCGCGCGCCCCCACCGGCGGACCGGTCGGTGATCACCGTTCGTGACATGTCCCTTGGCTCGCGCTGCGGGTCCCGTGGCTCGCGCTGCGGGGCTGGCGAGCTCGCTCCTCGCGCTCATGACGAACCGCCGGCTTCGGCCAGCGCGATCGGGCGCCCGCCGGGGGCCTGCGGCACCAGCGGCAGCGGAGAATCCGCCAGCCGGTCCCCGGCGCGGACCGGCAGCGTGAGCCGGAACTGCGCGCCCTTGCCGGGCTCGCCCCACGCCTCCAGCCAGCCGCCGTGCAGCCGGGCATCCTCAAGGCTGATGGACAGGCCCAGGCCGGTCCCGCCGGTCTGCCGCGCCCGCGACGGATCCGCGCGCCAGAACCGGTTGAACACCAACTTCTCCTCCCCCGGCTTCAACCCGACGCCGTGGTCGCGCACCGTCACTGCGACAGCGCAATCATCGACTCCGAGCGTCACCAGCACCTGACTCCCCTCGCCGTGCTCGATGGCGTTGCCCACCAGGTTGCGCAGGGCCCGCTCCACCCTTCGGGCATCCACCTCCGCGATGACCGCGGTGTCCGGCACGCGGACGTCCAGCACCGAGCCGGACCGCTCGGCCAACGGTCCGAGCTGATCGGCGACGCGCCGGATGACCGGCACCAGATCGGTCGGCTCGGCGTCCAGCGCGGCGAAGCCGGCGTCGTAGCGGCTGATCTCCAGGAGGTCGGTGAGGAGGCTCTCGAACCGGTCCAACTCGTGCTGCAGCAACTCGGCGCTGCGGGCGACGGCAGGGTCGAAGTCGTCCCGCGACGAAAAGATGAGATCGGCCGCCATCCGGACCGTGGTCAACGGCGTCCGAAGCTCGTGCGACACGTCAGAGGTGAACCGGCGTTGCATGCGCGACATCTCCTCCAGCCGGATGATCTGCCGCTGCAGGTTTCCGGCCATCTGGTTGAAGGCGGCGGCCAGCCGGGCAAGATCGTCCTCCCCGCGGACCTGCATCCGCTGATCGAGCAGGCCGGCCGAGAGCCGCTGCGCGGTGCGGGCGGCCACCCGGACCGGCCGCACGACGAGCCTGGTCACCAGCGCCGTCAGGATGGCGAGCAGGGCCACCAACGTCACGCCGGTGACCGCCACGGTGGTCCGGACGAGGTTGATCAGTTCGACCTCGTTGTCGAGGGGGAAGAGGTAGTAGAGCTGGAAGTCGCCACCGTAGCTCGGCACCGGCGTGCCGAAGGCCAGGTACGGTCTGGCGCCCGTGCCGTCCGGGTCGGCCGTCATGTACTGCCAGTACATCCGGGTGCCGCTCAGCTCGCGCCGCAGGCCGGCCAGGGCCGGCGAACGCACTTCCGCATAGGCACCGGCGTGTGGGCGCGCCACCGACTCGGGCGGCAGCTCGAGGTCATCACCATCCGCACCGGCAACCGGCTTGCGGAGCATCACGACCTCGACCCCGTTGCCCAGCTCCGGCGCGGTCTGCAGGGTCGCCACGATGGCGGGCACGGTCGCCAGCAGCGCCGGGTCACTGCGCTGGGTGACCACCTTGAGGTGGTTCGCGGCGTACTCGCCGCCGTTTTCGACCTGCTTCTTGGCGATCTCGATCTTCGCGTTCAGCAGGCCGTCGGCGATCACCGTGGCCACCAGCCAGCCGAACGTTCCGACCAGCAGCGCGGACAGCACCAGGGTGATCGACACCATCCGGAACTGCAGTGACACCCGCCAGAGTCGCCGCAGCAGCGCAGACCCGCGCCGGGCACGCCGCACGGGGCCATGCCGCAGTGTCTGGATCAGCGCGGACTGGTCCAGGACGGCGAGTAGGCGGGTGAGGCGAGTCATCGGGTCTAGCCGGTCCCCGCTTTGTAGCCGACCCCGCGCACGGTCAGAATGATCTCCGGGCGCTCCGGATCCGGTTCGATCTTCGCACGGAGCCGCTGGACATGGACGTTGACCAGCCGGGTGTCCGCCGCGTGCCGGTAGCCCCAGACCTGCTCCAGCAGAACCTCGCGGGTGAAGACCTGCCGCGGCTTGCGGGCCAGGGCGACCAGCAGATCGAACTCCAAGGGGGTCAGCTTCACCTCGGCGCCGTCGCGCATGGCCGTGTGCGCGGGCACGTCGATGGTGATCTGGTTGCCGGGCGGGCCGATGGTGAGCATCTCCGGCGCCACATCCTCGCCGCGGCGCAGCCGGGCACGCATCCGCGCGACGAGTTCCTTCGGCTTGAACGGCTTCACGACGTAGTCATCGGCCCCGGACTCCAGGCCGAGCACCACGTCCACAGTGTCGCTCTTCGCGGTCAGCATGACGATTGGCAGCCCCGACTCGACCCGGATCGCCCGGCAGACGTCAATGCCGCTCATCCCGGGGAGCATCAGGTCGAGCAGCACGATGTCGGGTCGGGCTTCGCGGAATGCCGCGAGCGCGCGCTCCCCGTCAGCCACGAAGGATGGGAGGAATCCTTCACTTCGCAGCACGATGCCGAGCATCTCGGCCAGTGCGGGATCGTCGTCGACCACCAGAACGCGGGCTCTCATGGAGTCCAATATTCCACCTCACGGCGGTGTGGTGGGACCGCGACCTCGGTTGGGGCCCGCGCCGGCCGTGATCCCCACCCGTTTTTGCGGTTGATTTCCGTCATTTCCTTCCGATCGAGCCGGGGGGCAGTGCCGACTCGCCACTTCCCGATACCGTACGCACGGATAAGCGGCGTCTGCGCAGCGTCGTCACGGCGCCTCACGGCGCCTCACGGCGACGGGGCAGCGTCTGGCGGCGACCGGGCGGCGACACTGGGGGTGGCATGGACGGGGCGAGCGTGCTGCCGCTGCGTCCACTCACGCTCGGTGAGCTACTGGATGCCGCCGTCGCGCTGCTGCGGCGCCACGCCACCGTGCTGCTCGCGGTCGCCCTGGTCCTGTGCGCCGCCGAACAGGCCGTGCTGTACCCGTTGCGGCGGATGGCGGTGGTGCAGCCGCCCTGGTACTTCCCGCCGTACTCCGACCGGCTCGGCGAGTACTGGCTGATGCTCGGCGTCGGGTTCGCCACCGAAGCGGTGATCATCGCGCTGCTGGGCTGCCTCACCACACGCGGCGCGCGGGCGGCGTTGAGCGGCGAACCGGTCCGCGGCCGTCGCCTGCTCTCGCCACGCGGCGGCCGGTTCGGCCCGGCCCTGGTGGCCGCCCTCGTCGTCGGCGTGGTCGCCGTCCTCGCGTCGCTTGCCGGCCTGGTGCCCTGGGTGGTCGGATACGGGCTGGTCGGTCTGGTCGTACCGGCGCTGGTGGTCGAGCGCGCGGGCCCCTTCTCCGCGCTGATCCGATCCGTCTCGCTGTCCTGCCGGGCGGGACTGCGCGGATGCGGAATCCGCCTCGTCGGCTACCTCGGTTGGCTGGCGATCCGCGTCGCGCTCGGTGCTGGCGGGCTCGCGGCGCTGGAGTTCGTGCTGCCGGTGACCGGCACCTGGGTGACGGTCCTGAGCGTGGGCACCTGGATCGCCGTGAACGCTCTCGCCTACGCCATGCTCGCCTGCCTGGACGCGGTGCTGTACCTCGAGACCAGGATGCGCACGGAAGGGCTGGACCTGACCATCGCGCTCAACCGGCGCCGGCACACCGCACCCGACCTGGCGGTGCGACGGTGAGCCGGTGGTGGGTCGACGTGCTGGCGGCGATCTCCGACCGGATCCCGCTGCCGCTCGTCCTGCTGGTCCTGGTCCTCGCTGCCGGCCTGGTCGGCGTGCTCTGGTACTACTTCCCCCGCTGGATACCTCGGCACCTGCCGAGATGGCGACTGCAGCGGCCACGGCTCCGCCTGCGGTGGCCCACCCTGCGATGGCGCTGGAGGTGGCGGCGGCGAGCCCGCAAGGACGCCACCGAGGAGGCAGCTGCCGACCCGGCGTCCGATGACGCCGACCTTCCTGACCTACCGGTCGCCGCCTTTCTCACCCTGGCCGATCGGTTCGCCGCGGAAGGCCGCTACGCCGATGCGGTCCGGGAGCGGCTCCGCGCCATCGTGCGCGACCTGGTGGAGCGGGGCATCGTGGAGCACCGTCCGGGCTGGACGGTCACCGAGCTTGCCGGCGCGGCCGCCGCCGTGCGGCCGGCGGTCGAGCCGCCGCTCGGTGAAGCGGCCCGGATCTTCTCCGACATCTGGTACGGGCTGCACCCCGCCCGTGCCGAGCACGACGTGCGGATGCGGGCCCTCACCGAGGACGTGAGCCGATTGGCGGCCGGGCCGGTGCCCGCGGGCAGCCGATCATGACGGCCGGCGACACGCTCCGCACGGCCGTGCCCGCGGACGCCGCCACGGCGGCGCCCGCCGGACGGCACCCCGGTTCACACGCTGGTTCGCACCCCGGTTCACATGCTGGTTCGCGCCCCGGGCCGGCCGGCCCGCGGTCGAAGCGCCGCAGCCGACGCTGGCTGCGGCTGGTGACACCGCTGGCCATCGTCCTGGTGATCGGCATCCTCTCGGCGATCGCGTACACGATCCAGCAGCCCAGCGCGACCGACGAGGCGTACCTGTCACCACGCAGCACCGCCGGGATCGGCGCCAGCCGGCTGGCCGACCGGCTGAGCGCCCGCGGTGTGCAGGTGCAGCGCGAGACGCACAGCTCGGATGCGCTGGTCTCCGCCCACCGGGGCAACGCGACGCTCCTGCTGCCCGCTCCCCAACTGATGCACCGCCACTATCTGCGCATGCTCAAGCTGCTGCCGGCCTCCACCCAGGTGGTGATCGTCGCCCCGAACCGGCGCACGATCGCCAACGGCCTGATCCCCACCGGCATCACCCAGGAGCGGCTCGCCGCCCGGGCGGTGCCGCCAAGGTGTGCCTTCCCGCCGGCCACCGCGGCCGGCCCGGCCGGAGTCGGTCGGCTGCGCTTCGGCCCGGTCGACGACACGGCCGAGGGCACGGCCGCGACCGGGCTGTACACCTGCTATGGCGGCTCACTGATCGGCTACCGCCGGGGCGCGGCCGAGAACACCCTGGTCGGCGCGGACGACATCTTCCGAAATGATCGGATCGACGAGCACGGCAACAGTGAACTCGCGCTCGGCCTGCTCTCCCGGGCACCCCGCGTGGTCTGGCTGGATCTGCACCGTCCGGAGCGGGCCCCCGGCGTGGTGGACGACCCCGCGCTGGCCGGTGCGCCACCGGCACCGGCGTCGCTGCGCCCCAACCCGTCTGCCGGCGGAGTTCCCGAGCACGACTTCCCGATGCCCAGCGGCAGCGAGGAGGCCTTGGGCCCGTTTCCTCCGGACGGCAAGGAGGAGGACCGGGCCGCCGGTGGGAACCCGTTGTGGCAGGCCTTTCCCCCGTCCATCTTCGCCGCCGCGGCGCTGATCGGGCTGGCCGCACTGCTGTTCGCCCTGGCGCGGGGGCGACGGTTGGCCGTACCGGTGCTGGAGCCGTTGCCGGTGGCGGTGCGCTCCACCGAGACGGTGGAGGGACGCGGCCGGCTGTACCAGCGCGCGAAGGCACGGGGCGCGACACTCACCACACTCCAGACTGCCACCCGGGCCCGCCTGACCCGGCTCCTCGACCTTCCGTCGGACGCGCCTGCCGACAGTCTCGTGTCGGCCGTCGCGGCGGCCTCCGGCTGGTCGCCCGACCAGGTCACGACCACGCTGTACCCGGCGCCGACCGACCCGGCGGCAACCACCGAGGCGGCAACCACCGAGGCGCCGACCGCCGAGCCCGCCCCGGCGACGCCGGCCAAGCCGGGCAAGCCGAGCAAGCGGAGCAGGCGCGACAAGCTGGCTGAGCCAGGACCAGCCGACGACCGGGCGCTGGTGCAGGCCGCCGTCGATCTGGACACGCTGTTGCATGCGGTGACGCGCCAGGCGCCATCGAACGCCGTACCCGAAGGAGATTCCCGGTGACCGATGCGACGTACACGCCGGTCGGCACGGCCCCGAACGGCCAGCCGCAACCGTCCGGCCAGAGTTCGGACGCCGGCCAGCGGTCAGACGCCGGCCAGCGGTCAGACGCCGGCCAGCGGTCGGACGCCGACAACGCCGAGCAGAGCGCCCGGGCACGCGCGGCACTGGCCCGGCTCCGGGCCGAGGTGGGCAAGGTCATCCTTGGCCAGGACGCGGTGGTCACCGGCGTGGTGATCGCGTTGCTCTGCCGCGGTCATGTGCTGCTGGAAGGCGTACCGGGCGTGGCGAAGACCCTGCTCATCCGCACCCTCGCAGCGACGTTGGAGCTGGACACGAAGCGGGTGCAGTTCACCCCCGACCTGATGCCGGGTGACGTGACCGGTTCGCTGATCTTCGATGCCCGTACGGCGGCGTTCCAGTTCCGGGAGGGGCCGGTCTTCACCAACCTCCTGCTGGCCGACGAGATCAACCGCACCCCTCCGAAGACCCAGGCGGCACTGCTCGAGGTGATGGAGGAGCGGCAGGTCTCGGTCGAGGGAGAGGCCCGGCCGTTGCCCGAGCCGTTCGTGGTAGCGGCAACGCAGAACCCGATCGAGTACGAGGGGACGTACCCGCTGCCGGAGGCCCAACTGGACCGGTTTCTGCTCAAGCTGACCGTGCCGCTGCCCAACCGGGAGGACGAGCTGCGCGTGCTTCAGGCGCACCACCAGGGGTTCGATCCGAGGAACCTGGCCGCCGCGGGAGTCCGCCCCGTCGCCAACGCCGCCGACCTGGCCGCCGGCCGGGCGGCGGTGCAGCGCGTCGCAGTGGCCGACGCGGTGCTCGCCTACGTGGTGGATCTGTGCCGCGCCACCCGGGTCTCGCCCTCCCTCGAGCTGGGCGCCTCTCCGCGCGGCGCGACCGCGCTGCTCAACTCCGCGAAGGCCTGGGCCTGGCTGACCGGCCGGGAGTACCTCACGCCGGACGACGTGAAGGCGCTGGCCCGGCCGGCGCTGCGGCACCGGGTCCGGGTACGGCCGGAGGCCGAACTGGAAGGGGTCACCGCGGACGCCGTACTCGACGCTGTGCTCGCCACCGTGCCGACGCCAAGATGATCACAGCGCGGCCGGCGGTACTTCTGGTCGCGGGGGCGATCTTCGTCGCCACGGCCGGGACTGCGCTCGGCGGGAGCGTGCCGTGGCTGATCGGCGCCGGGTGGCTGGCACTGGTCCTGCTGGTGTCTCTTCTCGACATTGCGCTGGCAGCCGCGCCGGGGGACGTGACATACACCAGAGAGGGCGACCGGGCGATCTGGCTCGGCGACCCCGCGACCGTGCGGCTCACCGTCCGCAACGGTTCGGCGCGGCCACTGCGTGGGGAGATCCGGGACGCGTGGGTGCCGTCGGCCGGGGCGGAGCCGTACTCCGTCGACGTCGACCTCGACGCCGGCGCCTCGACCACCGTGGAGACCCACCTGCGGCCGACCCGGCGGGGCGACCGGCCGGCGGTGCGGATCAGTCTTCGCTCCTACGGGCCGCTGGGCTGCGGGTACCGCCAGCTCCGCAGGCGCGCCGCCGACGCCGCCACCCCGGCGTGGAATCTGCGGGTCTACCCGCCGTTTGCCGCGCGGCGGCACCTGCCCGAGAAGATGGCCCGGCTGCGCGTACTCGACGGTTCGGTGGTGACCCGTGGCCGCGGTCAGGGCACCGAGTTCGACACGCTGCGCGAGTACGTGGTCGGTGACGACGTGCGGTCCATCGACTGGCGGGCCAGCGCCCGGCGCTCCGACGTGGTCGTGCGTACCTGGCGTCCGGAGCGCGACCGGCGCGTGCTGTGCGTCCTCGACACCGGTCGCACATCGGCCGCACGCATCGGCAACGAGCCGCGGCTGGACGCCTCGATGGACGCCGCCCTGCTGCTGGCCGTACTCGCGTCGCGGGCCGACGACCGGGTCGACCTGCTCGCCATCGACACCAAGGTGCGCGCGTCCGTCACCAACGTGGGTAAACGCACGCTCCTCTGGCGCCTGGTCAACGCGATGGCGCCGCTGTTCCCCGCGCTGGTCGAGACGGACTTCGGGCTGGTCGCCGGCGAGGTACTGCGCCGCGAGCGCAAGCGCGCACTGGTCGTACTCTTCACCGCCCTCGAACCGGGCGCGCTCGGGGAAGGGCTGCTGCCGGTGCTGCCCGTACTCGCCGCCCGACACAAGGTGGTGGTGGCCGCCGTGCACGACCCGGCACTGGCCGCCATGACGGCGCTGCAACCCGTCCGACCGGGCGTGGATCCGGCGGACGAGCCCCGGCCGGTCACCGCGTCCGACGTCTACCGGTCCGCCGCCGCACAGCAGGCGCTCATCGAACGGGACCGGGTCCGCGCCGCGCTGGCCCGGTACGGCGTCGAGGTCATCGACGCGCCGGCGGACGTGTTCGCCTCCCGGGTCGCCGACGCCTACCTGGCCATGAAGGCGTCCGGCCGCCTGTAATCCTGCCGCCGCCGCCCGCCGCCGTTCGCCCGCCGCCGTTCGCCCGCCGCCGCCTGCCGCCGTTTGCCCGGACGCTATTGCGCGCGGACGCCGTCGGCGAGCGCGGACGGGACGGGGAGGCGGGGATCGCTGCGGTAGGCGTCGGCGGCTTGCTGCGGAGGACCACCGGCCGCGCTGACGACTGCGATGTCATCGAGCAGTTTGACGTCGGCGGGGTCCAGCTGGTCGTAGTGGACTGGAATGAGGCCCCAGTCGTCCCAGGGAAGCGTCTCGACACGGTTGAGGGCGGCGAGGTCGCGGATCACGTTGCCCTGGACCTCCCACATGCCGGTCAATCCTGCCGCGCTGGTCCCGATGCGGTTCAGATCACGGCGCCCGGTCCGGCATTCCTGCCATGCCTGGCCGCCGACGAGGAACGCATCGCGGGGCACGTTCAGTGGGTCGATGTCGGCGTCGGTGTAGGTGCCCGCGGGGGCGCTGGCGATCTGCGCGTCGACCAGGTGCCACCCGCGGTCGTCGGTCCAGACCTCGACCACCCAGTGGTCGTCGAAGAAGCCGTCGATGAAGTACCCCGCGAAGCCGGCGCGTGCCCGTGCCGGGCTGCCCGCCTCCCGCAGCATCGCGCAGAGCAGGACGGCGAAGTCGCGGCAGGTGCCGGCGAAGCGATGCTCGGGACCGCGCTCGTCCAGCGTGCCGAGGGAGGTGAGCATCGCCTCGACGTATCGGGTGTTCGCCTCCACACGGCGCTGCTCCGGCAAGGTGAACCCGAACCGCCCGGTCCAGTCGCGGTGAATCAGCACTCCGCCGATCACCTCCGCCATGGCCGCAACATCTGCCGGCAGGCCGTCGAAGAGGTGCCGCTGGGATCCTGGGTCAGTCAACCGGCTGTGCCGCCGGTAGTAGCCAAGTTCATCCATAGACGCGGAGCCTAGCCAGGGAGTACGACAGGTGTCCCGACCAGTGCGTATCGCTGCTGTTCGGCGGTCGCTTCACCCGCTCTGCCGTGATGTACGAAGGGGTCCACCACGACATATGCAGCACCCCGACGTTCACGTCGGTCACCACTCTCCCCGGCGGGTGAGGACCAGGCAGTCGCAACACCGCGCCCGAACGCCATCCGCGCTCTATGCGGAAGATGAGATGCCGTTGCACCCACCGGTGAACGGTTCGCCCGCGGAGATGGCGTCGAATATCGTCGCCGCGTGCGGAATATCCTTCACGCCGCGGCGGTCGCCGCCGGGGCAGAGCCGGGTGACGCCGAACTGCTGGACTGCGTCGCGTCGCCGATCGTCGGGAGCACCGGTGCGGCGACGGCCGAAGTCGCACGACTCGCTGGCCGCGTCCGAACGGGCGCGCGGGAGCTTCCTTTCACGATGGTCCGCAAGACGTTCCGACCCCTCACCAGTGGGGCGCATGCGGCGGCCGCACGTAAGCAGACACACTGGGCGTACTGGCGGCGGGAGCTTCTGGCATACGCGACGAAGGCAGTCCCGTCAGGACCGCATCTCACCGCTCCACGCTGCTTCGGAGTCATCGACGACGCGGTCTACCTGGAAGACGTCACCGGGCCGGCTGAGTCCGCCGCTACCGCCGCGAACCGACTCGGGGCCTGGCAGGCCACGACCCCCCTTCCGGCTGTGTCCTGGTTGGGTGGTCATCAGCTCGCGCAGCGCGTCGCGGTCAGTTCGCTCAACTGGTCGGGTATCGATGCGCCCGAGCCGCTGCGCGGGGTGTGGGAGCGCCGCGATGCCCTCCTGTCCGTCGTGGAGTCCGTTCCGGTCGTGGTGTGTCACGGCGACTTCCACGTTCGCAACCTCATCGCAGGTCAAGACACCACGACCGTGCTGGACTGGGGAACGCTCAGCGCGGGCCCACTCGGATCCGACCTCGCTCATCTCGCGCTGAGCACCGGTGAGGATCTCCTCGATGCCTACCTTGACGGGTTAGGGGGTCGGTTCGATCCAGCAGACGTCCGTCGCGGGTACGACATAACCTTGGCTCTGACGGCCACGAGCCGGGTGCATTGGATGCTGTCGCGCGGCATGCCGATACCGCCGGCTTACCTCTCTTCCGCCACCGGCGCAATCGACCGCCTGAGCCGATGAGCGCTGGCTTGCGCCGCACCGTCATCGCCAGACACGTGATCACCGCAACCAGCATGATCACCGCAACCGGCATGCCGTCTGGCCAAGGCCAGGTCAGACTGTCACGCCCCCTCACCTCTTCACCCGCGCGGCCCGGATCCCCCCAGGAATCGGACGGCGCAACGGCGCCGCAACCCTCCCGTCCAACGACCAATAGACCGCCAATAGACCACCACCGCTGATGCCGCCGACAATCTCCGCCAGCTACCTGGACAGTCACCCAGGCTGGCCTCGCCCCGCGCCACGACGGAAGTATTCGTACACGTGTACGAGAAAATGTCGTAGGTCGTCGCTACGTTGTGGATGTGGAGGCGGCGTTGGCGGTGCTGGACCGGGCGGTCGGTGCGTGCCGGTCGGCGTCGGTGTGGACGTTGCCGGACGCGGCGCTGGTGGAGAGCTTGGACGCGGTGGATATTGCGTTGCGGCGGCTGTCGGCGGTGCGGTTGTCGTTGGTGCGTGAGATTGATGGGCGCGGGGTGGCGTTGGGGGCTGGGGCGGCGGGGACGACGGCGTGGCTGCGCGATCGGTACCGGATGTCGGGTGGGGCGGCTCGCCAACTCACCGGGTTGGCGAAGGCCTTGGACGCACAACTGCCCGGGACCGCGCGGGCACTGGCCGATGGCGAGGTCAACGTTGAGCAGGCGCAGGTCATCGCGGCGAGCGTGGCGGACCTCCCGGTCCAGCTCCGGGCTGCCGGGGAGGCGCACCTCGTGGAGCAGGCGGGCGTCTTCGGGCCGCGAGAGTTGGGGATCCTCGGGCAGCGGGTCTACGAGGTCGTCGACCCGGAGGGGGCACAGGCGCGGGAACTGGCCGCGTTGGAACGCGCAGAACGTCGGGCGTACCGCGATCGGTGTCTGTACCTGACCGACGTGCCCGGCACGAGTCAGGTCCGTCTCACCGGATGGCTGCACCGCGAGGCCGCCGCGATCGTGCGAGCCGCGCTCGACCCGCTCTGCGCTCCCCGCAGCCACCCACCCGGCACCACGCCAGCCGGCGCCAACCCACACGGAACCACCCCAACCGACGCCGACCCGACCGACGCCGACCCGACCGACGCCACCGGCAGGGCTGGATTGGCCCCGGGTCCGGCCGTGACGGTGGGGGAAGGGCGCGACGCACCGATGGCAGGACAACGCCGCGCAGACGCCTTCGTCGAGGTGTGTCGCCTCGCCACCGCGAGTACGGACCTGCCCGAGCACGGTGGGCAACGCCCCCACCTCGTCGTCACCCTCAACCTTGACGCGCTGCGCCGCGATATCGGCGCCGCGACCCTCGACGACGGCGCGACCCTGAGCGCTACCACGGCCCGGCGCCTCGCCTGCGACGCCGCGATCATCCCCGCCGTCCTCAACGGCACCGGACAGATTCTCGACCTCGGCAGACAACGACGCCTCATCACCGGCACCCTGCGTCGCGCCTTGATCCTGCGGGACAACGGCTGCTCATTCCCAGCCTGCGATCGACCGCCCAGGTGGTGCGAGGGACACCACATCACTCACTGGGCAAACGGCGGACCCACCAACCTCGACAACGCCGTCCTTCTTTGCGGACATCACCACCGACTCATCCACCACAGCGACTGGACCGTCCAAATCAATCCCCGCGACGGCAAACCGGAATTCACGCCGCCCCTGCACCTCGACCCCCAACAGCGACCTCAACGAAACCAGTACCACCGCCGCCAATGACAGATCCAAGCACCAGAAAACCACCACGCCCACCGCCGGCACGCCCACCGCCGGCACGCCCACCGCCGGGCTGCCCAACCGGCCTAGGCGGCGGCTACCACGTCGGCGAGTACCACGGTGATGTTGTCCGGCCCGCCGCCCTGCAGCGCCAGCTTGACCAGCCCTTCGGCGCACGCGTCCAGCTGCGGGTAGGACCGCAACATGTCGGCCAGCGTCTCGTCGGGAACGACGTCGGAGAGCCCGTCACTGCAGAGCAGGAAGCGGTCGCCCGGAGCGGCGGTCAGCAGCATCGCCGTGGGCACCAGATCCTCACCCTGCACCGCCTTGGTGACCAGCGAGCGCTGCGGGTGCCGGCGCACCTCGTCCGGGCTCAGTACTCCGTTGTCGACGAGTCCCTGCACGAAGGTGTCGTCCCGGGTGACCTGGCTGAACGTACCTGCGCGCGAAAGGTAGCACCGGGAGTCGCCGGCGTGTACCAGCGCGAGCTGGTCACCCCACAGCAGCAGCGCCGTCACGGTCGTACCCATGCCCTCATTGGACCGGTCCGCTCCAGCCATCTGCCGGATCATCCCGTTGCCGTTCTCCACCGCGGTGCACAGCGGCACCAGGGGATCCAGGCCTTCCGCCGGGTGGTCGAGGGCAAGCAACGCCTGGATGGCGAGATCACTGGCCAACTCGCCGGCCGGCGCTCCGCCAATGCCGTCAGCCACCGCGACCAGCCACCGCCCGGCGTGTGCCGAGTCCTCGTTGTTCGTCCGGACCAGTCCGACGTCGCTCACCGCGACCGAGTGGAAGATCAGGGTCATAGGAGGAAGCTTGTCAAGAAACCGCCTCCATGTCTCTATGCCGTCCGGCCTATCTGTCACCGGGCCGGACGGGACCGGCCCGAGTCACCCCGCCGGGACCTCGCTGCCCCGCAGCGATTCGTCGAGATCGGCGCTGGCGCCTCGCTGGGCCGCACTCCCGCCGGCAAGTATCACGTAGGCCAGAAACGCGAGCCAGACCAGCGCGCCGAACCCGACCCGGAGCACGGCGGGCAGTGGCGACGGCGTCAGGAACCCTTCCAGCAGGCCGCTGATGAACAGCACCACCACCAGGCCCAGCGCCACGATCATGCCCTCCCGCGCGGTCTCGGCGAGGGCTCTGCCCCTGGTGCGGTGGCGACCCGGCGAGATCCAGGCCCACCCGATCCGGAGCCCGAAGCCGGCGGCGACGTACACGGCGGTGAGTTCGAGCAGGCCGTGCGGCGTGATGTAGGAGAAGAACACGCCGGCCTCGCCGTTGCCGATCATCACGCCGCCGATCAGGCCGACGTTGAACGCGTTCTGCCACAGCAGGTACAGCACCGGGATGATCAACACCCCCGCTGCCAGGCATCGGGCACTCAGGAACGCATTGTTGGTCCAGACCAGGAAGGCGAAATTCTGCGCCTGGTACGTGCTGTAGTACGCCACGAAGTCGTTGCCGACGATGGCGTCGATCTGGTCGGGCGGCAGGAACAGCAAGGCCACGTCGGGATTGGCCGCCACGTAGAACATGATCGCGAAGGCGATGGCACTGAAGCTGACGGCGACCGCCGACCACCAGCGCCAACCCCGGTAGACGGCCAGCGGGAACGTGGTGGTGAAAAAGTCACCCACGACGCGCCAGGAGAACGCCGGGCTGCCGGTGATCGCGGACCGAGCGGCCAGCACGATCCGGGAGAGGCTGGCGACCAGTGACGGATCGGGCGACCGGCTCCGCACGACCGAGAGATGGGTGGCCGTTCGCTGGTACAGCGCGATCAGCTCATCGGTCTCCGCGGCGGAGAGTCTGCGACGGCGGGACAACCGGTCCAGACGGCGCCATTCGCCGGCATGTTCGGCGACGTACGCGTCGAGGTCCACCGTGGCTCCCAGCCGCTCGGGTGCGGTGCCCAGCGGCACCCATCGGCCCCCGGCCGCCATCGGCCTCCGGCCGCCAGCGGCACCCCATCAGCCTCCGGCCGCCATCGGCCGCCTGGAGGGCAGCGTAGCGGGTTGGGGCACACCGCATCGTCCCGAATAGTGTTCACTGGTCGGCGTGAGCAGCGCGCGCGTGGCCGACCGCGACATCGCCGTGCCCGGGGAGCGGTTGGTCAGCGGCGAGGCCGTCGAGCTAGACGTCCGGTTCGCCCGGGTGGGCTCCCGCGTGCTGGCACTGCTGATCGACATCCTCGTCGAGATTGTCATCGCCGTCGGGTTGGTAGTGCTCATCCTGATCGGGTTGAGCGCATTTGCCTTCACCGGGCTCGCCGATGCGGCGCTGCTGCAGGGCGGGCTGATCGTGGTGCTCGTGATCGTCTTCATCGGGTACCCGGTGCTGTGCGAGTCGCTGCTGCGTGGGCGGACCGTTGGCAAGCTCGTGCTGGGCCTGCGGGTCGTCCGCGACGACGGCGGCCCGATCCGCTTCCGGCACGCGCTCACCCGCAGTCTCGTCGGCGTCGCACTGGAGTGGCCAGGGCTGGTGATGCCACTCGTCACCTGGGGGGCCAGCCTGGCGACCATGCTGGCAAACCCGGTGGGCAAGCGGCTCGGTGACCTCGCGGCGGGAACGATCGTCATCCACGAGCGGACGCCGGCGTCCTGGGGCTGGGTTCCCGCGATGCCTCCGCACCTGGCCGGCTGGGCTGCGCTCCTCGACCTGACGCAGCTCGACGACCAGTTGGCGCTCGCCGTACGGCATTTCCTGGCGCGCAACCGGCAGATCTCCGAGCCGGCACGCAGCCAGCTCGGTTTGGAACTCGCCACCCAGGTCACCCGGCAGACCACTCCGCCACCGCCACCCGGCGTACCCGGATGGGTCTATCTGGCCGCCGTGATCGCCGAACGGCACCGGCGGGCCGCCCGGCGTCTCGCGGTGACCCGTGTCGCGGCGGCGGCCGTCTGGCCCAGCCTGGGCACCCCCACGGCGCTCACCCAGCCTGCGACGCCTACCACCGCGACACCGGCGGCGAGTGCGGCGACAGCTACCGCGTGGGGGCCGGCGACGCCCGCCGCTCCGGCGCCGCCGCCGTCATAGCCGCACAGCAGCGCAGGCTCACCTCAGCGCCAGCGCCAGCGCCAGCTCACACCGGCGTCAAGCTCACACCAGTGTCATCGCCTCGGCGTAGTGGCACGCGGCTTGGTGCCCCTGTCCACGGTCCACCAGCGCCGGGACCTCGTCGATGCATCTGCTGCGCTCAGCCTCCGACAGCACAGTCGCGAACTTCGGGCAACGTGACCGGAATCGACACCCACTCGGCGGGTCGACCGGACTGGGCACGTCACCGGCCAGCAGGATCCGCTGGCGGCTGCGCTCCTTGCGCGGGTCGGGCAGCGGGATCGCGGAGATCAAGGCCTGGGTGTACGGGTGCGCCGCCCTGGTGAACAGCTCCTCCACGGGTGCCAGCTCCACGATCCGGCCCAGGTACATCACCGCGACCCGGTCGGCGATGTGGCGTACCACCGAAAGGTCGTGCGATACGAAGAGGTAGGCGAGCCCGAACTCCTCCTGCAGGTCCTCCAGCAGATTGATCACGCCGGCCTGGATCGAGACGTCGAGAGCAGAGACCGGCTCGTCCAGTACGAGCACGCGGGGGCGCAGGGCGAGGGCGCGCGCCACACCGATGCGCTGGCGCTGGCCGCCGGAGAACTCGTGCGGGTACCGGTTGCCGTGCTCGGGATTGAGCCCGACCGTCTTGAGCAGGTCCCGAACCTTCTGCCGACCACCGTCGCGGAACAGCCCGTGGATGCGCAGCGGTTCGGCGATCACCTCGAAGACCGTCATCCGCGGATCAAGCGAAGCAAACGGATCCTGGAACACGATCTGCAGGTCACGCCGCACCGGCTGCATCTGCCGCCGGGAGAGCCGGGTCAGGTCTCTGCCGTCGTAGTACACCGAACCCGACGTGGCCGGGATCAGCTTCAGCAGCAGCCGCGCGGTGGTGGACTTGCCGCAACCCGACTCCCCGACCAGCCCGAGTGTCTCCCGCTCGGCGATGTCGAAGGAGACGTCACAGACCGCGTGCACGTCACCGATCTGCCGGCGGATGATGCCGCGCGACCGCACCGGAAAATGCTTGACCAGGTTGCGGACGGAGAGCACCGGGGTGACCGCGTCGGCGGGTCCGTGCGCTGCGCCGCCGGGGAGCCCCGCGTCGACCGTCGTCACAGCGCCTCCTCGTTGGGTGCGGCGGCCGGGGCGGCGGGTGCAGCGGCCGGCGCCGCAGCGGAGGCGGCCGGCGCCGCAGCAGAGGCGGCCGGCGCCGCCTCAGGGGCGGCGGGCGGGGCGGCCGGTGCGGCAGCCGGGACGGCGGTGGCCGCGCCCGGTCCGGCGACCTCGAGGTCCTCGGGGAGTACAGCGTCCACGGAGGTCGGGCGGAACAGCTGGTCGGAACTCAGACCGACGAGCTGGCCGTGGAAGTGGCAGGCGGCCCGGTGCTCCGGCCCGTCGGTCACGTACAGCCCGGGCTCCTGCTCATCGCAGACCGGCTGCGCCATCGGGCATCTGGGTGTGAAGGGGCAGCCGGGAGGGAGATTCACCAGGGACGGCGGCGAACCCAGGATGGGGGTGAGCCGACCGTGGCCGGCGCGGTCCAGGCGCGGGAGACTGCCCAGCAGACCCAGGGTGTACGGCATCCGCGGGCGGTAGAACACGTCCTCGACGGAGCCCTTCTCGACCAGCTTGCCGGCGTACATCACGCAGATCCGCTCCGCGTGCCCGGCGATCACGCCCAGGTCATGGGTGATCAGCACCAACGCGGCGCCGGTCTCCGCGCGGGCGGCCTCCAGCGCCTCCAGGACCTGCGCCTGCACCGTCACGTCGAGGGCCGTCGTGGGCTCGTCAGCGATGATCACGTCCGGGTTGTTCGCCATGGCTATGGCGATCACCACGCGCTGGCGCATGCCGCCGGACAATTCGTGGGGGTAGCTGTCCACCCGCTGGTTGGGGTGCGGGATGCCCACCACCCCCAGTAACTCGATCGCCCGGTTGCGGGCTTCGGCCTTGGACACGTCGTTGTGCGCCTGCACCGTCTCGATGATCTGAAAACCGATGGTGTACACGGGATTCAGCGACGTGAGCGGGTCCTGGAAGATCATCGCGATCTTGTTGCCACGGACCTGGCTCATCGAGTCGTCCGAGCGGTGCAGCAGCTCCTCGCCGCTGAACCTGACCGACCCGGCGATCCGGGCGGTCTTGGGCAGCAGGCCCATGATGGCCAGCGAAGTCACCGACTTGCCTGAGCCGGATTCGCCGACGATCCCGAGTGAGTCGCCGCGGCGCAACTGGTACGAGACCCCACGCACGGCCTGGACGATGCCGTCCTCGGTGGCGAAGCCGACGGTGAGATCGGCGACGTCGAGCAGAATCTCGGGGCCCCCAGCGTCCCGGGCGGCGGAAGCGAAAGCACCGGGGGCAGAACCGAAGGCACCCGGGGCAGAACCGAAGGCACCCGGGACGGGGGCCCGGTCGGGGCCGGCTGTGGTCACTGGCGCACCCTCGTCTGTCGAGGGTCGAATGCGTCGCGCAGACCGTCCCCGATGAAGTTGATCGTCAAGGCGATCAGGATGATGAAGATGCCGGGCAGGTAGAACAGCCACGGCCGGGTCTGCAGGGCATCCTTGGCGAGGGTCACCATCAGGCCCAGCGAGGTGTCCGGCGCCCGGACACCGAATCCGAGGAACGACAGGGCAGTCTCGGAGAGGATCGCGGCCGCGACGTAGATCGTGGCGACCACGATGATCGGCCCGACTGCGTTCGGCAGCAGATGTCGCATGATGATCCGCGCGTCGCTGGCACCGAGCGCCCGGGCGGCCTCCACGAACTCCTGCTCGCGCAGGGACAGCACGACACCACGCACGACCCTGGAGACGTACGGCCAACCCAGCGCCCCGAGGACGACGGCGATCGCCCACCAGTTCCCCGATGAGAAGCCCAGGAAGCCCAGGGCCGCGGCCAGTGCGATGACCGGGATCGTCAACAGGATGTCCACCACGCGCATCATCACGGTGTCGGCACGACCCCGGTAGTAGCCGGCGACCGCCCCGAAGATCGAGCCGATCACGGTCGAGATGAGCGCCACCGACAGCGCGATCTTGATGGACTGCTGGATGCCGCGCATCACCTGCGCCATCGTGTCGTGCCCGACGGAGTCGGTGCCGAACGGATGCCGGCCGGACGGCGGATGTGACAGGTCATCGGTGATGTCGAGATGGTCGTACGTCCACAGCAGCGGCCCCACGAACGCGAACACCACGATCAGTCCCAGGACCACGAGACTCGCCACGGCGAGCCGGTGCCGGAAGAACCGACTCAGCACCATGCGGGTCTGGCTGCGCTCACGAACGGTGAACTCGCGATCCGGCCCGACACGCTGGGTCGGGCCGGTGCCCGGCTCGGTCACCGCACCGACGTGGACCGGGCTCATCTCACTCATACCGGATCCTCGGATCGAGCACCGCGTAGAGCAGATCCGCGATGATGTTGAACGCCACGACCACGAAGCCGGCCAGCAGCAGCCACGCGGCGACGGCGTTGGTGTCCTGCAACTGGATGCCCCGGATGAACATCCGCCCGAGCCCGTTCCAGTTGAAGACCGTCTCGGTGACGACGGCGCCGCCCAGCACAGCCGCCACGTCCAGCGCCGTCACCGTGGTGAGCGGGATGAGGGCGGTACGCAGTGCGTGCCTGGTCAGCACCCGGCCCCAGCGCAGGCCTTTGGCGCGGGCCAGGCGCACGTAGTCGCTGTTGAGCACCTCCAGCATCGCGGCACGCTGGAACCGGCTCCACGCGGCGTACGAGATCAGCGCGAGTGCCGTGGTCGGCAGGACCATGTGCCCGGCGATGTCGGTGAACTTCTCCCAGGTGCTGAAGCCGCTGGTGTCCGGGGACGCCTCACCGATGGTGAAGAACGTGGTGTTGCCGGTGCCGATGTTGTACTCGACGGCCAGGTGCTTGAGGACCAGCGCCAGCCAGAACGACGGCATCGCCAGGAAGAGGAAGCCGGTGAAGGTCACCGAGTAGTCGAACGGGGAGTACTGCTTCACGGCACTGATCACGCCGTTGATCACCGCGAAGATCAGGGCCAGCAGCATCGCGACGGAGACCAGGCGCAGGGTCACGATCCCGCGGTCGCGCAGGTTGGCGCCGATGTCGTAGTTCTCCTGCACGGACGGGCCGAAGTCGCCGCGGCTCACCACGCCCCACAGCCACTCCAGATAACGCTGCCACACCGGGACGTCGAGGTTCAGCCGCTCCGAGACCAGCGCGATCGTTGCCGGCGGCGCCGGAGGGCTGCGCAGCAGCAACGGCTCCAGCGGGTTTCCGGCGATCGCGACCAGGAAGTAGACCAGCGCGGACGCGGCGATGAGCACCGGAATGCCGGCCAGCAGCCGGCGAACCGTGTACCCCAACATGTGTCGTCTCCGCTCAACGGTGCGGTACTACGGTGGCGGAACCCCGGACCCCGGACCCCGGACCCCGGACCCCGGACCAAGAACCCAGGACCACGGACCCGGGCCCGGGTCCACCACCGATATATGCAGGGGACCCTACTGTGTGGTCGCCCTCATGCCCCACTCGTGGATGTTGTAGGTGGGGCCCGTCGAGGTCGTGTTCGGACGGATGTTGGCGTAGTCCTTCTTGACCACCATGAACGTCGGCCGCTGGAAGAGCGGCAGCGAGTAGAAGTCCTTCGACAGCAGCTCGTCGGCCCGGTTCAGCAGGTCGGCGCCCTTCTGCTGGTCCATCTGCTGCACCGCCTCCTTGAGCAGAGCCTCGGCCTCGGGATTGCTCCATTTGCCGAAGTTGCTCTCACTGGCGGTCGCCCAGATCTGGTCGGCGCCGGAGAGGAAGTACGGCGAGTTGACCCAGGCGAAGACGATCAGGTCGAAGTCGCCGGTGTCCAGGGTGGTGCTGAGGTCCTCGGTCGTCTGGATCGTGACGTCGATGCCCAGTTCCTTGACGTAGCGCTGCACCAGCTCGGCGGTGGCCGCCCGGTTGACGTTGCCCACGGTGTGCCGCATCCGCAGCGCCGGTACGTCGTCACCGGTCTTCGTCTTCAGGTCCGTGCCGACGCCGGTGTAGCCGGCGTCGGTGAGCACCTTCTTGGCCGCGTCGACCTCACCCTTACCGGCGCCGGTGGCGGAGACGGTGTCCTTGAAGTACTTGCTCGCGGGCATGAAGTTGTGGCTGTAGAGCGGCTTCGCCTCGGTGTAGAACTGACCCACGGTCCGGTCGATGATGCCCTGCACGTTGATCACCCGGAAGATCGCCTCGCGCAGCGGCTTGTCGGCCAGGAACTTGTTCTGCAGGTTGAGGTCGATGTGCTCGTAGCTGAGACCACCGCTGACCCGGCTGTTCACGTCTGCCATCTGCTTGATCTGGTTGACCATGTCGACGTTCGGGATCGGCTCGCCGGCCTGCACCTCGTTGTTCTGCAACGCAGGGACGAACGACGACTGGTCCGTGACGATCTTGTAGATGACCTTCTCGAGCGCGGGCTTCGTTTTGCCGTACCACTTCGGGTTCGGCACCTGGATCAGCTGCTGGCCCTCGGCGTAGCTTTCGATCTGGTACGGCCCACCGGACCACTTGGGAACGGTCTTGCCGAACGCGTCCCACGACGCGGCCAGACCCTCCGGGGTGTCCACGCCGCCGGCCGCCTTCGCGATATGCGCCGGGTAGAGCGCGTCGAACGCGTTCCGCCAGTCGCTGTACGGCTTGCCCGGCTGCCAGGTCACGGTCACGGTCTTACCGCCGTCGGAGCCGACCACGCTCGCCATCGTGTCGTAGCCGGTGCTGCTGGACGTGGCGCACTTCGGGCAGTCCTTCGTGTTGCGCGTCTTGAACTGGTAGATGAAGTCGTCGGCCGAGATCGGTGTGCCGTCGCTCCAGACCGCCTCCGGACGGATCTTGTACACCACCGTCTGCGGGCTCTCGTTGGTGACCTTCGGCTCGTCCACGATCAGGTCGGTGTTGAGCTTGGGCAGCAGGTCCGGCGCGGGGATGTAGACGCTCGGGAGCACGCCGTTCATCATCACGACGGTGCCGTAATGGCCACCGTCCGAGCTGGGCGTGTTCCAGGTCGCGATGTCCTGCTCCTGGACATAGACGATCTGGCCACCGGGTTTGGTCCCGCCCTTGTTGCACTCGTTGGGCTGGTCCTTGCACGCCTCGAAGCCAGCCGCCGCGGCGGTCGACTTGTCGGCGGGCTCGTCACTGCCGCCGCCACAGCCGGCAACGGCGAGCACCGACGCTCCGGCAAGCACGACAAGGCCGCGGAACCGCCTTGATCGAATAAGCATGTTTCCTCCAGGTCAGCTACCGCAACCGGCGCATCAAAGGAGGCCCACCGTGGTGGGCTCGAACGCTCGCCGGGCTGCGTCGTAGTGCCTAAAGCAAACGACGGCCGGGCCCACCTGCAAAGGGGGAGGCATGTTTCGTGACTGTCCCGTTATGCAGGGACCTCAACTGCCCCATGCATATCGGGTCAAGGGACAGACTTTGTCCCCGAACGGGTGGTAAATCGCCGTCACGAGGGCGGGTTCTGTTCTGAAATGTCGTACATGCTGGGCATAACCGACCAGCCGCCGGACGCGCCGGTAAGCCGCGCATCTCCCAATCGTCTCCGCCGCTGGGGCCCGCCGCCGGTGCCTGCCGCCGGGACTCCGCCGCCGGACTCCGCCGCTGGGACCGAGCCGCCGCGGCCCGCCGCTGGGGCCGCGCCGCCGGGGCCTTGCCGCCGGGGCCGCGCCGCTGGGGCCGCGCCGCCGGGGCCTTGCCGCTGGGGCCGAGCCGCCGGGCCCGCGCCAACCGGATCCGACGTTGGCTCAGCCCGAGCATCGGCTGGGCCGCAGCAGTCCCGGCCCCCGTTGTGAACCAGCCGCATGCCTCAAGCCACAGGGCCGGGGCGGCTCGAATTCAGCCGCCCCGGCCCTGTAGTCATGAAGCTGAGCAGTCCTGGAGCTCCGAACACACTGCTGCGAGAGCAGTGATCGCGCTGCGGGTCAGTACCGGTAGAGCTCCGGCTTGTACGGGCCCTCCACCGGCACGCCGAGGTAATCAGCCTGCTGCTTGGACAGCTCGGTGAGCTTCACACCGAGCGCGCCGAGGTGCAGTCGGGCCACCTTCTCGTCGAGGTGCTTCGGCAGCGTGTAGACGCCCACCGGGTACTCCGACTCCTTGGTGAACAGCTCGATCTGCGCCATCACCTGGTTGGTGAAGGAGTTGGACATCACGAAGCTGGGGTGGCCGGTGGCGTTGCCCAGGTTGAGCAGCCGACCCTCGGAGAGCACGAGGATGGTGTGCCCGTCAGCGAAGCGCCACTCGTCCACCTGCGGCTTGATGTTGATCTTCTCCACGCCGGGGGTCTTGGCGAGGCCGGCCATGTCGATCTCGTTGTCGAAGTGGCCGATGTTGCCGACGATGGCCTGGTGCTTCATCCGGGCCATGTGCTCCGCCGTGATGACGTCGTAGCAGCCCGTCGCCGTGATGAAGATGTCGGCCGTCTCCACCACGTCGTCAAGGGTGGTGACCTGGTAACCGTCCATCGCCGCCTGCAGCGCGCAGATCGGGTCGACCTCCGTCACGATGACCCGGGCGCCCTGGCCGCGCAGCGACTCCGCACAGCCCTTGCCAACGTCGCCGTAGCCGCACACCACTGCGACCTTGCCGCCGATCAGCACGTCGGTCGCCCGGTTGATGCCGTCGATCAACGAGTGCCGGCAGCCGTACTTGTTGTCGAACTTCGACTTGGTGACCGAGTCGTTGACGTTGATCGCGGGAAAGAGCAGCGCACCGCTCGTGTGCATCTCGTAGAGGCGGTGCACGCCCGTGGTGGTCTCCTCGGTCACGCCCTTGATGCCGTCGGCGACGCGGGTCCAGCGCTCGGAGTCCTCCGCGAGGGAGCGCCGCAGCACCTCGAGGATGACCGCGTACTCCTCGCTGTCACTGTCGACAAGCGCCGGCACCGCACCCGCGCCCTCGAACTCGGCGCCCTTGTGCACCAGCAGCGTGGCGTCACCGCCGTCGTCCAGGATCATGTTGGGGCCACCGCCATCGGGCCACAGCAGCACCTGCTCGGTGCACCACCAGTACTCCTCGAGGCTCTCGCCCTTCCAGGCGTACACCGGCACGCCGGCCGGCTCGTCGACCGTGCCGGTGGGGCCGACAACGGTGGCCGCAGCCGCGTGGTCCTGGGTCGAGAAGATGTTGCAGGACGCCCAGCGCACCTCGGCGCCCAGCGCCACCAGCGTCTCGATCAGCACCGCGGTCTGGATGGTCATGTGCAGCGAACCAGTGATTCGCGCGCCGCGCAGCGGCTTTGCGTCGGCGAACTCCTGACGCAGGGCCATCAGGCCCGGCATCTCGTGCTCGGCCAGACGGATCTCCTTGCGCCCGAAGGCGGCCAGCGACAGATCCGCTACGCGGTAGTCGCCCTCCGCCAACGTCCGGGTCCGCGCGGGCAGCGTGCTCGTCATGCGTTCTCCTGCTTCTTGGATGAGGGGGCCGCTCAAGCTTACGGCGCGATGCGCGGGAACGTGCGGCCCCATCGGTCGCCGGCCGGTTGGACGCGTCGTGCCGCCGCGTGCCTGGGCTCGGCGGAGTTCCGCGCTCGCGACCCGGATGACTGACAGCAGAGCGTTGCGTTGTCGGGCACTCACGGCACGTGGAGGACGAGTGCGGCATCCGAGTGCAATTCACGTACCGGTACCGGCCTGGTAGACCTCCGCGGTGCCGGCGCTGTCGTTGACCCGAACCTCGATCGGGCCGGCGGAGGCCGGTGCGAACGCGGCTTGGCCACCGTGCAACAACACGCTCCCCGCACCGTCATCGGCCTGAACCGACCCGCGGAGGCAGAGCAGGATCCGAGGTCCGCCGCCCGGCAGCCGCACCGGGGCGTCGCCGGCAACGGCCGCCCGGTGGAGTGTGAAGTCGGCCACCGGCACCGGCCAGGTCACCACGCCGGGCCCGGACGCCGTCGGCCGGAGCACTGGCGTGTCCAAGACCTCGAAGCGCAGGATCCGCAGAAGCTCGGCGACGTCAACATGCTTCGGGGTCAGGCCGCCACGCAGCACGTTGTCGCTGGCCGCCATGATCTCGACGCCGACGCCGGCCAGGTAGGCGTGCAGGTTGCCGGCCGGCATCCACACCGCCTCGCCGGGTTGCAGCGTGACGCGGTTGAGCAGCATCGCCACCAGCACCCCGGCGTCGCCCGGGTACCGCTGCGCCAGCTCGGTCACCAGCCGGTACGACGCATGTGCCACCGCATCCACAGCCGCGCCATCGACCGCCGCGCCATCGACCGCCGCGCAATCGACCGCCGCGCCATCGACCGCCGCGCCATCGACCGCCCGAGCGGCCAGCAGGTCCGCGGCCCGCTCGGCAACCAGGTCGACCAGCGCCGGGAGGTCCTCGGCGGGCAGGGTCAGGAGCCCGTGTACGGCGTCACGCAGCCCCGTCGCCGGGTCCGCTGCGCGCAGCGCGGCAACGGCCGGCCGCAACGCCGGCAGATCCAGCGCGCCGAGCAGATCGGCGGAGATCGACGGATCCCGGAACCCGCACAGCGCGTCGAACGGCTCAACGGCCACAAGCAGCTCGGGTTTGTGCCAGTCGTCCACGTAGTTGCGGGCCGAGGGATCGGCACCGGCCGCCTGCTCGGCGGCGAATCCGGCCCTGGCCTGATCAAGATCCGGATGTGCCTGCAACGACAGCGGCTGTGCCGCGGCCAGCACCTTGAGCAGGAAGGGCAGCCGCTGCCCGAACTGCGCGACAGTCTCGTCGCCGAGTACCCCTGCCGGGTCCGCGGCGATGATGTCGGTCAGCGGCCGACCGGCAGCGCCGTCCCCCGCCAGACCGTCCCGCACCAGTGCGGGCGCGCTCGGGTGTGCCCCGAGCCAGAGCTCCGCCTCCGGCTCGGGGGTCGGGACCGGCCGGCCCTGCAGTGTGGCGATCGCGGTGCGGGACCCCCAGGCGTACCCGCGGATCGAACCCTGAAGCAGCCGCATCTCAGCCCGCCCCGGCGGGTGCCCGTCCGTCCGCGACCGGCTCCGCCGGCCCGTCGACGTGCGGTGCGGTCGCCGCCGGCGGCGGCGCGGCGGACGCGCGGTAGATGTCGGGCTCGAGGTAGATCACCCGGGCGATCGGCACGGCTTCCCGGATCCGCCCCTCGGTGAGGTCGATGCCCCGCGCCACGTCGGCGGCCGAGTCGGTCTGACGGACGGCGATCTTGGCGGCCACCAGTAGCTCGTCCGGCCCGAGGTGGACCGTGCGCATGTGAATGATCCGTTCGATCTCCGGACCGGCCACGATGGCGCGCTCGATTGCCAGGATCTGCTCCGGATCGGCCGACTCCCCGACCAGCAGACTCTTCATCTCCACCGCGAGGAGGCAGGCCACGACCAGGAGGAGGATGCCGATGGCGACGGTACCCACGGCGTCCCAGAATCCGTCGTGGGTGATCAGCGTCAGGCTCACCCCGGTCAACGCGAAGATCAGACCGAGCAGGGCGGCCAGGTCTTCGAGCAGGATGACGGGCAGCTCGGGCGAACGGGACCGCCGCACGAAGCTGACCCAGGACGCCTTGCCCCGGACCTTGTTGGACTCGACGATCGCGGTGCGGAAGGAGAACGACTCCAGCACGATCGCCACCACGAGCACGGCCACCGGCACCCACTGATATTTGTCGATCGCGTGCGGGTGGGAGAACTTCTGGTACGCCTCGTAGAGCGCGAACACGCCCCCCACGAAGAACAGCACCACGGCGACGATGAACGCGTAGATGTAGCGCTCACGGCCGTACCCGAAAGGGTGGGTCGGCGTGGCCTGCCTGGTCGCGCGCTTGCCGCCGATGAGCAGCAGCACCTGATTGCCGGAGTCGGCGACGGAGTGGATCGACTCGGCGAGCATCGACGAGGACTGGGTCAACAGGAAGGCGATGAACTTGCTGATGGCGATCCCGATATTCGCCAGCAGCGCAGCCACCACCGCACGGGTACCGCCCTCGGTGCTCATCTCAGGCCTCGCTTCGCTCGCTCATGGAGTCACCAGGTCCTTCAGTTCGGACACGGCCGGCACGGCCATCGGATCGAGGCCATGTGCGAATCCAAGATAGACCGAGGCGAAATCCGGCACGGCGACGAGTGACGCCAATCTCTCCAACGCCGAGGCGCCCTCCGCGGTCACCACGCTCACCCGGACGCCACGCCGCTCGGCCAGCGCCTGCACGGCGTCGGCGCGGCGATCCTCCACCGCGGTCGGCTCGCCGTCGGCGGCCTCGTCCTCCGCGGTCAGCCCGCCGTCGCGCAGCAGAACCAGGCGCAGCCGGGTGAGCGCGCTCTCCTCGTCGTCGTCGGTCGGATCGGCGAAGATGTCCCGCCCGGACTCGGCCAGGCCGCCGTACACGCCGTCGAGCAGACCGACCCGCCCGCGACCGGCTTCACCCAGGCCGCCCGCCACGGCGGGATACCGGGCGTTCGCGGACAGGGTGTCGGCGAATCGCCGCGCCGCCACGGCGGCCAGCGGCGATGCCCCCCAGATGATCGGGATCGAGTGGGCCAGGTCGAGGGCGAGCGCCTTGCCGGGGTTGACGAACGACTCCAGCGCCGGACGGCAGCGCTCCGCCTCCATGTCGAGCCGGGTGGCCGTCTCGGCCAGGTCCGCCTCATTCACCTTGACCAGGCCGAGAGCCCGGGCAGCCAGCAGGACCGGCACGGCAAGCGCCCACATGCTGGCCCGCGCGGGGGCCCGGCGGGGCACCGCGATGAAGGTCGCGCGGGCCCGCTCGGCCAGGGCCTCGAGTTCAGACTCCGGCGCGCCGATGGCGACGAGCCGGGCTCCCCGGCGGGCGGCCGCGGCCGCCGCACCGAGCGCCTCGGGCGAGCGGCCGGAGGCGGAGACCGCGATCACCACGTCGGCGGCGCCGACCCATCCCGGAATGCCGGTACTGCGGTGTGACAGCACCGGCACGGGGCATCGTGGGCCGGCCACGGTGGCCAGGATCTCACCGGTCAACCCGGCCGTGCCGACACCCGCGACGACCACGGCGCGCGGGCGCCCCTCCTCGGCGAGTGAGCCGAGGTGCGCCTCCGCGGCGAGCGCGGCGGACTCGCGGACCTGCGCACCCGCGGATGCCGTCGCCCGGAGCATCCCACCCGGATCCACCCGGTCCAGGCCGGCCGGATCGTCGAGGAGGGCCAGGTCGAGATGCCGATGGCCGCGGACCCCGGCCATGCCGTCCAACGGGTTCACGCTGCCTCCGCCCGGTCGGGCGAGGAGTTGCGTGCCTCGTCGATGAGCAGCACCGGGATGCCGTCCCGGATCTCGTAGATGCGGCCGCACGCGGTGCAGGTCAACGTCTGACCGGCCGGGTCGTAGCTCAGCTCCGCGTGGTGCGTGTCGGGGCAGCGCAGCACCGCAAGCAGTACCGGGTCGAGGGGCGCTGGGTCGAGGGGCGCTGGATCGAGGGGCTGGTCGAGGGGCGCGGGGTCGAGTGACACGGTCGGTTCTCCTTGGCTCTCGCTCGCTCAGCCGCGCACGATGGCGAGAATCTCGTCGCGCAACTGGGCCATCCGCTCCGGCTTGGGCGCCTCAACGTTAAGGCGTAGGAGCGGCTCGGTGTTGGAGGGGCGGAGGTTTGCCCAGCTTCCGTCGTCGAACGTGACGGTCAATCCGTCCAGGCGGTCCACCGCGACGCCGGGCTGCCCGGCCAGCGCCGCCTCGACCTCCGCGGCCTTGGCGGTCGCGTCCGCCACCTGAGAGTTGATCTCCCCAGAGGCGAAGAACCGGGTGTACTCCGCGGTGAGCTCGGACAGCGGCCGGTCCTGCTCCCCGAGCGCGGCGAGCACGTGCATCGCGGCGAGCATGCCGGTGTCGGCGCCCCAGAAGTCCTTGAAGTAGTAGTGCGCCGAGTGCTCACCGCCGAAGACCGCGCCGGTACGGGCCATATCGGCCTTGATGAACGAGTGCCCGACCCGGGTCCGCACCGGGGTGCCGCCGTGCTCGGTCACAATCTCCGCCACCGCGCTGGACGTGATCAGGTTGTGAATGATGGCGGCGCCCGGGTGCTTGACGAGTTCCCGTACCGCCACCAGCGCCGTCACCGCGGACGGCGACACCGCTTCGCCCCGCTCGTCGACCACGAAGCACCGATCGGCGTCGCCGTCGAAGGCGAGCCCGATGTCGGCGCCGTGCGAGATCACGGCGCGCTGCAGGTCGACAAGGTTCTTCGGATCCAGCGGGTTGGCCTCGTGGTTGGGGAAGTTGCCGTCCAGCTCGAAGTAGAGCGGGACGATGGTCAGCGGCAGACCGGGGAGCTTCGCATCGCCGAGCACGGCCGGCACCGTGTACCCGCCCATGCCGTTGCCGGCGTCGACCACGACCCGCAGCGGTCGGATGGCGCGCAGGTCGACCAGGCCGCGCAGGTAACCGGCGTACTCCGGCAGCAGGTCACGCTGCTCCACCCGGCCCAGCCTGCGGGCGGCGGCCGGGTCGCCCGCGCCCGGCGGCGGCGGCGGCGAACCGTCGTCCAGCAGCGCCTGGGCCCGCTCGCGGATCTCGGCCAGCCCGGTCTCCTGCCCGATCGCCTTGGCGCCCGGCCGGCACATCTTGATGCCGTTGTACCTGGCCGGATTGTGGCTCGCGGTGAACATCGCGCCCGGCAGGTCGAGCGCGCCGGAGGCGTAGTAGAGCAGGTCGGTCGAGGCCAGCCCGGTCTGCACCACGTCGACACCCTCGGACCGGGCGCCCTCGGCGAACGCCGCCGCGAGCGCCGGCGAGGACTCGCGCATGTCGTACGCCGTGACGATGCGCTCCACGTCCGGCCCGGTGGCGCGCAGCGTCTGCACGAAGGCTGCGCCGATGGCCCGGGCGACAGCGTCATTGAGCTGATCCGGGACCGTGCCGCGGACGTCGTACGCCTTGATGATGCGGCTCAGGTCGGACACGCGGCGCTCCTCGTTGGAAATCGGTGACACCGGGAGCCTAGTCGCCGTACCTTCGCGCGGTGCGCCGACGACCCCACCCGGCGCACCGCGCACCGGGGTGGGGCCGGCGCCGGGGTGGGGTCGGCACACAATCTGCGCCCGGGTCAACTCCTCCGGGTGACGTCGATATCGGTCCGCTGCGGTGGCAGGGCCGTCGAGGCATCCAGGTAGAAGCTCGGGTGCGGCGGCTGGTTGTACGTCGTGTTCTGCGCCGCCACCTGCATCCGGTACTGCGGGTCGTGCATCAGCGTGTGGATCTTGTACCGGGTCGGGATGGTGGTGGTGTAGAGGCGCAGCGTGTCGTCGCCCACCTTCCAGACGACCTCTTCGCGCCAGTCACCGAAGAGGTCGGCGGAGATCACCGGCGTCGACTTCGACCCGTTGATCGCCGTCGCACCGCTGGCCACCAGCAGGTCGGTCTTGCCCATCGTGGTCGGGCGGGTGGTGTAGTTCGTGTTCGCCTTGGAGATCCGGTTGCTGTCCAGGATCTCCCTGGTCAGGTCGCCGTCCCAGTAGACGAGGAAGTTCACCGGCAGCGTGGAGGCGTAGAGCCGCTGACCGGTGACGGCGCTGTAGACCGAGCCGTCGGCCCAGTACTCCGCGCCAGGACTGTTCGGGTCGATGTTCGCGGCAACGCCCCGGCCGACGTCCTTGCCGCCGTAGAAGGCGGTCTGCAGGGCGCCGGTCACCGGGTCGTAGATGCCGCCGCCGGGGCGGAGCGCCTCCACCCGGTTGCCCGCGCGATCCTTGCCGGCGTCCGTCCGGTACGACTCCTGCACCATGAAGACCTCGGTGCCGGGTCGGCTCGGGTTGAAGTCCCCGGCGTGCAGCGCGTCGCCGTGGGCCAGCTCGACCCAGCGGGCGGTGGACGAAGGGCTCTTGATCCGCGGCGTGAGGTCGGTGCCGGTGGCCGGCGCCGGGTACGGGAACCAGGTGTTCGCCACCGACTTGACCGTCAGGTCGTCGTCGAGCACCATCGCGCCGTACACGATCTCGTCCCGACCGTCGTTGTCCACGTCGGAGACGGTCAGGCTGTGCGCGCCGCGCTCCTCGGCCCGGTCCGGGTCGGGCAGCGTGAGCGAGTCGAACGTCCGACCCAGGACCAGCTTGTTGTTGCTGTCCAGGGTGTACGCGGCGAGCGTGGTGCGGTCGTAGTACCCGCGGGCCATCACCGCGCTGGGCCGGACGCCGTCGAGGTAGGCGGCACCGGCGAGGAACCGGTTGCCCCGGTTGCCCTGCGGGTCACCCCACGGGTAGTGGCCCCACCGGGTCGCCGGGTTGGTCCAGTACGGGTCCACCTCGGAGCCGAACCACGCGCCCCGCTCGTTCTCCGGCGCGGCGCCCCAGTTGGCCTCGCCGTGCGGGAAGGCGTACGGGGCTGTGTCGATCACCCGTCCGGTACGACCGTCGAAGGCGGTGAGGTACTCGTTGCTGGTGCCGATCGGGCCGTACGTGTAGATCTTGGCCCACTGACGGGTGTTCTGCGCGACCGGTGTGTTACCGCCGGGCGCGACCCAGCCGACGCTGTACCCGTGCATGGCGTCGTGGTAGCGGTCGAGGGAGACGGCGTCGCCGGCGGCGATGTACTGCCGGATCTTGTCCGGCGTCGCGTTCGGGTCACCCACGACGTCGTTGACGACGTACTGCCCGTTGCGCACCACCCCGGTCTGCGTGCCGTCCGCGGTCTTGATGATGAGTTCGGCACGGCCGTCGCCGTTGAAGTCGGCCACCACGAGCTGGGTGTCGTGCGCGCCGGCCCGGATGTTGTAGCCGACGTTGACCCGCCACAGCAGGGTGCCGTCCAGCTTGTAGGCGTCGATGATCGTCGGCGCGGTGACGCCCACCTGTGAGGAGTCCTTGCCGTTGCTCGGCTCCCACTTGAGAATCAGCTCGTACGCGCCATCCCCGTCCAGGTCGCCCACGCTGGCGTCGCCCGCCGAGTAGGTGGCGAGCGCGGTGTCGATGGAGCCGTCCGCCTTCTTCAGGTACGGCAGCGTGGGACCGCGGTCGAGTTCGTCGACGTAGCGCCGGAACGCGGCCTGCAACTCGGTGTTCAGCGCCGCGCTGATCCGGTACCGGTCACCGGACACGAGCGTCTCGGGAGTGCCGAACGGGTTGGTCGGCGCCCAGTTGGCGTTGCGGAAGTACGTCCGGAACGGCGCGATGAGCGTGCTGAACTCGGCCCGGGTGAGCCCGGTCGTCCTGGCGCCGGCGTCCCGGATGCGGCGCAGCAGGTCCATGTTGACCGGTTCGTACTGCTTGCCGGTGGTCGTGGTGGCGTACGTCTGGATCATTGGCGTCACGGCGGCCGGCGGGCGCTGGAGCTTGATGTCGCTGTACTGGTTGGCCATCGGCCGCACCGTCGGGGAGCTCACGCCCTCCACGCCGTTGATCACGGGTGCCACCCGGTAGGAGGTCGTGGTGGTGCCCGGCGCGTCGGTGTAGTTGGTCTGGCCGGTGCCCAGCCGGGTGGTGCCACGGTAGAGATTGAACGTCGTACCGCTCGGCTCGTTGCCGAGCAGACGCCAGCTCAGGTACACGCCGCCGGCCACCTTGACCGCCACCAGGCCACGGTCGAGGTACTCCATCTGGCGCACCGACGCGGCGGCTGATGCGGTGTCCAGGCGGGCGACGCCCGCGGCGACCAACGCCAGCACGGCCATCGCGGCGACGCTCCTGCGGCTGGTCGGGCGCAACCTCATGCCGAACTCACTGTCGTCAGGCTCAATGTCATGGAGTCGATGCCTCCTGGCGGGAAGGTGCGGTCGTGAAACGTTTCAAAGAGATTGATAAATGTTGACGTTAGGGGCGCCGCCAAATGGCGTCAAGCAACGATGCGAAAAGCGGTGGCGAGAGGCAGACATCCCCGACAAGCCGCCACTACCGTCGCGCCGGCGTCAGACCGTCGACCGGTACCCGCCCCGCCCCGTCCCGTACCGGTCGCCCTCAGAACATGCTCGGGCGGGCGGCGTCCGCGCCGCGCGCATCGACTGCGGCAGCGTCCTCGGCGGTCATGCCGACCTGGTCCCGCAGGATGCTGCCGAGCCCTTCGACCTGCGCCGGGTCGGGCCACGCCGCCGAGCGCCAGAGCCGGGACCGCACGAAAGCCTTCGCGCAGTGGAAGTACATCTCCTCGACACTGACCTCGACGGCCAGCACGGGCCGCCGGCCGTACACCGCCATCGCGTCGAAGTAGCCGGCCTCCGCCACGATCCGGGCGGACCCGTTGATCCGCAGAGTGTGGGTGGTACCCGGGATGAGGAACAGCAGCCCGACCCGCGGGTTCGTGACGATGTTGGCAAGGCTGTCCAGCCGCCGGTTGCCGGGCCGCTCCGGCAGCGCCAGCGTCCGCTCGTCCAGGACGACAGCGAAGCCGGGGTCGTCGCCGCGTGGGGCCACGTCACACGACCCGTCCGCCGCAGCGGTCGCGAGCAGGCAGAACGGCGAGCGGGCGAGGAACGCGACCGCGTGGCCGTCGATGAAGTCACGCTGCTTCGCGACCGAGCGCTCCGCCGGGTAGCCCAAGAGCGCCCGGAGTTCGTCCATCGTTTCGATGTAGGTCGTCACGCCCGGACCATATCGTCAGATCTTGGAAACTGTGACCCCAATATTGGTGCCCGCGTTTCCAAGATCTCGACCCTTTACCGGTTGTCCACAGGGAAGCGGGCCGGGGTGGCGCGGACCGGACCCGGGCGTTGACACTCTCCGGATGTCGGTTCGTCCAGGCTCCCGGGCTCCCGTCCGAGCCGGGTTCGCTCGTTTTCCTCCCTCCGACGACGCCCCGGACATCGACTGGCTGCTCTTCCACCAGGTCGGCGTGCTGACTCGCGGGCAGGCGCTGGAGGCCTTCGGCCGCGGCGTGGTCCGAAACCGGCTCCGCCAGGGACATTGGCAACGGCCGGCGCGCGGCGTGATCCTGACGCACAACGGGCCGACCACCCGGGCGCAGGGGCTGTGGATAGCGGTGCTGGCCTCGGGCGAGGGCGCCATGATCGCCGGTACGACCGCTGCCGGGCTGGAGGGCCTACGCGGGTACGACACCGGGCCGGTCCACATTCTGCTGGCCGACGCGCGGCGCGTGGAGCCCTCGCAGCGAGTCGTCATCCATCGGTCCCGCACGCTGCCGGAGGAGCATCGCCGCGACCGGGCGATGCCACCCCGCACCGCGATCGCCAGGTCGGTCGTGGATGCCGCGGCGTGGGCCCGCACCGACGACGACGCTCGCGCGCTGGTGGCAGCCGCATTCCAGCAACGCAGGGTCACCGCTGAAGAGATCGACTGCGTCCTCTCCGTGATGCCGAGGTCGCGGCGCCGAGCGCTCGTGCTCGAGGTGGCTCAGGCGGCAGCCGGCGGGGCACATGCCCTCTCGGAACTCGGCTTTCTGCGACTGTGCCGGCGGTTCGGCCTTCCCGTACCAGACCAGCAGGTCTGCCGGGACGACTCCGCCGGTCGCCGACGATTCCTTGATGCGTACTGGCGCCGGTGGCGGCTGCACGTCGAGATTGACGGTGCCTGGCACATCGAGGTGCGGGCATGGTGGGAGGACATGCGCCGGCAGAACGATGTATGGATCGCCGGCGATCGTGTCCTGCGGTTCCCCTACTGGGCAATCCGCCACCACCCCACCGAGGTGGCCACTCAGCTACGCGCCGCCCTCACCGCAGCCGGCTGGCGCCCGTAGCCCTGCGGCTCTGCCGGCTCTGCGCAATCTTGGAAGATGAGGCACCACTATTGGTGCCGTAGGTTCCAAGATCTGGACTGGATCGGCGCGAGGGCGGCAGCCGGTCAGCGTTCCGGGGGGATGACTCGGAGGTGACCGCGCCGCCCGACCGCCAGGGAACCGGCCGGCCGGGCGCTGTCCTGATCCTTGCGCGGTGCGCTCGGACGGGCCGCCTCACGGACGGCATCGGCAAGGGCCAGGAGGTCGTCGCTGGTGGGCGGAGGCGGGCCGAACTCGCCATCGTGTCGCACCAGGTCCCAGCCCCGCGGCGCGGTCAGCCCAACGGCGTGCTGCTCGCACAGATCGTACGAGTGCGGCTCGGAGAACGCCGCGAGCGGCCCGACGACCGCGGTCGAATCGGCGTAGACGAAGGTCAACGTCGCGACCGCCGACCGCGGGCAACCGTTTCGGGAGCAGCGCCGTGGTGACCTCACGGCCGCACGGTATCGCCCCACCCCTACCCTGTGCACGCGAGGCGCCTCGCGACACGCCAACCGACCAGGAAGCTTCCGCCATCTTGCCGGTGCAGCATCGGGCAAAGTATTCGGAAACGCGCAAAGGGTGAAGCTGGACCGCGCGTTGGCGACCCGGCGGCAAGGACCGGCTGTGTGTCGCAGGGCGCTGCGCCCCGGACGGGACAGCAGCGGCGCTACGCTGATCCCGTGACAAGTCCTGGCCTCCGACGCAGCGGACCAGGCCGACGTGTGCGGGACCGGCACGGGCGAGGGCTGCGGGGGCGGCTGGTGCCAGCCTCGCTGCCGCTGTCCCGGACCCGCGCGGAGATCTTCGACGATCTGGTACTGGACACGGTCGAGGCGCTCGAGGAGCAGTTCGCCCAGGAGCTGGCCGGCGTCGAGTTCGCCGTGGAGGAAGTGCCGCCGGAGTTGAACGTCTACGACTCCGACGTCCTGGAGGACGGCCATGTACCGCTGGCTCGGCTGCTGCCCGGGCGCCCGGGTCGGCACGGTGTACCACCCCGGATCGTGCTCTACCGGCGCCCGCTCGAGCTGCGCGCCGTGGACCGCGACGAGTTGGCGGAACTGGTACACGACGTGATCATCGAGCAGGTGGCGAACCTTCTCGGCCTCACCCCCGAGGAGCTCGACCCGTAAGCCGCGGCCCGCCAGACGAAGCCCCGTCCGAACGACCAGACGAAGCCCGGTCGGAACCAGCCGCGAAGCTGGTCGGGACGACGAGGGCGCGCCGCGAGACCCCCGGCGCGCCCGATCGTCTCCCCGAGTGGCCTACGCCACTCGACGCTTGAGCTTGCGACGCTCCCGTTCCGAGAGCCCCCCCCAAATTCCGAACCGTTCGTCCTGCCCCAACGCGTACTCCAGGCACTCTGTCCGCACCTCGCAACGCGAGCAGATCCGCTTCGCCTCGCGCGTCGAGCCACCCTTCTCCGGAAAAAATGCTTCCGGATCGGTCTGCGAACACAGAGCGTGTTCTTGCCACTCCGGAGCGTTACCGAGCAGGTCGGCAACGGCGACTCTGCCGTCCATCAGCGTGCCTCCTTCTTGCGCGCCGGACGTAATGCCGGCGCAACCCCCCACGCGGAAGGCGCTTTCGTACCTCGGCGCGTTTCCGATGCGTCCGGTTGGTGCGCTTTGCGGCACACCCACCAAACACCCCCGGTGAAATTACACGCGTGTGATGCGTGCGTCGTCAAGCCGAACCTGATAAATAGGCCAGTTTGCCAAGCCGGCACGACGTGCCGAGATACCTCGCGGCCCGATCAGTTACCCCCGCGCTTGTAGCCTTACCGAGGCAGACAGCGCTGCGGTTACGCCCGACACGCCGCGACACGCCGCACGTCGTACCACGAATTCCGGCGGTTGAGCTGCTATAGCAGCCCGCGGCTGAGCAGCTACGCGAGGGGGCGGCTACGCGAGAGGGCGGCTACGTGCGGGGGGCGTGGCCCGCGTACGTGGTGGTCCGCTCCCGCGCCGGGCGCCCGGCCGCGGCCGCGATGGCCCGCAACTGCGCGATGGTACGGGCTGAGCCGTGCTCCGAGCCGGCCATCCGTGAGATGGTCTCCTCCATCAACGTGCCGCCGAGATCATTGACCCCGCCGCGCAGCAGCGCCGCCGTCCGCTCGTCACCGAGCTTCACCCACGAGCACTGGATATTGGCGAACCGGCCGTGCAGCAGCACCCGCGCCATCGCGTGCACCGCCCGGTTATCCCGCCAGGTCGGCCCGGGGCGCGCGATGCCGGCGAGATAGATCGGCGCGCTGTGGTGCACGAACGGCAGCCCCACGAACTCGGTGAAGCCCCCGGTGCGGTCCTGGATGTCGGCGAGTACCCGGAAGTGCCCGAGCCAGTGCCCGGGGTGGTCCACGTGGCCGTACATCATCGTCGCGCTGGATCGGATGCCCAGCTCGTGCGCGGTGGAGACCACCTCGACCCAGGTGGCGGCCGGTAGCTTGCCCTTGGTGAGCACCCAGCGCACCTCGTCGTCCAGGATCTCCGCGGCCGTGCCGGGGATCGTGTCCAGCCCGGCCTCGCGCAGCCGGGTGAGCCAGTCCCGGATCGACACGCCGGCCTTGGTCGCGGCCGTCACGATCTCCATCGGGCTGTACGCGTGCACGTGCATCCCGGGCACCCGCGCCTTGATCGCGCGCACCAGGTCCGGATAGGTGCTCACCGGCATCTTCGGGTCGATGCCACCCTGCATGCAGACCTCGGTGGCGCCGGCGTGCCACGCCTCCTCGGCCCGGTCCGCCACCTGCTCGACGGAGAGCCGGTACGCGTCCGCGTCCCGCTCGCGCTGCGCGAAAGCGCAGAACCGGCAGCCCACGTAGCAGACGTTCGTGAAGTTGATGTTGCGGTTGACCACGTACGTGACATCGTCTCCGACCGCGTCGCGGCGCAGGTCGTCGGCGATCCCGGCGAGCGCGTCAAGTGCCGCGCCGTCCGCGGCGAACAGGGCGAGGGCCGCGTCGGCGTGTGCCCGGTCAAGCAGGGCGGCGGGCTCGGTGGCCGCCAGCCTCAGCCCGACCCGGACGTCGCCGTCGAGCCGCTCCGGCGCCCCGACCCCGCGGGACGCGGCGGCGGCCAGGGTCGCGGCGCCACCGGGCGCAGCCGGCGCCCCGACGCTGCCGCGGGCCGCGGCCTCGGCAACCTCGTCCCAGTCGCCGTACACCGAATCGAAGTCGCCGCGGCGGTCGGCGGACCGGCCGGTGGTGTCGATGCTCTCGTGCAGGTCGACCCGCCCCTCACCGGCGGGTACGCCGTCGGGTGAGCCACCGTCCGGCTCCTGCCACGGCAGGCCGCGCGGCACCGCGGACTCCACCGCGAACCCGGTCGACTCCTCGGCCAGTGCGGCGACATGCCCGGCCACCCGGGGGTCGATCCACGGCGCGCCGCGCAGCACGTACTCCGGGTAGATCGTCAACCGCTCACGCAGCACAAAGCCGGCGGCGGCGCTGCGCCGGGCGAGGTCGTCGATCGCCGGCCACGGCCGCTCCGGGTTCACGTGGTCCGGGGTCAGCGGGGACACGCCACCCCAGTCGTCGATTCCGGCGCGCAGCAGCAGGCCGTACTCGTCGTCGATCAGGTTCGGGGGGGCCTGCAGTCGGGTCTTCGGGCCAAGGACCAGGCGGGCCACCGCAACCGTCGCGGCCAGATCGGCCAGCTCCGCGTCCGGCATCGCGCGCATCGCGGTGTCCGGCTTGGCGCGGAAGTTCTGGACGATGACCTCCTGGATATGGCCGAACTCGCGGGCCACCCGCCGGATCGCGAAGAGCGACTCGGCGCGCTCCTGGAGCGTCTCGCCGATCCCGATCAGGACCCCGGTGGTGAACGGCACGCCGACCCGGCCCGCGTCCGACAGCACCCGCAGCCGGACCGCCGGCTCCTTGTCCGGGGAACCGTAGTGCGGCCCGGAGGGCTCCGACCACAGCCGGGTGGCGGTGGTCTCCAGCATCATGCCCATGCTCGGCGCGACGGGCTTGAGCCGCTGCAGTTCCGTCCAGGTCAGTACGCCGGGATTGAGGTGTGGCAGCAGGCCGGTCTCCTCCAGGACTGCGATCGCGCTCGCCCGAACATAGTCAAGAGTCGATTCATACCCGCGCTCGTCCAGCCACTGCCGGGCCTGCGGCCAGCGCTCCTCCGGGCGGTCGCCGAGGGTGAAGAGCGCTTCCTTGCAGCCCAGCGCGGCGCCCTTCGCGGCGATCTCGATCACCTCGGCGCGGTCCAGGTACGCCGCGGGAAGGCGGTGCGGGACGGTCACGAAGGTGCAGTAGTGGCAGCGGTCGCGGCACAGCCGGGTGAGTGGGATGAAGACCTTTCTGGAGTACGTGACGACGCCCGGCCGCCCCGCGTCGGCCAGGCCGGCATCGCGCACCGCACCCGCCACGGCGAGCAGTTCGTCGAGGGCGGCGCCGCGTGCGGTGAGCAGCGTCGCGGCCTCCTCGACATCGAGCGGGCGGCCCTGCGTGGCCCGGTGCAGGGCACGCCGCACGGCACTGGCCGGCGCCGCAGGCCGAGGATCGTTCGGCTCAGTCACCCTGCCAGCCTAGTGTTCTCGACCGGCCCCGGTCCGGCAGCGCCCCGTCGGATCGGCGAGGCCCGGTGAGCTGCGGGCATGCCGCTCGCCACGCCCTCACCGCCCCCACCGCGCGCCGGCTCATGCCTCGTTGGCTCGTCGGCTCGTTGGCTCGTCGGCTGGTTGGCTCGTCGGCTTCAAGCCCGGGCCCGTGTTGCCGGGGGTGCACCGGAGCGTCAGCCGACGTACGGACCATGATCCGGAAAACCTATGGTGGCAAAACAGGCCCTCGAGCCACCACAAAGCTCCCGGATCATGGCGGCTAGGCATCGCCGGAGTGGCGTGCTCCCCGCTCGTCCCGCCAGCCGGTCGGCGGAGTGCCGTAGGTGTGCGGAGTGCCACGTGGCGGTGCCCCATAGGGCGGAGCGGCGCCCGGCTGGCCGTAGGGTGGCTCGCCGCCCGGCTGACCGTAGGGTGGCTCGCCGCCCGACTGGCCATAGGGTGGCTCGCCGCCCGGCTGACCGTAGGTCGGCGGCGCCGAGCGGGGGCCCTGCTGGCTGGCCGACGGCGGTCCGCCATAACCGGGCTGCGCACCATAACCGGGCTGGCCACCATAACCAGGCTGGCCGCTGTAGCCGGGCTGGCCGCTGTAGCCGGGCTCGCCCCCGTACCCCGACTGAGCACCGGAACCGGGCTGGGTGCCGTACCCCGGCGGAGCGCCGGAGCCGGGCTGAGCACCGGAGCCGGGCTGAGCGCCGCCCGGGGCGCCGTAGCCAGGCTGCTGGGGACCCCACGACACCGGCTGGGTCGCCTGGGTCGGCTGGCCCCAGCTCGGCTGCGCGGGCTCACCGTACGGCTGGCCGTAGGGCTGCCCGTACGGCTGGCCGGACGGCTGGCCGTACGACGGTCCGCCCCTGGGTCCGCCCTGTTCCGGCCCGCCGCCCGGGCGCGACGGCGGCTGGGATGGCGACTGGGATGGCTGCTTGGCCGGCGCGTACGCCCCCAGGTAGACCCGGAGCACGAGGAAGGCCGCCAGTGCCAGGAGCACCAACATGCCCAGGTGGAAGAGGAAATCGGTGAACGCCTGGCGGACCGAGCCGCCGCCGTCGTAGGTATCGTCCCGGATCGCCGTGGCGATGAACCCGGCGAGCATGGTGAGCACGCCGAAGAGCGCCGACCCGGCGTACTCCACGAGTGCGCCCACGGTGATGTTCCGCGCCTGCGGCACGTCGGGGCGGATGTGGGTCGCGATCAGGACGGCCAGCAGCGGCAGCACGATCGTCGGCACCCCGACGAAGCTGTTGAACGCTCCGTTGGCCCGGTTGGCGAACTGGCCCTCGACGATCGAGATCAACAGGTTGAGCACGGCGAGGAGCAGGAACAGCGCGTTCACCGCGAGCAGGACGAGCGCCGCGAGCTGCCGGTGCGGCCGGGTCAGCGCACGGGCGTCCGGCGAGCCCGACGGTGCCGCGCTGGCCCCCGCCGGTCCCCCGGACGCGGCCGGAGCCGCCGAGGTCGGCTGGTCGGTCGGCTGTGCGGTCACAGGTCCCCCAAGGTCAAAGGATCAAGGTCAAGGATCAAGGTCAAGGATCGTTGTCGATCGAGAGCCTAGTCGCCCGGGGGAGTTCCCGCGTGTGAGTGCCGGGCAGGTGGAGGAGGATGGGCGGATGCACATCGTCGTACTCGCCGGCGGCATCGGCGGCGCGCGCTTCCTGCTCGGCGTGCGGGCGCTCGCCGCCGAGTTGGCCGCGGAGGTCACCGCGATCGGAAACGTCGGCGACGACGTCACGCTGCACGGCCTCCGCATCTGCCCCGACCTGGACAGCATCATGTACACCCTGGGCGGCGGCGCGGACACCGAGCGCGGCTGGGGGCGCCGGGACGAGACCTGGGTGATCAAGTCAGAGCTCGCGGCGTACGGCGCCGAGCCGGCCTGGTTCGGTCTCGGCGACCGCGACGTGGCCACGCACCTGGTACGCACCCGGATGCTGGATGCCGGCTACCCGCTCTCCGCGGTCACCGAGGCGCTCTGCCACCGCTGGCAGCCCGGCGTGCGCCTGCTGCCGGCGACCGACGACCGGGTGGAGACCCACGTCGTGGTCGGGGACCACGACGGGCAGCGCGCCATCCACTTCCAGGAGTGGTGGGTCCGGCACCATGCCGAACTGCCGGCGCAGCGCTTCGTGTTCGTCGGCGCCGAGGACGCGAAGCCGGCGGCGGGGGTACCGGACGCGCTGGCCACCGCCGACGTGATCCTGATCGCGCCGAGCAACCCGGTGGTCAGCATCGCTCCGATCCTCGCCATCCCCGGGCTGCGGGACGCGCTGGTCGCCGGATCGGCGCCGGTGATCGGCGTCTCCCCGCTCATCGGCGGCGCACCGGTGCGTGGGATGGCCGACCGTTGCCTGCGCACGGTGGCCGTGGACTGCACCGCCGAGGCGGTCGGCCGGCTCTACGCGCACCGTGGCGCCGGCGGCATTCTCGACGGCTGGCTGGTCGACACCGTGGATGCCGGCGCACAGGTGCCCGGCGTCGTCGTACAGGATCACCCCCTGTGGATGCGGGAGCCGACCGCGACCGCCGCCATCGTGCGGTCTGCGCTCCGTCTCGCCGGGGTGGCCGGGCTTCCCGGTGACTGAGCTTCGGATCCTCCCGGTGACCGGGATCGGGGATGTCCGCCCCGGCGACGACCTGGCCGCACTGATCACCGCCGCCGCACCGTGGCTGGTCGACGGCGACGTCCTGGTGGTCACCAGCAAGGTGGTGAGCAAGGCCGAGGGCCGGGTGGTCGCGGTGCCGCCCGAGGGTCCGGCACAGGACGCGGCCCGCGAGGCGATCCTGGCCGCCGAGACCGCGCGGCCGGTGGCGCGGCGTGGGCCGACCCGGATCGTGCAGACACACCACGGATTCGTGATGGCCTCGGCCGGCATCGACGCATCAAACGTGGAACGCGGCCGGCTGGTGCTGCTGCCGGTGGACCCGGATGCGTCGGCACGTGACCTCCGCCGGGCGTTGCGGCAGCGGTACCGGCTGGACGTGGCCGTGGTGATCACCGACACGATGGGTCGTCCGTGGCGGGTGGGCCTGGTCGACGTCGCGGTCGGGGCCGCCGGCATCGAGCCGGTGGCCGACTACCGGGGGCGATTCGACGCGTACGGCAACGAGTTGTCGGTCACCCAGACGGCCGTGATCGACGAGTTGGCGGCCGCCGCTGAACTGGTGAAGGGCAAGCTGGGTGGGGTGCCGGTGGCGGTGGTGCGCGGCCTTCCCCGGCCAGGCGGTGCCGACAGCCCTGCAGCCGACGGTCCGGGCGCGGCCGCGCTGGTCCGCGACGCCGAGTCGGATCTGTTCTCCCTCGGTACGGCCGAAGCGACAGCGCTCGGCCTGCGTCGGGCCGCCTCGATCGACGATGCCGAATTCTTCGGCGAGGCCGAGGTGGACTCCGCGGTCCTCGACCATGCCCTGCGGGCCGCGCCGTTCCCCCGGGTCACCGACGAGCGGGTGCTCGACAAGCTCCGGGGCGTGGTCCCGGCCAACACCGCGGCGGTGTTGGCGCCCGCGGCGCCCGGCGAGGCGTGGGCGCTGGCCGAGGCCGGCGCGGCCGTACAGCGGGTGCGGGCCACGCTCGCCGCCGAGGGCCTGGCGACCGCATGGGTGCCGGTCGAGGCGGCGACCATGGCGGGCCTGGTACCACCCGGTCCCGGCCTCACCCCGCTCGGCCTGCTCGCCGTCGGCCACCCATGATGCAGCCACCATGATCGGGGAGCGAAGTCGTCGTCAGGACGACCATTTCGCTCCCCGATAACGCTGCCGCGCCGCTGCCGGCGCATGATCGCCGGGTCCGGGAGAATCGTCGCGTGACGCTGTACCACAACGCTGTCGCGGTACTGCGGGGCTGGACCGCCCCCGATCCCCGTGCCGACTCCGACCGGCGCCGGATCCTCGAGTTTCTCGCCGGCGCGCCGGGCGGCATGCTGCGCCAACACGCCGGTGGGCACGTCACGGCCAGCACCGTGATCGTGGACGCGGCCGCCGAGCGGGTGCTGCTCTGCCTGCACGGCAAGATCCGGAAGTGGGTCCAACTCGGCGGCCACTGCGAGGAGCCGGACACCGACCTCGCCGCGGCCGCACGCCGCGAGGCGACGGAGGAGTCCGGCATCGGCGGGCTGCTGCTCAGCGCGCACCCGATCGGTGTGGACATCCACCGGGTTCGTTGCGGCGGCGGTGCGCTGCACTACGACGTGCGGTACGCCGCGCTGGCGCCGGCGGGCGCGGTGGCCGCGGTCAGCGCGGAGTCGGCGGCGTTGGGCTGGTTCGCACCGGACGCCCTGCCCACGCCCTTGGCGGATGCCACCGAGGGGGTGGTCGGGCCGGCGCTGAACTGGGCCCGCAGCCTCAGATGTGGCGCTGGTGACCCCGCTGCCGGAGTTCGTCCACCATCTGCTTGACATCCTGCGCCCGGTCGCGCGAGGAGATCAGCAGCGCGTCCGGGGTGTCGACGATGATGAGGTCGCGGACGCCGACCGCGGTCACGATCCGTCCGCCGCCCTGGACCACCACGGTGTCAGTGGTGTCGATCATTACCACGTCGCCCTTCTCGAGGCCGCTGCCGAGCGCCACGTCGAGGACGACGTTGCCCCGATCGTCGGACTGCAGCACCTCACCGAGGGTGTGGAAGTCGCCGATGTCGTGCCACCCGAAGTCCCCGGGAACGGTGGCCACCCGACCGGCGGCGGCGGCGCCCTCCATCACGGCGTAGTCCACGGCGATCCTGGGCAGGCGGGGCCACTCCCGCTCGATGACCGCCTCCCGGGACTCGCTGTCCCAGGCGGCGGCGATGGCCCGCACCCCGTCGTGCAGCGCCGGCTGCTGCCGAGCCACCTCGGCCAGGAACACGTCCACCCGCCACACGAAGATGCTGGCGTTCCAGAGGTACTCCCCCGAGCTGACGTACCGCTCGGCGACCTCGCTTGTCGGCTTCTCCTTGAACTCGGTGACCGCCCGGACCCCGGCATCGCCGATCGGGTCACCGACGTGGACGTAGCCGTACCCGGTCTCCGCGTGCGTGGGCGTGATCCCCACGGTCATCAGGTACCCGGCCTGGGCTCCAACCATGGCGGCCTGCACCGTCTCGCGGAACCGCTCCGGACTGCGGACCAGGTGATCGGCGGCGAACGAGCCCATCACCGCGTCCGGGTCGCGTCGGGCGATGATGGCCGCCGCCAGCGCGATGGCCGGGCAGGAGTCGCGCTGCGAGGGCTCCACGACGACATTGCCGTCCGGCACCTCCGGCAACTGCCGGGCGACCGCCGCGGCGTGCGCCACCCCGGTGACCACGTAGGTGGTCGCCGGCTCCACGAGCGGCGCCAGCCGCTCCACGGTCGCCTGCAGCAGGGTCGACGAGCTGCCGGTGAGCGCGTGCAGGAACTTGGGATGGGCGGCCCGGGACAACGGCCACAGCCGTGTGCCACTGCCACCTGCGGGAATAACGGCGTAGAGCATGGACCAATCATGCCCTGCAGGAAATCGTCGCGATGATCCGCGTCCGGGAATGAGTGATCCTCCCGTTACCGCAGGCCGGACCGCGGCGGGCGGTTATCGAGCGGCGGGTTGGTTGGCCAGCGGACCGGGCGTACCCTGGCCGACCGCGCGGGCCCAGGCGGCCAGGTGCACCTCGCCGCTGGACTCCCAGGTGAAGTCCTTCGCCCGGTCGGCGCCGGCCTTCGCGAGGGACTCCCGGCGCGACTCGTCATGGAGGAGTGCGGCAAGGTCGCGGGCGATCTCGTCCGGGCGGGGGCCGGTGTAGGCGACCGCGTCGCCGCCCACCTCGGGCAGCGACAGGCGCGGGGTGGTCAGCACCGGCGCCCCACAGGCCATCGCCTCGAGGATGGGCAGCCCGAAGCCCTCTCCGTAGGAGGGGTACGCCGCGACCAACGCGCCGCCGAGGAAGCCGGGCAGGTCGGCGTAGCGCAGGTAACCCGGCCGCAGCAGGCGCAGGTGGGCCGGCACCTCGCTCACGGCCTGGTCGATCTCGTCGTCATGGCCCTGACCACCGGCGATCACGAGGGCGGGCGGCGTCGGCCACTCCCCGACGGCAGCGGCCCAGCCGCGGATCAGGTTGGGCACGTTCTTGCGCGGTTCCTTCGCGCCGAGAAAGGCCACGTACGGCGTGGTGCCCAGCCCGAGCCGGGCACGGACCCGGGCCTTCTCCTCCGGCGTCGGCGGGTGGAAGGCGTGCATGTCGACGCCGTGATATGCCACGTCGATGCAGTTCGGGTCGGCGTCGAGCAGCCGGATGAGTTCGTCGCGGGTGGCCTTGCTGGGCACGATGACCCGCGCGGCGCGGCGCAGCGAGGTCTTGATGGCCGACCGGAAAAAGGTGCGGCGCGATTTGTCGTAGTGCTCCGGCTCGGTGAAGAAGGTGGCATCGTGCACCGTCACGGTGACCGGACAGCCGGCCCGCAGCGGGCAGGTGTAGTACGGCGAGTGGAGCACCTCGGCGCCGACCTGCTGAGCCAGCAGCGGCAGGCCGGTCTGCTCCCAGGCCAGCCGGGCGGGTCGGTGCGCCACGGCAGCCGGCGCGGGCAGGATCCGGGCGTCGGGCAACTGCCGGGCATACCGCTCGGTGTCCGACCGCTGACAGACGACGGCGAGGTCTGCCGACAGCCGGCCCAGCGCGCCGAGCAGTCCATCGACATACCGCCCGACACCACCCCGGTCGGCCGGGACGCTTGTGGCGTCGAACAGCACACGGGGTGAATGACCGGAGGTCACTGGGCGACTCCTAGCGGATGGGGAGAGGGTGCTACGGAAAAGCCTACGCCGACTCGCCCGCTGGTCGATGTCCGCGGCACGACCGAATCCAATCTTCAGCCGAAGACATTCGTACTGTCACCGGCCGTTTCCGCTGCGTAGCAGGTTCTGCCGAAACGCCACCCGCACTCGACCCGGTGCCCGGTCGGATGAAACCGACAGGGCGAGTCGGTATGGTCGCGGGGTCATCCACCCGTGTCCGCACGGTCATCCCGGCCCGACTGGTCGGGCGGCCCCTCTGGTTGGAGCACGCATGGGCAGCGCCATCCGCGCCCTCTTCGCCGGCGTCGTCGCCGCCGATCCGAGCCGGCCGATGCACACGTTCTACGACGACGACACCGGCGAGCGCACCGAACTCTCCGGCGCCACCATGGACAACTGGGTGGCGAAGACGGCGAACCTGCTCGTGGACGGGTGCGGCCTGGGCGAGGGCGACGTGGCCGGGGTATGGCTGCCGCCGCACTGGCAGACCGCCGCAGTCCTGGTCGGATGCTGGTCGGCCGGGCTCACGGTCGCCTACGGCGCGCCGTCGGACGCGGGCATCGCCGTGGCGTTCGCGTCGCTGGAGGCGATCGAGGCGGGCGGGTCGCGGATCTCGGCTGCTCCGGACCGGTACGCCCTGGGCCTGGCGCCGCTCGGGGCGCCGCTGCGTTCCGTCGTGCCGGGTTGGCTGGATTACATCGCGGAGGTCAGGATCCACGGCGACAGCTTCGCCGGTGCCCCGGTCAACCCGGGTTCACCGGCCCGGCTGGAGGCCAGCGGCGAGCTGATCGGCTCGGCCGAGGTGGCGGCGCAGGCGCTCGCCCGGGCGGCCGAGTTCGGCATCGCGCCCGGCTCGCGCGTCCTCGTGGACGGCGACGCCTACCCCGACCCCCGGGACTGGCTCCTGCCGGCGCTGGCGGTGGGCGCCTCGACGGTGCTCTGTGTCCACGTCGACCCCACGAAGCTGGTGGCGCGGGCGGCGAGCGAGCAGGTGGACCTGGTGCTCGGGCCCGGTTGACGCCGGCCAGGGGGCCGACCCCGCAGCGGCAGGGTGCGGTCAGTTCGCCGGCGGCGGCATGGACGGGCCGCCGCCGTGCACTCCCCCGGGCCGGCCCAGTCGCGCAAAGGCGACCAGCGACTCCGGATTGGCCAGCGCGCCTTTCGCGGCGGCCTGGTCGACGGGCGTACCCGTGAGGATGCGTTTGACCGGCACCTCGAGCTTCTTGCCGGACAACGTCCGGGGCACCGCGTCGACCTGGTGGATCGCGTCCGGGACGTGCCGGGGCGACAGGGCGGTACGCAACTCGCGCCCGATCGTGGAGCGCAGCGCGTCGTCGAGCACGACGCCCTCGGCGAGCACCACGAAGAGGAGCAACTCCCCGGCACCGCCCTCCGGGTCCTCCAGGTGCACCACGACCGAGTCGAGCACCACGGGCAGCGCCTCCACCACGGAGTAGAACTCGCTGGTGCCCAGGCGTACCCCGCCCCGGTTCAGGGTGGCATCGGATCGTCCGGCGATGACGCAGGTGCCCCGCGCGGTGACGGTGATCCAGTCGCCGTGCCGCCATACACCGGGGAAGACGGAGAAGTACGCGTCGGCGTACCGGGAGCCGTCACTGTCGCCCCAGAAGCCGACCGGCATGCTCGGCATCGGTGCGGTGATCACCAACTCGCCGAGTGCGTCGACGAGTGGGGCGCCGGTGGCCGAGTACGCCTCCACCCGGGCGCCGAGGCACCGGCACGCGATCTCGCCCTCGTACACCGGCAACAGCGGCACGCCGCCGACGAACGCGGTACACACGTCGGTGCCACCGGAGACCGAGGCGAGCAGGACGTCGCGCCCCACCGCGTCGTACACCCACCGGAAGCCCTCGGGCGGCAGCGGCGCGCCGGTGGAGCCCACCGCGCGCACGGCGGACAGGTCGGCGATCTCCCGCGGCACGATGCCGGCCTTGCGGCAGGCCAGCAGGAACGGCGCCGACGTGCCGAACGCCGTCACCCCGGCCTGCGCCGCGACCCGCCACAACCAGCCCAGGTCAGGCGCCGCCGGATCGCCGTCCACCAGCACCACCGCGGCCCCCACCGCAGGCGCGGAGACCAGGTAGTTCCACATCATCCAGCCGGTCGTGGTGAACCAGAAGAACCGGTCGCCGGGGCCAAGGTCGTGGTGCAGCGCCAGGATCTTGCAGTGTTCGAGCAGGATGCCGCCGTGACCGTGCACGATCGGCTTCGGCATGCCGGTCGTCCCCGAGGAGTAGAGCAGGTAGAGCGGGTGGTCGAAGGGCACCGGGTGGTACGCCATCGGCTCGTCGGTCGCCGCGCCGAGCGCGGCCCAGGTGAGATCAGCCGCGGCCCCGTCAACCAGGGTGCCGTCCCGCTGAGCCGGGGCGTCGTGCAGGTACGGCAGCCAGACCGTCTGCTCCAGCGACGGCAGCGCCGCCCGGATCGCCGCGACCTCGGCACGGCGATCGACAGCCTTCGCGCCGTACCGGTACCCGTCCACGGTCACCAGCACCTTGGGCCCGATCTGACCCCACCGGTCGGCGACCGACCGGGCGCCGAACTCCGGCGCGCAGCTGGAGAAGATCGCGCCCAGGCTCGCCGTGGCCAGCAGGAGCACCAGGGTCTCCGGCACGTTGGGCAGGTAGGCCGCCACCCGGTCACCCGGCCCGACGCCGAGCCGGCGCAGCCCGGCCCGCACCCGCCGGACCTCGTCGCGGAGTTGCGCGGCGGTCAGCGTCACCGGGTCACGGGTCTGGGAGTACGCCAGGACGGCCGGCTCGGCGTCGGCGATCCCGGGCATCCGCAGCACGTGCTCGGCATAGTTGAGGCCGGCCCTCGGGAACCATCGAGCCCCCGGCATGACCTGGGACTCCAGTACGGCGGTGGGCTGATCGTGCGCGACTATGCCGAAGTACTCCCAGAGCGAGCCCCAGAAGGCCGCGACGTCATCCACCGACCACCGCCACAGCGGCTCGTACCCGGTGAAGTGCAGCCCTCGGTGCTCGCGAAGCCACCGTAGGTAGTGGGTGATCCGGCTGCGTTCCACCACCTCATCGGGCGGCGTCCACAGCACCTCGCCGGTGGTCATGCATCACCCTATCGCCGCGCGCCGCGATCGGTCCCGCCACCTCGACCGCGTTGCGGCCCACGCTCTTGGCGATGTACAGCGCCGAGTCCGCCGCACCGACCAGGGCATCCAGATCCTCGGCGTGCACCGGCAGGACCGCCACGCCGATGCTGACCGTCAGCGGGGAGATCCAGCCGGTCGACGCCTGCTCGACCAGGCCACGCAGCTGGTGCGCCCGGCGCACGGCATCCGCTGGCGGGCACGCCGGCAGGAGCAGTGCGAACTCCTCCCCGCCGAAGCGGGCCAGCACGTCACTCTCCCGGGCCTGGACGCGCAGCAGGTCACCGATCCGGCGCAGCGCGGTGTCCCCCGCGGGATGCCCGTGCGTGTCGTTCAGTCGCTTGAAGTGGTCGACGTCGACGAGCAGCAACGCGAGCGGCGCTCCCTCCCGGCGGCACCGCACCACTTCGCGCACCGAGATCTCGTCGAAGGCGCGCCGGTTCAGCAGGCCGGTGAGCCCGTCGGTGCGGGCCTCCGCCTGCGACGCGGCGAGGACCCGGGCCAGCCGGGCCCGCAACGACGAGACGATGAGCAGCGTGACCACCGAGGTGCCGGTGACGTTGACCGCTGGGCTGATGGCCGCGGCGCCGGCCACCGTGACGGCCACGACGATGTACGCGGTCACCGTCGCCGCGGTGCTGAGCCAGCACCAGAGCCAGGGCAGGAAGTATCCGGCGAAGAGCACCGGCCAGATCAGCAGCAGCTCGCCGCCGTCCGACACCGACCGCGACAGCAGCATGCCGCCGCAGATCAGCGCCGTCCCCAGCATCGGCAGGAGGGCCAGGAAGACCCGCGGTACCCGCTGCGGCAGGGCCACGCACAGCGCGCCGAGCACGATCGCCACGATGTCCACGGCAGCCGCCAGGCCGTCCCGGCGGCTGGTCTGGTCAACATCGCCCACCAGCACGATCGCGGAGAGCACGCCGCCGGCGACGAGCATCAACCCGCCCACGCGCGCCGCGGCCTCCCGCGGGTGCGGCTGGTCCAGCCGGGCATGGTTCACACCCGCACCATCGTCCGGCCCGACACGTTCCTGAGCAGATGTGTTGCCGACCGCCCTATTCCCGGTGCCGGCTGATGGCCCCCTTCGGCGCGCGGTGCCGCCATGCACAGCGCACCAGTCGTGCGAGCCGATCGGCGTCAAGCGCGGCCAGATCTGCGTCGAGCCCGATCAAGGTCTGTCCCCGGGTCAGTTGCTGGCAGTGCCCGAGAGCAAGCTCGGCCGCGACGTCCGCTGCGCCGAGGTGGAGAAACACCCGGGACCGATCCTTGGTCACGGAGACGAAGCCCTTGTCGGCGACGCGAAACGCCGGCATGCCGAAGTGCGGCTGCTCGCGCACGTCGGGCAGTGCGAGCGCCATGCGTCGAACATCCTCGAGCGTGGCCATGGCCGACATTCTGTCAAGGCCGCATGGTTCTGCCGCCGACGAGTCGAACCCGAGCCGGAGCCGTCCTCAGCCCGTGGCGCCACCCGCGCGCGAGCGCTGAATCGCGTCGCGTCTGGCGAGCCGGTGGGCGCGGCGGATCCCAGCCTCGCGCCACCGCCGCTCGTCCTCCGGCTCCTCCGGGATGACCGGTGGGATCGGCCGTGGGGAGCCGTCGGCGTCGACGCCGACGAAGACGAGGTACGCCGTCGCGACGTTGACCGGATCGGTACCGGCGAGGTCCCACCGCTCGGCCACCAACCGGACCCCGACCTCCATCGAGCTGGTACCGGTCCAGTTGACCTGGGCGTGCGCGTGCACCAGATCGCCGACGCGTACCGGTTCCAGGAAGGCGATCTCGTCGATCGCGACCGTCACCGCCGTACCACCGCTGTGCCGCGCCGCCGCCGCGCCCGCCACCTCGTCGATGAACTGCATGATCACCCCGCCGTGCACGGTGCCGTACAGGTTCACATCAACCGCGGTCATGATGCGACTCAGGGTGACCCGGCTGTACTCCGTCCGTCGGCCGTTCGGACCCTGCCCGGCAGGGGCGGAGTGCGCAGGATGCTCGCTCATGGCGGAAACGGTACGGTGCGCGCATGCGACACCTCGTCAGCCTCCTCGTCGGAGCTCTCTGCGCGCCGGTTGTGTGGCTCCTGCTGGCCCTCGGGCAGGATCAGTCGACGCAGATCCTGACCGGGTGGGCGCAGGGCGACGCGATCCGTACGGTCGACCTGGCCCCGGTGCTGACGAACCTCGCCGCCGCCGGCATCGTGCTGGGGCTGCTCGCCACCCTGCGCATCTCGCCGCTCGGGCCGCTGCTGGCCGGCGTGTTGTACATCGCCACGTACGTCGCTCTGTACCTGCGGCCCGCGGCGGTGCTGGGCGCCGTGCCGCAGACCCTCGACCTGCGGTTCGCGGAGGTGCCCGCGCGCGTTCCCCTGGTCAACGGCAGCCTGTTGGTGATCGGGATCCTGCTGGTCATGGCGCTCTTCAGCGTGGAGCGGTGGCGGCGCTGGCCGCGCCCGGTGCCCGCCGCCGGCACGGCGGCGACGACCCCGGCCCCCGACCCCGACACATCCGCTGAGCCAACCCCCGCCTCCACGCCCGCCGACCCAACGCCCGCCGACCCAGCGCCCGCCGTCGCCGCGGCCGCCGTCGCCGCGCCGGTGGCCGGCCCACACCCTGATCTGACCCCGCGCGAACCCGCACCCGACGAGTCGCGGCCACGCCCGGCCGTTGCGCTTGCCGGGCGGGACCACGAACCCTTGCCCGAACCCGAGGCACGGCGCGAACCGGTGCCGGTGGTCGTGCCCGCAGTTGCTCAGGTCGAGCGCGAGCCTGACGAGGAGCGCACACCGCAACCGGTGGTCGCCGAACCCAACGCCGACCCGGAACCGGAAGTCGTCCCGACCGAGCCGGAGGCCGACCCGGAACCGGAGGTCATCCAGGCCGAACCGGTGGCCGAGCCGGTGGCCGCGCCGGAGGCCGCGCCGGAGGCCGGACCCCGGGCGGAGGCGGAAGACGCTCCGGTGGAGCGCGAAGCCCGCCCCGGACCGGCCATCGCTGAGCCGTACCGTTTGGCGGCTGAGCCCGGGCAGCAGCGCGACGTGAGTGCACCGGTGGCGTTGCGCGAGGTCACCCACACCGACTGCGACGAGCACCGCGAGGTCACCCACACCGACGCAGGCGAGCACCGCGAGGTCACCGACACCGACGCAGGCGAGCACCGCGACGATGCGGTCCCGGAGCCTGCCGTGCGGCCCGACGGGATGGCACCCGATCAGGAGCACAACGAACCCGCGCGAGGTCAGCACCACCACGAATCCGCGCTGGCCCAGGATGACGACCAGCCCGCCGCGCCGGCACGAGCGGTCGTGCCCAGTCCCCGCCCGGCCGGAGACACCCAGGTTCACCGCGGCCCGGAGCCGAACAACAGGGACGCCGACGGCAATGGCGACCGCGACGGCGACGGCGACCGCGACGGCGACCGCGACCGCGAACCCGAGGCACCGGCGGACCTGGCGCCGCGACCCCGTTCGGATGAGAGGAGTGACCTCTACCCGTCGGGCGACGTGCGGGCCGACCATCCTGACGTGGTGCATGCGGAAGCTCTCCCATCGGAGGTCGCCGAGCGCCTCGCCAACGCCGAGTCGGATCATCGCGCGGCCGGCGCCGTCCCGGACCAGCCACCGACGGCACCGCCCCCGGGACCGCCCGTAGCCCCGCAGCAACGAGCCACCTCCCCGGCCACCACGGACGAGGCGACCAGCGCAGCACAACCCGCCGACAATCCGGCCGCGGACGATCCGGCCGCCGACAACCCGGCCAGCCCGGACCCGATGGGCGAGCGCGACGTCGCACGGCAGCGCGAAGGCGCAGCCGAGGAGGAGGCACGGCGCCGCGGTGAGGCCGCCGGTGAAGATCGCCGGCAACGGGCGGCGGCGCACCAGCGGGAGGAGGCGCAGCAACTGCACGAGGCCGAGGAGGAGCAGGCCCAGGTGCGGGAGCGCGCCGTTCAGGATCGCGACAGCGATCTCCGCATCGCGCGGGAACGCGACCGGGGCACGGCGCCGGGACAGGCACCGCCCAGGCAGCCGGGTGGCGGCAGCGCGGGCCCCCGCCCGGCGTCACCGTGGGCCGCGCCACCGCGCCGCCCAGAGTCCTGATCCGGACGATCGGGGCAGTGCTCCGCGGCGCCCGATTGGGGAGCGAAATGGCGGTCTCCGCATCCCCATCGCTCCCCGCTCATGAAGCCCGCCGGCGCCTCACCAGTTCGGGGGGGAGTGGACGAGCGATCCGGGCGGCCCGTTCACTCCCCAATCGACCTCATCCCGCGACGGCCGCGGGGCAGCGGCGCTTCACCGAGCGGCGCACCACCCCATTGACATTGACAGCGGTCTTTGCGCTGATCAGCTGAGGAATTGCTGGCTTCGGCGCGGTATCGTCCGGGGAACCGTCGCCGGGAGGCCTCATGCGCCACGTCGCCAGTTTCTTCATCTCGCCGATCATCGCCGTCCTGATCTACCTGCTGATCGGGATCGCCAACGTGAGGGCGGCCACCGGGCTTGACCAGGTCGACGGTGACCGCTCGCTCGGGTATGCCAACCTCGGGCTGGCTGTCGGCTGCCTGGCCGTGGCGGGCGCGCTCTACAGCGTTCTGGTGCTCGCCCGCCTCTCGCCGCTCGGCACCGTTCTGGCCGGGCTCGCGCTGCTCGGCGTGGGCCTCTGGGCCTGGTTCGCCCGTGAGTCGTTCCTCGACTCGCTGCCTTCCGGGCTGCCGGGCGTGCGCGGGGCCGTCCACGCGGGTGCGGGTGCGCTCACCATCGCTTTGTCCATCCCGCTGCTCCTGACGCTGTTCAGCCCGCGGCGCTGGCGTAGGCACGGCACCCCCAAAGCCTCCGCGCCCACGACGGCAGCGCCCGCCTACCCGACGCCGCAGGGGTACCCCGAGCAGCCGGCCTACGCGCAGCATGGCGGGTACGAACCCCAGGGCTACGAGCAGCAGGGCTACAGCCAGCCGGGCTACGAGCAGCAGGGCTACGGCCAGCCGGGCTACGGCCAGCACGGCGGGTACGAACCGACTCCCGGGTACGCCACCGCACCCGGCTACCCGAGCGACGACACACCGACGTACCAGCCGCCGTCCTACGGTTCCACGCTGGGCGGGACCGAAGGCCATCCGCGGCCGCCCCAGTCCTAGCCGCCCCAGTCGTGGCGGCGACGGCGGTGGATCAGCCGGTACCGAGCAGCTTGCGGGCCATGACGATGCGCTGCACCTGATTCGTGCCTTCGTAGATCTGGGTGATCTTCGCGTCGCGCATCATCCGCTCGACCGGGAAGTCCTTCGTGTACCCGTACCCGCCGAGCAACTGGACCGCGTCCGTGGTGATCTCCATGGCCGCGTCGGAGGCGAAGCACTTGGCCGCCGCACCGAAGTACGTGAGGTCAGGGTCGTTTCGCTCGGAACGCGCCGCGGCCGCGTAGGTGAGCTGCCGCGCCGCCTCCAGCTTCATCCCCATGTCGGCGATCATGAACTGGATCCCCTGGAACTCCGCCACCGCCCGGCCGAACTGGCGGCGCTCGAGGATGTACGACCTGGCGAAGTCCAGCGCGCCCTGGGCAACGCCGACGGCCTGCGCGGCGATCGTCACCCGGGTGTGGTCCAGCGTCTGCATCGCGGTGCCGAAGCCGGTGCCCGGCGCACCGATCATCCGGCTGGCCGGCACCCGGACCGAATCCAGGAACACCTCCCGGGTCGGCGAGCCCTTGATGCCGAGCTTCCGCTCGGGTGCGCCGAAGCTCACACCGGAATCGCCGCGCTCCACCACGAACGCCGAGATCCCGCGCGAGCGGGCAGCGGCGTCGGTCACCGCGAAGACGGTGTAGTACTCCGAGACGCCCGCGTTGGTGATCCACCGCTTCGCCCCGTTGAGCACCCAGTCGTCGCCGTCGCGCCGTGCGGTGGTCCGCATCGACAGGGCGTCGCTGCCCGCCTCCGGCTCGGACAGGCAGTACGAGAACATCGCCTCGCCACGCGCCACGGCCGGGAGGTACCGCTGCCTGAGTTCCGGCGAACCGGCCAGCAGCACCGGCAGCGACCCGAGCTTGTTGACCGCCGGAATCAGGGACGAGGAGACGCAGACCCGCGCCACCTCCTCGATCACGATGGCGGTGGCGAGTGCGTCGGCGCCCACCCCGCCGTACTCGACCGGAATGTGCGGAGCGTGGAAATCAGCCGCCCGCAACGCGTCGTAGGACGCCTGGGGAAACTCGCTCGCCTCGTCGGCGGCGGCCGCGTTCGGCGCCACCTTGCCCTCGCATACGGCCCGCGCCGCCTCACGAATGACCTGATAGTCCTCGGGCAGCTGGTACAAATCGAACGCCATGGCATGAGGATACTCGTCAGTAACCGATCGGCCGGAGGCATTCGGAGCGCAGACCGTCTATCCTCGCCCGCAGCGGCGTCGGGCATCGACGTCCTGAGCCCTAACGGAACGGAGACACGGCGTGACGCTGGCGTACACGAGCACGACGCTACCGAACGTGGTACCGCCGTCCGGGGCGGCACGCCCCCGGCTGACCTTTCTCGGTACCGGGTACCTGGGCGCCACGTACGCCATCTGCTTCGCCGAGCTCGGCTACGAGGTGCTGGGCTTCGACGTCGACGAGCCCAAGATCGCCAAGCTGGCCAGCGGCGACATGCCGTTCCACGAGCCCGGCCTGGACGAGCTGCTCCGTAAGAATCTGGCCGGCGGCAGGCTCAAGTTCACCACCTCGTACGACGAGGTCGCCGAGTTCGGCGACGTCCACTTCATCTGCGTCGGCACCCCGCAGCGGGCCGATGGTATGGCCGCCGACCTGTCGTACGTGGAAGCCGCGGTCACCCAGCTCACCCCCCGGCTGACCCGCAAGGCGCTCCTTGTCGGCAAGTCGACGGTTCCGGTCGGCACCGCCGAATGGGTGGAGCAGTTGGTTCGCAAGCACGCGCCGGCGGACACCCAGGTCGAGGTGGCGTGGAGCCCGGAGTTCCTCCAGGAGGGCTTCGCCGTCGAGGACGTGATGCGCCCCAACCGGGTCATCTTCGGCGTCCACAGCGAGTGGGCCACCGCGATGCTGTACTCGGTGCACAAGGGCGTCTTCGAGCTGGCGGTGACCGAGGACCGGGAGGTGCCGGTCGTCATCACCGACTTCCCCACCGCTGAGCTGATCAAGGTCGCCGCGAACGCGTTCCTCGCCACCAAGATCTCCTTCATCAACGCCATGGCCGAGGTCTGCGAGGCCAGCGGCGCCGACGTCACCATGCTCGCCAGGGCGATCGGATACGACGCCCGGATCGGCAACAAGTTCCTGCGCGCCGGCATCGGCTTCGGTGGCGCCTGCCTCCCGAAGGACATCCGGGCGTTCCAGGCCCGGGCGCAGGAGCTCGGCGTCGGCGAAGCGCTGCGGTTCCTGCACGAGGTGGACCTGATCAACCAGCGCCGCCGGCAGCGGGTGGTGCAGCTCGCGGCGGAACTGCTCGGTCGCCGGTACGGGCCGGCCGGGCCGGACCTGTCCGGCGTACGGATCGCCGCGCTCGGTGCCACGTTCAAGCCCAACTCCGACGACGTCCGCGACTCGCCGGCGTTGTCGGTGGTGCGCCGGCTGAGCCGGTGCGGAGCTCTCGTGACGGTGTACGACCCGGAGGGCACCGAAAACGCCCGGGCCGAGTTCGGCGACGTCACGTACGCCAAGTCGCTTGTGGATGCGGTCACCGGCGCGGACCTGATCTGCGTGCTCACCGAGTGGGACGAATTCCGCAACGCCGATGTGGCCGCGCTCAGCAGCATCGTCGCGGGCCGGCGCATTATCGATGGCCGCAACTGTCTAGACCCGACGCTGTGGACCAGCGCGGGCTGGCAGTACCGCGCCATGGGTCGCCCGGTCACCGCCCCCTGATCCAGCCCCTGCGCCACCCGAGGGGGGCCCGTACTTCCGTCGTCCCCGCAAACAAGGCATTCTTCCCGGTAGGGCCGACGCGGCCCGGCGAGGCAGCAACCGCCCGAGATTGCGGGGCGGCGACGCATCGGGAGGAGGCGCGTGGACACGTACCCGTGCCCGTCGTGTGGTGGCCCGGCCGACGCCGACCGCGGGTGCTCGAGGTGCGGGCATCCGCACGATCCGGATGCCGCCGCATTCGCGCTCTACCAGCGCACGGTGGCCGCGCTGGAGTCGAAGCAACGCAAGCTGACCAAGGAACAGTTGGTCGTCGCCAAGCAGCTCGCGCACGCCTCGGCCCAGCGCGACACGCTGCGGCGGCGGATGCGGGAGCAGCTCGGCGGACCCGACGCCAAGGGTGGCCGGCGACCGCTGCTCGGGCGGCTGCGCCGAGGCGGCGCCGCCGCACCGGAACCTGCCCACCCCGGCCCGGCGTCCCCCGGGGCAGCGCCGCGGGTGGCGGAGCCCCCGGGGGCAGCGCCGCGGGTGGCGGAGCGCTCCGGGGCAGGGCCGTCAGCGGAGCCCGGGGGCGCCGCAGCGCGGGCAACCCGACCGACTGCCCCGCCGACCGTTGCGGAACCGGCGATGACGATGTCCCCGACCCCGCGCACGACGCCGGCGCCCAGACCCGCACCGGCAGGGCCGCCGGGATCTCGGCGGTTCTCTCCGGTCGCGCCGCCCGACGCCCGCACCGCACCGCCCGGCGGGCCGGCCGGGCAGACCCGGCCGGTTGAGCCGGCCGGTGGGCGACCCGGCCAGACCACCGCGCGGGCCGGGACAGCCGGCGCCGGCACGCTGACCGCCGATCGGCGGGGCGTACCCGTGGTGGTGCCGACCACACGCGGCGCGCGCGGCGGTCCGCGGGCCCGGTCCAGGCCGGGACCGGCCCGCCAGGTCAGCGGGCGGGTCGGCGGCGCGGAGGCCACCACGCGGAGCATGCAGACCGGTGTTCTCGCGCTCGGCGGGCTGATGCTCGCAGCGGCGGCCGTGACGGTCACGGTGATCGCGTTCACGCCCGGGGGCGGCCCCGCCCGAATGGTGCCGCTCACGGTCCTGACCCTGGTCCTGCTGGCGCTACCGGTGCTGCTGGCTCGGCGCGGGCTCACCGCGACCGGGGAGACGGTGGCGGCGGTGGCGCTGCTCCTGGTCCTGCTCGACGGGTACGTCGCCTGGCTGGTGGGCCTGTTCGGGGCGGCCATGATGCCGCGCAGCGTCTACTTCGGACTGATCTGCCTGATCACGGCTGGGATCGCCCTCGCCTACCAGGCCACCAGCCACCTGATCGCACCCCGCTACGCCGCGCTGCTCGTCGTGCAGCCGGTGCTGCCACTGCTCGCGTACGAGTGGGTGCGCAGCCCCGCAGGCTGGGCGTTCGTGCTGTGCGGAGTCGCGCTGATCGACCTTGCCTTCGGGTGGGCACTGAGCACCCGGGCGCCCATCACCGTCAACCTCGCCACGCCCACGCCCGCGCCGGAAGCGACAGCCGAGGCACCTGCCGACCCACCGACCGACCCGGCCGCCGACCCGCCGGCCGGCAGTCGCGTCACCGTGGACCCCTCGCTGGCGGACCCGACGATCGGCGCCGCACTGATCGAGGACGCGCCGACCGACCCGCCCGAGTCCGGGCGCCTCTCCCGCGGAATCCTGCCCGACGTGGCCTGGACGCTGTTCGCCCTGGCGTACGGCGCCGCCCTGGCGTACGCCGCCAGCGCGCTGATCCGCGCCGAGGGCCTGCCCGCCACCATCCGGGCGGCGGCGGTCGTCCTGCTGGCCGCCACGGTCGGCGTCGCCGGCTCGCTGGTCTGGCGGCGCCGACCGATGCCCGACCTTGCCGCCGGGATCGCCACGCTCGCGTTCGTCTACGCCGCCGCCCGGGTCGCCGCGGTGGCACTGCCGGGATACACGCTGCTGGTGACGGCCGGGGCGGTGACCGTCGCCGCCCTGGTGGTGCCGCTGCTCCCGGCGCGCATGCAGCGCGGCCCACGCCGCGCCGACACCTTCGCCGCCGCGCTGACCGGCCTGGCGCTGATCGCCACGGCGCTGCCCGTGATCGTCGCCCCGATCCGGGGGGTGACGCCGGTATGGCGCGCCGACGTCGCGGAGTATGACGCGATCGTGCAGGCGGCGGCGGGTCCGGGCGGGTGGCAGCTCTTCGCCGCCGCCCTGCTGCTGACGCTGGCCGCCGGCCTGGTCACGCCACGGCAGTGGCGCTCCGACGCGGTGGTGATCGGCCTGGCGGTCAGCGGGCTGGTCGGGCCGGCCGCGGTGGCGCTCGGGTGGTTGCTCACCCCAGCCGTGGCGGTGCTGTCGGGTGTGGCGTTCGGGGTGGTCGCGCTGATCGTGCGCCATCCGCGTACCGCGTGGCTCTGCCTCGGCGCGGCGACGGTCCTCGGCACCTACGCGACCGCCGTCAGCCTGGCCAGCCCCGCCGCGACCGCGGTGACGCTCACCGCCATCACCATCGCCGGCGCCGTGATCGGTGCGAGCCCCCGGGCGGCCCGCACCGATCCGCAGGCGGAACTGGTGGCGCAGCGGGTGACCGACGCCGCTGCCGGTGGCGCGTTGTTCGCACTGCCGGGGGCGGCCGCCGCGGGTGCCGCCGTCGCCGTGTACGGGTCCCGTACCGGCGCGCCCGCCGTTCTTGTCGCGAGCTTCCTGGCGCTCGCGGTCGCCCTCGGCGTCGCCGCGCTCATCCAGGTGGCGCGCCAACGGCAGAGCGCGCCGCTGCTGATCGGCGCCGCGCTCGGCGTCGCCATCGTGGTCGTCGCGACGCTGTGGGCTCCGGACCGGACGCTGTGGGACCTCGCGGTGGCGCTGCTGATGGTGCTCAGCGTGGGCCTGCTGTGGTCCGCGCCGGCCATCGACGACCGGCAGACCTCAGGGTCGTCGCTGACCGGTGCCGACACGGCAGCCGCTGCGGTGACCGTGGCCGGCATCGCGGCCGTTTCCCGGGCGGTCACTCTGGTCGTGCCGGGCTCGGAATTGATCACCGTTGCGGTCCTCGTGCTGGTCACCGCGGTGGGAACCCGGGCTCTGCTGCGGACCTGGCGGCCCGGGCCGGTGGCGGGTGGGACGGTGGTTGGCGCCGCTGCCGCGCTGTGGGCCGGCGGGTACGCCCTCGCCGGCGGTGCGGGCGTGATCGCTGCCGCGACGCCGTTCTGGGAAGCGCCCCTCGGCGAGTGGCAGGAGGTAGCCACCCGGTACGCGGACTACGACTGGCAGGTCCCCGGGGCGCTGCTGGTCCTCGCCGCTGCCGGCGCGCTCGCGCTTGCCGAGCCGCGCCGGGACGAGGCAACCGCCGCGACGATCGCCCTGGCCGCGATCGGGGCGCCGGTCGCACTCGACCTCGGCTGGACCGCCCCGATGCTGCTGGGCTGGGCGACGGCGACCGGGCTGGGCGTCGCCGCCACGATGTCGCGGTCGGAGCGTTCGGCGTACACGCGGATCGCCGTCGGGATCGCGGTCGGCCTCTTCACGGCGGGCGCCGGGCTGGTCCGGCCCTCGGCCACCGCCGGTACGCTGCTCGGCCTGGCTCTGTCGAGTGTCCTCATCGCGGTGCTCGCGGCGCTGGTCGCGGCCCGGCGCCGGAAGAACCCGGAGGGCGCCCGGCGGCCGGGTGACGCGACGGCGACCGCCCGGCGTGACCAGGCGCCGTACCTGACGGCGGTGGGCGGCGCGGCGACGACCGGTGCGTTGCTCGCCTTCACCGGCGCCTGCGCGGTGATCACCGCAGCCGCCGGCCACTCCCCGGAGACCCGCGTGTCGGCCACGCTCGCGGCATGCGCGCTGGGGCTGGCCGCCGCCAGCGTGCTCTGCCGCCGTATGCCGGGCTACCTGCCGTACGTCACCGCCGGCGTTGCCACCGGAGCGACCATCGCCGCGCTGGCCACCGTACCCACCACGCTGCCGGCAGCCGTCTACGCCGGGACCGCCGCCCTGATCGGCGTCCTCGCCGAACTGATCCGGGCCGGCAGCCGGCAGGTCGGATCGCAGCCGACCCGGGTGCTCGCCCCCGGGCGTACCGACCGGACCGCCGGCGCGTGGCGCCGGCCGGACGACGGCGGATACGGGTACGGCATGGCGCTGGCGGCGGGGGTGGCGGCCGCTGTCGCGGTCGTGTCGGTGGCGCCGGCCGTGGTGGCCGCTCTGATCGGGCCGTACCGCTGGCTCCAGAGGCCGTGGACGGGCGATCCGAGCAACGGCTCGGACCTCGGAATGTTCCAGTCCTGGATCGCTGGCGGCACGGATGTCCTGGCCGCGTTCATCCTCACCGTGGCCGCCGCGCTGGCCGCGATCGGTCTCGGCGGCGACCGCGAGACGCTCGCCAGCCGGGCCGTCGCGGTGATCGTGCCGGGCCTGGCGATGACGGTGCTGATCGCTCCCCCCGCCCTGGGCATGCCGTGGCCGGCGCAGCCCACGGCGGGTCTGCTCGTGGCGACCGTGGCCGGGCTGGGACTGGCGCTGACCGTGCCGCCACCGCAGAGCGCGACCGAATCGGCCCTGCGCGACGCCCGCCGGCTGGTCTTCGTCATCGCGATCCTGGGCGCCGGCGCGGGCGGGGCGGGCAGCCTGGCCACCCGTTCCCAGACGATCGCGTGGCTCGCCGGCTCGGTGGTGGTCGGTCTTGTCGCGGCGCTGCGCGGGCGCACCGGAGTGGCCCGCGTCATCGGGTGGCAGGTTGCGGCCAGCACCGCACTGCTCCTGGCACTGGCCAGCGTGCTCGCGACCGGGCGGGGGCTACCGGAAACCTCCTTCGCGGTCCTGCTCGTCGCCGCGGTGCTGCTCGGCGTGGCCGCGCTGCTGCCCCGGGTGCACCGCACGGAGACGACCGCCCGGGAGATCACCACGATCGAGGCGGTGGGCTATGTGGGCTGCCTGGCAGCCGTCGCGGTGACCTTCGGCCAATCGGCCCGCATGGCCGCGGCGCTGTTCGCCATCGGCGCGGTGCTCGGCATCGCCGCGGCCCGACCGGGGCGCAGCGGCAGGGAACGGACGTATCTGATCGTCGCGGCGAGCCTGGCTGAGCTGTTCGCGATCTGGGTGCTGCTGCTCAACGTCCAGGTTGCGGCCATTGAGGCGTACACCCTGCCGTTCGCCGCCCTGGCGCTGATCACCGGGATCATCCAGCTGAAGTTCCGTCCGGAAATTGGCAGCTGGCTGGCGTACGGGCCGGCGCTGGTCGTGGCGTTCGCCCCCACGCTGGCGCTGGTACTGCTCACCGATGCATCAGAGCAGCGGCGGGTGCTCCTGATCGCCGGTGCGGTCCTGACGGTGGCGGTGGGTGCGGATCGCCGGCAGAAGGCGCCGGTCATGGTCGGTGGCGTGGTGACAGCCGTCGCGACGCTGCACGAATTCGTGCTCTTCGGCCGCACGCTGGACTGGCCGGTGCTGCTGGTGCTCTTCGCCGGCGCCGGGGCGCTGCTGATCGGGCTCGGTGCCCGCTACGAACGGCGGCGCAGCAACGTACGGCGGCTGCGTGGGGTGTACAGCCAGCTGCGCTGAGCCGTCAGTCGAGGCTGGCCCGCAGGGCGGCGTCCTTGGCTGCGACGAGCGTCTTGAGACTCGCCTGGTACTCGCTCATCCGCAACCGCAGCGCGGCATCGACCGCGCCCAGGATCCGCACCGCGAGCAGCCCGGCGTTGCGGGCGCCCGCGATCGACACGGTGGCGACCGGGACCCCGGCCGGCATCTGCACGATCGAGAGCAGCGAATCCATCCCGTCCAGGTACTTCAGCGGCACCGGGACGCCGATCACCGGCAGCGGCGTGGCAGACGCCACCATGCCGGGCAGGTGGGCCGCCCCACCGGCGCCGGCGATGATCACCTGCAGGCCCCGGTCCGCCGCCTCGGCCGCGTACGACAGCATCAGTTCCGGAGTCCGGTGCGCCGACACCACCCGCACCTCGTACGGCACCGCGAACTCGTCGAGTGCCTCGGCGGCCGCGCGCATGACCGGCCAGTCCGAGTCACTTCCCATGATCACTCCGACGATCGGGCTCTGGTCAGTCACCGACACCCTCCACCAGCCAGGCGACCGCGCGGGCAGCCCGCGCGCGCAGTTCGTCGACGTCATCCCCGAGGACCGTGACATGCCCGATCTTGCGCCCCGGCCGGATCTGCTTGCCGTACAGGTGCACCTTCGCGCCCGGTTCGGCGGCGAAGCAGTGGTGCAGCCGCTCGTCCAGCGACATCGCACCGGCCCCGCCGCCCGCCGCCGGGCCGCCCGCCGCCGCGCTCCCGATCAGGTTGGCCATCACCACGACGGGCGCGGTCGGCGTCGTGTCACCGAGCGGATAGTCCAGCACCGCCCGCAGGTGCTGCTCGAACTGCGACGTCCGGGATCCTTCGATCGTCCAATGCCCCGAGTTGTGCGGCCGCATGGCGAGTTCGTTGACGAGCAGCCCGTCCGCCGTCTCGAACAGTTCGACGGCGAGCAGTCCCACGACGTCCAGCGCGTGCGCCAGATCGATGGCGAGCCGCTGGGCCGTGCTGGCGAGCTCGGGGTCCAGCCCGGGTGCCGGCGAGATGACCTCGACGCAGATCCCGTCACGCTGCACGGTCTCCACGACCGGGTACGCGGCAACCTGGCCGAACGGGGAGCGCGCCACCAGCGCGGCGAGTTCGCGCCGCATCGACACCCGCTCCTCGACCAGCAGCTCCGGCCCGGTGGGTAGGTCATCCACAGTGGACACCGACCACACGCCCCGGCCGTCGTACCCGCCGCGCACCGCCTTGACCACGACGGGCCAGCCCACTTCGGCGGCGAACGCGGTCACGTCGCCGGGCGAAGCCACCGCCCGCCAGCGCGGCACCGGCGCACCGAGCTCCGTCAGCCGCGCGCGCATCGCGGCCTTGTCCTGGGCGTACCGCAGGGCATCGGCACCCGGCAGCAGCGTGACCCCTTCGGCGGCGAGCGCCCGGATGTGCTCCGTCGGGACGTGCTCGTGGTCGAAGGTGACCACCTCGCACCCCTTGGCGAACTCGCGCAGGGCAGCCAGGTCGCCGTGGTGGCCGATCCGCACGTCGGCGGCGACCAGCGCGGCGCCGTCGTCAGGCGAGGCGGCCAGCACCCGCAGCGACTGACCCAGGGCGATCGCGGCCTGGTGGGTCATTCGGGCAAGCTGCCCGCCGCCGACCATGCCGACCAGGGGAAGACCGGTACGTACGTCCATTTGGCGGCAAGCCTAACGATCCCCCGGCCACTCCGACCCCGGGCCCCCGGCACCTCGGCCCCGGCACCTCAGCCCCCGGCCCCCGGCACCTCAGCCCTCCGGCCCCCGGCACCTCAGACCTCGGCACCTCAGACCTCGGCACCTCAGACCTCGGGGCCCCGCCGCCGAAGCTCATCCACCGCGCCCATGGCCTGGCGTAGCTCGGCCAACCAGGCGTCCGCGTGCTCCCCCACCAGCCGGACCGACCACGCCAGCGCCTCCGACCGGGACCGGGCCACTCCGGCATCGACAAGCGTGTCGAGCACCTGCCGCTCGGCCTGCCGCAGCCGGGTCATCACCGGCGCGGAGTGTGTCGTGAACAGCTCCCGGCTCGTGCCGCACACCGCCCCCCAGGAAACCTTGCGCTGGTAGCGGTGCTCCAGTTGCTGTGCGACCTGGATCCGGCGGTCGCGGGTCGACTCCCGGAAGGTCGAGATGCGCCCACGCTCGGCCGCTGCCCGCTGCGCGTCGCTGGCGCCCTCCTCCAAGCGCGGCTCCGGGAGCGAGCCGACGATGACAATCTCATCCCGGTCGATGCTGACGTCCGCCGGGCCGGTGAACCAGTCATCCGGCAGCGCGCCGGTGATCCAGGCGGCCGCGTCGCCCGCCGGCGGTGGTTCGTTGCGTGCGCCGCCCCGACCCCACGCCGCCTGTCCCGCCCAGGATGATCCGTCTCTTTTCATCATTACAACCTCCTCGTGTCACGTGCTGATTACATGATTACACCTATACACCAGGCAGCGGCAAGTAGTACGTCTCGAATGCCGGCGTGTCTTCCGACCGATCGCGTCTCTCCCGCCGATCGGCCTCTCTCGCCGATCGCGTCGCTCCGGCCGCTGCATGCCCGCTGGACCGCTCGCATGGCGAGGGGCCCCTCGACGTGTCTCGAGCCGCGGCCGCGCCACCCGCACCGTGCCGCGCGCCCGCCCGGCGGGCACACTGTCCGATCTTGGAAAGTTTGGCACCAATAGTGGTGCTTCATCTTCCAAGATCGGCGTCGGGGAAGAGGGACGCGGCTCAGATCCCGGCGAATCGGACGAGTGCGGGGGGCAGCGGTGGCGTGATCGCGATGTGGGCACGGTATGCCGAATTCGTTCGCATCAGCCAATCAACCGATCGAAGCCGATCACGGCACGCCGCCACTCGGGTTGCCGGGCCCCGATCAAGCCACGTCAGGCAGGGCGGCGCTTGGTGTTACCCGCTAGGGCCGCTCCGCACTACCGGGCCAGGCCCGCTCCGCACTGCCGGGCGTGGTGCTCTGGCTGCCGGGCCAGGCCCGCTCCGCACTCCGGGCCAGGCCCGCTCCGCGCTGCCGGCCACGGTCACGATCCGGGAAGGGGGATTCGTGTCCTCGGTTCAGGCGCGCGCGAGGCGGGCGGTCAGGGCCTCGACGTCGGTGACCGGAACGTCGCAGACAAAGCCCCGGCAGACGTACGCCGTCGGCGCGCCTTCGCGCAGCGGCCGCCCGGCCAGCAGCGGTACACCGGGGGCATCCGGCGGGCCGGCCACCACCACCGCGCCCGGCGGAAGGTGCCGCCACGCGGCGTGGACCAGCGGATCGGCTGAGCCGGCCGGGGTGGCCACCGCGATCTCGTACGGCCCGGAGAGCAGCGCCTCGCCGGTGACGCAGGAGTACCCGGTGAACCGGCCGTGCTGGGCCGCCACCCCGGCCACGACGCCCAATGCCGCCTCGGCGATCTGGCGGTGGCGGGGCTCCCCAGCCAGCGCCGAATAACTGACCAGCGCCGCAGCGACGGCGGAGAGCCCAGATGGCGTGGCGTTGTCGGTGGGGTCGGCCGGCCGGGTGACCAGGCGTTCCGCATCGTCGGCGGTGTCGTAGAACCCGCCCTGCCCGTCGGCGAAGTGCTCCACGGCAGTGGCCAGGAGCTGCCCGGCGAGGTCCAGCCACCGCCCGGACCCGGTGTACTGATGCAGCGCGCAGAATGCCTCGGCGACGCAGCCGTAGTCCTCCAGGACCCCGGCCGGGGTTCCGACCACGCCGTCCCGCGACACCCGGCGCAGCCGCCCGTCCACCATGTGCAGGCGTGCGAGCAGGTCCCCGGCGGCGATGGCATGATCGGCGGCAGCCGACGGGAACGACGACGGGAACGACGACGAGGACGAGGACGAGGCCAGCGCCGTGGCCACGGCCGCCGCCTCGACCAGCGCGGTGATGGCCAGTCCGTTCCAGGCTGCCACCACCTTGTCGTCGCGCCCGGGCTGTGGGCGCTTCGCCCGCGCCGCCAGCATTGCGGCCCGCACCCGGTGGTACCGGTCCGAGTCGTCCGGGTCGTCCTCCAACTGCAGGACGCTCGTGCCGTGCTCGAATGTGCCGCCCACCGTCACGGTGAACAGCTCCGCCGCCCACGCACCGTCATCCGGGCCGAGCGTTTCGTGGAGCTGTGCCGGGGTCCACGAGTACGTGAGCCCTTCCACGCCTTCGGTGTCGGCGTCCAGCGAGGACGCGAACCCGCCCTCCGCGGTGCCGAGGTCCCGCACCAGGAACTCGGCGGTCTCGACCATGACGCGCCGGGCCAGCGGATCACCGGTCATCCGGTACAGCGCGGTGTACATCCGCAGCAGCAGCGCGTTGTCGTAGAGCATCTTCTCGAAGTGCGGCACCGTCCAGGCCGCGTCCACCGAGTACCGGGCGAACCCGCCGGCGAGCTGGTCCGCCATCCCGCCGCGTGCCATGCCCGCCGCGGTGTGCCGCACCACGTCGAGCGCGCGCTGGTCGCCGGTGCGCTGGTGGTGTCGCAGTAGGAAGAGCAGGTTCATGTGCGGCGGGAACTTGGGCGCGCCGCCGAAACCGCCGAACCTCGGGTCGTACTCGGCGAACAGCGACTCCGCGGCGGCGTCGAGCACCTCGGCGGTCATCGGCGTGCCGGACCCGGCCGGGCTCCGACCGAGCACCGCGACCACGGCCGCGCCCTGCCGCAGCACCGCCTCGCGCTGGTCGCGCCAGGTCTGCGACACCGCCCGGACCAGGCGCAGGAATCCGTCGGGCGGGAAGTAGGTGCCGCAGAAGAACGGCTCACCGTCGGGCGTGGCGAAGACGGTCATCGGCCAGCCGCCGTGCCCGGTCATCGCCTGGGTCGCCGTCATGTACACGGCGTCGATGTCGGGGCGCTCCTCGCGGTCGACCTTGACCGGCACCGTCAGCTCGTTCACCACGGCGGCGATCTGTTCGTCCTCGAACGACTCGTGCGCCATCACGTGGCACCAGTGGCAGGCCGCGTATCCCACCGAGATCAAAACTGGTATGTCGCGGCGCCGCGCTTCGGCGAACGCCTCGTCGCACCAGGGCCACCAGTCGACCGGGTTGTCCTTGTGTTGCAGCAGATACGGCGAGGTCGCGTCGGCGAGGCGGTTGGCCAATCTGCCACTCCTGACCTTGACACTCGTGTCGCGGATGGTCCCGTGACACCCGAGTCTGACACACGAGCTCAGGTGAACCCTGTTTCCGCGGCTGCATCGCCGCCCTCGCCGCGCGCCTGTCCGACCTGGATGCCGCAGGCCCGCTCCTGAGGAAGCGAAACCGATCCGTCATCGGCCCCGGCGGCAAGGTTGCGGCGCGATGGGCGACGCTACGTCGCGACGGCGGAGGTTGAGCCGTCGCCTCTTTGTTGGAGTTCCTCGCGAGCGGTCCGCACAAACGCCTCGTGTTGATCCTCGGCGGCTTTCCTGGCGTTCTCGTACGCTTCGTTCTCGGCCGCCCGCCACTGCTTGCGGTTGACGAAGTCCATGTTCTCGGCGAGTCCATCGAACGTGCCGACCGCAGTCCGCAAGGCGTCGAGGTCGGCCGCTACCGGTGGCGGCGCCAGCAGGGTCACCGTGGCGCAGGCTGACGCGAACGTCGCGTAGCAGGCGAGGATCTGGTCGTGCAGCCGGATGTTGGTCTCTCGGTCGCCGCCTCGTTTGTTGTGCAGCGTCCACCACGCCATCATGAGCTGGCGAAACGACGTGATGACGGCGCTGTAGGAAGCACGTAGGTTCTCGGCCTGCCACTGCCGGCGCTGGGCCGCCATGGCGGTGTCGGCCTGCATCCGCGCACCCCGAAGCGTGATCCACGAAGTACTCAGACCGGTGACGAGCCCTGCGACGGCGCCGATACCGGTAGCGATGAGCGTTGAATCCATGACGGTCAGTATCCCGGAGTTGCGGCGCATGTCAGGTGCGATGGCGAGGTCGCGACGGCTACTCATCGGCCATCCCGGGAAACCTATCCGGCATCGTCCGCCCGTAAACGCCGTACGTTCGTCGGGCGCGCGGCGCGCACCGCGGCGACGGCCTTCGCCGGCAGCATGGGCCGAAAGAAGAGGTACCCCTGCGCGGCCGCGCAGCGCAGGGCGATCAACGCGTCGCGCTGCTCCGCCGTCTCCACGCCCTCGGCCACCACCCGCAGGTCGAGTTCGCGCCCGAGCTCCACAATGGTCCGCACGATCGCGGCGGCCTCCGGCGAGTCGACCATCGCCGCCACGAACGCCCGGTCGATCTTCACCTCGTCGACCGGCACCCTGGTCAGAAACGTCAGCGACGAGAATCCCGTGCCGAAATCGTCGACGGAGAGCTGCACCCCGACCGTGCGAAGTCCGTTGAGCACCTCGTCGATGACCGGCAGGTCGGCCACCACGACACTCTCGGTGATCTCCAGGACGAGCCGGTGCGGCGGGATGGCGTGCCGGTCGAGCAACGCCCGGACATCACCGGGCAACGCCGGATCGAGCAGGCCACGGGCGGAGAGGTTCACCGCCCACGGTACGTCGACGCCCTGCGCCCGCCAGGCAGCCATGACGGTCAGCGCCCCGCCCAGCACGTACCGGGTGAACGGTCCGATCAGGTCGCCCAGCTCCACCGCCGGCAGGAAGTCGGCCGGCAGCAGCGACCCGCGCCGCGGGTGCTCCCAGCGGGCGAGTACCTCCACACCGATGACCACTCCGTCGAGCAGCCGCACCGCCGGCTGGACCAGCAGGTGAATCTGGTCACCGCCGGCCAGTGCCTCCCGCATCTCGGCCAGCAGGGCCAACCGGTCGGTACTGGCGACGTCGCGGATGGCGTCGTAGCGCGACACCACCTGGCCGGCGCGCTTCGCCTGGTACATCGCGATGTCCGCGCGGCGCAACAGCTCCGTCATGTCGACGGCGCCGGCGGTGGCGGTCACCACCCCCACCGACACCTCCACGGAGAGCTGCACGCCAGCCACGTCGACCGGCTCGGCCACCACCTCGGCGAGTCGCCCGGCGCGGCTCATCGCGTACGCCGAACGGGTGGCATCGGCGGCTCTCGACCCGCCCGCGGGCCCGCCCGTCGGCCCGGTCGGCAACGTGGCGGTCGGCCCGCCCGTCGGCAGGGCGGCCGGGCGCTGCGTCGGCACGGCCGCCGGGGCGAGGGTGATCAGCACGGCGAACTCGTCGCCACCCAGCCGGGCCAGCTGTTCGCCGGCGCGCCCGTCGGCCCCCAGACGGTTGGCGGTGATCCGTAGCAGTTCGTCACCGGCGGCATGACCCAGCGCGTTGTTGACCTCCTTGAACCGGTTGATGTCGAGGAGCAGAAGGGCCACCGGGGCGCCCGCGGGCAGCTGGCGTAGGGCGGCGTTGCCCTGGTTGAGCAGGGCGGCCCGGTTGGTCACCCCGGTGAGCGGGTCGCGCACCGCGTCGTGCGTGCTGCGCCGGGTGATCGCCTGAAGCTCGGAGTGCGTCGCGGCGTCGTGCAGCGCGGCGGCCAGCGCGTCGCCGTACGCGGCGAACATGTACCGGTCGCGGCCGCTGCCCAGGCCCCGACCGGTACGGTAGAGCCGGAGCTCACCGACCCGGCTGCCACCCACGATGAGCGGGTGTACGAGCGGCGGGCGACTCTGCGCCGCGCCAACCGCCGCGCCAGCCGCCGCCCCAGCCGCCGCGTCCGGCGCCGATCCCGGCTCCGCCCCGGGTTGTGCCGGCGCGGCCTCACCCCGGTACTCCCGGTCCGGCGCGCCCGGTGAGTGCACCACGATCTCCACCCGGCGCGCCTGGAACAGCCGCAGCGCGGCCTGGATGCCCGCTTCCGCGGCGTGCCGCTCGTCCAGCCGGTTGAGCTGCCGCATCGCCTCGGAGAACGCCTCCCAGGTGCTGTGCTCGGTGTCGCCGCGCAGCCGGTAGGCGTACGCCTGGTGGAGCAGCCACACCACCGGCGGGATCAACACCAGCCACACCCCGTGGTCGGTGCGGCGCAACGCCACGATGAGCAGACCGACCACGACGTTGCCGATCACCATCAGCAGCTTGGTGCTCGACACTTCCCGGGCGTGCGCGCCGAACGAGCCGCCGCACCGACTGACGGCCGTCGCCGCGGCGATCAGGACGGTCAGGCCGAAGTACGTGGCGGCACCGGCGCCCAGCGCCAGTGCCATTCGCGGATCAAGGCTTACGCCGACCGTGGGCGCGATCGCGTGCACCACCACCGCGGCGGCGAACCCCGCGATGGTGAGTGCGGCGACGCCCGGGGCGACCCGGCGGGCGGGTCGGGAGTCGACCGCGGCCAGCATGGTGTGCGCGCCACCCACGCCGACGAGCAGCGCCGCCGGAATCCAGGCGACCGGCAGCAGGCAGCACAGCACGATGATGGCGGCCTCGCCCCAGACGAGCGCGATCCGACCGCCCTTCGCCCACAGCCGCGGGACCTGGCCGAGCCCGGCCACGGCCGCTGCCAGCGCAAAATTGGGCAGACTCGGTGGGCCGGGTTCGGCCAGCCACGGCACCTGCACCGCGCCGGAACCCACGACAAGGCCCACGGAGGTGAGAAGCGCGGCGGTGACGACGGTCCACGTGGACAGCCGCGGCGAGATGATCACCTGTCGCGCCGGACCGGGGCGGCGCAGCGAACCGGGATGTCAACCATCGCTGAGCCTCCCTGCCCGCCCGCCGAAGTAGACAAAGCCCCCGGGCGAAGGCTAGAGCACTGCGGAACGCCACAACAGGGATGCTGGACAGCATTTCTCCGCCAGGTGCATCACCCCTGGTGGGAGGCGTGTCGACCGGGTGGCTGATCGGGGGGTCAGCCGGCGTCGTCGGTGCGGCCCTCTCGCGGAGCGGGATCGCGGGGCGTCTCGTCCTGATCGGGGAACCGGTCCGGCAGCCGCTTGATCCGGCCGCTCATGTTACGGATCAACAGCACCGTCGCGATCATGAGCAGCAGGACGATGAACAGCCCCATCGGGCCGGCCAGCCCGCCGGAGCGGGTGTCACCGAAGTTATTGTTCTGCGCGAACGCCGCGCCGGAGGCGGCATCGAGCACCTGCAGTGCGGTCATCGTCGGCCTCCCCTGGGTGCGTCCACGTTACGCGCGGACCGTCTCCCGGACGCCGGCGAACAGGTCGTCCTCCGGCAGGGTGCTGTCGACCAGGGACCTGGCCAACTCGTACTCCTCGGTCGGCCAGCACTCCTGCTGGATCTCCCGCGGCACCGCGAACCAGAAGCCGTCCGGGTCGACCTGGGTGGCGTGGGCGCGCAGGGCGTCGTCGCGGATCTCGAAGTACTCCCCGCACCGTACCCGGGTGGTGACCCGGGCGCTCTTGTCCTTGTCGTCGGTCCACTTCTCCAACCACTCGGCGTACGGCGACTCGTGGCCGGCGGCGATCATCGCCTCGTGCATCGTGGTGAACCGGTCCCGGGACCACATGTGGTAGTAGAGCTTGAGCGGCTGCCACGGCTCGCCGAGGTCGGGGTAGCGGTCCGGGTCGCCGGCCGCCTCGAACGCCGCCACGCTCACGTTGTGGCACATGACGTGGTCCGGGTGCGGGTAGCCACCATCCTCGTCGTACGTGGTGACGACGTGCGGGCGGAACTCGCGCATGAGCTGGACCAGCGGCGCCGCGGCGACCTCGATCGGCTGGAGCCCGAAGCACCCGTCCGGCAGCGGCGGCAGCGGGTCGCCCTCGGGGAAGCCGGAGTCTACGAAGCCAAGCCAGGCCTGCCGCACACCGAGGATCTCCCGGGCTCGGTCCATCTCGGCTCGACGGATCTTGGAGATGTCCGCCCACACCTCGGGCCGGTCGAGCTTCGGGTTCAGCACGCTGCCACGCTCGCCACCGGTACAGGTGACGACGAGCACGTCCACGCCCTCGGCGATGTACCTGGCCATCGTGGCGGCACCCTTGCTCGACTCGTCGTCAGGGTGTGCATGGACCGCCATCAACCGCAGCTGCTCGCCCACGGCCTCTCCTCGTCTGGTTGACACTGCGCGCCTATTGTTGCTGGTACCGCCGACAAAACGACGAGGACGGTATCCCGGTGACCGAGTTGCCTGCCACAGTCGCCATAAGTCCGGAAACCGGTCCGGTGTTCCCGCCCGGGCGTTACGGTCGCCGCCGGGCGCAGCGCCGCACCCGGCCCTGGCTCGCCGGGCTCCTCGCCGCCCTGACAGTACTCGCCATGGTCGCCGTCGCGTGGACGCTGTACCAGCGCTACGGCGCCGCCACCGCCACGCCGACCGTGGTGCGGTACTACGACCTCGACGACAACGGTGTCACGATCGAGTTCCGGGTGCGCAAGGCGGCGGACATCGAGGTCACCTGCCGGGTCCGCTCGCGGGGCTACGACGGCGCCGAGGTCGGGCGGGCGGACGTCCGGATCGGCCGCGGCCGCAACGTGACGGCGACCTATACCCTTGGTACGTCCGCACGCCCAGTCACCGCCGAGGTGACCCGGTGTGACCCCGTGTCGTAATGCGGAGCACTGGTACGTTGATGGTTTACCCCGTGCCTGGCACACCTACGGAGGATGATTTCGGTGTCGACGAGCGACCGTCACGGTGCTGGCGCCTGGCTTTCCCAGGAAGCCCACGACCGGCTGCAGGCTGAGCTGGACGACATGATCGCCAACCGCCCCGTCATCGCCGCTGAGATCAACGCTCGGCGGGAAGAGGGTGACCTGCGGGAAAACGGCGGCTACCACGCCGCCCGCGAGGAGCAGGGCAAGCAGGAGGGACGCATCCTGTACCTGAAGGAGCTGCTGCGCACCGCGAAGGTCGGCGACGCACCGAGCACCGACGCGGTGGCTCCCGGGACCGTGGTGACGATCCAGTTCGATGATGACGCCGACGACACCGAGACGTTCCTGCTCGGGTCGCGGGAGATCGCATCCACCACCGACCTGACCGTCTACAGTCCGGAGTCCGCGCTGGGCAAGGCGATCATCGGTGCACGCCCCGGGGACGCGGTCACCTACACCGCTCCGAGCGGCTCGGAGATCAAGGTCAAGGTGCTCCGCTTCGAGGCGTACGCCGGCTGACGACGCCGGCGCGGGCCCGCGCCACTACGGGGCCGCGCCGCTACGGGGCCGCGAACACGATCGTGTAGCCGTTTCGGCGCAACTGTGTGACCAGCTGCTCGGACTCGTCCGGCCCGCGCGTTTCCACCGACAGTTCCACCTCGACCTCACCCAGGCGCAGCCGGCGCTCCTTGCGGCGGTGCTCGACATCGACGACGTTCGCGCCCAGTTCCGCGATTTCGGCCAGCAGCCGGGCCAGCTGCCCCGGCCGGTCGACGCAGCGCACGATGAAGGTCAGGTACCGCCCGGCGGAGGCCAGACCGTACTCGATCACGCGGGCCAGCAGCATGGGATCGATGTTGCCGCCGGAGAGCACCGCCACCACCGGCGGCTCCACCGCCACGGCGCCGGCGAGCAGCGCGGCGACGGCGACCCCGCCGGCCGGCTCGACGACCAGCTTGCCGCGCTCCAGCAGCATCAGCAACGCCCGGGAGATCTCCTCGTCCGTCACCGTGACCACGTCATCAACCAGCTTGGAAACGTGGGCGAAGGTGACGTCGCCGGGCCGGCCCACGGCGATCCCGTCGGCGACCGTGGTGTAGGCGTCCAGCCGCACCGGCGCCCCCGCCGACAACGAGAGCGGGTACGCGGCGGCGCCGGCTGCCTGGACGCCCACCACCCGGATCTCCGGGCGTAACGCCTTGGCGGCGACCGCGATGCCGGAGACCAGCCCGCCGCCGCCCACCCCGACGACGATCGTCCGCACGTCGGGCAGCTGCTCCAGGATCTCCAGCGCGATCGTGCCCTGGCCGGCGATGACATCGAGGTGGTCGAACGGATGGATCATGATCGCGCCGGTGCGCGCCGCGAACTCCTCCGCGGCGCAGAGCGCGGCATCGACGTTGCCGCCGGCGAGGGTGACCTCGGCACCGTACCCCCGGGTTGCCATGACCTTGGGCAGCGGTGCCCCCTCCGGCATGAACACCGTGGCCGAGCAGCCCAGCATCCCGGCGGCCAGCGCCACGCCCTGCGCGTGGTTGCCGGCGCTCGCCGCCACCACGCCGCGGGCGCGCTCCGCCCCGCTCAACCGGGAGATCCGCAGATAGGCGCCACGGATCTTGAACGAGCCGGCGCGCTGGAGGTTTTCACACTTGAGCCAGGCCGGCCCGCCAAGGAGTTGCGACAGCGGCCGACTGGGCTCCAGCGGCGTACGCCGGACGACGCCGGCAAGGACCTTGCCGGCGGCTTCGATGTCGGCGAGCGTCACGAACTCGGATGCGGCGGTCACCTCACCAGGTTCGCACCCGGCGCTGGCCGGTGCGCGGCCAACCCGGGGCGTGCCGCCGCCACGGCGCGAGCTGCTCCAACTCGGCCGCGACCGCGAGCAGGCGCAGCTCCGAACCGGGCGGCCCGACCAGCTGTACGGCGTTGGGCAGCCCGTCGGCGCGCACCCCGGCCGGCACGACGACGGCCGGGAAACCGGCCAGGTTCCACGGCGCGCTGTACGGCGCGAACCGCACGCTGGCCAGCATGTTGGCCGCCCAGGACCGCGCCGCCCAGGCATCCGCGCGCGGCGGCGGACCGGCCAGTGCCGGCGTGATCAGTACGTCGATCCGCCGATCCGCGAACCAGGTCTCGCAACGCTCCCGCCAAGCGGCCCGGTCACTGTCGCGGACCAGGCCACGCCGCATCGCCGACCGGCCGAGTTCGATGTGCCGTCGGGTCCGGGGCTGCAGCGCCGCGACGTCCAGGCCGGCGTGCTGTGCGTCGAGGTACGCGCCGGCGAACCAGGTGGCCGTGCCGCGTGCCGCGAGTTGCCTGGGATACACCGGTTCCGCGCCGACCGCGTCGTGCCCCGCACCGACCAGCCGCCGCGCGGTGTCGACCGCCGCCCGCCGGGCGTCGGCGTCGGGCACGGTGCCGGCGACCGGCGAACGCAGCGAGATGCCGACCCGCAGCGGCGCCACCCGCGCAAGCGGTGTCGGCGTGCGCCCGGCGAGCACCGCGAAGCCGACCGTCGCGTCGGCCACCGTGGTGGCCAGGAGCCCGTGCTCGGTGAGGCCGAACCAGTCGTTGGCGCCCAGCCCGACCGGCAGCACGCCGCGACCCGGTTTGAAGCCGACCAGGCCGCAGCAGGCCGCCGGGATCCGCACCGAGCCCAAGCCGTCGTTGGCGTGGGCGAGCGGCACGAGCCCGGCCGCGACCGCCGCCGCCGACCCGCCGGAGGAACCGCCGGGCGAGTGGTCGGTGCGCCAGGGGTTGCGGGTCACGCCCGATTCGTCGTCGGTGACCGCCCACAGGCCGAGTTCCGGCATCCGGGTGACGCCGACCACGATCGCGCCCGCGCCGCGCAGTCGCCGTACCACCTCGTGGTCGCGGTCCGCGACCGGCGCCCGGGCCGCTGCCGAGCCGTTCCAGGTCGGCAGGCCGGCGACGGCAGTGTTCTCCTTGACCGCGATCGGCACGCCGGCGAGCGCCAGGCTGCCCAACTCGGGCTGATCGTCGACGATGTCCGCCTCGGCGAGCGCCTCACCGGTGCGGACCACCCGGAAGGCGCTCAACACCCGGTCGTAGGACCCGATGCCGTCCAGGTGATCAGCGACCGCTGCGGCCGCGGACGTGTCACCACGCCGCACCGCCCGGGCGATCTCCTTCGCCGACGCGCCTATCCATGTGGTGGTCCGGTGCAGCATGCAGACGCCTCCAGGCAAGGGGTACCTGAATGTCTCAACGACTCACCGTCAGCCCAGCGCCTGCTCCAGGTCCGCGAGGAGATCCTCGACGGTCTCGATGCCGACGGACAGACGCACGAGGTCGGCCGGAACCTCCAGCGGGGAACCGGCGGCGCTCGCGTGAGTCATCCTTCCCGGGTGCTCGATCAACGACTCGACGCCGCCGAGGGACTCCCCCAGCACGAACAGCTTCGCGCGGTTGCAGACCTCGACCGCGGCCCCCTCGCCACCGGCGACCCGGAAGCTGATCATACCGCCGAAGCGGCGCATCTGCTTCGCGGCAGTGTCGTGGCCGGGGTGCTCCGGCAGGCCCGGGTAGAGCACGGTGCGGACCGCGCGGTGGCGGGACAGGTACTCGGCGATCCGCTCGGCGTTGTCGCAGTGCCGGTCCATCCGCACGCCGAGTGTGCGCAGCCCGCGGAGGGTCAGCCAGGCGTCGAACGGGCCGTTGATCGCGCCCATCGCGTTCTGGTGGTACGCCAACTCGTCCGCGAGCCCGTCGTCGGCCAGCACCAGCGCCCCGCCCACCACATCGGAGTGCCCGGCGACGTACTTCGTCGTGGAGTGCACCACCACGTCCGCGCCGAGCACCAGCGGCTGCTGCAGGTAGGGCGAGGCGAACGTGTTGTCCACCACCAGCAGCGCCCGCTTCTCGTGGGTGGCCTGCGCCAGCGTGGCGATGTCGGCGATGCCGAGCAGCGGGTTCGTCGGGGTCTCCACCCACACCATCCGGGTCCGCTCGGTGCACGCCGCCCGCACCGCGTCCACGTCGGACATGTGCACCGGCGTGAAGGTCAGGCCCCAGCGCTGCGCCACCTTGTCGAAGAGCCGGTACGTCCCGCCGTAGGCGTCGTCCGGGACGAGCACGTGGTCCCCCGGCTGGCACAGCGCCCGCAACAGGGTGTCCTCGGCGGCGAGCCCGGAGGCGAAGGTCAGCGCCTGCCGCCCGGACTCCAGCGCGGCCAGGCACTCCTGCAGCGCGTCGCGGGTCGGGTTGGCGGTCCGGCTGTACTCGTACCCCAACCGCGGCGCACCCACCGCGTCTTGCGCGTACGTCGACGTCTGGTAGATCGGTGGCACCACCGCGCCGGTCCGCTCGTCGGGCGCCTGGCCGGCGTGGATCGCGAGGGTCTCGAACCCGAAGCTCATGGCCCGAGGCTAGCCCTCCCGACCCGAACCGGCCCATCACCCCGGTCGGCGCGCCGCTCCCGTTACGCCCCGCGCCGCCGCCCGTCTCCGCTGGTGTGCCGCCACACGCCGCTACCGTGAGGCGGTGACCGACTGCCTGTTCTGTGCCATCACCGCCGGCGCCACGCCGGGCTTCCCCGTCCTCGACGAGCCCGATGTGGTGGCGTTCCTCGACATCCGGCCGGTGTTCAAGGGCCACGTCCTGGCGGTGCCACGCACGCACGTCGGCACGCTCGTCGACCTGCCGGTGCCGGCCGTCGGGCCGTTCTTCGCCGCGGTCCAGCGGGTCGCCGTCGCGGTGCAGACCGGGCTGGGCAGCGGTGGCACATTCGTCGCGATGAACAACATCGTCTCCCAGTCCGTGCCCCACCTGCACTGCCACGTCGTGCCTCGGACGAAGGGCGACGGCCTGCGCGGGTTCTTCTGGCCCAGGCACCGGTACGACTCCGACGACGAGGCCAGGGCGTACGCGGCCCGGATCGCGGCTGCGCTGCCACCCGCCGACCCGGTGCCCGCCGCGCCGCGGTGAGCCAGCGCCCCCGCTGACAGGGCCCGCGCCGCTGACATGCGGCCTAAGCACCTAACCGCCCCCGAATACGGTTCGTAGCTCGCATGTCGGCGAGGGCTCCGGCGTGTCGCATCGGCGTGTCGTCCGGTGACGGGTTGGCCTTGGTGCGCTCACCCCGGCCTGGCGCGATCGTCGGTACCGGCGCGGGTGCGGGCGAGGGCCGGCAAGATGCGACGCGCGGGGCCGACGCGCGGGGGCACGCTACGCGCGGGGGGCACGCCACCGGCGGGCCGCCGCACCACGCAAATACGGGTGGCGCGTTGCCGGGCATGCTTTGCCGGCCTCCGGCGTTATGGGTACGGCACCCATCAGAGGAGTTCCCCGTGTTCCTGCGTCGTCGCAATTCCGACCTCCCCACCGCCGACACGGCTCTGCCCGGCCGCGACCGGCCGATCCCGGTCCCGGCGCGGCACGCCGTCCTCGGTACGCCGCTGGCCGGCCCGTGGCCCCCCGGGCACCAGGTGGCGATCTTCGGCCTCGGCTGCTTCTGGGGCGCCGAGCGCCTGTTCTGGCGGCTGCCGGGGGTGTACTCGACCTCGGTCGGCTACGCCGGCGGTATCACGCCGAACCCGACGTACGAGGAGACGTGCTCCGGCCTGACCGGGCACACCGAGGCCGTGCAGGTGGTGTACGACCCGGCCGAGGTCTCGTACGAGGATCTGCTCAAGGTCTTCTGGGAGAACCACGATCCGACGCAGGGCATGCGCCAGGGCAACGACATCGGCACCCAGTACCGTTCCGCGATCTACACCACCACGGCAGACCAGCTGGCCGTCGCCGAGGCGTCCCGGGACGCGTTCGCACCCGTGGTCCGGCAGGCCGGCCTGGGCGGGATCACCACCGAAATCCGCCCGGCAGGCGAGTACTACTACGCCGAGGACTACCACCAGCAGTATCTGCACAAGAACCCCGGCGGCTACTGCACCCACGGTCCAAACGGCATGACCTGCCCAGTTGGCGTTGCATGACCGACTTCGTGATCCGGCGATGGGACCTGGAGCACTACCCCGGTGACCAGGCCCCACCGCACGTGCACCACCGATCCGATGAGGCGTTCTGCGTCCTGCGTGGACGCCTCGAGGTGCTGGTGGGCGACACCCGGCGGGTTCTCGACCAGGGTGATTTCGTGACGGTGGTTGACCACCCCGCTCGCGACGTGCGATGACGCGGTAGGTCAGTTTCCATGGACGCCGCCGGCCGCGGTGTGGATGAAGACGGCACCCACCTCGGCCGGCGTCTGCGGCGCGTCGACGTACCCGTTCACCGGCTTGACGGCCGCCTTGAGCGCGTCCGCCTCCGCTTTCTGCGCGTACGCCACCACGCTCAGCTCCACCGGGCGCTTCGGGTCCTTCGCCGCGGCGAGCCGCTCGCTCATCTGCTCGATCGTGATGGAGCCCGGGGCATCCTCGTTGCGCCCGTCGGTGAAGACGAACACATGATTGGGTACGCCGGGCTGGTAGTTGTCCCGCGCGGTGAGGTACGCCCCGAGGATGGTGTCGTAGAGCGCGGTGCCGGTGCGCTGGGCGGCGAGGGAGTCCACCGCGGTGTTCCAGGCGCTCCGGTGCCCAGCGTCGAGTGGCGCGGGGGGTAGGACCGCCCGGTAGTCGGCGGGCGGCGCCAGGTCGTTGCCGAACTCGTACAGCCCGAGCCGGGCCTGGTCCGGGAGCAACTTCTCCACCGAGCGGCACCCGTCCCGGACCAGGTCGACGACGGGCTTCGTGGTCCCGGCCGCCGGGTCCTTCATCGAGCCACTCACGTCGATGAACATGAGCAGGCTGACCTGCCGGTCCTCGGCGTACCAGGTGGTGAACACGTGATCAACCTTGTGCCCGCTCATCACACCGAACGGCTTCGGAGCGAGCGTGGGCAGCCGGCCCGCGGCAGCGTCCGCCAGCGGCTTCGCGTCGGGTCCACGAAGGTGCGCTGCGGCCAGTGCCTTCTCGGCGGCGCTGCCGCGCAACGCGGCAAGCAGCCGGCGCAGCTGCTCGGCCCGCCGGGCGTCGGCGGCGGCCGCGGCGGTGGGCAACCATGTGTAGCGAAGCAGCGCGGCGCCGTCCGTTCCGGCGAGGAATGCCGCATCGTCCGGCATCTTCCGCAGCAGCGCGTACTCCGGGACAAGTCCCACCTCGCCGGCGCGCTCCGGCAGCGCGGGCCCAGTCCCCTTGACGGTGCGGGTCCTCGAGATCGCATTGCTCAGCGCGAGGGAGGACGCGTCCATGCCTTCGGCCAGCCACACGCCCTCACCGACCGCGCCCGCGGCTACCATGCCGTCGCCGGAGCCGGCCGGGTCACGCAGCGCCAGCCGTACGCCCGAGTCGGAATTGACCAACCTGGCCAGGGCGAGCCACGACCCGCCGTCCTTGCGCACCCGATCCGCGGTCGACCGGTCGGTCACCATGAACAACGGGCTGGTGGCGAGCACCGTGCCCGAGTTCAGGGTCTCCTTGGGCGCGAGCTTCGCCGGGGCGCCGGTGCCCGGCCACGATGCGTCATCCGGGATCCACACGTCGGCGTCGGTGGCCATCACCCGCTCAGCCGCGGCGCGACCGTCGGCAACGGTGACCTCAGCGCGAAGGCAGCCTTCCCCGTCGGCCAGCTCCGACGCCATGGCCTGCAGCACCGGTTCGAACGACGCCGCCGTCACCACCCGTACCGTCGTGGCGCAGGAATTGACCTCAGGGGTGGGTGGGGCCGCCGCTTCGACGCCGCGTCGGCTGTACGCGGTCACGGCGAAAACGAGTGCGATCACCAGCACCGCGACACTGCCGAGAACCAACGCGGGAAATGACGAGGAGGCGCCATTCCGGGAGCGATGCCTACTCATAGTCGTCCGTTCGTTGCACTGCGCCACGTCCCCAGTTGCCGGTCGGGTTTGACCTGATTCCCCGCACCGCCAACCAAACGCGGCCTCGCGGCTCCCTGAAACATAACGTCGGTCCGCGATGATCGTCCATAACGGAATGGCACATGCCGGCGGCCATTTGGTCCGTTATGGAGGGGCCGAATACCTGACCGGCCCGGCTAGTGCGGAATGCCAAGAATGGTATGGCCAATACGTTTTGCGGTGTCGTATCTCAGCCGCGGAAAGCCGCACTCCGGTACACCGCCCACGATCATTCCCGGCGGGGGAAAGCTCCGCCACCGGCTGGCGCACGGGCATGACAGCACGGCATGACAGCACGGCATGACAGCAGGGCGAGGACACGCGATCTCGATCTTGCGGGGGATCCCAGATCGCGTGTCCTCGCCCCTGATACCCGCCCGATCCCTGAGGGAGGACGCCTGGCCGTAGGCGTCGGCGCCGGCGGAGGCATGCCGGCGGCCGTTCCGGGCGGGTGTGGGGCGTGTCGTCGAGCGTTTGCGGGGGCGCCAACGACACGCCGGTGTCAGGTCATTTCAGCTAGGCGAAGATGCCCCGGTTGTTGCCAGCGCGGTGCCAGCCGCCCCGGGAACGACCGCGTCCGATGTCGATCCGCCAGGTCGGCACCGCACGCAGGCTGTACAGATCGTGCCGGGCGGTCCACGCCTCGTTCCATGGTTGCCGGGACGCCGCGTCGGCGCGCTCCGCGAGTCGGTGCGGATCGCACGGCCACGGGCGGGTGCACCACCGACAGAGTCCGTCCGGCCCGGCCCCGGAGTGCCGGCTCAGGATCTCCTGCGCGTCACGCCACAGCAGCCGGTCCACAACATTCGACGGTTCGGGCTGGTCAACACCGACCACTTTCCCCTACCCCCACATCCGTGAGATGGTCCTGGGAGAACCTGTACAGAACACTTAAAGACTCAGCGACCCCGCCGGACCGGACAGGTTGTGCGACGGCCGGTAAACCGCCCAAAGGGGGACGGGGCACGCAGCCGGTCGGCATCTCCCGCTCACTCCTGGCCGCGCAGGTCAGACGGTTCCATAATGGGCCCGTGACCGCCCCGACGAGCCCACCTCCGGACAGCCCGCTCCTGCGCCGCATCCGCGAGTCGGTGATCGGGGACGACCAGGTCATGTGGGGCCCGTACGGGCCACGCCGGGTCACCTACGCCGACTACACCGCATCCGGGCGCGCCCTGGACTTCATCGAGCGCTTCATCCTCGACGAGGTGCTTCCGCGGTACGCGAACACGCACACCGAGTCCTCCGGCACCGGTCTGCAGACGACCCGGCTGCGCGAGGATGCCCGGCGGATCATCCGGGACGCGGTCGGTGGCGACGCCGAGACGGTGGTGATCTTCGCCGGCTCCGGCTCCACCGGGGCGATCGACAAACTCGTGCACCTGTTCGGCCTGCGGATCCCGCCGGACCTGGAGGACCGCTACCAGCTTTCCGCGCACATTCCGGCGCAGGCCCGACCCGTCGTCTTCATCGGGCCGTTCGAGCACCATTCCAACGAGTTGCCCTGGCGGGAGTCGATCGCGGACGTCGTCGTGATCGGCGAGAACGCTGACGGGCACATCGACTGCGCGGAGCTGGAACTGGAGTTGGCGCGCCATGCCGACCGGCCGCTCAAGATCGGCTCGTTCTCGGCCGCCTCCAACGTCACCGGCATCGTCAGCGACACCGACGCCATCTCCGCCGTCCTGCACCGGCACGGGGCGCTGTCCTGCTGGGACTTCGCCGCGGCGGCGCCCTACGTCGACGTGCGGATGCAGGGGCGCGGCGGTACGACGTACAAGGACGCGGTGTTCATCTCGCCGCACAAGTTCGTCGGCGGCCCCGGCACTCCGGGCGTCCTGGTGGTGCGCCGGGAACTGCTGCACAACCGGGTGCCCACCGTGCCCGGCGGCGGCACCGTCCACTACGTCAACACCACCGAACACCGCTACATCACCGACCCGGCACACCGGGAGGAGGGCGGCACCCCGGCGATCGTCGAGTCCATCCGTGCCGGCCTGGTCTTCCAACTCAAGCAGGCGGTGGGCAACGAGGTTATCCGTGCCCACGAGGAGTACTTCGTCCGGCGCGCGATCGCCGCCTGGCGCAGGAACCCCAACATCGAGGTGCTCGGCAACCTGCAGGCGCAGCGGCTGTCCATCGTGTCGTTCGTGATCCGACGGCCGGGCGGGCGGTACCTGCACCACAACTTCGTGGTGGCGGTGCTCAACGACCTGTTCGGCATCCAGTCCCGGGGCGGGTGCTCCTGCGCCGGCCCCTACGGGCACCGGCTGCTCGGCATCGACATCGAACGGTCGCACCGGTTCGAGCGCGAGATCGTGGCCGGCTGCGAGGGGATCAAGCCGGGGTGGGTGCGGGTCAGCTTCAACTACTTCATCTCACCCACCGTGCTGGACTACGTGATCGAGGCGGTGAACCTGGTCGCCACGCACGGCTGGGCGCTGCTCGGCGACTACCGCTTCGACCCGTACACCGGGCTGTGGCGGCACCGCGACGGGCTGGTCGAGCCGCCGCTGCGGCTGTCCCAGCTGGGGTACGACGCCGACGGCGAACTGCGCTGGCCGGCCCGCCACGAGCAGGCCGGGGAGGAGGCGCTCGCCGGCTACCTGGCGCAGGCCAGAGCGCTGGTCGACCGGATGGCCGGCCGGACGTGGCGCGAGGACGGCGCCCGGGCCACGGTGTCCGCCGACTTCGAGGCGTTGCGCTGGTTCGACCTGCCGGACGAGTGCCTCGGTGAGGTCAGCGGGCACCCAGGTGGGCCAGCAGATCCTGTCGGGTGAGGACGCCCCGGGGCTTGCCGTCCACCAGGACGACCGCGGCGTCGGACTTCTCCAGCAGTCCCACGGCCTGACTCACCGGCTCGCCGCCGCCGATCATCGGAAGCGCCGGGCCCATGTGGCGCTCGATCATGTCGTGCAACTGCGCCTGCCCGGTGAACAGGGCGTCCAGCAGGTCCCGCTCCGCGATCGAGCCGGCCACCTCCCCGGTCACCACCGGCGGCTCGGCCTTGAGTACGGGCAGCTGCGACACGCCGTACTCGCGCATGACGTCGATCGCCTCGCGCACCGTCTCGCTCGGGTGCACGTGGACCATCTCCGGGATGGCGCCGCCCTTGCCGGCGAGCACCTCCGCGACGGTGGCCTGCCGCTGCGCGGTGGTGAGGAACCCGTAGCGCGCCATCCAGTCGTCGTTGAAGATCTTCGAGAGGTAGCCCCGGCCGCCGTCCGGCAGCAGCACCACCACGACGTCCTCCGGCCCGCAGCGGCGGGCGACGGCGAGCGCCGCGGCGACCGCCATCCCGCAGGAGCCGCCCACCAGCAGACCCTCCTCGCGGGCCAGCCGCCGGGTCAGCGTGAACGACTCCTTGTCGGAGACCTCCACGATCTCGTCGCAGATCGTGCGGTCGTACGTCGTCGGCCAGAAGTCCTCGCCGACGCCCTCGACCAGGTACGGCCGGCCGGTCCCCCCGGAGTACACCGAGCCCTCGGGATCGGCGCCGATGATCCGCACCGTGCCGCCGGAGGCCTCCTTGAGGTAGCGCCCGGCACCGGTGACCGTGCCGCCGGTCCCAACGCCCGCGACGAAGTGCGTGATCCGGCCCCCGGTCTGCTCCCATAGCTCCGGCCCGGTCGTCTCGTAGTGCGACCGCGGGTTGGCGGCGTTGGAGTACTGGTCGGGCTTCCACGCGCCCGGGATCTCGCGCGCCAGGCGGTCGGAGACGCTGTAGTAGGACCGGGGGTCCTCGGGCGCGACGGCGGTCGGGCAGACCACCACCTCGGCCCCGTACGCCCGCATCACGTGCAGCTTGTCCTCGCTGACCTTGTCCGGGCAGACGAAGACGCAGCGGTACCCCCGGAGCTGGGCGATCAGGGCCAGTCCGACGCCGGTGTTGCCGCTGGTCGGCTCCACGATGGTGCCGCCGTCACGGAGCAGTCCGGCCTTCTCGGCCTCGGTCACCATCCGCACCGCGATGCGGTCCTTGACGCTGCCGCCCGGGTTGAAGTACTCCACCTTGGCCAGCACCGTTGCCGTGATCCCGGCGGTCACATTCCGGAGCCGGACCAGCGGCGTGTTCCCGATCAGCTCAACAACGTTGTCGACATAGCGCACCAGGCCAGCCTAGTGCCGATGCGGCCCCGGTGCGGCCACGTGGCCCGGGATGACAGCGGCGCGCCCGCGCTCCCACTCCAGGAAACGCTCGGTCTCGTCCAGAACCGCTCCGGCGAAGTACGCGGCCACCGCCGCGTCATCCACCAGCCCCAGCAGCAACAGGGGAAACTCCGGCACCACGTCGATCGGGGACACGATGTAGGCACCGGCCAGGGCCATCAGGGAGAGCCGCCCGCCGCCGTCGTACTCGCCGCGCATCGTGGCCCGCACCATCCGCGGAATGGCGGCCAGGCGCCGGCCCAGCCCCGGCGTGCCGGGCTTGAAGACCCGCAGCAGAGCCGTCAACGCCATCCTGCGTCGAAGAACCGAAGCCATAACGCTCCCCCTGCCGCTGCCTGCGCCGTTTGGTACGCCCTGCGTCTATGGTGCCCGCCGCCACTTCATTCCAACCACCTGCGATCCCCTGCGCGGCAGAATGGTCAGCTGGACCGTCATGGGCGCTTCGCACGCGGCGCGATCGGGACAGCGGGGACGTTGCGGCGGCGCGGTGGCGACCGGGGCAGGAAATCTGGGAGGTCCGGGCGTCGGCTCCACCGGACCGGCTGACGTGGTGACCGCCACCGCGCGAACTAGCCTCAAGGCGAATCTACGGGGGGTGTGATGAGCGGGTCGAAGCAGGTACGGCGCCTGGCCATAGCGGCTGCCTTCGGCAGCGGCGGCCTCGGCGCGGCCGGCGCGCTGCTCACCGGCGTCGTGATGGGCCAGGCCATGCTGGCGCGCCGGGACATCCCACTCGCCGAGTCACCCCCGCCGCGCTGCGACGGCCGATACGGCACCGAATACGCCGGTGTGCCGATCCGGATCGCGATGCTCGGCGACTCGTCCGCAGCGGGATACGGCGTGGAGGCTCCCAAGGACACGCCCGGCGCGCTGCTGGCTGCCGGCCTGGCGGAGCAGCTGCACCGGCCGGTCGAGTTGCGCTGCTGGGCGGTGGTCGGCGCGGAGTCCCGCCACCTCGCGCCGCAGGTGCGGCGGGTGGTCGAGCAGGCACCGGACGTCGCCGTCATCATGATCGGCGGCAACGACATCACGCACCGCGCCAAGGTGCCGCTGGCCGTGCGGTACCTGGTGGAGGCGGTCCGCGCGCTGCGCGCCGTCGGCACCGAGGTGGTCGTCGGCACCTGCCCGGATCTCGGCGCGATCCAGCCGATCCGGCCTCCGCTGCGCTGGCTCACCGGGCACTGGAGCCGGCAAATGGCGGCAGCCCAGACCATCGCGGCGGTGAGCGCCGGCGCCCGTACCGTCTCGTTGGGCGACCTGCTCGGGCCGGTCTTCGCGGCGTACCCGGACCGGATGTTCAGCTTCGACCGCTTCCACCCCTCCGCGGCCGGCTACGAGGCGGTGGCCGCCGCACTGCTGCCCAGCATCATCGCCGCGGTGACCGGCGCCGGTGACACGGCGCCCGGCGACTCCGCCGGAGTCCGCTCGTTGTCCGAAGCCGCGGTTGCCGCCACCCGACAGGCCGGCACCGAGGTCAGTGCGGCCCGGCCGACCAACGGCGCAGGCGGGCCCCTCGGCGCCGCGCGGTTGGCCAACGGCGCAGTGGTGCAGCAGATGGTGGCGGTTCGCCTGGCCGAGCTGCGCCACCGGGTGTGGCGGCGCACCGAGCACCCGACGGGTCCCGTCGTGCCGAGCCGGAACGTACGCTTGCCTGGACAGCAGCAGCGCGTGCCGGAATCCACCGGGGAGCAGCGATGACGATTGTTCGCCGACTGACCCGCGGCGCCGTGATCACCGCGATCGCGGGCACCGCGGGCGGCGCTGCGCTGCTCGCCGCCGAGGTGGTGGCGGCACGCGCCAGGGGGTACGCCAAGCCGGACATGCGGCTGCTGATGCGCTCGTCGGTCGGCGCCCCCGGCAAGCCGGTGCTGCGGCTGGTGCTGCTGGGCGACGCGACCGCCCTGGGCGTCGGCGTCGAGCAGGTCATCGACACCGTGGGCGGGCAGTTGGCGAAGCTGCTGGCCGACGGTCCGGGTGGCCGCCGGGTCGAGCTCTCCAGCGTCGCGGTGGCCCGCTCCCGCTCGACCGACCTGGCCACGCAGGTGGCCCGGGCCCTGGTCGGCTCCCCGCCGGACGTCGCGGTGATCCTGGTGGGATCCAATGACGTCGCCCGATTCTCGCCACCCGCACTGGCCGCCGCGCACCTGGGCGCCGCCGTGCGACGGCTGCACGAGGCCGGCGTCGAGGTGGTCGTGGGCACCTGCCCGGACGTGGGCGCGCTCTGGGCGTTCGCGCCTCCGCTGCGGCAACTGCTGGGCGGCTACGGCCGCCGGCTGGCGCGGCTGCAGATCGAGGCGGTGCGGGCCGCCGGCGGCGTCCCGGTCGATCTGGGCGGCGACACCGGAGCGGTGTTCCGTGCGGACGCCGGGACGCTCTGTCACGACGGCTTCCATCCGTCCGCCGACGGGTACCGGGTCTGGGCACACGCGCTGCTGCCGGCCGTCGCCGACGCCGCCGCCGTCCTCGACAACCGCTGACGCGGGGTCGTCTGCGGGACGCGCTGCGACGTAGCGTTGGAGCATGCCGGAAGCTGTGATCGTCGCCGCCGCCCGCTCCCCGATCGGCCGGGCGGGCAAGGGCTCACTGCGCGATCTCCGCCCGGACGACCTCGCCGCCACCATCGTGCGGGCGGCCCTCGACAAGGTCCCCGGGCTCGACCCGCGCGACATCGATGACCTGTATCTCGGCTGTGGCCTGCCCGGCGGCGAGCAGGGCTTCAACATGGCCCGCGTGGTCGCCACCCTCCTCGGGTACGACCACCTGCCGGCGGCCACGGTCACCCGCTACTGCGCCTCCTCGGTGCAGACCACCCGGATGGCGTTCCACGCCATCAAGGCCGGGGAGGGCGACGTGTTCATCTCCGCCGGGGTCGAGTGCGTCTCGCGGTACGCCCGCGGCAGCTCCGACAACCTCCCGCCAGCGGCCGCCGCGGCCGTTGGCGGGTCGTGGCACAACGCACGCTTCGCCGACGCCGCCGAGCGGACGGCGCAGCGGTCCGGGTCGGGCACCCCGGTCTGGCACGACCCGCGCGAGACCGGCGGGCTCCCGGACATCTACCAGTCGATGGGCCAGACCGCGGAGAATGTCGCCCAGCTCGAAGGCGTGAGCCGGGAGGAGATGGACGCGTTCGCGGTACGGTCGCAGAACCTCGCGGAAGCGTCCGTCGATGCCGGATTCTGGGCCCGGGAGATCACACCGGTACGGCTGGCCGACGGCACGGTCGTGAGCACCGACGACGGCGTACGACCTGGTACCACCCTCGACGCGCTCGCCGGGCTGAAGCCGGTGTTCCGGCCGGACGGTCGGGTCACCGCCGGCAACTGCTGCCCGCTCAACGACGGCGCGGCGGCGCTGGTCATCATGAGCGACACCCGGGCCCGCGACCTCGGCATCGCGCCACTGGCCCGGATCGTCTCGACCGGCGTGACGGCGCTGTCCCCCGAGATCATGGGCCTGGGGCCGGTGGAGGCCACCCGCCAGGCGCTGCGCCGGGCCGGCATGACGCTGCGCGATGTCGACCTCGTCGAGATGAACGAGGCGTTCGCGGCGCAGGTCATCCCGTCCGCCCGGCAGTTGGGTATCCCGCTCGGGAAGCTGAATGTCCACGGCGGCGCCATCGCCATCGGGCACCCGTTCGGCATGACCGGCGCCCGGCTCACCGGCACCCTGCTCAACGCGCTGGACTGGGAAGATCGCACGGTCGGCCTGCAGACGCTGTGTGTCGGCGGCGGTCAGGGCATGGCCATGATCCTCGAGCGCGTCTGATCCGCTCGCCCCGGCCCGCCCCGCCCCGCCCCGGCGCGGCGCGGCCCGGCGCGGCCCGGCGCGGTCCTGGTCCTGGTCCTGGTCCTGGTCCAATGCGTATAGACCTGCTCGCGGGCGTGCGAGCAGGTCTATACGCATTGCGGGAGCCAACATCTCGGGTGTCTGCTGCATTGAAGTGCGGTACCGGCGCGCCCAGACTTCCGGCTACAGGGCGCGGTGGGCGGCGGTGACCTGCGTGGCGGCCCGGGCGAGCACCTCGGTGCCCGGTGCGGCGGCGATCAGGTCGTCGGCGACGACCCGCAACTGGTCCGGCAGCACCAGGTCGGAGTCCGGCGCGGGGACGACCCGGCGGGGCCCACCCTCGGCGGCGGCGCCCAGGTCGGCCAGGTGCTGGATCAACGCCGAGACGGTTTCCCGGCGGGGCACCCCGGACACGCCGAACGCCGCCCATCGGGGCGGCGTCCAGTGTGAGACATGTCCGAAGAGCCGCCGCACGGCTGCGGTCAGCTCCTGGGCGGTCACCTTCTCAGGTAGCTCAGCAGCCGGAGGATTTCGTAGTACAGGAAGACCAGACCGACCAGCAGCCCGAAGGCGCAGTACCAGGCGTACTTCTCCGGAAGGCCGTGCTGCACGCCCTTCTCGACCTGGTCGAAGTCGAGGATGAACGTCAGCGCCCCGACAACGATCACGACGAGACTGAAGATGATCGGGAGCGCCCCGACCGGCCCGGTTCCGTTGTCGCGCAGCCCCAGGCCGTTCTCGGTGAACATGCTGGCGACGAAGTTGACCAGGATCAGCACGACGACACCGATCAGCGCGCCGATCACCGCCTTGGCGAACTTCGGCGTGGCCCGCAGCACCTTCATCTTGTACAGCACCGCCATCACGGCGAAGACGCCGAAGGTGCCGATGACGGCCTGGATGACGATGCCGTCGAATCGATCGTTGTAGAACCTGCTGACGACGCCGAGCAGGACACCCTGCAGCAGGGCGTAGCCGGAGATGACATATGGGTTGGTGATCTGCTTGAACGTGATGACCAGGCCGAGCACCAGCGCGGCGATCACCGAGCCGATCATGGCGACGCCGGCCAGTGCGCTGTCGGCCAGGAAGACCCACGAGAACGCGGCGGTCGCCCCGGTGAGCGCCAGCAGCCCGATGGTGCGCACCACAACGTCGTCGAGGGTCATCGCCCGGTCGGTGAGCGAGCGGTCACCCTGAACCGGGGACGACGGCTGGTAGCCGTAGCCCGGCATGGTCCCGGTCGAGCGCTCCTGCCTCGACGCCTCACCCAGACGGGTCAGCACGGGGTTGGAACTCTGCACGTTCGCCTCCAAGCGCGAGAATCCGCAAGATAAAACCCAGCTTAGCGCGGTCACCTGGACATTCGCTGACCGGCAGCCCGCTCGTCGGGATGTCGGGCGGGTGCACCGCGCCACCGCAGTCGTGCCCAGGGCGGGAATCGAACCCGCACGCCTCTCAGCAGCCGCTTTTAAGGCGGCCGTGTCTGCCATTCCACCACCCGGGCGCACCGAGGCATTCACGGTACCCGCCCGATGTCGCCCCCGTCATCGCCGATCGGCCCGATTTCCGGATCGCCTCGCCCGACCGGCGTGAGCGTCGCGACGCTACCCGACCGGACGGCCGGAGCCGACCTCCGCGGCGACGCCGACCGGCTGCCCCACCTCCGGCGTGACATCGGTGAACGGCTCCCGCGGCTGGTGCAGGCTGCCCAGGGAGACCACCTCGCGCCTGAGGAAGAAGGCCAGCGTCCAGTCCATCACGACGCGGATCTTGCGGTTCAGGGTGGGAATCCGGCTCATGTGGTACGTGCGGTGCATGAACCAGGCGGGGAAGCCCTTGAGCTTCACGCCGTACACGTGTGCCACGCCCTTGTAGAGGCCCAGCCCGGCGACCGACCCCACGTACTTGTGCCGGTACTCCTCCGGCGGCCGCCCACGCAGCACCGCCACGAGGTTGTCGGCCAACCGCTTGGCCTGGCGCACCGCGTGCTGGGCGCTCGGGGCGCACAGCGTGCCGGGCGTCGCGGCGGTGAGGTCGGGCACCGCGGCACAGTCGCCGGCGCTCCAGGCGCCCTCGACGACGGTGCCGGTCGGGTCCACGACCTGCAACGTGGGCAGGCAGGTGACCGCACCCCGTGAGGTGAGCGGCAGATCGGTCTGCGCCAGCATCGGGTGTGGCTTCACGCCGGCCGTCCAGACAATGGTGTCGGCGGTGAACGTGTCCCCGTCGGAGAGCCGCACCACGCCGTCGACGCAGGACTCCAGGCGGGTGTCCAGCCGGATGTCGATGCCGCGCTTGGTGAGCTCGACGACGGCGTACGCCCCCATCTCGGGGCCCACCTCGGGCAGGATGCGGGAGGTCGCCTCGACCAGCACCCAGCGCGTCTCGGCGCGATCGATCTCCGGGTAGTACCGCAGCGCGTCGTGGACCATGTCCTCCATCTCGGCGAGTGCCTCGATGCCGGCGTACCCCCCGCCGACGAAGACGAAGGTCAGGGCCCGGCGGCGGGTCTCCGGATCGGCCGTGGTGACCGCGACGTCGAGGTGCTCGAGAACATGGTTACGCAGGTAGATGGCCTCCCCGATGGTCTTGAACCCGACCGCCTGCTCGCGCAGACCGGGAATGGGCAGGGTGCGCGACACGCTGCCCGGCACGACGACGATGTGGTCGTACCCCACCTCGCGGGGCGGACCGACGATCGGCTGCACGATCGCCGTCCGGCGCGCATGCTCGATCGCGGTGACCTCGCCGACGAGCACTTCGCAGCGCTTCAGCTCGCGCCGCAGCGGCACCACGGTGTGCCGGGGGGAGATGTTGCCGGCCGCCGCCTCCGGAAGGAAGGGCTGATACGTCATGTGGGGCTGCGGATCGACCACGATCACGTCGGCCTCGCGCAGCCCGAGCTTCTTCGACAGGCGCAGCGCCACGTACAGCCCGACGTGCCCCGCTCCTACCACAAGGATCCGCTTCGCTGCCACGTGTCCACGCTAGACCTGCGCCGGGCTCCCGGCAGCATCCGGACCGCGGATTGTTACCACCGCCTCATCGTCTGCGATCTTCGCCGTCCGCCGAGCCGGGCGCCGTGGGGGCCGGTGTGCCGGCGGTCAGCGGAGGCGGGCGAGCAGCCCGACGAGGCAACCGGCGACCGCCACCCCGAGCACCGAGGCGATCAGGTACGACCGCTCCCCCAGGATGGCTGAGCCGTTGAGCGCGAACACCCCCAAGCCGGCCGATGCCGCCGCGACGCCCACGGCACGGGCACCCCACGGCAGGAAGACCGACGCCCGTACCACCGCGTCGTAGGGCAGCACCGCGGCGAGCGCCGCCGTGGCGTGCAACAGGTACAGCACCGCGGTCAGGCTGATCAGCCGGATCACGTTGGCCACCTCGGAGTACAGCAGGGAGGTCACCACCCAGCCCACCGCAACGGTCAGGATGACGCCGGTCACCAGCCAGCTGCGCGGCGCGATCGCCGGCAGCAGCGCCACCGCCACCAGCACCGGCGCGTACCGGCTGACCAGTATGCCCGGCGGCAGCGCCAGCCCCAGCGCGAGGCCGGCGAATCCAAAGACCGCGAGCCGGGCGAGCATCGGCCCGGGCGCCGCCCGCTGCGCGGCGGTGACCGAGCGGCCGACCCGCCGCCGCAGCGCCCGGACGATCAGCGTCATCGCAACGCGCCCTTCGGACCGGCCGCCATCCGGGCGACGTCGCGCAGCACCAGGTCGAGGCTGCCGGCGCCGGCCCAGGCGACCACGGGAACGCCGTGCTCGCGCAGCTCGCCCACCAGATTGTCGCGTTCCAGCAGCCACAACCGCCGAGCCAACGGAAGCCACCGGCTCCCCTCATCGGCCGCCGCCGACGGGTCGGCCCCATCCGACACGCCGGTGAGCGTGTCCACCGCCACGACGAACCGACCGGACCGCGCGATCTGCGCGAGCATTCCTGCCGATCGGGTGTCAAGGAGCGGGGTCAGCACGATGACCAGCGCGTTCGGTGAAAGCAGGTGCGGGCCGAAGGCGCCGGACCCGGGCTCGGCGAACGACGCTCCGGGTGCCACGTCGAGCAGCCATTCCAGGATGGTGAGGTAGTGCCGACGGCCGCTGCCGGCGCGCACCCGGCGCGGCGCGGCGCTGTACTCCACCATCGACACCCGGTCGCCGCGCTTGAGGTAGTGCTCGGCGATGCCGGCCGCCGCCCGTACCGTCGTGTCGAGCACGGACGGCGTGCCGTCCACCCCTCCGGAGCGCCCCGCCTCGTGCAGCACGTCGAGCAGCAGCACCACCTCCGCGTCCCGGTCGGAGAGGGTGGACGCCACGTGGAGCTGCTGGGTCCGCAGTGAGATCCGCCAGTCGATGCGCCGCAGCCGGTCGCCCGGGCTGAACACGCGCACCCCGGCCAGTTCGCCACCCTCGCCGGGGCGGCGGGAGCGGTGCACGCCGATCAGCCCGGCGGCCCGGGGCATCGCCTCCGGCGCGTCGAAGGGTTCGGTCACCGGATAGACCTTCACCGGTACGCCGGAGGCCACCAGCGGCGCGGTGACCAGCAGACCGTCGCTGGCCACTCCGTGCACCACGGCCGGGCCCACCGGATGCCGCCCCCACCGCAGCGCCCGCCCGTGCAGCGGCAGGTCGGCGGCCCGGCCGGGACGGACCGTCGCCGCATGCGGCCGGTCGGTGTCGCGCAGCCGCAGCCAGGGGTTGGGCCGCAGCCGAGCCACCACCACGTCGTAGCGCACTTCGTCGGCGTTGCCGATGGACAGGGCGCCCACCACGCCGGCGCCCTCGGCGGCCGACTCCTCGGCGGCCCAGAGCCGGACCACCGGCAGCGCCGAGGGTCGGCGGGCCAGCGATACGGCGGTGCCCAGCGCGAACGGGGTGGCCAGCAGCACGAGGTCGAACCGGCCGGTGAGGACGGCGATCAGCGCGAGGGTGCCGCACACCACCACCGCACGACCGAACGCCCGGGTCGCGACCCAGCCCGACCCTGCCGCCGGGTCAGCCACCGATGCGGCCGGCATAGCTGGGCAGCGCGCCGCTGACCGGGGCCGGGGTGCGTTCCAGCACGTCGAGGATGACCGCGGACGGGTCGATATGGCGCAGCCACATCTCCGGGCGCAGCGTGATCCGGTGCGCCAACGCCGGCACGGCGACCGCCTTGACGTCCTCCGGGATCACATAGTCCCGTCCACCGAGCGCGGCGCTCGCCCTGGCCAGCAGCAGCAACGCCAGCGACCCGCGGGGCGAGGCGCCGACCAGGACCTGCGGGTGCTCCCGGGTGGCGCCGGCCAGGGACACGATGTACCGGCCGATCGAGTCCTCGACCGTGACGTTCTCCAACCCCGCCTGCATGGCGCGCAGCGTGCCGGCGTCCACGATCGGCTCCAGCACGGACTCCTCCCGCCGGCGGCTCATCCGGCGACGCAGCACCTCCCACTCGTCGTCGGCGCCCGGATAGCCGAACGACACCCGGAGCAGGAAGCGGTCGAGCTGCGCCTCCGGCAGGGGGTACGTCCCCTCGTACTCGATCGGGTTCGCCGTGGCCAGCACGTGGAACGGCTCCTCGAGGCGGTAGGTGGCGCCCTCCACGGAGACCTGTCGCTCCTGCATCGCCTCCAGCAGCGCGGCCTGGGTCTTCGGCGGGGTCCGGTTGATCTCGTCGGCCAGCAGCAGATTGGTGAAGATCGGGCCGGCCCGGAAGGTGAAGTCGTGGGTGCGCTGGTCGTACAGGAAGGAGCCGGTGACGTCGGCGGGCAGCAGGTCCGGGGTGAACTGCAGCCGACGGAACCCCATCCCGAGCACCTGCGCGAACGAGCGGGCGGTGAGCGTCTTCCCGAGCCCGGGCAGGTCTTCGAGCAGCACGTGCCCGCCGGCGAGGATGCCGGCGAGGACGAGTTCGAGCGCCTCGCGCTTGCCCACCACGACGGTGTTGACCGCGTCCAGGACATGGCTCGCCAGGCGGCCGACCTCGGGGAGTGGGAGCGCCACCACGGGCTGGGTCACAATGCCTCCATCTGGTCCACCAGGGCTGCCAGGTCGCGTGGCGGGAAGCCGCCCCGGGGCGGCGGTTCATGGATCATCTTCCATGTCGACTCACCGAGCCGGCGACGGGCCCGCTCCGGGTCGCTGGCGAGGGTGTAGCCGTGGCGCAGGCGCAGCCGCTCATCGACCAGCTCGCGCAGCCTCGGCTGCACCACCCGGGTCAGCCGGTCGGCGTCCCGCGCCGGATGGTTCAGCCTGCTCTCCCACCGGCCCACGGCGACCTGCAGACCGTCCGGCGTACGCGCCTCCTCGGCGTCGACCTCGGTCGCCACCACAGGGTCGGCCGGTGACGCCAGGCCGCGACCGGTCAACTCGGCGGGCAGCGGGCGGACGTTGATGTGGAGCAGCGCGGCCCGCAGGACGGTGATCACGAAGATCGTGCCGACGATGAGCGGGTACGGAACGGACACCCGCACGATCCATAGGAAGCCGTAGATGACGGTACCCAGGGTCACTGCGAAGAAGGCCCGCCCGAGCAGCCAACGCCGCCCGATCCGCCGGCGTGACGGCTCGCTCGCCGCGGGCTCCGTCTCGCCGAAGAGGTCGTCCAGGCCGACCACGTCGCTGCGCCGGCTCATCGGCGCCCACCGGGCGTCGGCACGGCTGCGCGCTCGGACCCTGGCGTGAGCTCGGACCCCGGCGTCAGCTCGGCACGCAACTGCTGCAGCGCGGCCAGTGCGGACCGGCGCATCGCCTCGTCCATCGGGTGCGTGGTGTACCGCGCCTCCCGGTACACGGCGGCGAAGCCGTCCAGCACGCCGGCGCTCACCCGCCGGGTGTTGAGCAGCCGTACCACCAGGTCGGTCGGGCTGTCGCTGACCCGGCGCGGTGTGCCGGCGGTGGCCGCCACCTGCTCCAGGCGCACCCAGCAGGCGATGATCGCCCGGCGTGGATCCGCATCGGCCTGGGTGAGCTCGCTGAGGCCCGCGTCGACGGCGGCGACCACATCGGTGCGGGTCGACGACTGCCCGATGCCCTCCGTCAGCAGCGGCGCCTTGCGCAGGCCGATCCGGTCCCGGATCAGGTACCAGCCGAGCGCGCCGAGCACGCCGACCGCGACCGTCCCACAGAGCACGGCGCCGAGCGTGGTCAGCCAGCCGGGCACGGCGACACTTGTCGCCTCGTCGTTCTCCGGGAGTGGACGGGGGCTGACCGGCGCGGGGCCCGCCGTGAGCGGCGGCCGGCTCTCCACCGTGGGCACCGACAGGTGGGTGACCTGGGGGGAGGACAGCGCAGCCGCCACCCAGGCGGCCGCCAGCAGCAAGCCGACGCCGACCACCGGCGCCCACCGGCGAAGCATGCGGTCCACGGGGTAGAGCCTAGTCACCGCCGCCCGGAGGCCGGTCAGCCGGCGGTGCGCCCACACCGCCCAGTTCACGGGCCCGGGTCAGGACGGCATCGAGCATGGCCGGGGTGAGCCGACCGGTGAACGTGTTCTGCTGGCTCACGTGGTAGCTGCCCAGCAACACCGGCGCGCCCGGTCCGGCGGCGTACTCGGCACCGTGCCCGAACGTCGGCCGGCGCGCCGGCGCCACCCCGTACACCGCTCGTAGGGCCGGCCAGAACGCCGCCCATGCGAAGCCGCCGAGCGCCACGACGACGCGCAGGGTGGGCCGGATCAGCTCGAGCTCACGGTGCAGCCACGGGGCGCAGGTGTCGCGCTCGACCGGGGTGGGCTGGTTGCCGGGCGGGGCGCAGCGGACCGCGGCGAAGATCCGGATGCCATGCACCGCCAGCCCGTCGCCCCGGTGCACGCTGGTCGGCTGGTTGGCCAGTCCGGCGCGGTGCAGCGCCGCGAAGAGCACGTCGCCGGAGCGGTCGCCGGTGAAGATCCGACCGGTCCGGTTGCCGCCATGTGCCGCCGGGGCCAGCCCCAGGATGCCGATGCTGGCGTCGGGCGGCCCCATCCCCGGCACCGGGCGACCCCAGTACGGCTCGTCCCGGAACGCCGCCCGTCGGGTCACCGCGACCTCTTCGCGCCACGCCACCAGCCGGGGGCAGGCCCGGCAGTGCGACACGGCACGGTCGAGGTCGGCCAGGTCGCCCGCGGCGGCCGCGCGCCCGGTGACGCCGTCCGGAGTCGTCGCGGCCGGTTCCGACCGCGGCGGATGCGGTGAGCCCATGCCGAGGCGTACCCGGTCAGGCGTTGGGGGCCAGGCAGAGCACGAACCCCGTCTTGCCCTTGTGGCCTTCCCAGTAGAGGAACTCGGCGTCGGGGAAGGCGTTGCACACCTCGTCGGTCGCCTCGGTCTGCTTCTTGCCTTCCACGCGGCCCACCACCTTGTACTTCGCATCACCATCGGTGCAGCTCACGGACTCCAGGTTGACGTCCTGGTCATCGGCTGTCGTCCGGTCGATGCTGTCGCCGGTGAGGCACGCGCCGACGTTGACGCCGCTGGCCGAGTTCGTCGACCGGAGGAGCAGTACGGCGACCACGCTGCCGAGCACCAGCAGCAGGGCGAGCGCGGCCACGGCGAGAAGGATGGCGTTGCGCCGGCCCTTCGCCGGGGCGGCCGATGCCGCCGCGTCCGACGCCGCCGCGGCGGTGGCCTCGGCGGGTCGCTCGCCTTCGGTGACCGCGGCTTGACCCTCGCCGGGACGCTGCGCCGTGTCTCCGGGCGGACCCGGATCGGCGACGCCGACGTCAGCGGCATCGGCGGACGCACCGGCGGGCTGGTCGGTGGCCGGCGGCTCGTCCGCGAGCGAGGGCTCCGACCGCGTCACCGGCTCGGACTCCTGGGCCGGGCCCGACTGCTGGGCCGGCCCGGACTCCTGGGCCGGGCCGGACTGCGTCACCGGCTCGGACGGACTCGCCGGCTCGGACCGCGTCACCGGCTCGGCGTCGGTGCCGGCACCGCTTGCCGGCGGCGGTGGGGGCCAGACCGGCGGTGGTGACGCCGGCGCGGAGCCGGCGCCCGCTGCTGTCGCTGGCGGCGGCGCGGCGGGCCGGGGGGCGTCCCACGGATCTCCGCTCGGGCGCGGCGGGATTTCATCAGCCATGGCTTTCCTTCCGGGACGGTGAACCCACGCAGCACGATCACCCTAGCCCGTACCCCGGAGGTTCCCATGCATCGCGATCATGGCGGTGCGGTGCGACACCGGAGCGGGCTACAAACGCCCGGCCATACTCCACGCGATGCCGTCGAGAATGTCGTGCTCGCTGGCCACCACCGAGTCCGCGCCGCAGCGCTCCATCACCACGCGCAGGATCAGCGCACCGGCACCGATCACGTCCGCCCGGCCCGGGTGCATGATCGGGCTGGCCAGTCGCTGGGTCCGGGTGGCGCCGAGCAGGTCGGCAGTGACCTTGGCCACGTCGGCGACGGTCACCCGCGCGTGATGGATCCGCTCCGGGGAGTACGACGTGAGGCCGAGCGCGAGCGCGGCCACCGTGGTCACCGACCCGGCCAGCCCGATCAACGTGCCCGCATCGCGCCCGGGGACGGCCGCCAGCGCGGCGTCCACGGCGGCGGTGATGTCCGCCTCCGCCGCCGCGATCTCGTCCCGGCCGGGCGGGTCCCCGCGCAGGTGCCGCTCGGTCATCCGGACACACCCGATATCCATGCTGATCGCGGCGTCCACAGTGGACGACCCGACCACGAACTCGGTGGAGCCGCCGCCGATGTCCACCACGAGGTACGGCGCCGCCGCGTCGGAGGGCAGCCCGCGCACCGCGCCGGCGAAGGACAGCCGCGCCTCCTCGTCACCGGTGACCACCTCCGGCAGCGCACCGAGCGTGGCCGCCACCATCGCGGTGAAGTCGGCGGCGTTCGCGGCGTCCCGACTGGCGCTGGTGGCCACCATCCGGACCCGGTCGGCGCCGAGGGAGCGGATCTCCTCGGCGTACCCGCGCAACGCCACCCGGGTCCGCTCGATCGCCGCCGCGGTCAGCTGCCCGGTGCGATCCACGCCCTCCCCGAGGCGCACGATCTCCATCCGGCGCACCACGTCGGTGAGGGTGGCGGCCGGGTCGTCGCCGGCACCGGAGAGGTCGGCCACCAACAGCCGGATCGAGTTGGTTCCACAGTCGATTGCCGCCACCCGGGTCATCGCCCCACCCTAGCCATGCCGCGCCCGGGTCATGCCGCGCCCGCGCCGTGCCGGACCCGCCGGCCGGCCGGTCAGTCCAGCCGGAGCAGCATCCGGGTGTTGCCGAGGGTGTTCGGCTTGACCCGCTCCAGGTTCAGGAACTCGGCGACGCCCTCGTCATATGAGCGCAGCAGCTCCTCGAAGACCTGTGGGGGCACCGGCGTGCCATCGATCGGCTGGAACCCGAACGAGCCGAAGAACGCCGTCTCGAAGGTCAGCACGAACACCCGGGCGATCCCCAGGGCCCGCGCCGTGGCCAGCAGTTCCGCCACGATCCGGTACCCGATCTTCTGACCCCGGCACCCCTCGTCCACGGCGACCGTCCGAACCTCGGCGAGGTCCTCCCACATGACGTGCAGTGCGCCGCAGCCGACCACGGCGCCGTCGGAGGCGCGCTCGGCCACCCAGAACTCCTGCACGTCCTCATACAGCGCCACGGTCGGCTTTGCGAGCAGTTGGGAAGCGGCCGCGTACGCGTCCACCAGCGCCCGGATGCCCCGGACGTCAGCGGTGCGGGCCCGCCGCACGGTCACCTCCATGCGGCCCACCGTAGTCCCCGTCGACATCGGCGAACCGGCGCAGCTTCTCCGGGCTCACCACCAGGTTGACTTCCGCGACCCGACCGCCGGCGAACTCCATGCCGACCACGCCGAGGACCGCCCCGTTCCGGCGCAGCACGAAGCCCGGGCCGGCGGCCAGCCGCACAGGTCGCGCCTGCGCCCCGGCGTAGTGGCGGCCGAGCCCGGAGAGCAGCGTCGCCACCCGGTCCGGGCCGTACACCGGCACGCGGGCGGCCGGCACGACTCCACCTCCGTCGGAGCGCAGCACGACGTCCGGGTCGATCAGGTCCACCAGGGCGCCCACGTCTCCGTCCACCGCGGCGCGCAGGAACGCCGCGGTCACCCGACCCAGTTCGGCGGCGGAGACCGGCTCCCGGGGAGGCGCCTGCACGCGGACCCGCCGACGGGCCCGCGGCGCTGCCGAGCAGGCGGTACGCGACCGCGAACAGGTAGCGGCGGTGTCGCTACCAGTCGGCCAGGCCAGCGTCGTTCATGTCACACGAGTCTGGCCTACCTCGTCAGTAGGTCATGCAGAGGATCACCGTCGTCGGCGGCGCGTTCGCCGGCCTGGTCGCCGCCATCACCTGCGCGGAGGCCGGGGCCCAGGTGCGGCTCTTCGAAGCGCACCGCACCCTCGGCGGCCGGGCCCGCGCCACCGCGCCGCCGTACGTCGCCCACGACGGTCCCCACGTGCTCTACGCCGACGGCCCGTGGTGGCGGTGGCTCTCCGACCGGGACCTGATCGGTCGACACGCCGGGGTGCCGCTGCGGGCAGCGGCCGGGTTCCGGTTCCGCTGGGACGGCCGGTTGCGCCGCACGCCCCCGGCGGTCCTGCTGCGGGTACTGGCGCACCGGCGCCGCCGAGCGCCGATCGACGTCGACTTCCACACCTGGGTCAGCACCTCGTACGGCGAGCGGGCGGCGACGGCGGCCGCGAACCTGATGGGTGTGGCCACCTTCGACGCGCAGCCGGGTCGGTTGGCAGCCGCGTTCGTCTGGGAGCGGCTGCTCCGCGTGTTCGCGCCGAGCCCGCCGGCCCGGTACGTCATCGGCGGCTGGAACGGCCTGATCGACCGCCTCGCCAGCCACGCCCGAATGCTGGGGTCGAGATCCACACCGACGCCCGGGTCACCGCACTGCCGCAGCCACCGGTCATCGTGGCCACGACGTTGGATGCGGCGGCCCGCCTTCTGAATGTCACGCTGCCCGTCGTGGCCAGCGGCCGGACCGTGCTGGTGGACCTCGCGGTGCGGGAGCGTCGGGCAGGATGCGTTCGTGGTGTCCGATCTGGAGGCGGCCGGGTGGCTGGAGCGGTACTCGGTGCCGGACCGCAGCCTGGCTCCGCCCGGTGAGTCGCTGATCCAGGCCCAGCTGCCCCTGCGCGATGGGGAGGCCCGATCCGATGGGGTGGCGCGGCTGGAGGCGCTGATCGACCAGGCCCTACCGGCGTGGCGGGAGCGGGTCACCTGGCGCCGCGACGCGGTGGCCCACCGCCGCTCCGGCGCGCTCGACCTGCCCGGCCAGACGTGGCGCGACCGCCCCGCCGTGGATCGGGGCGACGACGTGTTCCTCGCCGGCGACATGGTGGCCGCGCCGGGTCTGCTCAGCGAGGTCTCCTTCCACAGCGCCGTCGCGGCTGCTCAGGGCGCACAGGGCGGCGCGGTCAGGGCGGCGCGGTCCGTTCGGCGCGGTCAGGGCCGAGCCCCGGGGCCGCGCCCGGTCGACCCGCGTGACGCGACGTCGCGGGCCGCCCCGGCATGATCAGGTAGCGAAATCACCGCTATGACCGGCACTTCGCTACCTGATCATCCGCCTTGGCCATGAGCACCGCCGCACGCGCGGGTACGTTGACCCGCTCCGTCGGGATGCTCCAAGCCGCGTACCGACCTGCTCTCGTCCCTGATAGCAGGTCTGTACGCGCCGAGGCAGGTGACCGGTCACCGGTACCGGTGACGCAGCGTGGTGACAACGGTGCGGACGCGCGCTCCCCGGCCACGCCCTACGCAGGTCAGTCGCTGGGCTGCGGGTCGACACACGGGCCGGCGGTCCACCAGGGCGCCACCCGTTCCAGCGTCTCGTCACCGAACGGGTTCACCCCGGGGCCTACTGCCAGGGCATGACCGAGGTGGACGTGCAGGCACTTGACCCGCCCCGGCATGCCGCCGGCGGAGACCCCGGCGATTTCCGGCACGTCGCCGACGGCCGTGCGCCGGGCAAGGTAGTCCTCGTGGGCGGCCCGGTACCGCGCGGCCAGCTCCGGGTCCTCGGCGAGCCGCGCCGCCATCTCGCGCATCAGGCCGCCCGACTCCAGGCGGCTGCACTCCTGCACGGCGCGTGGACAGGTCAGGTAGTACAGCGTCGGAAAGGGCGTGCCGTCGGCGAGTCGGGGTGTGGTCTCCACCACGTCGGGAAGCCCGCACGGGCACCGGTGGGCCACCAGGCGGGTGCCGCGCGGCGGGCGCCCAATCTGCGCGGCGACCGCGGCCACGTCCGCCTCGGTGGCCGGCTGGTGCGTCGGCGGCCCGGCCCCGTCCAGGGCCGACGGTCGATCGGTCGGGCTCATCGCTGGTCGGCCGCCTCGACACTGGACCACAGCTTGCCGTACCAGGACCTGGGCAGCGACTGCTGTGCCGCCGCGTCGGCCGGATCCACTCCGGACGGCCCGGCGTCCCCACCGATCACCACGTACGGGGTCTCGCCGACCGGGGACCACAGCAGCCGGCGGCGCGCCTCAGCGGTGATATAGGCGGGATCGTCCCACTTGGCCCGGCGTTCCTCCAGCTCCTTGATCTTCTTGAGCTGCTCGTTGCGCCGGTCCACCAGCGCCGCGACCTGGGCCTGCTGCGCCATGTACACCCGCACCGGGTACGCGTAGGCCAGCAGCATGCCGACCAGCAGCAGCCCGAGCACCGTGGCCCGCCCGGTGAACCGCCGCGGCTGCGGAGCCCGGGTGCGCACCGCCGCGCCCCCGGACCCTGCGCCGCGGCGGGCACTCGCTGGGCGCGCCGGCGCCCGGGACCCGGTGGGCCGCCCACCGCCGGCCGTCGGACCGCCCGACCGGCCCGCGGTCAGCCGAGCGGCCGCGGACCGTGGCGACGCCGACCGGGCAGCGCTGGACCGGGCGCCGCCACCGGCGGCGTTGCGTGCGGCATCGGACCGGGCGGTGCTGGACCGCCCGGTGTCGGCGCGCCCGCTGCTGGACCGTCCCCCGCCGGGGCGGCCCGGGGGTTTGCCGGTGCCGCGCCCGACCGGCGTACGCGGCTGCTGCATGCGGTCCTCCCCAACGAACGCGACGCTACGCGGAACGGTACCGCGGGAAGGCGCCGCGACCGGCGTAGCGCGCCGCGTCGCCCAGCCCATCTTCGATACGAAGCAGTTGGTTGTACTTCGCGACGCGCTCGGACCGGGCCGGCGCCCCGGTCTTGAGCTGCCCGCATCCGGTGGCGACCGCCAGGTCGGCGATGGTGGTGTCCTCGGTCTCGCCGGAGCGGTGGCTCATCATGCAGCGGAAGCCGGCCCGGTGGGCCAGGTCCACGGCGTCGAACGTCTCGGTCAGCGAGCCGATCTGGTTCACCTTCACCAGCAACGCGTTCGCGCTGCGCTCGGCGATGCCGCGGGCGAGGCGCTCCGGGTTGGTGACGAACAGGTCGTCGCCGACGATCTGGATCCGGTCTCCGAGCGCGGCGGTGAGCGTCTGCCAGCCGGCCCAGTCGTCCTCCGAGAGCGGGTCCTCGATCGAGACGATCGGGTACGCGTTGACCAGGCCCTGGTAGTACTCGGTCATTTCGGCGGCGCTCTTGGAGCCGCCCTCGAAGGCGTACACCCCGTCGTTGTGGAACTCGGTGGCCGCCACGTCCAGGGCGAGCACGATGTCGCCGCCGAGGGAGTACCCGGCCGCCTGCACCGCCTCCGCGATCAGGTCGAGCGCGGCGGCGTTGGCCGGCAGGTTCGGCGCGAAGCCGCCCTCGTCACCCAGGCCGGTGGCCAGGCCCTTCTTCTTCAGTACGGCCTTGAGCGCGTGGTACACCTCGGCACCGGCCCGCAGCGCCTCGGAGAACGTCGGCGCGCCGATCGGAGCGATCATGAACTCCTGGACGTCCACATTGGAGTCCGCGTGCGAGCCACCGTTGAGGATGTTGAGCATCGGCACAGGAAGCAGGTGTGCGTTCGGCCCACCCAGGTAGCGGTACAGCGGCAGCTCGGCCGACGCCGCCGCGGCCTTCGCCACGGCGAGGGACACGCCGAGGATCGCGTTGGCGCCCAGGTCCGACTTGGTGGCGGTCCCGTCCAGATCCAGCATCGCCTGGTCGATGGCGCGCTGGTCGCTGGCCTCGTAGCCGAGCAGCTCCTCGGCGATCCGGTCCAGGATGTTGTCGACCGCGCCCCTGACCCCTTTGCCGCCGTAGCGCTTGGCGTCACCGTCGCGCAGCTCGTGCGCCTCGAAGGCGCCGGTGGAGGCGCCGGAGGGCACCGCGGCGCGGGACTCCGTGCCGTCGTCCAGGCCGACCTCGACCTCAACCGTTGGATTGCCCCGGGAGTCGAGGATCTCGCGCGCGCCAATTGCCTCAATGATGGCCATAGTGCTCTGGCTCCCTGCTCGCTGAAATTTCTACGCCGGCAGCCTATCGAGCCGGCCGCGAGCGGATCGGTCACACCCCGAGGAGGGCGCGCAGATGCCGCGGTGGCGGTGAGCCGTGCGCCAGCATCCGATCGTGCCACTCCTGCAGCGACACTCCCTGCGGGCGGGCCCGGCCGATCGCCGACACCTCGGTGTACCCGACGAAGTAGGTGGACAGCTGCGTGGCGGTGAGCAGGGCCCGCCGCCACTTGCCGGCCGCCTCGCCCTCCTCCTGGAAGCCCCGGCCGGTCATCAGCGCCATGCCGTCTGCCTCCGGCAGCTCCGCGCAGTGCACGAGCTGGTCGAGGATGGCGTTGATGCTCATCCGGAGCTGCATCTTCAGCTGCTGCATCCGCACCGCGTCGCCGCCGAAGCCGTACTCGATCATCATCTCCTCGGCGTAGACCGCCCAGCCCTCGACGAACGGCCCGGACAGCCCCACCGCCCGCACCCGGGTGGAGCCGCGGAACCGGCGGGAGTGCGCCAACTGCAGGTAGTGCCCGGGCATCGCCTCGTGCACGGTGAGGTTGCGCACCATGGCGTTGTTGTACTCGCGGTAGAACGACGCCACCCGCTCCGCCGGCCAGTCCTCCGGCGTCGGGGCGATGCAGTAGTACGTCGGGACGTCGGCGGTCTCCAGCGGTCCACGAGGGTCGCAGTACGCCACCGCGACACCGCGGGCGAACTCCGGCATCTCCATGATCACGCACGGATCGTCGACCAGGGAGACCAGCTCGTGGTCGCGGACGAACGCGGTGGTCTCCTCCATGGTCACCTTGGCCAGGTCCACGATGCTGGTGTTGTCGGGGTGCTCCTCGGCGATCCGACCCAGCACGGCCCGCACCGTCTCGTCGGTGGCCGGTGCGCCGGTCATCTTGGCGGCGAGCTCGCGCATTTCGGCGGTGACCCGGTCCAGGTTGGCCTGCGCGCGGGCGATCACCTCGGTCGCCGGGAGTTCGGTGTCCAGCGTGTGCCAGAGCTTGGCCTCCCAGATCCGCCGGCCCAGGCGAGGGTCCCGGCCACCGCCGGCGGCCTGCGCCACCTCGGCCTGCTCGCGCAGCCAGCCGACGAAGGTGCCGAGTTCCCGGACCGCCTGCCGACGCAGCGGCTCCACCGTCTCGGCCAGCTCCGGAGCCTCCTCCAACAGCGGCCGCATCTCGTCCCGGATCAGTGCGCCGGTGCCGGTGAACTGCCCGATCGCGGTCTCCAGGTGCACCAGCGGGCAGTCGGTCAGCACGGTGCGCGCGGTGGCGAGCAGATCCGGGATCGCGGCCAGCCGTACCGCGAGGGCGGTCAACCGCTGCTCGGCCGGCGCGTACGGCCGGGCGATGAGGTTGTACAGCAGGGTGCCGGGGTTGTGCTCGAGCGGATTCCATTCGTGCTCGCGCACCTCGGTCAGTTCGAACAACGCCCGCTCCACGAGCGACTGCAGCATCTCGTGGTCGACGCGGTCCTCCCCGACGAGCGCGTCCGGGTCCACTGCGGACAGTGCCGAGTCGGCGTCGCGCAGCATCGCCACGTCGGCGGCCACGCCGTCCGGGGACAGGTCCGGCATCCGGTCGTCGAACCGGTGATCTCCGACGAACCCGGCCAGCGCCGGGCTGGTCTCGAGGACCGCGTCGACGATCATCTCGGCGAGGGGTACGAAATCCTGTGGCATCACCAACACGCTACCCGCACCCGCCCGGGCGCTCAGCCCAGCGCGCCCGGCCCCGCGGCGTTCAACCGACGGCGTTCAACCGACGGCGTTCAACCGGCGGCGCGTTCGGCGCGGCGCGCTCGCGCGGCGAGGTCCAGGACCGTGCGCCGCAGCGCCGCCTCCGCGTCCAGCCCGCGCGACCGCGCGTCCGCCACGATCGCCAGCAGCGCGGCACCCAGGGCGGCTTCCCCGCCGGCGCCGGGTTCGGCGTCGGCCGCCGCACCGGATTCGGCGTCGGCCGCCGCACCGGATTCGGGCCCGGCCGCGGTTTGCCCGTCGAGACCGGCGCGCTGCATCCGTTCCAGCACCTTCGCGGCCAGCGAGAGCGCCGGCTGGGCCAGCGCGATCCCGTCCAGCACCGAATCGCGCGCCTTCTCCGCCTTCTTGATCTGCTCCCAGTTGGCCACGATGTCGTCGATTCCGCCGACCGGCTCCCCGGCGAAGACGTGCGGATTGCGCCGGATCAGCTTGTCCACCAGGCCACCCGCGACATCGTCCACGTCGAAGCGGTCCTCGTCGGCCGCGTCGGCGGCCATCCGGGCATGCAGGACGACCTGGAGCAGCACATCGCCGAGCTCCTCCCGCAGGGCGGTCAGGTCGTCGGCCTCGATGGCGTCGTAGGCCTCGTACGCCTCCTCCAGCAGATAGCCGGCCAGGCTGCGGTGGGTCTGGGAAAGTTTCCAGGGGTCGCCGCCCTCCGGGGCGAGCAGCCGGTCCATCACCGTCACGGCGTCCAGCAGCCGCGCGCCGGGCGGGTCCCAGGACCCCACGACCACCTCGAGCGCAGCCACACCGGGCGCACGGACCAGCCGGTGACCGAGTTCCCGCGCCAGGTCCTCGTCGCCGCCCGGCCCAGCCAGCCACACCACCGTGCCGTGCTCGACGACGGCGTCCAGCAGCGGTTGCGCACGCGCCTCGACGATCGTGACGTCGGCGCCGGCCGCGCGCAGGGCGGACACCTGATCGTCCTCCGCCGCGGCGTAGACCGGGTGGGCCCGCACCAGTTCCCAGGCCTGGGCGGTCAGCAGCCCGGCCGGCAGCCGCGGCGTCGTGACCAGCAGGACCGCGCGGCCCGTCACGATGGCCTGGTCAGCCGTTGCGCACCGGGGCTGAGTTGCCCTTGGCGTCCAGCGGGACGACCACCAGCGGGCGGTCCGGACCGTTGCTCAGCAGGGCCAGCTCGGCCGGGCCGTACCTCGGGTTCACCGCCACGTTGGCGCGCTTGATCGCCTCGACGTACATGTTGCGCATGCCGATCGTCGCCGCGAACAGCTGTTCGTTCTGTTCGCCGAAGTCCTGCCGGTACTCCGCCAGGGTCTGCCCCGGCTTGGTCGCGCCGGCGGCCTTGGCGCGCTCGTACAGGTCGGCGTAGTCGGCCTCGGTGGGCTGAGCCGGCGTGGCACGCTCCTGCACCAACTGGCCGTACGTGACGGACTGGGCGTACAACTCCACGAGCGGCCGGAGCGCCTGGACCTTCTCGGCGACCTCCTTGGTGAGCGCCGGGTCCACCTGCTGGCCCTGTGCGACGGCGGCCGGGTCGACGCCCGCCTGCCGGAGCAGCACCTGCTCGAACTGCTGGGAGGCGGCGGCCAGATCCACCGGTGGCGTCTGCCACTTCTCCTCGGCCGCCATCCGCTTGCCGACCTCGCTCGCCACGATCCACGACACGACCTGCTGGCGGCTGGTGGCCGGCGGGGCGCCGACGACGTCGGTGAACTGGTTGGCCAGCCCATCGACGCGCTCCTGCGAGTACCGGGTGTCGCCGATGTAGATCGCGACGCCCGGCTCGGAACGGCAGCCGGTCAGGGCAAGGACCCCGGCGAGGGTGAGCACGGCGAGTACTGCCGTGCGACGGGCACGCTGCATGTGCGCCACTCTCTCACGCGCGACCGATCTCGACCGAACCACCCCGGACGCCTTGGTCCCGACGTGCGGACGGCGGCGCGGACCGCCCGCTCGGTCAGGGCGTCCCGACCCGCTCGGCGGCGAGGAACGCGGTGACGGCGCGGGCCACCTCAGGGCCACCCGTGGTGATCGCGTTGTGCGCCGACCCGGCGATGGTGCCCAGCGCCCCGGCCGGCACCAGCCGTGCGGCCTCCCGCAGCCATCGAGCCGGCGCGATGGTGTCCTTCTCCCCGCGCAGCAGCAGCGTCGGGGCCCGGACCTCGGCGAGCGTCTGCTCCATCGGGTGCCGCACGGAGTGCCCAAGCGAACCGAACACCCGGCGCGGCCGGGCGTCCCGGACGTCGCGGGCCAGGATGCTCGCCTGGCGCGGGTCCTCCCCGGCCAGGTCGACGAGCCACCGCCCGATCTGCGCCCGCCGGGTCCGCGCCGTCGGGTCGCTGGTCGGGCCAACCAGCACCAGTGCCGCCACGGCTTCCGGGTGGCGGGCGGCGAGCATCGCGGCGACCTCGGCCCCGAACGAGTTGCCGAGCGCGCACACCGGCGGAAGCCCCAGCCAAGCCAGCCACGCGGCGAGGTGCTCGGCCAGCTCGGCGACGTCGTACACCCGCCGGGGTTTGCCGGAGAGCCCGAAGCCGGGCAGGTCCGGGATCACCACCGGGTACCGCGGCGCGAGCGCGGCGGCCGTCGGCATCAGGTACCGGTGCGACACCGCCAACCCGTGCACCAGCAGCATCGGCGGTGCACCGGTCGGCTCGACCGCGAGCGTGCGCCAGTGGGTACGCACGCCGCCCACCGTCGTCCACCGACTGACAAAACCGTCGCAATCCGCCGGCGCGGAGACGGCGAGCCGGTGCTCCGCCCGCGTCATCCGTGCACCCATGCAACCCGGTATACCCGAAACGGCCGCAATCAAGCGGGAGCGGCGACCGGCTCTCCCAGCACGCCGGTGAGGAACTCCGCGCACCAGTCCAGCAGCGCGGTGTCCCGCAGCGGCTCGCCGCCGATCCGCCGGGTCATCGGTCGGGGCAGCGAGACCGTGTCGTTGGCGACCTTGTACACCGCCTCGGGGTACAGCCGCTTCAGGCGCATCTGCTTGGAGTCCGGCAGCGGCAACGGCCCGAACCGCAGGTGCTTGCCCTGCACCGACACCTCGGTGAGCCCGTAGAGCCGGGCGCGCAACCGGAACCGGGCGACCGCGATCAGGTTCGCCACCTGGCTGGGCGGCTCGCCGTAGCGGTCCCGCATCTCCGTGACGATCTCGTCCAGCGCCTCGGCGCTGCGCGCGCCGGCGAGCTTGCGGTACATCTCCAGGCGCAGCCGCTCCACCCCGATGTACTCCAGCGGCAGGTGCGCGTCGATCGGCAGGTCCACCTTCACGTCCGGCTCGTCCTCGACCGGGCGCTCCCCCTTGAAATGCGACACCGCCTCGCCGACCATCCGGATGTAGAGGTCGAAGCCGACGCCCTCGATGTGCCCGGACTGCTCGCCGCCGAGCAGGTTGCCGGCGCCGCGGATCTCCAGGTCCTTCATCGCGACGTACATCCCGGCACCGAGCTCGGTGTGCTGGGCGATGGTGGCCAGGCGCTCGTGGGCGTGCTCGGTGAGCGGCTTCTCCGGCGGGTACAGGAAGTAGGCGTACGCCCGCTCCCGGGCCCGGCCGACCCGGCCCCGGATCTGGTGCAGCTGGGCCAGGCCGAGCAGGTCGGCACGCTCCACGATCAGCGTGTTCGCGTTCGGGATGTCGATGCCGGACTCCACGATCGTGGTGCAGACCAGGACGTCGAACTCCTTCTCCCAGAACCCCACCATGATCTTTTCGAGGGCGTCCTCGCCCATCTGCCCGTGCGCCACGGCGACCCGCGCCTCCGGCACCAGCTCCCGGATCCTCCGAGCCGCCCGGTCGATCGACTCGACCCGGTTGTGCAGGTAGAAGATCTGCCCGTCACGCAGCAGCTCGCGGCGGATCACGGCGGAGACCTGCCGGTCGTCCTGCGCGCCGACGTAGGTCAGCACCGGGTGCCGCTCCTCCGGCGGCGTGGCGATCGTGGACATCTCCCGGATGCCGGTGATCGCCATCTCCAGGGTGCGCGGGATCGGCGTGGCCGACATGGTGAGCACGTCGACGGAGGCGCGCAGCTGCTTGAGGAACTCCTTGTGCTCCACCCCGAAGCGCTGCTCCTCGTCCACGATGACCAGCCCGAGCTGCTTGAACTTCGTCGAGGTCTGCAACAGGCGGTGGGTGCCGATCACGATGTCGGCGGTCCCCTCGCTGATCTTGGTGAGCGTCTCCGCGGTCTCCTTGGCTGTCTGGAACCGGGACAGTTGCCGCACGTCCACCGGGAACTGCGCCATCCGCTCGGCGAACGTGTTGTAGTGCTGCTGCGCGAGCAGGGTGGTCGGCACCAGGATCCCGACCTGCTTGCCGTCCTGCACCGCCTTGAACGCCGCCCGCACCGCGATCTCGGTCTTGCCGTACCCGACGTCGCCGCAGATCAGCCGATCCATCGGGACCGGCTTCTCCATGTCCGACTTGACCTCTTCGATGGCGGCGAGCTGGTCCGGCGTCTCGGTATACGGGAAGGCGTCCTCCAGCTCGCGCTGCCACGGCGTGTCCGGCCCGAACGCGTGGCCTTGGGCGTTCTGCCGGGCGGCGTAGAGCTGGATCAGCTGCGCGGCGATCTCGCGTACCGCCTTGCGGGCCCGGGCCTTGGCCTTGCCCCACTCCGAGCCGCCCATCTTGTGCAGCACCGGATTTTCCCCGCCGACATAGCGGGAGAGCTGGTCGAGCTGGTCGGTGGGGACGAAGAGCTTGTCGCCGGGCTGGTTGCGCTTGCTCGGCGCGTACTCGATGACCAGGTACTCCCGGTCGGCCCCGTTGACCGTGCGCTGCACCATCTCGACGTACTTGCCGATGCCGTGCTGCTCGTGCACCACGAAGTCGCCGGCGCGCAGCTCGAGGGGATCGATCTGGTTGCGCCGCCGGCTCGGCATCTTGCGCATGTCCTTTGTGGACGCCCCGCGCCCGCCGGAGATGTCGGTGCCGGTCACGATCGCGAGGCGGCTCGCCTCGTCGGTGAAGCCGTTGCCCAACGACCCGGTGGTCACCATGATCACCGATGGCTGGGGCGTCTCCCCGATCTCCTCGACCAGCGCCACGCCCAACCCGGCGTCGCTGAGCACCTCGACCGCACGCTGCGCCGGCCCGTGCCCCTCGAAGACCAGCGCCAGCCGCCACCCCTCGCCGGCCAGGCGCTTGAGGTCGTCCACCACCCGGGCGGTGTCCCCGTGGTAGAGCGGCACCGGCTGGGCGGCAAGGGTGATCGTGATGGCGTCGTCGGTGACCGACGGCCCGGCGTCGAGTTCGCCCTCGAGCCACGGCTCGGCCTCGCGGGCGGGTCCCGCCACCCCGAACGGACTGATCGACCACCAGGGCTGGCGCAGCGACGCGGCGGCCGCCCGTACCTCGGCGAGCGTGCGGAAGGCGGCGGCGCCGAGGTCGATCGGCGCCTTGCCCCCGACGGCGGCCGCGGCCCAGCTGGCCTGCAGAAACTCCTCACTGGTACGGGTGAGGTCATGCGCGCGGGTGCGGATGCGCTCCGGGTCGCAGAGCACCACGTGGGTGCCGGCCGGCATCGCGTGCAGCATCAGCTCCAGCGAGTCCGTGCCGTCCAGCAGCGCCGGCGCCAGCGACTCCATGCCCTCCACCGGGATGCCGGCGGCCAGCTTGTCGAAGAGTTCCACCAGTTCGGGGTGCTTGGTGGCCAGCGCGGCGGCCCGCTCCCGGACCTCGTCGGTCAGCAGCAGCTCCCGGCACGGCGGCGCCCACAGCCGGTCCACCGCCTCGATCGTGCGCTGGTCCGCGACGGAGAAGGTGCGGATCTCCTCGATCTCGTCGCCCCAGAACTCCACCCGCACCGGATGCTCGTCGGTGGGCGGGAACACGTCGAGGATGCCACCCCGGACGGCGAACTCCCCGCGCTTGGTGACCAGATCCACCCGGGCGTACGCGATCTCGCTCAGCCGCCGCACCACCGCGTCGAGTTCGGCGCTGCCGCCGGTGCGCAGCTCCACCGGCTCCAGGTCACCGAGGCCCTTGAGCTGCGGCTGCAGCACGCTGCGGACCGGCGCCACGACCACCTTGACCGGGCCGCGCGCCGGGTCGGTGGCGTCGGGGTGGGCCAGCCGGCGCAGCACCGCGAGGCGTCTGCCCACCGTGTCGGAGCGCGGTGAGAGCCGCTCGTGTGGCAGCGTCTCCCACGCTGGGTAGACCGCCACCTGGTCCGGGCCGAGCAGGCAGCCCAGCGCGTCGGTGAGATCCTCGGCCTCCCGGCCGGTCGCGGTGACGGCGAGCACCGGCCGGTCCGCCCCGTCGCCCTGCGCGGCGAGTGCCGCCACGAGGAACGCGCGCAGCGCCGGCGGCGCGGTGACCTCCACCTGATCGGTGTCCCCCCGCCGGGCGAGGGTGCGGGCGTGGGCGAGCGCGGGGTCGTCGAGGGCCGCCCGGAGCAGGCCGGTGAGCAACATGTGAAGTCCTCGCGTGACACGGCGAAATGCCCCGCGCCCGGCGTGGACGGGGGTGCTGGGGATACCTGACCAGCGTACTCCTGACCTCCGACAGCCTCGCCGTACCCGCCTGTCGTACCCGCTCGCTATGGTGCGGCGATGGTGACGGTCGAGCAGGTCCGGCGGGTGGCGATGGCGCTGCCGCGCACCGAGGAGCACCTCATCCGGGACCGGGTGAAGTTCCGGGTCGGCCGGATCGTCTACCTCGCCCTGCCGGCCGACGAGACATCGATGGGCTTCGCGCACCGAAGGAGGAGCGCGCCGCACTCGTCGCCGGTGCGCCGGAGAAGTTCCGCCTGCCGGGCGCTTCCGACCTGCGCTACAACTGGGTCGAGGTCAGGCTGGACGCCATCGACGGCTCGGAGTTGCCGGAGCTGGTCATCGAGGCGTGGCGGATGGTGGCGCCCCGGCGCGTCACGGCCTCGTACGACGTGGCCCCCTAGGGCTAATCCACAGCCGGTTATCCACAGAAGTGGTCCATAACTCCCGTGCGGGCCGGACGAGCGGGACGCTGTGCCGGTGCTGGACCACATTCTCGAGCGCCAGTGCGGCGTCCTCACCCGAGCCTAGGCACTCGCGGCCGGACTGACCCCCGCGGGCGTCCAGGCGCGCCTGACGACCGGTCGGTGGCAACGGTTGCACCATGCGGTGTACGCCGTCTTCAGCGGACCGGTCCCGCGAGAATGCCGCCACTGGGCCGCAGTACTGCGCGCCGGGCCGGGTTCGGTCCTCAGCCACGAAACCGCCGCCGAGCTGGTCGGCCTGTGCGCCCCTACGCCGTTAATCCATGTCACTGTGCCGAACCAGCGCCGCATCGCCACCCCACACGGCGTGGCCCTGCACTGGTGCGGATACCTGGCACGCAAAACACATCCCAACCGCACGCCCCCGCAGACGCGGGTTGAGGACACGGCCGTCGACCTCACCCAGACGGCGCGTTCGGTCGATGACGCCCTCAGGTGGCTGATCAGAGCCTGCGGCAGCCGTCTCACCACGCCCGGTCGGCTGGCTTCAACGATCGGGGCCCGCAGCAGGATCCGGTGGCGTGCGGAACTGGTCGATGCCCTCGCCGACGTCGCGGACGGCTCTCACTCGATCCTGGAACGCCGGTTCCTACACGACGTCGAACGCCCCCACGCGCTGCCCCGTGCCCAGCGGCAGGTGCGGCGACGAAGTGCCGGCAGCACCCGCTACCACGATATCCGATACGAGCAGACCGGCGTCGTGGTCGAACTCGACGGACGCGCGGCCCACCCGGACGCCGAGCGCTGGCGTGATCTACGCCGCGACAACTACGCGGTCGTGGCTGGTGACCGGGTGCTGCGGTACGGCTGGCGTGACGTCGCCACCAACCCGTGTGCCGTGGCCGCGCAGGTGGCGGTGGTCCTACGCGCCGCCGGCTGGTCCGGGCGCCCGAAACCCTGTACCCGACCCAACTGCATGATCAGGTAGTGAAATGAATGTGATAGCGATGACTTCACTACCTGATCATCGTGGTGCTGGCTGTGAACGCCACGGGACGCCGCGCCCGGCCGACCCAGCACCGCACTACCGAGTGCTGCACAGGTGAGCCGCGCGACGGAGCGCTGCACTGCTGAGGGCGGACCGTCAGTCGGGGGGCTCTACGCCGCCGGCGCCGCCGGTCGAGTCGTTCATCGGGGCCTCGCCCATCAACGGGTCGCTGTCCAGGTCATCGTCGGCATCGGCCCGCTCCTGGGGAGCATCGTCGACGGCCTGCTCCGGGTCCACCCCACCGGGCATGTGCGGGGAACGGCCAGCGGTGGTCATGTCGTCAGCACTCATGCCGCCACGCATACCCAGCGAGGAACCGATCAACCGGCCGGACGCTCCTGCGTGAGCAGGATGTGGTGCCCGTCCGGGTCACGCAGGGCCGCCATCCACAACTCGGTACCGCCGGTGCGGTGCACGACGTGCGGCTCCCCCACCGCGAGGCCCGCGTCGACGAGGCGGGAGCGCTCCGCGATGATGTCGTCGACGCGGAAGTACAGCATCACGGCCGTGGTGAACTCGGGGCGCTCCGGTGTGCCAAGGTAGAGCCGCACGTCGCCGGACTGGAAGAACGCCATCGCCTGCCCGGGCACCGCGAAGAGGAACGGGATGCCGAGCACGTCGCGGTAGAAGGTCACCGATGCGTCGATGTCCCGCACGCTGACGTGCACCTGCGCCAGTGCGCCCAGAGCCATGATGAACTCCCAGTATAGTTAACCAGGGTGAAAAGATAACCATGGTTAAGCATCCGTCGCAAGACGACCTGCCGGACCACACCGCCGACCGGCTGCACTCGGCTGCGCTGCGGCTGCTGCGCCGGGCCCGTACCGCCGACGTCGGCATGGACCTCGACGGACCACGCGCCTCGGCGCTCTCCGTGCTGGTCTTCGGTGGGCCGCTGCCGCTGTCCCGGCTGGCCGCGCTCGAGCAGGTCAGCCCCCCGGCGATGACGAAGACGGTGGCCGCGTTGGAGTCGGCCGGCCTGGCCCGCCGCGAGCGCTCGGCAACCGATCGGCGCGTGGTGTTCGTCGAGGCGACGACCGCCGGCCGGGAACTGCTCGAGCGGGGTCGTGCCGAGCGGGTACGGCTGGTCGCGGCGCTGCTCGCCGGCCTTCCGGAGGCGGATCGGCGCACCCTGCACCGAGCCGCGGAACTCCTCCTGACCAGGCTGAGCGCCCCGCCCGGGCCGCCGACCTGATCGTGACGAAGCTGCGCGCGCCGATGAAGCCTCCCGCCGATACGATCTAGCCGAGATCGGACAGCGCTGTCCCCCGCGGAGTTGATGCGAAGGAGCCGCAGCGTGAGCACGGACGCCCAGGATGTGGCCGATGCAGAGCCGACCGACGCGGCCGGAGCCGCAGACCTGACCGACGCGGCCGGAGCCGCAGACCTGACCGAAGCTGGGAGCGCGCAGACTCCCGACGCCGTCGCGGCGGCCGACACCGCGCTGCGGGCCGACGTGCGGCGGCTCGGCGCGCTGCTCGGGCACAGCCTGGTCCGGCAGGAAGGCCAGGGGCTGCTCGATCTCGTCGAGGAGGTCCGCGCGCTGGTCCGCACTGACGGTGCGGCCGCTGCGGAGCGGCTGGCCGCGCTGGACGTGGTCACCGGTACCCAGCTCGCCCGGGCCTTCTCCACCTATTTCCACCTGGCGAACATCACCGAGCAGGTGCACCGGGCCCGGGAACTGCGGCGCACCCGCGCCAGGGAGGGTGGCTGGCTGGAGCGCGCCGCCAAGCTGATCGCCGACCGCGGGGTGGGGACCCGGGAGATCGCGCTGGTCGCGTCACGGCTGGCGGTGCGACCGGTCTTCACGGCGCACCCGACCGAGGCGGCCCGCCGATCGATCCTGACCAAGTTGCGCGCGGTCGCCGACGAGCTGGACGCGGAGGCGAACGCGGCGGCGCTGGACGGCGTACCGCCGGACCCGGCCCGCACCGACCGCCGCCTCGCCGAACTGCTCGACCTGCTGTGGCAGACCGACGAGCTGCGCCTGGAGCGCCCGGAGCCGACCGACGAGGCGCGCAACGCGGTGTACTACCTCGCCGACCTCTCCCGGCGCGCGGCACCGCAGGTGCTGGACGACCTGGCGGAAACGCTGCGCCAGCTCGGCGTCACGCTGCCCGCGCTGGCCCGACCGCTGACCTTCGGCTCGTGGATCGGTGGCGACCGGGACGGCAACCCGTTCGTCACGCCGGCGGTGACCCGCGACGTGCTCCTGATCCAGCACGAGTACGGCATCCGCGCGGCCGAGCACGTGGTGGACGGGCTCATCGAGGAGCTGTCCGTCTCCCGCCGGGTGCGCGGCGTCACGCTCGACCTGGCCGCCAGCGTCGCGGCCGACCTGGACGGGCTCCCCGAGCTGGCCCAGCGCTACCGCCGGGTCAACGCCGAGGAGCCGTACCGGCTGAAGCTGCGCTGCATCCGCGCCAAGCTGGGCAACACCCGACGCCGGCTGGCCGACGGCACCGCCCACGTGCCGGGGCGCGACTACCTCGGCACCGTCGAGTACCTCACCGATCTCGACCTCATCCGCGCCTCGCTGGCGCGCAACGGCGGCAGCCTGCTCGCCAACGGCCGGCTGACCTCCACGATCCGCGCCGCGGCGGCGTTCGGCCTCGGGCTGGCGACGCTTGACGTGCGCGAGCACGCCGAGGCGCACCACGAGGTGCTCGCCCAGCTCTACCAGCGGGTCGGTGAGGCCGACTACGCGGCGCTGGACCGCGAGGAGCGCACCGGGCTGCTCATCCGGGAGCTGGAGAGCCGTCGACCGTTGTCCACGGTGGACACCGGCCTGACCCAGGGTGCCCGGAAGACGTTCGACGTCTTCTCCGCCATCCGCGACATCCAGGACCGCTTCGGCCCGGAGACCATCGAGACGTACATCGTGTCCATGACGCTCGGCATCGACGACGTGCTGGCCGCGGTGGTGCTCGCCCGGGAGTGGGGCCTGGTCGACGTGGCCGGGAGTTCCGGCGGCTCGGCGCGGATCGGGTTCGCGCCGCTGCTGGAGCAGGCGGCCGAGCTGGAGGCGGCCGGCGACCTGCTGGACCGGCTGCTCTCCATCCCGGCGTACCGGTCGCTGGTCAAGGCCCGGGGCGACGTGCAGGAGGTGATGCTGGGGTACTCCGACTCGAACAAGGACGCCGGGATCACCACCTCGCAGTGGCTGATCCACCGGGCCCAGCGCGCCCTGCGCGACGTGGCGGCGCAGCACGGCGTACGGCTGCGGCTCTTCCATGGTCGCGGCGGCACTGTGGGGCGTGGCGGTGGCCCGACGCACGAGGCGATCCTGGCCCAGCCGTGGGGCACCCTGGACGGCGCGATCAAGGTCACCGAGCAGGGCGAGGTGATCTCAGACAAGTACACCCTGCCGGCCCTGGCCAGGGAAAACCTGGAGTTGACGCTCGCCGCCGTGCTGCAGAGCGCGCTGCTGCACACCGAGCCACGCCAGCCCGAGGAGGCGCTGGCCCGCTGGAACTCCGCGATGGAGACTGTCAACGGCGCCGCGTTCGCGAGCTACCGGTCGCTGGTCGAGGACCCGGACCTGCCGGCGTACTTCTGGGCGGCCACCCCGACCGAGCTGCTCGGGGCACTCAACATCGGGTCGCGTCCGGCCAAGCGTCCCAACGCCGACGCCGGCCTGGGGGGCCTGCGCGCCATCCCGTGGGTGTTCGGCTGGACGCAGTCCCGCCAGATCGTGCCGGGCTGGTACGGCGTGGGCTCCGGCCTCGCCGCCGCCCGGGAGGCCGGACTGGAGCCGGTGCTCGCCGAGATGCACGAGCAGTGGCACTTCTTCCGGACGTTCCTCTCCAACGTCGAGATGATGCTCGCCAAGACCGACCTGCAGATCGCGGCGCGCTACGTGGACTCGCTGGTGCCGGAGCCGCTGCGGGGCATCTTCGGCAAGATCGAGGAGGAGTACGCCCGCACGGTGGAGCAGGTACTCGCCGTCACCGGGGCATCGGAGCTGCTGGAACGCCAGCCGGTGCTGCGCCGCGCGCTGGGCGTGCGGGACAGCTACCTGCTCCCGCTGCACCACCTGCAGGTTTCCCTGCTCACGCAGTACCGCGGCGTCACCGCGAACCGCGGGCGCCCGGCTGACCCGGCGTTGGAGCGGGCGCTGCTGACCACGGTCAACGGCATTGCGGCCGGGATGCGCAACACCGGCTAGCCACGCAGGGCCGGACAACGCAGGGCCGGACAACGCAGCGGCGGACACGGAAGCGCGGTGGTGACCCGGACCGGGTCACCACCGCGCTGAGTAGTCTGCGGATCAGTAGAACATCCGTACCCGGTGCCACCAGTTGCTACCGGAGGTGTAACCGAAGGTGGTGCCGTTGGTCTCTCCGCGCCAACTCTGGCACGCCGCGTCGCCGTACTGCCGGACGGTCAACTTGTCGATGCCATCGCCCAGGAACTTGATGTTGGTGCTCTCCCAGCGCCCGTACACCGCCTTGATGCAACGCGACATGGTCCAGTTGCCGCGCGCGTCGTACTTGATGAACTTGTAACTGCCGACGGAGCTCTGCCGGTCCGGGGTGACCATCAGATTGGCGTACGACGCTGCCTGCGCCGGGGTGGCGACGGCAACCACACCGGTGGCCATCACGGCGGAAACCAGCACGGCGCGGAGGCCGAACCGGAGGCCGCGGGTGACGTTCTGGGCGTTCAGGCCCATGGGGGGATCTCCTAACGTCCGTGGAGCCGACCAGTGCGCCAGCGCATGCCGGATCCGAATCTTTTCGCTGTAATTCGGGCTCATCGTGCGCCCGACCTGCAATAGAGTGCCCCACCTCGACCCGTGTCCAAGACCTCCGGACGCCTACACCGCCCCCGCCAACCGGCGTGGCTCGCCCACCCAACCTGACGACAGCGCGACCGGACGGAGATCGTGCTGCCGGCCCGCCGGATCTTGCGCTGCGTCGCATTCCGGATGCGCGACACCGGGTAGACACGGCAGCGCGGTGGTGACCCGATCGGGGTCACCACCGCGCCGAATCCGCTACGGATCAGTACATCCGCACCCGGTACCACCAGTTGGAACCGGAGGTCGACCAGAACTTGATGCCGGTGGTCGCGCCGCGGTAGCTCCCGCACCACGTGTCGCTGAACCGGCGGACGGTCAGCGTGTCCCTGCCGTCGCCCATGAACATGATGTTGGTGCTTTCCCAGCGGCCGTACACCGCCCGGATGCAGCGCGACGTGGTCCGGTAGCCGCGCGCGTCGGTCTTGGTGAACTGGTAGCTCTGGACGTACTTGTTGTAGGAATCCGGAGTGACCATCAGATTGGCGTACCCCCCGGCGTGCGCGGGGCCGGCCACGGCGACCAAGCCGGAGGCCATGACGGCGGAAACCAAAATGGCACGAAGGCCGAAGCGGAGGCTGCGGGTTGCCTTCTGGGCAGTGAGGCGCATCGGGGGATCTCCTAATGTCGTGGACCGACCGCCGCGCTGCCGCGCTGGCGAGGTCCATATCTTTCGGGGCGATCGGGAGCGATTGTGCGTCCGACCTGCAGTAGGTTGCCCCATTTCGCGCCGTACCCAAGACCCCCTGGTCGCCCGAACTACGCCCTGACCGGGCGGCACCACCCCGCCAACCTGACGACAACCTCGGCGCAACCGAGCCCGCTCCACCGGCCTGCCGGCACTTGTGCCGCGTCGCAGGTCGGTCGATCGCGGTGAGCGCCCGGCGTGCCAGTGAAGAGCGCGGGGCTGTCGGCTGACAGACTGTGCGCGTGTCGATGAACGGATGGGTCCTCCCCGACGAGGTGCTCCGGGAGGCGCCGACCTACACGCCGCGCCCGCACGAGCTCGCCGACCTGGAACTGCTGCTCTCGTCCGCGTACGCGCCGCTGACCGGCTTCCTCGGCAGGAACGATCTGACCAGCCTGAACCGCCGTGGCCGGCTCGCCGACGGCACCTCCTGGCCGGTGCCGGTGACCCTGGAGGTGCCCCGCTCCCTGGTCCAGCAGATCGACACGGCCAACCCGGTCCGGCGCGTGGTGGTGCTCACCGACACCGAGGGCGCTCCGATGGCCGCGCTCGACGCCACCGACGTGTGGCCGAGCCGGGAGTCCATGTCCGGCGTCGGTGGCCGGGTCCGCCGGATCGGCGACGGCGGCCACGGGCCGTTCCGCCGGCTGCGGCGCACGCCGGCCGAGATCCGCACGATCCTGCCGCCAGGCCGCGTGCTCGGGGTGATCGCGGACCGACCACTGCACCGCCCGCAGCTCGCGCAGATCGCCCGCGCGGTGCGTACGCTGGCCGCGCACCTGCTGGTCCTCGTGCCGGTCGCCGAGCCGGGGCCGGACGGGCTGGCGCCGGAGGCGCTGGTGCGCTGCATCCTCGCGGCACGGGACCGGATGCCCCCGGCCGCCATCGTCGCCCTCCCGCTGACCAGCCACGGTGACGAGATCCGGGACGCGTTGCTGCGGGCCCGGGTCGGTGCCGCCTACGGGGTGACCCATCTGCTCTCCTCGGGCGACTCGATTCTCTCCTCCGGCGGGCTGCGGGTGCTGGTCCCCCGCGACCTGGCCTACGACAACCGGGATGGCCAGTGGCGCACGCTGGACGACATCCCGCCGCGGCACCGCCGGCTGGCGTTGGCCGACGAGGAGGTCGCGGACCACCTGGACCGGGGTTCCCCGCTGCCGGAGTGGCACACACCGCCGGCGGTCGCCCGGGAACTGGCCCGGGCCCGGCCGGCACGCCGCCAGCGCGGCCTCGTCGTGTTCTTCACCGGCCTGTCCGGCTCCGGGAAGTCGACAATGGCGCGCGGGGTCGCCGAGTCGTTGATGGAGTCCGGGGAACGCACGGTCACGCTGCTCGACGGCGACGTGGTGCGCCGGCACCTGTCCGCCGGCCTGACCTTCTCGGCCGAGGACCGCGACATCAACGTGCGTCGGATCGGTTGGGTCGCCGCCGAGGTCGCCCGGCACGGCGGGCTCGCGGTGTGCTCGCCGATCGCGCCGTACGCCGCGGCCCGCGCGCAGGCCCGGCGGTACGCCGTCGAGGCCGGAGCCGGCTTTCTTCTGGTGCACGTCGCCACCCCGATCGAGGAGTGCGAGCGCCGCGACCGCAAGGGCCTCTACGCGAAGGCGCGGGCCGGGAAGATCACCGGGATGACCGGGGTGGACGACCCGTACGAGACGCCGACCGACGCGGAACTGGTGATCGACACCACCGGCGTACCGCCCGGGGAGGCCGCTGCGGCGGTGCTGCGCCACCTCGCCACGTACGGGTGGATAGATCCGAGACAACCAGCCTGAGTTACGTCTGACCGGTGCCCACCGTTAGCCCTTGAGAACCCAACTTTGAGAGGGCTGCCGCTTCATGGACGTCACCCGCCCGATTTATCACGATATTCTGGACAGGCCAGTTCCACGTGATACCGATCTGCGGGTCCCCGATCTGGTCAATCTGGTCCGTCGGCACTGGTGGCTCCTCACGCTCCTGCTCGCCCTCGGCGTCGTCGGCGCCGCAAAGTTCACCGAGCGGCAACCGACGGTGTACGAGTCCGCGACGTCCGTGCTCGTCCAGCCCACCGGCTCCGGGCAGGACACCAACGTGGTCGGCGGGCGCACCCGGGGCGAGCTCAATCTCGACACCGAGGCGCAGCTGGTCCGGTCGACCCCGGTCGCGGCCGTGGCCGCAGAGCTGCTGCGCTCGCCGACCGCCCCGGACGAACTGGCCCGCAACGTCGCGGTGAAGGTGCCGGCCAACACGTCCGTCCTGGTCATCTCGTACTCCGGCCGGACGGCGCAGCTCGCCCAGGCCGGCTCGCACGCCTTCGCGGAGGCGTACCTGCGCAGCCGCGAGGAGAGTGACCGCGCCGAGCTGGCCAGCCGGACAGCGGCGATCGACGCGAAGGTCAAGCAGCTCAACACCGTTCTCACGCAGCTCAACGCCCGCATTGTGACGCTGCGGCCGGACACCTCCGACCGGGCCAACCTGGAGAGCCAACGCCAGACCACGGTCAGCCAGCTCAACACGCTCAACTCCCAGGTCAACCAGATCAGCACGACCGCGCCGAACGCGGGACGGATCATCCGCGACGCCGGGCTGCCGGCCGCGCCGGTCAAGCCGAACCGACTGCTGAACCTGGCCAGCGGCGCCATGCTCGGTCTGCTGCTCGGGATCGGCGCCGGCTATCTTCGGCAGCGGCTGGACCGCCGGGTACGCCGTGCCGCGGATCTCGCGCGCCGCGTCGACGTCGCCGTACTGGCCGACCTGCCGCCCCGGATGCGGCCGCCGGTGGACCAGACCTTCCCGCCCTTCGGCACCGGCGGGCGGCTGTTCCACCGGCTCCGCAACGAGATTCTCGCCAGCATCGCGCCGGCCCCGGGCGCCACACAGACCCATGCCGTGCCTTCCGGTCAGGTCCTGGTGGTCGCCGGTGCGGCCCGCAGCGCCGCCCACGGCGCACCTGCAAGGCTCGTCGCAGCGAACCTCGCCGCCGCCTTCGCCCGCACCGACGCGGAGACCGTGCTGATCTGCGCGCACCGGCCCGGGGATCAACCCGACCCGGTGCCGCTCACCGACCTCCTCGGCGTGCGTACCGCACCGGGCCTGACCGACGTACTCACCGGCCGGGTCGCGCTGTCGACCGCGCTGCAGGACGTCCCCGGGCACCGCCACCTGCGGGTGCTCACCAGCGGTACGACCTCGGACGACGACGGCCTGCTGCAGTCCCGCGCGCTGCGGGAGACCCTGACCGCGGTACGGGCCATGGCCACGTACGTCGTGATCGAGGCGCCGTCCACCACCACCAGCGCCGACGCGCAGAGCCTGGCGAGCATGTCCGACGGCGCGATCCTCGCCGTGGAGCTGCGGCGCACCCGGTACCGCGATGTGCGCGACGCCGTCGAGCAGCTGCGCCGGGTCGGCACGCCACTGGTCGGCGCCGTCGTGCTGGCCAAGCTTCCCAAACGCCGGGGCTCGGCCCGGCCGGCGCTGGCCGGGAACGCCGCCGCCACGCCAGCCGCCGAGATGCCAGCCGCCGGGGCGCCTCCCGCCGGCCGCATCGGCGGCGGGCACGTCGATGCGGTCGAGCCGCGGACCACCGACCTCGACTGCCAGCCGATCGAGCAGGTTCATCCCGCCCAGCGGATCAGGCCACCGGTGCCGGCGGTACGGGAGGACGCCGGATCGCGCGGAGCGGAGACGCTGCTGACCGCTCGGCCGAACCAGCCCGGAGCCCGGCTGGGCCCTCGGCCGAATGCCCGCCCCACCGGGAGTGACGGCGCGACCGCCCCGATGCCGCGCAACGACCGCGCCGAGCCGCAGCGCGCAGCCGACGAGCTGGCCGAGTCCGGTCCGGGCGACGGTGGCGCCCGGTGACGGGCAGCACGGTCGCTCCTCCACAAACGCGACGGCCGCCGTCGGCGACCACCCCGCCCGACACGGCACCGCCCGCGTCCCGGGCGCCGACGACAAGGGCCCCCGCGACACGGGCGACCGCGACACGGGCACCCGCGACACGGGCGACCGCGACGAGGGCGACCGCGACGACGTGGCGCGCACCGAACGCCGGCGCGGCGCGGGCACGGCCGTCCCGCGCGGCGTGGCCGCTCACCATGACGCTGCTGCTCTATCCACTGTGGTGGGCCCTCGGACTCGGGGTGCTGATCTTCTTCGTCGCCGCGGTGCCGATGGCGGTGATCCTGCTCCACCGCCACCGGCGCGGGTACGCGCTCCGGCTGCCGCCCGCCTTCATCCTGTGGCTGATCTTCCTCGCGGTCGTCGCCACCGGCATCTTCACACTGGGCGCGGACCCGGCCGGGACGGTGCCCGGCACCGCGACGAGCCGCCTGGTCCCGTACGCCTACCGGCTGGGCGCCTACCTCGCGCTCACCATCCTGCTGCTCTTCGCCGGCAACCTCGACGAGCGGGAGCTGCCACAGCGCCGCCTGGTCGGCCTGCTCGGCTGGCTGTTCGGGGTGACCGTGTGCGGGGGCGTGCTCGGCGGGATGTACGGCACCTTCGAGTTCGTCTCTCCGGTGGAGGCCCTGCTGCCGACGTCCCTGCGTGAGATGGGCTTCGTGCGGTCGCTGGTCCACCCGTCACTGGCGCAGGTCATGGACATCCTCGGCACCGGGCACCCCCGCCCGGCCGCGCCGTGGGGGTACACCAACACCTGGGGTAACAACGTCTGCCTGCTGGTCGGCTGGTTCGTGGTGGCCGCCTGGGCGTACCCGCGACGCCGCCTGGCCCGGCTCGCCGCACTCGGCTGCCTGGCCATCGCGACCGTGCCGATCGTGTACTCGCTCAACCGTGGCCTGTGGATCGGCCTCGCGGTGACGACGTGCTACGTCGCCGTCCGCCTGGTTCCGCGTGGCCGGTACGCCGCCCTGGGCGCACTCGCGGTGGTGGCGACCACGTTCGCCGTGGCGCTCGCCGTGACGCCCCTGGGTCACGTGGTGGAGCAACGACTCGCCCACGCGAAGTCCAATGGCGTCCGGCTCTACACGACCGAGCACGCCATCTCAGGGCTCACGCAGTCCCCGCTGATCGGGTTCGGCTCCACCCGCAACACCGAGGGAGGGCGCCATTCCATCGCGATCGGCGAAAGCCCCGACTGCGAGCGCTGCGGCAACTTCACCGTCGGCGGCAACGGCCAACTCTGGCAGCTGCTCTTCGCGCACGGGCTGATCGGCACCGTTGCCTACCTGGGCTTCTTCGGGTACGGCCTGTGGCGCTTCCGCCACGACACAAGTCCCCTCGGCCTTGCCGGGAGCGCCGCGATCGTGTCCAGCTTCGCGGCGATGTTCTGGTACAACGCGCTGGTCACCCCGCTGGCGCTGCTGATGTGCGGGTACGCGCTGCTGTGGCGCTCGCACTGGACCGTCACCCGAGGGCGCGACCGTGCCCGCCCCGACACCGCCGCCGGCCGGCACCGCCGGCTCGACCAGGGAGTACACCCATGAGCCCGGTCAACACCGCACCCGCCGCGCTTCGGCGAAACGACGCGCAGCTGCGCGCCCGTTACCTCGGCGAGGTGCTCGACGTGCTCTACCCGGCGTCCAACTGGGACGAGCACGTGGACTACCTGATCATTCCGCACGCCCGACGGCCACGGCTGCTGGTACCCGCGCACGACCGGCGGCTGGCCGCGGCGGCGGTGCGCCGCTACGCCGAGCCGCAGACCAGGCTCGCCCGGTGGCAACGCACCGCCGTGGTGGCGGCACTGCGGACCGGCATCGCCCGCATCCTGCTGCGCGACCGGTTACGGGTGCCGGCCCCGGCCGGGGCCGCGGACTCCATCGACGCGTACCTCAGCCAGGTGCTTGGCATCGACCTGCACCTGTCTGTCCACCTCGGACCGGCGCGGGCCAACCGCAAGCCGGTGCTGCAGTTGCTCAACCCCGAGGGCCGTACGGTTGCCTTCGCGAAGCTCGGCACGTCGGACCTGACCCGTCGGCTGGTCCGCGCCGAGACCAGCGCGCTGGCCGTGCTGGACCGGCTGGACCTGCGGCACCTGACCGTGCCGCGGGTCCGTCACGCCGGCCGGTGGAACTCCCACGAGGTGCTGGTCCAGTCGGCGCTTCCGGTGTGGCGGCCCCGCGCGGCAAAGAACGACGAGCGGCTGGCGCTCGCGATGCGCGAGGTGGCCCGGTGCTGCGGCGTGCGCCGCGGCCCGCTGCGCGACAGCGGGTACTGGAAGCGGCTGAGCGATCGGCTCGCCACACTCGCGGCGTACCCGGAGGGCCCGGCGCTGCAGCGCGCAGCGGAACGGATCCTGGCCGTCGCGGGATCGGTGGACCTGGAGTACGGCTCGTGGCACGGCGACTGGTCGCCGTGGAACATGGCGATGGTCGCGGACACGATTCTGGTGTGGGACTGGGAGCGGTTCACCACCGGCGTACCGACCGGGTTCGACGCCCTGCACCACCGCCTGCAGTGCAACATCGCCGCGGCCACCGGCGGTGACGCCGGTGCCGCGGTCGGCGCGATGCTCGACGACGCGGCCGCGTTGCTGCAGCCGTTCGGCGCGCTGAACCGGCGCGAGGCGGACGTGGTGGCGCTGCTCTACCTGATCGATCTGGCGGCGCGTTACCTCGCCGACCGGCAGGCCGAGGCCGGAGCGCCACTCGGCGTGCTGGGCACCTGGCTGCTGCCCGTTCTGGTGGCCCGCGCCGGTACGCTGGCCGGCCCGTCCAGCGTCGTGGCACCTTCGGCGAAGCTGGTACATCAGGGGGCGCGGGACACCACGACGTCCGGCAAGTTGTGATCATCCCAGGGGTGGGCCGGGGCGGCCTGGGTGCGGTGCCGGACCCGGTCAAGCGGGTGGTGCACGTCGGATCCCGGGGGTACGGCCGGCTGACGGCGCAGCACCGGATGCTGCCGTCCTTCCTCATCTGCGGTGGCCAGCGGTGCGGAACCACGTCGCTGTACCGTGCCCTCGCCGGGCATCCCGGCATCCTGAAGGCGGTGCTGCACAAGGGCGTGCACTACTTCGACGTGGGGTACCACCGCGGCCCGCGCTGGTACCGGGCGCACTTCCCGTTGCTGCGCACCGCGGCGCGGGTGCGGGAGTGGTACGGCGTTCCGGCGCAGACGTTCGAGTCCAGCCCGTACTACATGTACCACCCGCACGCCGTCGCCCGGATCGCCGCGGACCTGCCCGGGGTCCGCGTCCTCGTGCTGGTCCGCGACCCGGTGGAGCGCGCGTACTCCCACCACGCACACGAGGTCGCGCGCGGCTACGAAACGGAGGCCGCCTTCGATCGGGCACTCGATCTGGAGCCGACCCGGCTCCGGGGCGTGGCCGAGCGGATGCTCGCCGACCCGGCGTACACGAGCTTCGCGCACCAGCACCACGCCTACCGCGCGCGTGGTGAGTACATCTCCTATCTCCAGCCGATGGCCGAGGCCCTCGGACGCGACCGCATCCACGTGGTGGACAGCCAGGCGTTCTTCACGAACCCGCGACCCGTCTACGACGGCGTGCTGGATTTTCTCGGCCTGCCGGCGCCGACCCTGCTCGGCGGGGCGTACCCGGCGTTCCAGCAGCACAACGCCCGGCCACGGACCGCCCCGATGGATGCCCGGCGGCGCTCGCAACTCGCCGCCCACTACGCGCCCTACGATGCCCGCCTGGCCGAGTGGCTGGGCCGCCGACTGTCCTGGATGGACCGTCGATGACCGTCGTGGCGCTGGACCGTCCGGAGCGGTCGCCGACCGGGACCGCGCCGGCGGCAACGTCGGCAGCGGCGGGCACCGCGCGCGGCGGCGTGGCCAACCTGGCCGCGACGGGGTTCGCCGGTGTGTCGGGGCTCGCGGTCACCTGGCTGGTCGCCCGGTCGCTGGGCACCGCGGAGGCCGGCGCGTTCTTCAGCGCGACCGCCAGCTTCGTGCTGGGCGCGGCGCTCGGCAAGCTCGGGTCGCAGACGTCGCTGGTCTACTGGCCGGCCCGGCTTCGGGCCCGGGGCGAGCACGGCGCGCTCGGCCGCTGCCTGCGCCTGGGCCTGACCCCCGTGGCACTGGCGTCGGTGGCCGTGGCGGCCGGTCTCTGGGTCGCCGCCGGCTTCGCCTCGTCCCCGGTCTACGCCGGCCAACTCGGCATCCTCGCGTTCGCCGTGCCGGCCGCGGCGCTCGGCGACGCGCTGCTCGCCGCGACCCGCGGATACCGCGTGCTGCGGCCCACCGTCGCGCTCGACCGCCTGCTCCGCCCAGGTCTGCAGCTCGTCCTGCTCGGCGGACTGTTCCTCGCCGGGGCGGGCAGCCCGGCGCTGTTCGCCGCCGCCTGGGCCGCGCCGTACCTGCCGGTCGCGCTGCTCGCCGGCTACGCGCTGGCCCGGGCGCACCGCACCGAACTCGCCCGGGCGCCGGCGCACACCGCGACGCTGGGCGCGGGCCCGTACTGGCGGTTCACCGGTCCCCGCGCGGTCGCGAGCATCGCGCAGCTCGCCCTGCAGCGGGTGGACGTGCTCCTGGTCGCGGCGCTGGCCGGGCTCGCCCCGGCGGCGCTGTACGCCGTCGCCGGCCGCTTCGTGGTCCTGGGCCAGCTGGTCAACCAGTCGCTCTCCCAGGCGGTCCAGCCGCGCCTCGCCGAGCGCCTGGCCACCCGCGACATCCCCGGCGCCAACGCGCTCTACCGCCGGAGCACCGCTCGGCTGGTGGTGCTCACCTGGCCGCTGTACCTGTGCGTCGCCGGCTACCCGACCGTCTACCTCGGACTCTTCGGGAACTCCTACCGCGCCGGCGCGGCAATCGTCGGGGTGCTCGCCGTGACGATGCTTGCGGCGACCGCGTGCGGCATGGTGGACATGGTGCTCGCCATGGGTGGGCGGACCTGGGCGAACCTGGCCAGTGCCGGCACCGCACTGGTCGTCCTGCTCGCCGTCGACGCCGTGCTGATTCCGCGGCTCGGGGCGGTGGGCGCCGCGTACGGGCTGGCGGCGGCCGTCCTGACCAACAACCTCCTGCCGCTGCTGCAGGTGTGGCGCGGCCTGCGTGTGCACCCGTTCGGCCGCGCCACCCTCGTCGGGGCGGGGCTCGCCGCCGCCTGCTTCGGCGTGCCGGCGCTGGTGCTGCAGGTGGTGGCACCGGCCGACGCGGCACGGCCGCTGGTGGCAGCCGCCACGATCACGGCCGGCACGGCCGCCTATCTCGCCGGGCTGCTCCGCTCCCGGCGCCTGTTCGCACCTTCGGGGGAATGCTGATGAGATCCGACTACGCCGACATCTTCCGCGACTCCGCCGCCGTGGCCAAGTACCACCACGTGGTGTACGCCCCCGACACCTACGCGTCGGCAATTGACGTACGGCAGCGGGCGTACCTGCGCGGGCTGGTGCACCGCGCCTTCCCGGAGCGCCGCCCGGTGCAGCACGACTTCGCCTGCGGCACCGGTCGGGCGATCCGCATGCTGCACGGCGTCGTCCGCGCGGCACACGGATACGACACCTCGAGCGCCATGCTGGCGACCGCCTCGAGCACCGGCGTCTACGCGAAGCTGCACGAGGTCGCCGAGGCAGGGCCGGTGCCACCGGCCGCCAGCATGGAGAGCCCGAAACTCGTCACGATCTTCCGGCTCCTGCTCAACACACCGCCGGCGGTGCGGGACCGCGCCGTGGCGTTCGCGGCGAAGGCGTTGCCGCATGCCGACTCCGGCCTGGTGGTCCTGGAGAACCACGGCAACCGATCGTCGCTGCGCCACCTGAGCCGCCGCCGGCACCCGGACCATCCGTGGTTCTCCGAGCTCAGTCACGAGGAGGTGGAGCAGCTGCTGCGGCGGCACGGGTTCCGGATCGTGGAGCGCAGGGGCTTCGCGATCTGCCCGCCGGGGGCGTACCGGCACCGCTGGCTGCGGTCGCTCGCCAGGCGGTGCGACGACCTCACGGCACGGACGCCGGCGCTGTCCGGTGTTGCCACCGACGTGCTGTACGTCGCCCGGCGGGTGCGGCGATGACCGGCCGGATGAGTGAGCGCCAGCGCAACCGGGCCTGGCTGGCGGCCGGCGTCGTCACGTTCCTGATGATCAGCGCGGGGACCGTGGCCGTACTCTGGCCGCTCCCGAACGACCTGGGCCCGCTGCAGCGCCGACCCGTGCAACCATCGGTGTCGGCCTCGGCCGGCCGGGGACCGACCGGCGGCGACGCCGCATACGCGATCGCCACCTCGACCGGGCCGTTCGCCGCGGGTCCGGTCCGGCCGCCGGTGCAGGGGGCCTTCCTCGGCGCCTGGGTACGCCCGCCGGTGCTGACCCAGTCCGCACGGGTGAGCGCGGTGGCCGCGTGGGAGAAGACGCTCGGCCGGCGACTGCACATCGTCAACACCTACCGCCGGATCGACGACAACTTCTTCGACGCCGCCGATGTCCAGCTCGCCAAGCGCGGTCGTACGATCATGATCAGCTGGGCGGCGGCCGACACCCGGTCCATCACGGGTGGCCGGTACGACGAGGTGATCCGCCAGCGCGCGCGCGAGGCGAAGGCGTGGCAGCAGCCGGTGCTGATGCGGTTCCGCTGGGAGATGGACCGGCCCAACCTGCGGGCGTCGATGTGGTCCGGCCCGGACTACATCGCCGCATGGCGGCACACCCGGGACATCTTCCGACAGGAGGGCGCCGACAACGTCTCCTGGGTGTGGTGCCCGACCGCCGAGGGCTTCACCGGCGGGTACGCGCCCGACTTCTACCCCGGCGACGACGACGTGGACTGGGCCTGCGTGGATGTCTACGCCGGGGGGACGTTCGCCCCCCTGGGCGAGTTGCTGCGCCCGTTCCTGCAGTGGGGGGCGGAGCATCCCAGCAAGCCGCTGATGCTCGGCGAGTTCGGGGTCGCCCGGGCCTGGGGCTCCGAGCAGCGGGCCGTCTGGTTGACGAACGCCTCCGCGGTCGTCCGCGCCAACCCGCAGATCCGCGCGGTGCTCTACTTCGAGTCCAACCCGGACAACGGCAACGGGCCGAACCAGGAGTTCCGCATCTCCGACGATCCGCTCGCCCTGGCGGCCTTCACCGGCCTGGCCCGGGAGCCGCACTTCAATCCCTGAGTGCGGGGGCCCGCCAGCGCCGGTGCCGCCGGCGGGCCGCGACGGCCGATCCGAGCAGGCGCACCGCCTGCGGCAGGTCGTCGCGGAGGTACCGGCCGGCCAGCCGCCGCGGCTCGTGCGCCAGCCGGTGCAGCCACTCCAGCCCGGCGCGGCCCAGCCAGTCCGCGGCCCGGACCCGGTCGCCGGCGGCGAAGGAGACGGCCGCGCCGCAGCCGAGGAACCAGGCCCCCGGCAGGTCGGCCCGCATTCGCAGGATGAGCCGTTCCTGGCGGGGGAAGCCCAGCCCGACGTAGACCAGGTCCGGCCTCGCCTCGATCACGTCGGCGCAGACGGCGGCCAGTTCACCCGGGTGGGCGTCGAAACCGTACCGGGGGCTGGCGTGCCCGGCGACCCGCACTCCCGGGCAGCTGAACGCCAGCGCGGCGGCGGCCCGGTGGGCGCCCGAGGTACGGCCGGGCGAGGCGGGATCGCCGCCGAGCACGAAGATCGACCGCCGGTCGGCGGCAAGCGCCGCGGCCAGCGTCCAGATCAGATCCGCGCCGGCCACCCGCTCCGGCAGCGGGGTTCCGGCCAGCCGGGACGCCCAGATCAGCGGCGCGCCGTCGGCCACGACAAGATCCGCGCCAGCGAGCGCGGATCGCTGGGCCGGGTCGGCGATGACCTGCCGGACAATGTCCACATTGGGCGTGACGATCCAGCCGCCCACACCCCGATCCAGCGACCGCCGGACGCGGACCGCCACCTCGGCGCCGGTCAGGGGGTCGAACCCCATCCCTCCGATGGGTATCCGTCGCATGCCCTCACCGCTCCCCCAGCGCCGCAGTTATAGTGCAGAACGACACTAGGGGGACAAATGGTACGAGTCTTGTTCCTCGGTGGCATGGGCCGCAGCGGCACCACCCTGCTGGAACGGCTCCTGGGGGAACTGCCCGGGGCGTGCCCGCTCGGCGAGGTGGTCCACCTCTGGGACCGCGACGTGCGCGGCAATGACCGCTGTGCCTGCGGCGAGCGGTTCTCCGGGTGCGCCTTCTGGCAACGGGTGGGTGCCCGGGCATTCGGCGGCTGGCACCGCGTGGACCTCGCCGACATCGCCGGACTGCGCTCCACGGTGGAGCGCACCCGGCACATTCCGGGCCTGGCCGGCCGGCGCTCCGCGCCCCGGGCGGCGCTGGTGCGCCGGTACGCCGACTATTACGCGCGGCTCTACCGGGCGGCGGCCGAGATCTCCGGCGCGTCAGTCGTGATCGACTCGTCGAAACATCCAGCGCTGGCGTTCTGCCTGCGCTCCGCCGACATCGATCTGCGGGTGGCGCACGTCATCCGGGACAGCCGCGGCGTGGCGTACTCGTGGACCAAGCGGACCGCCCGCCCGGAGACCGACGGCCAGCGGGAGATGACGCGGTACCGGCCGGGACGCTGCGCCATGCTGTGGAACACCAACAACGTCGCGCTCGGCCTGCTCGCCCGGTCCGGCGTCGCGGTGCGGCGGGTGCGGTACGAGGATCTGCTCGCGGACCCGGCAACCACGCTTGCCGCCCTCGCCGACTTCGCCGGGCTCGCCGGCGCGGACCTGTCCTTCCTGTCAACGGGCATCGACGGCACCCCGGTCGCGGACCTTGCCCGCTGCCACAGCGCTGCCGGCAACCCGATGCGCTTCGCCGTCGGCACGGTGGCACTGCGGGTCGACGACGCCTGGCGGACGGCCCTGCCACCGGCGCAGCGCCGACTCGTCGGGGCACTCACCATGCCGCTGCTGGGCGCGTACGGGTACCGCCTCGGGCGGGAGATCTCCTGAGCACCCAGCCGTCGGTGGGGGTGGTCATCGCGACGCGCAACCGGCCCGAGCAGCTTGCCGAGGCGATCAACGGCGTGCTCGGGCAGGACTATCCGGGCCCCATCCACATCGTGGTCGTCTACGACCAGAGCCGACCGGACGTCACCCTGGCCCGCTCCGCCGGCGCCCGCCAGATCAGGGTTCTCGCCAACCAACGCACGCCTGGCCTGGCCGGCGCCCGCAATACCGGTGTCCTCGCGCTCGCCACCGACCTGGTGGGGTTCTGCGACGACGACGACGTGTGGCGGCCGGCCAAACTGCGCCGGCAGGTGGCGGCCCTGCACGCGGATCCCGACACGTTCTTCGTGACCTGCGCCATGGAGGTCGAGTTCCGGTCCCGGCTGACCACGCGGCTGGCCGGCCGGTCGCAGGTCGGTCTGGCCGATCTGGCTCGGTCCCGGATGGCCATGCTGCACGCGTCGAGCTTCCTGATCCGTCGGCGGTGCCTGGTCGACGGATATCTGGGCCTGGTGGCCGAAGAGGCGCCGGGCGGCCAGAACGAGGACTGGGACCTGTTGCTGCGGGCGGCCCGGCAGGCCCCGATCGTGCACATCGACGAGCCGCTGGTGCGGGTGCGGTGGGGCCCCAACTCACTGTTCGCGTACGAGTACGCGAGCAAGATCGAATCGCTGCGCTGGATGCTGCGCCGCCACCCGGAGATCGCCGCAAACCGGTTGGGCGCCGGTCGGGTGTACGGCCAGTTGGCCTGTTGGGCCGCGGCCTCCGGCAACCGCCGACAGGCGTGGCGCTGGGCGATCCGGGCAGTGCGCCACAACTGGCACGAGCCGCGCGTCGCGGTCGCACTGGCGGCGGTGGCCGGAGTGCAGGTCGAGCACGTGGTCAGCGCCCTGCACCGGCACGGCCGCGGGATCTGATCCACCCCATCCCCGCCGGCCGCCCCGCCCCGCCGCCGTGCCCGCCCCGCCGTGCCGCCGTGCCCGCCCCGCCGTGCCGCCGTGCCCGCGCCGCCGTGCCCCGCGCCGCCGTCATGTGAGTTATGAACCGTATCGGGCCCTCATAAGGTTCATAACTCACATGCGACGAACCGTCCAGCGGGTCAGGTCACGCCAGTTCGCGGGCCAGGTTGTCGGTGAACGCGTTCATGAACTCGTCAGTGCTCAACCACGGAGCGTCACGGCCGATGAGCAGGGCGAGGTCCTTGGTCATCGCGCCACCCTCCACGGTGGACACGCACACCCGCTCCAGCGTCTCGGCGAAATTCGTCACGGCCGGGGTGTTGTCCAACTTGCCGCGGTGCGCCAGGCCCCGGGTCCACGCGAAGATCGACGCGATCGGGTTGGTGGAGGTCTTCTCGCCCCGCTGCCACTGCCGGTAGTGCCGGGTCACCGTGCCGTGCGCGGCCTCCGCCTCGACGGTACGGCCGTCCGGCGTCATCAGCACGCTCGTCATCAGGCCGAGCGAGCCGAAGCCCTGCGCCACGGTGTCGGACTGCACGTCACCGTCGTAGTTCTTGGTCGCCCAGACGAAGCCGCCCTCCCACTTGAGCGCCGCGGCCACCATGTCGTCGATGAGCCGGTGCTCGTAGGTGATCCCCGCGGCCGCGAAGTCCGCCGCGAACTCGGCCTCGAAGACCTCCGCGAACAGGTCCTTGAACCGTCCGTCGTACGCCTTGAGGATCGTGTTCTTGGTCGACAGGTAGACCGGGAAGCCGCGGTCCAGCCCGTACCGCAAGGACGCACGCGCGAAGTCGCGGATCGAGTCGTCGAAGTTGTACATCCCCATCGCGACGCCGCCCCCGGTGAACTCGGCGACCTGGAACTCCATCGGCTCTCCGCCGTCCGACGGCGCGAACGAGATGGTCAGCGTGCCAGGGCCCGGCACCACGAAGTCGGTCGCCTTGTACTGGTCGCCGTGCGCGTGCCGGCCGATCACGATCGGCTTGGTCCAACCCGGCACCAGCCGGGGCACGTTGGCCATGATGATCGGCTCACGGAACACCACTCCGCCCAGGATGTTGCGGATGGTGCCGTTGGGCGAGCGCCACATCTTCTTGAGCTTGAACTCTTCGACGCGTGCCTCGTCCGGGGTGATCGTGGCGCACTTGACGCCCACGCCGTGGCGCTTGATCGCGTTCGCCGCGTCGATGGTCACCTGGTCATCGGTCTCGTCGCGGTACTGGATCGACAGGTCGTAGTACTCCAGGTCGACGTCGAGGTACGGCAGGACGAGCTGCTCGCGGATCTGCTTCCAGATAATCCGGGTCATTTCGTCGCCGTCGAGCTCGACGACCGGGTTCGTCACCTTGATCTTGGCCATCGGCAGGGCGCTCCTCTCGGCTGTGCTAACAGTACGAGCGTACTGAGCGGCGCCGTCGGGCGCACGCCGGCCTACGGTGCCGCGGCGCGGGCCGACTCATCGACCCGTACCGGCATCGGCGTGAAGGACAGCATCGCCCGATCCTCCAGCGGCCGGAAGCCGATGCGCTGGTAGAGCGCGTTGGCCGTCGGGTTGGCGAGATCGGTGAAGAGCACCACGTCGCGGACCCCGGCGTGCAGCGCGGCCCGGCTGACCGCTGCGGTGACCGCACCGCCGTAGCCACGCCGCCGCTGATCCGGCGGGGTGTAGACGGGCGCCACCCGGACCATGCCGGCGACCGCCCGGGTCACCCCGGCCATGGCGACCGGCTCCCCGTCGCACTCCCACAGCGTCAGCCCTCCGTAACCCAGCCGGTCCTCGACCACCTGCGCCACGTTGCGCTGCATGCCGGGAGCCTCCCGCGCGAACGCCTCCATCCACGCCACCAGCAGGTCGCGGTCGCCAGGGCCGGCGACCCTGGCCCGTCCCGGCGGAGCGGGGTCCAGGTCAGCCAGCCGGTCCAGCCGGTACAGCCGCATCCGCACCGCAACGTTCCACGCCGCGCCGGTGCGCTGCCGCCAGGCTTCGGCAAACGTCTCAGCGACGCCCGGCGTGGCATTGACCCCCGAAATCGGGCGCCCGGCCCCCGCGAGCATGCCGGCAAGGTCAGGCAACGCCCAGGCGGTCACGGCGGCCACCACCAGCGGGTGTGGCGGCGTGTGCAGGAATGTGCCGCGCACGGTGCCGTCGGGCGCCGCCCACCAACCGAACTGCGTGGTCGCGTCACCGCGACCAGCCGCCCGCTGGCGGCAGATGGTGTCGACGATGGTGAGGATGATGGTGTTCTGGGCAGCCCGCGACCGCAACAGGCCGCCTGCCGCGGCCAGGAACTCGTCCGTGTCGCCGGTGGTGACCCAACCCATCCGTTCATGGTGGAGCCGACGGGCACCCCGGGGAACTCGATTTTCCGGAACTTGAGTACCGGCGCCGGCCCATCGTGACGTACGCCATGCCACCACCGGGACCTTCGGCCCTGCCCGTCACGGGAGCACCGACCGAAGATCGAAACGTTCCGCCACCCCGGCCGGTACGTGCCCCCGAACGCCTGGAGTACCGATGCAACTCGCCCACGAAAAGTGGTTCGTCGACGACCCCGGACTCTTCCCCACCGACTGGTCGTTCGCGCTGCGGCCGCTGACCCTGTCGCTGCTCGCCGCGGTGGTCCTGGTGACGGTGGCCTGGCGCTGGGTGGCGTATCGCCTGCCGACGCCGGAGCTGGCGCCGCTGCGCCGGTTGGGTGGGATCACGCCGTACCTGCCCCGACTGCTCGCCATCCACCTCGGCGTGAGCCTGCTCGCGCTGGCGGCCAGGGGATTCTTCCTCTCCGCGGACCTGGAACTGCACCGGCTGCCGGCGGGAAGCGTCATCGGGCTCGCCGAAGGCGCGCTCGGCGTGTGGCTGATCACCGGCGTGAGGCTGCGGGCGGCGGCTCTGCTGCTGGTCGCGATCGGACCGGTCGCGCTTGCCGCCACCGGCCCGGTCAGCCTGCTCGAAGCCGCCGACCTGGTCGGCATCGCCGGATTCCTCGCGCTGGTGCCGCCGACGAACCGGCCGTACGGGGCCGCCGACCCGGACCCGCGGATGCTGCGGTACGGGCTGCTAGCGCTGCGTGCCGGCGTCGCGGTGGCACTGGTGTCGCTGGCCTTCTCGGAGAAGCTGGCCAACCCGGCGATGGCCCGCGCGATCGTTGCCCACTACCCGCAACTGGACGTCTTCTCCTACGTCGGGCTGGACGTGCCGGTGGATGCGTTCGTCGCCATCGCCGGCGCCGTGGAGGTGCTGTTCGGGCTACTGGTGCTCTCCGGAGCGATGCCGCAGGTGGCGGTCCTCGTCGCAGCGGTGCCGTTCAACGCGACGCTGCTCGTCTTCGGATCGACCGAACTGCTGGGTCACCTGCCGGTGTACGGCGTGTTCCTGACCCTGCTCGCCTACGGCAGCGACCCGCGCACCGCGGAAGCAGTGCGCTGGCTGCCCACTCCGGCCCGCCCGCGCGCCGCCGACGTCCGGGAGGGCGCCGACGTCCGAAACAGGGCCGACGTCCGGGAGGGCGCACCGGCATGACGGCTGCCCGCCCGGCCCGCTACGCCTGGAACAGCGCGGAGATCTCGCTGGCGGAGCCGGTGGCGGCAACGCGGAGCCAGGCGTCGAGTTGGCCCACGTCGGTGCAGCCGGCGACGCGCTCCCGAACCCGGTCGGACACCTCGATGCCGCGGGCGTCGAGCACCGCCAGCACCGCCCTGGCCTCGCCCTTGGCCTGGCCCTTGGCCTCGCCCTTGGCCTCGCCTCTGGCCTCGCCCTCAGCGGCACCCCGGTCGTAGTAGCGGCGGGCGAAGTCACTCTGGTACGGATGCGACGTGGTGGTCATCAAATCCTCCAAGCAGTCCCGGGCTGCCGTAGGCAGCGCCGCGAGCACGACATCAGCATATAGGCTGGCGTGATCAAGATCGATCACGTCCAACGCCGCCAGCAGCGCCTCAAACACCCCGGTCTGGCCAGGTCTGGCACCATGTGCCAACGCGGACAGCACCGCCAACTCAGGACTGCGCCGAGCCAGCACCGGGTCGGTCACGACCGGAATCTGGGCCGGGCCCAACACCAACGGCGTCAGGACAAGGTTCGGCTCACCGACCAGAACCGGGGCCGCACACCACGCAGCTACCGCCGGATCCGGGCACACGACCAACAACGCCACCGGGCAACCCAGCCGGGCGTGCAGCGTCGCCACGTACGCCGGCCAGGTCCGCCGCTTTCGCGCATCGACACGTAACTGGGCCTCCACCACGACGGCCAGCACCGGTGCGCCGCCTGCTGACAGGGTGACCACCGCGTCCGCCCGGTACTCCGTCGGCACGACATCGGTCAACTCGGCGGATGACAGATCCGCCTCGGCGAAGGGCGGCACGCCGACGCCAAACGGGCTGACCAGCAACTCCGCCGCGAACATCGGCCGGTCCCGGAACATCTCGACCAGGACCTCGTGCAGGTGGGAGACCATGCCGGCGAAGCTAGTGGGACGGACCGACAGGAAGTGGCGGTTCGCATGATCGCGAACCGCCACTGGTCGTGGATCAAGCCGTCCGGCCACGGCGGCGCGGCCTCGCGCCGGCCGGGCCTACAGGTTGGCGACGTCCGCCTGCTTGGACCGGACCGCCTCGGCGGCGACCTTGAGCGCGGCCAGCTCGTCGTCCGCCAGCGGCGTCTCCACGATCTTCTTCACGCCCTCCGCGCCGAGCTCGGCAAGCACGCCCAGGTACACGCCGGAGATGCCGAACTCGCCGTCCACCCATGCGCAGACCGGAATCACCTGGCCGGAGTCCTCCGCCACGGCCCGCGCCATCCGGGCCGCCGCCGCGGACGGCGCGTAGTATGCCGAGCCGGTCTTGAGTAGGGCGACGATCTCGGCACCGCCGTTGCGCGTCCGGGTGACCAGCTCTTCGATCTTCTCGGCCGGCAGCACGTCGACGAGGGGCCTGCCGTCCACCGTGCACTGCGACGGCACCGGCACCATGGTGTCGCCGTGCGAGCCGAGGGTGAGCGTCTTCACCGAGCGCACCGGCACGCCGAGCTCCTCGGCCACGAAGTGGGTGAAGCGCGCGGTGTCGAGCACCCCGGCCTGGCCGAGCACCCGCTGCTTCGGAAAGCCGGTGGCCAGCTGAGCCAGGGCGGTCATCTCATCGAGCGGGTTGGAGACCACGATGACCACCGCGTTCGGCGCGTACTTCGCCACATTCTCGGCGACGCCCCGCACGATGCCGGCGTTGACCTCGAGCAGATCCATCCGGCTCATGCCGGGTTTGCGCGGCAGGCCGGCGGTGATCACCACGACGTCGGAGCCGGCGATGACCTCGTAGCCCTCGCCGTTGCGCCCGGTGGTCTGCCCGACCACCTTCGTCTCGAAGCCCTCGACCGGCCGGGACTGGTTGATGTCCAGCGCCAGGCCCTCCGGCTTGCCCTCGACGATGTCGGTGAGCACCACCGTCTCGAAAACGTCGTACTCAGCCAGACGCTGCGCGGTCGTGGACCCGTAGAACCCGGCGCCGACCACAGTGACCTTCTTGCCCATGGCCTCACCTTAACCCGGGGGCTAGACGGGCCCTGCGACGGCCTCGGCCCGTTCCACCACGTTGCTGAGCAGCATCGCGCGCGTCATCGGCCCGACCGCACCGGGGATCGGCGCGAGGAAGCCGGCCACCTCGGCGACCTCGGGTGCGACGTCGCCCACCACGCGGGTCTTGCCGTTGTCCAGCGCGATCCGGGTGCTGCCCACGTCGAGGACGGCGGCGCCGGGCCGCACCATGTCCGCGGTGAGCAGGCCCGCAACGCCCGCGGCAGCCACCAAGATGTCCGCGCGGCGGGTGTGGTCGGCCAGGTCGCGGGTGCCGGTGTGGCACAGCGTCACGGTGGCATTCTCGGTACGCCGGGTCAGCAGCAGCCCGAGCGGGCGCCCCACCGTCGTACCCCGGCCGATCACCACCACCTCGGCGCCGGCCAGCGGCACGTCGTAGCGGCGCAGCAGCTCGACGATGCCGCGCGGCGTGCAGGGCAGCGTGGCCGGCACACCGAGGACGAGCCGGCCCAGGTTGATCGGGTGCAGGCCGTCGGCGTCCTTGTGCGGCTCCACCAACTCCAGCACCCGGTGCTCGTCCAGGCCCCTGGGGAGGGGCAGCTGCACGAGGTAGCCGGTACAGGAGGGGTCGGCGTTCAGCTCCGCGACGGCGGCCTCGACCTCGGCCTGGCTGGCGGTCGCCGGCAGGTCGCGCCGGATCGACGCGATCCCCACCTCGGCGCAGTCCCGGTGCTTGCCAGCCACATAGGCGCGCGAACCCGGGTCGTCCCCGACCAGGATGGTGCCCAGGCCCGGCACGACACCGCGCTCGGCGAGCGCCTTCACGCGCGCGCGCAGGTCGTCCTTGATCGCTGCCGCGACGGCCTTGCCGTCCAGAATCGTCGCCGTCATCGGGCAATCCTTGCACGCGCCCCGGAACGCCCGGCGACGACACTCAGCGCGCGCTGCCCGCCGGGCCGACCGGCCGGGACCGGCGCAACCAGCGCGGCCAGCGCGGCCGCAGGCGCCACATCCGACCGCCCAGGACGAAGGCGACAGCCATGTAGAGCAGCACCAACGGGGTGAACGTGAAGGTGAACCCGGTGGCCTCGCCGCCACGGTAGGTCGCGCTTGCGGTCAGCCCGAGCGCGTCCAGCCCGTGCCACGCGAAGGTGCCGTCGGGATGCCCCTCGGCCGCGTCGATGCCGGCCATGAAGCCGCTGAAGCCGGCGAGGACCACAGCCATGACCACGAGTTCCACCATCACCGCCCAGAAGGCACCTTTGGAGTACAGCGGGCGGAGGCGACCTTCGCCGTACTCCGCCTCCAGGTAACCCGCGGCCAGGTGGCGCAGGTCGCCGAGTCCACGTACCGCCCGGGCGGCGCCGACCTCGCCCGCGGCGGCCCGCAGGTTGGTCCTGATCTCGTCGCGAATCCCGCGGCGCCGCCGGCCGGGCAGGTCTGCGATGCGCAGGTCCAGGGTCCAGACCGCGCGGTCGATGCGCAGCCGGTCGAGCCAGGAAAGGGCACGTGGCATCTCAGGTCTCCATCGGGGGCGCAGGGTGCGGTGGCACCGGTCGGGAGAGGGCAGGGGTGATCGTTTCGGTGAGCGCTCGCCACATGGCGACGCCGTCGGCGAGGGCGTCGTACCCGGCGGGAGTGGGGCGGTAGTACTTGCGGGCCGGGCCGGACCGCGACTCGATCAGCCGCGCCGCGACCCGTCCTTCCCGCTCCAACCGGGCCAGCGCCGGGTAGACGGTGCCGTCGGCGATGTCGGCCAGGCCGAGATCCCGCAGGCGCTGCACCAACTCGTAGCCGTATGACTCGCGCTCGGCCAGCAGGCTCAGCAGCAGCGGCGAGAGCACACCCTTGAGGAGCTGCGCGTCGTGTGCCATGGACCCAATCTAAGCCCACTACCTTGTATAGTCAAGTACATGGTCAAGCACACGACGGCGCGGTGTGTCTCATGATTGAAACGCGGCGGCCATGATGGTGCCGACGATGCACCCGAAGACGACGCCGGCCCTCCGGCGGCCGCGCTCAGTGGAAGAAGTGCCGGGTCCCGGTCAGGTACATCGTCACGCCCGCCTCGGTCGCGGCCGCGATCACCTCCGGGTCGCGCACCGAACCGCCCGGCTGGACGACCGCACGCACCCCGGCCTCGGTGAGGATCTGCAGCCCGTCCGGGAACGGGAAGAAGGCATCCGACGCCGCGGCCGCTCCCTTTGCCCGCTCGCCGGCACGGGCGACCGCCAGGCGCGCCGAGTCGACGCGGTTGACCTGCCCCATCCCGACGCCGACCGTCGCACCACCCTCCGCGAGCAGAATGGCGTTGGACTTGACGGCCCGTACCGCGCGCCAGGCGAACGCCAGATCGGCGAGGGTGGCCGGATCCGCCGGGGCGCCCGCGACCAGCCGCCAGGTGTCCGGGTCGTCGCCGGCAGCATCGATCCGGTCCACGGCCTGGGTCAGCAGACCACCGCTCACCTGCCGGAACTCCACCGTCGCCGGTGCCCACACGGGCGCCCGCAGCACCCGGAGGTTCTTCTTCGCGGTGAGGACCTCGACCGCACCATCGGCATAGGACGGAGCGATGACCACCTCGGTGAAAATCTCCGCCACCTGTCGCGCCAGCTCGACACTGACCGGCTGGTTCACGGCGATCACCCCACCGAACGCCGACACCGGGTCGCACGCGTGGGCCTTGCGGTGCGCGTCGGCGACATCCGCGCCGACCGCGATGCCGCACGGGTTGGCGTGCTTGATGATCGCCACGCACGGGTCGGCGAAGTCGTTCGCGGCCCGCCAGGCGGCGTCCGCATCGACGTAGTTGTTGTACGACATCTCCTTGCCACCGAGCTGCTCCGCCTGCGCCAGGCCGGGCGCGGCGGCGGAGTCGGTGTAGATGGCGGCCGCCTGGTGCGGGTTCTCGCCGTAGCGCAGGACGGCCTGGCGACGCACCGCCACCGCCGCGAAGTCCGGCCAGGGCTCCTGGTCCGTCGCGAGCTGCGCCGCGAAGTACCCGGCCACCGCCACGTCGTACTCGGCGATGTCGGCGAAGGCCCGCGCGGCGAGCCGGCGCCGTGCGTCGAGTGGAAAGCCACCCTCGCGCAGGGCCTCCAGCACCGACGGGTACGCCGTCGGCGAGGTGACCACGGCCACCGATGCGTAGTTCTTCGCCGCGGCGCGGACCATCGCCGGCCCACCGATGTCGATCTGCTCCACGCAGGCGTCCGGGTCCGCACCGGAGGCGACCGTCTCGGTGAACGGATACAGGTTCGACACCAGCAGGTCGAACGGCTCGATGCCGAGTTCGGCGAGCTGGTCAACGTGCGCCGGCACCCGCAGGTCGGCGAGCAGCCCGGCGTGCACCCGGGGATGCAGCGTCTTGACCCGGCCGTCGAGGCACTCAGCGAAGCCGGTCACCTGCTCGATGTTGGTCACCGCCACGCCTGCGGCCCGGATCCGGGCCGCCGTCGAGCCGGTCGACACGATCTCCGCGCCTGCCGCGGCGAGGGCCGCGGCCAGCTCCTCGAGCCCGGTCTTGTCGTACACGCTGATCAGGGCTCGGCGGATGGGACGCCTGTCGTTCACGGCACGGTGACCTTTCGTCCGGTGAGAGTCCAGCCGCCGCGCGCCATCCGGCCGACCACGTCGACCAATTGCGCGCGCTCGGCTTCCTTGATGCGCTCGGTGAGCGTGTCCTCGGTGTCGTCGTCGGCTACCGGGACCGCCACCTGCGCGATGATCGGCCCGGTGTCCACACCGCTGTCGACGAAGTGCAGCGTCGCACCGGCGATCCTCACCCCGTAGGCGAGGGCGTCACGGGGCCCGTGCATGCCGGGGAAGGCGGGCAGCAGGGCGTTGTGGGTGTTCACGTACCGCCCGGTGAATCGCGCGAGGAAGGTGGGTCCGACGAGCTTGAGGAAGCCGGCCGACACGATCAGGTCAGGCTCGAAGGCGGCGCACTGCGCGGTCAAGGCGGCATCCCAGTCAGCCCGCGCGGCGTAGTCCCCGACGCGGACCACGAACGACGGCACGTCGTGCCTGGCCGCCCTGCTCAGGCCTTCGATGTCGGCCCGGTCGGCCCCCACGGCGACGACCCGCGCGCCGTACCCGGGGTCGGCGCAGGCATCGAGGAGCGCCTGCAGGTTCGTGCCTGAGCCGGAGACAAGGACGACGAGTCGGCTGATCACGACGGGTGGCCCTCCTTCGGACGCTTGGGACACGGTGTCGCGGGCGCGACCGGGCCGCTGGGCTGCACCGGGCTGCGGTTGGGCGACCGGCATACCCTACCGAAGCCGGTCCGGGCTTCCGGCGCTCCACCCGGCCGGTCCAACCGGCAGCGCCGGGCAGCGCCGGGGCACGAGATTGTCACGATGTCGACGGAGCGCCCGACTGCGGGTCCGAACCGCCGACGCTGCCAGTACGCTGCCGAACGTTCATTCACCTATCGCCACGTAGGAGCCCAATATGCAGCCCGGTTATCAGCAGGGTCAGCCGCATGTCGACAACAACATGACCATGTCGATCGTGTCGATCTTCCTCTTCTGGCCCCTGGCCATCCCCGCCATCATCAGTGCCGCGAAGGTGAATCCGCTGGTTGCGCAGGGCGACTTCGCCGGCGCGCAGGCCGCGGCGGCCGATTCCAAGAAGTGGTCCAAGTTGGCCATCATCATCGGCCTCATCTGGTTGGGCGTGGCGCTGTTGTGCTGCATTGGTAGCTTCGTGTTCAACCTGAACTTCGCCGGCGACACCGGCTACTGAGTCGTTCGTCCCCACCGGGGTGTCCACCAACCGACGCGTGTGGACACCCCAGACCGGCCGCCAGGCGAGGAGGTTTCGGATGCAGCCCTCCGGGGACCCCCAGCACCAACCGGAGCTGCCGCCCGCGCAGGACCCGTTCGCGGCACCGCAGCCGGTCACCGGGGATCCCTACCAGGCACCGTACGTGGACCCGTACCAGACGCCGTTCGGGTACCCGGTGACCCAGTACGGCGCCCCGCAGCACCCGGGGCCCGGCTACCCGGGCTACCCCGGCTACCCCACCGGTCAGCACAACGCCTACGGCATCCTCTCGCTGATCCTGGGCATCCTGTCCCTGCCGATGATGTGCTGCTGGGGCTCGAGTGCACTGTTCGGCATCCCGGCCGTGGTGCTGGGCATCGTCGGCATCCGGATGGCGCGCCGGGGCACCGCGAACAACAAGGGTCTGTCGATCGCCGGCCTCGCCTGCGGTGCGGTGGGCGCCGTGGTGTCCATCGCGTTCTGGACCCTGCTCGGCCTGGGGCAGCTGTCGAGCACCTTCGGCTACTTCGGCTGAACCCTCCGCACGCCGATGACGAGCTTCGCGCCGGCCGCGGCCACCGCCCCGATGGCGACCACGGCGGCAGTGATCACCGCCATCGGCACGACGCGCGGTCCGATGTGGGCCAGCCCGTCGTCACCCAGCGGGCCGCTGGCGGCGACGGCAACGGCGCCGAGCAGCGATCCGGCCACCGGGCCGGCAAGCACCGCCGCGGCGAGGGCCCCGATCCAGGAGTGGCCGGAGGCCGCGCCGGGAAGGGTCGCGCCGACCTCCCGCAGCCGGCGCCGGCTGAGCAACCACCCGGCCACCATCCCGGCCACCAAGGGCACGACCAGCAGCACCGACGCGGCGACCGAGGACGGACCGGTCGGCAGCCCGGCCAGCACCGGGACGGCCGGGAGCGGCCCGAGCGTGACCGCCGCCGCGCTCACCGAGGTCTGCGTCCCGATCACGAAGCCCGGACCGACCAGGTAGCTCGCCGCCCAGATGGCCACGTTCGGCGCGTACACCAGGCAGACCAGCGTCAGGCCGGCCTGCCCGGCAACGCCGGTGTGGTACTCGGCCATCATCCGGCTCGCCGCTCCGGCAGCCAGCGCCACAGCAATCCCGGCCACGGCCGCACCGGCGCCCAGCACGAGCAGTGCCGCGATCCCACCGGCCCGCAGCCCGTCCCGTACGGGCGCGGGCAGCGCGGTCACCAGGCGGTGCAGCACCCGCGTTTCCACGAGGGCCCCCAGCGTGCCGGCGGCCAGGCCGAAGAGTCCCAGCGTGAGCCCCGCCCGGGGAACCGAGACGGTGAGACCCGGCACGCGGGCCGCGACGGCCACGATCGCACCGAGTACGCCATAGGCGACAGCCACCGCCAACCCGACCCGCAGGGCCGCCCACGCGTTGCATCCCCGGCGCGCGCCGATCGCCCGGGTGGTGTGCACCCCGGCCCGGAACACACGCCAGCCCACGAGCAGGGTCAGTGCCAGCGGCACCAGTCCGACCGCGCCCAGGCCGGTCCGCAGCGGTACGCCGTGGGCCAGCAGCCAGCCCGCGAGGCCGAGCCGCACCACCCGGTCGATCGGCGCCTGCGCACTGTCCGCGAGATAGGCGAGCATCACCACGATCAGCACCGGCCCGAACGACACGAGCGCCGCCCAGCCGGCCGTCACCACGGCGGCGAGCGCCAGCGGAGCGCGACGCCCGGGCCGCGGGACCGGTGCACTCCGGCCGGCACGGCCGCCGCTCCCGCGGATGCCGCCGGCCGCCGTCGGGCGCTGCGTCGGCAGCCGGACCGTCGCCCGGTCCCCCGGTGCCAGCCGGATCGTCGGCTGGTCGTCGGTAGGTGTCGGGCGCCCGTCCGCCGGCGGGTCGTCGGAAGTGGTCCCAGGCATCGCGACCACTCTGTCAAACGACGGACGGCCGGTCATCTCGACCGGCCGTCCGTGGAGAACAAAACCTAGCGACTCATCACGTCGCGCATCAGTCGCGCCGTCTCGGTCGGCGTCTTGCCGACCCGGACGCCGGCCGCCTCCAGCGCGACCTTCTTCGCCTCGGCGGTGCCGGACGAGCCGGAGATGATCGCGCCGGCGTGGCCCATGGTCTTGCCGACCGGCGCGGTGAACCCGGCGATGTACCCCACGACGGGCTTGGTGACGTTGGCCTTGATGAAGTCGGCCGCGCGCTCCTCGGCGTCGCCGCCGATCTCCCCGATCATCACGATGGCGTCGGTCTCCGGGTCGTCGGAGAAGGCCGCCAGCGCGTCGATGTGGGTCGTGCCGATGACCGGGTCACCGCCGATGCCGATGCAGGTGGAGAAGCCGATGTCGCGCAGCTCGTACATCATCTGGTAGGTCAGCGTCCCGGACTTGCTGACCAGGCCGATCCGGCCGGGGCCGGTGATGTCGGCCGGGATGATGCCGGCGTTGGACCGGCCGGGGCTGGCGATGCCGGGGCAGTTCGGCCCGACGATGCGGGTGCCGCCGCCCGCGCTCACCGCGTGCGACCAGAACGCCGCGGTGTCGTGCACCGGAATGCCCTCGGTGATCACCACGGCCAGACCGATCCCGGCGTCGATGGCTTCGATCACCGCGCCCTTGGCGAACTTCGGCGGCACGAAGATGACGGTCGTGTCAGCGCCCGTCTCAGCCATCGCCTCGGCGACACCGGCGAAGACCGGCAGCTTGGTGCCGTCGAAGTCGACCTGCTGGCCGGCCTTGCTCGGGTTGGTGCCACCGACCACCTGCGTGCCGGCGGCAAGCATCCGGCGGGTGTGCTTGCCACCTTCGGAGCCGGTCATTCCCTGAACGATGACCTTGCTCGCCTCGGTCAGCCAGACTGCCATGTCACACCCCTGCCTTGCTTGCCAGCTCGGCGGCCCGCTTCGCGGCACCGTCCATTGTGTCCACCCGCTCGACGAGTGGGTTGCCGGCGGAGTCCAGGATCCGGCGACCCTCCTCGGCGTTGTTGCCGTCCAGGCGCACCACGAGCGGCTTGGTGACCGCCTCGCCGCGCTCCGCCAGCAGTTGCAGGGCCTGCAGGATGCCGTTGGCGACGGCGTCGCACGCGGTGATGCCGCCGAAGACGTTGACGAAGACGCTCTTCACCGCCGGGTCGGAAAGCACGATCTCCAGTCCGTTGGCCATCACGGTGGCACTGGCGCCGCCGCCGATGTCGAGGAAGTTGGCCGGCAGTACGCCGCCGAACTCCTCGCCCGCGTACGCCACCACGTCCAGTGTGGACATCACAAGGCCTGCGCCGTTGCCGATGATGCCGACCGCGCCGTCGAGCTTCACGTAGTTGAGGTCGCGTTCCTTGGCCCGCTGCTCCAGCGGATCGGCAGCGGCCTTGTCCTCGAGCGCGGCGTGGTCGGGGTGGCGGAAGTCGGCGTTGGCGTCGAGGGTCACCTTGGCGTCCAGGCACAGCACCCGACCGTCGGCCACCTTCGCCAGTGGGTTGACCTCGACGAGCGTGGTGTCCTCGGCGACGAACGCCTTCCACAGCCCGACCGCGATGTCGGCGACCTGGTCGGCGACGTCGGCGCCGAAGCCTGCCTTCGCGACGATCTCGCGCGCCGTCGCCAGGTCGACCCCGACCCGCGGGTCGATGGCCACCTTCGCCACCTTCTCCGGCGCCTCGTGCGCGACCTGCTCGATCTCCATGCCGCCGGCCACGCTCGCGATGCAGAGGAACGTGCGGTTCGCCCGGTCCAGCAGGTACGAGAAGTAGTACTCCTCGACGATGTTGGCAGTCGTGGTGATCATGACTTTTTCAACGGTATGGCCCTTGATGTCCATACCGAGGATGTCCGTGGCGCGCGCCTGCGCCTCCGCAGCGTCCTCGGCGAGCTTGACACCACCGGCCTTGCCCCGGCCGCCGACCTTCACCTGCGCCTTGACGACCACGCGGCCGCCAATCCGCTCGGCGACCGCGCGGGCCTCCTCGGGCGTGGTGGCGACCCCGCCGTCCAGCACCGGCAGCCCGTGCCGGGCAAACAGGTCGCGCCCCTGGTACTCGTACAGGTCCACAGCATCCTCTTCGCTACGGCAGCGGCCACGCCTGTCGCCGCGGCACGTGCCGTTGGTGTTCACCGTGCCGCCCGCCCTCGCGTAGCGGCTTCCCGCCTGGCAGCCTAGCGAGCCGGCCAGCGGAGGTATCCACTCGGGTGCCGGGCCGGACGGCGCCCGGGTGCCGGGCTGAAAGGCACCGACCCGACGTAACCGGGGGGGCGCCACCGTCGTTGAACCCGTTGCCGGCGTCGAGAGGCGTCGGCGCCAGGAGCGGCCGGTGCCTTGTCGGTCGAGGGGTGGCGACAGGGCATCGTGCGATAGAGGGGCCGGGCGCGTGAGGGGTGCGTCCGGCCCCTCCCTCTGCGCTCGTTACGCCGCCGCGATGGCCACGTTGCCGCGGACCCATTCCACGATCGAACTGGTCGTCGCGCCGGGCGTGAAGATCTTGGCCACCCCCATGTCGGCCAGCTCCGGCAGGTCGGCACGGGGAATGATGCCGCCACCGAACAGCACGATGTCGTCCACGCCCCGCTCCCGCAGCAGCTCGGTGACCCGCCGGAAGAGCGTCAGATGGGCGCCGGACAGCACCGAGAGCCCGATCGCGTCGGCGTCCTCCTGGATGGCGGTCTCCACGATCTGCTCCGGCGTCTGGTGCAGGCCGGTGTAGATGACCTCCATGCCGGCGTCGCGCAGCGCCCGCGCCACCACCTTCGCCCCCCGGTCGTGCCCGTCCAGGCCCGGCTTGGCGATCACCACTCGGATCCGCGCGCCCACGGCCCCCTCCATCTCGGCCTGCCGGCGGCCCGCCGCTGCACCGAACGACAAGGCGGCTCGGGGTGAAACACGATTCGGCAAACGTACCGCGACCCCGGCCGGACCGAATCAGCATGACGATAAAACCCGACCGATGCCCATTCCTGCGCCACGAGGAACGCAAAGTGATCGGACGACTCCGCCGTGTTGCTTGTGAGATGCATAACGAATTGGCTACGGTGACCGTCGTATCGGATCGACGCCGCGAACCGATGTCGCTACGCCACCACTGCGCCTCCCCCCTTCTCCGGGCCGAGGCTGCTGACCAGCACACGACGGAGGATCGCGTGGGCTCTGGCCCTCCGGACAGCAGGTACCGCGGGTGTCGCCGCGCCTCGGTTCGACCGAGCGGCAGGTTCTTCGGGGTGCTCACCTCATTGCTGATCAGTGTCGGCGGCGTGGGCCTGGCGACCGGCGCCGCCATGCCCATGCTGCGCAGCCAGGACACCGCACCGGTGCAGGCCAGCGCCCAGCTTCCGGGCCGGGTCGGCCAGGCCGGCACCGACAACCGTGCCAGCCGCAACGGCGCCCGTGGCTCCGGAGCCTCCACTGTGGACCAGGCGGCGCCCGACATCTGGCTGCTGCCGATCCGCAGCTACAAGGTCACCTCGCCGTTCGGCAGGCGTTGGGGCAGGTCGCATCTCGGCGTCGACCTGGCCGCCCCGCAGGGCACGCCGATCTACGCGGTGGCCGCCGGCACCGTCACGGTGTCCCGCAACAGCGGTGGTTACGGCTTGAAGGTCACGATCGACCACGGCGACGGCATCACATCGGTGTACGGCCACTCGTCCAAGCTGCTCGCCCGCGAGGGGCACCGGGTGCGCGCGGGCGACAAGATCGCACTGGTCGGCAACACCGGCCACTCGTTCGGGGCCCACCTGCACTTCGAGATCCGCCAGGACGAAGAGGCGATCGAGCCCACGGCGTTCCTGAAGGCACACGGCGTCGACGTCCTCCGGCACGCCGACGCGATCGAGGATCGCCCGAGCAGCGACTGACGCTGCCGACCCCGGCGGCTACAGCTTCTCGATCGGGGCGTGCCGCAGCACGATCCACATCACCTGGTCACCGAAGTCGATCTGGGCCTGGGTCCGCGCGCCATACCCCTCGACGGCGAGCACGCGGCCCATGCCGTAGCGCTGGTGGTTGATCCGGTCCCCGGTGGCCAGCGACGGCCCCGACGGCAGGTCGGCGGCGGTGGCGAGCCGGGACGGGTCCAGACCGAGGCGCTGCGCCAGTTGCGTCGCCTTCGGCGTACCGCCGGAGAACGTGGAACGGGGCGCGGCGGCCGCGGCACGCCCGCCCACGCCGCCCCCCGACCAGCTCGTGTACGCCGCGTCGGTGCGCTCCCACCGCACCAGGTCGGCGGGCAGCTCGTCGAGGAAGCGGGACGGGATGTTGGCCTGGTGCTGCCCCCACGCCGAGCGCGACGACGCCCGGGACAGGTAGAGCCGGGTGCGCGCCCGGGTGATGCCGACGTAGGCGAGCCGGCGCTCCTCCTCGAGCTCCTTGGGCTCGCTCAGGGAACGCTGGTGCGGGAAGATGCCCTCCTCCAGCCCGGTCAGGAAGACCACCGGGAACTCCAGCCCCTTCGCCGTGTGCAGCGTCATCAGGGTCACCACGCCGCGGTGGTCGGGGTCGTCGGTCGGGATCTCGTCGGCATCGGCGACCAGGGAGACCTGCTCCAGGAAACCGGCCAGCGTGGGCACCGGCACCTCGTCGGCGCCCTCCTCCACCGCCACGGCGGCCAACGCCTCGACCCGCTCGGTGTACTCCCGCGCCACACTGACGAGCTCCTGCAGGTTTTCCACCCGACCCACGTCCTGCGGATCCTCGCTGGCACCCAGCTCATCGAGGTACCCGGAGCGGTGCAGCGCCACCTCCAGCACCTCCTCCGGCGGGGCCGCCACGGCGAGCTGCCGGAGTTCGTCCAGCAGCGCGGCGAAGTCGGCGATCGCCCGGGCCGACTTGGTGGCGATGCCGGGCGCCTCGGCGGCTCTGCTCAGGGCGGCGCCGAACGAGATCCGCTCCCGCCCGGCGAGCGCCTCCACGCACGCCTCCGCGCGTTCGCCGATGCCGCGCCGCGGGGTGTTGAGGATCCGCCGGATGCTGACGAGGTCGTCGGGGTTGGCCACGGCGCGTAGGTACGCCAAGGCGTCGCGCACCTCCTTGCGCTCGTAGAAACGCACCCCGCCGACCACCTTGTAGGGCAGGCCGAACCGGATGAAAATCTCCTCGAAGACCCGGGACTGCGCGTTGGTCCGGTAGAAGACGGCCACCCCGCCCGGCTTCACGCCGTCGTGCTGGCACAGCCGGTCCACCTCGCGGGCCACCCAGTCCGCCTCGCCGTGCTCGTTGTCGGCCACGTAGCCGACGATCTGCTCCCCGGTGCCCGAGTCGCTCCACAGCCGCTTCGGCTTGCGCTGGCTGTTGCGGTCGATCACGGCGTTGGCGGCGTTGAGAATGGTCTGGGTGGAGCGGTAGTTCTGCTCGAGCAGGATCGTCCGGGCGTCCGGGTAGTCCCGCTCGAACTCGAGGATGTTGCGGATCGTGGCACCCCGGAACGCGTAGATCGACTGGTCGGCGTCACCCACCACGCACAGCTCGCCGGTCCGGCCCACCAGCTCCTTGATCAGCATGTACTGGGCGTGGTTGGTGTCCTGGTACTCGTCCACCAGGACATGCTTGAACCGGTGGTGGTACTTCTCCGCCACACCCGGGTGGGACTGCAGCAGATGCACCGTCGCCATGATCAGGTCGTCGAAGTCGAGCGCCTGGGCGTCGCGCAGCCGCCGCTGGTAGAGCACGTACGCCTCGGCCACCATGCGCTGCTGCGGGCCGATCGCCCTGGCCGCGAACGCGTCCGCGTCGATCAGTTCGTTCTTGAGGTTGGAGACCTGCCCGGCGAGGAACCGCGGTGGGTAGCGCTTCGGGTCCAGGTCAAGCTCGCGGGAGACGATCTGCATCAACCGCCGGGAGTCGTCGGCGTCATAGATGGAGAACGTCGACTTCAGGCCGGCGTACTCGTGCTCGGCCCGCAGCAGCCGCACGCACGCCGAGTGGAACGTGGAGACCCACATCACCCGGGCCCGGCCGCCCACGAGTGCGGCGACCCGTTCCTTCATCTCACCGGCGGCCTTGTTGGTGAAGGTGATCGCGATGATCTCGGCGGGGTGCACGTCACGCGTGGCCAGCAGGTAGGCGATCCGATGGGCGAGCACCCGGGTCTTGCCGGAGCCGGCCCCGGCCACGATCAGCAGCGGCGAACCGGCATGGACCACGGCCGCCCGCTGGGGGCCGTTGAGCCCTTCCAGCAGTGCCTCCGGGTCGCGACTGCGGCGCGGGCGCGGCTGGTCACCTGCCGCCGCGCCGGCTGACGGTCGGCTGGCCGGCGCGGGGCTGGCCTGGGTCGGGGCGACCGCGGCGGGCGTGGCCACCGCCGGGGCCGAGTCTGGGAGGTCGAAGAGGGCATGCATCGCACGGCGAGTCTATGCCGCGGCGCCGACAGTTCCGGCCGCCACCACGCCCGCCAACGCGCTACCCGGGGAGGGCTTCCCACGGCTGCGGACTCGTGCAATACTCGGACCCGTGATCGATCAGGCAAGGGCCTACTTTTTTTACGGCACCGGGAGTCCGGCAGCCGTAGGTCGCACCTGAGCGAACAACCTACCAACGCCCCGGGCTCCCAAGCCCGGGGCGATTCTGTGCCCGGGCCGGGGAGCCTGACCCGACCGATGAGGATGACACCGATGGCCGCCACAGCCGTTGAACCCGTGCACACCGACGCCCGCACCGCCGATCCGGAGCTCGAACCGAGTCCCGAGGCGGCTGCCGCGCGCATCGCCGGCCTCCGGGACCGGATCGACGAAATCGACGAAACCATCATGGCGCTGTGGCTGGAGCGCTCGGCCCTGTCGCAGGAGGTCGGTGCCACCCGGGTGGCGTCCGGGGGGACCCGCCTGGTGCTGGCCCGGGAGCGCGAGATCCTCGAGCGTTACCGTGCACGGCTGGGCGCCGACGGCACCCAGCTGGCATTGCTGGTGCTGCGCGCCGGGCGGGGTCCGCTGTAAACCCACGGCGAGTCCCGCCGTAACCGACGCGGGCCGCGGGCGGCCGTTTATGCTCGCTCGTTGTGAGCTTCCCCGCCTCGGCCCAACCGCTGCCCGATGTTCAGCGTGCGCTGTGTGTCTTCGCGCATCCCGACGACGTCGACTTCGGGTCGGCGGGCACGGTGGCGCGCTGGGTCGACGAGGGCATCGAGGTGTCGTACCTGCTGATCACCCGCGGCGACGCGGGCGGCTTCGACGACACGCCACGGGAGCGGATGCCGCAGATCCGGGAGGCCGAGCAGCGCGCCGCCGCGGCGGCCGTGGGGGTGCGGCAGGTGGAATTCCTGGACGGGTACGCCGACGGCACGCTCACCGCCACGATCGCCCTGCGGCGCGACATCACCGCCGCCATCCGGCGGTTCCGGCCGGACCGGGTCCTGACCAACTCGCCGCTGCGCCGGTGGGAGCGCATCTGGGGGCCGAGCCACCCGGACCACCTCGCCGCCGGCGAGGCCACCACGTGCGCGATCTACCCGGACGCGCGCAACGCGTTCGCCCATCCCGAGCTGCTACGCGACTTCGGGCTGGAGCCGTGGACGGTTCGGGAGGTCTGGTACTCCGGCGGCCCGAGCCCCGACCACCGCGTCGACGTCACCGACCAGTACCCCCGGAAGTTGGCCGCACTGCGCGCCCACACCTCGCAGACCTCGCACATGGACGATCTGGAGACGTTCCTCCGCGACATGCTCGGCGGCATCGCCAAGGCCGGCGGCCTGCCGGAGGGCCGCCTGGCCGAGGCGTTCACCGTGCTGCGCACGGCGTAGCTGCGCAGCACGGATCAGACCAGGCGCCGGTCGGCGGCCCACCGCGACAACTCGTACCGGTTGGACATCTGCAGTTTGCGGAGCACGTTCGAGACGTGCGTCTCCACAGTTTTGATCGAGATGTACAGCTCCTTGGCGATCTCCTTGTACGCGTACCCGCGGGCGAGCAGCCGCAGCACCTCGCGCTCCCGGTTGGTCAGCTGATCGAGCTCCGGGTCCGCCACCGGTGCGTCGGGGCGGGCCGCGAAGGCGTCCAGCACGAATCCGGCCAGCCGGGGACTGAACACCGCGTCGCCCTCGGCCACCCGGCGGATGGCGTCGGCCAGCTCGTCCGAGGAGATGGTCTTGGTGACATAGCCGCGGGCGCCCGCACGGATGAGCCCGATCACATCCTCCGCCGCGTCCGAGACCGACAGCGCCAGGAACTTCACCTGCGGGTGCGCCTTGCGCATCGCGTCGAGGACGGCCCGGCCCCCGCCGTCGGGCATGTGCACATCGAGGAGCACCACGTCCGGCTGAAGGCCGGCGATCCGGGTGATCGCCTCCTGCACGGTGCTCGCCTCACCAACCACGTCGACGTGCGCCCCGAGCTCGGCGCGCACCCCGGCCCGGAACATCGCGTGGTCGTCCACGAGGAAGACGCGGAGCCGCTGGGTAGGAACTGGATCGCTCATGTCACGACCTCGCTTCGCTCGCCCGTGCCATGAGGCACCAGGCGCTGAGCCGGCTGATTCGCTCGCTGACGCTCGCTCATGACTGTCCCTCCTCGGCGCGGCGGCGCCGTGCCTCGGTGCTGATCGGCATACTCAGGCGTACCTCTGTGCCGTCCCCCGGCTCGCTGCGGATCTCGGCCTTGCCACCGTGGCGCTGCATCCGCCCGATGATGGAGCCGCGGACCCCGTGCCGATCATCCTCCACCGCCGTCACGTCGAACCCGACGCCCCGATCGCGGATGAACGCGCTGACGCAGTCCGGCTCCACCTCGGCGTAGAGCGAGACGGTACTGACCTTGGCATGCCGGCCCGCGTTGACCAGGGCCTCCCGGGCAGCGGCGACGAGGGCGGCCACGCCCTCGTCCACCTCGAGATCCCCCACCATGACGGTCTCGACCGCAATGGCGTACGTGTCCTCGACCTCGGCGGCGACCTGCTCCAGCGCTGCGCCGAGGCGCTCGGTCGGCGATGCGGTGGACCGGTAGAGCCAGTTGCGCAGCGTGCGCTCCTGCCCTCGGGCCAACCGGACGACGGCCTTGCCGTCACCGGCGTTGCGCTGGATCAGCGCGAGCGTGTGCAGCACCTGGTCGTGGATCATCGCCGCCACCTCGGCGCGCTCCTGCTCCCGGATCCGGGCCTCCCGCTCCGCCCGCAGCTGGGTGTACGTGCGCCGCAGCACCGGCGCGGTCGCCATCCCGACGCCGGCGAGCGCCGTCAACGCGAAGAACACGCCATACAGCACCGGCGCCAGTCCCGCCCCGCGCACCGGCGCCCACATCGCCACCACACCGATGATCCCGACCGTCACGAGCACTCCGCCGCCGATGAAGCGCAGCAGGTAGCCGGGCCGCTCCCCGTCGACCACCGGCGCCAGCCACGGCGCCTGCGGGAGCGCTTCACTCCACCGCTCGCGGCGCTTGGGGTCGGCCTGATGCCAGATGATGCCGGCACCGAACGCCACGACGGCGACGAGCCACCCCGCCACCGCTTCCGGACCCTCATTCGGCAGGGCCAGGTTCAGCACCAGTGCGGCGCCGATCCCGAGCGCGGCGAACGGCACCGCCAGGGCGAGGTTGCGACGTGCCGGCACAGCCTGGCTCGCCGGCAGTACGGCCCAGAAGACCGCGTAGAGGATGGCGCCGAGGCCCTGGTAGCTGGCGAGCACCACGAGGGCGAGCCGGATCAGCAGCACCGAGGCGCCAAGATGCCCGGCGATACCGGAGGCGACCCCGGCGACCACCCGGTCGCCGGTGTTCCGGTACAGCCGCGCCGCGTGCGTTGGCATGCTCACGTGGTTCCTCCTCCTGCCTGGAATCGTTCCACGCCGCACCGTGCCGGGACCACAGGTAGCTCCCCGACTCCGCAGTTCAGGGTCGACTCAGGGTGGATGCCCGAGGCGGCTAGGGCCGTGCCGGACCGACGATGACACCATGACGAATCCGCACGACGGCGGCGAGAAGCCCGGCACCCCCGCGGTCCCCACACCCGGGGAGCGCGAGACGCCGGCCGGCCCGGCAGGTGCCGCGCCGCAGCCGCCGCAGCCGCCGCAGCCGCCCCCGCCGACCCCCGGGCACCCGGCGGACAGCAACCCCGCACCCCACGACGAGACCACGGCGGACCTCTCAGCCGACCCGTCGCCAGGAGGGCCGAACACTCCGGGGCCCGTCGGCCCGGAGTCTCCCGCCCCGGATCCTGCTCCCCCGGGATCCGCCAACCCGGACCCGGCCAGCCCGGACCCGGCCAGCCCGGACCCGGCCAGCCCCGCCAGCCCGGGCCCGGCCAGCCCGGGCCCCGCCCCGGGACCGGGCGCCACGGGGTTCGCCCCCGGCACCGCACCGGGCTGGGATTACCAGGCGGGAGCGCCCGGACCGGGGGCATCGGCGGCACCCCCGCCGCCGTTCGCCAGCCGCCTCGGCCTGGTCCGGCCGATCGAGGGCCGGAAGCTCGTCGGAGTGTGCGCCGCGGTCGGCCGGGCCACGAACACCGACCCCGTGCTGTGGCGGGTGCTGTTCGCGGTGCTCTCGTTCTTCGGTGGCCTCGGGATCCTGGCGTACCTGATCGGATGGCTGGTCATCCCGGCGGAGGGTGACACCACCTCTCCGGTCGAGTCACTGGCCGGGCGGGGCCGCTCCTCCACTTCGCCAGCCGTGGTGATTCTTGCGCTGGTACTGGCGATGCTCGCCGTCCGGTTCGTGTTCGCCGAGGGGTTCAACGCGGCGCTGGTAGGCGTTGCGGTCCTGGTCGGAGCGGCGCTGCTCCTGGTGCGCCGCAACCGGCCGCCGGGCACCGGGCAGTTCGGTTCGGTGCCGTTCGCACCGGGGGGGTATCCGCCGGCTCCGGCCGGATACCCGGCCTGGCCCCCCGGCTACGCGCCGGCTCCCGCCGGGTACCCGCCGGCTGCGGCCGGGTACGCCCCGGCCCCGGACGCCTATCCGCAGACTCCGGGCCCGTACCCGCCGGGTGCGGGAGCCACCGACCCGACGACGCCACTGCCGATGCCGCCACCGGCCCAGTACGGCGCACCGCTCGCCCCGCACGGGCCGTACGCGGCGGGCAACCCGTACCCGGCGTCGCTGGGCTACCCGGCAGCAGCGGCGCCGCCGACCGTACCTCCGGTCCCGGCTCGGCCGGCCAAGCCACCGAAGCCGCCGCGGGAGAAGTCCCGCCTCACCCGGTTGACGCTGTCCGGCATGTGCCTGCTGCTCGGCCTGCTCGCGATCGTGCACCTGACCGGCCAACATGTGCCACCGTCGGCGTACGTGGCGGTCGCGCTCGGCACCGTCGGCGCCGGCCTGCTCGTCGGGGCCTGGGTCGGCCGGGGCCGCTGGCTCATCCCGATCGGCATTGCGCTCACCATCGCACTGCCGATCACCACGGCCGCGGAGCACGTGGAGTCCCGGCGCAGCACGACCATCGTGTGGACTCCGGAGAGCATCGCGGCACTGCAGAACCGGGACTACCGGGCCGACTACGGCAACGCCACGCTCGACCTCTCGCACCTGGACTTCACCGAGACCACGGTCACCGTGGAGGCCCGGGTCGAGGTGGGCAACCTGGTGGTCCTGCTGCCGCCGAACGTCGACGTGCGGCTGGAGGCCGCCGCCGACGTCGGCGAGGTGATCGCACTGGGTGAGCGTTGGGACGGCATCGACGCGTCCGGGCGCACCATCACCGACGACGGGGCGGACGGCCCGGGCGGCGGAAGCCTCGAACTTCACGCCAGGGTGTCGATCGGAAAATTGGAGGTACGACGATGAAGCCACACCGCACTGATGCACTGTCCCTCACGTTCGGTCTGATCTTCGTTGGCGCGGTCACCGTGTGGGTGCTGAACAAGGTGGTCAACTCGGAGCTGCCCGGCATCGGATGGTTCGTCGCGGCCGCCCTGCTCATCGCTGGATCGATCGGCCTGGTGACCGCACTACGGTCGGACCGTTCGAACGCCGCCAGCGAGGCGGCCGCCAGCGAGGCGGCCGCCAGCGAGGCAGCCGGTGACCCCGCCGCCCCGGAGGGGGTGGATTCCGAGCTGGTCGGCGCTGCGGCGGACGACCCGATCTACCGCGACCCGGCGACCCTCTCCCTGCACTCCCCGACCGACTCCGACAAATCCGACGAAAGTCGGTAAGACCGGCGGCTCGCGCCGGGGCGCGCGGCACTACGAATATGCTGGCCGGCGGGAACCCTCCCGCCGGCCAGTGCCATTCCCGCCGTGGGCGTGGACGTGTCGACACGCTGGCCGCCGCCAACACGTTGTTCGGTCACGCCCGAGGAGTACAACCAGATGACTCAGTTCCCCGCCGTCGGAGTGTCCAGCGGTCGGCGCCGGCCGGTTCAGGTCGGCGACCGCGCCGCCCGTGCCCTGGTGGCCGAGTTGGCCCGGCACGGCGGCCCGCGGACCGCGCTGCTGGTGGCCGCGCCGGCGGGCTCACCGGCGCTGGCCGCGGCGATCGACGCCCTGCTGCCGGACGACCGCCTGACCGTCGTCGCGGACGACCCCGCGGCGGCAGCCGTGGTGCGCGAACACGTCGACATGCAGGGCCGGTGGGTGGCCGAGCGGGTCCGGGTGGTGGAGTCCCTCGGCGCCGCCGATCCGGTGGATGTGGTGATCTCCGCGGAGCCGCTCACCGGCACCGCGGAGGAGGCCCGCGCCGCGCTCGGCGACCTGGTCAAGCTGGTCATCCCCGGTGGCGTGCTCTCCGTGGTGGTGCCCGCCACGACCCTGCCGAGTGGGGCGGCCGACGAGGTGGAACGACAGGCCGCGCTGTACGGCGTGGGGAGTGACCTGGTACTCCGCAACGTACCGCCGGTGCGGGTGCACCGACTGCGGCACACCCCCGCGGATTCCGCCTCCGCCGGTTCCATGCTCGCCACGTACCGCTCGTCCAGCGTGCCGCTCACCCGACACATGAACATCGACTCGAACGGCGTGGCCGCGGCGGGCATCGCGCTCGGGCTCGCCGCGCTGACGAAGGCGGCCCGGCCGAAGTCCCGGCTGTGGATGGTGCCGGCGCTCGCCGCGGCTCCGGTCGCGGCGTTCTTCCGTGACCCGCAGCGGGACGCGCCGGGCGACCCGGCCGGTGTGGTGGCCGCCAGTGACGGCAAGGTGCTGGGGGTGGAGCGGATCCGTGACGAGCGCTTCGCCACGCCCGGCTCCGACGATCCGATCGACTTTCTGCGGATCGCCACCTTCCTGTCGGTCCTGGACGTGCACGTGAACCGGTCGCCGGTGGCCGGCAAGGTGGTGGACTACTTCGTCGAGGACGGCGGGTACGCGGCCGCCATGAAACCGGCCGCCGAGCACAACGTCGCTGCGTACACGGTGCTGGACACGGCGTACGGGCGGGTGGTGGTGGCGCAGCGCACCGGGCTGATCGCCCGGCGCATCGTGCAGCGCGCCCCGGTCGGTTCGCTGCTCGCCAAGGGCGAACGGTTCGGGCTGATCCGCTTCGGCTCGCGGACCGACGTCTACCTGCCGGCCGGCCAGGCGAGCGCGGAGGTGGCCCCCGGCGACCGGGTGGTCGGCGGCGCCACGGTCATCGCCCGCTGGAAATAGCTTCCGGTCGGTCCCGGCCCGGCGGGCGGCGCCCCGGGTCGGGCCACCGCGCTCAGAGCGCGGGCCACCGCGCTCAGAGCGCGCTTCAGACCGCGCGGTGGCGCAGCCACACCAGCGGGCCGCTGACCAGGTACAACGCAACGATCGCCGCGAAGGTGACCTGGTAGTCGACGAGCCCACCGATGACGGGGAGCACCAACACCCACGGTGGGAGCCGGAGCAACCGGGCCAGCTTCGCGTACGGGAAGCTGGACACCATCGCGAGCGCGAGCACGGTCACCGCCACCACGTGCGCCCACGCCGGCATGCTCGGTGAGATCAGCGTGCCCAGTGCCAGCACAGCCGCGACCATCGTGGTCGGCACGCCGCAGAAGAAGCGGCCGTCCTTCGGCGAGACGTTGAAGCGCGCCAGCCGGATCGCGGCACACACCGCCACCAACGCACACGCGGGCACCACGACCGCGGAGGGCGCCGAGCCCGCCAGCCAGGCGTAGACCACCACCGGTGCCGCGATGCCGAACGAACACATGTCAGCCAGGGAGTCCATCTGCGCCCCGAAGGGGCTCGCCACGCCGAGCCGTCGGGCCAGCGCGCCATCCAGGCCGTCGAAGATCACGCACGCGATCAGGCAGAGTGCGGCCAGGTGGACGCTTGCTTCGTTCACCGCCAGGAAGATCGCCGACATCCCGAGCATGAGGCTCGCCACGGTGCAGCCGTTGACCAGGGCGAACCGCAGCCGCCGGGCCACGGTGCGGTCACCGGGCAGCAGGGGGATGACAAGCGGCGGCTCATCGGACCCGGTCTCCGCATCCCGATGGTCGGCCGGAGCCAGCGCATCGGTGCCGCGCGGCGCGAGCTCCACGCTCGCCGGTCGGATCGGCAGGCCACGGCCACCGCCGGAGCGGCTCGCCGCTCCCCGGCCGGTGAGGCCCCGCGTCCCGGTGCCGCCCGTGGTGCCGTAGCCGGTGGTGCGCAGGCGGGTGGGGCGGGCAGGCGTGATGGCACGAGCGTCGTACGCATCTCGGTCGGCAGGCTGGTGCAGCGCCGTGGCACCGGGAATGCCGGGCTCACGACGGGGCTGGCGAACGGCGCCAGCCAGAAGCACCTGTCGCGCGAGTGATCCACTGCGGCGTAGCCGGCGGGCCCATCGCCGCCCGGCGGGCCGGGGACTGTCGGTCGCACGACGCCGACGCCATAGGGCTCTCGGCACTGATCCTCCATGCAGGAACGGGGTTCCCACCATATGTCGGCTTCGGACGCCGCGCGGGCTGCCGATGCGGCCTATACCATCCCACACAGACCCACCGGTTGGCGATGGGCCGAATGACCCAACACGAAGCGTAGCGGATTAACTACCTTTGGACCATTATAGCCTGATGGCGGCCATCCCGCTGTGCAGCGCTCGAGTCGCCTCACCCACCACCTCGGTCACGGCCAACCCAGCCAACCCATCGATGTCGAACCATGCCGCGTCGGCTGTCGAGCCCGCGGTCTCGGTCACCGTCGGCGGCGTCGGCGCCTCCACCTGCACCCGGTACACCACCCGCACCGCGTGCCAGTCGATCGGGTGGCCCTCCGGGCCCAGCGCAGCCGGGTTGCGCCGGTGCGAGATCCCCAGCACTCCGACCACGCGGCCGTGCTGACCCGACTCCTCGTACAGCTCACGCAGCACGCCCACCACGGGAGCCTCGCCGAAGTCGGTGCCGCCACCGGGCAGGTGCCACCGGCCGGCGCCCGGAAAGCCGACCGCGATCCGGGTCAGCAGCACCCGGTCGGCCGGGTCGGTGACCAGGGCGTACGCCGCGAACCGCTGCCTGCGGCGCGGCCCGTCCGCGGTGCCGGGCGATGGCCGGGACGCCGCCACCGGCAGCGGCTGCGCCGACACGCCGAGCGTGGCGGCCACGAACGCCGGGAGCGGCACGTCGGTGAGGTCGTCGGGCGACATCCACCGGGCCGGGCCGGTCGGGTCGCCGGACACCGTGGCGTCGAACAGCACCCGGTCGTGATGCACCGCGGCGCCGGATCCGATCACTTCGGCGACCACGTCGCGCACCCTGACCAGGTCGGCCTGCCGGCCGGTCTGCGCCGCCGTGGCCCGCAGCGCGGTGGTGACCGGGTGCTCCCCGTGCCGCACCTGCGCTCCGGGCAGCGTCCAGGCGCCCGGCGACGCGGGTCCGGCCGGGACGACGAGGGTGCGCCCGCCGAGGTCCGTGCAGACGGTGTACGCGTCGATCACGCGCTGGTGGTGCTCCGCGGTCACCGCAGCCCCACCCCGCGCAGCGCCTCCTCGGTGACCTCGGTGATCGGCAGGTCGGAGAGCTCGTCGGAGGTGAACCAGCGGGCCTCCACCGTCGAGCCCCCGGCGTCGAGCACCTTGGGGCTGCTGGAGCGGGCCACGGACACCCGGTAGAACGCCCGTACGCCGTGCCAGTCGATCGGGTAGCCCTCGGGGCCGAGCGAGGCGGCGTCCCGGTGACTGGCCACGCCGAGCAGCTCGATGATCTCGCCGCCCTGACCGGTCTCCTCGATCAGCTCGCGAAGCAGCGCCACGCCGGGCTGCTCGCCGAAGTCCGTACCGCCGCCCGGCAGATGCCAGTGCCCCCCGCCCGGGTACCCGTCCGCGATCCGGGTCAGCAGCACCCGCCCACGGCGGTCGGTGGCCACGGCGTACGCCGCGAAGCGCTGCGCCCGGTGCAGCCCGTCCGGCCCCTGCACGGAGTGGAACGACGGAAACTCCGGCGGGTCGTCCGGGCGCAGGTCGACCCGCGCGGTCGGCAGGTCCAGCGCGATCGCGGTGAACGGCCGCAGCGCCATCCCGGTCAGCTCGGCGCGGGGAAACCACCGGGCCAGGTCGGTGGGTTGGCCGACCCGGTCGCGCAGCGCGCCGCCGCGCACGCTCGCCGTGAAGATCAGTCGATCGGTGTGGATGGTCACGCCACGGTTCGGCAGCGACCGCAGGTCGGCGACCACATCGGCCAACCCGGTCACCGCGATGGAGAGCCCGGTCTCCGCGGCCGTCTCCCGGACCACCGTGTCGTACGGGTTCTCGCCGTGGTCGACGCCACCACCCGGCAACGACCAGGCACCCGGCGTGCCGGACCGCACGGAGGCGCGCACCACCAGCACCCGATCGTCGGCGTCCACGCACACGGCGTAGGCGGCGATCCGACGCATCGGCTCCAGCGCAGGGGTCACGGGCGGCATTCTTCTGTAATTACGACACACGTCCGACTCAGCTGTCGGGTTGCCGACAGCGCATCCCATCGTTCGGGCGAATGCTGAGTGGTTACTCCCACTCGATGGTGCCCGGGGGCTTGCTCGTGATGTCCAGCACCACCCGGTTCACCTCGGACACCTCGTTGGTGATCCGGGTGGAGATCCGGGCGAGGACGTCGTACGGCAGGCGGGACCAATCGGCGGTCATCGCGTCCTCGCTCTCGACCGGGCGCAGCACGACCGGGTGCCCGTACGTGCGGCCGTCGCCCTGGACCCCGACGGAGCGCACGTCGGCGAGGAGTACCACCGGGAACTGCCACACGCCCCGGTCCAGCCCGGCGGCGGTCAGCTCCTCCCGGGCGATCAGGTCCGCCGCGCGCAGGATGTCGAGGCGGGTCCGGTCCACCGCGCCGATGATGCGGATCGACAGGCCCGGACCCGGGAACGGGTGGCGCCACACGATCTCGTCGGGCAGGCCGAGCGCGGCGCCGAGGGCGCGGACCTCATCCTTGAACAGCGTCCGCAGCGGCTCGACCAGCTCGAATGCCAGGTCATCCGGGAGCCCGCCCACGTTGTGATGAGACTTGATGTTGGCCGTGCCGGTGCCTCCGCCGGACTCCACCACGTCCGGGTAGAGCGTGCCCTGCACCAGGAACTCGACGTGCTCCTCCGCTTCCAGCTCCCGCGCGGCCTGTTCGAAGACCCGGATGAACTCACGCCCGACGATCTTGCGCTTCTGCTCCGGGTCGGCGACGCCGGCCAGTGCGCCGAGGAACCGCTCCTCCGCCTCCACCACCTTGAGCTTGACGCCGGTGGCGGCGACGTAGTCCTCCTCGACCTGCTCGGCCTCACCGGCGCGCAGCAGCCCGTGATCGACGAAGACGCAGGTCAGCTGGTCCCCGATGGCGCGGTGCACAAGCGCGGCGGCGACCGCCGAGTCCACCCCGCCGGACAGCCCGCAGATCACCCGCTTGCGCCCGACCCGGGCCCGGATCTCGGCAACCTGCTCGTCGATGATGTTCGCGGCGGTCCAGGTGGGCTCGATGTGCGCGATGTCGTACAGGAAGCGCTTGAGGATCTCCTGGCCGTGCCGGGTGTGCCCCACCTCGGGGTGGAACTGGACCCCGGCCAGCCGCCGCTGCACCGACTCGAACGCCGCGACCGGCGCGCCGGGCGAACCGGCGGTCACCGTGAAGCCCTCCGGCGCGGCCGTCACGCAGTCGCCGTGGCTCATCCAGACCGACTGATCGGTCGGCAGGTCACGCATCAGCACGCCGGGATCGGGGCTCACGGTGAGCGGCGTGCCGCCGAACTCGCGCAGCCCGGTGTGCGCCGCCTCGCCGTGCAGCGCCACCGCCATCGCCTGGAAGCCGTAGCAGATGCCGAACACCGGCACCCCCGCCTCGAACAGCGCCGGATCGACCTGCGGGGCGCCTTCGGAGTACACGCTGGCCGGGCCGCCGGAGAGCACGATCGCGGCGGGCTTGCGGGCCAGCATGTCGGCGACCGGCATCGAGTGCGGCACCAGTTCGGAGTACACGTTCGCCTCGCGGACCCGGCGGGCGATCAGTTGCGCGTACTGGGCGCCGTAGTCAACAACCAGAACCGGAGGCGGCGTCGTCATGACCCGAGCGTAGTGCCCCCCGCCTGTGTCGATGCAGTCGCGGGTGCGGCGGTCAGGGTTGCGGCCACGGCGGCTTGGCAGTGCCGTGGAGCCACGCGTCGAAGAGCGCGGTCAGCGACCGACCGGCGACGCGCTCGGCCAGGGCGATGAACTCGGCGGTGGTCCCGGTCCGGTCCCGGCGCTCCGCGGCCCAGGTCCGCAGCGTCCGGAAGAACGCCTCGTCGCCAACCGTGCGGCGCAGCGCGTGCAGGGTCAGCCCGCCGCGGTAGTAGACCGAGCCGGCGAAGACGTTGTCGCGCCCCGGGTCACCGGCCGGGGGCTGCCAGACCGGGCCGTCCGCCGGCGTGTCGTACACCTCGTCGATGGACCGCTGCAGGGTGGTGACGCCGATGTGGTCGGCCCACAGCCACTGCGCGTAGGTGGCGAAGCCCTCGTTGAGCCAGATGTCGCGCCACTGCTGCAGCGAGACGCTGTTGCCGAACCACTGGTGCGCGACCTCGTGCGCCACCACGAGGGTCTGGCTGTCCGGGTCCCCGCGCGTGAAAAAGCTCGGCCCATACACCGGTCGGGTCTGGGTCTCCAGCGCGAAGCTCATGCCGGGAGCGTCGACCACCACCCCGCCCATCGCGTCGAAGGGGTACGGCCCGAACAGCGACGCCAGGTAGGTGACGATCTCCGGGGTACGCGCCATCGCGGCGTCCGCGTCGCGCGGCAACGCCTCCGCGACGGCGGTGACCACCGGCAATCCGTCGCTGGTGCGGTGCGCCACCCGGAACCGGCCCACCGCCATGGTGGCCAGGTAGCTCGCCATCGGCCGGGACTCCCGCCACCGCCAGGTGGTCCAGCCGCCGCCGGCCGCGGTGGTGCCGTCCGGGACGCCGTTCGCGATGGCGGTCAGCCCCTCCGGCACCGTCAGCGCGAAGTCGTACGTCGCCTTGTCCCGCGGGTGGCTGTTGGACGGGAACCAGTCCAGTGCGCCCTCCGGCTCGCCGGCCACGACGGCGCCGTCCGCGGTGCGGATGAAGCCGCGGTCGGCCCGCGAACCGCCCGGTGTTCCCCGGTAGCGCACGTCAACGGTGAAGTCGGTGCCGACGGCAAGGCCACCGACCGGCGTCACCGAAATCTCCGTCTCGCCGGTGCTGACCCATTGCGCCGATGTACCGTTCACGGTCATCGCATCGATGCGTGGCGCACCGAAGTCCAGATTGAACCGGGAAAGGTTCTGCAGGGCCCGGGCGTGCAGCCGGGCGCGCCCGTCGAGGACGTCGGTGTCCGGGTCGTAGCGCAGTTCCAGCGCATAGTGCGTGACGTCGTAGCCGCCATTGCCGTGCTCGGGGAAATAGTCATCACCGATGCCGGCAGAGCCGGGCAGCATGCCGCTGCCGGTGGTCGCCATGGCGGGCCGGTGCAGGTCGTCGGCGGCGAGCAGTGGCGACAGGGCCAGGACCAGCAGCCCTGCGGTGACACCGGAGCGCACCGGGCCCACCTGGCCGGGGCGTCCCCGTCGGTCCGGCGACCTGCGCAACCGCATGCCATATCCTCCCTCGTTCCCGCCCAATCGGCTCGGCGCAATTTGTCTTGTTGCGTTATTGCACCGGCCCTTGTGATGGAAACCATCGACCTGGACATTGACAGGCGGGTCAGTCCTGCTTTGATGGACGCCGAGCGGTTCGGCGGGTTTGCGAAGGGGTTGTGTTTGTGTCGGCAAGCGCGCCACCACCTGATCCATCCGCTTCGATCGGAGTCCACCGGCACCGCCGGCCGACCCTGCCACCGGTGCCGATCGCGGGACCGCCGCCCCGCCGTCGCCGGCTCCGGTTGCGGGTGCGCGACTGGCGCGTCCGCACGAAACTGCGGGTCGCGTTGACCCTGCCCGCTGTGGGCTTCCTGGTACTGGCCGGCGTCCAGGCGACTTCGTCGGTGACCGCTGCGACCGCATTGGACCGGTTCGCACGGCAGCTCTCCCTGGGATATGTCAGCGGCGATCTGGTCCACGCCCTGCAACGGGAACGCGCGCACACCGCCGGGCTGCTCGCGCTGGAGGCCCAGTCCACGCAGCGGGTCGTGGTCAGCCGCGCCCTGACAAACGACCGCGCGGCGGTGGACCAACTCGCTGAGCGACTCGCCGAGGCGGTCCGGCCGCTGCTGCGCGACCGGCGCATCGCCCGGCTCTACGGCACGGTCGCGAGCGATCTGGAGGCGCTCGAGGTGGTCCGGGACGGCGCGGGCGCCGGGACGATGGGCGAGCGCATCGCCTTCGACGAGTACAGCCGGACGATCGCTGACATCACCGCGTTACTGCCCACCGATTTCGACCTGCACGCCGACCCGGCCCTGGCCCGCACGGTGCGCTCGGTGGCGCAGGTCGCCCGCGCCAAGGAACTCAGCGAACAGTTGCGCGCCCGCCTGTACGCCGTCTCGTTGGCCGGCCCGCAGCCCGGCGGGGACTACGACTCGCTGGCGAACCTGCGGGTGCGACAGGCCGCGGCGCTGGAGCAGTTCCGTACGGATGCCGGCCCCGCGGCGCTGGCGCGCTTCAACGAGATCTTCGGCGGGCGCTCCGTCGACGCGGCGGCGCGGATGGAACTCACGGCGATCGACAAGACCCGGGGCATCGGCAACGGGGTGCCCGCCGACGAGTGGTGGCAGGTCAGTACGCCGCAGGTGGAGCAGTTGCGGTCGGCCGAGGTGGCGCTGCTGGACGCGGCCCGCGCCGCCGCCGGCGACCTGCGGCGAGCCACCTGGACCGCGGCCGCCCGGATGGGTGCCATCATCGCCTGCGTCCTGCTGCTGGCGATGCTGCTGTCCTGGGCCGTCGGCCGCACCGTGTCGCGTTCACTGCGGGTCCTGCGCAGCGAGGCGCTCGAGGTCGCCAACATCACCCTGCCCGCCGCGATCGAACAGATCCGCACCTCCACCGGCCGGCCGGTGGTCGAGGTGCCGGCGAGCGCGGTGCGCTCCGCCGACGAGTTCGGCGAGGTGTCGGACGCCTTCACCGCGGTGCACCGGCGAGCCGTGACGCTCGCGGTCGAGCAGGCCGCCATGCGGCACAACGTCAATGCGATGTTCGTCAACCTGGCGCGGCGCAGCCAGTCACTCGTGGAGCGGCAACTGCAACTCCTCGATCGGCTGGAGTCCGCGGAGACCGACCCGGATCAGCTGGCCAACCTCTTCAAACTCGATCACCTCGCCACCCGCATGCGTCGCAACGACGACAACCTGCTGGTCCTCGCGGGCAGCGACGCCACCCGGCGGCGGGCCAGGCCGGTCGCGCTCCCCGCGGTGGTGCTCGCCGCGATGGCGGAGATCGACCAGTACGCCCGGATCCGGCACGACATCGCGGACGGCCTCTTCCTCGCCGGGCACGCCGTCTCCGATGTCGTCCACCTGCTCGCGGAGCTGCTGGAGAACGCCACCATGTTCTCCCCGCCGGACACCACCGTGCTGGTCACCGGCTGGCTTTCCCCGGACGGCACCGGCGCGACGATCGGCATCCAGGACCACGGGATCGGAATGACCCGGAACGCGCTGGACGAGGCGAACGACATCGTGTCCCACCCGGTCGCCATCGACGTGGCCGCGTCCGAGCGGATGGGCCTGCTCGTCGTGGGCCACCTCGCCGCACGGCAGGGGATTCGGGTCGAGTTGCGGGCATCGACGAGTGGCGTGCTGGCGTACGTGACGCTGCCACACCGCCTGCTCGCCGACAACCCGGACGGGCCGAACGACAACGCGACGCTGACCGACTCGCTGATCCGTCGACCCATGGCGTCCCTGACGTCGGCGGATCTGCGGGACGACGGCGCCGCCCGAACCGTGGCCGTGGCGCACGGCGCCCGGACAACCAGCGGCCGGTCAACCGGCGTCGCGTCGAACGGCGCCGCGTCGAATGGCGTCGCCCCGGACGCCGGCGTGGCGGTAGCGGTACCGGGTGTGCCGACGTACCAGCTTCCGAGCCGGGTCGCGGCGAGCGGACGAGCGTCCAGCACCGAGGTCGCCGAGCCGCCGCCGGCCCGGCCGGCGGAACGGTCCGTGGCGGCCAGCCCGGCAGCCGCCACCCCACCGGGCGGCGTGGCGGCACAGGGCACTTCGCAGCTCCCGCCATCCGGGCTGCTCCACCGGCCGGCCAGAGCCGAGGCCGTCCTGGACGCGGCGGCCGGCCCGACCCCCGCCGTTGGCGACGGGGAGCAATCGTCGAGGTGGTGGTCGCGTGGCGGCTCCGGTGCGGAGCCACCCCGGCCGGCGGTGAGCGTGGCGGGCCCAGGAACGCCCGTCGACGCCGGCACCAGCATGGCCGGCCTGCCCATCCGGGTCCCGATGGCGCAGCTTCCCAGCACACCCACATCCGTGGCGAAGCCGATGGAAGGGCCGGACCCGGCCGAAGTCGGGAGCCTGCTGACCCGGTTCTACAGTGGCGTCCAGCGCGCCACGGTGGAAGAGGCGCCAGCACGTCCCCCGGCGGGAACTGAGGAGCGTAGTCGCTGATGCTGAGTTCACAGGCCCGCGATCTGAGCTGGCTGGTCAGCGCGTTCACCGACCGGGTCCCGGGCGTGGCGCACGCCGTCGTGGTGTCCTCCGACGGGCTGCTGGTCGCCATGTCGGAGCACCTCCCGAGGGACAGCGCAGACCAACTCGCGGCGGTCACCTCGGGGTTGATGAGCGTCACCAGCGGGGCGGCCCGGATCTTCGACGCCGACGAGGTGCGCCAGACGGTGGTCGAGATGGGCCGCGGATTCTTCCTGGTGATGGCGATCCGGGATGGTTCGATCCTGGCCACGCTGGCGGGCCGCGACGCCGACATCGGCGTGGTCGGCTACGAGATGGCGCGGCTGGCGAAGCAGGCCGGCGAGATGCTCACTCCGGCGCTACGGGCCGAGCTCCAGCAGGCCCTCCCCCGCTGACCCGGCCGCCCCCGATCCAGGCCCGGGGGCGGGCGAGTCGTACCGGTCAGTGGTCCAGGATCAGGCCGACCTTCTGGAACTCCTTGACGTCGCGGTATCCGCACTTGGCCATCGCCCGGCGGAGGCCGCCGAAGAGGTTGAGTGCGCCGTCGGCGTCATCCGCCGGGCCGTAGAGCACCTGCTCCAGCGACCCGAGGGTGGGCTCCGCCACGCCGAACGAGCCGCGCGGGAGGCTCGGGTGGCTGGCCACCGGGTGCCACCAGGCACCACCGGCCGGGGCGCCGGCACAGCGCGACAGCGGCTCACCGAGCATGACCGCATCCGCGCCGCACCCCACCGCCTTGGCGATGTCGCCCGAGGTCTTGATGTCACCGTCGGCGATGAGGTGCACGTACCGGCCGCCGGTCTCGTCGAGGTAGTCCCGCCGGGCCGCCGCGGCGTCGGCGATCGCCGTGGCCATCGGCACCCGGATGCCGAGCACCCGGTCGGTGGTGGACCACTCGTCCGCACCGACACCGACGATGACGCCGGCGGCACCGGTACGCATCAGGTGCAGCGCGGTCTGGTAGTTGGTGCAGCCACCGACGACCACGGGGAGGTCCAGGTCGGCGATGAACTCCTTGAGGTTCAGCGGCTCGTCGACCGTGGAGACGTGCTCGGCGGAGACCAGGGTGCCCTGGATGACCAGGATGTCCACGCCCGCGTCCAGGATCACCGGGGCCAGGGCCAGGGTGTGCTGCGGCGACACCCGGACCGCCACGGTGACCCCGGCGCCGCGGATCTGCCTGACCCGGTCCGCGATCAGCTCAGGCTTGATCGCCTCGGCGTAGATCTCCTGTAGCCGACGGGTGGCGGGCGCCTCCTCGTCCAGGGAGGCGAGTTCCTCGAGCATCTTGGTCGGATCGCTGTACCGGCACCACAACCCTTCCACGTTGAGCACGCCGAGGCCGCCGAGGCGGCCCAGCGCGATCACCGTCTCCGGGCTCATCGTGGCGTCCGAGGGGTGCGCCATGCACGGAATCCCGAAGGGGTAGGCGTCGAGCTGCCAACCGGTGGAGACGTCGTCGAAGTCACGGGTCCGCCGGCTGGGCACGATGGCGATGTCGTCGAGGTGGTACGAGCGCTGCGCGTTCTTCCCTAGCCCGATCTCGACCACTTGACGCATGGGGGCTCCTGTCTCACTACTCGCTGTCGGTCACGGAGCGCACGCCGGGACGTGCTCGTCCTCCGTGACCGCGGCGGAAAGGGGGTGACGGCGTCAGCGCGAGTGGTAGTTCGGCGCTTCGATCGTCATGTGGATGTCGTGCGGGTGGCTCTCCTTGAGACCGGCCGTGGTGATGCGGATCAGCCGGCCGCGTTCGTGCAGCGCGGAGATCGTACCGGCACCGGTGTACCCCATGCCCGCCCGCAGTCCACCCACAAGCTGGTGCGCCACGGCGCCCAGGAGGCCACGGTACGGAACCTGGCCCTCGACCCCCTCCGGAACCAGCTTGTCGTCGGAGAGCACGTCGTCCTGGAAGTACCGGTCCTTGGAGAAGGATCGGCCCTGCGCCCGGGACTGCATCGCTCCATGCGACCCCATCCCGCGGTAGCTCTTGAACTGCTTGCCGTTGATGAAGATCAGGTCGCCGGGGCTCTCCTCGCACCCGGCGAGCAGGGAACCCAGCATCACCGAGTCGGCGCCGGCCACCATCGCCTTGACGATGTCGCCGGAGTACTGCACCCCGCCGTCGCCGATGAGCGGCACATTGGCCGGCCGGCAGGCGCGGGAGGCATCCATGATCGCGGTGACCTGCGGCACGCCCACGCCGGCCACGACGCGCGTGGTGCAGATGGAGCCGGGCCCAACGCCGATCTTGACCGCGTCCGCGCCCGCCTCCACCAGCGCTTGAGCACCGGAGTACGTCGCCACGTTGCCGCCGACGACCTCCACGGTGGTCTCCCGCTTCAGCCGCGACACCATCTCGAGCACAGCCCGGTTGTGGCCGTGCGCGGTGTCCACCATGATCACGTCGACGCCCGCGTCGATCAGGGTGCGGGCGCGCTTGTACGAGTCCTCGCCCACCCCGACCGCGGCGGCGACGCGCAGCCGTCCGGCGTCGTCCTTCGTGGCATGCGGGTACTGCTCGCTCTTCGCGAAGTCCTTGACGGTGATCAGCCCGCGGAGCTTGTCGGCCTCGTCGACGATGGGGAGCTTCTCGACCTTGTGTTGGCGCAGCAGCGCCAGCGCATCCGCCTTGGCCACGCCGACCCGGGCGGTCACCAGCGGCATCCGGGTCATCACGTCGCGCACCAGCGTGGCCGGATCCGAGACGAAGCGCATGTCGCGATTGGTGACAATGCCCACCAGGGTGCCGCTGCTGTCCGTCACCGGCACACCGGAGATGCGGTACCGGCCGCAGAGCGCGTCGACCTCACCGACCGTCTCCTCCGGCGTACAGGTGACCGGGTTGGTCACCATGCCCGCCTCGGAGCGCTTCACCATGTCGACCTGCTGCGCCTGGTCGTCGATGGAGAGGTTGCGGTGCAGCACGCCGATGCCGCCGTGCCGGGCCATCGCGATCGCCATCCGGGCCTCGGTGACGGTATCCATCGCGCTGGAGACCAGCGGGATGGCGAGCGTGATGTTCCGGGTCAGCCGGGTCGAGGTGTCCACGGTGCTCGGGATGACGTCGGACTCTGCGGGCAGCAGCAGCACGTCGTCGAAGGTCAGCCCGAGCGGCAGGTCCACCCGACCGGCGGACAGGTCGGCACGCGGCGAAAACTCCATATGTTGTCCCAGCTCTCCATCGACCGGCGGCGGGTGGCACTCATCGTACCGACTTTTCCGGCGGCCTCCGGCGCACCTCGGGTGGTCCGACCGGGTGCTCCGAGCAGGTGTGACGCGGGTCCCAGCCGAGGTGAAACGGTTGACATGCGCCGGAAGGCCGGCCGGGCCATCCCAGCCGGCGCCGGGCCGGTTACGGTGGAGGCGTGCAAGAGGAGCCCATGGACCCGTTCGCCGGAGACCCGGCCGATCCCTCGGCGGGGATCGACGACGCCGTGAGCGACCCGCTGAGCACGGCGGAGCGCCAGGACGTCCTTGAGGACCTCGCCGACCTGGAGATCTACCAGGCGCTGCTGACCCCGATCGGCGTGCGCGGCCTGGTGATCGAGTGCGAGGACTGCCACGAGCCCCACTTCTTCGACTGGGACCTGCTCCGGGGCAATCTGCGCCACCTGCTCACCTCCGGCCGACCCCGGGTACATGAACCGGCGTACGACCCCGATCCCGATCACTACGTCACGTGGGAGTACGCGCGCGGTTACGCGGACGGCGTGCACGACGCCCTCGCCGACGCCAGCGACGACGGCGACCGGTAGACCCGACGATCAAGCCGCTCGTCACGGTCGTTTAGGCCGCCGTCGGCTGGGGTACCGACGCGGCATGCTAGGGACCGCGTTGGCAGCCACGAACCTCGATATCGAGGTGCGTCGGCTCAGCTCACCAACCCGGCGCGGAATGCTGCTGCCACCGCGTGTGCCCGGTCCCGTGCGCCCAGCTTCCGGAACAACCGGCGAGCGTGCGTCTTGACCGTATCCTCCGACACGAACAGGTCCCGGCCGATCTCGGCGTTGCTCTTGCCGTCGGCCATCCCGCGCAGTACCTGCAGCTCGCGCTCGGTCAGGTCCACCCGGCGCCGTGGCGGCTCGTTGGTGACGTCACCGCGCTGCTGCGGCACCGCCGCGGCCCCGAGCACGCCGCCGCCACCACCGGGCTGGCCCAGCTGGCCGGCCTGGCTGGCGGCCGCGGCGCCGCCGGGGAGGACGCCGGGTGGGGTCCGCGCTGCCGGTGGCCCCCCGACCGTGGTGCGGGGGCCGATCCCGTTGCGCCCGACCGTCGATTGCACCCCCGGCGGGAGCCCATGGCGGGCCGCCTGCGGCGCCACTCCGGACTCGGTGCGCGTCACCGGTTGGCTCAGGACCAGCAGCACCGCCTTGGCCAGCGTGGTGAGCGGCTCGACCAGGTCCATCCGGATCACGCCCCGGGCACCGGCCGCGATCGCCGCCTGCGCCGATCGCGGATCCTCGCTGCCGAGGAACACGACGGTCGCCCCGGGCGACGCCGCGAGCACCCGACGGGCGAACTCCGCGCTGTCCGGCCGGCACACCGCCGGGTCGGCGAGCACCAGATCAGCGGGCTGCTCCGCCAGTCGAGCCAGCGCCTCCACCATGGTCACAGCGGTTCGTACCGCGTTTGCCACGCCAAGTCGGGACGCCGCTGTCGCGATCGTCTGTGCCGCGACCGGCGTTCGGACACATACCAGGACCGTACGCACCGTGGAACTCCTCTCTACACAGAGACGCAACCGGAAACAGCCCACTCAAGATGTGGTTTCGCCTGAATTGAGTTACTCGAAATTGACGGAAACGACGATTCCCATCCCCACGTCGCTCCGGATCTCCCGTGCCACGCATTCCCGTGGCCGCTCCCACCCGCAGTCCACCTGGGCGAATGCCGCCGAAGGAGTATCGGTATGACGAATGTGACCAGGCTGCCCGGTCCGATCGCGGACATTTGGGACTGGCAGCGCCTAGGCCTGTGCCGGGGGCGCGACAGCGCGCAGTTCTTTCACCCGGACGGTGAGCGAGGCGCGTCCCGCGGGCGTCGTGAGAATGCCGCCAAGGCCGTGTGCCGGGCGTGCCCGGTCCGTGCGCAGTGCGCCGCGCAGGCACTGACCACACGTGAGCCGTACGGCGTCTGGGGTGGCTTCACGGAGGCCGAGCGGCTCCGGCTGCTCTCGATCGGCTGGGAGGACTGCGTCGATCGGCGGGGCGGGCGGGTCGACGTGGTGCGCCTGGAGCGCCGTCTCGGTCTGCACCCGGTCACCGCGCGGCCGGTACCGCCGGTGCCCGCGCCGAGCACCGCGCCGGAGCGCTCCGCGCCGGTGTCACCGGCACCCGCCGGTGCAGGCCGGGTCGACGTGGGGCGGAGCAACCCGATGCACGGCCTGTCGACCCAGCCCCTGCGTCCCGTGCCGGCTCCCCGTCAGGCTCAGCCGGTTCGCCAGCCGCAGCCTTCCCGCCAGATGCCGATCAACCGGCCGGTGCCGCCGCGTGAGGCTCGCGCCACCCGGCGCGTGTCCGCCTGAAGCCCGATCGTCCTCCGTTCGCGGGGGCTGTGGTCACCCTGCCGGTGACCGCGGCCCCCGCGAACGTCGTCACCGGATGGTGACCTCGATGGCATGCCAGCCGGAGGATCCGTCCGGTGCCGGCGAGCGACGCTGGTCGGTCTGCACCTCGCCCGCGTTGTCGGTGGCCCGCACGGCGAGGCGGTGCGACCCCGCGGTGGCCTGCCACGTCCAACTCCACTGCCGCCAGGTGTCGATGGACGGCACCGCGGCCAGCGTGGCCTCGTTCCAGGGGCCGTCGTCCACCCGCACCTCCACCCGGGATATGCCGCGACGCTGAGCCCAGGCCACGCCGGCCACCGTGACCGGGCCGGGCCGCGGCTCGCTGGACACCCGGGGCGTGTCGATCCGGGAACTTGTCTTGATCGGCGCCTGCTGCGCCCAGCCGCGCGGGATCCAGTACGCGTCGAAGTCGGCGAAGCTGCTCAGCTCCAGCTCGGCCAGCCACTTCGTCGCCGATACGTAGCCGTACAGCCCCGGCACGACCATCCGGACCGGGAACCCGTGCTTCACCGGCAGCGGTTCGCCGTTCATCGCGATCGCCAGCATCGCGTCGCGCCCGTCGCGCAGGGCAGCCGTCGGGGTGCCGGCTGTGAAGCCGTCCACCGACCGGCTGACGACCTGGTCCGCCCCCTCCTCGGGAGCCACCTCGTCGAGCAGGTTTTTCAGCGGGACGCCCAGCCAGCGGGCGTTCCCCACCAGGTCGCCGCCGACCTCGTTGGAGACACAGCTCAGCGTCGTGTACCGCTCGATCATCGGCCGGTTCAGCAGCTCCTCGAAGGTGAGGGTGATCGGGTTGCGGACCCGGCCGTGGATGCGCAGCCGCCAGGTCTCGGGCGACACCTGCGGTATCACGATCGCGGTGTCGATGCGGTAGAAATCGGCCGTCGGGGTGACAAAGGGCGTCAACCCGCGCAGGCCCAGATCCGCCTCGGCTGGCAGTGCCGGGGCCGGATCGGCGGCAGCGGGCAGGGTGACCGAGGCGCGTTCCACGGCGACCCCGCGCGATGCGGCGAGCCACCGCCCGGCCAGCCCTCCGACCACCGCAGCGCCCAGGGCGCCGCCCGCGATTCGCAGAAAGCGTCGCCGGTCGTGCCCGGCCACCGCCGCCGGCCGCAGCAGCAGCCAGGCCAGGGCGATCGCGGCGGCGGTACCGACGATCGAGGGCAGTGCCGCAGCCGGGCCGGCGTCGTGCCGGGTGACCGCGGCGAGCGCCCCCAGGAGGCCGAACGCGGTGATCCCGGCGTAGCAGATCCAGACGCCGCGCAGGCCGAGGATGCCCAGCCCGGCCGCGAAGGCGGCCAGCAGCACCAACGTGCCGGTGATCAGGGCGACCTTGTCGTACACCCCGAACACGCTGATCGCGAAGTCCTTGAGCGGCTCCGGCACGTTGTCGATGATCAACCCGCCGACCGCCACGAGCGGCGCGGTGCGCGGCCCGGTCACCACCGCGACAAGTTCCGCGACGCCCAGCGCCACCGCCGCCGCCGCTACCCCGGCCAGCCCCGCCCTACCCCGCAACCCGGTCTCCACCCCCAAAGTCTCCCCCACCCCGCCCCACCCGCGGCGATCTTGCAGTTGCGCCTCGGACAAAAGCCCGCATAAGCGGTAGAACGCGAGGCACACGTGCAAGATCGCGGGAGGAGACGGCGAAGGGTCGCAGCGGCGGAGCCGCTGCGACCCTTCGGGTGATCCGGGAGGGCTAGAAGCCCGGGCCGTGCGAGTGCCCGTGGCCGTGACCGCCGCCGGCGGCAGCGGGCTCCGCAGCTGCCGGCTTCTCGACGATCAGGGTCTCGGTGGTCAGCAGGAGCGCGGCGATCGACGCGGCGTTGGCGACCGCACTGCGGGTCACCTTCACCGGGTCCACGATGCCGGCCTTGACCAGATCGCCGTACTCCCCGGTGGCCGCGTCGAGGCCGGAGCCGAAGTCCATCTCGCGGACCTTGGCCACCACGACGAACCCGTCGTGCCCGGCGTTCTGGGCGATCCACCGCAATGGGGCGTCCAGCGCCTTGCGGACGATCGAGACCCCGATCGCCTCGTCGCCGGAGAGGCCGAGCCCGTCGTTGAGGATGGGTGCGACCTGCGCCAACGCTGCGCCGCCGCCCGGGACGATGCCCTCTTCGACCGCCGCGCGGGTGGCCGAGATGGCGTCCTCGATGCGGTGCTTGCGCTCCTTCATCTCGACCTCGGTGGCGGCGCCGGCCTTGATGACCGCGACCCCACCGGAGAGCTTCGCGACCCGCTCCAGGAGCTTCTCCTTGTCCCAGTCGGAGTCGCTCGCCTCGATCTCCTTGCGGATCTGCTCGACCCGCGCGGAGACGTCGGACGCGTTGCCGGCGCCCTCCACGATCGTGGTGGTCTCCTTATCCACGACCACGCGCCGGGCGCGGCCCAGCACCTCGAGGCCGACCTGGTCCAGCTTGTACCCCAGCTCGCTGGCGACCAGCTCGGCGCCGGTCAGGATCGCCAGGTCCTGCAGCATCGCCTTGCGGCGGTCGCCGAACGCGGGCGCCTTGATCGCGGCGACCTTGATGGTCTTGCGGATGGAGTTGACCACCAGCGTGGACAGGGCCTGCCCGTCCACGTCCTCAGCGATGATCAGCAGCGGCTTGTTGGTCTGGAGCACCTTCTCCAGCAGCGGCAGGAGTTCCTCGATCGCGCTGATCTTCGACGTGGTGATCAGGATGTGGGTGTCCTCCAGCACCGCCTCGCCAGCCTCGGCGTCGGTGATGAAGTGCGGGGAGATGAAGCCCTTGTCGAGCTGCATCCCCTCGGTCACCTCGAGTTCGGTCCCGAGGGTCGAGCCCTCCTCGACCGTGATGACGCCGTCGCGGCCGACCTTCTCCATCGCCTCGGCGATGAGCTCGCCGATCGCGGCGTCCTGGGCCGACACGGTGGCCACCGAAGCGATCTCGCTGCGGCTGTTGACCTCGGTCGCCTTCTCCTTCAGCGCGTCGGAGACGGCGGCCACCGCCGCCTCGATGCCGCGCTTGAGCGATGCCGGGTTGGCGCCGGCGGTCACATTCCGCAGACCCTCGCGGACCATGGACTGAGCGAGCACCGTGGCCGTCGTCGTACCGTCGCCGGCCACGTCGTTGGTCTTGGTGGCGACCTCTTTGACCAGCTGGGCGCCGAGGTTCTCGTACGGGTTGGTGAGTTCGATCTCTTTGGCGATGGTCACGCCGTCGTTGGTGATGGTCGGGGCACCGAACTTCTTGGCCAGGACGACGTTGCGCCCCTTCGGGCCCAGCGTCACCTTGACGGCGTCAGCCAGCGCGTTCACGCCGTGTTCGAGCAGGTGCCGCGCGTCGTCGGAGAAGCTCAGGATCTTTGCCATATGTTGCTGTCCTCTCACACGCAATACCGCCCCGGCGCCTGGGCGCGCTGCGCTCGGGGCCGGGGCGGTAGAACTGCGTCGCTTTAGTTGGTCACTTCTCGATGACCGCGAGCACGTCACGGGCGGAGAGCACCAGGTACTCGTCGCCGCCCCACTTCACCTCGGTGCCGCCGTACTTGGAGTACAGGACGGTGTCACCGACCTTGACGTCGACCGGGACCCGGTTGCCCTTCTCGTCGAAACGGCCGGGGCCGACGGCGAGAACGGTGCCCTCCTGGGGCTTCTCCTTGGCAGTGTCCGGAATCACGATGCCCGACGCCGTAGTGGTCTCGGCCTCGTTTGCCTGGACCAGAATGCGGTCCTCAAGCGGCTTGATCGCAACCTTTGTCGCGGTAGTCACGGGCATACCCTCCTGGGGTATCTGGTATGTGTACCTCAGAGCGCTGGGCGGGTCCGTCGTCGCGGGTGCCGGCACCGTCCAGCGTGAACACCACGATGTCATGCCATCGCGGCGTCTGGCACCCTCACGGGGAGAGTGCTAACGCGAGATTATGCCGATGGCTGGCACTCCGTCAAGGAGAGTGCCAGCGCGTCGCCCGCGCGGGCACGTGGACACGTACCCGCGCGGACACGTCAACTCTTGACCGAGCCGGCCATCAGTCCGCCGATGAACCAGCGGCCGAGCACCACGTACACGATCAGCGTGGGCAGCGACGTGATCAGCGCCCCCGCCATGGACGCGGCGTAGTCCGGTGACTGGGCGCCGGCGAGGGCGTTCAGCGCGATGGTGATCGGCCCGTTGCGGGTGTTGGACAGGAAGATCGCGAAGAGGTAGTCGTTCCACGCCGAGGTGAACTGCCAGATCACCGTGACCACGAAGCCCGGGGCGGAGATCGGCAGGATGATCGAGGCGAACGTCCGCAGCAGGCCGGAGCCGTCCACCCGGGCCGCCTCCATCAACTCCTCCGGGACCGTGGTCGCGTAGTAGTTCCGGAAGATCAGCGTGCAGATCGGGATGCCGTACACGATGTGCACGAAGATCAGCGTCGGGATGCCCGGCGGGAGCCCGATCGTGGTGACGATCTGCCGCAGCGGGATCATGACCGCCTGGTACGGGATGAACATGCCGAACAGGATCAGCGTGAAGACCGTGTCCGCGCCGGGGAAGCGCCAGCGGGACAGCACGAACCCGTTCGCCGCCCCGATCAGCGAGGAGATGATCGCGACCGGGATGGCGAGCTGGAACGTGCGGACGAAGGACGGGCCGAGCGAGAGCCAGGCCTTCTCCCAGGAGGCCGTGGTCCACCGGGTGGGCAGGTTCCACTGCCCGGTGACCCCGATGTCGTTGCCGGCCTTGAAGCTCGTCACGACCAGCACATACGCCGGCATCAGCACGAGCAGCAGGAAGAACAGCAGCAGCCCGTACTTCACCGCGGTGCCGACCGCTGACTTCGGGGTGCGGTCGCGGCGGGTGCGCCGGCGGGACAGGTCCACGCCTTCGACGGGTGGCGCCGGCACCACACCGGTCGTTGTCGTCATGAGCGTCGCTCCACCCTCGTCGTGTGAATCAGGTACGGCACGATCACGATCGCCACGAGCAGCAGCAGGATGATCGAGATGGCCGCGGCCTTCGCGTAGTCGCTGGTGAGCAGCGTCTGCCAGACGTACACGGCCGGCACCTCGGTGAGCCACTGGGCGCCGGATACCGACATGATCAGGTCGAACATCTTCATCGACATGTGGCCGACGATGATCAACGCGGAGAGCGCGACCGGGGTGAGCTGCGGGAAGATCACGTGGCGGTACATCCGGTACGTGCTCGCGCCGTCCACGACGGCTGCCTCCTTGAGCTCCGCCGGGATGCCCCGGAAGCCGGCGAGGAAGAGCGCCATCACGTACCCGGACAGTTGCCAGATCGCCGGCATCGCCATCGCGGACATGCCCCAGGTCGGGTTGGTCCACCAGCCACTCTGCAGGAACGTCAGGTGCAGCTGTCCGAAGATCCAGTTGAGCCCGCCCGCGTTCTCGCCGGTGGACGAGTTCATCAACCAGCGCCACACCACGCCGGAGGCGATGAACGACACCGCCATCGGGAAGAGGTAGATGGTCCGGAACACGCCCTCGCCGCGTACGCCGCGCTCCAGCAGGAACGCCCAGAGCAGGCCCATCAGCATGGTGCCCACCATGAAGACGACGGTGAAGATCGCCAGGTTCTTCGTCGAGTGGACGAAGCGGTCGTTGATGTCACTGGTGAACAGGTCCGTGTAGTTCTGCAGCCCGACGAAGCCGTTGGACGGCAGCGCGTTGTGCTGGTCGGTCAGCGAGAGCTTGCCCGTCCAGATGATCAACCCGTACACGAAAATGGCCAGCAGGATCAGCGACGGCGAGATCAGGAGGAGACCCGGCCCCCACTGCCTGAACCTGCGCATGGTCTCAGCTCTCCGATCCTCGAACGGTCGATAGGCAGTCAGCCTGGCCCGGTCGGGTGGATTCGCTCCACCCGACCGGGCCAGGCTGCAGCACGCCTGCGGGAAATCTACTTCTTGATGTTCTGCTTCGCTCCCGCGACGAGCGCGGCCTGCAATCCGGCGACGTTACCGTCGCTGGAGAACTTGCCCATCGCCGAGCTGAACGCGCCCTGCAGACCCTGCGAGCAGCCGGCACCGTGCGCGCAGGACGGCACGGGGTTGTCCTTCTTCCAGTCCGCCATGGCGTCCTGCTGGTACTTCGGGAAGTCGCCCGAGCTCGCGTCGGTGCGCGCCGGGATCGAACCCTTCTTCGTGTTGAACGCCTTCTGACCCGCGGCGCTGCCGACCGTCTTCAGCCAGCACTTCGTGCCCTCGGCGTTCTTGGCGTTCTTCGGCAACACGAACGAGTCGGCCAGCCACTGGTAGGCGTCGCCGTTGCCGGGGAACGCGAAGTAGCCGTAGTCCTTGAAGCCCTTGGCGTCGAGGTCCGCGGCCTCCCAGTCACCCATCAGCTGGTACGCGGCCTTGCCGTCCATGACCAACTTCTCGGCGTCGGTCCAGTCCAGGGTGTCCCGGTCCTTGTTGGTGTACGTAAGCAGCTTGGCGTAGTCATTGATCGACTTCGTGACGTCCGCACCGGCCCAGTCGGTCTCACCGGTCCACAGCTTGGTGAACTTGTCCGGCCCCAGGTTCGTGATCAGGACCGACTCGAAGAGCATGAGCTGGGTCCAGTCCTTACCGAGCGCGAGCGGCGCGGCGATGCCCTTGGCCTTGACCTTGTCCAGGTCGGCGAAGAACTCGTCGAGCGTGCCGGGGACCGCGGTGATGCCCGCGTTGGCCAGCACGGTCTTGTTGGTCCAGACCACGTTGGCGCGGTGGATGTTGGCCGGCACCGAGTAGATCTTGCCCTGCACCGTCAGGTTGTCGATCAGACCCTTCGGGAAGGCGTCGGTGAGGCCCCACTCCTTGTACTGCGCGCTCAGGTCCTCGACCTGGCCGTTGTTGATGTAGTCACTCAGCTCGGCACCCGCGTGCGCCTGGAACGTGTCCGGCGGGTTGCTCTGCGCCAGCCGGGACGCCAGCACCTGCTTGGCGTTCGAGCCGGCGCCGCCGGCGACCGCGCCGTTGACGAACTTCTGGCCCGAGCAGGCCGTGCCGAACACGGTGGTCAGCGCGTCGAGGCCGGCCTTCTCGCCGCCGTCGGCCCACCAGGTGAACACCTCGACGTCCTTGCTCGCGCTATTGCCGCTGCCGGTGTCGCCCCCACCACCGTCACCACCGCAGGCGGCCAACGGCAACATCGTCACGACGCTGACGGCGGCGATTGCAACCCGTCGCGAAAACCCCATGGTTCCTCCATCAATTGTGACAGCGCTGTCATAGCGACATCTGTGTCAGGAGCAACACTGCACAGGTGGCACCGCACTGTCGACTGGCGTTTCTGTACTGTGTCCATCTCGTGACGTGCGCGGGAAGTCTCTCAAATGCCGGATGAGTCCGCGGACCGGCTCCGCACCCCGGACGGGGTACGGGCCCTCGCGCTGGCCGCGCGCCTGCCGGCGCAGGACCCGTTGGCCGCGGCTTCGGCCATGCGCGCCGCCGGATTCGACGCCGGGCTGGCCGGCGCGGCACTCACCCAGGTCGCGCTGCGACAGCGGGCCAGGGCGAAGTTCGGCCCGGACGCCGACCGGATGTTCTTCACCCGCACCGGGCTGGAGCAGGCCACCCGCGGCATCGTCGCGACCCGCCGGGCGGCCCGGCTGGCCACGGCGCTGGGCGTGCCCGCCCCGGCGACCACCGCAGCGCCCGGCCAAGGGGCCCCGGGACCGCCCGCCCCCGGGGAGGGGGCGCGGCCCGCCACCTCGGCCGAACCGCTCGTCGCCGACCTGGGCTGCGGGATCGGCGCCGATACGTTGGCGATGGCCCGTGCCGGCCTGCGGGTCCGTGCGGTCGAGGCCGATCCGGGCACCGCGGCGATCGCCCGGATCAACGCCGAGGTGCATCCTGGCCGGGTCGAAGTACTCGCGGTGCAAGCGCAGGCCGTCGATCTGCACGACGTGGCAGCCGTCTTCTGCGACCCGGCCCGGCGCACCACCGGCGGGCGGCGGGTCTTCTCCCCGGCCGCGTACTCCCCTCCGTGGGACTTCGTGCTGGGGCTTCCCGCCCGCGTGCCGCACACGGTGCTCAAGCTGGCCCCGGGCATCGACCACGCGCTGATCCCGCCGGGCGTGGAGGCCGAGTGGGTATCGGTGGACTGGGATGTCGTCGAAGCCGCGCTGTGGTGCGGCCCGCTCGCGGCAACCCCGCGGCGCGCCACGGTGCTGCGCGGCGACGCGGCGTACGAGCTGACCGGGTCGGGCACCGCCGAAGCCGAGGTGGCACCACCCGGCCGCTACCTGTACGACCCGGACGGGGCGGTGGTCCGGGCGCATCTGATCGCCGAGCTCGCCGCCTCCATCGGGGCGACGATCGCCGACCCGGCCATCGCGTACCTCTACACCGCGGCGCCGGTCGCCACCCCGTTCGCCCGGGTGTACGAGATTTTCGAGGCGGTCCCGGTGGCGGTGAAGAAGATGCGCGCGGCGCTGCGCGCGCACGGCATCGGTCGGCTCACCATCGCCAAGCGCGGATCGGCGCTGGACGTGGAGTGGCTGCGGCGGGAACTCCGGCTCGCCGGTGACGCCGAGGCCACACTGGTGCTCACCCGGGTCGCCGGCGCCCCCGCCGCGTGGCTGTGCCGGGCCGTACCGCCGCCCCCGCCCAGCGCCGCGGTTGCCTAGCCGGTGCGGTTGCCTAGCCGGTGCGGCCTCCGATGGACACGTTGTCAAACGTCGCCGTGTTCAGGGTTGCGGGGTCACCAGAGGTTGTCGCGAGGCCGACGTACACGGTTGCCGGCATCCCGCTGTACAGCACGTTGGAGGTGGGCGACCAGTGGATGCCGTCGGGCGACGAGTAGCCGTACACGTAGTCGCCCCGGCGGGACAGTCGCAGCCAGTATGTCCCGTTGGCGGCCGGGTAGTTGATGTAGTTGCCGTTGATGATCCCCCGGCCGCCCCGCCAGAACACCTGCCCGCCGCCGTTGCCGAAGAGCCGGAGGTGGACAAAGTCGGCGGGCTTGGCGTCCAGGCTCCGCCGCAGCATGAGCCCGGCGTTGACCGCCGCCGAGTTGGCGCCACGGTCGGCGACCCGAGCGGTGATCGTCCCGTCCCCGGTCAGCGGCTGGTATGCAAAGGCGAACCCGCGCTCGTGGCCGCCCCCGGCACCCTGCAGCGTCCAGACGCCGTTGTCGCGTCGCACGCTGCCCTTGACCCCAGCGTCGCCCAGATCGGCGCTGGTCAGGGCCGTGGCCGGAGTGCCGACCGGCGGGCTCCAACTCGGCCGGGCCACCGTGGCCACGGAGCGGTCCACATCGCGGCGGTACATCATCGACTCGCGGGATTCCTTGACTCTGGCCCGCAGCTCGGTGGTGCGGGGGGCGGCCATGCCCTTCCGCACCACGTACGCCGTGTGGATGATGTCGAGTGCGTCGTTGTACGGCGGAATCCAGCGCGGACCGCCGATCGAGGTGTACAGGCCGTAGCTGGTCCCCGCCTGGATGAACGGGGGGTTCCCGCCGAGGTTGTAGTCGGCGAAGTACTCCGATGCCGCCAGCAGCCGGTTGTCCTCCGCCGCGAACAGGTCAACGCCCTGCTTCCAGGCAACCTCCGCCGCGTACGCCAGGCTCTTGAGTTCACCGTAGGCGTGCCCCTGGTCGCGGCCGGTGTCGCCGAGTTGACCGTTGGGCAGGGAGTTCCGGATGCCGCCCGCCGGGTCGGTGAGGAAGGCGTCGACGACCTGGTTGAACTTGGCCCGGTCGTCGATGAACACGGCAACGGCCATGGCGCCCTGAATCTGACCCGCACCCTGGTTGGCCGAGCGCACCTGGCTGAGTGGGCCGCGGTCGCCGCCGATGTGGAACCTCGGCCAGTACAGGTCGGTGAAGTACTTTTTGACCACCGCCGTGTCCGCGGCCGTCCACCCGGGGTACGTGCCACGCAGGATCTCGGCGCCTCCGACACTGCGGTTGATGTAGTCGCCGATGCTCAGGTATGGCTCCGAGCCGGTGAACTCCTTCTGCGTCGTCGCCCAGGCCCGGATGATCCCGGTGGCTTTGGCGCCGTACTCCGCGTTACCGGTGAAGTACCACATCAACGCCAGGTTGAAAACGGCGTCCATGTCATTTCGGTATTCACCGAGGTGGATGTCAGGCGAGCGCCCCACATCGGGGAACGGACCTTTCATCACGTAGCTGAGCGAGGACCGGGTATCCCGCGTCAAGCCGTCGTAGGCGGTCTTGAAGGGCTCCACGCTGAGATTGGCCTTCAACCAGTCCAGGTCGGCCCGGTTGTAGCCGATGCCCGGGTGCACGAAAGCGCCGGGAGCGGACGGCACAGTGCCCGGCGGGGTGCCCGGACCCGCGGTTGGGCCGGTGCCGCCCAGGCGGGTCAGCGTCCACTGCTGATTGGGTCGCCCGTTGCCAGACCACTGCGTGACCTTCGCCCCGTCCAGCCGGCTCTCGTCGAACACGTCGACAACCTTGCCGCTGTGCCGCGACACGATCTGGACCCCGCCACCGGCCACGTCGACCAGGCGCCACTGCTGATTCGCGCCGCTGTTGTCGGTCCACTGGGTGATCGCGGCGCCGTCCAGCAGGCTCTGGCCGAAGACGTCGAGGGCCTTGCCGCTGCCCCGGTTGAGGATCTTGTAGTGGCCGTCGGCGGTGGCCACGAAGCGCCACTGCTGGGACGGTGCGTCGGCGCGCGTCTGCTGCACGACGTTCGCGCCGTCGAGCGCCGACCCCACGGTCAACGCCCGGCCACTGTGCTTTGCCACCACCGCGTAGTAGGCGGTCGGATCCACCGCGGCGGCGTCGGCGGAGCGCTGCGCGAGGACCACCGCCGGCACGGACGCGGCGACCAGCCCGGCGGCCAGCACCCGACGCAACCACCGCCCCCGACGCCTGCGGACGGCCGGCGACGATTCCGCGACGGCCACCGGCGACGCGGAACGATCGTTGAACAGGCGCATTCGGGGACTCCCAGCCATAGGACCCGGCACGGTCTGGATCGACACTTGGCAATGCTGCGGCCAACCCGGCGCGCCGCTAGCCAGCATTAGCCACAATAGTGCGGATCGGTGCACCAGCGGCAAGCATGCAAGCACGATTCGATTATGTATTTGCGTCCATCAATCACTGAGTGCTACCGAGGCGGTACTGATGGCCACCCGCGCCGCCATCCTGCGTCCATTACGTGAGGCAGGTGGGTGCCCGATATCCTGCCCCGCGTGGCAGGTAGGTCTGGCCCGGCGAAGGGCACACCGGCGATTGCGCTGCTGACCCGCGAGCGGATCACCCACCAGGTGCACGCGTACCACCACGACCCGCGCGCCGAGTCGTACGGTGCCGAGGCGGCCGCTGCCCTCGGCGTGGCGGTGCAGCGGTGCTTCAAGACGCTCGTGGTGCAGGCCGACACCGGCCTCGCCGTGGCGGTCGTCCCGGTGGGCGGGTCGTTGGATCTCAAGGCGCTCGCCGGAGCGCTCGGCGGCAAGCGGGCCAGCATGGCCGATCCTGGTCTCGCCGAGCGCACCACCGGCTATGTCCTGGGCGGCATCAGCCCGTTGGGCCAACGCAAGCGGCTACCCACCGTGATCGACGCCTCAGCGGCGGAGCACGAAACCATCTTCGTGTCCGCAGGACGTCGCGGCCTGGAGATCGAACTCGCCCCGACCGACCTGGTCCGCCTCACCGACGCCGCGCAGGCCCGCATCGCGGCACCCTGACCCCCACGCGTCGCAGGCACGCGGCCGTGCCGCGCCCTACGGAGCGCTGGACCGGACCGGGTCGGCCCGATCCATCCCACCGTGCCAGGACCCCCACAACGCCGCATACGCCCCACCGGCCGCGACGAGCTCGTCGTGACTGCCCAGTTCGGTGATCCGGCCGTCCTCCACCACCGCGACCCGGTCCGCGTCGTGCGCGGAGAACAGGCGGTGCGCGATCGCCACCACGGTCCGGCCGCGCAGCACAGCCGCGAGCGAGCGCTCCAGGTGCCGCGCGGCGCGCGGATCGATCAGTGATGTCGCCTCGTCCAGTACCAGCGTGTGCGGGTCGGCCAGGACCAGACGGGCCAGCGCAAGCTGCTGTGCCTGCGCCGGGGAGACCGGGTGCCGACCGGCGCCCACCACTGTGGCAAGACCCTCCGGCAGCGCCGACACCCAGTCCAACGCGTCCACGGCGGCCAGCGCCCGCGCAACCTCCGCCTCGGTCGCCGACGGCCGGGCCAGGCACACGTTTTCGGCCACGGTGCCCACGAAGACGTGGTGCTCCTGGGTCAGCAGGGCGACGTGGCTGCGCAGCACGTCGAGCGGCAGTTCCACCAGGGGAACACCGCCGACCGAGACGGACCCGGTGCGGGGGCCGTCGATACCGGCCAGCAGCCGGCCGAGCGTCGACTTGCCCGCACCGGACGGGCCGACCATCGCCAGCCGCTCCCCCGGCTCGATCCGCAGGTCGATGCCGTGCAGCACGTCGCGACCCTCGACGTAGGCGTAGCGGACGTCACGGGCGAGCACCAGTTCACCGTCGGGGCGTGCGGCACCGGGTGTCCGGTCCGGCGGCACGTGCGCGACGCCCAGCAGCCGGGCCAGCGACGCCGCGCCGACCTGCAGGTGGTCCAGCCACGACAGCACCCGGTCCAGCGGAACGACAAGCTGGCCGACGTAGAGGGTCACCGCGGTCACCTCACCAAGCGTCACCCAGCCCTGCGCCACGAACCACCCACCGGCGAGCAGGGTGGTCACCACCGGCACGACGTAGCAGATCTCCGTCACCGGGTAGTAGATCGTGCGCAGGCGCAGGGTGTACCGCTCCGCGGCGTAGGACCGGCGGATGTCGTCATCGGTGCGCTGCCTGCGCCGCTGCGCGAGCCGCAGTGCCTCCACCGTGCGGGCGCCCTCGACCGTCTCGGAGAGCCCTTCGGTCAGGTCCGCATAGGCGGCGTTCTCCCGCAGGTACCCGGCGCCCGCGCGGCGCAGGTACCACCGGGTCGTGCCCCACAGCACGGGCACCACCACCAGGCTGGGCAGCAGCAGGATCGGCGCGACCAGCACGATCGCGCCGATGGTGAACGCGCACGTCACAAGCGCGATCAGCGTGTACGGCACGCCGAAGCGCACCGTCGTGGACAGCGCGCTGACATCGCGCGACGCCCGGGTGACCAGATCCCCGGTGCCGGCGCGCTCCACCGTGGACAGCGGGATCGCCATGACCCGCTCGATGAAGTCCTCCCGGAGCTCGGCGAGCACCCGCTCGCCGAACCGCCCCGAGGCGAACGCCGCGAAGCGCTGCAGCACCGCCTGCACCACCACGAACGCGGCGATCATCAGGGCGATGCGGTCCACGGCGGATCGCGTGGTGCCACCCTGGATGCCCTCGACGAGGCTGCCGAGCAGGCGCGGCGTGACCAGGCCGCTGCTGGCGGCGAGGGCGTGCAGCCCGATCACGACCGCGAGCTGACCGCGGTGCGCACGGGCGAGCTTCCGAGCGTGCGCGCCCACCTGGGCGCCGGTGGCGACCGGCAGGATCACGTGTCCTCCCCTCGGGTCACGGTGGCCGCGTAGCGGGGTTCCGCGGTGAGCAGCGCCCGGTGCGGCCCGGCCGCCACCACCCGGCCGCGCTCGACGTAGAGGACGGTGTCGGCCGCGTCGAGCAGCAGCGGGCTCGTGGTGCACACCACCGTGGTACGCCCACTGCGCACCGCGCGCAGCCGCTCGGCGATGCGGGCCTCGGTGTGCGCGTCCACCGCGCTGGTCGGCTCCACCAGGATGAGCACCGGCGGGTCCGCCACGAGCGCCCGTACCAGCCGCAGCCGCTGCTGCTGCCCGCCGGAGAACTCCCGCCCCCGCTGGGCCACCTCGGTCTCCAGCCCGTCCGGCAGGGCGTCGATGATGTCCTGCGCCGACGCCGCGTCGATGGCCGCGGACAGGTTCCGGCCGTCCGGCGCGAGCTGGTCCCGCAGTCGGCCGCCGAAGAGGCGGGCGTCGTTGTCAGCCACCAGGATCCGATCCCGTACGGCGGCGACCGCAAGATCGGCCAGGGGCACCCCGTCCAGCCGGGCGCCGGAGTCGGGCAGATACCGCCCGAGCCGGTCGGCGATGAGCGCGGCATCGGTGGGCAGCGCCGCCGCGATCGCGGTGTAGCTGCCCTCCTCGACCACCACACCCGAGTCCGGGTCGGTCAGGTTGTGCCGCCGCGGCGGCGGCGCCGGGTCGGCCGGGTCGGCCACCTCCGGCCGCAGCGCCAGGAGCTCCACCACGCGCCGGGCCGCGACGTGGCCCTTGGTCAGCTTGTCCGCTGCCTCGGTCAGAGTGCGGAGCGGAAACACCAGGAACGCCGCGTACCCGTAGAACGCGACGAGCTCGCCGGCGGTGATCGCACCGGAAAGGGCGAAACGGGCACCGAGCCAGGTCACCAGCGCGATGAACACGCCCGGGAGCAGCACCTGGGCGGCCTCCAGGTACGAGTCCACCTTCGCGACCCGTACCCCGGCGTCGCGCACCTGCTGCGACTCGGCCCGGTAGCGGCCGGCGAACGCCGCCTCGCCACCGACGCCGCGCAGCACCCGGAGACCGGACACGATGTCGGCGGCGCGGTTGGTCAGCTCACCCGACAGCTCCCGGTGGTACTGCTGGCGGCGGTGCAGCGGGCGCAGCAGCAGCCCGACCAGGCCGACCAGCACGGGCACGCCCACGATCACGACCAGACCCAGCGGGACGGAGGTGCCGAGCAGGACCACCCCGACCACGATGATCGCCACCACCGCGCCCGCGGCGCGGGCCACCACGTCCATGGCGTTGCCCAGGTGCTCGATGTCGGCGGTGCCGATGCTGACCACCTCGCCGGTCACCACCCGTCGCGGCAGCGTGGCGCCGAGCCGGGTGGCCTGGCGCACGGTGACCTGCACGGTGCGGTACGCCGAACCGAGCCAGTTGGTCACGGCAAACCGGTGGCGCATCAGGCCGGCGACCGTCTGGGTGACGCCGAGTCCGAGCAGGACCAGCGTGGCGGTCCTCAGGGCGGCGTTGTCGCGGCGGCTGAGCGCGTCGATTGCGGCACCCACGGCGGCCGGCATCAGCGCCTGGGCCACCATCCACAGGATGCCCATCGCCATTCCGGCCGCCAACGTGGCGGCGTGCACCCGCGCCAGCCACCACAGGTAGCGGCCGGCCGAGGCGCAGTCGGGCTCGCCCGGGTCGGGCACGGGGAAGGTTTTCATGGCGCAACCGACGGTACGGGCGGCAGCCGCCCGCCGCCTCTCAGTTTCCGCCCGTGCCGGTCCGTCCTCAGCGGTCGACGGGCGCGAAGTCCCAGGCGTGCGGCGGGCGGGCCATCAGGTGGCCGGGCGGATCCGCGAGCGGCGGGGGTGAACTTCCCCGCCATTTGGAGATCACCACGACCCGCGAATCGGTCGAGGAGTAGACCTCGCTCGACACGTGCAGCGGGTCCACCTCGATCGCCGGCAACGCCGTGTCGCAGACCCAGGACAGCAGCTCGGCCAGGCCCTCCGGGTGGGCGCGGGCTTCCCACATGCGCACTATCACGCCGCCGGACGCTACACCGCCGGACGTCACGCCGTCACCAAAGTGACGGGCATGGCTGAGTCCGCGGGCAGATCGAGCCGCCCCGGCGCCGCACCGGCGGCCACGAGGTGCGACCCGAGCGCCGCGACCATCGCGCCGTTGTCGGTGCACAGCCCCGGCCGCGGCACCCGCAGCGCGATGCCGGCCGCGGCGCAGCGCTGCTCGGCCAGCGCGCGCAGCCGCGAGTTCGCCGCGACCCCGCCGCCGATCACCAACGTGTCGATGCCGGCCTGCCGGCACGCGTCCACCGCCTTTGCGGTGAGGACGTCACACACCGCCTCCTGGAAGCTCGCCGCCACATCCGACACGGGCACCGGCTCACCGGCCCGCTCCCGCGCCTCCACCCAGCGGGCCACCGCGGTCTTCAGGCCGGAAAAGGAGAAGTCGAAGCGGTGCTCCGCGGAGTCGCGCGGCCCGGTCAGGCCGCGGGGGAACGCAATCGTGACCGTGCCCTCGCGCGCCGCCCGGTCGATCGGCGGCCCACCCGGGAACGGCATGCCGAGCAGCCGGGCGACCTTGTCGAACGCCTCCCCCGCCGCGTCGTCGATGGTGGCACCCATCGGGATGACGCCGCCGGCCAGCGAGTCCACCCGCAGCAGCGACGAATGCCCACCGGAGACCAGCAGCGCGATCACCGGTTCCGGCAGCGGGCCGTGCTCCAGCGTGTCCACCGCCACATGGGCGGCGAGGTGGTTCACCCCGTACAGCGGCTTGCCGGCGGCGAGGGCGTACGCCTTGGCGGCAGCCACGCCGACCAGCAGTGCGCCGGCGAGCCCCGGGCCGGCGGTGACCGCGATGGCGTCCACATCGGCCAGCGTGACCCCGGCGGTGTCCAGGGCCCGCGCCACGGTGGGGGCCATCGCCTCCAGGTGCGCCCGGCTCGCCACCTCCGGCACCACGCCGCCGAAGCGGGCGTGCTCCGCCACGCTTGACGCCACCGCGTCGGCGAGCAGCGTGTGCCCCCGCACGACGCCGACGCCGGTCTCGTCGCAGGACGTCTCGATGCCCAGTACCAGTGGCTCCATCAGCCCTCCTCGATCCGCAGCATCACCATGGCGTCGGTGTTGCTGGGCTGGTAGTAACCGCGCCGAACGCCGACGGTGGTGAAGCCGAAACTGTCGTACAGGCGTTGCGCCGGCCCGTTGTCCACGGCGACCTCCAGCAGCGTGCGCCGGCAGCCCAGCCGGCGGGCCTGCACGAGCAACGCCTCGAGCAGCGCCCGCCCCACGCCGCGGCGCTGGGCGTCGGAGCGCACCGCGATGTTCTGCACCCAGGCCTCGTCCGGCGGGGTCGCCGACAGGCCGGCGTAGCCCAGCACCCGGCCGGCGTCGTCCAACGCGACCAGGTAGTGGTGGCCGTTGGCGAGTTCGTTCCAGAACATCCCGGCCGACCACTGCTCCGGGCCGAACAGATCCGCTTCGATCCGCACGATCTCGTCGATGTGCCACCACCGCATCCGGGCCAGGGTGACGCCGGTGGCCATCACGTGCGGACCGGCTTGCGCTCCCCGGGCACGGTGGCGTCCGGGCGGCGCAGGTACAGCGGGGTGAGCGGTTCGCTCGGGGCACCGCCGCGCACCCGGTCCGCGGCGAGCGCGGCGAGTGCGGCGGCCTGCGGGTAGCGCGGCTCCCCGGCGACCGGCACGTCGAGCACCTCGGCGTAGCGCAGCGCGCCGTCGCCGACCGCGCGCTCCATCGCAAGCTCGGCCGCCCGGCGCGCCGCGGCCTCGGGGCGGTTTACGTCCGGGCCGGTCAGCCGTACGCCGTCGGCGTAGCAGCCCCAGTACACCTCCTTGCGGCGGGCATCCGTGGCGACCAGGACCCGCCCGCGCTGCCCGAAGGCGACGGCGTCGAGCGAGCACACGCCGTACGTCGGGATGCTCAGCGCCTGCCCCAGGGCGACCGCCGTGACCAGGCCGACCCGCAGCCCGGTGAACGGACCGGGCCCGACACCGGCGACCACCGCGGACAACTCCGCGGGCGTCACCCCGCCAGCGTCGAGCACCGCCTGCACCTGCGGCGCCAGCAACTCGGCGTGTGCCCGGGCGTCCACGGTGACCCGGGTGGCGAGGAGGTCGACCGGCTCACCGGGGCCTGATCCGATACGGGCCAGCGCCGCGGTCACCGCGGGCGTTGCCGAGTCCAGCACGAGCACCAGCACGGGCACGAGCCTAACCGGGCAGGCCGACCCGGCCGGCATCGAGGCTCTCCAGCCGGCCCGCCCAGCCCGCTCCGTGCCCGACCAGGTGGACCAGCCGGGCCTCGTCGTCGCGCCGATCGATGCGGACCTCGAGGTAGTCCTCGGCGAGCCGCTCGGCGATGCCCTCACCCCACTCGACAAGGGTGACCGAGTCCTCCACGGACGCGTCCAGGTCGAGGTCGTCCACCTCGGCGCGCGGGTCGGCCACCGCGCCGAGGCGGTACGCGTCCACGTGCACCATGGGAAGGTCGCCGCGAGCCGGGTCGGGGCGGTGCACCCGGGCGATCACGAACGTCGGGGAGGTGACCGCGCCGAGCACGCCGAGCCCCGCGCCGACGCCCTGGGCGAAGGCGGTCTTGCCGGCGCCCAGCGGGCCGGTGAGGATCACCAGGTCACCCGCGCGCAGCAGCCGCGCCAGCGCCCGGCCCAGCGTGCGGGTGTCGGCGACGGTCGGGCAACGCACCTCACGCATGACCACCGCCGAGTTTGCCCAGGAAGCCGTTCAACGCTTCGTTCACCTCATCGGGGTACTCCAGCAACGCGACGTGGCCACCGCCCTGCACGACCACGAGCTCGGCATCGGGAAGCACGCGACAGATCACCTTCGAATCCTCCAGCGGAGTGAGGAAGTCGTGGTCGCCGCAGATCACCAGTACGGGAAGATCCACCAGGGCGCTGAGCACGACCAGTCGGGAGTGTGAGTACAGCGTCCGCAGGTACCGGGCCATCACGTCGCTGGAGGTCTTGGAGTTCATCCGCTCCACGTAGGACACCAGGCTGGGGCTGGGCCGGGCCGGCCCGAACCCGTACTTGCGGGTGACCAGCCAGGCCAGGTCCGTCGACGCGTGCCGGGCCCGGTCCACCACCGCCGCCGTCATCGGACCGGCGGTGCGGACCAGCGGCGAGATCGGGGTGCGGAACCGGGCGAACACGTCGGGGAACCGGAAGTTCACCTGCTCCAGGCGGCCGGCCGAGGTGGAGATGAACACCACACCGGCCACCCGCTCGGCGAACAGCGCCGGCCACTGCTCGGCCAGCGCCATGATCGTCATACCACCCATGGAGTGCCCGACCAGCGCGATCCGCCCGGTCGGCACCAGCTCCTCGATCACGTTGCGCAGCGCCAGCCCGAGCGACTCCAGCGTGTACTCCCCACGCGGCCGCCGCCCCGAGCCACCGTGGCCGGGCTGGTCGTAGAGCACCATCCGGTAGCGGCCCTGCAGATCCCGGCGCTGGAAGTGGAACGTCCCCATGTCCAGGCAGAAGCCGTGCACCAGCACGACGGTGAGGTCGCCCGGCTCGTCGGCGTCGACCACCTCCGCGTGCAGGTCGACGCCGTCGGAGGTGACCACCCTGCGCCGCTGTGAGGCAGGCAGGTCGTCGAACGGCTCGTCCAGGTACGGGTCGTCACCGCGCCGCGACCGGCGGAGCAGGTACCGCTCGCCGGCCACCCCGGCAACCACGCCTGCGGCGGCCAACCCGAGCACCGATCCGAGCAGCGTCGTGGGGCGACGCAGCGGCGCGGGTCTGCTCACGGCGCGCCCCCCTGGTAGACCCTCGGAACGCGGGAACTCCCCATCCGGGTCACGATCTCGTAGTTGATCGTGGCACAGACCTCGGCCCAGTCGTCGGCGGTCGGCTCACCCGGCCCCGGCCCGATCAGCACCGCGACGTCACCGGCCGCCACCGGCGCGTCCCCGCAGTCCAGCACGATCTGGTCCATGCAGACCCGGCCGGCGATGTGGCGCACCCGCCCGCCGAGCGCCACCGGCCCCGCGTTGCCGGCGATCCGCGGCACCCCGTCGGCGTACCCCAGCGGGATCAGCGCCAGCGTGGTCTCCCGGTCGGTCGTGTACGCGTGCCCGTAGGACACACCCTGACCGGCCGGCACCCGCTTGGCGAGGGCCACCCGGGCCCGGACGCTCATCGCGGGTCGCAGACCGAACTCCGCCGCGCGGCCCGGCATCGGGGACAGGCCGTAGACCGCCAGGCCGGGCCGCACCAGGTTGAAGTGGGTGTCCGGGCGGACCAGGGTGGCGGCCGAGTTCGCGAGGTGGCGGTAGCGCGGCGTCAACCCGGCCGCCTCCGCGGCGGCCACCGCCGCGCGGAACGCGGTGAGCTGACCGTTGTTTGTGGGATGTTCCGGGGCATCGGCGTTGGCGAAGTGGCTCCACACCCCGACCACCTCGATCGCACCGTCCGCCTGCGCCTTCGCCGCGGCCTCCACAAGTGCCGGCCAGTCCGCCAGCCCCGCGCCGCCGCGCCCCAGACCGGTGTCCGCCTTGAGGTGCACCCGGGTCGGCCGCCCGGCCAGGCGGCCCGCCTCGACCAGCTCGGCAAGCCCGGCCAGCGAGGCCGCGGAGAGGTCCACATCGGCGCTGACCGCCCGGTGCAGCGGCAGCCCCGGCGCGAGCAGCCAGGCCAGCACCGGCGCGGTGATGCCGGCGGCACGCAACGCCAGGGCCTCGTCCAGCGTGCAGACGCCGAGCCAGGTCGCCCCGCCGGCCAGGGCGGCCCGCGCCGCCGGGACCATGCCGTGGCCGTACCCGTCCGCCTTGACCACGGCCATCACCTCCGCGGACGTGCCGGCGCGCAGCCGGGCCACGTTGCCGGTGATGGCGTCGAGGTCGATCCGGATCTCCGTCTGCCACATGGGGAAAGCGTAACCAGCGCGGGCCGGCCAGCCCGGTCAAGGGGCGTAGACCCCGGAGGGGGCATCAACGACCTGCGGGCCGGCGGGTCGGCCCACGCTCGCGGTGCCGCCCACCTCCAACACGGTGAACTCGTACTCCAGGCCCTGCGCCGGCTCCGGACGCGGGAACGTCGCCCGGAAGTACTCCAGTCGCCCCTGTGCGTCCACCCGCGCGGTGAACGGCACCGAGCCGGCGCGCTCGGCCGCGGCGCCCAGGAACCGGGCCACGATCCGCTGGGTGGCCGGCGAGGGCCCCGGGTCGACCCGGGTCAGGTCGATCCGGCCGGAGTACCCGTCGGAGGTGCGCTGCACCTCGGTGACGCCGGTGATCAGGCGCAGCGCCGCGAGCGGGTCGGCCAGCGGCACCAGCCCGTGGCTGTCCGGCAGCCGGGCGACATCGACCCGCAGGACCGAACCGTCCGGTGCCACCCCGAGGAGGTAGAGCTCCGGGCCGGCGGTGATGGTCTCCAGCCGCCGGCCGTCCCGGGTCCGCCGCAACGACGCCAGTCCGGAGGCCGCGTCGTACCGGCCCTCTTCCCGGTCGTTGGGGGTGCCGAGGGAGAACCGCAGGTTCTTGCCGGTCAGCGCGGTGGCCGCAGGCACGAGCAGGTCGGCCGGGTCGGCCGGCACGGACAGCACGGGCGACGCCGACAGCGCCGAGGAAGCCGTCGGCGCAGGCCGGGCGGGCGACTGCGTGGTGCAGCCGGTCAACGCCGCCACCACGCCCATCGTCAGGATCAGCCTCCGACTACGCCGCACCAGGGCCTCCACTGTGCAGGTCGGCGATCACCGGGCGGAGCGACCGGGCCACGTCGGCGGCGGTCACCGGCCCACCCGCTGCGGCGTGCCGGCCGGCCAGCCCATGGGCGTACGCGGCGGCGAGCGCGGCCCGCGCCGCCGGCACCCCCGCGGCGAGCAGGGAACCGAGCAGCCCGGCCAGTACATCGCCGGTACCTCCGGTGGCGAGCACGGAGGAGCCGGTGGGGTTGACGAACGCCCGACCGTCCGGTGTGGCCACGACCGTCCGGTCGCCCTTGAGCAGCACGGTCGCGTTGGTCTTCGCCGCCAGGCTCAGCGCCGACTCGACCCGGTCCTCGCCCGGCCCACTGCCGGCCAGCCGGGCGAACTCCCGGTCGTGCGGGGTGAGCACGGTCGCCGCCCGCCGACTGCGGAGCAGGTCCGCCATCGAGCCGTTCACCAGGAGGGTGAGCGCGTCGGCGTCCAGACAGACCGGCACCGGCGCGGCCAGCACCGCCCGCAGTTCGGCCTCGGCCCGTTCGTCGGTGCCGAGCCCCGACCCGCACGTCCACGCCTGCACCCGGCCCGCGTCGGCCACCCGATCGCCGGCGATGACGGTGGGGTGCCGGTCCCGCACGCCGGGCGCGGCGGCACCTGCGTACCGCACCAGCCCGGCCGGGCCGGCCAGCGCGCCGGTCACCGAGAGCACGGCGGCGCCGGGGTACTGCGCCGAGCCCGTCGCCACCCCGACCACACCACGGGTGTACTTGTCGTCGTCCGCGCCGGGTCGTGGCCACCAGGCGGCGATGTCCGCCGAATCCGGCACCCGCAACGCCGGGTCACCCCGCAACCAGGGGCCGAGCCCGATGTCCACGAGTTCGACCAGGCCGGCGTGGCGCACCGCGGGCCCGACCAGCAGGCCCGGCTTGGCAGCGCCGAAGGTGACCGTGACGTCGGCCCGGACCACGTCGCCGCTGACCGCACCGGTGTCGACGGCGATCCCGGAAGGCACGTCCACGGCGACCACGGTCGGTGCCCCGCCGTCGCGGGCGTGCGCCGCGCACGCCTGCCGAAGGACCTCGGCAGCGTCCGGGCGCAGGCCGCCGTGGCCGCCGATCCCGACGATCCCGTCCATGACGAGGTCGACGGCGGCCGGAACCCGGTCCACGATCCGGCCACCGGCCGCCTGCATGTAGGCCATCCCGCCAGCGTGCACGCGGTGCGGGTCGAGCACCAGCGCGGCGACCGAGGCGCCGCGCCGGGCCAGCGCGGCTCCGGCGTACAGGGCGTCCCCACCGTTGTTCCCGGCACCGACCAGCAGCAGGACCGAACCGCCGTACACGCCGCCGGGCCGCTGCGCGAGCAGCAGCGCGCAGCGACGGGCCAGCCCGGCCGCCGCCCGCCGCATCAACGCACCCTCCGGCAGCGTCGCCATCAGCGCCTGCTCGGCGGCCCGGATGTCAGCCGCCCGCCACGCATCCCGCACGTCAGCTCTCCCCCGGGTCGGTCGAGCGCTCCGCACCGGTCGAGCCCTCCCCCGGCGGCGCGGTGCCGGGGAGGTGCTCGGCCACCACCATTGCCGAGGCGATGCCGCCGTCGTGGGACAGCGACAGGTGCCAACGGGTGATGCCACGCTCCGCGGCAACAGCCGCGACGGTACCGGACACCGTGAGCCATGGTCGACCGTCCGGATCGGTGACGATCTCACAGTCGTACCAGTGCAGGCCGGCCGGGGCGCCGAGCGCCTTGGCGACCGCCTCCTTCGCCGCGAACCGGGCCGCCAGCGACTCCGGCGACCGCGGATTGCCCGACCGGGTGAGTCGCTCCGCCTCGGTGAAGAGCCGGTCGGCGAGCAGCGGCGTGCGGCTCAACGCGCTGGCGAACCGGTCGACGAGGACGACATCAATCCCAACCGCGACGATCACGTCCTAACCCTGGCATGCCCGACCCGCCTCGCGCACCCCGGCTCCCCTGCGCTCCGTGAAGCGGCGGGGAGCCGCCCGCCCGGACACCACCGCGGCATAGCTGACGGCGGGTACGCCGCGCAAGACCTGTGGATGGCGGCGCGGCGCCTCGGGGAAGCCATGTCCACAGCCATTCCGGTACCCGGTCGCCGGCCCGTAGCGTCGTGCGACATGACCGAACGCACCGGCACGTTGCGCGCTCTGATCAGGGTTTCCCCGGCTGAGCTGCACAAAGTCGCGGCCATGATGGAGGAGTTCGCCACCGGCCTCGGTGGCGCGACGGCGGCCCGCTCCTCGGCCGCACCGCCCGCGGACGGCGCCGCCGCGGTGAGCGCGGCGCTTGTGGCGTTGCTGTCGGCGGCGGACCGGGCTGTGGCGGACACCGCGGACGCCTACCGGGACACGGCGGCGCGGGTGCGTCGAGCCGCCGCGGCGTACGAAAGCGCCGACGGGTTCCGGTCGTGGTGACTCCGGTGCGGTTACCTGGTGCGAGCCCCGACGCGTGGCTGCAGACCTGCTCGGCGCTGCGCGCGCTGGCCACCCGCCTCGCCGACCACGCGGAGGACGCGGCCGCCCTCACCGGCCGGCTCCGCGCTGGTTGGCGTGGCGCGGCCGGCGCGGCGGCCGGGGCGCAGCTGCAGCGCCTGCACGACACCGTCGCGCACCTCGCGCCGCCACTCCTGGCCGCGGACCAGGTCCTGGCCGAGTACGCCGCCGCGCTCGGCCGGGCCCGGGCCGCGCTGACCGATCTGACCGACGACCCGGCCGGGCCGGGTATGCCGATCGGCACGCAAGCCACCACCGGCTTCGCGGCGATCCTCGATCTGGCCGGTGCGGCCGAGGCGGAAGCCGCCCGCAGACTGCACGATCTGGTGCCGGCGTTCCGCCTGGATGACCCGGGCGGGTGCCGGCCGGGCCCGATCCCGCAGAGCGGCGCGGATCCGGTCGCCGTGCACCGATGGTGGCTCGGGCTCTCCGAGTCGGAACGGCGTTCCCTGCTCGCCTGCGAACCGGCCCGGATCGGTGCGCTGGACGGTGTGCCGGCGGCCGCCCGGGATACCGCCAACCGGCTGCTGCTGGGTGACACGCCGGGCCTGGACGCGTTGCGGGCGCGCCTCGCGACCGATCGGCCGGCCCGGGCGTACCTGCTGGCGCTCGACCCGGAGGGCGGTCGCGCGGTGGTGGCGACCGGTAACCCGGACCGGGCCGACAACGTCCTCACCTACGTGCCGGGCACCAGCGAATCCGTCCGCACCCTGGGCCGGCTGATGGAACGGGCAGACCGGATCGTGGCGCACGCGACGGTCCCGTCCGAGACCACCGCGGTGGTGGTGTGGCTGGGCTACGACGCCCCGGGCGACGTGGCCGCCGCCGCCTCGACCCGCCCGGCGGAGCGGGCCGAGCCCGCCCTCACCCGGTTCGCCGCCGGGCTGCGCGCCACCCATGACGGCCCGGTGCACCACACCGTGCTGGGGCACAGCTATGGCTCGCTGGTCGTCGGGATGACCGCGGAGGACCATCCGCTCGCCGCCGACGACCTCATCTTCGTGGGCAGCCCCGGTGTCGGGGTGGACCGCGCTGCCGAGCTCGGAATGCCGGCGGGGCACGTCTGGTCCAGCACCGCCGTCGGCGACCCGATCACCGCGCTGCGGGCCGCCAGCGTTGTCCGGGATCCGTTCGTATTCGGGCAGACCGGCCCGCCCGACGAGCAGTGGTTCGGCACCGACCCGAACAGCGACCGGTTCGGCGGGCGGGTGTTCGCCGCCGACGCGGGTGACCCGGGACGGCCGGTGGACGTGCACTCGGCGTACTTCACCGAAGGCAACGAAGGGCTCGACAACATCGCCCGGATCGCGCGCGGCGACACCGACGCGGTGACTACTCGACGGTGACCGACTTGGCGAGGTTGCGGGGCTGGTCGACGTCGTGGCCGCGGGCGGCGGCGACCTCACACGCGAAGACCTGCAGCGGGACGGCGGTCACCATCGGGGCCAGCAGCGTGGGCGTCTGCGGGACGTAGATCAGATGATCGGCGTACGGCCGCACGGCATCGTCGCCGTCCTCGGCGATCACGACCGTGAGGGCGCCCCGGGCCCGTACCTCCTGGATGTTCGAGACGATCTTGTCGTGCAGCATGCCCCGGCCCCGCGGCGAGGGCACCACGCAGATCACCGGTGTGCCCTGCTCGATGAGCGCGATCGGCCCGTGCTTGAGCTCGCCCGCCGCGAAGCCCTCCGCGTGCATGTACGCCAGTTCCTTGAGCTTCAGCGCGCCCTCCAGGGCGACCGGGTAGCTCACGTGCCGGCCGATGAAGAGCACCGAGCGCGCCCCGGCCAACTCGCGGGCCAGCGCCCGGACCGGCTCCATGGTGGCCAGGACCTCCTCCACCTTGCCCGGCATCTCCCGCAACTGGGCGACGACCGCGCCCACCTCGTCGGCGTACTTGATGCCGCGCACCTGCGACAGGTGCAGGCCGACCAGGTAGCACGCGACGAGCTGGGTCAGGAACGCCTTCGTGGAGGCGACCGCGATCTCCGGCCCGGCGTGGGTGTAAAGCACCGCGTCGGACTCGCGCGGGATGGTGCTGCCGTTGGTGTTGCAGATGGCCAGCACCCGGGCCTTCTGCTCCTTCGCGTGGCGCAGCGCCATCAGGGTGTCCATCGTTTCGCCGGACTGCGAGATCGCGACCACCAGCGTGGAGCGGTCCAGCACCGGGTCGCGGTAGCGGAACTCGCTGGCCAGCTCGACCTCGCACGGGATGCGGGTCCAGTGCTCGATGGCGTACTTGGCAACCATGCCGGCGTGGTAGGCGGTGCCGCAGGCAATGATGATGATCTTGTCAACGTCGCGCAGGTCCTGGTCGGTGAGGCGCACCTCGTCCAGGATCAGCTCGCCGGTCTCGGTAAGGCGGCCCAGCAGCGTCTCGGCCACCGCCCGCGGCTGCTCGGCGATCTCCTTGAGCATGAAGTAGTCGTAGCCGCCCTTCTCGGCGGCGGACGCGTCCCAGTCGATGTGGTAACTCTTGCCCTCGACCGGGGTGCCGAAGAAGTCGGTGATCTCGATCGCCTCGGGCGTGATCGTCACGACCTGGTCCTGGCCGAGCTCGACCGCCTCGCGGGTGTGCTGGATGAACGCCGACACGTCGCTGGCGAGGTAGTTCTCGCCCTCGCCGCGCCCGACGACGAGCGGAGAGTTCCGCCGGGCACCGACCACCACGCCCGGCGTCTGTGCGTCCACCGCGAGCAGCGTGAACGCGCCGTCGAGGCGGCGGCAGACCCGGCGCATCGCCTCGGCCAGCCGGGCACCGGCGCCGTCGGCGGCGTCCTCGGCCGCCAGGCTGGCCGCCTCGCCCGATAGGAAGGCCAGCTCCTCGGAGAGCAGGTGGGCGACGCACTCGGTGTCGGTGTCGCTGGCGAACTCGATCCCCCGCGCCTCCAGCTCGGCCCGCAGCTTGGCGAAGTTCTCGATGATCCCGTTGTGAATCACCGCGATCCGGCCGTCGACGGAGCGGTGCGGGTGGGCGTTGCGGTCGGTGGGGCCACCGTGCGTGGCCCAGCGGGTGTGCCCGATCCCGGTGAGGCCGCTGGCCAGGCCGGTCGTGCCCTGCGCCGCCTCGTCGGTGAGCCGCTCCACCAGGACCTTTTCCAGGTTCACGAGCTTGCCGGCACACTTCTCGACGCGCATCTCGCCATCGATGATCGCGACGCCGGCCGAGTCGTACCCCCGGTACTCCAGTCGCCGCAGACCTTCCAGGACGATGCCCAGCGCCGGCCGCTCACCGACGTACCCCACGATTCCGCACATAGCCCGTACCGTAACACGAAATCGCGCATCAGGCGTGCTCGAAACTGTCGTTATTGAGCATCACGATTGCGCAGATGCTCGTGAGATCGCCACAACGCCGGCAACGTCGTGGCGACAGGACCACGCCCCCAGTTGTGTCGATCTCGGCATGGCCGGGCGCGTGGTCCTGCTCCGCCGCGTGGTCCTATTCCGCAGGGTCGTCCAGCCGGAACCCCACCTTGAGCGTCACCTGGAAGTGCCCGACCCCGCCGTTCTCGATGTGGCCACGGGTCTCGGTGACCTCGAACCAGTCCAGGTTGCGGACCGTTTCGTTCGCTCGGGCGATCGCATTGCGGATGGCCTGGTCAGACGACTCGGTCGACGACCCGACGATCTCGGTGACCCGGTAGGTGTGATCCATCGCGGTACTCCTCTCGTAGCGGAGCCCTCACGATAGAACTCACGGCCATCGAGCGTTACGAAACCCCGACCGCCAACCTCAGTAGGCAGGGCGCGCGGGAGGCCCGGTCACGCCGCCCGATCGCCAACCGTGATCTCGTCCGGCGTGTCCCCCACCAGGGTTCGCCCCCGGCATGCCCCCGATGGGGGCCGCCGACGTGTCCCCCACGACCGGTCGCCCCCGGCGTCCCCCACGACCGGTCGCCCCCCGGGCGTCCCCACGACCGGTCGCCCCCCGGGCGTCCCCACGACGGTGGCCATCCCGGCGCGTCCCCTACGGTGGGTCGCCCCGACGGATCAACACGGCGTGTCGCTCCCGGCGTGTCGCTCTTGGACGTCGCCATGCGTGGCAAGTACCTAACTCGCCCCGAATAACGTGCACAACTCGCATGTCACTGCCGACCGCCGCAGCGCGCGGCGTGTCGCACCGGCGTGTCGCGCCGGCAGGCGCGGCGAGGGGCCTCCTGTCATGCCGCTAGGGACACCCACGCCGTGTCGCCCCGGCGGTTAACCCCGGCGGGCGGCGCGGGCGGGCGGCCCCGGTGGGCGGCTCCGGTGGGCCGCCCCGGCGGCTAGCCGCCGCGTGTCGCTCCCGGCGTGTCGCTCTTGGGCGTCGCCATGCGTAGCAAGTACCTAACTCGCCCCGAATAACGTGCACGACTCGCATGTCACTGCCGACCGGCGCAGCCCGGCGCAGCCCGGCGCGGACCGCGGCGTATCGCGGCCGCGCGTTCCAAATGCCGCGCCCGCGGCGAGCCCAGCCACGCCCCCAGCCACGCCCTCGGCGCCCGGCGGCACGCCCCGCATCGCGCCGCGGGTCAGCCGCGCTCGGGGCTGGCCGCGCGCACCGCCGCGGCGATCCGCTCGGCGGCGTCCCGGGCCAACTCCACGGTGGCGGCCTCGACCATCACCCGGACCAGGGGTTCCGTGCCGGACGGACGCAGCAGCACCCGCCCGGTGCCGCCCAGCTCGGCCTCGATGCCTTTGACCAGGTCCAGCACCGGCACCGCCGACGCGCCCACGGTACGGTCCCCGACCCGCACGTTGATCAAGGTCTGGGGCAGCCGGTGCACCACCGACGCCAGGTCCCGCAGGGATCGGCCGGTGGCCACCATCCGCGCCATGAGGTGCAGGGCGGTCAGGAGTCCGTCGCCGGTCGTCGCGTACGCCGGCATCACGACGTGCCCGCTCTGCTCGCCGCCGAGGGCGTACCCGCCCGCCCGCAGTTCCTCGAGCACGTACCGGTCGCCCACCTTGGTCTCGATCATCCGGATGCCGGCCTCGGTCATCGCCAGTCGCAGGCCGAGATTGCTCATCACGGTGGCGACCAGGGTGTCGTCGGTCAGGATGCCGGCGTCGCGCATGGAGAGCGCCAGGATCGCCATGATCTGGTCGCCGTCCACCTCGGTGCCGTCCGCCGCGACGGCGAGGCACCGGTCGGCGTCACCGTCGTGGGCGATGCCCAGGTCGGCGCCATGCTCCACCACGGCGGCGCGGAGCGCTTCCAGATGGTTCGAGCCACAGCCGTCGTTGATGTTGAGTCCGTCGGGCGCGGCACCGATCGCCACCACCTCCGCACCCGCGGCCTGGTACACCCTGGGCGCCACCTCGGACGCGGCGCCGTGCGCACAGTCGACGACCATCCGCAGCCCGTCCAACCGGTTCGGGAGCGTCCCGAGGAGGTACTCGAGGTAGCGGTCGGCGCCCGAGCCGGAATCCCGCACCCGCCCGACCCGCGCGCCGGTGGGCCGCGCCGACAGCGGCGCCGGCTCCCGGACCAGCGCCTCGACCGCGTCCTCGACGTCGTCGGGGAGCTTCTGACCGCCCGCGGCGAAGAGCTTGATGCCGTTGTCCGGCATCGGGTTGTGCGAGGCGGAGAGCATCACACCGACGTCCGCGCCGAGCACACCGGTCAGGTGGGCCACGGCCGGGGTCGGCAGCACGCCGAGCCGGACGACGTGCGCGCCGGCACTCGTCAACCCGGCGACCACCGCCGCCTCCAGCATCTCCCCGCTGGCCCGCGGGTCACGGCCGACCACGGCGAGCGGGGCGTGGGTGCGGTCCCGTTCGAAGAGCACCTGCGCCGCCGCGACGGCGACCGCGAGCGCGATCTCCGGGGTCAGGTCCGCATTGGCGAGGCCACGTACTCCGTCGGTGCCGAAAAGTCGGCCCATCGGCGATCTCCCCCTAGAGACGGCGACGCGGTGGGTGCGACGCGGGAACGGCGATGGCCGGGCACCCGAGAGGGAGGCCCGGCCAACGGCTGGTCAGCGCCGATCGGCGCAGGACACTAACGCTTGGAGTACTGCGGAGCCTTACGGGCCTTCTTCAGACCGTACTTCTTACTCTCCTTGACGCGGGAGTCCCGCGTCAGGAAACCGGCCTTCTTGAGCGCCGGCCGGTCATCGGGCTCGAACTCGATCAGCGCCCGGGCGATGCCCAGACGCAGCGCACCGGCCTGGCCGGTGATGCCGCCGCCGCGCAGGTTGGCGAAGACGTCGAACATCTCGGCCTTCTCGGCGGTCACCAACGGCTCGCGGATCAGCTGCTGGTGAACCTTGCTCGGGAAGTACTTCTCGAGCTCCCGGCCGTTGAGCAGGAACTTGCCGGTGCCCGGCATCAGCCTGACCCGGACGATGGCTTCCTTGCGGCGCCCGACGGTCTGGATGGGGCGCTCGCCACGGCGGACCCGGGTGGGTGCAGCCGCGGCGGCCGGTGCGGCCGCTGCCGGGGCGGGATCCGCCGCCGGGGCGGGGTCCGCTGGCGCGGCGTCGGTCGACGCCGCGTCGGCGTCGGTCGGGGCGGCCTCGGTGGCGGTCGGCGCGACGTCAGCCGGGGTCGGGATGGCGCTCTCGGTCACTACGGTTCCTTCGTCCGCGCTCACTGCGCGATCTGCTTGATCTCGAACGGCTGCGGGAGCTGAGCGGCGTGCGGGTGGTCCGGTCCGGCGTACACCTTGAGCTTGGTGATCAGGCGGCTGCCCAGCTTGTTGTGCGGCAGCATGCCCTTCACCGCCAGCTCGATGGCCCGCTCGGGGCGCTTGTCGAGCAGGTCGCCGTAGGCGATCCGCTTGAGGCCGCCCGGGTAGCCGGAGTGGCGGTACGCGAACTTGGTCTCACGCTTGTTGCCGGTCAACGCCACCTTGCCGGCGTTGATGACGATCACGAAGTCGCCCATGTCGACGTGCGGCGCGAACGTCGGCTTGTGCTTGCCGCGCAGCAGCGTGGCGGCGTGGGTCGCCAAGCGGCCCAGCACGATGTCAGTGGCGTCGATGACATGCCACTGGCGCTCGATCTCACCCGGCTTCGGGCTGTACGTACGCACAGGCTTACCTTGTCTCGTCGTTGGTCTGAGTCTCGTCGTTGATCTGAGCTGCTCCGCCGGCTCACCACCGGCGCGGCGGCCCGCACCTGGGCGAGCGCACAGACACCAAGGCTACCCGATGGTGCGGGACGCTCTGCAGTGCGTATCGGCTCCACCCGGCAAGCCGTGCGGCCGTGGCTGCACAACAGCGGGTCACAATACCGGCTGGGACCGCCGCGGGTCAAAAGCGACCGGGACGGTCAGACCCGACGCAGGCTCCAGGTGCCCCCGACCGGGGTGTCGGAAGGCACGCCCAGCGTCAGCGTGTTGTCGCCGCACTTGAAGGTGCCGTTCTTGAGGATGGGCGACGGGTCGACGTTCGACCCGGACTGCCCACTCAACTCCGACACCAGCACGTTGTCCATGATCCGCGACCGCATCGGGCTGACCGAGTCGACGGTCACCCGCAACCTGCTGAAGTCACCGGTGCCCACCGGCTCCCAGCGGCCGGACCGCACCCTCGGCGGCGGCACCCGGAGGGTTCCGGTGATCCGTCCCCGGTAGAAGAGTGAGCCCTGCACGTCGGTACGGCCGAACGACGTGGTGAACGTGGCTGGCTGCATGTCGGTGAAGTCCACCACCGTGGCGCCGCCCGGGGCGATGGTCAGCAGGTAGCCGGCACCGCCGCCACCGGAGCCGTGAACCCCCCCGGAGCGCATCGTCACGGTGAACCCGGTGGACCGCCACCTGCCCACCACGCAGGAACTGCCAGCGCCCCCGTTGCCCGCCACCGTGCTCGCGCCGTCGGCGGCGGCGTCACCGGCCACGCCCTCGGCGGCGGCGCCGGCGGAAGACGCGGCGTCACCTGCTGGCGCGGCGCCGGCGGAAGACGCGGCGTCAGCGGAGGGCGCGGCGTCAGCGGAGGGCGCGGCGGAGGCGGAGGCGGCCGCGTCGGACGCACCGCTCGCGGATGCCGAAGTCTTCTCCGACGGAGCCCGCTCACATGCCGTCGCGGCCAGACAGATCCCGGCAGCCGCGATCAGCGCTACTTTGCTACCCCGCATCAGTGCGTCCTCCATGCTGGTCAGGGTGCCGCCCCGCGACGCGAGTCCCGGTACCCGAGCACCAATCAGGGAAACGGCGCCCCCCGTATTGGCCGCTCCCCTGTTCAACTGGGCAAATGACCAGATGGACGCGGCCCGGCCGCCAGGCCGCCTGCTGGTCAGCGTTGGTGTGAGCCGCTCTTGACAGGCAGGAAACATTCGGGACGCCGCCCCGAAACTGCCCGACGGCAGCCTTTGGTCCATGCGGCAGGTGAACACGTTGCGGGATTACGCCCCGATTGCACCGGTGAAGGACGTGCCGAAGGGTAGCGGGGCGGTGCGCCGATGAGACTGATCGTGATCGGAAACGGCATGGTGGGCCAGCGGCTCACCGAGGCCCTCGCGGCCCGCGACACGGCGGGCCGCTGGCAGGTCACCGTGCTCGCCGAGGAGCGGCGGCCGGCGTACGACCGGGTCCGGCTCTCGGCGTACTTCGACGGCACGTCGGCAGAGGAACTCTCCTACGCCACCCCAGAGGGCGTGGAACTGCGCCTCGGTGAACCGGCCCTCTCGATCGACCCGGGCGCCCGCAAGGTGCACACCGCCGCCGGCGTGTACCCGTACGACGCTCTGGTCCTGGCCACCGGGTCGTACCCCTTCGTGCCACCGGTGGACGGCGCCGACCGGCCCGGCGTTTTCACCTACCGCACCCTGGACGACCTTGAGGCGATCCGGGACTACGCGGCCGGGCGCCGGGTGGGGGCCGTGATCGGTGGTGGCCTGCTCGGCCTGGAGGCCGCCAATGCGCTTCGGCTGCTGGGGCTGACCACGCACATCGTCGAGTTCGCGCCCCGGTTGATGCCGTTGCAGGTGGACGAGGCGGGCGGGGCGATGCTGCGCCGCTACGTCGAGGACCTGGGCGTGCAGGTGCACGCCGGGGTGGCCACCGCGGCGATCAAGGGCGAGGCGCACCGCAGCTCCGGGCCGACCGGGGACCCGGCCGGCAGTGCCGCGTCCGGCCTGGTCCTGACGGACGGCTCGTGGATCGCGGCGGACATCGTGGTGATCGCGGCCGGCGTACGGCCACGCGACGACCTGGCCCGCCAGGCCGGCCTGGCGGTCGGCGCCCGGGGCGGCGTCGTCGTGGACGAGGCGTGCCGGACCGGGCAGCCTGACGTGTACGCCATCGGCGAGTGCGCCGAGATCGAGGGGCGCTGCTACGGCCTGGTCGCCCCCGGGTACGCGATGGCGGAGGTGGTGGCGGACCGGCTGCTCGGCGGCTCCGCCGTGTTCCCGGGCGCGGACACCTCCACCAAGCTCAAGCTGCTCGGCGTGGACGTGGCCAGCTTCGGGGCCGCCGTGACGCCGCCACCGGACGCCCTGGACGTGACCTATGTGGACCCGGCGAACCGGGTCTACGCCAAGCTGGTGCTCTCCGACGACGCCCGGACGCTGCTCGGCGGCGTACTGGTGGGGGACGCCTCCGCGTACCCGACACTGCGGGCCAGCCTCGGCGGCCCGCTACCCGGCGCGCCGCTCAGCCTGCTGGCGCCAGCCGGCGAGGGCGCCGGTGGCGGTGCCGGCGCGACGCTGCCCGGGTCGGCCCAGGTCTGCTCGTGCAACGCCGTCACCAAGGACGCCATCGTCACGGCGATCACCGAGGGCGGCTGCACCGACGTCGCCGGGATCAAGGCCTGCACCCGCGCCGGCACGTCCTGCGGCTCCTGCGTGCCGCTGCTCAAGCAGCTGCTCACCCAGGCCGGCGTGCAGCAGAGCAAGGCGATCTGCGAGCACTTCACCTACTCCCGCGCCGAGCTCTTCGACCTGATCCGGGTCCGCGGGGTCACCACGTTCTCGCAGGCCATCGCGGAGCACGGCACCGGCCGCGGGTGTGATCTCTGCAAGCCGGTGGTGGCGTCGATTCTCGCGTCGTTGACCAACACGTACATCCTGGACGGCGAGCAGGCCGCGCTGCAGGACACCAACGACCACTTCCTGGCCAACATCCAGCGCAACGGGACCTACTCGGTGGTCCCCCGGATTCCCGGCGGCGAGATCACCCCCGACAAGCTGATCGTGATCGGCGAGGTGGCCCGGGACTTCAACCTGTACACGAAAATCACCGGCGGGCAGCGGATCGACCTGTTCGGCGCCCGGGTGGAGCAACTTCCGGCGATCTGGCAGCGCCTGGTGGACGCCGGCTTCGAGTCCGGCCACGCGTACGGCAAGGCGCTGCGCACGATCAAGTCCTGCGTGGGCTCGACGTGGTGCCGGTTCGGCGTGCAGGACTCGGTCGGCCTCGCGGTCGCCCTGGAGTTGCGCTACCGCGGCCTGCGGGCACCACACAAGATCAAGTCAGCCGTCTCCGGCTGCGCCCGCGAGTGCGCCGAGGCACGTAGCAAGGACTTCGGCATCATCGCCACCGACGCCGGCTGGAACCTCTACGTCGGCGGCAACGGCGGCTTCCGCCCACGCCACGCCGACCTGTTCGCCACCGATCTGAGCACCGAGGACCTGATCCGGACCATCGACCGGTTCCTCATGTTCTACATCCGCACCGCCGACCGGCTGCAGCGCACCGCCGCCTGGATCGAGGCGATGGACGGCGGCCTGGACTACCTGCGGGACGTGATCGTGGCCGATTCCCTCGGCATCGCCGACGAACTCGACGCGATGATGGCGCAGCACGTCGAGTCCTATGTGGACGAATGGCGGGCCACCGTGGAGGATCCGGATCGGCTGCGCCGGTTCGTGTCGTTCGTCAACGCACCCGACACGCCGGATCCGACCATCGAATTCGTGGCGGAGCGCGGGCAGCCGGTGCCGGCCGGCCCGGTGCCGGTCACGCTCGGGGTGCCCCAATGAGATGGGCGCCGATCTGCCCGTACCCCCGGCTGGAGCCGGAACGCGGCGTGGCCGCACTGGTCGACGGCGCCCAGGTGGCCCTCTTCCGGCTCTTCGACGGCAGCGTCCACGCGATCGCGAACGTGGACCCGGTCAGCGGGGCGGCCGTCCTCTCCCGCGGCATCGTCGGCACCCGGGGGGACGCTCCCACCGTGGCGTCGCCCATGCACAAACAGGTCTACGACCTGCGTAGCGGCGAGTGCCTGGATCTTCCCGGCGTGCGGGTCCCGGTCTACCCGGTCCGGGTCCGCGACGGCATGGTCGAGCTTGGGGTGTCCGGTGACTGAGTCGACGTTCGAAACCGAACAGCCGACCGGCGACCGCCCGCTCTCCGGCTTCACCGTGGCCGTGACGGCCGACCGGCGCCGCGACGAGCTCGCCGCCCTGCTGGAGCGTCGAGGTGCCCGCGTCGTGCTGGCGCCGGCGCTGCGGATCATTCCGCTCGCGGACGACAGCGATCTGCGCGCGGCCACCCTCGCCTGCGTGGACCAGCCACCCGACATCGTGGTCGCCACCACCGGGATCGGCCTGCGCGGCTGGCTGGAGGCGGCCGAGGGCTGGGGCTTGGGCGAGTCGCTGCGGACCCGGCTCAGAGAGTCCTACGTCATCGCCCGCGGCCCCAAGGCCCGGGGCGCCATCCGTGCCGCCGGCCTGGTTGACGCCTGGTCGCCGGAGTCGGAGAGCTGCGACGAGGTGCTCGACTACCTGCTCGGCAGTGCCGACTGCGGCACCCGGCTGGCCGGCGGGGTGAGCGGGCGGCGGATCGCGGTGCAGTTGCACGGGGAGCCGCAGCCTGAGTTCTGCGCGACCCTGCGCGCCGCCGGGGCCGACGTGGTCGAGGTCCCGGTGTACCGCTGGGCACCGCCGGTCGACCCGGCGCCGGTGCGCCGGCTGGTGGACCTGATCAGCTCGCGGCTCGTCGACGCGGTCACCTTCACCTCGGCACCGGCCGTCGGGTCGCTGCTGCGCGTCGCCGGTCCGGACGCCCCGGAGGTACTGGCTGCGCTGCGCGGCGAGGTGCTGGCGGCCTGCGTAGGTCCGGTGACCGCCGCGCCGCTGCACCGGCTGGGCATCCCGGTGGTGGCACCGCAGCGGGCCCGGCTCGGCGCCCTGGTCCGTACCCTCATCGACGAACTTCCCGGTCGCGCACCCACCCTCCAGGTCGCCGGCACGGCCGTCACGCTGCGCGGTCACGCGGCGGTGGTGGACGGCGCGTTGAAGCCCCTGGCCCCCGGTCCGATGGCGGTGCTGCGGGCCCTCGCCGCCTCCCCCGGCCGCGTGCTCTCCCGCGCCGCGCTGCTGCGGGAGCTGCCCCGCGGCGCCGACGAGCACGCCGTGGAGATGGCGGTGGCCCGGCTACGCGCCGCGCTCGGCGGCTCGTCCTTCGTCCAGACAGTGGTGAAGCGCGGGTACCGGCTCCGGGTCGACTGAGCGTCCGGCTCAGGCGCGAACCCATTGCTGGTTGGCGGCCGAGCTGCAGGTCCACAGCACCAGCGGCGTGTTGTTGACGGTGGCCGCCCTGGTCACGTCGACGCACTTGCCGGACAGCACGGAACGGATCGTACCGTCCGCCTGCATCGTCCACTGTTGGTTGAGCCCGGCACCGCAGGTCCAGACGATCACGCGGGTGCCGTCGGCGGTGCCCCTGCGCTCCGCATCCAGGCACTTCCCGCCGATGCGCAGTTGGCCGGACGTGGCGGTGACGATCTGCGTGGTGCCGCCGTTGCAGTCCCAGATGACCGCCGGAGCACCGTCGGTCGCCACGCCGCCGAGGACATCCAGGCAGCGGCCGGAGCCCACGCCACGCAGGCTGAACGAGTCGGTCGGCGTTGTCGTGCCGGGTCGAACCCGGTACATCACCACGCCGTGCCCGGGCACGGTCGCGCTGATCGCGCCGGACGTGTTGCGGGACGCCTTGGTCCACACGTCGAAGAGGCTGTAGCCGGCGGCGCTCGGCGCTCCGATCTCGGCCGACGTGGTGGAGATCGTGGCCGTACTCCCGGCACGGTTCAGCAGCGCCACCGCGACCGAGCCGTCATCGAGCACCTTCGCCCAGACCTCGGACTCGCCGAGGTCGCGCACCCTGCGGGCCTGCCGGCCCGCCGGGTCCTGGTTGATGGCCAGGACGTCGGCGTTGGTCAGCACCGCGCGCACGTCGGCGGTCATCGTCGTGATGTCGTTGCCCGCGATCAGCGGCGCCGCCATGATCGCCCACATGCTGAAGTGGGCCCGATTCTCGGTCGGGGTGAACGTGCCCCGCACGCCCACCTCGAGCATGTCCGGGTCGTTCCAGTGCTGCGGACCTGCCCAGGCGTACAGCGGCGCCTGCACGTCGAGGATCTCGGTGATGCCGAGGAAGCAGTCGGCCCGGCAGCCACTGCTCCACTTGTTGGTGATGTCCTCCGTCGTACGCCACATGTCGGCGATCGCGCCCCAGTTGTACGTGGGTCCGGTGTTGGAGTGAGCACTGTTGGGGTTGATCGAGTACACCATCGGCCGTCCGGTGGCACGGATGGCGTCACGCATCCGGGTGAAGCCGGCGATCTGGTCGTTCAGGGTGCCCCAGGGCGAGCACCAGTCGTACTTGACGAAGTCCACCCCCCACGACGCGAACGTGTTCGCGTCCTGCTGCTCACGCCCGAGCGCACCGGTGGCGCCGGGGATGGTGTTGAAGTACTGGGCGCAGGTCTCTTCTCTGGGCGCCTGGTAGATCCCGAACTTCAGGCCCCTGCTGTGGATGTAGTCGCCGAGGGCCTTCATGCCCGACGGGAAGCGGGTCGGGTCGGCGACCAGATTACCGCCACCGTCGCGGGTGGACCGCTGCCAGCAGTCGTCCACCACGACGTACTGGTACCCGACGGCGCGCATCCCGGAGTCGACCATCACGTCCGCCGCCGCACGGATCTTCGCCTCGGTGATGTCGCATCCGAAGGTGTTCCAGCTGTTCCAGCCGAGCGGGGGTGTGACCGCAGGGCTGCCCGGAGCCGCCGAGGTGGGCAGCGCCGTGGTGACGGCGACAGCCCCGAGCACGGCGGTGACGACGGCGACGAGACCAACCGCCAGGGAACCACGACGACGCTGCACGGATGCCTCTTCCCGGGGCGATCGGCTGCACAGGCCGGGGCGCTGCCGGTCCGGCAGACGCTGCGCTGACATCGGCAATCATCCAAGAGACTTGATGCGCGCGTCAACGCTCCGGATAGGTGCGCTCACGGTCAGGTGAGCGTGAACGACGACCAGCCGAAGTGATCGAGCGGCCCGGTGCCCGCGCCGAGGCGCCACTCCGCCGCATCGCTGAGGGCCCGGCCGACGAAGCCCTTGGCGTGCCGAATGGCATCCGCCGGGCCGTCGCCGAGCGCGATCCGGGCCGCGATCGCACTGGCGAAACTGGCCCCGCAGCCCAGCGTGTTGCGGGTGGCGATCCGCGGACCGTGCAGGAAACCGGCCGTACCGTCGAACCACACCGCGTCGATCGCCTCGTCGCCCCGCATGAGGTCCCCGCCGGTCACCACGACGTACTTCGGCCCGCCCGCCGCGATCTGACTCGCCGCCTGCGCCATCTCGGTCGGCGTGGCCACCTGCCAGCCGACCAGCGCCGACGCCTGCTCACGGTTGGGCGTGACCACGAGCGCGTACGGCAAAAGCCGTTCCACCGCAGCGGTGACCCCCATCTTGAACCCGGCCGAGGACACCAGCACCGGATCGACCACCAGATTCGGCAGCGCCCCACCGCGAGCGCGGGCCGCGACGGCGGCGGCCGCCTCAGCGTTGGCGAGCATGCCGGTCTTCACGGCGGCCAGGCGCAGGTCGTCCAAGACGGCGTTGAGTTGCGCGGAGATCACCGTCGCCGGGATCGGGTAGAGATCACCGATGGCGTAGGTGTTCTGTGCAGTCACGGCCGTAATCACCGAAGCGCCGTAGACCCGCAGAGCGGAGAGCGTCTTCAGGTCCGCCTGGATCCCGGAGCCGCCGCACGAGTCCGAGCCACCGATCGTCAACACCACCGGTGGCTCCACCGACACACCTCCCAGATCGACTCCGGCCAGTGTATCGATACTGAGTGGTGCGTAACGGCCACCATCGGTGAACCCGCATCGGCATGTTGCCGCCCCGACCGCGCCGTGGTCAGAGCGACGGTGGGACCGCGGAGACGTGCGCCGCCACCAGACGCCAGCCTGCATCGTCGATATAGATCCAGGTCCGGGTGTAGCGCACCCGCGCGGTGAAGGGCGAGCCGCCGAGCGAGCCGGCCAAGGTGCCCAGGAACCAGGTGACACCGGTGCCGTCGACGACGAGTACGGTCAGGTCCTCCTGGGTCACCTCGGTCAGTACCTGATGACCGGAGCGATGCACGTGCAGGTCGTCCTGCTTGGTGTAGTGGTTGCCGTCCGGGCCGGTGAAAATCAGGCGGTCGTCGATCAGCCGGTCCAGCGTCGGGACGTCTGACGCCAGCTGCGCCGCCTGGAGACGGCGCTCAGCGTCCCGCAGTTCCTCGATCCGGGCCGATGACATTCCTGCTCCTCGCTCCGTGTCCAAACGATCGCCACGGTGCTGAACTTGCCGCGTGCCTCCGACACACCCCCACGCTCAACTCGGGTGAGTGTAACGATGCGCGGCGTCGCAGAGGACCACGCTCCGCCATGGCACGCACAGGGTATCCGCCGGAAGCTGGACACGCCGCAGCGCCGGCGGGACATGGTCCCGCCGGCGCTGGAGGTACACGTGCGGACGCCTACGGATTGGCTGGTGCCGCCGGAAGGGTCTTGGCCGTGAACGGTGATGCGGTCTCACGATCTGTGTCCTGCGCCCCCGAGGCCGCCTGCGCCCCGGAGGCCGCCTGCGCCCCCGACATCGCCTGGGCTGGCAGGGCTGTCTGCGCCCGCTCGTAGATCACGGTCCTGTCATTGGCGTTGCGGAACACGATGTACCAGGTCTCACCTGCGGTATTCGTGATGGGCACAACGGTCGGATCGGTCGCCGCCGGATCGCTGAGCGTGGGATCGCCAGGATTCAGTGCCCGGGACCACTGGCCCCATTTGCCGTCACCCGCTCCCGTCTCCCACGCCACGTAGATCTCGTTATCCGTGCCGCGTGCGACGACGGCGGTCCGACCGAGTACCGGATCGAGGATGGCCGATGGTGCACCCGCCGCGGTAAACGTGCCGGTCGACTGCCAGGCGGCTGGCCAGCCGCCGGCCGCGTCCTGGGTCTTCGTGACGATGCTGCCGTCGGCGGCACGCACGAAGACCTGCATGCGGAAACCAGGGAGTGCCACGACAGCCGGAAGCCCGTTCCCACCGGCGGCGTCGACCTTGGTCCAACTGGGCACCGTCGCGGCACCCTGATATGCGGTTGTCAGCAGGGCACCATCGGCGTCGCGAGCGAAGAGCTGCAACCCGGTGCGGTTACGCTCCACGGTCGGGGCCTCCACCACCTGGGTGGTGCCGACGGCGCGCCACGTGTCGTAGGGACCGTTCGGCTGCGACTGTTGCCGCGCCCACAGCCGACGGTCGGCGTCGACCGCGAACGCGACGAGTCGACCGTCCGGGAGCCGACCGACCGTCGGACCGGAAGTCACCCATCCACCGGCGCGGTTCCACGGTCCCCAGACCGGACTGCTGATCTTGGCCTCATGGCTGCGCAGCCAGATGTCGCCGCCAATCGTGTGGCCTGCCACCTGCATGCGTCCGTCCGCCTGCTGGGCAAGGGCCGGCCGGCCGGTGAACCCCTCGCCCTCCGAGATGACCTTCCACTCGACCGCGCCGTGCGCGTCGGGGCTCGGCTGGTGACCGACGCGGAGTCGCCCGATGGCGTCGACGTACGCGTACTCCACCGGGGCCTGCATCGACCCGGCCGCCGGCGCTCCCTGCATCGCCACGGTCAGCGAGTTCCGGGCGACCGGAGGCGTCGGTGCCGTTCCGAAGATCCGGTGCAGGACGCCCCAGCCGCTGCCGCTGACGTACGAGTGCTGCTGCACCTCGCCCTTCGGATCGAGCGCGAAAATGTCGAGCCGGCGCGACGCCCGCGTCGGGACGGCTGGAGCGGAGCCCAACGGGCCACTCAGCCGTTCCCAGGGACGCCACACACCTTCGAACCAAAGGTGGTACGTGCCGTTGTCGGATCCGCGGACGACGATGTCCAGCCGGCTGGGACCCCAGGACGCGGCCGATGGCGCCGAGGTGAGCTCGCCGCCCAGATTCTCCCAGTCGCTCCACCAGGTGCCCTCGAAAAACTTGTGCCACAGCGCATTGTCGGCTCCGCGGGTGAACACATCTAGCCTTGAGTGACCCCACGAAGTCACGGTGGGCGCGGAGGTCAATCCGCGTGCCGGTGCGCCGAGATCCTCCCAACTGCTCCAACCGCCGTCGTACCAGACGTGGACCAAGGTGTTGCCGGTCCCGCGGGCGAAGATGTCCAGCCGGCCCGCGCCCCACGAAGTCACTGTGGGCGCCGACGTCAGCTTGCCGCCGAGGGTCTCCCAGTTGTGCCAGATGCCGTTGGCAAACACGAGATGCTGCAGCGAGTCGTCGGTACCCCGGGCGAACACGTCGAGGCGGCCGGGCCCCCACGACGCGACCGCTGGCGCGGACGTGAGCGCCCCGCCAAGGTCCTGCCACCCGGTCCACTGATCGTTGGCGTACGTCCGGTGCCGGAGCCGGAGATCGGACCCGACGGTGAATAGGTCGTGCCGCCCCGGCTCCATGGAGGCGGCCGCGACCACGGTGCCGTCGAGTGGGTCCGGCGTGGGCGAGCCTGCGTTCGCCACGCCGGGCGCGGACAACGCCGTCGCCGCGAACACCGCGAGTACGCCCACGAACGCGGACATGCGACGGATACGACCCAGGCGGGCCGGTTGCGTGGGTTCAGTTTGTCGTGGGTGAGGGCTGACAGATCTGGCCATGGAACGCTCCTGGGCAACTGCGAGGGGGTCGTGCAGAACTGCTGCCGCAATACCGGTGATGCGACAGCGGCCGCCGGTCAAGTCCGGCGGTGGGACGGGTTGGTCCGGGCGTCAATGCGGGCTCGGCGCTGCCGGCGCCCGCTGTGCTGACCGGCCTGGAGTTCCGGAACGTTGCTCACGCTTGGTGCCGTCAGGCTGTTGGCTGTGTCCATCGACTGAACCTTCGGATGGGCGGCTGCCCAGGCGGATCGGACGGGTGCGGGTGGGAGCGCCGGCGAAGCAGCACCGCGCTGAGCCCGGCGACCGATGTAGATCAGCGTTTGAACGGTTACGTCAGGTACCAACAGACGCCGCCCACGTCCTGGTAGGACCTGACGTCGAGCAGGCCAGCCCGGTCACCGGTTTTGTCCGCCACGGCGTGAAGCCCGGGTGCGCGGTCGTCGTGCGGGCTACGTGACTCGCGCAGAGGGCGGCCGAATCAGCGGTCAAGACCTTGCACGTCATCAGCACGAGCAGCAGGACCTGCCCCGTGCCGAGCATCGTCCCCGGCGCGGATGAGTAACGATTGGGCGAAGCCACACCTCCGTGCTCCTCCCGAAGCCCATGAGTCGCTGGCATCCTCATCCAAACATCTCCTTGGCGCGGAGATTCTTCAGCTCATCCAGCTTCGCTTTCGATGCTCTGAAGGCTTCTTTGTGCGAGAACAACGACTCGATCTCGGGCAGCCGTACACGCGCGAAATCTACATACTCCTTGTTCAGCTCGGCCGATTCCTGCCTCTGCCCAGTGACGAGTCGGTAAACAAGGTCTACTGAGTACCACTCGGCTGTTTTCCCAGCCCAGGACGGTTGAACGTCGAGGAAAAGCTGTCCTCGGTCACGCACGAAGCGCAGTCGGAGCGCTTCCGAAACAATCACAAGTACCGCGTCGCCGCCGAAGTGCGTCGACACCGTTGAATCGGTGATCCGATAGCGCCCCGCAACCCAAAGGAACGACCAGTACTTCGCGAGATGCTCAATCAAGTCCTTCACGTTGTTATCCCTTCGGACGCAGCGACCACTGGTTCACCCAACCATATCCGCGCTCCTGAGTCAGGTAATTGACTTCCATTTCTAGATAGGAGCCCGGCCTGATCTGATTCTTGGGCAGAGAGAGCAAGACTCGATCACCCCTGGCGGTTACTCGGTCAAGGAAATTCGTGTTCGCCGCCCAGCGCTGAGAGTCCGAAAGCCCATTCCACGCGTCGCCAATGTCATAATAGCTGGCACCGCGTGCCCCAGCCTTATCGATATAACCAGGAAAATGCCCCAGAACTGTATCACCTGAATCCGTAATGTGCGCCTCAGAAAGCGCCTTGATGTTATCGGGAAGCCCGCCGCAATTGTGTACGAGTACCGACGTGTCCCCGGCGACCACATAGTACGTGTGGATGTCGTCGACGGTGAGGTTGTAGACGGTTTCGTATTCGGTCCACGCCCGCGTGGTGACGACGGTGGCCGGTCGGTGGTCTGCGGTCTGAACGGTGTAGCCCGGTTCGAGATCCTTTGCGTTCACCCAGCGGTGTTCACTCGGCACCCAGAAGGGGTGCTCGTCGGTGGCGGTAACGGTGCCGACCTTGGGGCTCGTTGCGTCCCCGGTGGCGATGGTGATTTCAACGAGGTGCTTCTGGCCACTACCCGTGATGACCTTCTCGACGGTCTTGGTTTCGGTGCGGCCGGTGGTGGGGTCGGTGGCGAGAACAGTTTCGCCCTCGGTGATCTCGTTGATGGGCTTGCTCGTGCCGTCGGCCTTGACAAGAACGGCGGTGCCGGCGGCGAAGCTGTTGCCAGCTACGCAACTGCCCCCGACTCTCGATGCGCCGGACCGGCCGGCGCCGCTGAGCGCGCCACCACTCAGTCGCCCGCTCGCGATGCTGCTGATCTCGGCTCGGGCCGCTCCGCCAGCCTGGGTGAGGGCGCTACCGGCGCCGCCACCGAGGCCACGGAGCCCGGCGCTGAGGGCCTGTCCGCCGATGGAGCCCAGGCCGCCGGTGAGCCCGCCGATCGCGCCGCCCAGGGCGGCATTGCCCAGCATCTCCTTCCAGCCCTTGCCACCCTCGACCATGTCGCTGACGATCGATCCGACGGCACCGGCCAGGGCGCCGCAGGCCACTGCACCTACCCCGGTCCAACCGATCAGGGCGGCGCAGCCGACGCCCACGACGAGGCCGGCGGCGAACCCGGCTATCTGCGCCTTATGGGATTCCACATAGTTGGTTGCGGCGGTGACGGCCTTGGACAGGTTGTCGACGATGGGGCCAGCCGCCTCGACGGCTTTCGTGTAGATCGCCTGGACGGCTCTATTGGTGTCGTGGACGACGTCGCGGACGGTCGAGACGATCTTCGCGGGAATCGACGCGAGGGCGGAGACCATGCTCTTCAGGTTCAACAGCGGTTTCGCCGCGGCGGCGATGGCCGCGAGAGGCGTGTGCTTGATGGCCTGGGCGACAGCGTGCCGAGCGACGGCGGTGGCTCGTTTGGCCTGGGCAACGGCCTTCACCTTTATCTCGGTCGCTTTCTGTTTTGCCCAGTTCGCTCCGTTGCTGACGATTGTTCGGGCCTTGGAGATCGCCTTGCCGACGTTCTGAATGACGGTTGCCGCTTTGTTGACGATGACCTTCGCGGTTTCGACAATGGCGCTGCCCACGGCTTTGAGGGCGGACCAGGCGTAGCTGGCGGCGGCGCTGACCCAGTTGGAGACGTAGGAAGCGGCATAGGACGCGGCATAGGACATGACGTTGACGGCCGTGGAAACGGTCGACGAGATCGCGTTCCCGACGTTCTTGACCCACTTCGGCCAGTGTCCATCTGGGTCGGTGGCGTTCATCGGGTCGCCGCCGCCGTAGGTGTACCGGTTGGCGAGAATCGATTGCCCGCCCGTGTAGCCGGCGGAGTCACGCGAGGTGAACGAGGCGCTGGCGGGGTCGTACCAGCGGGCCCCCATGTCGATCTGGCCGGTGTTTGGGTCGGTCCAGTCGCCCTGATAGCCGAGGTTGCCGGTGTCGCCGGCGCGGGCGGTGACCTGGCCGAACGGGTCGTAGGTGGTGGAGGCGGCCGGCGCGGCGAGTGACTGGTCGGCCGGGTCGAGCGCGGCGACCACATCGCCGTGGCGGTCGGCGAGAGTCAAGCGTTTCTTGGCCCCGTCGCCGACGGCCATCAGTTCATCGCTCGGGCCGCGGGCGTAAATCTCAGCGCCGTCTGAGATGAGGCTGTCGCCCTGATCGGCGTAGGTGAGCGTGGTGCCGTTGCGCGACGCGACCCGGTCCAGGCCGTCGTAGGTGTAGTTCTGCCCGGCACTGTTGACAAGTCGGTCGAACGCGTCGAAGGAGTATTGGTCGGAGAGTCCCGAGCTGGTGCGGGACTTCAGGGTGCCCCGGGCGGTGTAGGCGTAGGTGTAGTCGCCGTCGCCCAGAAGCCGGTTGCGTTCGTCGTAGCTGGCGGTCTTCGCGCCGGCCTTCGTGCGGTTACCCGAGTTGTCCCATCCGTACTCGGTGGTGCCCGACGGGCCGGTCCACGAGGTGAGCCGCCCGGCGTGGTCGTAGCCGTAGGTGTTGGTGCCCGCGCCGGCCACCCCGGTGGTGACCTTGCTGGTCAAGCGGTTGTCGCTGTCGTAGCCGTAGGTCACGGAGGCGACGGTTTGAAGCATCGCGTTGCGGAGCGTGTCGGACTGCACGCGGCCGTACTCGTCGTATCCGTAGGTGCGGACCCGGCCGGCCCCGTAGTCGATCGTGTCGACCTGCCCAGCGGCGTCGTAGCCGACGGTCTGTCTGGTCTTGGTCAGCGCGTCGGTGATCGTGGCGAGGCGGCCCTCGGTGTAGCCGAACGTCGCAGTGCCCGCGGCGTCCTCGCGGCTGGTCAGCCGGCCGTCGTCGTCGTAGCCGAACGTGCCGGATCCGGATGGTCCTCGCGCGGTGAGGAGTGCCCCCCGGTCGTTGTAGGTGTAGGTGTCGGTCCCGTCCAGGGCGTTGACAGTGGTCAGTCGGCCGGCCGGGTCGTAGGCCATGCTCCGCTCGGCGGTCGCAGTCTCGCCGCCCGCGCCGGTCTCCTTGCGCAACCGACCCGCCGCGTCGAAGTCCCGCTTTCGCACCACCCCGCCCGGCGCGGTAAGCGTCTCGCCCTGCCCGGCCTCGTTGTACGCCACCGTCCACGTCCGGTCGGCGACGTTGGGGTGCGTCGTCGTGGACGGCTCGATCACCGACTCCGGCAGCCCCAGCGTGTTCACCGTGGACGTTGTGACGTTGCCGCGCCCGTCGGTGTACCGGGTCCGGTTGCCCGCGGCGTCGTACCCGAACGACGTGGTGATCGACGCCGCGTCACTGACCGGCTCGACCTGCCGCACCAACTGGTTCAACGCGTTGTAGGCATACTCCCGGATGCGCTTGTGATCATCGGTCGCCGAGGTCAGGTTTCCCACCTCGTCGTAGCCGTACTGCTGCGTGCGGAGGACCTTGCCGTCCGGCGCGATGGTGGACTCCGCGGCCGCCCGGCCGAAATCGTCGTACAGCACCGTCGAGGCCCGGCCCAGCCCGTCGGTGGACCGGACCTTGCGGCCGGCGAAGTCGTACCCGAAGTGGTGGCTGACCTTGGCAGGGTCCACCGTCTGGGTCAACGCCCCGACGGCGTCGTACACGTTCGTCGTGGTCGACCCGCTCGGCGACACGACACTTGTCACGTTGCCGGCGTCGTCGTAGTTGAACCGGGTGGTGAACGTGTCCGGCACCGGGTGCCGCTCCACCTGCGTCACGGTGACCTTGCGGTCAAGGTCGTCGTAGGTGGTCTCCACCCGCGCGCCGGTCGGGCCGGTTGCCGACAGCACCTCGCCGGTCCGTGTGTAGGTGTACCGCGACACGGCGCGCTCGTCGTTGCTCGTCGCCGGAGCGTCCAGCGTCATCACCCGGTTGAGCCGGTCGTATTCGTACCGCGTCACGTTCCCGCGCGGGTCCACCACCTCGAGCGGGTTACCCAGCCCGTCATAGCGCGTCCGCGTCGACGGCGTTACCGGGCTTCCACCGGGCGGGGTGTACGTCGGCGCGAACGCGGCGACCGCGCGGCCCAACTTGTCGTACTCCGTCCGGCTGACATTGCCCAACGGATCCCTGGTCGCGACCGGCTCGTCAAAGGCGTTGTAGCCCACCACACTCGTGGGTTCCACCACCTGCGTCGCCCCACCGCCACTCTCCGCCGCCACGGCCGGGGCGGTCACCCGGAACCGGCGTCCCAACTCGTCGTAGCTGTACTTCGTGGTGTACGCCGCCTTGTCCGCGCCGAGCGGAGTGCCACGCGGGTCGGTCGTGGAGATCAGCAGACCCCGCTTGTCGTAGGTGTAGCCGGTGACCCGCGTCGCGCCGTCACCGACAACTGCCTGGGTGGTCATGTTGCCGGCGTCGTCGTACGTGTAGCGGACGACCTCCGACCGGTTGGCGTTGAAGCTCCCGAGGTTGGAGGACCGCCCGGTCACCGTGGACGTCAACACGTTGCCGTTGCCGTCATGGGTGAACGTCGACGTGCGGTGCAACCCGCCCGGGTCGACCACGGTCGAGGCCACCTTGCCGGCCTTGTCGACGGGAGTTTCGATGACCATCGTGCCGTTGGCACCCACCTGCTTGATCTTGTGTCCAGCGCCGTCGTAGGTGACTTCCTCGATGACGTAGTCACGGGTCGAGCCGTCAGGTTTGCGGAAGTCTTTCAGCACCGTCTTCTTGAGCAGGTCATCACGGTAGTACTCGAACTCGATCCGCCGACCCATCGCGTCGGTGTCGCTGGCCATCCGGCCGGCGTGATCGTAGGAGTACGAGTGCAGCACCAGGTAGTCCGCACCCGGCGTCGGGTCCCCGGAGCCCTTGGGGTCTCCGTTCCACGCCCGCAACCGCACCTCGGCCAGCGCGTTGCGAGCCGTGTAGGCGTAGTCGTAACGATTTTCGTTGGCGTCGACCGTGGAGGTGCGGTTACCGAACCGGTCGTACTCATACGTTGTCTCGTTATCCTCGGCGTCCACCACCCGGTTCTGCCGGCCGTGGGCGTCGTACTCCATCTTTGTGGTACGCGTCGCGCCGCCTCCGAGCAGATCACTGACCGCGACCTCGACGAGGTTGCCGTCGGCGTCGTAGGTGTTGCTCGTGCGCCGCTGGTGCTTCTGCCCCGTCACCGCGTCCGTGGTCGCCGGCTCCGTCACCGTCTTCAACCGCGACGCCCAGTCGTAGGTGAACGTCGTCACCAGCCCCAGCGGGTAGGTGTCGGAGGTCTCCTTCTGCGACACGCTCCGGCCAAGGGCGTCGTAAACACTCTCTGTGATCAACCCACTTGGCTTGGTGACCCGGGCCAGATCACCGTTGGGGTAGTACTCGTATTTGATGATCTTGCCACGGGCATCCGTAGTGGTCATCGGCAAACCACTCGGCGTGGTCCCACCTCCGACCGCCGGGGCCCCGCTGGTGTAGAGATGCGACACCGAACTGCCGTCCGGGTTGGTCTGCCTTGTCAGCTTCCCGGTCAACGGGTGGTACTCGTACCTTGTCACATAGTTGGGATCCGTGGCGCTCGTGGAACGCCCGTCACGATGCGTCAATGGCAGGTCGTTCGTGGGGTTGTACGGGTCCGTCACGACGGCCGGGTAGGTCCAGTACGCGGTGTTGCAGTCCTTCTCGGAGGTGCGACACGTCTTGCGCGACGTGACGTTGCCCCGATCGTCGAACGTCATTGTGACCGTGTCGCCGTTTTCATTGGTCGTGACGTTCTGGAATCCCTTCTCGTCGTAGGAGAAGCTCCGGATCGCCATCCCGTCCAGGGTGTGCCGCACAAACACCGGCACGCTGGAGCCACCCGGAATGATCGTGCAGAACCCGGGCTCGTTGGCGTCCGGCTTGCTGCACACCTTCGTCGGCGACGGTGACGATGTCGGTGTCGGTGACCCGGTCGGCTTCGGCACGTCCTCGTCGCGGATCTCCAGGCCCAGCGGCGTGCCGGAGCGCAACAACCGCCCGGCCAACGCGTCGTACTCGTACAGGCTGGGCCGGTTCGCCGGGTCCAGGACCTGCACACTGCGACGCAGGTCCTTGTCGCTCCCGTACACCGTCGGAGCGCCGATCTTGTACGTGCCGCCGTGCCGGTCGGTGTACTGCTTCACCCGGTCCAGGTTCACGTCATAGGCCACCTCGGCCGACACTCGCCCGCTGGGCAGCGTGACCTTCGTCAACGAGTCGGCCGCGTTCCTGCCCAACGCGACATGCCCCGCCACGGTTGCGGCGCTCAGCGGATGCGAGTAGATCGCCACCTCGTCGATCACGCCGTTGAACGTGCGTCGCGGGGCTGAGCCCCAACCTGCCCACGCGCCGGGCGTACTCACCGACGCCGTACCGATCTGGTTGAACCTCATCGGCGTGTGGTCGACGCCGCTCAGCAGTGGATTCGTCGAGGCGACGCCGTCGAGGTAGAGGGTCTGGACGCCGCCGGACGCCGACAGCACCACATGGTGCCACCCAGCGCCTACGGCGTTGGCGGACACGATCGGATTGATCGTGCCGGTCGCGAACTGCCCATGGACCCGACGGTCGGTGCCGACGTAGAGCACCGGCACCCCGTTGCCAGGCGCGCTGCCCAACGCGGTGTCCTGATACCCGAGCAGCGGTCCGCCCGTGCTGGTCGCGGGGACCTTGAACCACATCTCCACAGCTGCGTCACGGCTCTTCTTCAACGTCCCGTTCGGCAACTCGACGACCGACGACGTCCCGTTGAAGGTGGCTGCGGTGTTGTCCGCATCCGCCAGCGCGCCAGGTGCGCCGAGGGTCACGGCGGTGTACTTGCCCGCGTCCTGGCCGAGGTTGACCGCGACCTCGCTCGCCGCGGTCGTCGTACCGGACTTCTCACCGAAGCGCCAGTAGGACTCCGGCTTCGCATCAAACACCGACGTACGGTAATGCGAACCTGTGCCGTACTCGTACGTCGTGCACGTCGTCGTGTCGGGCGCGCACACCTTTGTCAACCGGTCGCCGGTGTACGAGTACGTCCAGCTCAGCGGCGCACCGTCGACCGGGTCGGTGGACACCTTCGTGATCCGCTTGTTCGTCCAGGTGAATGTCAACGACCGGCCGGCCTGGTTGGTCTGGCTGTTGGCCACTTGCGCCTTCATCAGCGTCTCGTCGGCCGGGTTGCGGCTGTACTTCACCGTGTGACCGCCGACGGCCGTCGTGCTCATCAATAGGCCGCCGGCGGAGAACTGGTACACCGTCGAGGACTTGTCCCGCAACTTCCAGGTCAATCCGTCGATGGTCAACGACGCTGTGCGGCCCAACGGCGCGGTATAGGTCTTGTCAGCGGGGTTGTACCCGAACCTGACCTGCTGCCCGTCGCCGTACGTCACCACCACGTTGCCCGACCCGTCCCGGTCCTCCACCAGCCGCATGTCGTACCGGGTCGTCCAACCGGCTCCGAAAGCCCCATCCCGACGGGGATCGAGGCTGTTGTAGGTACGGACCACCGAAAGATCGGGACTGGCATTCACCGTTGGCGCCGCGTCCACCGCCGCTGTGGTGAAGTTGCCGATCTGCGCGTCGAACTCCTTGTCCTGCGTACCGTACGGCGCCGCCGCGATCCGCGAGGTAATCTCCGGCTGCGGCACCGCCGCGATCAACGTGGAGTACGGGGTTTCGGCCTCGTTGCCGGCGTCCTTCACGAACCCCCGCCACAGGTACGACTTCGACCACTTCAACCGCCCGGTCGGCACGCTCCATGCCGGATTGCCCAGGTCCCCCGAGGTCGTGCACCCCACCGGCTTGCCGGCCGCGTCCTGATCACAGATCTCGTACCTGTACTGCATATGCACGTTCGGCGGTGCATCGATGTCCGACGCCCGAGCCCATAACTGCGGCGTCAATGTAGGAGCCTGATGGCCGTTGGGCGGGAAAACCTCCTGGACGACCGGCGCGATGTCGATGATTTCCAGCACGATCCGGCCCGGCGGCACCTGACGGTCGGTGAACACGGCCCCGCCGGTGCGTACCATCGTGAAGTCGAGGAAGTACCGTCCCGGTGGCAGCGGCTTGATCGTCGCTTCCAGGGTCACCTTGCCGCCACGCTGCACAGCGCCCGGCAATCCCGCGGCCCACTGCTGGCCGAACGGCTCACCCTTGTCCGCGGTGTAGGCACGGTAGGCCAGGTGGTAGTCACCAGGTGCCCACGGCTGCGCGCTCAGGTTCGTCACCGTCACGTTGACCTTGCCGGCCTGGTTCTGCAGCACGGCGGGATCCGGCACCGGCTTCGGGATCTCGTATGACGCGTTGTACTCGCTGTGCGTCACGTACAGCGTCGGCGCGTTCGCCGTGTCCATCCCGGCGAACGTCTTCCACGCCGATTCGTCACCCTTGCCAGCCCGCAGGGACAGACCGTGATTCCCCTGCTCGCCGTTGACCCAACGCTGGACCAACGCCGTGCCCGCATCGCCCAGATCGAACAGCTCGCCGGCGGCCGGACACGCCGACCGCGACTGCCCGACCGGGATGTACCCATGCGCGAATGAGCGCTGCGCCAACGCCGGTCCTACCGCTGGACCCGGGTATCCCGAACTCGACTCCCATGCTCCCGTCACCGGATGCACGCTGACCTGCCGCGCCTGGCACGACGCGGCGTTGTAGTTCACCACCTGAAGCTGGGCGCCGAAAATCGTGTGGTTGTGCAGCCGGTCAACCAGGCCGCCGAACCTGATGTAGGAGGCGGCGTCACCGTTCTTCGTCCGGCCAACCCACAGGTCCGATGGGTTGTCCGCCTTGGTGGCGCCCCGCACAACCATCGCACTGTCAGCAGCGCCGCGCTCGACCGGCGGACCGACCGTCGGGTCCATCTGCACCGGGTACGTCCGGGCCGGGTCACGCAGCCACGCCGAATCCAACGACACCCGCAATGCCTGGCCACCACCGTCGGGCACCAGCTCGTACGTCACCCCAGCCGTCGTCGCCGGCCCGCTGGCACCAACGCCCGAATCCACCATCGAGCCCGCTGGAATCACCGCCCGCTGCTTGCCGGACCGGTCGGTGAGCACGACCTGGGTTCCGTCAACCCGGGCCGACAGGCCGCCCAGCCGCAACGGGAACACGTACGAATGCGGTGCGTCCGCGGAGTGCAGCACCAGGGTCTCCTTGACCCGGCCGAACGCGGCGTGCAACCGCAGGTCGACCTGGGGCATCACCTGCGGATACGTCACCGTGTTGCCGTCGCTTTCCACGACGCCGGTCACCGGAGCGACCCCCGCCATGGCGAACCCGACAGTGTGCTCGGCGTCGACCCTCACCTGGGCGAGCTCACTGGCATCGGCACGTCCGGCGAGCCGGACCTCCCCCGCGCCATCCCCGCTGCGCCACCCGCCAGGCACCGCCGACAGCACCCGCTCGACGGGCTTCCAACTGCCGTCAGACTGCTTCACATTAACCGGTGCCGTGGAAAACTCCGTGGTCTGCGACCCATCCGCATTGTCGTACACCCGCTGATGCGCACTTCGCGCCCCGGGAATCTCGCGCGATGTCGCCCGGTCGAACCCCTTCGCCACGTTTGCCGGCGCCTTCGCCACCGAGGCGGTGTTCCGCCCCTTGGTGGGCGCGGTGTCGAACGTATGGAGCGGGTACTGCGAACGCAACGACGGCGGGACCGTACGGTTGCCCGACTCCCCGACCAGGTGGCTCTTCCCCGCCGCTGAACCCCACCGCTGCACCGGGGCCGGCCTGGCCTTGTGCTTCGCCTTACTCGCCTTCTCCGCAGCCACCGCACCGGCCGGCATCGCCCGCGCGCCGTCACTGGCAGACGTGGCCAGCAACGCACCGACCAGTCCGAACACCACCCACCGGCGGAACCGCGGGCGACCAACCGGGCGATCCGAACGCAGCAAGGACCCACCGATGTTGCGGTTCATGACTGTCTCCCCAGTGCGTTGTCGCGACATCGTGAGACATGACGACATGACAAAACCGGCACACTCGGTGCGCGAAAGCTAAGACCTTGCCCGTTGCGCTGCGACGATGCAGCTTTGTGCGGCTGACCCTCGCAGAGGGAAAACACGCCGGTCAAGGAACGGTCCAAATATTGACACTTGTCATGATCAAGCGGTCGGACGCCCCGTCGGTTCAGGTCCTCGTCGGACTCAGCCGACGTCCCACACGGGTTCGGTGGTCTCCACCACGTCGCCGTCGCCACGGAACAGCACGAACCGGTCGAAGGACCGGGTGAACCAGCGATCGTGGGTCACCGCGATCACCGTACCGGCGAAGGCCTTCAGCCCTTCCTCCAACGCTTCGGCGCTGGCCAGGTCGAGGTTGTCGGTGGGCTCGTCGAGCAGCAGCAGCGTCGCGCCGGACAACTCCAGCAGCAGCACCAGGAAGCGCGCCTGCTGCCCGCCGGAGAGCGTGCCGAACCGCTGCTCGCCCGCACCGGCGAGGTCGTAGCGGGACAGCATCTTCGCCGCGTCCGGTCGAGGCATACCCGGGCGGTGGTCGTCGCCGCGCCACAGCACCTCCAGCAACGTACGGTCGACGAGATCCGGCCGGTCGTGCGTCTGCGAGAAGTGCCCCGGCCGGACCCTCGCCCCGAGACGGGCTACGCCGTTGTGCGCCACGGGTGCCAGCTTCCGCCCATCCACAGGGGACGACGTCGGGTCGGGGTCGGAGCCGCCACGCGCCAGCAGGCGCAGGAAGTGGGACTTGCCGGTGCCGTTCGCGCCGAGCACCGCCACCCGGTCGCCGTACCAGATCTCCAGGTCGAACGGGTAGGTCAGCCCGTCCAGCTCCAGCCCTTCGCAGACCACCGCCCGCTTGCCCGTGCGGCCACCGGCGAGCTTCATACGGATGTCGGAGTCCTTCGGCGGCAGCGGCGGCGGCCCGGCCTCCTCGAAGCGGCGCAGCCGGGTGGTGGCCGCCTGGTAGCGCGATGCCATCGAGTCGTTGTACGCCGCCTTCTGCTTGTACATCAGCATGAGCGTGCGCAGCTTCTCGTGCTCCTCGTCCCAGCGTCGGCGCTGGGAGTCCAGTCGCTCGTGCCGGGCCACCCGCGCCTCGTGCCAGGAGCTGAACCCGGCCGGGTGCGTCCACGCCGAACCGCCCTCGACCGCGACCACCCGGTCGGCCGTCCGGGCGAGAAGCTCCCGGTCGTGCGACACGTAGAGGACGCTCTTGGGCGACTCCAGCAGGCGATCCTCCAGCCACCGCTTGCCCGGCACGTCGAGGAAGTTGTCCGGCTCGTCCAGCAGCAGCACCTCATCGGCGCCGCGCAGCAGGAGTTCCAGGGCGAAGCGCTTCTGCTGGCCGCCGGAGAGCGTGCCGACCGGTCGCTCCCGCGCAGCGTCCCACGACTGCCCGATGACCGCGACGCTGACGATGTCGAAGAGCAGCTCGGCGTCGTACCCGCCGGCCTCGCCCCACCGGCTCATCGCTTCGGCGTACCGGAGCTGCGCCGCCCCCGCCGCGGTGCTGAACTTGCCGCGCGCCTCCGCCGCCTGCATCTCCACCTCGGCGGTGGCCAACCGGTCGCCGGCAACCCGCAGTTCCCGAGAGGACAGCGAGAGCGCCAGGTCGAAGAGCGTGTCCGGCCCGGCGATCATGCCGATGAACTGGCGCATCACGCCGAGTCCGCCGGATCGCGCGACCACACCGGCGCGTACCGGAAGATCGCCGGCGATCATCCGGAGCAGCGTGGTCTTCCCAGCACCGTTCGGCCCGACCAGGGCGACCTTCGCGCCCTCACCGACGCGGAACGACACGTCGGCGAAGAGCTCGCGGCCGTCCGGCAGCGTGTGCCCGACTCCTGCGACGTCGATGTACCCCACGAGTCAGCCATTCTCCTCGGCGGCAGCGTCGGCTGTCGCGGGGTTTTCCACGCGGAGGATGCGGTACCCCTTCTGGCTCGCGTGGCGCCGTACCGCCATGCCCTGCTCGATGAGCCACCCCTGCAGCGAGTCCGCGCCGAGGTGGCGCGCGACCACGAGCCAGGCGACGCCACCCGGCGCCAGCCGCGGCAGCCACGTCAGGAGCATGGCGTGCAGCTCCGCTTTGCCGATGCGGATGGGGGGATTTGACCAGATCTCCCGGAACGTCACATCGGGCGGTACGTCGCCCGGCGTGAGCGCCACGATGCGATCTGCTACGCCCAGCGACGCGGCGTTCGCCTCGACCAGGTCGAGCGCGCGCCGGTTGACGTCGACGGCGTAGACGGTCGCCGCCGGCGCCGCATGGGCGAGCACGATGGCGACCGGGCCGTACCCGCAGCCGAGGTCGAGCAGCGGACCCGCGGCGTCGGTGGACGGCAGCGGCGCCTTACGGAGCAGGACGGCTGTGCCGGGGTCCAACCTGGACGCCGAGAAGACACCACCCGCCGCCTGCAGCCGGAACGGCTGCCCCCCGATCTCGAAACTCACCACCCGCGGCGCCGCCGTGGCCGCCGGCTGCGCAGTGAAGTAGTGATCGCTGGTCACGACTGCGGGTCCCTCCGTTGTGCGGTGCGCGACCGCTCGAACACGGTGCGGCGTATCGGTGAATGCCTCGCACCACAGGTGCGACGGACGGCCGTCTCGGCCCATGGCACGATTCCGGATGTCCGATATCCTGTTGCACATGGTGGATGGAGATCAGTCGCGGCCTGGCCGCAGATACGACTCTTTCCGCGACGCCGAACCGGTTGATCCACGCGGCCGCCAATCGGAGGAATGGTTGCCAGGATACGCTTCCGGGCACGGCGAGAGCCAACCAGCCGCCACGCCGCACTGGGACGATGTCCGTCCGGCGACGTTGGAGGTGCCCTCCGCGTACCCCACGCAGCGTGACCGTTCGTCAGGCACTGAGCGACCATCGCGTGAGGAACCGTCAAGCCCCGGCGGCTGGCCCACCGCCGGGTCGCCGACCGGGCGGCATGCCACCCCGGTGCCCGGCGCCCGATCGATGCGCAAGCCCCAGGCGGCGGCGTTCCCCACCGACACGGCCGCGCCGGGCAGGCCGATCATCACGCCGATCTCCGAACTGCTCGCGTCCAGTCCGCCGTCCGAGCCGCCGTCCCTGACGCCGATCTTTCCCTCGATGGGAGCCAGCCCGCCCCCGCCGGAGCGGTACAGCGCCCCACCGGCCGAGCGGTACAGCGCACCCCCGGCCGAGCGGTACAGCCCGCCCCCGGCCGAGCAGTACGGGTTGCCGCGCGCCGGCCAGTACCGTCCGCCCACCAGTGAGCAGTACACCGCCTCGCCAGCACCTGAGTACGGCCGGGCGACCCGACCCCGGTCAGCACCCCCGGCGGGCTCGGACGACTGGTCGGGCCGATCCGCCAGCGGCTATCCCAGTGGGCCGGTGGCCGGACGGTTCACGGCGTCACCAGCGGACGGATACGTTGCTCCGCCGGACGCCGGATACTCCGCGCCGCACGCCAACGGGTACACGACAACGCCCACCACCAACAGCTACAGCGCACCGGCGGCAGCCGGATACCCCACGGCGCCGACCAACGGCTACGCCGCACCGCCGGCAACGGGGTACTCGACATCGACGAGCAACGGCTACGCCGCAGCGCCCGGGAACAGCTACGCCACACCCGCGGGAGCCGGGTACCCGACGCCGCCGACCAACGGCTACACCACGCCACCAAGCAACGGCTACACCACGCCACCAGGCAACGGCTACACCGCTCCACCGACAGGCAACGGCTACGGCGCACCGCCTGACAGCGGGCCGTCCACGAGCGGGCGCGCGGCCGGGTACGCCACGCCGCCCGCCAGCGGCTACGCCACACCACCCGGTGACGCATACGCCGCACCAGCAACGGGCTACGCCACACCACCAGCCACCGGCTACGCCACACCACCAGCCACCGGCCGCGCCACACCACCAGCGACGGGCCGCGCCACACCACCAGCCACCGGCTACGCCACACCACCAGCGACGGGCTACGCCGCACTGCCCGCCACCGGCTACGCCACACCACCCGCCACGGGCCGCGCGACACCGGCCGCGCCGGGCTACGCAGCCCCCGAGACGAGCGGCTACTTCGACGAGTCCGGCGCCACCCACCGTCCCGGGCCGGCCGAGCGCGGCCCCGCCGAAGACACCGGATACCGCAGCGCCGCCTACCCGGAGAGCCCACAGCAGCGCAGCACGTATCGCGACAACGACTACACCACCACCCGGCCACGGAGCCACGGGCGCGAGGACGACGCCGCCCGGAGTGAGGATTACGAGGCCGCACAACGCGGCGGCACACGGACCGCTCCCCGCGCGCCGGCCATGGACCCGGAGGGTCAGCCGGCGTTCGGTCCGTCGGGCGCACCCCGGTCACCAGCCGGGCCGAACCCCTACGCTCCAACGTCGCAGCCTGCACCGCGTCGCGGCCAGACGCGGGCCGCGCAGCCAAGGGACAGCGGCACCGGATCGTCCCAAGGACGGATGGCGACCTACGTGGCCATCGGCGTGGTCCTGGTGGTGTTGATCACCGCGGTGAGTGTCTGGTACTTCACCCGGAACCGGGGCGAGGCGGCTCCCACGCCGGATGTCGGTGCCTCGACCGAGGTCCCCGGACGCGATCTGAGCAGCCGCGACGTCGATCCAGATCCGCTGACCGAAGCGGAGGTGTTCCCCGCCGAGGCGATCACGCTGGCCGGTAACGACGCCCCGTACGCCGTGTTGAAGAAGCAGACGTCGGACGACTGCCGCACGGCGGCCGCCGACGAACTCGGCACGCTGCTCACCGACTCCGGGTGCTCCCAGGTGGTGCGCGCCACGCTGAAGCATCCGACCGGTCAGTACCTCATCACGACCGGCCTGTTCAACCTGGCTGACCAGATCAGCGCGGACCAGGCCCATGAGGGGATCAAGCCCGCCGTCGACGCGCAGAAGGGTCGGTTCACCGTGATGCCGGCCGGCGCCGGCACGGAAGCGATCGTGCGGGCGCCGACGCAGCTGGGATGGAATGTGCGCGGACACTTCCTGGCGTACTGCGTCATCGCCCGCGCCAACGGCGAGGCGTTCACCGCTGACGACCCGCTCCCCAAGCAGATCATCGCCGATCTGATCGAGACGTACCTGGGAGACCAGGTGATCGGCGCCCGCGCCGCTGCGTCGGCGACGGACACCGTGCCGCCGGACAACGTGCCGCCAGGCGGTCAGGTTGAGCCCGACCCCAGCCCTCCACCGGGCTGAGCGCCGGCCGATGAGGAAGCCCGCCCGATAAGGGCAGGCAGCCGGTCAGGGGGAGACCGGGGTACGCAGCCGCCGGGTTTGGTCGGCGCGGCGGGCGTACTGGTCCGGATCGTCCGGATACTCCACTGCCACCAGCGTCAGCCCGTGCGGCGGCACCACCGAAACCGCGCTGGCACGCTCATGGAGACGGAGCAGGCTCGCCGGCCAGTCCACCGGGCGACCACCGGAGCCGGCCGCCAGCAGCGCACCGATCAGGCTGCGCACCATCGACTGGCAGAACGCGTCGGCCTGCACCGTTGCGACGAGCACCCCGTCGGGGTCCCGTCGCCAGTCCAGCCGGGTCACCGCGCGGACCGTCGTGGCGTGCTCCTTGCGCCGGCAGTACGCCGCGAAGTCATGCTCGCCGACCAGGCCGACCGCGGCAGCGTTGAGCAGGTCGGGGTCGAGGGTGCGCGGCCAGGCGAGGGTGTCCCGGCGACGGAGCGGATCCGCCCCGTACGGCGCATCGCTCACCCGGTACTCATACCGCCGGGAGAGGGCCGAGAACCGGGCGTCGAAGCTGTCCGGCACCGGCGTCGCCCCCAGCACCCGGACGTCACCAGGGAGGAGGCCGGCGAGCCGCCGCACCAACGTTCCCTCCAGGGCCGGCCAGGCCTCCCCCGGTACATCGACGTGGCACACCTGGCCGCTGGCGTGCACGCCGGCGTCGGTTCGACCGGCAACGGTCAGCCCGGTGGCGCCGCCGGCACCGAAGAGCCTGGACAGCCCTTCCAGCACCACGGCGGCCACCGTCCGCCGTTCCGGCTGCACCGCCCAGCCGGAGAAGTCGGTGCCGTCGTACGCCACATCCAATCTCAGCCGCACGATCGCGCCCTACCTGCGCTCCCCACAGCGCCCGGGAAAGCGAAACGGGCCCGGCATCCGGAGAGATGCCGAGCCCGTGCCGAGTACATGATCAGCGCTTGTCGGTGTCTTCGCCTTCGGCCTGGGTGCCCGGGCCGTCCGCGTCCTTGTCCCCCGACGCCGACTCGACCGACGAGCCGGGGTCAGACTCGCCCGGCTCGCTGTCGGTGGTGCCCGCCGACGCTGGCGTCACCGGGTGGTCGTCGTCGGAGTCCCCGCCCGCCAGCGCCGCGACCGCCTCGGTGCGCTTCGCCTTGCGGGCGCCGGCCTTGGCAGGCGTGTTGCGCTCGGTGGTAGTGACGACCTCGAGCTCCTCGACCAGCTCGATGACCGCCATCGGGGCGTTGTCGCCCTTGCGGGGGCCGATCTTCACGATCCGGATGTACCCACCCTGCCGGTTGGCCATCCGCGGGCCGATCTCATCGAAGAGCGTGTAGACCACGTCCTTGTCCCGGACCACCGTCATCACCTGACGACGCGAGTGCAGGTCGCCCCGCTTCGCGAAGGTGACGAGCTTCTCGGCGAGCGGGCGGAGCCGCTTCGCCTTCGTCTCGGTGGTCTGGATCCGGCCGTGCTGGAACAGCGACGTGGCGAGGTTCGCCAGCATCAACCGCTCGTGCGCGGGGCTACCGCCGAGGCGGGTTCCCTTGGTGGGCGTGGGCATTTCTTTCGCTCCTCAGGTATCGCTACGCGCAGCTACAGCTGCTCGGTCTCACGGAAGTCATCGTCGGCGTAGTCAACGTCGGCGAACGAGTCCACCACGTGGGTGGGGTCGAAGGTCGGCGCGGAGTCCTTGAGCCCGAGGCCCATACCGGCGAGCTTCATCTTGACCTCGTCGATCGACTTCTGACCGAAATTCCTTATATCGAGCAGGTCCGCCTCGGTGCGGCTGATCAGCTCCCCGACGCTGTTGATCCCCTCGCGCTTGAGGCAGTTGTACGACCGGACGGTGAGGTCCAGCTCCTCGATCGGCAGTGCGAGGTCGGCGGCGAGCTGAGCGTCCTGCGGGGACGGGCCGATGTCGATACCCTCGGCCGTCTCGTCCAGCTCACGCGCCAGACCGAAGAGCTCGACCAGGGTGGAGCCGGCGGATGCCAGCGCGGTCCGCGGCGTGATCGACGCCTTGGTCTCGACGTCGATGATCAGCCGGTCGAAGTCGGTGCGCTGCTCGACGCGGGTGGCCTCCACCCGGTACGTCACCTTGAGCACCGGCGAGTAGATCGAGTCGACCGGGATCCGGCCGATCTCCTGGCCCTGCGTCTTGTTCTGGGCGGCGGTCACGTAGCCACGGCCGCGCTCGACCGTCAGCTCCATGTCCAGGCGGCCCTTGCCGTTGAGCGTGGCCAGCTTGATGTCGTTGTGCACCGAGACACCGGCCGGAGGCTGGATGTCCGCCGCGGTCACGTCGCCCGGGCCCTGCTTGCGCAGGTACATCGAGACGGGCTCGTCGTGCTCGCAGCTGACCGAGAGTTCCTTGACGTTCATGACCAGCTCGACCACGTCCTCCTTGACACCGGGGATCGTGGTGAACTCGTGCAGCACTCCATCGATCTTGATGGAGGTCACCGCCGCGCCCGGGATGGACGACAGCAGCGTACGGCGCAGCGAGTTGCCGAGCGTGTAGCCGAAACCGGGCTCGAGCGGCTCGATGGTGAACCGGGAGCGGGTTTCGCTGAGAGACTCTTCGGCCAGAGACGGCCGCTGAGAGATGAGCACTCTGTTCCTCCAGTACGTCGGGCGCCCGCTATATGACACCCATACGATGATGTTGCCGGCGGCCCATCCACAGTGGACGGGCCGCCGTCGCAGCCTTACTTCGAGTAGAGCTCGACGATCAACTGCTCCTGGACCTGCGTGTCGATCACCTGACGGGCCGGCAGCGCGTGGACCAGGATCTTGAGCTGGCTGGGGATGGCCTCCAGCCACGCCGGAACGGCGCGGCTACCGGCGAGACCCTGTGCGATCAGGAACGGCGTCAGCTCGCGGGACTTCTCCCGGACCTGGACGATGTCGTGCTCGCGGATCCGGTACGACGGGATGTCGACCTTCTTGCCGTTGACCAGGAAGTGGCCGTGCTTGACCAGCTGGCGTGCCTGGTCCCGGGACGAGGCGTAGCCGGCCCGGTAGACCACGTTGTCGAGGCGGGACTCGAGGATGCGCAGCAGTTCCTCACCGGTCTTGCCGGTCTTGGACACTGCCTCCTCGTAGTACCCGCGGAACTGCTTCTCCAGCACGCCGTACACGCGGCGCGCCTTCTGCTTCTCGCGAAGCTGCAGCAGGTACTCGGTCTCCTTGGGGCGACCGCGACCGTGCTGCCCGGGCGGGAACGGCCGGGACTCGAAGGGGCACTTGGGCCCCTCGCACTTGGTGCCCTTCAGGAAGAGCTTCATCTTTTCGCGCCGGCAGCGTCGGCAGTCGGCGCCTGTGTAACGAGCCATTGTTTCGAATTCCCCTTAGACCCGGCGACGCTTGGGCGGACGGCAGCCGTTGTGCGGCTGCGGCGTGACGTCAGAAATCTGCCCGACCTCCAGGCCGACGGCCTGCAGCGAGCGGATGGCGGTTTCCCGGCCGGAGCCGGGGCCCTTGACGAACACGTCGACCTTGCGCATCCCGTGCTCCATCGCCCGACGGGCCGCCGCCTCGGCGGCGAGCTGTGCGGCGAACGGAGTCGACTTGCGCGAGCCCTTGAAGCCCACCTGGCCGGCCGAGGCCCAGGAGATCACGGCGCCGGTCGGGTCGGTGATCGAGACGATCGTGTTGTTGAACGTGCTCTTGATGTGCGCCTGCCCGTGGGAGACGTTCTTGCGTTCCTTGCGCCGGACCTTCTTGACAGGGGTCGATCCGCCGGCGCGTGCCTTGGGTGGCATATCTTTATGCGCTCCTCGTAGATCCGGTTACTACTTCTTACCGGGCTTCTTCTTACCGGCCACCGTGCGCTTTGGACCCTTGCGGGTACGCGCGTTCGTACGGGTTCGCTGCCCGCGTACGGGCAGGCCGCGGCGGTGCCGGACACCGGCGTAGCAACCGATCTCGACCTTGCGGCGGATGTCGGAGGCGACCTCGCGGCGCAGATCACCCTCGACCCTGAAGTTTGCTTCGATGTAGTCGCGCAGCTGCACGATCTCTTCGTCGGTGAGATCGCGGGCGCGCTTGTTCGCGTCGATCCCGGTCGCGGTCAGCGCCTCGATGGAGCGGGTGCGACCGATGCCGAAGATGTACGTGAGCGCAATCTCCACCCGCTTTTCGCGGGGGAGGTCGACGCCGGAAAGACGTGCCATCGGCGGGCGTACTCCTCATAGGTGTCCGGAGGTCTGCGCCCGTCCCACCCCGCCTGCCCAGGCGGGCCCCGGCCTCCGACCGGGGGTCAGGCCGCGACGGTCCGCCCTGCGAGATCTCGCAGTGCCTGCTCCGCGGCTGGAACGAGCTTGTTCAGTTGTGCGTGCTGCGCCGGCTGGGCCGAAGCTCAGCCCTGGCGCTGCTTGTGGCGCGGGTCAGGGCAGATCACCATGACCCGGCCGTGGCGCCGGATGACCCGGCACTTCTGGCAGATCTTCTTCACGCTCGGCTTGACCTTCACGGTTTGCCTGTCTTTCGATGCGCGCCCGGCGCGTACGCCCTGGCTCGTTGGCTGGCCGGCGGGAACCGGCTGACCCGACGGTGTCGGACACGGACGAGCCCGTCGGTCACTTGTAGCGGTAGACGATGCGCCCACGGGTGAGGTCATAGGGCGAGAGCTCTACGACGACCCGATCCTCGGGCAGAATGCGGATGTAGTGCTGCCGCATCTTGCCGCTGATGTGCGCCAAGACTTTGTGGCCGTTTGCGAGCTCCACCCGGAACATTGCGTTCGGGAGGGGCTCGACCACTCGGCCCTCGATCTCGATGGCTCCATCTTTCTTTGGCATATCCTCCGCTACCTGACCCTGGGTCTCATTGTTGGCTCACGCATCCTCCAGCCGCGGCTCCGGCCGCCTGAAGCTGACGGCATGCCGGAGTGGACGCTGTGCGCCGATTGGCCAGTCTACGCGCGTACCGTACGGCGTAGCAAACCGGGTGCTCTGTACCCGCGGGAGCCCGCGCAGCCCAGCGCCAGGCTTCGGTCGGAGGCTCCCATGATCGCGATCAGCGCACCACATCGGCAAGTCCACTACGTCCCGCGTACCGTGGTCGCGATCAAGGGATCTAGAGTCGGATTTCAGCGTCAGAGGCGCTGCTACTGGTCGGTTGATCGGTGCGTACGACGCCGGCGCGGCTCTCCGGCCATCAGCTCGGTGACCGTCGTGGCCAGCAGGACCGCGCCCCAGGGGCCGGCCACCCACATCGGCCAGAAGTGCACCGGGCCATCTTCAGCCGAGACGCTCACCAGTAGCCAGATCACCAGGTTGATGGAGACGGCAACGATCCAGGCCCGCCACACCGCACCCAGCCAGCGGGGCATGGAACCCGGCCCTTCGGACGCGCCGCCCCGTCCCGCGTCACGCGCCGACGACACTGACGCCAACTGGGACCGTCCCGCGGGGCGTACCCGCGGCAAATCGGCCAGGACCGATTCCAGCTCCCCGTACGTCTTCGCCGCGTAGGCGTCGCGCAGCCGCTCATCGTACTCGGACAGGGTAAGCCGGCCTTCGTCGAGCGCGCCCTTCAGTTCCTGCGCGACCGACTCCCGATCTGCATCGGCCGCCCGCAGATACTCCCGACGCTCCGTCACCGTGTCCTCCCGAACTCCGCTGGCACCCAGCATCGCGGGGTGAACCCCGGTCGGAAAGCCCGGATGGAGTGTCAGGCCGCCGTCGAAGGCGGTCGTGACCCAGACCCCGTCGTCGCAGATCGCCATCGTGTGCTCCACATGGACCGCGGGCGAGTCGTCCACCGTGACAACGGTCCAGCCGTCGCCCAGCTCGGCGACCCGGTGCCGGCCGAGAGTGAGCAGATCACGTCACCGTCCCGCAGCACCTGCTTCCGGCACGGGAGCGGCATTGGCAGAGGCGTGCCGATACGATTCACTGCCGTATCAGCACGCCTCTTTCAGAACTTCGTATGGTGCCATGCCATGCCATCTACGGGGACTAGCACTGGGCCAGCACCCCGCAGTTCCGTCTCAATAGCTGAGTCTGATGCTCTGAACTGAGTGGACGGCGTAGTTCCGGCACGTGCCCCAGCCGACCGTGAAGAAGTACTCATCAGAGAACGAATCCCACCAGTTTCTAAGCACTCCGAACGTCGCTGTATTGTTACCCGCACAAAATTGCCTAGGGCTTGGCCCAGCCAACTGCATCCATCCAGAATTTGCAAAGCAGGAACGGTTCCCGTTTGCATAAAGGATAGAAGCATAACCCCAGTTGTTGCACGGTACAGAGTTTACGGCAAGGGCTGGGCTGGGTGCCACGGTCAGAACGCCCACTCCCGCAAGTAGCGCCACTGAAAAAGCTGCGATCCTACTACGGACCCTGAAATTCCGCTGCTTCTTTTTCATACGATTCCCTCCGTGATTGCCTGACGTGGCTAACCAAGCGCACAGCATAACGAGGTCAATCCAGAGTGGTCAATGACATATCCGTAGTTTTTGTGTTATATGTCACTATTTGAATTTTCTGCCCTCGCGGCGCAGAACCACTACCGGCTTATCGGCGGGTCGACAGACAGCACCACGACGCTGCGGCCTTCTACAATCCGGGTCAATGGACAGGTTGAACGTCTCGACCGGTCGGGCTGCGGCCAGCTCAGGCGACCTCAGCGTCCAGCCTGCTCAAGTCATCGACCAGCAATCACGCCGACCAGTACATTAAGCGGCAACTCAGGGTAATTGGACTCGCCCGGGAGTGAGTGGCTTCGGCTTAACACTACGATGAGTGACCAGGTCGCCAAGGCGGGAGCGGCCGCCGTCGAACGCGGTGGTGACCCACACCCCGTCGTCGCAGATCGCCATCGTGTGCTCGACGTGCACCGCAGGCGAGCCGTCGACCGTCACCACGGTCCAGCCGTCGTCCAGTTCGGCGACCCGGTGCTTGCCCAGGGTCAACATCGGCTCGATGGCGAGCGCCATGCCCGGGACCAGGCGGGGGCCGCGACCCGGCCGACCGTGGTTCAGCACGAACGGGTCCTGGTGCATCGCACTGCCGATGCCGTGCCCGCCGTACCCCTCGACGATGCCGTACCTACTGGCCTTCCGGATCGAGGACTGGATGGCGAAGGAGATGTCGGTGAGCCGGCCCTTGCCGGACCGGGCCCCGCGGGCGGCGGCCTCGATGCCGGCCCACATGCCGTCCTCGGCGACCTTGATCATGTCCAACAGCCCCGGCCTGACGTGGCCGACCGGGACCGTGATCGCCGCATCGCCGTGCCAGCCGGCCAGGTCGGCGCCACAGTCGATGGAGATCACGTCGCCGTCGCGGAGGATCTGCTGGCGCGACGGGATGGCATGGACGACCTGCTCGTTGACGGAGGTGCACAACGACGCCGGGTAGCCGTGGTAGCCCAGGAATGATGGGACCGCGCCCGCGGCCCGGATCGACTCCTCGGCCATCGCGTCGAGCTCACCCGTGGAGATGCCGGGCGCGACCGCGTCCTGCACGATGGCCAGGGCGTTCGCCACGACGAGGCCGGCCTCGCGCATGAGCCCGATCTGCTCGGGGGTCTTCAGCTCGATCTCGAGCTGGTCCGCCCACACGTTAGCCCCCATGCGGACTACCCACCGTATGAGCGCAGAGCGTCGATCGCCCGGACGGTGACATCCTCCACCGGGCCGGTCGCGTCGATGCCGACGAGCTTGCCCTGTGCACCGAAGTAGTCGACGAGCGGAGCGGTGTCGCGGGTGTACACCCGCAGCCGCTCGGCGATCGTGTCCGCCTTGTCGTCGTCGCGTTGGTACAGCTGACCACCGCAGCGGTCGCAGGTGCCCTCTTTCGACGGGGCGTCGAACTCGACGTGCCAGATCTTGCCGCAGCCCCGGCAGTTGCGACGACCGGAGAGCCGGCGGATGACCTCGTCGTCATCGACGACCAGCTCCAGCACGATGTCGAGCCCGGTACCGAGGTCGGCCAGCAACTTGTCCAGCGCGACGGCCTGCGGGGTGGTGCGGGGGAAGCCGTCGAGCAGGAACCCGTCCGAGGCGTCGGACTCCGACAGCCGACCGGCCACCATGTTGATGGTGACCTCGTCCGGGACGAGCTTGCCGGCGTCCATGTACGCCTTGGCCTCCACCCCGAGCGGGGTGCCCTGGCCGACGTTGGCGCGGAAGATGTCACCGGTGGAGATCTTGGGCACGGCGAGGTGCGCAGCGATGAACTCCGCCTGGGTCCCCTTGCCCGCCCCGGGCGGGCCCACCAGCACCAGCCTCACCCGCGACCCTCGATCTGCCCGCCCGAACGCACTCCACCCCACGGTTGGGCCTCGTTTCGTTCGGCCATGACTACCGGAGGAACCCTTCGTAGTTGCGCTGCATGAGCTGGCTCTCGATCTGCTTCACCGTCTCCAGGCCGACGCCGACGATGATCAGCACCGCCGTACCGCCGAAGGGGAAGTTCTGCAGTTGGGCGCCGCCACCGATCATGGCCATGAACAGGTTCGGCAGGATCGAGATGATGCCCAGGTAGAGCGCACCCGGCAGAGTGATCCGACTGAGAATGAAGTCGAGGTACTCGGCGGTCGGCTTCCCCGGCCGGATGCCGGGGACGAACCCGCCGTACTTCTTCATGTTGTCGGCAACCTCGGTGGGGTTGAACGTGATCGACACGTAGAAGTAGGTGAAGAAGACGATGAGCAGGAAGTACAGCAGGATGTGCGACCACTCCGTCTGGTCCACGATGTGGCGCTCGATGAAGAGTCGGACCGGGTGGGTCGCGTTCTCGAAGAACGAGGTGACCAGCTGCGGCAGGTAGAGCAGCGAGGACGCGAAGATCACCGGGATGACGCCGGCCTGGTTGACCTTCAGCGGGATGTACGTCGAGGTCCCGCCGTACATGCGGCGGCCGATCATCCGCTTCGCGTACTGCACCGGCACCCGGCGCTGCGCCTGCTCGAGGAAGACCACGAACGCGATGACGAGGAGTGCGATGCCGACGAACATGGCGAAGGTCGTCTTGCCGTTGTTGGAGTTCCAGAGCTGCAGACCCTCGTTGGGGAGCCGGGCGACGATCGAGGTGAAGATCAGCACCGACATGCCGTTGCCGACGCCCCGGTCGGTGATCAGCTCGCCCAGCCACATGACGACGCCGGTGCCCGCGGTCATCGTGATGACCAGCATGGAGAGGGTGACCCACATCGGCAGGCCGTTCGCCATCGTGTTGGTGTTCGGCACGATGGGGGTGGCGTCGCACTGATTGTTGAAGAGCTGCCCGGATTGGGCCAGTGCGACGAACGCGGACGCCTGAAGGATGGCGAGGCCGAGGGTCAGGTACCGGGTGTACTGAGTGATCTTGGCCTGCCCCGACTGGCCCTCCCGGCGCAGCTGCTCCAGCCGCGGGATCACCACGGTGAGCAGCTGCAGGATGATGCTGGCGGTGATGTAGGGCATGATGCCCAGCGCGAAGACCGCCAACTGGAGCAGCGCCCCGCCGGAGAACAGGTTCAGCAGCGTGAAGACACCGCTCTGGGAGCCGTTCTCGACAGCCTCCAGGCATGCCTGCACGTTGGTGTACGACACGCCGGGGCTGGGCAGCGTCGCACCCAGCCGGTACACGGCGATCATCGCCAGCGTAAAGAGCAGCTTGTTGCGCAGGTCAGGCGTGCGGAACGCACTGAGAAAGGCGGAGAGCAACTTCTTCCTCCTGCGCGAAGCGGCCGAATCGGCCGGCTGGGCGAGCGTCCCCGCTCGGTGAGGGCGGCGGGGCCATCTGACAAGTAGGTCGCGACGCAAATCGCGAGTCTGCGATCGGACTCTAACAGCACACCAGGGGGCACATCATCCCTGCCCGGACTCTGAGCGACTTCCGGGGCTGTGGTTCCTGGTGCCGATGGTCCCGATGGGATGCTCAGTGGCACCCACCGACCTGCCGAAAGCAGGCGGCGGGTGCCACTGCGGTACCGAAGGTCAGGCTTCCCCGACGACGGTCGCGGAGCCGCCCGCCGCGCTGACCTTGTCCCGCGCCGAGGCGCTGAACGCGTGCGCGGTGAGCTGCAGGCTGACGCCGCCGAGGTCCCCGGTACCGAGGATCTTGACGGGCTCGCCGTCCCGGACGGCACCGGCCGCGGCCAGCTCCAGCGGGCCAACCGACCCGCCGTTCGGGAACAGCTGAGCCAGCCGGTCCAGGTTGACCACCTGGAACACGACCTTGTTCCGGTTCTTGAAGCCCTTCATCTTGGGCAGCCGCATGTGGATGGGCATCTGCCCACCCTCGAACCACGCCGGGACGTTGCCGCGGGCCTGCGAGCCCTTGGTGCCGCGGCCGGCCGACTTGCCCTTGGAGCCCTCACCGCGACCCACTCGGATCTTCGCGGTCTTCGCTCCCGGCGCCGGGCGCAGGTGGTGCACCTTGATCGTCATAGTTACTCGACCTCCTCCACCCGGACCAGGTGCGTCACGGTGTGGATCATGCCGCGGATCTCAGGACGGTCTTCCTTGACCACGGCGTCGTTGATCCGCTTCAGCCCCAGCGAGCGCAGCGTCTCGCGCTGGTTCTGCTTGCAGCCGATCTTGGACCGGACCTGGGTGACCTTCAGACGCGGCATCAGAGCCCTCCTCCGTTCGCGACTGCGGGGCTCGCAAGCTCGCTCCTCGCGCTCACTAGGCACCCGCTCCCGCACGTTGCGCTGCCAGCATCGCTGCCGGGGCGACATCCTCAACCGGCAGGCCACGGCGAGCCGCGACCGCCTCCGGGGACTCGAGCATCTTCAGCGCCGCCACCGTAGCGTGCACGATGTTGATCGCGTTGGACGACCCGAGGCTCTTCGAGAGCACGTCGTGGATACCGGCGCACTCCAGGACGGCCCGCACCGGACCGCCGGCGATGACGCCCGTACCGGCACTTGCCGGCTTGAGCAGCACCACGCCCGCGGCGGCCTCGCCCAGCACCGGGTGCGGGATGGAGGCCGCGATCCGCGGCACCTTGAAGAAGTGCTTCTTGGCCTCCTCGACGCCCTTCGCGATCGCGGCGGGCACCTCCTTGGCCTTGCCGTATCCGACGCCGACCGTGCCGTCGCCGTCGCCGACGATGACCAGGGCAGTGAAGCTGAACCGACGACCGCCCTTGACTACCTTGGCGACGCGGTTGATGGACACGACCCGCTCGAGGTGCGGCGTCTTCTCGGCGGGCGCGTTACCGCGACCGCCACCCTCGCGACGGTTGTCGCGACGGCCACCGCTGTCGGTGCTACCACCGACCCCGCCGCCCCTGCGCTGCTGACCAGGCATGAACTTTCTCCCTAACTGGCTGGATCAGCCTAGAACTCGAGTCCGGCTTCGCGGGCGGCCTCAGCAAGCGCGGCGATCCGCCCCGCGTACCGGTTGCCGCCACGGTCGAAGACCACCTTGCTGATCCCGGCCGCCTTGGCGCGTTCGGCGAGCAGGGTGCCCACCTGGCGCGCCACCGCGCTCTTGTCTGCGTCGCCACCGCGGATCGTGGCGTCCAGTGAGGAAGCCGAGACCAGCGTATGACCCTTGAGGTCGTCCACGATCTGAACGGTGATGTGGCGCAGGGACCGGTTGACCACCAGACGCGGGCGAACGGCCGTACCACGCAGTTTGCGGCGCAGGCGGAAGTGGCGTCGCGCCCGCCCGACGGCGCGCGCGGCACCGACACCGGCACCATTGCGGCGCTTGAGCAGCGTGGCAGCCATTACCGCTTCACCTCACGGTTCGCGACTGCGGGGCTCGCAAGCTCACTCCTCGCGCTCACTTCTTCCCTGCCTTTCCAGCCTTGCGGCGAATGACCTCGCCCTGGTACCGCACACCCTTGCCCTTGTACGGCTCCGGCGGGCGGATCTTGCGGATGTTGGCGGCAACCTCGCCCACCTGCTGCTTGTCGATGCCAGCGATGTGGAACAGCGTCGGTCGCTCGACCGTGAAGGTGATGCCGGCCGGGGCGGGCACGGGCACCGGGTGCGAGAAGCCCAGCGCGAACTCCAGGTCGGCGCCCTTGGCGGTCACGCGGTAACCGGTACCGGCGATCTCCAGGCTCTTGCGGTAGCCCTCCGTTACCCCGATCACCATGTTGGCGACCAGCGTGCGGGACAGGCCGTGCAACTCCTTGGCGCGACGCTCGTCGTTCGGCCGGACCACGTTCAGCTCGCCGCTGTCGGTCTTCTCGATCGTGATCGGGTCGACCAGCGTGTGCGAGAGCGTGCCCTTGGGGCCCTTGACCGTGACGGTCAGGCCGTCGATCTGCACATCGACGCCGGCGGGGACCGGAATCGGCTTACGTCCAATACGAGACATGATTGATCACCTCACCAGACGTAGGCGAGGACTTCCCCGCCTACCCCTCGCTTGCGGGCCTGCCGGTCGGTCAGCAGTCCCTGGGACGTCGAGATGATCGCCACACCCAGGCCACCGAGCACCCGTGGCATCTCAGCCGCCTTCGCGTAGACCCGCAGCCCGGGCTTGGACACCCGGCGGATCCCGGCGAGGCTGCGCTCCCGGTTCTGGCCGAACTTCAGGTCGACGATCAGGGTCTTGCCAACCTTGCCCTCTTCGGGCTCCTGGACCTGCCAGCTGCCCACGTAGCCCTCGGTCTTGAGGACCTCGGCGATGTTGGCCTTGATCTTCGAGTACGGCATCGTCACCCGGTCGTGATACGCCTGGTTGGCGTTGCGCAGACGGGTGAGCATGTCTGCGATCGGGTCGGTCATCGTCATGGATTCGTCAGCCTTTCTCGCCGGGGTTCCCGACAGCGACACCATCGGGCCTGCGGCGAAGCGATTCGCAAAGTCTCTGCGGCATTACCAGGAAGCCTTGGACACGCCGGGAAGTTCGCCACGGTGTGCCATCTCACGGATGCACACCCGGCACAGGCCGAACTTCCGGTATACCGCCTTCGGCCGGCCGCAGCGCTGGCAACGGGTGTACGCCCGTACCGCGAACTTCGGCTTTGCGGCCGCCTTGATGATCAGCGCCTTCTTCGCCATGTGCTACTCACTGCTCCTTGAAGGGGAACCCGAGGAGCTTCAGCAGCGCCCGGCCCTCGTCGTCGGTCTTGGCCGTGGTCACCACGGTGATGTCCATGCCCCGCGGCCGATCGATCCGGTCCTGGTCGATCTCGTGGAACACGGACTGCTCGGTGAGCCCGAAGGTGTAGTTGCCGTTACCGTCGAGCTTGCGCCCGTCCAGACCGCGGAAGTCACGGATACGTGGCAACGCGATCGACAGCAACCGGTCGAGGAACTCCCACATCCGGTCCCCGCGCAGCGTCACCTTCGCGCCGATCGGCATGCCTTCGCGCAGCTTGAACTGTGCGATCGACTTCGTGGCTCGGCGCACCTGCGGCTTCTGCCCGGTGATCGTGGCCAGGTCGCGCACGGCGCCGTCGATGAGCTTGGCGTCGCGCGCCGCCTCACCGACACCCATGTTGACGACAACCTTGACCACACCGGGGATCTGCATCGGGTTGGCGTAGTTGAACTGGTCGCGCAGCGCGCCGGCGATCTCCTCGCGGTACCGCTGCTTCAACCTCGGCATCGTGCGTTCTACGGTCGTCATCACAGGTCCTTACCGGAGCGGCGCGAGACGCGGACCTTCTGACCCGTGTCATCCAGCCGGTACCCGACGCGGGTGGGGTTGCCGTCAGCGTCGACCACCATCACGTTCGAGACGTGGATCGCCGCTTCCTGGGTCACGATGCCGCCAGTCTTGGCGCCACGCTGGGTGGTGCGGATGCGGGTGTGCTTCTTGACCCGGTTCACGCCCTCGACGATGACCTTGTCGAGCTTCGGCATGGCCGCGATGACCTTGCCGCGAGCTCCCTTGTCCTTGCCGGAGAGCACGACCACCGTGTCGCCCTTCTTGACCTTCACGGTTTACAACACCTCCGGAGCGAGAGAAATGATCTTCATGAACCGCTTGTCACGGAGTTCCCGCCCGACCGGGCCGAAGATGCGCGTGCCCCGCGGGTCACCGCCATCCTTGATGATCACGGCGGCGTTCTCGTCGAAACGGATGTACGAGCCGTCCGGGCGCCGCTTCTCCTTGCTGGTGCGGACGATGACCGCCTTCACGACATCGCCCTTCTTCACGCCAGCGCCGGGAATGGCGTCCTTCACGGTGGCCACGATCACGTCGCCGATGCCCGCGTAACGGCGACCCGAGCCGCCGAGTACCCGGATGCAGAGGATCTCCCGCGCACCCGTGTTGTCGGCGACCCGAAGTCGCGACTCCTGCTGAATCACGTCTATCTCCTATGTCTGCCAGTCCTCCGGCTCACCGGAGCTTGGAAGAACTTCCTCGCGCTGTGCGCGACCGAAATGCCCGGCCCCGCTGCGCGAAACCGAAAAAGCTGGGTCCGCGCTGCGCGCGGGCTGATTGCCGTTCCGTTCGACCAAGCCCGGCCTTCGGCCGAACGGTCGGACGGGCTACTTCGCGTGCTCGAGGATCTCCACGACCCGCCAGCGCTTGGTCGCCGACAGCGGCCGGGTCTCCATGATCAGCACTCGGTCGCCAATGCCGCACGAGTTCTGCTCGTCGTGCACCTTGAGCTTGTTGGTCCGGCGCAGCACCTTGCCGTACAACGGGTGCTTGACCTGGTCCTCCACCGCCACGACGACGGTCTTGTCCATCTTGTCGCTGACGACCAGGCCCTCCCGGACCTTACGCCGCTTGCGCTCGACCGCGGTCTGGTCGGTTCCAGTCTGCTCGGTCGCCGTCTGCTCGGTCTGCTCTGCCATTACGCCACCTCAGTTACTGCGTCAGATGCCTCGTCCGGCGCTTCCGACAGCCCGAGCTCGCGCTCGCGCATGATCGTGTAGATCCGTGCGATCTCGCGGCGGATGATCTGCAGCCGCCCGTGGTTGTCCAATTGGCCGGTCGCGGCCTGAACGCGGAGGTTGAACAGCTCCGCCTTCGCCTCCCGCAGCCGGGTGACCAGCTCGTCTTCCGCGAGCTGACGCAGCTCGTCGGCCTTGATGCCAGCTGCCATCTAGACCTCAGCCCCTTCGCGCTTCACGATGCGGCACTTCATCGGCAGCTTGTGGATCGCACGGCGCATCGCCTCACGGGCGATCACCTCGTTCGGAAATGACATCTCGAACATGATCCGACCCGGCTTGACGTTCGCCACCCACCACTCCGGTGAGCCCTTGCCGGAACCCATCCGGGTTTCGGCCGGCTTCTTCGTGATGGCGCGGTCCGGGAAGATCGTGATCCAGACCTTGCCGCCACGGCGGATGTGCCGGGTCATCGCGATACGGGCCGCCTCGATCTGCCGGTTCGTGACGTACGACGGCTCGAGCGCCTGGATGCCGAATTCGCCGAAGGACACCCGGGTACCGCCCGTCGCCGCACCGGTGCGGTGCGGGTGGTGCGGCTTACGGAAGCCCTTCGGAGGCTTACGCGGCACAAGCATGTGTCAGCCCTCCTGAGACGTCTCGGCTGTCGCCGGCGCGGCCGCAACGGCGGCATCGTCGATCGACTCACCGGTTGGGGTGTCGCCGGCCGGGGTCGTCGCCACCGGAGCAGCGGGATCGGCGCCACCGGCGAACCCGGCTGCCGCCGCACGGCCCGCTTCGGTACCGCCGGCGGTCGTGCCGGAGGAGCCGGAGCGTCCCCGGCGCGGCCGCTCCGGGCGGTCCGGGCGGTCGGTGCGCTCGCGGCGCGGTCCGCCACGCGGCGGGGCGGCCTCCTGCGGAGCCTCCCGACCAGGCACAGCGTCGCCCTTGTAGATCCAGACCTTCACGCCGATCCGGCCGAACGTGGTACGGGCCTCGAAGAAGCCGTACTCGATGTTGGCCCGCAGCGTGTGCAGTGGAACGCGACCCTCGCGGTAGAACTCGGTCCGGCTCATCTCGGCGCCGCCGAGGCGACCCGACACCTGGACCCGGATGCCCTTGACGAGCGTGTTCTTCATCGCGGACTGCATCGCCTTGCGCATGGCGCGGCGGAAGCTGACCCGGCTGGAGAGCTGCTCGGCGACGCCCTGGGCGACCAGCTGCGCGTCGGACTCGGGGTTCTTGACCTCGATGATGTTGAGCTGGACCTGCTTCGCGGTGAGCTTTTCCAGTTCGCCGCGGATGCGGTCGGCCTCGGCGCCCTTGCGGCCGATCACGATGCCGGGACGCGCGGTGTGAATGTCGACGCGGACCTTGTCCCGGGTGCGCTCGATATCCACCTTGGCGATGCCGGCGCGCTCCAGGCCCTTGGCCATCATCCGACGGATCTTGACATCCTCGGCGATGTAGGACTTGTACTCCTTGTCGGCGTACCAGCGGGACTTCCAGTCCGTGCTGATGCCGAGTCGGAACCCAATCGGGTGAACCTTCTGACCCATTACTCGGTCTCCTCCTCGGCTGCTGGCTTCGCCGCCGCCGTCTGTGCAACTCCCGGCTCCGCCGCCTTGGCTCCCGGCTCGGCCGCCTTGGCCGCGGTCTTCCTCGCTGCCTTGGTGGTACCGGCCGGCCGGCCGGTCGCGCCCTTGGCGGCCGCCTTCGCCGCCGCGGTCTTCGCCGCACGGGTCTCGCTCGGCGGAATCGCCTCGACCGCGACCGTGATGTGGCAGGTCCGCTTCAGGATCCGGTACGCCCGGCCCTGCGCCCGCGGCTGGAACCGCTTGAGCGTGGGGCCCTCGTCGACGTACGCCTCGCTCACCAGCAGCAGATCGGGGTCCAGCCGCTGGTTGTTCTCGGCGTTGGCGATCGCGCTCGCGAGCACCTTGTACACCGGCTCGCTCGCACCGTACGGCGCGAGTTGCAGCACCGTGAGCGCCTCCTTCGCGGGCAGGCCGCGAACGAGGTTGATCACACGGCGCGCCTTCGACGGCGACAGGCGCACGTGACGCGCAATCGCCCGAGCGCCGGGAAGCGCCGGAGCGTCGCCCTTGGTTGGCATCGCTGTTCCCCTCAGATCCAACAAATCGTTACTGCCGTGACGGCGATCGGTCCGCGTTAGCGGCGACGGCTCTTGCGGTCGTCCTTCTCGTGACCCTTGAACGTGCGCGTGAGGGCGAACTCGCCGAGCTTGTGCCCGACCATCGCCTCGGTCACGAAGACCGGCACATGCTTGCGCCCGTCATGCACGGCGATCGTGTGCCCCAGCATGTCGGGGATGATCGTCGAGCGTCGCGACCACGTCTTGATCACGTTCTTGGAGCTCTTGGCGTTCTGCGCTTCCACCTTCTTGATCAGGTGGTCGTCGACGAACGGGCCCTTCTTCAAACTGCGTGGCATCTGCTGCTTCTCCCCTAGCCGCGCTTACGCGTGGCGTATCGGCGGCGGACGATCAGGCGGTCGCTCGCCTGGCCCTTACGACGGGTCCGGCCCTCGGGCTTGCCCTTCGGGTTCACCGGGTGACGGCCACCGGAGGTCTTGCCCTCGCCACCGCCGTGCGGGTGGTCGATGGGGTTCATGGCGACACCACGGACGGACGGGCGCTTGCCCTTCCACCGCATCCGGCCGGCCTTGCCCCAGTTGATGTTTGACTGGTCCGCGTTGCCGATCTCGCCGACCGTGGCCCGGCAGAACACCGACACCCGCCGGATCTCGCCCGAGGGCATCCGGAGCGTGGCGTAGTCGGACTCACGACCGAGCAGCTGGATGCCGACGCCGGCCGAGCGGGCCAGCTTGGCGCCGCCGCCCGGGCGAAGCTCCACTCCGTGGATGGTGGTACCCACCGGGATGTTGCGCAGCGCCAGGTTGTTACCCGGCTTGATGTCAGCACCCGGCCCCGACTCGACCCGATCGCCCTGACGCAGACCGGCCGGCGCGAGGATGTAGCGCTTCTCCCCGTCGGCGTAGTGCAGCAGTGCGATCCGGGCGGTCCGGTTGGGGTCGTACTCGATGTGCGCGACCTTCGCCGGCACCCCGTCCTTGTCCACCCGCCGGAAGTCGATCAGGCGGTACTGCCGCTTGTGACCGCCGCCCTGGTGCCGGGCGGTGACCCGACCATGGACGTTGCGGCCGCCCTTGCTGTGCAGCGGGGCGAGCAGCGACTTCTCCGGCGTGGACCGGGTGATCTCGGCGAAGTCGGCCACGCTGGAGCCGCGGCGGCCCGGCGTCGTCGGCTTGTACTTACGAATCGGCATGTCGAAATCTCCCTCAGCTGACCGGGCCGCCGAAGGCCTCGATCCGGTCGCCGTCTGCCAGCTTCACCATCGCGCGCTTGGTGTCCTTGCGCTTGCCCCAGCCGGTACGGCTGCGCTTGCGCTTTCCCTCGCGGTTGAGTGTGTTCACCGTCAGCACGCGGACATTGAAGATCTCCTGAATGGCGATCTTCACCTGCGTCTTGTTGGCGTCCGGGTGGACCAGGAACGTGTACCAGTTTCGGTTGAGCTCGCTGTAGCTCTTCTCAGAGACCACGGGCTGGATGATCACGTCCCGCGGGTCGGCGATCGTCGCCATGCTCAGGCCTCCTCGTCCGAGTCGTGGGCGGGCGCGGCGTCAGCGTTGGCAGACTCGGCGCCAGCGTCGTCCGCATCGTCAGCTGCCGCACTGTCGCTCGCCTGGCTGCTCTCCACCGGCGTGCCGAGGAATTCCCCGAGCGACTCGGTGGTGAAGACAACCTCGTCGGCGACGAGTACGTCGTAGGTGTTGAGCTGGTCGGCCATCAGCAGGTGCACGGTCGGCACGTTGCGCAGGCTGACCCAGTTGACCTCGTCATGCCGGCCCAGGACCACGAGCACCTTGCTGGTCTGGCTGACTGCCTGCAGCACCGCGAGGGCAGCCTTGGTCTTCGGCGTGTCGCCATCCACGAAGGACTCGACCACGCGGACCCGACCCTCGCGCGCCCGGTCGGAGAGGGCCCCGCGCAGCGCGGCGGCCTTCATCTTCTTGGGCGTGCGCTGCGAGTAGTCCCGCGGCGTCGGGCCGTGCACGACGCCACCACCGGTGAACTGCGGCGCGCGGATGGAGCCCTGACGGGCCCGGCCGGTGCCCTTCTGCTTGTACGGCTTCCGGCCACCGCCGGAGACCTCGGCGCGGGTCTTCACCTTGTGCGTCCCCTGGCGGGCGGCGGCCAACTGGGCCACCACCACCTGGTGCATCAGGGCGATGTTCGCCTGCGCGTCGAAGATGGCGTCGGGCAGGTCGACCGAGCCGGTCCGCGTGCCTTCGACCCCGATCACGTCCACGGTGCTCACTTCGCGACACCACCCTTCTTGGCGGAGCTCTTCGCGGCCGTGCGGAGCAGCACGAGGCTGCCCTTCGGGCCGGGCAGCGCGCCCCGGACGAGGATGAGGTTGTTCTCCAGGTCGATCGCCTGGATGGCGAGGTTCTGCACGGTGAAGCGCACCCCACCCATCCGGCCGGCCATCCGCATGCCCTTGAAGACGCGGCCCGGGGTGGCGCAGGCGCCGATCGAGCCGGGCGAGCGGTGCTTGCGCTGGACGCCGTGGCTGGCACCGAGGCCGGAGAAGCCGTGCCGCTTCATGACACCGGCGAAGCCCTTGCCCTTGGTCTTGCCGGTCACGTCGATGACCTGACCCGCCGCGAACGACTCGACCGTGACTTCCTGGCCGAGCTCGTAGTTCCCGGCGTCGGAGGTCCGCAGCTCGACCAGGTGACGGCGGGGGGCCGCACCGGACTTCGCGAAGTGACCGGACTTTGGCTTGTTGACCTTGCGGGGGTCGATGGCGCCGTACCCAAGCTGGACCGCCGGGTAGCCGTCCGTGTCCGCGTTGCGGACCTGGGTGACCACGCACGGCCCGGCCTGCACCACGGTCACCGGGACAACCTTGTTGTTGTCCCAGACCTGGGTCATGCCGAGCTTGGCGCCCAGGATGCCTTTGACTTGCCTGTCCATCTGTCTGGTCCCTACAGCTTGATCTCGATGTCGACGCCAGCCGGCAGGTCGAGGCGCATGAGCGAGTCGACCGTCTTGGGGGTCGGGTCGATGATGTCGATCAGTCGCTTGTGCGTACGCATCTCGAAGTGCTCGCGCGAGTCCTTGTACTTGTGCGGCGAGCGGATCACGCAGTAGCGGTTGATCTCAGTGGGCAGCGGCACCGGGCCAGCGACCTGCGCTCCGGTCCGGGTCACCGTCTCCACGATCTTGCGAGCCGAGGAGTCGACGACCTCGTGGTCGTAGGCCTTGAGCCGGATGCGGATCTTCTGTCCCGCCATGGTGGCTTCTGTTCCTTCCCCGTGAGGGCTCCGCCCCCACGCACCCCCGGAGGGGCCATGTACCGAACTGTCGTCCGGTGCTGCCATCCAACTGCGGCTCGAGCCGCTTTGTCCGACCCCCGCGGTCGGGCGTGTCGCGCCCAGGGGTCATACTCCGCCACCACGCAGGGCTCTCGCCGTGCCGGTGACGTTGGCTGACTCCTGGCGCATCGCGCCCGTTCGCGGAAGCAGGCGCCCCGGTCGGGGAGAGGTTCACCCCCCGGGCCGCCGCGCGGAAGCGGTCGAGAAACTCTCTTTGCGATCCCTCATTGCTAGAGAGAGTCTCGACCGCTCCGCAACGCAACCTGTTCATTATGCCGTACGTAGTGCGGCATTGTGAAATCGGCCTGCGTGATGCCGCTACTTGATGATCTTTGTGACCCGGCCGGCGCCGACCGTACGGCCACCCTCACGGATCGCGAAGCGGAGGTTCTCCTCCATCGCGATGGGCTGGATGAGCGCAACGGTCATCGCGGTGTTGTCGCCAGGCATGATCATCTCAGTGCCTTCGGGCAACGTCACGACGCCGGTCACGTCGGTGGTGCGGAAGTAGAACTGCGGCCGGTAGTTCTGGAAGAACGGCGTGTGCCGGCCACCCTCCTCCTTGGAGAGGATGTAGACGGTCGCCTCGAAGTCGGTGTGCGGCGTGTTCGTGCCGGGCTTGACCACGACCATGCCGCGCTCGACGTCCTCGCGCTTGATACCACGGAGCAGCAGACCGACGTTCTCGCCCGCACGCGCCTCGTCGAGGATCTTCCGGAACATCTCGATCGCCGTGCAGACCGTCTTGGTCGACTTCGGGCGGATGCCGACGAGCTCGACTTCCTCGTTCGGCTTCAGAATCCCACGCTCGGCGCGGCCGGTGACGACCGTACCGCGACCCGTGATCGTGAAGACGTCCTCGATCGGCATGAGGAACGGCTTGTCGACATCGCGCTCGGGCTGCGGAATCGCGGTGTCGACCGCGTTCATCAGCTCCATGAGCTTCTCGGACCACTCTTCGTCGCCCTCGAGCGCCTTGAGCGCCGACACGCGCACGACCGGCAGGTCGTCGCCCGGGTACTCCTGGCTCGACAGCAGCTCGCGCACCTCGAGCTCGACCAGCTCCAGCAGCTCCTCATCGTCGACCATGTCGCTCTTGTTGAGCGCCACGACGATGTAGGGAACGCCGACCTGGCGAGCCAGCAGGACGTGCTCGCGCGTCTGCGGCATCGGGCCGTCGGTGGCCGCCACGACGAGAATCGCACCGTCCATCTGGGCCGCACCGGTGATCATGTTCTTGATGTAGTCGGCGTGACCAGGACAGTCGACGTGGGCGTAGTGCCGCGCCTCAGTCTGGTACTCGACGTGGGCGATGGAGATGGTGATACCGCGAGCCTTCTCCTCCGGCGCCTTGTCGATCTCGTCGAAAGGCGTGTACGGGTTCAGAGTCGGCATCTTGTCGTGCAGCACCTTGGTAATCGCCGCTGTAAGCGTCGTCTTCCCATGGTCGATGTGACCGATGGTGCCGATGTTGACGTGCGGCTTAGTCCGCTCGAACTTCGCCTTCCCCACTGTCGTCCTCCTGGACTTTTTGGTTCGTCGATCCGCCACCGCTGGAAGCAGTGGCGAACCCTGTCGACTTGGGTCTTGCGGCAGTACGCCTCAGGCCCGGTATGCACTTCTCAGGCTATTCGCCTGTCGCCTTCGCGATGATCTCCTTGGCGACGTTCTGGGGAACTTCGTGGTAGGAGTCGAAGTGCATGGTGTAGCTCGCCCGGCCCTGGGTCTTCGACCGCAGGTCGCCGACGTAGCCGAACATCTCCGACAACGGCACGATGGCTCGGACGACACGGGCTCCGCCGCGCTCTTCCATCGCCTGGATCGTGCCGCGGCGTGAGTTGAGGTCACCGATGACGTCGCCCATGTTGTCCTCAGGCGTGACGACCTCAACGGACATCACCGGTTCGAGGAGTGCCGGGTCGGCCTTGCGGGCCGTCTCCTTCAACACCATCGAGCCAGCGATCTTGAATGCCATTTCCGACGAGTCCACCTCGTGGTACTGGCCGTCGAGCAGCGTGAGCTTCACGCCGACCAGCGGGTACCCGGCGAGCACGCCGTGCTGCATGGCATCCTGGGCACCCGCGTCGACCGAGGGAATGAACTCCCTCGGGATGCGGCCGCCGCTGACGCCGTTGACGAACTCGTACGTCGGGCCGTCGGCCACCAGCGGGAGCGGCTCCAGGGAGACGATCACGCGGGCGTACTGACCGGAGCCACCGGTCTGCTTCTTGTGGGTGTACTCGCTCTTGTCCACCTTGCGACGGATCGTTTCGCGGTACGCCACCTGCGGCTTGCCGACGTTTGCCTCGACGCTGAACTCGCGGCGCATGCGGTCGACCAGGATGTCCAGGTGCAATTCGCCCATGCCGGAGATGACCGTCTGACCGGTCTCCTCGTCCTGGCGGACGCGGAAGGTCGGGTCCTCCTCGGCCAGGCGCTGGATCGCGGTGCCCAGCTTCTCCTGGTCGGCCTTCGACTTCGGCTCGATGGCGACCGAGATGACCGGCTCGGGGAACGTCATCGACTCCAGGATGACCGGCTTCGCCGGGTCGCAGAGCGTGTCACCGGTCGTGGTCTGCTTGAGACCCTGGACCGCGATGATGTCACCGGCCGTCGCTGTCGGCCGCTCCTCACGCTTGTTCGCGTGCATCTGGTAGATCTTGCCGATCCGCTCCTTGCGGTCCTTGGTGGAGTTGACCACCTGGGTGCCGGTGTCGAGCGTGCCGGAGTAGATGCGTACGTAGGTGAGCTTGCCGAGGTGCTTGTCCGTCTGAATCTTGAACGCGAGCGCCGAGAACGGCTCCGACGGCGAGGGCTGCCGGTCCAGCGGGGTGACGCCATCCGTGGCCACACCGACGATCGCCGGGATGTCCAGCGGCGAGGGCAGGTAGTCCACCACGGCGTCGAGCATCGGCTGGATGCCCTTGTTCTTGAACGCCGAGCCGCACACCACGGGGTTGAGCTTGCCCGCGATGGTGCCCCGCCGGATGGCCGCCTTCAGCTCCTCGACGGTGAACGACTCACCCTCGAGGTAGCGCTCCATGATGGCGTCGTCGGTCTCCGACAACGTCTCGAGCAGCTTGTCGCGGTACTCGGCGGCCTGGTCGGCGAGATCGGCCGGGATCTCCTCGATCTCGAAGTTCGCACCCTTGGCGGTCTCCCCACGCCAGGTCAGCGCGCGCATCTCGACCAGGTCGACGACGCCGATGTGGTCGCCCTCGAGCCCGATCGGGATCTGCAGCACCAGCGGGTTGGCGTTGAGCCGGTCCACCATCATCTGCACGCAGCGGAAGTAGTCGGCACCCGTGCGGTCGAGCTTGTTGACGAAGCACATCCGGGGGACGTTGTACTTGTCCGCCTGACGCCAGACGTTCTCCGTCTGCGGCTCCACACCGGCGACGCCGTCGTAGACCGCCACCGCGCCGTCGAGCACGCGCAGCGACCGCTCCACCTCGACCGTGAAGTCGACGTGGCCCGGGGTGTCGATGATCTGGATGACGTGGTCGTTCCACTCGCACTTGGTCGCGGCAGAGGTGATCGTGATGCCACGCTCCTGCTCCTGCTCCATCCAGTCCATGACGGCGGCACCGTCGTGGACCTCACCGATCTTGTGCGTGATACCGGTGTAGAACAGGATGCGCTCGGTGGTCGTGGTCTTACCGGCATCGATGTGCGCCATGATGCCGATGTTGCGGACCTTGGCGAGGGCGGCGTCTGCGGCAGCCACTTCAGTTTCCCTTTCCTTCGGGGGCGTCGCCCCCGAAATCCCCCGGAACTAGGGGCTCGGTGGGCCTTCCGGCCCAACCGTCCGGTTCACCGGGCGAGGAGGCCTACGGCCACTCATATCTGTTCCGACGGAGCGGAGCGACTGCGTCGCCGCTCCGTCGGGTTACCAGCGGTAGTGCGCGAAGGCCTTGTTGGACTCGGCCATCTTGTGCGTGTCCTCGCGCCGCTTGACGGCGGCACCGAGGCCGTTGCTCGCATCGAGCAGCTCGTTCATCAGCCGCTCGATCATGGTCTTCTCGCGCCGGGCGCGGGAGTAGGTGACCAGCCAGCGAAGGCCGAGCGTGGTGGCCCGGGTGGGGCGCACCTCGACCGGCACCTGGTACGTGGCGCCACCAACTCGGCGGCTGCGCACCTCCAGGGTCGGCTTCACGTTGTCCATCGCACGCTTGAGGGTGACCACGGGGTCGGTGCCGGACTTCTCCCGGCAACCCTCGAGCGCCTCATACACAACGCGCTCAGCAAGCTGGCGCTTCCCGCGCATCAGGATCTTGTTGATGAGCTGCGTGACCAGCGGGGAGTTGTACACCGGGTCCGCCACGAGGGGGCGGCGCGGCGCGGGGCCCTTGCGCGGCATGTCAGCTCTTCTCCTTCTTCGCTCCGTAGCGGCTGCGCGCCTGCTTACGGTTGCGGACGCCCTGGGTGTCGAGCGAGCCGCGAATGATCTTGTATCGGACGCCCGGGAGGTCCTTCACCCGGCCGCCACGGACGAGCACAATTGAGTGCTCCTGCAGGTTGTGCCCAACGCCGGGGATGTAGGCCGTCACCTCGACGCCGTGACTCAGCCGAACGCGTGCGACCTTGCGCAGCGCTGAGTTCGGCTTCTTGGGCGTCGTGGTGTACACGCGGGTGCACACGCCACGCCGCTGCGGGCTGCCCTTGAGCGCGGGCGTCTTGCTCTTGCTCGACTTCGCGTGCCGACCCTTGCGGACCAGCTGCTGGATAGTGGGCACCGGGCCTTGCATCTCCCTTCGGCCTTGCGGCCGCAAACCGTCTCGTCTGTTTCGCGCCATCTCGACTCGTCGTCCCACTGCACCGGTCCCCACCTGCGTGGTTCCCGACACCCGCGGTCGGGCGTGTCGCCCGCGCGCGGACCCGGCCGTGGAACATTTGCCGGGCTGTCGCGCCCCTGTGACCGGAGGCCGGCGTGGGCGCACACACGAGTTGCCCAGCAACGCTGAGCACGAAGAGCAAGAGTACCCACCGTGTGGACGCAGGTCAAAACGGCCGGCCTCGCGCGCGCTCCATCGGTGCGTGCACTCCAACGGTACCCGGTCGATCGGCGATCGTCCGGCGCCTTCGGCATCGCGCCCACCCGGGTACGTCCGCGCGTCAGCGGGAAGGTCCGGCAGGTCAGCCCGGTTGCGTGCGGCAGGTGCCCGGCTCCGCGCGTGGGCGTGGGCAGGGCGCCCGTCTCGGGCGACCCCGGGGCGACCTACAGGGTGGTGAGCAGGGACGCCAGGAAGGCGAGCGCGGTCAATCCGATGCCGAACGCTCCACAAGAGACCCCGCTGATCGCCATGCCACGACCGGTGACCGCCTGGGCGCCCCGCCGGCGGATCTCGCGCATGCCGGACAACCCGAGCCCGACAGCGCCGAGGCCCAGGAACGCCGCGAGGATGGCGAACGCACCGGATACCGCCGCACCCCAGCCATCCGCTGCGCCGACCAGCCCGAAGCAGCCGACCACGAACGAGACCAGGATCGACGCGATGCCGACGACGAGGCTTCCGATGGCCGCCCCACTGCGGGTCGGTGCAACCCTGGGGTAGGCGACCCCGAAGCCGGTGCCCGGGATCGCGTCCACCCGCGCCGGCTGAGGCGACCCGCCAGGCACGCCGAACGGACCCTGAGCAGGATGGCCGGGGGGCGGGTAGCCCGGCGGCAGCCCGTACCCCGGCGGCGGAGGGTAGGCACCCGGCGGGTACCCGATCGGCGGATACGCCTGGCCGGGTTGGCCGGGCTGGGACTGCCCCGGCCGCGGGTGGCCCGGCTGCGGATGGCCCGGCTGCGGATGGCCCGGCGGTGTGCCGGTGGACTGCGGAGCCCACCCCTGCGGCGACCGATACGCCGGCGCCCACGGCGGCGGCTGCGCGCCGGGGGCGGCACCCGGCGAGAAGCCCGGCGCAGGTGGGGCGGAAGGCTGCGGGAAGCCCGGCGCAGCAGAAGGCTGCGGGAAGCCTGGCGCAGCGGAAGGCTGTGCATAGCCCGGCGCGGGTGCCGGGGAAGGCCCGGTGTCCCCCGGTGGGGGCGCCACCGGCGGATGGGTGTGGCCGGCCGGGGAAGTGGACTCGGGTTGGGGCGGGGAGCCGCCCGGGCGGCTCCAGCCACCCGGCGGTGCCCATCCGTCACCGGTCGGGGGCGGAGCGGTCGGGCGCCCCGGCTCGCCCGGAGGGCCGGAGGTCTCCTCACTCACGTGCAGACCCCCTTCATCGGCGCTCGACTGCACCGTACCGTCGCCGCCTGCCCACGTCGCCTCGCGGACGGGGCCCAAGCGTCAGTTGACCGTCGGAGCGAAATCCGTACCACTCCCCCCGGCCAACGTGAGCAGCCCCATGATGGCCGCGACCGTCAACGCGGCCACCGCCAGCACGATCCCGGTCCAGGCCAGGCGCACGCCGGCGTGCAGGCGGCTGGAACCCAGCAGGAATCCCTGCGCCGACACCAGGTCCCGGCGCGACTCGCGGGCGAGCAGCAGCGCGATGGTGGCCGGGATGACGCCGCCGACGAGCGGGCCGGTGAGCACGGCGACGACGCCGAGCCCGAGGACGGCTGAGGCCTTGGAGGCGCGGGCCGGGTCGGGATCCTGCGGGTGGCGGGGGTCGGTCACCCTACGACAGTACCGATTCCCGCACATGCGTGAGGGGCGTGGATACCCACGCCCCTCAGCAAGCTCACGGGTCAGCCGCGCTTGACGGCCTGCGGGTACTCGCGGCCGTTGTAGAACCCACACGTCGGGCAGGCGGTGTGGGAGAGCCGCGGCGACTTGCAGCGCTCACATGCGCTGCTCTTGGGCGCCTCGATCTTGAACCACTGCGCCTTCCGGGACCGCGTCCGGGACCTGGACGTCTTGCCCTTCGGTGTCAGACCACCGGTCATTGCACTACCCCTTCACAGGGCCCGTCCGTGCGGCGAGCCAAAGCTTCAATCCAACGACGACGTCAGGTGTCTGGCCGCTGGCGACATGCCAGGGTACCGCACGCCAGTGGTGCGACCCCAATCCGGCCTGAGGGCTCCCCCACCGCGGCGGGAGAGCCCTCAGGTACGCCGGTCCTACCGGAACGAGCCCAGGTCGAAGTCGTCGAGCGGGACAGCCTGCCCACCCGCCGGCCCGAAGCCGTAATCGGCCTCCGGGTACCCGGTCATCGAGTACACCTTCGCCTTGGCCTCTTCGGTCGGCTCCACCCGGATGTTGCGGTACTTGCTGATGCCGGTACCGGCCGGGATGAGCTTGCCGATGATGACGTTCTCCTTGAGCCCGATCAGCGAGTCGCTGCGGGCGTGGATCGCGGCATCGGTGAGCACCCGGGTCGTCTCCTGGAACGAGGCGGCGGAGAGCCACGACTCGGTCGCCAGTGACGCCTTGGTGATGCCCATGAGCACCGGACGGCCGGCCGCGGGCTCCGCGCCCTCGGCGACGATCCGGCGGTTCTCCGACTCGAACTGCGCCCGGTCCACGAGCAGACCCGGCAGGAACTCCGTCGCGCCGGAATCGATGATCGTGACCCGCTTGAGCATCTGGCGGATGATGATCTCGATGTGCTTGTCGTGGATGAGCACGCCCTGCGAGCGGTACACGTTCTGGACCTCGTGCGTGAGGTGCACCTGCACCGAACGAGGGCCGAGGATGCGCAGCAGTTCGTGCGGGTCGATGGTGCCCTCGGTCAGCTTCTCGCCGACCGATACGCGACCGCCCTCCTGCACGCGCAGCCGGACCCGCTTCGACAGCTTGTCGTGGACGATCTCCTCGCTGCCGTCGTCCGGCACGATGATGATCTTCCGCATCCGCTCGCCGTCTTCGATCCGGATCTTGCCCGGGGTCTCCGCGATCGGCGCCTTGCCCTTCGGCACGCGCGCCTCGAAGATTTCCTGGACACGAGGCAGACCCTGGGTGATGTCCTCACCCGCGACGCCACCGGTGTGGAAGGTACGCATCGTCAGCTGCGTACCGGGCTCACCGATCGACTGGGCGGCGATGATGCCGACCGCCTCGCCGACGTCCACAGTCTTGCCCGTCGGCAGCGACCGGCCGTAGCAGGCACCGCAGACCCCGAGCTTCGACTCGCAGGTGAGCACGCTGCGGACCCGCACCGTCTCGACGCCGGCCGCCACGATGGCGTCCACCAGGATTGAGTTGAGGTCGGTACCCCGAGCGACGACGATCTTGCCGTCGGCGCCCTTGATGTCGTCCGCGAGGGTCCGGGCGTGTACCCCGGTCTCCGCGTGCTCGTGCACCACCAGCTCGCCACTGTCCAGGCGCGTGCCGATCTGCATCGGGATCGCCCGGTCGGTGCCGCAGTCCTCCTCGCGGATGATCACGTCCTGCGACACGTCCACCAGGCGCCGGGTGAGGTACCCGGAGTCGGCGGTACGCAGCGCGGTGTCGGCCAGACCCTTGCGGGCACCGTGCGTGGAGATGAAGTACTCCAGCACGGTCAGGCCCTCGCGGTAGCTGGACTTGATCGGCCGCGGGATGATCTCGCCCTTGGGGTTGGCCACCAGGCCACGGATCGCGCCGATCTGGCGCAGCTGCAGCAGGTTGCCTCGAGCGCCCGAGTTGATCATCTTCCAGAGTGGGTTCTCGCGCGGCAGCGCGGTCTCCATCTCCTTCGATACCTCGTTGGTCGCCTTGGTCCAGATCTCGATGAGCTCGCCGCGACGCTCCTCGGCGGTCATCAGACCACGCTGGTACTGCTTGTCGATCCGCTCGGCTTCCTTCTCGTACCGCCCGAGGATCTCCCACTTCGCCGGCGGCGCGACAACGTCGACCATGCCGATGGTGACCCCGGACCAGGTGGCCCAGTGGAACCCGGCCTCCTTGAGCGCGTCCAGGGTGGCGGCGAGCGCCACCTTCGGGAAGCGCTCGGCGAGATCGTTGACGATCGCGGAGAGCTGACCCTTGCGGATCTCGTAGTTCACGAAGCGGTACCCGACCGGCAGCGTCTCGTTGAACAGCACCCGGCCGAGCGTGGTCTCCACGATCGCCGAGTCCCCCGCCTGCCAGCCCTCCGGCGCCTGCCACGGCTCCGCGCCGGCGCCGTTGTCGATGCCGACCACGTTGCGCAGCCGGATCTTGACGACCGCCTGCAGGTGCAGCTCGCCGTTGTCGTACGCCATCCGCGCCTCGGCGTCGGAGCTGAACGTCCGACCCTCACCGAGCAGGTTCGGCTGCACGTGGGTGAGGTGGTAGAGGCCGATGACCATGTCCTGGGTGGGCATGGTGACCGGCTTGCCGTCGGCCGGCTTGAGGATGTTGTTCGACGAGAGCATCAGGATCCGCGCCTCGGCCTGGGCCTCGGCGGACAGCGGCACGTGCACCGCCATCTGGTCGCCGTCGAAGTCGGCGTTGAACGCGGTACACACCAGCGGGTGGATCTGGATCGCCTTGCCCTCGACCAGCTGCGGTTCGAAGGCCTGGATCCCCAGCCGGTGCAGGGTGGGCGCCCGGTTCAGCATGACCGGGTGCTCGCCGATGACCTCTTCCAGCACGTCCCACACGACCGGGCGCTGCCGCTCGACCATCCGCTTGGCGGACTTGATGTTCTGTGCGTGGTTGAGGTCGACCAGCCGCTTCATCACGAACGGCTTGAACAGCTCCAGCGCCATCTGCTTGGGCAGGCCACACTGGTGCAGCTTGAGCTGCGGCCCGACCACGATGACGGAACGACCGGAGTAGTCCACGCGCTTGCCGAGCAGGTTCTGCCGGAACCGGCCCTGCTTGCCCTTGAGCATGTCGGAGAGCGACTTCAACGGCCGGTTACCCGGACCGGTGACCGGACGACCGCGCCGGCCGTTGTCGAACAGCGCGTCGACGGCCTCCTGCAGCATCCGCTTCTCGTTGTTGACGATGATCTCGGGCGCACCGAGGTCGAGCAGGCGCTTGAGCCGGTTGTTGCGGTTGATCACCCGGCGGTACAGGTCGTTCAGGTCGCTCGTGGCGAACCGGCCACCGTCGAGCTGCACCATCGGGCGCAGGTCCGGCGGGATCACCGGCACGCAGTCGAGCACCATGCCGAGCGGGGAGTTGGTGGTGTTGAGGAACGCCGCCACCACCTTGAGCCGCTTGAGCGCACGGATCTTGCGCTGGCCCTTGCCCGAGCGGATCGTCTCGCGCAGCAGCTCGGCCTCGTTGTCGAGGTCGAGGTTCACCAGGAGCGCCTTGATCGCCTCGGCACCCATGGCCCCGGTGAAGTACTCACCGAAGCGGTCGCGCAGCTCGCGGTAGAGCAGTTCGTCGGTGATCAGCTGCTTTGGCTGCAGCTTGCGGAAGGTGTCCATCACCTCGTCGAGGCGGTCGATCTCGCGCTGTGCCCGGTCCCGCATCTGGCGCATCTCGCGCTCGCCAGACTCCTTGACCTTGCGGCGGACATCGGCCTTCGCGCCCTCGGACTCGAGCTCGGCGAGGTCGGCCTCCAGCTTGGCGGCACGCTTCTCGATCTCGACGTCGCGGGCGTTCTCGGCGTGGCGCTTCTCGGCACCGATCTCGTTCTCCACCGTGGAAAGGTCACGGTGGCGGGCCTCGTCGTCGATCGCCGTGATCACGTACGAGGCGAAGTAGATGATTTTTTCCAGGTCCTTGGGAGCCAGGTCAAGCAGGTACCCGAGCCGGCTCGGCACACCCTTGAAGTACCAGATGTGGGTGACCGGCGCGGCCAGTTCGATGTGGCCCATCCGCTCACGCCGGACCTTGGCGCGAGTCACCTCGACGCCGCAGCGCTCACAGATAATGCCCTTGAACCTGACCCGCTTGTACTTGCCGCAGTAGCACTCCCAGTCGCGGGTAGGGCCGAAGATCTTCTCGCAGAAGAGTCCGTCCTTTTCCGGCTTCAAGGTGCGGTAGTTGATCGTCTCAGGCTTCTTGACCTCACCGTGCGACCACTGACGGATGTCGTCCGCGGTGGCCAGCCCGATGCGGAGCTCGTCGAAGAAGTTGACGTCGAGCACGCTATGTCCTCACGAATCACTTGCTCGGTTAGGTAGCGGGGGTGTCGCCGGCCCGCCCCAGGTGCGGGGCGGGCCGGCGACGTTCAGACTTCCTCGACGCTGCTCGGCTCCCGCCGCGACAGGTCGATGCCCAGCTCCTCAGCGGCGCGGAACACCTCGTCGTCGGTCTCGCGCATCTCGAGGGCCACACCGTCGCTGGAGAGCACCTCGACGTTGAGGCACAGCGACTGCAGCTCCTTGAGCAGCACCTTGAACGACTCGGGGATGCCCGGCTCGGGGATGTTCTCGCCCTTGACGATGGCCTCGTACACCTTCACGCGGCCGAGGACGTCGTCGGACTTGATCGTCAACAGCTCCTGCAGCGCGTACGCGGCGCCGTAGGCCTGCATCGCCCAGCACTCCATCTCACCGAAGCGCTGGCCACCGAACTGTGCCTTACCACCCAGCGGCTGCTGCGTGATCATGGAGTACGGGCCGGTGGACCGAGCGTGGATCTTGTCATCGACGAGGTGGTTGAGCTTGAGGATGTAGATGTACCCGACCGCGATCGGGTCGGGCAGCGGCTCACCGGAGCGGCCGTCGTACATCTGCGCCTTGCCGCTGCCGGCGACCAGTTGCACCCCGTCCCGGTTGGGCAGGGTACTCGCCAGCAGGCCGGAGATCTCCGACTCCTTGGCACCGTCGAAGACCGGCGTCGCCACGTTGGTGTCCGGGCCGGAAACGTCCGCCCCGATCGCCCGCAGCGCGGTCTTCCACTCGGCGTCGTCGCCGTCGACCTGCCAGCCGGTCTTGGCCACCCACCCGAGGTGGGTCTCCAGGACCTGACCGACGTTCATCCGGCTCGGCACACCGAGCGGGTTGAGCACGATGTCGACAGGCGTCCCGTCGGCGAGGAACGGCATGTCCTCGACCGGCAGGATCTTGGAGATGACGCCCTTGTTGCCGTGGCGGCCCGCGAGCTTGTCACCGTCCTGGATCTTGCGCTTCTGTGCGACGTACACCCGGACCAGCTCGTTGACGCCCGGCGACAACTCGTCACCATCCTCCCGGGAGAAGGTCCGCACACCGATGACCGTGCCGGTCTCGCCGTGGGGCACCTTCAGGGAGGTGTCGCGCACCTCGCGGGCCTTCTCGCCGAAGATCGCGCGCAGCAGGCGCTCCTCCGGGGTCAGCTCGGTCTCGCCCTTCGGCGTGACCTTCCCGACCAGGATGTCGCCCGGCACCACCTCGGCACCGATCCGGATGATCCCCCGCTCGTCGAGGTCGGCGAGCATTTCCTCGCTGACGTTCGGGATGTCGCGGGTGATCTCCTCGGGGCCCAGCTTGGTGTCGCGCGCGTCGACCTCGTGCTCCTCGATGTGGATCGAGGTGAGGACATCCTCCTGGACCAGACGCTGGCTCAGGATGATGGCGTCCTCGTAGTTGTGACCCTCCCAGGGCATGAACGCCACGAGCAGGTTGCGCCCGAGCGCCATCTCGCCCTCGTCGGTGCACGGACCGTCCGCGATGACCTGGCCGGCCTCGATCCGGTCGCCCTCGAACACGATCGGCTTCTGGTTGACGCAGGAGCCGGCGTTGGAGCGGCGGAACTTGTGCAGCAGGTAGGTGCGTCGGTGCCCGTCGTCCTGGTGCACCGTCACGTAGTCGGCGCACAGGTCCTCGACCACGCCGCCGAACTCGGCGACCACCACGTCACCCGCGTCGACCGCGGCCCGGTACTCCATGCCCGTACCCACCAGCGGCGACTCGGCCTTGACCAGCGGCACCGCCTGGCGCTGCATGTTCGCGCCCATCAGTGCCCGGTTGGCGTCGTCGTGCTCGAGGAACGGGATCATGGCGGTCGCGACCGAGACCATCTGCCGCGGCGAGACGTCCATGTAGTCGACCTGGTCGTGCGAGACGTTGTCGACCTCACCGCCCTTACGGCGGACCAGGATCCGCTCCTCGGCGAAGTCGCCGTCGGCCGTGATCGGCGTGTTCGCCTGGGCCTTGACGAACCTGTCCTCCTCGTCGGCGGTCAGGTAGTCGATCTGGTCGGTGACCTTGCCGTTCACGACCTTGCGGTACGGCGTCTCGATGAAGCCGAACGGGTTGACCCGCGCGAACGTCGAGAGCGCACCGATCAGGCCGATGTTCGGGCCTTCCGGCGTCTCGATCGGGCACATCCGGCCGTAGTGGGACGGGTGCACGTCACGGACCTCGAAGCCGGCCCGCTCCCGGGACAGACCACCCGGGCCGAGCGCGCTCAGCCGGCGCCGGTGGGTCAGGCCCGCCAGCGGATTGGTCTGGTCCATGAACTGGGACAGCTGCGACGTACCGAAGAACTCCTTGATCGCCGCCACCACGGGACGGATGTTGATCAGGGTCTGCGGCGTGATCGCCTCGACGTCCTGGGTCGTCATCCGCTCCCGGACCACGCGCTCCATCCGGGACAGACCCACCCGGACCTGGTTCTGGATGAGCTCGCCGACCGTGCGCAGGCGCCGGTTGCCGAAGTGGTCGATGTCGTCGGATTCGAAGTCCGGCTCACCGGTGTGCAGCTTGCAGAGGTACTCGATGGTGGCGACGATGTCGTCCTCGGTGAGCACGCCCTTGTTGATCGGCACATCGAGCTGGAGCTTCTTGTTGAACTTGTATCGGCCGACCTTTGCTACGTCGTACCGCTTGGGGTTGAAGAAAAGGTTGTCGAGCAGGTTCTGCGCGTTCTCCCGCGTCGGCGGTTCACCCGGCCGGAGCTTGCGGTAGATGTCGAGCAGGGCTTCGTCCTGTGCCGCGATGTGATCCTTCTCGAGGGTCGTCATCAGCAGCTCGGACCAGCCGAAGCGCTCGCGGATACGTTCGTTGGTCCAGCCGATCGCCTTGAGCAGGACGGTGACGGCCTGGCGACGCTTGCGGTCGATACGTACCCCGACCGTGTCGCGCTTGTCGATGTCGAATTCCAGCCAGGCGCCGCGGCTGGGGATTACCTTGACGCTGGTCAGATCACGATCTGAGGTCTTGTCCGGCTGCTTGTCGAAGTACACGCCCGGAGACCGGACGAGCTGACTCACCACGACCCGCTCGGTGCCGTTGATGATGAAGGTGCCCTTCGGCGTCATCATCGGGAAGTCACCCATGAACACCGTCTGGCTCTTGATCTCGCCAGTGGTGTGGTTGGTGAACTCCGCGGTCACGAACAGTGGGGCACAGTAGGTCAGATCCTTCTCCTTGCACTCCTCGATCGGGGCCTTGACCTCGTCGAATCGTGGTGCGGAGAAGGAGAGCGACATGGTGCCGGAGAAGTCCTCAATTGGGCTGATCTCGTCGAGGATCTCCGCCAGACCGGATCGGGCATGCGGGTCACCGGCAAACCGGTTCTGCCATGCCTCGTTGCCGACCAGCCAGTCGAACGACTCGGTCTGGATGGCAAGAAGGTTGGGAACCTCAAGATGCTCGGTGATCCTGCCGAAAGAGATTCGGCGAGGAGCGTATGCGCTCGATGACTGGCTGGTCTTCGCAGGGCGGGATGCTGCCAAGATGCGTCCTTCCGAGGACCGGTTGTGCAGACGGCCGTTTCGCGTGCACGCTGATGGACCCTGCCGGAAATGCCCAAGGTGAGGCACCCACGACAGAGGTGGTCAGTAGACAGCGCAAACTAGCAGTGTAGCCGTGAGGCTAACCGCTGTCCAGTCGCCATCGCACGGTTATTGACGCGACCACCCAGCCACCCTTCGGGTGGGGGTGCCGTCGCGACACCGGGCGTCGGACGATTCCTGGCCGGAACCGTCCGCGGGTCCCCGAACAGCCCATCAGGCAGCCCTTGGCGTGGCTGCCTGATCTGCTCGTCGGGGCGATGGTCGTCGCATCCGCGGAACGTTGCTGTCTCAGCGTGCCTGCCCCCGGCGGTTGCGTCAAGGCCAACGCCCCAGGTCGGCGCTGGGCGGTGGACATCCCGCCGGTCGACCACGACATCTAGGGGCGCCCACACAACATGTGGGACCACAGCCGCGCCCGGGTCCCGCAAGATCGACAATCCCAACGCGTGATCCGGTCAAGCTGTGGTTGCTCCCAAGGCAGTTCAGCCACCACCGGCTTGCCGGATCATGCGGCGAGCCCACTGATCGGGTGAAACGCGAAGCGGCCGCCTCCCCGGACTTTTCCGGAGCGGCGGCCGCGGTGACGCGTACGGCTGATTACTTGACGCTGACCTTGGCGCCTTCGGCCTCGAGCTTGGCCACGGCCTTGTCGGCGGTGTCCTTGTTGACCTTCTCGAGGATCGCCTTCGGAGCGGCCTCGACGGCGTCCTTGGCCTCCTTGAGGCCCAGGCCGGTCAGCTCACGCACGACCTTGATGACCTGGATCTTCTTGCCGCCGTCAGCCTCGAGGACGACGTCGAAGGAGTCCTGGACAACGGCTTCCTCAACCGCGGCCGGGCCGGCCGGGCCGGCGACCGCGACGGGCGCGGCGGCCTTGACATCGAAGACGTCCTCGAACTGCTTCACGAACTCGGACAGCTCGATGAGCGTCATTTCCTTGAACGCGTCGAGCAGCTCGTCGGAACTGAGCTTCGCCATGTGTGGCAACCTTTCCTAGCTTCTGATGAAAACGTGTACGTGGTCCGCGCGGGGCCGTCAGGCGGCCTCGGCGGAACCGTCCTTCTCGCGCTCGGCACGCAGGGCCTCAACCAGGCGCACGGCCTGGGTGAGCGGGGCCTGGAACGTGGCCGCGGCCTTGCTCAGGTTGCCCTTCATGGCACCGGCCAGCTTGGCCAGCAGGACCTCGCGGGACTCGAGGTCGGCGATCTGGCTGACCTCTTCGGCCGTGATGGCCCGGCCCTCGAAGACGCCGCCCTTGATGACCAGGACCGGGTGGGCCTTGGCGAAGGCCCGGAGACCCTTGGCCGCCTCGACCGGGTCGCCGCCGACGAAAGCGAGCGCGGTAGGACCGGTGAACAGCTCGTCGAGCCCGTCGATGCCCGCGTCGCTGGCCGCCCGCTTCGCGAGCGTGTTCTTCGACACGGAGTACTTGGTCTGGCCGCCCAGGGAGCGCCGCAGTTCGGTGATCTCCGAGACCGTGAGGCCGCGGTACTCGGTCAACACGGTGGCCGACGAGTTACGGAAGTTGTCCGTGAGCTCGGCGACGGCAGTGGCCTTATCGGCCCGGACCGGCTTGTCCGCCATGTCCCTCCTCTCTCAGTGCTCAGCCGCCGGCCGGACGAGAGGACCTGGAGAAATGAGAGACGCCCCGGCGCAGGGCGCACGGGGCGGACATGGACCAGCTTGACGCCGATCATGATCGCGAACCGTCCATCCTGCGCGGGCCGCCCGCTTCCTGCGGGGCCTTCGACCGTGATGCCCGTCCGGGGACGGTCACTGCGGCGACCAGCGGTCTATGG
>DATHBD010000031.1:0-146665 GCA_035296325.1 Micromonosporaceae bacterium | reverse complement strand
GGACGCCGCGGCCCGCTCGAGCAGCTCCAGCGGAACGTCGAGGACGACGGCCAGCCAGCGCAGCCAGAACGCGGTGGGCACCCGGCTGCCGCGCTCCCAGCGGCTGACCTCGTGCCGCGTGACGGTGGCCGTGCCGGACGCCGCGCACAGCAGCTCGGCCAGCCGCACCTGGGTGCACCCGCGCACCGCCCGCACCCGGGACAGCACGGCACCCAGTGACTCCTGGCCGGACTCCTGGCCGGACCCCTGACATGACTCCTGAGAAGACGTCGCCATCGGCCACCCCCGCGAACCGGACCACACCTCTACCCTTATTACCCCACCGGTACGACGCTTTGCCCCGACCGATCCGCCCGCATCCGCGGCCGGCCCGATACAGTCGGTGCGTGGCGCTCGGTCTCCCTTCGGTCCTGCCCCGCCGGCACCCGTCCATCGCGGACCTCGTGCACGCGGCCGAACCGACGTTCTCGTTCGAGTTCTTCCCGCCGAAGACGCCGGCCGGCCATACCCTGCTCTGGCAGGCGATTCGCGAGGTGGAGGTGCTGCGTCCGTCGTTCGTGTCGATCACCTACGGCGCCGGCGGGTCGAACCGGGACGGCACCGTGGCGGTGACCGAGCGCATCGCCACCGAGACGACGCTGCTGCCGATGGCGCATCTCACGGCGGTGAACCACTCGGTCGCCGAGCTGCGTCAGGTGATCGGCCGCTACGCGGCGGTCGGCATCCGCAATGTGCTCGCCGTGCGCGGTGACCCGCCCGGCGACCCGCAGGGGGAGTGGGTGGCACATCCGGACGGCGTGAACTACGCCGATGACCTGGTCCGCCTGATCAAGCGCAGCGGCGACTTCTGCGTCGGGGTGGCCGCATTCCCGGAGAAGCACCCCCGCTCCCCGGACTTCGAAAGCGACGTGAAGCACTTCGTCAACAAGTGCCGCGCCGGCGCCGACTTCGCGGTCACCCAGTTCTTCTTCAGGTGGGAGGACTGGGCGCGGTTGCGCGACGCGGTCGCGGCACACGGGTGTGACGTGCCGATCCTGGCCGGTGTGATGCCGGTCACCAACGTCTCGCAGATCGAGCGGATGACGCAGCTCTCCGGCGCCGCCTTTCCGGCTGATCTCGCTGACCGGCTGCGGGCGGTGAGCGACGACGCGGCGGCCGTGCAGGCGATCGGCGTGGAGGCTGCCACGGATCTGTCGGCGAAGTTGCTGGCCGAGGGCGTGCCGGGCATCCACTTCATCACCCTCAACCGGTCCACCGCCACCCGTGAGGTCTGGCAGAACCTGCGCGTCCGCACCGATGCCTGAGCAGGTGTACCCGCGCCGCGTTTCGCCGGCACCACCGTCACGGCCCGACGCGATGGACTGGGGGACGTACGCCTCGCGGTGGTCGGCGCTGCACGGTGGGTACGATCCGCGCCGTTCCTCGCCGCTGGTGCAGGGCTGGCTCCGGATGGCGTACCGCTTGGCGAAGGTGCTCGCTGCGTCCCGGGTCAGCCCCAACGCGGTGACCCTGCTGGGCCTGGCGATCTCGGTGGCGGTGCCGCTGGTGGTCCGCTCCGGCGGCGGGTGGCCGATCGCGGCGGCCGTGCTCGTGTGCGCGTCCGCGATCGCCGACACCCTGGACGGCGCGCTCGCCGTGGTGTCGCGGCGGACCAGCCGGCTCGGACACATCTACGACTCGCTCGCGGACCGGATCAGTGAGGCCTGCTGGTTGGTCGCCTTCGGCCTGCTCGGCGCACCGATCTGGCTGATCGTGCTCAGTGGCGCCATGGCGTGGCTGCAGGAGTACACCCGGGCCCGGGCCGGTGCCGCGGGCATGCAGGAGATCGGCACGGTGACCGTCGCGGAGCGACCCACCCGGATCCTGCTCGCCATCTTCGGGCTGGTCTTCGCCGGCATCGGTGGCCTGGTCAGCCCGGAACTCGCGGTCGGCACGGTCACCGTGACCGCTGCCATCTGGGCGGTGCTGGCCGCGATCGGGCTGCTCCAACTGCTTGTCGTGGTCCGCGAGGAGCTGGGCTGAGAGTGGGCAGGTGATTCGTCGGATGCGGCTGAGGTACCGAATGAGGCGCGAATTCGGTGCTTCGCGCGCATGTCGGCGAGTGGCGGCGCGCGGGTCGGGCGTGTCGCGGGGCGGGGCGGGATGCCCCTGCTCAGGCGGGTCCGATGCGGTCGGCGACGAGCTTCGCGGACAGCATCACCAGCGGCAGGCCACCGCCCGGGTGGACCGAGCCGCCCACCAGGTACATGCCGCGCGCCGGGCCACGGTTCGCCGGGCGGAGCAGGCCGGTCAGGCCGTGGCTGGCCGTGCCGTAGATTGATCCCCCCGGTGCACCGGCGGCCGTCGCCAGGTCGGCCGGCGTCCGCACCTCCCGGAACAGCACCCGGTCCCGCACGTCCATCCCGCGCGCGGCCAGCACGTCGAGCACCCGATCCGCGTACGACGTCGCCAGGCCGGGCGCCGACCAGTCCACGGTGCTCGCCGAGCGGCCGTGCGGGGCGGCGTTGACCAGGATGAACCACGCCTCGTGACCGTCCGGCCGTACCGCCGGATCATCCGGCACGGTCACGAAGACCGCCGGATCCGGCACCGGCCGGGCGGCAAGGCCCGTTCGCCGATCGCCGAACACCGCGTCGAACTCGGCATCGTAGTCGTCCGGGAAGAAGACGGTGTGGTGGGCCAGTCCGGGCGTGCGGCCCCGTACCCCGAGCAGGATGACGAATCCAGCCAGGCTGCGCGAGCGGGCCAGCCGGGCAGCCCGATCGGGGGTGGGCAACAGGTCCCGGTAGACGACCAGCGCGTCGGCGTTGGCCACCACCACATCGGCGCGCACCAGGGTGCCGTCGGCGAGTCGTACGCCGTGCACCGCGCCGCCGGCGACGTCCACCGAGGTGACCGCGGTGCCGGTGTGCACCCGGACGCCGAGATCGACGCAGCGGGCCAGCAGTGCATCACCGAGGGTGCCGAGACCGCCGCGCAGGTACCAGCCGCCGTGGTGCAGTTCGGCGTAGGGCACGGCCAGCAGAGCGGCCGGGGCCCGGCGCGGATCCCCACCGGTGTAGGTCGCGTACCGGTCGAGCAGCATCCGCAGCCGGGGGTCCCGGAGCCGGCGCCGTCCCAGCCCACGCAAGGTCTGTCCGGGTGCGATGGCGGCGAGGTCGCGCAGCCGCCAGGCCAGCCGGGCGAGGTCTCCGGGACCGTCCACCGAGGAGGTGAGCACGTGGTCCCATGAGGTCTGCCAGACCCGTTCGGCCCGCCGCCACAGCGCGGTCCAGTCCTGCGCGGCGGCCGGCCCGAACGCGGCCGCGATCCGGGCCGCGAACTCGTCGGGCTGGGCGCACGAGTCCAGGACGGTGGAGTCCGGAAAGCGGTGCCGCACGATCGGGTCGAGCGGCTGCAGCCCGAGGTCGACCGCACCGCCGGTCGCGGTGAACAGCTCCGCCGAGATCTGCGGCAGCGTGAAGAGGCTGGGCCCGGTGTCGAAGCGGAAATCCCCCGCCGGGGTGGACCGGACGTACCGGCCCAGCTTGCCGCCCACGACGTCGGACTGCTCGAACACCGTGACCGCGTGCCCCGCGGCGGCCAGCCGCGCCGCGCTCGCCAACCCGCCGACCCCCGCGCCGATCACCACAACGCTCGTCATCGTGCACCAATCATCGCGTGCCAATCATCGTGCGGGTCACCGCGCTTCGCTGACCGGGCGGCCCTTCCACGTCGCGGTGCGGCGGTGGGTGTACGACCGCAGCGTGAGCCACCCGAGCAGCACGACCGACAGCGGGTGCGCCAACGCATCCGGCCAGGCCGGGGCCGCGGTGGCCCGTGCGGAGATCACCCGGCCCAGCACGCCCGCACCGTAGCCCAGCAGGCCGGCCAGCCCTGTGGCGCGCCCGGCCACCCCGACCAGCGCACCGACGGCGGCCAGCGGCGGCACCACGTACACCGCGACGAGCAGGCCCGACACGGCCGCCGCGCCGAGCGGTGAGCCGAACGAGGCCCGCAGCGACTTCGTGTACCCCTCCACGAGCGCCGCCCACGTGGGGTACATCTCACACCGCGCCAGGGCCGAGCCGTCGGTGATCGCCACCCGCCCGCCGGCCCGCTTCACCGACCGGGCCAGTTCAATGTCCTCCAGCACCCGGTCCCGCACGCCGGCGTGCCCGCCGGCCGCCTGGTACGCCGATCGCCGTACCCCGAGCAGCTGCCCGCCCGCCGCGGTGAGCGAGGGCCGGGCCGAGCGCTCGGCCAGGCGTACCGGCAGGAACGTCAGCCAGGTCCACTGCAGCAGGGGTTGCACCAGCCGCTGCGCCCCGACCGCGACAATCCGCGGGTACGGCGAGACGAGATCCCGCCCGTCCAACAGCGCCACGGTCGCCGCGACCGCGTGCGGCGCGAGCACCACGTCGGCGTCAACGAAGACCAGGATGTCCGCGCCGGGCGCGGCGTCGGCGAGTTGCTGGCAGGCGTACGGCTTGCCGAGCCATCCGCGCGGCAGTACTCCGCCGGGAATCAGGGTCACCCGGGGATCGTCGCCGACCGCCGCACGCACCACATCCGCCGTACCATCCGTCGACCCGTCGTCGAGCACCAGTATGCGCAGGTCCGGAACCGCGGTCTGGGCGAGCAGCGCGCGCAGGCACGGGGCCACCCGTTCGGCCTCGTCCCGCACCGGGAGCAGCACGGCGATCCGCCCGGGGGCGGGGCCGGCGAGGCGGGGTGGGCGCCGGAGCAACCACGCGTTGAGTCCGGTGTGGAGCGTGGCCAGTCCGGCCGCCGCGCTGCACCAGAGCACCGGGTTGGTCAACGTGCTCACCGGCGCCTCCGGTCGAGCCAGAGGCGCGTCGCGAGGGGGACGGCGACCAGGCCCATCGCCAGGCCGCCCCACGCGGCGGACGCGGGCAGACCCAGGAACACGGCGTGCGCCAGCACGCTCGACGCGTACGTCCACAGGTACAGCGCCAGCATCGGCGCGTCACCCGGCTCCTTCGCAGCCTGCCCCGTCGGGGCATCCCCCGTCGCAGCCTCCCCCGTCGCAGCCGGCCGGCGCACGGCCGGGCCACCGAGCCAGGCCAGCAGTGCCATCAGCACGATCGCCACGACAAGCCAGCCGAGGTAGTTCGAGACCGGGATCTGCGGCACCCCGGGTAGCGCGGGATGCGGGTCGGCCCAGGTCCAGTACCCCTCGGTCACCATCTGCGGGTCCAGGAACAGATCCCACCCGGCGAGGCCGACCCCGGCCACGAGGACGCGCAGCGGCAGGGACCGGCGTACCACGCGACCTGCCGCCAGCCACGCCGGCCACGCCATCCACGTCCACGCCAGAGGAATGATCACGGGTACGCCGACGAGGGTCGGCCCGAGGGCTTCGCCGTAGGCGTACGAACCGAACGGGACGCCGGTGGCCACGCCGAGCGCCTCCACGGCCAACCCGCCACCGGTGGTGACCAGCACCAGGACGGCCGCTGCCCGGGCTCCCCGGGTCAGCGCCGCGGCGGTCACCGAGGCGAGGTAGCCCAGCACGACGGTGGCGACGACCAGCCCGGCCCGCGCCGTACCGGCGACGAGCGGGTAGCCGATCTCCGCGAGCACCAGCGCCGCGAGCGGCACCCACAGCGTCGCGTCACGCCGCCGCGTCACGCCGACGGATCGTCGATCGGGAGACGCCGCCCCAGTACGGCGAACGGCCGGTCGTCGCCGGGGAACCGGAACTGGCGCAGCACGTCGGTGAAGCCGAACCGGCGGTACAGCCGCCACGCCCGCGACGCCGCCTCGTCGGCCTCCGGGGTGGAGAGCAGCACGGTCTGCTGGGTGGTGGCCCGGGTCAGCAGGTCCCGGAGCTGATGTTCACCGATGCCACGACCCTGCGCGGCCGGCCGCACATGCAGCTCCACCAGCTCGAAGGCGTTGGCGAGCCACACCTTGCGGGCGTCCCGGGAGATCGCGTTGCGGACCTGGTCGTGCCACCACTGCCCGGACGCGCTGCGGTACCCGTAGCCGAACCCGAGCAGCGCATCGTCGGCGTCCAGGGTGGCGACCGCCTGGAAGTCCCTGCGGTGCACGTGCGCCGCGATGTACCCGCGTCGGGTCTGCAGCAGCTCGGGGGAGTACCCCATCGCCTCGCCATAGACGGAGATCACATCATCGATGCGGGCCACCAGGTCATCCGGTCGCCACCGAACGAGCCTCATGTGCCTGCCGTCCAACCGATCACTCCCGGGTCGCCGCTGACGTCCAGCACGGTGAAGCGGGCGAAGAGTTCTTCGGCGTACCACCGCTCGACCGGGGTACGGGTCACGACCGCCGCGTGCTGTGGCTGACGGTACGCGAACTCGGCGACATCCGCCGCACTGCGCCACACACTGACGGTGCCCTGGAACCCCAGCGGCGCCTCGCCGACGCCCAGCGCCGTGAGCAGCCCGGGCGCGCCGGCGAGCGCGTCAGCCACCGGATCGATGGCGCGCCAGAACGTGGCGGCCCGGCTGGCCCGCAGCCGCGCCCTGGTCAGCACCAGGATCGGCGCCCCCGGTTCGGCCCCGTCCCGACCGGCCCCGTCCCGACCGGCTCCGTCCCGACCGGCCCCGTCCCGCGCCGCCCGCGACAGGTCCCGGCCGGCCGCCCGGAACGGTTCCCGACCCGCCCAGGTGCCGCGGCTGCTGATGGGGCGCAGGGTCAGCCGGCAGGCGGCGGTCGCCAGCCGCGCCCAGTCCCGCCCCACCGGTGTCCGGTCAAAGCCTGCGGCTGCCGCAGCGTCGTCCCAACCGACCATGGCGACCCACCGGGTGAGATCCCCGGTGGCCGGCCCGAAGCTGCTTCCCCGCCCGGTGCCGAGCAATTTGGCGAAGGCGACCCCGGGCGTGCGCCGCAGTCGCCGGCGATCGACCGCCATCCGCCACAGGGCGCCGGGTATCCCGGTGGGCGGTACCCGCCAGGCGTGCAATGTGACAAGCGCCGCCCCGCCGGCTGCCGCCCCGCCGGCTGCCGTCATGCCACCGCCGCCGGTTCGGCTCCGGTGACCCGGACAAGTTCGGCGTACGTGATGCCGAAGATCGCCTGGGGTACGCCGCCGGCCGCCCAGACCTCGTCGTACTCCGCGAGCGCGGTGTCGATCACCGTGGGGACCGGCTTGGGGTGCCCCAACGGCGCGACCCCGCCGATGACCTGCCCGGTGTGCTCCCGCACGAACTCCACGCTGGCCCGGCGGACCCGCTGCGCGCCGACGACGGCGGCCACCTTGACCGGATCAACCCGGTGGGCGCCCGAAGTGAGCACGAGCAGCGGTGTGCCGTCCGAGTCAAAGATCAACGAGTTGGCGATCTGGCCGACCTGGATGCCGAGTGCCGCCGCGGCGGCAGCGGCGGTGGGCACCGCCTGTTCCAGGATGCGGACCGCACACGGCCGGCCCGCGGCGTCGCGGGCTGCGGCGAGGTCGAGCGCGTCCTGGACGGCTTGGGCGTTGGAATGCAGCGGCATCCCTCCAATCTAGGTCGGCGGCAGCTCGGCCGGCGCGCCCGGCCCGGCGGTGCGCGCCGTCTCGGCGAGGGCGACCCCGATCAGCACGAGGACGCCGCCGCTCAACTGGGCGGCGTTGAGGTGCTCCCCGAGCGCCAACCAGGCCACCGTGGACGCGATCACCGGCTCCACCATGCCGATGATGCCCACGCTGGTCGGCGGCAGGTGCCGTAGCGCGCCGGCGAGCAGCAGGTACGGCACGATCGAGCCGAGGACCACGACGTACCCGCAGAGCAGCCAGACGCTGACCCCGCCGCTGCGCTCGGTGAGCAGCCCGGCGGGGAAGTCCCACCACGGCCGCAGCAGGCACCCGGCGAGCGCCGACACGCCGAACGCCCAGGCGGTCAGCGACAGCGGGTCGCGTTCCGCGACGCCCCGCGCACCGAGGACGTAGTAGCAGGCGAGCAGGACTGCCGCGGCCAGCCCGGCGGCGATGCCGAGGCCGTCCAGGCGCAGGTCGCCCCAGATTTCGGCGACGCCGGCCAGGCCGGCCAGGCTGACCGCCAGGCCCAGCCACAGCCGGGACCGCACCGACTGCCGCTGCCCGAACCGGGCCCACAACGCGACGAGCAACGGCGCGGTGTACTCGAAGAGCAGGCCGATGCCGACCGGCAACCGGCTGATCGCGACGAAGTACAGCATCGGCACCAGAAAGAACCCGGCCAACCCGTACGCGATGAGCAGTGGCAGTTCCCGCCGGGCCAGCCGCAGCCGCCGGACGCCGGGCGGCACCGCGACCGCGATCAGCAGCAGACCGGCGAATGCGCCACTGGCGCGCAGCGTGGTGAGCTGCGGCGCGTCCATGCCGGCCCGGAGCACCAGCTTCGACACGGTCCCGTTGACGGCGAAGAACGCGCTGCCGCAGACCACCATGAGCGCGCCCAGAGCTGGGCGGGGCGTCATCCGATGATCAGGTGGAGCGGCATGTCGTCGACCCTATCCGGCGGCCGGCTGACCGGACGGGACCGGCGGCAGGTGCCGGTGCAGGAAGTCGACAGTCGTGGCGACGGCGGCATCGACGTACGGCTCCACGTCGTACAGATCGATGTGCTGGGCGGTGTCCAACCAGTGGATCTCCTTGGTGCCGCTGGCCAGGGTGTGGAGCTGCTCGGCAAGCTCGGGAGCGCAGTAGGCGTCGGTGCGGCCGTGCACGACCAGCAGCGGGGTGGCGCCCAGCAGCGGCGCGGCGCCCAGCGCGTCGAACGTCATCAGGGCGTGCAGGGATCCCCGGGTAACTCGATTCTCCCAGTACGGCGATGCGGACCGGGCGGTTCCGTAGTACGCGAACGGCTCGTCGCCACCCATCGCGGCCTCGCCCCCGTCGGGCGCCACGGCGGGCAGCTCCTCGTCGTAGCGGTCCAGGAACGTCGACAGCGCCGAGCGGTATCCGTCGATGCCCATCTGCGCGGCGAAGTGCGCGGGGCTGTTGTAGGCACCTGCGATACCGGCGACCGCGCGAATGCGTGGATCGGCGGCGGCCGCGCGCATGGCGTACCCGCCGCCCAGGCAGATCCCGACCGCGGCGATGCGCCGGGCGTTCACCGCCGGGTGCGCCGCGAGCAGGCCGACCGCCGCGCGCAGGTCGGCCAGCTTGCCCGCGCTGTCCTCGTGCGCGCGCCGCCCGCCGCTCTCGCCGAAGCCGCGGTGGTCCAGGGCGAGCGTCGCGAAGCCGGCATCGCTCAGCCGGTCGGCGTACACCCCGAGCACCTGCTCCTTGACCCCGGTGAACGGTCCGGTGAGCACGATCGCCGGCGCCGTGCCCGCCGGAGCTGCCGTACCGGCTGCGGGAAGGCGCAGATGACCCACCAGTGGTACGCCTTCGCTGGCAAACTCCACGCGGGAAACTGGCGGGCGCCCGCCGGACGGATCTGTCATCGTCGTACTCCAGTTCGGTGCCGGTTGCCGGACCGCCACCGGCCCACCCCGACCCTAGGACGGCCGGCCCCGGCGCACCAAGCCCTCGGCCGCCACCCGATGATCCGGAAGCATTCTGGTCGCTGCCGGACGCCGGTAACCACCACAACTCTTCGGGATCATGAGCCGCCGCCCGGGATCGATGATGCGAATGGAGGAGCGATGACGCTGGAGGGTGCCCGGTTCGAGTTGAGTCCGCCGACCGAGCGGGCGCACCGGTCGTTCCTCGCCGCGATGGCCGAGTTCCGGGCCGAGGGCCGCGGCGCGGCCACGGACGCGACCATGATCGGCGCCGAGATCCGGGAGTACGGGTCGATCTGGGCCACGCCGGACGGCTTCCGGGAGTACCTGGCGTGGCTGCACGGCCAGGACCGCGAGTACGTTCACCGGCCGCGGGGATACCTGCCGGTGCCGTCCACGACGCTGTGGTGGGTCCGGGGCGCGGAGTACCTCGGGCGGATCGCGATCCGGCACCGCCTCACCACCAAGTTGCGCGACGTCGGCGGTCACATCGGCTTCGACGTCCGACCATCGGCGCGGCGGTGCGGGCACGCCACCGCCATGCTGCGCAGCGCGCTGCCGGTCGCCCGGACGCTGGGCATCGACCGGGCGCTGGTGACCTGCGACGCGGGCAACGTCGGCTCCCGCAGGGTGATCGAGGCCAACGGCGGTGTCCTCGAGGATCAGCGCGGCAACTCACTGCGGTTCTGGCTGCCTGTGCCGTGACAGCGATACCGCCCTCAGATCTAGCTCGGGGGGGCGAGTGTGACGATGGCCCGTTCCAGGTACTCGGTGAACGTGCGCAGCTCGTCGGCGGTGAATGCGGCGGCCAGGCGCTTCTCAACGGCCAGGGCGGCCGGGTCCGCCCGGCGGATCAGGTCGGTGCCCTCGGCGGTGAGTCGCGTCACCCGCACGCGTTGGTGCACCGGCGACACCGCCCGTTCGATCAGTTTCTTCGCTTCCAGGGTGTCGAGCACCGCCGCCATGGTCTGCGGCGTGACCAGGCAGGCGCGGGCGAGCTGCGCGGCGGAAGCCTCGGTGGTTCGCAGCAGGACGAGGAGCACCGCGTACTGCGGCACGGTGAGGTTGAACTCGTGCAGCACGCGCGTCTTCTCAGCGATCAGCGCCTGCTCGGCGCGCTTGATGACGAGGCCGAGCCGTTCCATCTCAGTACCGTTCCATTTCAGTACCGTCCATCTCAGTAGCGGGTGCCGACGGCCGTCGGCGCGGTGTCGAGTTCGGCGAGGTCCGCCGTGGACAGTACGACGTTGGCGGCACCGAGGTTGTCCGCGAGGTGCCCGGCACGACGGGTGCCCGGGATCGGGATGACGTGCCGGCCCTGCGCGAGGGTCCAGGCGATCGCGACCTGTGCGGGCGTCGCTCCGTGTCGGGCGGCGACGGTCCGCACCGCGTCGACGATGCGCACGTTGGCGGCGCGGGCCCCGGTGGTGAAGCGGGGGTTGCGGGCGCGGACGTCGGTCTCCTCGAACTGGGTCGTGGCGTCGATGGCGCCGGTGAGGAAGCCCCGCCCGAGCGGTGCGAACGCGACGAACGCGGCGCCGTTGGCGGCACACCAGCCGACCACGTCCCCGGCGTCGACCACGCCCCCGCCGGCGACGGACGTCGCGGAGGCGGCGGCGCCGGGCCGGCCGAGCGCGTCGCGGGTCCACAGGGACAGCTCGGACTGTACGGCGGTCACCGGGTGCACCGCCGCCGCGGCCGTGGCCTGCTCGACGGTGACCTCGGACAGGCCGAGGTAGCGGACCTTGCCCGCGCGGACGATCTCCGCCATGGCCGCCCATGACTCAATCAGCGGCACCGTTTCGTCGACGCGGTGCAGGTACCACAGGTCGATGTGGTCGGTGTCGAGGCGCTTCAGGGAGGCGTCGACGGCGGCGCGTAGGTGGGCGGGTGATCCGTCGCGGTGCATACCTTTCGCCCGGAGGTCGTCGACCACGAGCCCGGCCTTGGTCGCCAGGACAACGTGGTCGCGCCGCCCCGACAGCGCCGCCCCGACCAGCGACTCGTTGTGGCCGTCCCCGTAGACATCGGCGGTGTCGAACAACGTGACGCCGGCGTCGACGGCAGCCGCCAGCAGTTCCCGGGAGGCGCGATCGTCGCGGGTGCTCTCGGCATACGCCCAGCTCATGCCCATGCAGCCCAGACCGATCTCACCCACGTGCCGCCCGGTGGCACCCAATTCGCGTGTGCGCATGCTTCCCGCCTTCCTATAGCAGTACCCTGTTAATGTACAGGGCACTGCGAAGGGAGCCGGCATGGCGCTGATTCTCATTGACCTGCAGGAGTGGGTCGTCCAGCGGTACGCCCCCGGCGGCGGCCGGGCGGCGGCCCGGGAGGCCGAGCGCGCACGGCGATCGTTCCGGCGGTCCGGCCGGCTCGTCGTGCACGTGCGGCACCTGGCCCGCGATGGATCCGACGGCGGGGCCGACTCCCCGACGAACCGCTTCGTCGACCCGGTGACGGTCGAGGACGGCGAGCCGCTTCTCGACAAGTACGACCGCAGCGCATTCGCCGGCACCACCCTGGATCAGGTGCTGCGGGAGCGGGCCGTCGATGCGGTCGTGCTGGCCGGGCTGGTCACCGAAGGGGGCATCGCGAGTACGGCCACCGACGCGCTCCGGCTGGGCTACCGGGTCTCCGTGTTGCTCCCGGCGATTGCCGGAAACACCCCGGAAGGCCACCGTCAGACCCTGGACGACCTGCGAAATGCCGGCGTGCTGCTCTGCTGAGCCACCCAGCTCAGGTCGACCCGGCGACCCAGAGGCAGAAGGGGTGCCCGGCCGGATCGAGATAGACGCGCACATCGTGCTGGGGCTGATGGTCAGCGAGCGTGGCGCCGAGCGCGGCGGCGTGCGCTCCCGCGCTGTCGAGATCATCGACCTGGATCTCCAGGTGCATCATCATCTGCTGGTCGCCCGGGCCGGCGGGCCAGGTCGGTCGGGCGTAGTCCGGCTCGGTCTGGAACGCGAGCCCGACCCCACCGTCGGATGCGCGGAGCAGGATCCAGTCGGGCTCCTCGGCCTGCACCTCCCACCCGAGCAGCCGCTGGTAAAAGCGCGCCAAGGCGGCCGGATCGGCCGCGCTGAGGTTGACGGCCGTGAATTTCAGGCGAGGGGGGTCGGTCATCGTCGCGTCCTCCGGCTCCGCGGTTCGGGTAGCGGGCGGTTCGAGTAGCGGGCGGGTCGAGTAGCGGTAGGTATCTGTACCCATGTCGCCCCGGTGAACCTACCCGGGCGGGGGAGTCGGCGCACTCTGGCGACGGCGCGGCGGTCTGCGCCACGGTGGGCGCACCCCGTTCCATCGGCCAGAGGAGATCAGCTGTGGGCACCTCGATCACGGAAGTCCGGATCGCGTCGGACGCGGACCGGGAATGGATCTACCAACTTCGGCACGAGGTGTACGCCCGCGAACTCGGCCAGCACCCGTGCAACGCGGCCGGTGCGCTCTGCGATGAGCTGGACGAGACCAACGTGTACGTGGTGGCGGCATGCGGCACGGAGCGGATCGGCTTCGTGAGCATCACCCCGCCGTGGGTGGGCCGGTACTCGGTCGAGAAGTACCTGCATGCCGACGAGTACGCGTTGATCGAGGACCCCGCCTCCGGCGAGCGCCCCTTCGAGGTGCGGATCCTCACCGTCCATCCACAGTGGCGTGGCTCGCCCGCGGCGCCGTTGCTGATGTACGCCGCGCTGCGCTGGATCGCCTCGCGTGGTGGCCGGCGCATCATCGCGATGGGCCGCACCCAGGTGCTGGAGCTGTACCTCGCCGCCGGTCTGCGGCTGCTGGGGCGGCCCATCGCCGCGGGGGCGGTCACCTTCGAGCTGATGGATGGCCTGGTCGACGACCTCGCCCGGATGGCGCTCCGCGAGCATGGTCCAACCCTGCGCCGGCTCGCGCCGCAGATCGAGTGGACGCTGGACACGCCGTTCCTGCCCGGGTCGAACGCGTGCGAGCACGGCGGCGCGTCCTTCGACGCGATCGGTCGGGACTTCGCCACGCTGGGCCGCCGGCACGAGGTCGTGGCCGCGGACGTACTGGACGCCTGGTTTCCGCCGGCACCGGGTGTGGTGCGCGCGCTGGCCGAGGACCCGGCGTGGACCGCCCGGACCTCGCCGCCGGCGGGAAGCGAAGGGTTGGTGGCTGCCATCGCCGCCGCCCGCGATCTGAATCCCCGCTCCATCGTCGTCGGTGCCGGCTCGTCGGATCTGATCTTCCGGGCATTCCGGGGGTGGCTGACCCCGACCAGCCGTGTGCTGCTCGTCGACCCCACCTACGGCGAGTACGCCCACGTCATCGCCGACGTGGCCGGCTGCCGCCCCCGACGCCTGCCGGTCCGGCGGGACCAGGGGTGGCGGATCGACCTCGAGCGGCTGCGGGCCGAGCTGCGCACCGGCTACGACCTGGTCGTGCTGGTCAACCCCAACAACCCGACCGGCCGGTACATCCCCGCGGAGGACCTGCGGCGGGTACTGGACGACGCGCCGCCCAGCACCTGGATCTGGCTCGACGAGGCGTACATCGACTACGCCGGCTCGGGGGAGTCGTTGGAGTCCTACGCGGCGACCAGCGCGAACACGGTGGTGTGCAAGTCGATGTCGAAGATGTACGCGCTCTCCGGCCTTCGGGCGGCGTACCTGGTGGCGTCCGAGGAGACCGCTGCGGGCCTGCGGCGCTGGACCCCGCCCTGGGCGGTGAGCCTGCCCGCCCAACTCGCGGCGGTACGTGCGCTGCAGGACCCGGCCTACTACGCGGGCCGCTGGGCGCAGACCGCGTCGCTGCGCGTGGAGCTCGCCGATGGTCTCGCCGCCGCACTGCGGTTCGCCGGCCCGGAACTGGAGATCGACCAGTCCGTGGCGAACTTCGTCCTGATCACGCTGCCCCGGCGGGGCCCGACCGCGTCGCAGGTCGCGCAGGCGTGCCGGGCTCGTGACGTGTTCCTGCGTGACCTGTCGCCGCTGTCGCCGGCGTTCGAGGGAAGGACGCTGCGGGTCGCGGTCAAGGACGCCCAGGCCAACGCGTGCATCGTGGCGACGGTGCGGGCCGTGCTCGAACAGCTTGCCGGCGCTGTGCTGCCGGCGGTGGGATGACCGGCGGCGACAGCGCCAGCATCGGCGAGCTGGTGCCGTACATCGCCGGGGCGCTGATCGTCGGCGGGATCGCGGTGGGCCTGTCCCGGCGGCGCGAGCTGATCCTGCGCTGGTGCGCGCGGGCGGTCGCGGTACCGGTGGTGGTCGGCGCGCTGTACCTCGGGCCGCCGGGGGCCGCCGTCCTCGTCGCGGCGGTGGGTGTGGTGTGCGCCGGCGAGTACGCCCGGCTGGCGCGCCTGCCGACCACCGATCGCGTGGCGATCAGCGCGGCGGTCGTCGGGCTGGCGGCCGCTGCCTGGCAGGCGCCGGCGCACCTGCCCCGGGCGTTGGGCATGGGCCTGCTGGCCGTCGCGCTGGTGCCGCTGCTCGCCGGGGACACCTCCGGCGGCTTCCGCCGGCTCGCCTTCGGGGTGCTCGGCCTGGTCTGGCTGGCCCCGCTGGTCGTCGTGGTCAACCTGGGCGCAACGGCCCTGGCGCTCTTCGCGGCCGTGTCGGTCGCCGACATCGGCGCCTACTTCGGCGGTCGGCTGCTGCGGGGCCCCCACCTGTCGCCGTTGTCACCTGCCAAACGGTGGAGCGGGGTGCTGGTCGGCGCGGTGGCCGGCCTGGCCACCCTTCCGGCGCTGGGCGCGCTTCACGTGCCCAGCGCCGTCGCGGTCGCGGTCGGTGCGCCGGTCGGTGACCTGATCGAATCGATGGTCAAGCGGGGCGCGGGCGTCAAGGACGCGGCTGGCTGGTTGGCGGGCTCCGGCGGCCTGCTCGACCGCCTCGACTCGTTGCTGCTCGCGCTCGCCGTGGTGGCGTTGCTGGCCTGACGCCCGCGCCTGCGGCCGGGGCTCCGGATCAGCCGCCGGAGCGAAGCCGGATGGGCGTCGGCGGTACGTAGACATGCTGCATGACGGCGCCACCCGGTCCCTCCACATAGCCCGAGGCGCCCCAGGTGGCGGCGCCCCGGGCGAACGGACCCGGGTATGCGGTCAGTTCGGCGGTGTACCGGTGGGGTAGCCCGTCGCACACCGTCGGTTCCACGTAGCCGATGCCGTTGACCTCGACGCCGTTGACGATCTGTGTGACGCCGAGGTCCAGGACGCCGCGCTCCGGTGCCCCGCCCGGGAACGGCCCGCAGGTGTACCGTCCGGTGACGACGATCGTGTCGGGGGTGTCCCCGAGCACCGCGCGGCGCACGGTGATGGACAGCCCCGCCCCGGTGGGCGCCGGACTCGCCGACCCGACGGCGGCCGCAGGCGTGGCTGAATCGACGGCAGCCGCCGGAGTCGCTGACGCGACGACTCCGACCAGTGTCAGTCCAGCCACGACGAGCATGCGCTGTGTCGTCCCCGTTCCGCCGAACCGTTCCATGTGTCCTCCGCATCGTCGTCGCGACCCGGGCGCGTGTGCGCAGCGGGTGATCTCCAGAGCGGTTATAGCAGAAGGGCACCTGGCTTCCGAAGTCCAATGAGGACATTCGCGGCTACCGACAAGTCGACCATTGGGCGCGATACACCGTGTTGTGTCCGCGGACTCGCCGCGGCGTCGGACGGCCGTGCGGTTTCGGAGGCTGCCGTGATGGTGCGCGAGCCGCCGATGCGCAACGACACCTCGGTGTCCCTGTTGGTGTACCGGTTGGTCGGCGCCAGGTACAGCCGCACTCTGCTCCGGGCCGCGCCGGTCGCCAGCCGGACCGTGAACGAGTCGGTGGTGCCAGGGCTGAGCTGTGCGCCCCGGTACACCTCGCAGCCCACGCCGGACATCCGTCCGGAGTCGCTGCACGCCGGCGAGGTCACCCGCACGCCGGTGGGCGTCTGCACCATCAACGAGTACCCACCGACGGGGGAACTGCCGGGGTTGGTGACGCGTACCCTGACGTCGACGTGACCGTCAACGGGCCGGCCCGCCGTGGCGGCCAGCCGCAACGGCAGCCGCGTCGGCCAGTTGAGCTGGAAGGTGTCGCGTCCACCATGCCCGCCGGTGAGCAACTTGCCTTCGACCCATCCCTGCTGGTTGATGTTGAAGACCGGCTCGAAGGTCGTGGAGCGGACCCCCACCTGGTACGTGCGCGAGCCACCCGCCGCGATGACCTCACCGCCGCAGATCCAGGTCGGCTGCAACGGGCCGTCCGCCGGGGTGCAGCCCTGGGCGGGCTCGGGCTTTGCGGTGGGGGGTAGATACAGCACGAAGTGACCCTCTGCCGGATCGGGTCCGGTGTTGCGGACCCGGACGGTCAGTTGTCCCAGCGGCAGCCATGGGTCCTCGGCCAGGTGTACGTCATCGGCATCTGCCTCGATCGGAGCATCGGGCACCGCTGCCCGGGCGGGAGTCGAAACGAAGGACAACAGAGATGCGTTCGCCACGAGGGCGAGTGTCACGGCGGCTAGTCGACGCATTGGAACCACTCCTTGGTGAGAGAAACGATGCCTCTAACACCCGTGGCGCGATTGGCGGGTTGTGCGATCGACGAGTTCGCCCAGTCGGGAATCGGATAGCAGCCATGGCCGCCGATGCGTGTGCGGCCGACCTCGGGTCGACCGCACACGCGTTGCCTGGCGCCGGATCAGCCGATCTTGATCATCCGGGACACACTCGGGGTGCCGGCGGCGTCCAGAGCGAACAGCATGTAGTACCCCGGCACCGCGATGCCCTTGTCGGCCGGGATCTGCACGCTGTAGCCGCCGGTGACCGGGGCCGAGGTGACGCTCAGTCGGCGTTGGTCGGTGTCCACGGTGTGGGTGGCGGTACCGAGCCGGACGAGCGAGAACCTGCTCACCGCGCCGCCGGTGGCCACCGTGATGGAGGTGCCGTTGGCCGCCGTGGCGGGTGCGCTGGTGATCGTGGGCCGGGTCCGCGCGGTGCCGTCACCGTTGAGCAGGTACGGCGGCGTGAAGATGCTGCCGTTGAAATGGTTGACGGTGCAGCTGCCGCAGAGGCCACCACCACCGGAGAACACCCGCCCGTCCGGCAGGAGCAGGGCGACGCTGTGGTACGTCCGCGGCGTGCCCTCGGTCGCCAGCTGGGTGAACGTCTCGGTGGCCGGGTCCCACAGTTCCGGAACCCGGGTGGCGTTCTGGTCCTCGAACGGCTTCGGGTACGTCGTGCCGCCCAGGACGAGGACCTTGCCGTCCGGCAGCGCCACGCTGTTGTGGTACGCCCGGGCGAAGCCCATCGAGGCGACCTTGCGGGTCGAGACGGTCGGCGCGGTCGCGGTGCCGCCGATCGTGATCACATGGGCGTTGGCGGTGGCGTTCGCGTTCTCGTAGTTGACCGCGCCGCCCATGGTGAGGATCTTGCCGGTGTCGTACATGACCGCGGTGCCGTTCATCGCGTCCGGGTCGCTGGCGCGGGTGCCGGCGGAGGTGGTGCTGCCGCTGCCGGTGGTGCCGTACCAGTTCATCGCCTTGCTCGGCCCGGCCTGCAGCACCCGGCCATTGGACCAGGAGAAGAGCCAGGCGTGGTTGTCGCCGCGGTACTCGCCCTTGGCGTCCGCGGTGACCATGGGTGCGACGAGCGCGCCGGTCAACCTGGTCCAGGTGTTCGTTGCCGGCGACCAGATCTCGCCGTTCTTGCCGCCGACCCCGCCCTTCCAGGAGCCACCGATGGCGAAGATCTTGCTTTCCGAGGTGGTCGCGGTGGACTGGTACGCACGTGGGATCGCCATCGTCGGCCCGGTGGTCCATGCGTCGGTGGTGGCGTTGTAGAAGCTGGTCTTGCCGGCATCGTCGCCGCCGGAGACCAGGATCCGGCCATCTGCCAGCGCCGAGATGCCGGGGCAGAACATGTCGTGGCCGGTGTTGGTCACCAGCCGATCGGTGACCGCCCCGGTGGACGGGGTGAGCACCGAGGTGTAGGTCTGACCGCTGCCGCCCCAGTTGTTCTTCGCGTTCGCCGACCAGGTCACCACCTTGCCGTTCGGCAGCAGCGCCGCGGCCGCGGGCACGATCGGGAAGTTGATCAGAGAGCCCCAACTGCCTTTGGACGTCGTGGGGGGTGGAGTGGTCGGGGTGGTCCCGCCGGTGGTGCCGAGAACGTTGACCTCCGACGCGCTGCTCCAGTTGCCCCGTGCGCCGGCCTCGGTCGTTGCGATGAGTCGCACGTAGCGGGCGGTGACGGCGGTGAAGGTCACCGTCTTGACGACCTTGGTGTCGGCCCACGTTCCGGAGGCACGCGCCGTCCAAGTCGTCCCGGTGGTACTCGTCTCCACCCGGAACCCGCCGATGTTGCCGTTGTTCGAGGTGTCCTGGCGCGGCAGGTACGTCAGACCCGTGACCGTCTTGTCGGCCTTCATATCCATCGTGATGTTGTGCGGGTGGGCTGGGGCGCCGGTGCCCCAGGCGGTGTGCCAGTAGGTGGCGTTGTCCCCGTCGAGCACGTTGGTCACCGGGTAGCTGACGTTTGCGCTGTCCGTCGTGACCGTCCATCCGGTACGCGACAGCGCCGGGTCGGCCGCCGCGGCCGGACCGCCGCCGCTCACCACCGCCCCGATACTGACGACCACCATCGCCGCGGCCGGCAATGCCACCCGCTTTCCGACTCGCGACCACCGTCGGCCTACCGAGCCAGCCCACCCTTGCGCAGGCTCACCCGCGAGCCCACGCGGATCCCAGAGCTTCCTCAACCTGTCCCCCTCACGACACCACGTGATCCAACCGAGGGAATTGGTACCAGCGCCGGCCCCGCTTCGATAGTCCTCGATTGAATACGTAGCGTGATCGGCTTTGACGCCGTGCAGCGATCGGGGAGAGGCGTCGGCCTGGTTCGGTCGACGCCCGGTCGACCGCCACGCCCACGAGCGCGACCCCCGGTATCCTCCAGTTGCTGGTCAAGGACGATTCGAACAAGCAAACGGCCAAGCCTTTGCCGACGTGTTTCGGTGCCCGGTCGTACAGGCGCGGCCGACATTCGAATGGCTCCCGCCGACCTCGCGGCCTTGCCGTGCCGGTCGATCGGTTGAGCATGAAACCCAAAGGTCGAATAGATATGTACGACTAGAGTGCCCGCATTCTGCATCTTGCCCGCACTCTGCATCTTGCTCGTGCCCGGGCCGGCTGAGCCGTCGTCGATGGATACAGTCGCACGGGTGACCCGAACGACGTGTGACTACTGTCCGGGATCCGTGCTGCGGCAGGAGCCGTTCCTGGCGTACGAGGACGACGACGTGGTGGTCTTCCCCGCGCCGGAGCAGGCACCCACGAATCCGGGCTTTTCGATGTTGGTGTCCAGGCGCCACATCCCGGATCTGCATGCTCTGCCCGATCGCATGGTGGGGCCGGTGATGCGCGGTCTCCGGGTCGCCGGCGCAGCGGTCCGGTCCGCATTCCACGCCGATGGCCTCACCATTCGACAGAACAACGGACCACCCGGACAGCACGTGTTCCACCTGCACTTCCACCTTGTGCCACGGCACTCCTCGGACGGGCACGACGGGTACGTCCGAGGACCGCTGACGCCGGTGCCGGCCGGTACCCGCGCGCACCAGGCGAGCCTGATCAGGCAGGCGATCCGCGCGGCGACCGAGACGTCCGGCGATGGCTCATCCGGCGTCGTGCCGTTGGGCGGTGTTGGTCTGGGCGGTGTTGGTCTGGGCGGTGTCGTTGGTCTGGGCGGTGTCGTTGGTGCGGGCGGAGTCGATGGTTCCGGCGGTGTCGCGTACCGGGACGACGATGTGGTGATCCTGCCGGCGGAGATGCAGCGCCCGGGAAGCCGTGGCGAGATGATCGTGGTACTGCGTAGGCATACCGACGGCCTCGCGACGATCTCGGATGCTGCCGGTGCGGCTCTGCTGGCCGCGGTGCGGCGCTGCTCCCTGGCGGTCCAGCATGTCGGCGGCGCGAGCGGAACGACGATTCGACTGCACGATGGGCCCCCGGGTCAAGAACTCGCGTCGGTGGGTTGGTACGTCATTCCGCGCTGGGTGGGGGACCGGTTCCTGGATGAGGACAGACGGCCAGTGGATCATGCCGAACGGCTGGCGCAAGCAAGGCGACTCGAGTCCTTCCTGTGTCCGCCCGGGTCGTCCGGTCGGTGATCTCGGCGTCAGCGTCGGCGTCGGCGTCGGCGGCCTGGCAAGCGGCCGTCAGGCGTACGGGGCATTCGGCGTCCGCTCGATCGAATCGACGACTGGTGTGGAGCCGCTGCGCAGCTGCTGGGAGCTGCGTGGAGGGAGCCGATGGCGAGCGCTGTGGCGGCTCGGACGGTGTCTTCAGGTGCTGGGAGTGTTCGCCGTGGACTCGGCTGTCGCAGTTCGTAGAACACGTGTACGAAATTTTGCCGGTGCCCTGCGATTTTGTCGCCACCTCCGTGTAGTCTCTTCAATAGCGAGTTCGAACAAGCGTTCGACTCGATCGGGACCGACGATTCGCGGCGTCGATCCCGAGCGCGGTCCGCGACACCGCGAGATCGGGCATTCGCGGGTCCGATCTCACAGGCAGGGTCGCTGTTCGCCGCCCACGACCCCCGGGCGGCGGGCAGCGACCCAGCCGGCCGGGCGTGGTGTGGGGAAGCTTCACGCCCGGCCGGTAACGCCGCTGCGACTTCCTCCGCAGCACTTCGAAACAGAAGAAGAGCCCTTCGATCCAGAAGCCGCTGAGGGAGACACCAGATGCCGACGCCGACGCCTCGATCTCACACTCCGTTCGCGGCCGCGGCGGTCACACCGTTCCCGGTGAGCGGCCCAGGTTCGGCAGATTCAGCAACCATGCCCCGGGTCGTGCGCCAGCCACTGCCGGTGCCCGCATCCGCGCTGCCTCACCGCACCCCACGCGAGCTGCTTATCCTCGCTCGGCGAGGGCTGGAAGAGGCCGCTGAGATCCGTACCGACGGTATGCGTTACGCCACGGCCCACCTGGCCGCTCTGCGCGCCGCCGCCGCGGTGCTGGCCGCACGCGCCACCCCGGCCGGGCCTGGGCGCCGCAGCCGGGTGACCAGCGTCTGGTCCCTCCTCGTCCTCGTAGCTCCCGAGCTCAGTGAGTGGGCCACCTTCTTCGCCACCGGTGCAAGCAAGCGCTCCGCCGCTGAGGCGGGCATCCCGCGTGTGGTAAGTGCTCGGGAGGCCGACGATCTGCTTCGCGCGGCGGAGCAGTTCATCGCGGTCGTGGAGGTCGGCCTGGGCTTCTCCTACCAGCCTCTGTTGAAGGGACTTGCGAGCTGATCACCTGACGCACGGCACAGCACGCATCCGGCACAGCACGAATCCGGCACAGCACGAATCCGGCACAGCACGCATCCGGCACAGCGCAAATTGGGAGTTGGGTGCAATGACGGTGGTTGGTCTGGGCATACAAATAGAGCCGGCAGCCCGGACGCCCCACCGGAGTGCCGGGGTGACGGCAAGTGCTCGGGTAAAGGCCACCCTGCGCGCCCGCAATGGACGTCACCTCACCATCCAGACGCCTAGACCGAGCCGGTCACCGCAGCAGGACAAGCCGGACCAACCGGCCCAGCCCTCGCCAAGCCAGCCCTCGCCAAGCCAGCCCTCGCCGAGCCAGCCCTCGCCGAGCCAGCCCTCGCAGGGCCGGCCCTCGCAGGGCCGGTCGAATGCGCCGGGGGAGCGGAAGCCGGTGTCCCGCGCGGCGGCGAGTCTTCAGGCCATCCATGCCGCTGGGCTCGCAGCCGTCGTCCGTACCGCCAGCGAACACGCCGCCGGGGAGGTCAATGTAGGGCGGGTGCTCCCCGTCCTCCCCGAGTTGAGGGCACTGCTACCCGGAGGCGGCCTGCGGCGCGGAGCGCTGATCGCGGTGGTGACGGCTCCAACGGCTCCAAACACGGCGACCGTGTCGGCCACCGCTCCAACCGCTCGGGTCGCAGCCACCGCCCCGACCACAACCACGGCACCAACTGTGGCGCCAACCACGACGCCAACCAAGGCGCCGACGACAGCGCCAACCACGACGTCAACCAAGGCGCCGACGGCAGCGCCAACCACGACGTCAACCAAGGCGCCGACGACAGCGCCGACGACCGCGCCGACGGCGGCGCAGACGACGGCGCCAACCACGGCGCAGGCACCGACCTCGTTGATGCTGGCGCTCCTCGCCGCGGCGTCCCAGTCCGGCTCCTGGTGCGGCGTGGTCGGTGTGCCCACCCTCGGGGCAGTGGCCGCCGCCGAGCTGGGACTCGCACTTGACCGGCTGGCCCTGGTGCCGTACCCGGGCGCCGAGTGGGCCACCGTGGTGGCGGCGCTCCTCGACGGGCTCGACATCGTGGTGGCTGCACCGCCCGGTCCGATCGCGCCTGCGGTAGCTGGTCGACTGGCTGCCCGCGCCCGACAGCATGGCAGCGTGCTTGTGGCGTACGGGTCATGGCGTGGCGCCGATGTGATGCTCGAGTCGGTCCGAGGAGTGTGGAACGGTCTTGGTGATGGGCGTGGTCGACTGCGGTCACGAGAGTTGACCATCCGCTCCGTTGGGCGTGGCGCAGCAGCGGCAGCCCGGCAGGTGAGTATGTGGCTTCCCGGCTCGCTACCCGAGGTCGTCAATGCGACGACCTTGACGGTGGCCACGGGAACATCCACTACGGGCACCTCCACCACGGGGACGCCGGCGGCCACGGCGACTACGGCGTCCACGGCGGCCACGGCGACTACGGCGGCCACGGCGGCCACGGCGACTACGGCGTCCATGGCAGCCCCGGCGACCACGGCGACCACGGCGAGCACGGCGACCACGGCGACCACGGCGACCCTGGCCGCGGCAGGGTGAGCGCGAGAGTGGCAGGGTGAGCGCGACTCGTACCCTGGTCGTCTGGTGTCCGGACTGGCCCGTGATCGCGGCTGAGCTTGTGGACGGAGTGCCGGCCCGGGGACCGGTGGCGGTGCTGTACGCCAACCGCGTGCTCGCCTGCTCACCGGCAGCCCGTGCCGAAGGGGTACACCGGGGCCTGCGCAAGCGGGAGGCGCAGGGGCGTTGTCCGGCGCTGGCCGTGGTGGAGTACGACGCCGGCCGCGATGCCCGGGCGTTCGAGCCGGTCGTGGCGGCGGTGGAGGAGGTAGCGCCCGCGGTCGAGGTGCTGCGCCCAGGAGCGTGCGCGCTCGCTGCCAGAGGCCCGGCCCGGTACTTCGGCGGCGAGGACGGGGCGGCGGAGCGCCTCGTGGAGCAGGTGGCCCAGCGGTGCGAGGTGGAGGCGCAGGTCGGCATCGCCGACGGTACGTTCGCCGCCGGATTGGCAGCCCGAGCCGGGCGCCTGGTGCCGGCTGGGCAGACCGCGGCGTTCCTGTCGGGGCTCGACATCGCCACGATCGGGCACCCAACGCTTGTGGATCTGCTGCGCCGCCTCGGTATCCGTACGCTCGGTGCCTTCGCGGCCCTGCCCGCCGGGGACGTCCTCGCCCGGTTCGGGTTTGCCGCCGCCGCCGCGCACCGGCTGGCAGCCGGACTCGACGACCACATTCTTGCGCCGAGACTGGTCCCACCCAACCTTGACAGCGTGGAATCGTTCGACGAGCCGATCGATCGCATCGACGTCGCTGCATTCGCCGCACGTCGGCTCGCCGAGCGGTTGCACGCCCGGCTCACCACGCACGGGCTGGCCTGCACCAGGTTGGCCATCGAGGCGCATACCGAGGCCGGTGAGGAACTGCGGCGCACCTGGCGCCACGACGGCACGCTCAGTGTGGCCGCCATCGCCGACCGGGTGCGCTGGCAGCTCGACGGCTGGCTTACCGGCGGCTGGCTTACCGGCGGCCGGCGCGCGGGTGGCGGGCTTATCGGTGCCGATCGTGGTGCGTTCGATCGTGGTGCGTTCGAGCGTGGTGCGTTGGAGGTGCCGACCGCCGGCATCGCCAGGCTTCGACTCACCCCGGAAGGACTGATTGCGGCCGTCGGGCTGCAACCCGGGCTCTGGGGCGAGGTGGGAGAGGAGCGTGAGCGGGCGGCGCGGGCACTTACCCGGGTGCAGGGGCTGCTCGGTCCCGAGGCGGTGCTCACACCGGTGCTCGGCGGTGGGCGTACCCCCGGCGACCGGGTCCGACTGGTGCCCTGGGGGGACGAACCGACCCCGATCCGCCCGGCGGAGCCGCCTTGGCCGGGCACGCTGCCACCGCCAGCTCCGGCTACGGTCTACCCCGAGCCGATTCCGGCCGTCGTGTACGACGCCGGCGGCGCGCTCGTAGGGGTCACCGGCCGGCTTTCGCTCACCGGAGCGCCGGCGAGGGTCGCGGTTGGTCGCCAACCCGCGGTGGAGGTACTCGGCTGGGCCGGCCCGTGGCCGCTCGATGAGCGGTGGTGGGCGGCTGAGGAGGCGCACCGGTGCGCGCGGTTTCAGATGGTACTGGCCGACGGGCGCGCGCTGCTGCTCGTCCTCGCTGCCGGGCAGTGGACCGTCCAGGCCAGTTATGACTGAAGTCCTTCGTACACTTGTACTAGAAAATGTCGTACCGGGTGCGTAGCGTCCTGGTCATGGGCGACGTGCTGGCTGAGCTCGACGGGGTCGCGGATGCGTGTCTGTCGACGTCGGTGTGGGCCCAGTCGGATGCCTGCCTGGTCGATTGGTTGGATCGTGCGCAGGTGGTGGCGTCGAAGGTCGCGGCGCTGCAATTGACCCTGGTTCGTGAGCTAGATGCCCGTGGTGTCGGGGTGGGGCAGGGCGCATCGAGTACGACGGCGTGGTTGCGGGACCGGTATCGGGTCGGGGCGGGTACGGCGGCGCGGATGACGCAGCTCGCTACGGTGTTGGACCGTGACCTGCCCGGTACCGGCGCGGCCCTCGCGGCGGGGGAGGTCAATGCCGATCAGGCGCGGGTGATCGCCCAGGTCGTCGCGGATCTCCCGGCTGATGTGCCAGCGCAGGTGCGGGTGGATGGTGAGCGGTTCCTGCTTGATCAGGCAGCGGTGTTCGGTCCCCGGGAGCTTGGCACGTTAGGGCAGCGGCTGTGTGAGCGGATCGCTCCGGAGTGGGTCGAGGAAAGGGCCGCTGCTGATCTGGACCGGGCCGAGCAGCGGGCCCGAGCCCGTCGAGGTGTATGGCTGACTGATCTGGCGGGGACCAGTCAGGTTCGCCTGACCGGTTGGTTGGACAGGGAAGGCGCTGCGATCATCCGGGCGGCTCTGGACCCGCTGTGTGCCCCACGGGCCACGCCGTTGAATGAAGGGCCCGATATCCGGACTGCGGCGCAGCGTCGGGCCGACGCTCTCGTCGACATTGGCCGTCTCGCGGGTTCGTGCGGGGAGCTTCCCGACAACGGTGGTGATCGGCCGCAAATTGTCGTCACCATGGATATTGACGTCCTGCGCACCCGGATGAGCCCGGCGGCTGTTGGTCCGGCAACGCTTGGGCTGGCAACGCTTGATGACGGAGGTCTGCTCGGCGGCGCCACTGCCCGTCGGCTGGCCTGTGACGCTGGGATCATTCCCGCCGTTCTGGGTGGCAGCGGTCAGGTCCTTGATGTGGGTCGGGAACGTCGCCTCATCGCCGGTCCGCTGCGTCGGGCGCTCGTCCTGCGTGACCGCGGCTGTGCATTCCCCGCCTGTGACCGTCCGCCGCGTTGGTGCGACGGGCATCACGTCGTGCACTGGGCGGACGGCGGCTCGACCAGCCTCGACAACGGCGTGTTGCTGTGCGGGCACCATCACCGACTGATCCATCACAGCGACTGGCAAGTCAGGATCAACCCGGAGGACAAGCGACCCGAGTTCATCCCCCCGTCCTACATCGACCCGCAGCAACGGCCCCAACGCAACCTCTACCACCACCGAGAGTGATCGGTGCCGGAGTCGTTTCAATCCATGCCTTCTCAGGTGCGGACGCGCATGCCGGTGGGTCTACACACGCACCGCCCGACGACTCTCGCGCCGGGCTGAGTTCCCTGCTGAGAGCGCTCGGCGTGATTGTGAGGAGGTGCGACTGTGGGCTTCAACAATCCAGACATTCCTTGGTCGGAGCTGGAGCGCAGGCTCTCCGGGCGTCGTCGTCGAGAATCAGCCAGCTCCGGCTCTGCCAATCCTGGCTCTGATGGTGCTGGCTCTGATGGTGCTGGCTCTGGTGGTGCTGGCTCTGGTGGTGCTGGCTCTGGCAGTTCGAAGCCGGCGGGTCCGGATGCGGCACGCCGCAGGCGGGACGCACACCGCAGGCGGGACGGCGGGGGCTGGGCGCCCCCACCGCTGGGCCTCGTCCCCGACGTGCTCGCCCCGACCGGCGATGGCGGCGACTCCCCGGCGTGGTCGCGCAAGCGGCCGGAGTACCAGGCGCCGGCGGAACTGGACGGGACGCAGCGGGACGGGACGCAGCGGGACGGGACGCAGCGGGATGGGACTCGGCGAAAGAGGAGCCAGGCTTACGCCGAGTTGCACTGCCACTCCAACTTCAGCTTCCTGGACGGGGCGAGCCACCCCGAGGAGCTTGCCGAGCAGGCGGCGCGGCTTGGCCTGTCGGCGGTGGCAATCACCGATCATGATGGGTTCTACGGGGTGGTGCGATTCGCTGAGGCGGCTCGGGCGCTAGAGGTCAAGACCATCTTCGGGGCCGAGCTGTCGCTGGGTCTCCCCGATCCGCGCCGGGCAGCCGGCCGGGCAGCCGGCCGGGCAGACGGCCGAGCGTCCGGCCGAGTCGCCGGCCGTCGAGGTGGCCGAGCCGCCGGTGGGGAAGCTGCCGGTGAGAAAGCTGCCGGTGGGAAAGCTGCCGGTGGCGCCGGCCGAGCAGACGCACGCACCGGCGAGCCGGATCCCGCGGGGCGCCACCTGCTTGTGCTGGCCCGCGGACCGCAGGGGTACGCCCGGCTGGCCCGCGTGATCAGCGAGGCGCACCTGCGTGGCGGGGAGAAGGGTCGTCCGGTGTACGACCTGGAGCAAGCCGCCGCCGCGTTGCGCGAGCACGTGCTGGTGCTCACCGGTTGCCGGAAGGGCCACGTCCCAGCGGCGCTACTCCGCGACGGGCCAACCGCGGCCGCCGCCGAGTTGGACCGACTCGTTGCGCTGTTCGGCGCCGAGCACGTGGCCGTCGAGCTGACCGATCACGCCCACCCCGACGACGACGAGCGCAACGATGCCCTGGCCCGACTCGCGGCCGCGGCCGGGCTGCCCACGGTAGCGACGAACAACGTGCACTACGCCGTCCCGGGCCGACGTCGGCTGGCCACCGCCTTGGCGGCGGTGCGGGCCCGGCGTTCGCTCGACGAGATCGACGGATGGCTGCCGGCTGCCGGCACGGCCCACCTGCGTAGCGGAGCTGAGATGGCGGCTCGGTTCGCGGCGTTTCCCGGAGCTGTCGACCGGGCCGCCGAGTACGGCCTGGAACTCGCTTTCGACCTTGATCTCGTCGCGCCACGGCTGCCGGACTACCCGGTCCCCGAGCCCGGACTCTCCGAAATGGACTGGCTGCGCCGGCTCACCGAGACGGGTGCTCAGCGGCGCTACGGCACCCGTGCCGAGCGTCCAGACGCGTACGCCCAACTCGACCACGAGCTGAAGCTCATCGAGGAGCTGGAGTTCCCCGGTTACTTCCTCGTCGTGTACGACATTGTGAGGTTCTGCAAAGACAACGACATCTACTGCCAGGGGCGGGGCTCGGCGGCCAACTCGGCGGTCTGCTACGCGCTCGGGATTACCAACGTCGATGCGGTGCGGTGGGGGATGCTCTTCGAGCGATTCCTCTCCCCGGAGCGCGACGGGCCACCCGACATCGACATCGACATCGAGTCCGACCGGCGGGAGGAGGCGATCCAGCACGTTTATCAGAAGTACGGCCGGACGCACACCGCCCAGGTCGCCAACGTCATCTCGTACCGGCCACGCTCGGCGGTGCGTGACATCGCCAAGGCGTTCGGGTACTCGCCCGGCCAGCAGGACGCCTGGAGTAAGCAGATCGACCGCTGGGGGAGCGTTGGTGTTGGTGTTGGTGTTGGTGCTGGTGCTGGTGCTGGTGCTGGTGCTGGTGCTGGTGGTGGTGGTGCTGGGGGCGGTGGCGGCGCGGCGGCGGTTGCCGAGGTGGAGGACATTCCCGCGCACATCGTCGAGTACGCCAATCAGCTCCAGACGTTTCCGCGTCATCTGGGGATCCACTCCGGCGGCATGGTGATCTGTGACCGGCCGGTGATCGAGGTGTGCCCGGTCGAGCACGCGCGGATGAAGGACCGCACCGTCCTGCAGTGGGACAAGGACGACTGCGCCTCGGTGGGGTTGGTCAAGTTCGACCTGCTCGGGCTGGGGATGCTCTCGGCGCTGCACTATGCGTTCGACATGATCGACTCGACGCTGGACATCGGCACGCTCGAGTTGGACGACCCAGAGGTCTACGACATGCTGTGCCGCGCGGACTCGGTCGGGGTGTTCCAGGTGGAGAGCCGGGCGCAGATGGCGACCCTGCCCCGACTCAAGCCACGGAAGTTCTACGACCTGGTGGTGGAGGTGGCGCTCATCCGGCCAGGCCCGATCCAGGGCGGCTCGGTGCACCCGTACATCCGCCGGGCCAACAACCTGGAGGAGATCACCTACCCGCATCCCAAGCTCGAGGCGTCGCTGAAGAAGACGAAGGGGGTGCCGCTCTTCCAGGAGCAGCTCATGCAGATGGCAATCGATGTCGCGGGGTTCACCCCGGCCGAGTCCGACGAGTTGCGTCGGGCGATGGGGTCCAAACGATCGCAGGAGCGGATGGATCGGATCCGCGACCGGCTGTACCAGGGGATGGCCGCCAACGACATCACCGGCACGCTCGCCGATGACCTCTACGACAAGCTGGCGGCCTTCGCGAATTATGGCTTTCCGGAGAGCCACGCGATGAGTTTCGCGTACCTGGTGTACGCGTCGTCGTGGCTCAAGCGCTACCACCCGGCCGCGTTCTGCGCCGCCCTGCTCAACGCGCAGCCGATGGGCTTCTACTCGCCGCAGTCTCTTGCGGACGATGCTCGTCGGCATGGCGTGACGGTCCTTCGGCCCGACATCAATGCCAGTAACGCGATGGCCGTGCTCGAACCGCCGCTCCCCGGACCGCCGCTCCCCGGACCGCCGCTCCCCGAACCGCCGCTCCCCGAACCGCCGTTGCCTGAACCGCTCTCCCGCGAGGGGGCGGTCGAGCGACTTCGCCTTCATCATGGCGGCGCGCGCAACGGTCCGAAGGCTCCGCCAGAGGATTGGGGGCGGGGCGGGCCGGTGGTGCGGATGGGGCTGCGGGCCGTGCGAACCCTTGGCGACGAGGTGGCGGACCGGATCGAGGCGGAACGGGTCGCCGGCGGCCCCTACACCGATATGGCGGATCTGGTCCGGCGCACCGGGCTGAGCGCCGCGCAGATGGAGGCGCTCGCCACCGCTGACGCCTTTGCCTGCTTCGGTCTGACCCGGCGTGCCGCGCTGTGGGCAGCGGGCGCGGCGGCGCAGGAACGGCCGGATCGGCTGCCCGGTACGGTCACCGGTTCGGGTAGTGGCACGGTCCCCGGCTCGGCGCCGATGCTGCCTGGCATGGACGCGATTGAACGCATGGTCGCTGACGTATGGTCGACCGGCCTCGCGCCGGACGCGCACCCGGTGCAGTTCGTCAGGGAGTACCTCAGCCGGATCGGAGCCGTGTCGATTGTCCGGCTCGCGGAGGTGGAGCACGGCCGACGGGTCTTCGTCGGCGGCATCGTGACCCACCGCCAGCGACCGGCCACCGCGGCCGGGGTCACCTTCATCAACCTGGAGGACGAAACCGGCATGCTCAACGTGACGTGCAGTCCGGGTCTGTGGCAGCGGCACCGCCGGGTTGCCAGGACGTCAAACGCGCTGGTGGTGCGGGGAATCCTGGAGAAGGCCGAGGGGGTGTTGAACCTCCGTGCCGATCATCTGGCCGTGCTCAGCGTGCCGGTGCGTCCGTCATCTCGTGACTTCCGGTGACCAAGGGTACTCAGCGTCCGCTGGATAACCCGTCGCTGAAGTTCGGTGCAACGAGGGTGTAATTCGGGATGTACTCCTGAAGTTCGTCCTCCACCAGGCCGAACGGCAACGGCCGGGCGCCGGCCGGGATCGCCGCCCCGGACAAACCGATTCCGAAAAGGCACGTGTCGCACCAGAAGAAGCCGACCCCGCGCGCGGAGTTCTGGTCCGCCATGAACGCTGTCCGCAGCGTGCGGCTGCCACAGTGCGGGCAAGCCACGTCAGCGACCGCGGGAAGGGCGTTCTGCACCTCGTCGTACGCCGCAGCCCACACCTGCCAGGCTCCGCTACCGTCAGCGCTGCCGTCAGCGCTACCGTCAGCGCTACTGTCAGCGCTGCCGTCAGCGCTGCCGTCAGCGCTACTGTCACCCATCGGTCCTCCCGCGCCCTGGAACCGGCAGTCACCGGCTACCGTAACCCGGCACGCCAGCGGTCCGATCCTGGGTCGACGCTGTGGTTGGTGTCGATCCGGTATCGTCGGCAGGTGGCGCGAGCCGGAAATCAAGCGGGGCTGGAGCGCGCAGGGCCGGCGTCACGCAGGGCCGGCGTCACGCAGGGCCGGAACCGCTCAGGGCTGGAACCGCTGGGCACAGAGACTACGGGACCGGATGATGTGGCAAAAGTCATTCGATGAAGGTGCGCAGCACACCTCGCTGGGGGACACGAATGCATTGCCGGAGCGTCTAGCGTGAGACAGGTGACCCGCCACAGCGTTGCCCGGTCCACCGTTCGGCGGGCGACGCTCGCCTCTGCCGCCGCGGTGATTGCCCTCACCGGCGTCGCCGGCTGCGCCAACCAGCAGCGTGCGCGCCCGCTCACCCCGGTTGCGCAGGAGGTCCAGCAGGCGCCGGAAGCCCAGCCAGCCCAGGAAGCCCAGCCAGCGCCGGAAGCGCCGGAAGCGCCGGCCCAGACGCCGCCGACTGCCGGTCCACCGCCGGCTGCTCCGGCTCCGCCGCCGCAGGCCGCCCCCGTGGGTCTGCCGGTTATCGGATACAGCGCTGCTCCCGCGGGTTTTCCGCCCGATCCAGAGCCGCTCTCCACCGTTCCACTCACCGAAGCGGCACAGCCGATCGAGAAGATCGTTGCCTACGACGCCCCCGGTGGCAAGCCGCGCGCCTACCTGGCACCGACAATCAGCGGCGTCCCCCTGATCATGCCCATCGTTGCCCGGCAGGCAGGCTGGGTCGCCGTCCTCCTGCCGTCCGCCAATCGCGCCATCGCCTGGATCACGACACAGGGCTGGGCCACCGTTGCGCTACGTGACCAGCTGGTGGTGCGACGCGGGACCCACCAGCTCGTCTGGTACCGCGATGGCGCGCCCTACCAGACCTGGACCGTGGCGCTCGGTTCGCGGCGTACACCGACCCCGCTGGGCCGCACCTTCGTCCTCGGTCGGTCCCGCGCCGCCGGCGAGGGGTACGCCGGTGTGGACGTGCTCGCCCTGGGGAACCTGCCGGACGACCCGAGCAAGGTCGCGACCGGCCTCAAGGGCGCGCACATCGGCATCCACGCGTGGTACCGGAGCGATGTGTTCGGCAAGAGCATCTCCAACGGCTGCATCCGGCTCCCGAAGGCTGCGCAGGAGATGCTGCTCAGCCAGATCGGTGCCGGATCCGAGGTCGTCGTCACGGACTGAGCGACTCGGTGCGTCGTGCCGGATCGGGTGCGTCGCGCCGGATCGCGGGCCCCGGATCGCGGGCCCCGGATCGCGGGGTCTGGATCGCGGGGTCTGGATCGCGGGGTCAGGAGTGGCCGAGGATGGGGTGTGGCCGGTACGGCTTCTCCAGCCGGTCGATCTCGTCCTCGCTCAACCCGACCTGCACGGCGGCGAGGGCGTCATCGAGATGATGCGGTTTGCTCGCGCCGACGATCGGCGCGGTGACGGCTGGCTGCGCCAGCAACCACGCCAGCGCGATCTGCGCCGGCGGAAGCCCGCGCTCGTCAGCCACCGCCGTCACCGCCTCCACGACCTCGAAGTCGCTCTCTGAGTAGAGCTGATCGGCGTAGGCGTCGTTGCCGGCGCGCACCGTACGTCGCTCGCCGGAGCGGGTGCGATTGCCGGCGAGTACGCCGCGGGCGAGAGGGCTCCACGGGATCACGCCGACGCCCTGGTCGAGGCAGAGCGGGATCATCTCGCGCTCCTCCTCGCGGTACACCAGGTTGTAGTGGTTCTGCATCGCCACGAATCGCGTCCAGCCGTGTGCGTCCGCGGTGTACTGCGCCTTCGCGAACTGCCACGCCCACATGCTGGAGGCGCCGATGTACCGCGCCTTGCCCGCGCGCACGATGTCGTGCAGGGCCTCCATGGTCTCCTCGATCGGCGTCTCCGGGTCGTAGCGGTGAATCTGGTACAGGTCGACGTAGTCGGTGCCGAGCCGGCGCAGCGACGCGTCGATCCCAGCCATGATGTGCTTGCGCGACAGGCCGGCGTCGTTCGGGCCCTCGCCCATCCGGCTGAAAACCTTGGTGGCCAGTACGTAGTCGTCCCGGTGCGGAAAGAGCTTCGCCAGCAGCCGACCGGTGACCTCCTCGCTTGCGCCGAGCGAATACATGTCGGCGGTGTCGAAGAAGGTGATGCCACCTTCGACAGCCCGCCGCACGATCGGCTCGGCCGCCGCCTCGTCCAGGGTCCACTTCCGCCACGCGGCATCTCCGTAGGTCATCATGCCGAGGCAGATCCGCGACACCTTCAGCCCTGTGGCGCCCAACCGGACGTACTCCATTGCACCCTCCCCAGAGTTCTCAGGAGTCAACGCTACCGACCGGTCGTGGCACCCGCGCCTGGGGCACTAGGCTCTGCGATCGTGGAGCACCTCAAACGGGGGCAGACCAAAGCTGGGCCGACTGACCCTGGACCGCAGCAGACGCCGCGGACCGCGGTGGTGTGGGCCGTGCTGCGTTCCGAGCTGGCCAGGTCGGGTCGGCCGCTGGCCGTGGTGGATGTCGGCGGCGGCACCGGCGGATTCGCCGTGCCACTGGCGCACGCCGGCCATCGGGTCACCGTGGTGGACGCGAGTCCGGACGCGCTGGCTGCGCTGACCCGGCGCGCGCTGGAGGCCGGGGTCGCGGACCGGATCACCGCGGTGCAGGGCGACGCCGACGGCCTCACCGCTCTGATCGGGGCAGGCGAAGCCGACCTGGTGCTGTGCCACAGCGTGCTCGAAGTCGTTGACGACCCGCCGCGCGTGGCGGTTGCGCTGGCGGAGAGCCTGCGCCCCGGCGGTGCGGTGAGCGTGCTCGTCGCCGGGCGGGCCGGTGCGGTCCTCGCGCGGGCCGTTGGGGGTCACATCGACGCGGCCCTCGCGCTGCTCGCGGAGCCGTCGGGCGGTGGCGGCCCGCACGACCGGGTGCTGCGACGGTACGACGTGAGCGAGGCAACGGCACTGCTCACCGGTACCGGCTTGCGCGTCGAGCAGGTGCACGGCGTGCGGGCGATGTCGGACCTGGTGCCCGGCGGGGTGGCGGAGAGCGAGCACGCGACGCTGCTGGAGTTGGAACTGCTCGCGGCCGCGCTGCCGCCGTACCGGGACATCGCCACCCAGCTGCACCTCCTGGCCCGCAAGCCCGCCGCCGGCCAGCCTGCCGCCGGCCAGCCTGCCGCCGGCCAGCCCGGCCAATCGTCATCCGGCGGACCGTCATCCGGCCGACCGTCATCCGGCCATGCGCCGACCGACCGGACTGTGCCGTAGCGTGCCCGGCACCAGCGATTCGGACCTGCTCGACCCGGTCATGCCCCGGTATGGCGAGGCGAGCCTCGCCGACCTGTTGCCGAGCTGCCTCGCGGCACTCGGCGTTCCGGGGGAGCCCGACGCACTCGGTCTCGCCGAGGGGCCGCTGGCCGATGTTCGCCGGGTGGCTGTCCTGCTGGTGGATGGGCTCGGCTGGCACCAGCTCGCAACGGCCGCCCTGTACGCGCCGACCCTGGCGGACCTGGCCGCCGGCCGACTCGGCGCGGCGAGCGCCGTCACCTGCGGACTCCCGTCGACCACGCCGACAAGCCTCGCGACCATCGGGGTGGGCGCCCCGCCCGGCGCACACGGAATCCTCGGCTTCAACGTCGCCGTGCCCGGCACCGGCCGGGTGCTCACCCACATCAAGTGGCGGGATGATCCAGATCCAGCGCGCTGGCAGCCCTGGCCGACGTCGTTCGAGCGCGCCCGCGCTGCGGGAGTGTCGTCGGTCGTGGTGAGCCGGTCCGCGTTCGAGGGCACCGGTCTCACCGTTGCGGCGTACCGGGGTGCGGCGTACCGGGGCGCCGACACCATCGACCAACTCGCCGACGGCATGCTGGCGGCCCTGCATGGCGGGTCTCCGGGCGAGTCCTCCGGCGGTGCGCGGCTGGTCTACGGGTACCACCCCGACATCGACCACACCGGGCATGTCCATGGTGTCGGTTCGCCGCCGTGGCTTGGCGCCGCCGGTGAACTCGACCGCCTGCTCACCCTCCTCATCGACGGGCTGCCACCGGACGCGGCGCTGGTCGTGACGGCCGATCACGGGCAGCTCAACGTGCCGGCAGATGCCCGGACCGACCTCGACACGGATGCCCGGCTGCGGGCCGGCGTGGCTCTGGTCGCGGGCGAGGCGCGGATGCGTTACCTGCACACCGTCCCAGGCGCCCGCGAGGATGTCATGGCGGCGTGGCGGGAAGTGCTGCGCGGCCGCGTGGACGTACTGACCAGGGAGGACGCGATCGCGGCCGGCTGGTTCGGGCCGGTGCCGGAGCGGCATCTGGCGCGGATCGGGGACGTGGTGGTCGCCTGCCGGGGACGCTGGGCGGTGCTGGCCACCGCCACCGAGCCCGATTCGGTGGCCACCATGGTGGGCTTTCACGGCTCGTACACGGGGTTGGAAATGCAGGTTCCGCTCCTAGTCGCGAAATCTGTCGGAGGAAGACGCTAGCCTGCGGCACGTGGGCGTACCCGGGGCGGAGCGTTCGAAGGCGAGACTTGCTCAGATGGAGCGGTAACAGGTGGGGCGCAGTCAGGCGGTACCGCGGGATGGGCGGTCCGGCGCCGGGTTCGGGCCCGGTGCCGACGACTCTGGCTGCCCGATTCTGCACGTCGACATGGACGCCTTCTACGCCTCTGTGGAGGTGCGCCGCCGCCCGGAGCTCCGCGGTCGGCCCGTGGTGGTGGGCGGCGCGGGACCGCGTGGGGTGGTCGCGGCCGCCAGTTACGAGGCCCGGGTGTACGGAGTCCGCAGCGCGATGCCGGGCGCTGTGGCCGCACGACTCTGCCCGGGCGCGGTGTTCCTGCCGCCGGACTTCCCGGCGTATGCCGAGGCGTCCCGGGCCGTAATGGCGGTTTTTCGTGACATGACGCCGCTGGTGGAGCCGCTCTCCCTGGATGAGGCGTTCCTCGACGTGGCGGGTGCCGCCCGGCTGATCGGCCGTCCGGCTGAGATCGCCGCCCGGATCCGGCTCCGGGTCGCGGAGGAGCAGCGGCTGACCTGCTCGGTCGGCGTGGCGCCGACGAAATTCCTGGCCAAGCTGGGCTCGACCCGAGCGAAGCCCGATGGTCTGGTGGTGATCCCGGCTGCTAGGACGCTGGAGTACCTCCATCCCCTGCCCGTCTCCGCGGTCTGGGGCGTGGGGGAGCGCACCGCCGAGACCCTGGCCCGCCTCGGGCTCGTCACCGTACGTGATCTGGCTGCGGCGCCCCTCGGAATGCTCCGGGCCGCGCTCGGTGACGCGGCAGCCCATCACCTGCACGAGCTGGCCAGTGGCCGCGACCCCCGCCGGGTGACGCCGCACTCGGTCGAGAAGTCCATCGGCGCCGAGACGACCTTCGACGTGGACGTCTCCGATCGGGTGATGATCCGGCGCACCCTGCTGGCGCTCGCGACCAAGGCCGCCGGTCGGTTGCGGCTGGCCGGGCAGGCGGGTCGGACGATCTCGCTGAAGGTGCGGATGGCGGACTTTCGGACGGTGTCCCGCTCCCGGACACTGCCGTGCCCGACGGACGTGACCCGGGAAATCTTCCAGATCGTGTGGGAACTCTTCGAGGCGCTTGGACCGACCGAGCGGATTCGGCTGGTCGGCGTTCGGATCGAAGGCTTCGTACGTGCCGGCGGAGCGCCTCAGCAGCTTACGATCGGGGAGCGCGAGCATGGCTGGCGCGATGCCGAGCGTGCTGCTGATCTCGCCGTCGAGCGCTTCGGCGAGGGCGCGGTCCGCCCGGCGAGTCTCCTCCGAGCGGGTGGTTTCCGCGCCGATGGCAACGGCGCGCGACCACCTTCGGGGGGTGTGTCACCTGATCAGCCGAGATGATCCGATCCGAAACCGACGAAAAACAGCTCGGCTGGACCATCGTCCCGCTTTCCGACCGGCTGAGCCCCTCGTAAACTTGCCAGTAAGCAGCCGGCCGGCTGCGACGGTCTATCGATCCACCTGGGATCGACCCTCGATCAGCGGGGAGGAGTGCCGTGCCGCTCTCGGAGCACGAGCAGCGACTGTTCGAGCAGATCGAGCGGTCGCTTGCCGAGGACCCCAAGTTTGCCTCGGCGGTGCGCGCCACCGACCCGCGGTTCCATGCCAAGCGTCGGATCATCGCCGCTGCAGTGCTCATCGTCGCTGGCATGGTGCTGCTTGTCTTCGGCGCTGGAAACAAGTCCCCGCTGCTGGGTGTCGGCGGGTTCGTGCTGATGCTGGGAGCCCTGGCGTTCGGCGTGCAGTCGTACCGGCGAGGTCAGAACAATGACCTCCGTGTCGTCGGCGGCACTACAAGCCGCCGCACCCGTGGCCGACGCATGTCGATCGTCGACCGGCTCGAGGAGCGGTGGAGGCACCGTCCCGAAGGCGACGCCTAGCTTGTAGTGCCAGCACCTCAACCTCAGGGAACCGCCCTCAGGGAATCATCTACGGAACATCTCAGGGAACCAACGCAGAGCCGCAAGAACTGGAGGGCCGGTCGACCAAGTGGTCGACCGGCCCTCCAGTTCTGCGTTGACTGCCGGTGAGAGCTGGCTACGCGCGGCCGGTCCGACCGGCCATCAGCCGCCGGACGCTGAGCAGCCTGGTGACGCTGTCCGCGCGCCGGGCAACGCCGTTGAACAGCGCGGACGAACCGCCAAGCACGGCAAGCCGCCAGCTCGCAACGACCGACGGCGGTAGCAGGACGGCCCGCAACCGGGTACGCCTTGACGCCCGACCCGCCAGGGCGGCGCGGATCGCGGTCAGCGCCTGCCCCAGATCTCCCTCAGGGTGCGCGGTGCGGGAGTAGCGTGCCCGCTCCTCGGCGCGGCCGAGCAGACGCACTCCGGACGCCGGCAGACTCGCGACACCCGCCTGGTCAGGGCGTGCCGGGTCGGGGCGTGCCGGGTCGGGGCGTGCCTGGTCGGGGCGTGCCGGGTCGGGGCTCGGCTTGTCGAGGTGGGCCTGGCGGACGAGGCGTTCGGCCGTGGCGCGTGGCGTCTCGGCCTCGTCGACCGGCACCCGGTAGTCGGTCATCGTGTCGAGCAGTTCGTCCCAGACGGCGTGCGCGTGCATGCGCGCTGCCAGCTGGCTCGCGTCGTCCGGCACCACGACCAGAGGCCGCGCCGATCCGGGCGGCACTGCACCGGGCGGCACTGCACCGGGCGGCGCGCCATCTGAGGAGCCGGTGGCTGAAGCGCCGTCTTGGCGGGAGGGGGCACCCACCGCGACCGGGCTGAACCGGAGCCGACGACGTCGTACCGCCATCCGACGGGCAGCCGGCACGGCGAGCAGGAGCAGAGTGCCGAGCACCCCGAGGACGGTCCAGATGGGCCACCGCTCGGGCAGCGGAGTGACCGGACCGGCTGCGGAGTCGACTCCGGTGTCGCCCCGCTCGGGACCGAGCGGTGCCGCACTGGCCGCCGAGTCCGGCGTATTGGGCGCCTGCGTGTCATCCGCCGCCGAGGGCTGCGCGTCGCTGGGACGGCTCGGGTTGGGCGCGTACAGGGGACTGACCGACCCGAGCACGTTCGTGGCCGGCGTCGCGTCGAACGGCAGCCACCCGAACCCGTCGAGGTACACCTCGGTCCACGAGTGCAGGTTGAAGTTGGTGAGCGTGGCCGTGGTGGTGCCGCCCGCCGGCGCACTGCCCCGGGTGAAACCGAAGGCCACCCGGGCCGGTACGCCCGCCACCCTGACCATCCAGGCCAGGGCCGCGGCGTACTGCACGCAGTACCCCTTCTTGTTCTGCAGGAAGTCCGCCAGCGCGCTGCCCGTGTTGCCCGGCTCGGTGGTCAGGCTGTAGGTGAACCCGTTGGCCGGAGAGAAGTGGTCGAAGACGGCCCGGACCCGGTCGTACGGCGTCGTCTTGCCGGCGGTCAGGTTGCGGACCAGTTCGTCCACCGCGGCGACCCGGGGCGTCTGGGTGAATCGGCGCTGCGTGGGGTCGTTCGGTGCTAGCGGCTTCGAGCGCCCGAGCACCTCCGGGGAGTACTCCACCCGGCCGTACTCGAAGGCGTACTTCTTCTTCTGGCTGTGGTCGCTGTTGGAGAAGACCACCGACTGCTGCGGGTCCCACTCCCACGTGTCGTCGAGGCTGTCTATTTTTGCCGGCTGCAGGTACACCGGCAGGAACTTCGTGTTGAAGTTGACGATGTCCACGCTGGCCCGGTGGCGTTGCACCACACCGCCCTGCCCGACCTGGGGCTCAGGCAGACCCTGACTGGTGGCCCGCCCCCGCGGCGCGTTGCGGACGGTGAAGCCGTTCGGATCGAGTTGATCGGCGGTGGCGAAACGGAGGTAGTACGGGTTGGGATCGTCCGTGGTGACCTTGACCATGGCGATCGGCTTGTCCCGCCTCAGCTCTCCCTCGAGCATCGCCTGCAGGCCGACCCCGGCGCCGACGCCGTTCCCGGGACCCGAGCCGGTGCCGGCGCCACCACCCATGCGGGTGAGCAGGCCGCCGGTCATGCCCGGCACGGCGAGTGGAAGCAGCACCGCCAGCGTGATGCCGATCAGACCGAGGCGCTGCCCCGCGGCAGCCAACGGGGATGGCTCCCAGACGTCGATGTCGCGTCCGTCTCCGGTGAAGCGACGGCCGAACCGACGTACCCGGTCGACGTTGTCGCTGACGAGCAGCCACAGGAAGCCGGCCGCGCCGAGCACGAACGGCCAGATGCTGATGCTGTCCTTGTGCACCGCGACGGGCACCGAGTAGATCGCCAGCATCGGTAGGCCGGCCAGCGCCGGGCGCCGCGCCACAACCGTGCACACGTCGACGAGGATGGCGACGAGGCCAACGCCCAGCGTGGCGAGGAACAGGAAGCCGGGCCGGTCCTCCACCGGCACCCCGTATGTCCGCATCTCCTCGCTCGCGGTGAGCAGCAGCGCGTTGAAGTGCCGCGCGGTGTCGAGGTCGGGGATGACGGCAGCGAACTCTTTGCCGCTGGGGAAGAGCCACGTCATGATCAGGATGTACACGGCGCCCATCGCCACCGTCGGCATCCAGAACGGTGAACGCGTGCTGCGAACCAGTACGGCAACGCCGCACAACGCGCCCACCAGCAGAATCGCGTACACCAGCCAGGTCCACTGCTCGAAGACCGTGGCGAGCGGCATTGCCGCCAGTACCGCTGAGGCTCCGGCCACAAGGGTCAGATGCCGCCTCGAGTTCACCGAACGCCTCCCGCTACCGTCTCCGCCATCGCTGCTCGCCACGCGAATCCCTGCGTCCCGCGTCCCGCCTGCGGCCAGACCGCCGGGAGCTTCGCGCCGTGTGGCACCTCCACCACGCGCCAGCCGCTGCGGAGCAGCGCGAGCGCGGTCATGGCGTGCGCTTTTTCCGCCTCGGCGCGTGCCTCGTCGGACAGGTGCAACCAGGTCGTACTGTCCACAAGCAGGGCCACGCACATCGACCCGTTGCCGCGCAGCCCGGCGACCAGCTCGGCCTCGGCCGGGGTCAGCACGCCGAACACCGCGATGACCAGGCCACCATCACTGCGGCGGCGCACGTGCTCGAGGAGCTGACTGACGTTGCCGCCCGGCACGGGCTGCACCTCGGCGAGCTCATCCAGGATGGTGCCCTCGCCGCCGGCTTCGGTCGCGTCGACGTCGATACCGTCGCCGGTGACCAGGCGCAACTTGTAGCCGGCGTGGCGCAGGTGCACGGAGATGGATGCGGCCGCCGAGACGGCCCACTCGAAGCTGGCGGTCGGTCCTTCGCCGCGGTGCCCGGCGGCCCGGGTGTCGAGCAGCACGGTCGCCCGGCTCTCCCACGGCTGCTCTTCGCGGCGCACCATGAGTTCGCCGGTGCGCGCGGTCGAGCGCCAGTGCACCCGGCGCAGGTCGTCGCCGCGGCGGTACTCCCGCGTGGCGGCGTCGTCCTCGCCGTGCACCGCGACTGAGCGGGCCCGGCTTTCGCCCGCGCCGGCGTATTCGCCGGCCAACCGGATCGAGGGGAGCGGCACGACCTGGGGGATCACGGTGAGGTGGTCCACGGTCGGAAACGCCCGGACCAGCTCGCACAGCCCGAACGGGTCGGTGAGCCGGACGGTGAGCGGCCCGACCTCGTACCGGCCGCGCACGTCGGCCCGCACCGTGTACGCCACCGAGCTCTCCCGGCGGGCACCGAGCCGCTCCAGCACGAGCCGGGGGCGGCTGCCCATGGCGTAGGGCAGGCGGTCTTCCAGCAGCATCGTGCCGGTAGGCAGGCGGGACAGGTTCTGCAGGCGCAGCACCACCCGGGCGCTCGCGCCGACCTGGGCCCGTTGCGGCTCCAGCATCCGGCTGCACGCCAGCTTGTAGCGGGTGCGGCCGACATACCCGGCCGCCAGCAGGGGCAGCGCGAACAGCAGGAACGCGATCCGCAGCAGATCCCGCTCGCCCAGGAGGAACGCCGCGACGGCCGATGCGCCCGCCGCGGCAAGGAAGCAGCGGCCACGCGTCGTCAATCCGCGTAGCGCTTCACGCATCGCCCACCCTCCTCACGTTCGGCGTCCCCACAGTTCGGCGTCTGCACAGGTCGGCGTCCCCACGTTTCAGCGTCCCCACGTGTCGAAGCGGCCGCGGGCCCGGGTGTCGTACGGGGAGCGCGCCTGCCGGTCGGTGGGCAGCGGCAACCGGTGGACCAGCTCGGACACGATGGCGTCGGTGGTCCGCCTGGCCAGCTGGGACTCGGCGGTCGGAATGATGCGGTGGGCCAGCACCGGCACGGCGAGGGCCTGCAGATCGTCGGGCACCACGTAGTCCCGGTGCTCCAGCGCGGCCACCGCGCGTGCGGTGCGCAGCAGTTGCAGGGTCGCCCGCGGCGACGCGCCGAGCCGCAGCTCTGGCGCCTCCCGGCTGGCGTTGACCAGGTTCACGGCGTACTGCTTGATCGGGTCGGCCACGTGAACGCTGCGCACCGTGGCGATCAGCCGACGGATCGTCGTCGCATCCGCGACCGGCCCGAGCGAGTCGAGCGGGTCGTCGCCACCGTGCCCGTCGAGCATGGCGAGCTCCGCGCCGGCGTCCGGGTATCCCATCGCGATCCGCGCGGTGAACCGGTCGCGCTGCGCCTCGGGCAGCGGGTACGTGCCTTCCATCTCGATCGGGTTCTGGGTAGCGATGACCATGAACGGCACCTCGAGCGGGTAGGTCATACCGTCCACGGTGACCTGGCGCTCCTCCATACACTCCAGCAGCGCTGACTGGGTTTTCGGCGAGGCGCGGTTGATCTCGTCGCCGACGACGATGTTCGCGAAGATCGCGCCGGGCTTGAACTCGAAGTCGCGGCTCTCCTGGTTGTACACGCTGACCCCGGTGACGTCGCTGGGCAGCAGGTCCGGGGTGAACTGGATGCGGCGAACGGAGCAGTCGATCGACCGGGCCAGCGCCTTGGCGAGCTTGGTCTTGCCGACCCCGGGTACGTCCTCGATCAGTAGGTGGCCTTCGGCGAGCAGGACGGCGAGGGCGAGCCGCACGGTGGCCGTTTTGCCCTCGATCACCTGCTCGATATTCTCCACGATGGCGCTGGCCGCAACGCGGAACTGGTCAGCGGGGAGCGGGCTGGTGATGTCCTGGTACGTCTCATGGCTGGTCAACGGACCTCCTCCTCATCGAAGCACCCGCCCGCAGCGGCGGTGAAGGCTTAGGGCGGATGATCGCTGCGGAGGAGGTCGAGCCTCCCCGCCGGGTCACCGGTTTTCCCTCACAGGTTATCCCGGTCACGCGGTGGCAACGAATTATAGATACCGACCCATACCCGGGCAAACCAATCAGGACTGGTCGGACAATTCAAGATTGCGCCGTGGGGTACCGGGATCACGGCCGAGTTGGCGGCGTCCGGCCCCGATCGGCCAGTCCGGTCGCGGCGTTGTCGGAGGCGGTCGGTCCGTGTGTCCGGGCTGGCGGGTTGCCGCCATCTTGGGTGGTGATGGCCCCGTTGACGACGCGGGACGCGTCGGCGCTTCGCTCGCTGTCACGGCCTCGCTGGCAGCGCCGCATGCAGGGCGGACTGATTCCAGCCGCCGCGGTGGTGGTCGTCGCCATGTACTTCAACACAGCCGCCGTGCCAGCCTGTTCGGACGCGACACCGTGCCGACCCGAAGCTGTTTCGGCGTGCATTGCGGGCCTGCTGTTCGCCGCCGCGCTCGCCGGTCTGATCAACGCTGGTGTTGCCGCGTGGATCAGTTCCGCGTTCGTGTTGGCGGTGTTCGGGCAGGATCTGGCGGACCCGACGTTCGCCTCCCCGCCATGGATCTACGTCGCGGACCTGGCTTTCGTCGCGTTGAGTTTCGTCGCCGCCGCCACCGGGCCGTTTCGACTGCCGGAGGATGCCGCGTTCGAGTGGCTGAGCGGGACGCCGGCCCAGCCGGTGCCGGACCCCGGGCGTCTGCCCGGTTCAGGCAAGGGCTGGCGCGTCGCGGCTGGCGTCACGGCCGTGGCGGCGGTGGTGGCAGCGACGTGGGGCTGGCACCTGCAGCAACGCATGGACAGCCGGCAGGACGCCGCCAGGATTGTCACCGCCGAGGTCATCGAGCATGTGGACGAGTTCATCATCCGGGTCAGGTTGCCCACCGAGCAGCTGGTGGAGTTCGGCGTACGTGACCAGCTCGACCATCCGGTCGGGCAGCGACTCGGCGTGTACACCGACGCCGATGGCCTGCGACAGTTGGTCAGCGAGCCGTACGACGCCAGCGGCGTGCTGTGGCTCGCGGTCCTGGCGGCCGGTCTGGCACTGGCATGTCGGGCCCGTGCCGCTGAGTCGGCGGCGGGCCTGCAGAGGCTGTTCGGTCAGCCGCAGCCGGCGACCCAGGTGTATGTGCGGGTCGGTCCCGGTACCGTCGCGATCTACCCGGGCGACGCACGACCCGGCCAGGACGCCATCGCCGAATACGACCGCTGGAACTCCCGGCCTGACCCGGCGGCCGCCGCGGACGACGGCATGTGGAAAAGCCGCGCGCGCCACGACCGCCATGCCGGTGGCGGCGGCGGCGGTGCCGGTGGCGGCGGTGCCGGTGGCGATGGCGATGAATGCCCTGCCGAGTACCGTGAGGACGATCTCGTGCCTACCCAACCCGCGCTGCTGTACGGCCGCCCTGCGCCGGGTCTCTGGTGCACCGTCGTGCTGGACGGTCGACCAGTCATCCCGGCGGGCCCACTCTCCGCCGGGGTGGACGTGCCGCGGTTCGCGCCCCCCGGGGAAACCCGCTGCTGAGCGCCGGTGATCGGCCCGGAGACACCCGAGAAAGAGACACCGGAGAAAGCGGCACCGGAGAAAGCGGCGCGTGACGGTCGGCGGGACCGACGGGCCTATCGGGCGCCGACGCTGTGCAGCCGTTCGGCGCGCAACCGCTCGGGCCATACATCGTCGATCGGGTCGAGTTCGGAGTCGGTGGCCCACCGCAGCAGCAGGTCAGCCATCGCGGGGTTGCGGGCGAGGGCTGGGCCGTGTGAGTACGTCCCGATGATTTTGCCGTGCCACGCGCCCTCGGTGGCGCCGTCGTTGCCGACGCCGGTGGTGACCCGCGCCAGCGGCCGCGCGCCGGGGCCGAGGTGGGTGCGGCCGCCGTGGTTCTCAAACCCGGTGAGCGGTGGCAGGCCGAGGGCGAGGTCGACATCGCCGGCGAGTTCGCCGACCGCCCGGCTCGGTCCGCGGTCGGAGTCGAGGTCGAGCAGGCCAAGGCCGGGGCATTTCGCGCCCTTGGCGAAGAACGAACCGCCCATGAGCTGGTACCCGGCGCAGACGGCGAAGACCACGGCGCCGCGGTCGACCGCACGGTGCAGGCCGCCGTCCGTGGCGAGCCGCTGGGCGGCGAGCGCCTGCGGGCCGTCTTCGCCGCCGCCGATGAGGTAGATGTCCCCGTCGGCGGGCAGCGCCTGGTCGGATCGGACCTCGATGCACTCGACCGGCAGCGCGCGCAGCTCGGCGCGGCGGGCGAGGATCAGCAGGTTTCCCCGGTCGCCGTAGGTGGACAGCAGGTCAGGGTAGATCCAGACCAGCCGGAGGTGGGACTCGGTTGCCGCGGTAGGGGGCGCGCCGCCTGCCGCATGCTGGGGGACGTGCCGCGGGCTGTCCTGCGGGCTGGTCTCCGGGCCGGCCTCGGGGACCGTGTGCGGGATGTCCGCGGGATCGAGACCCTGCGGGATGTCGACGGGATCGAGACCCTTCGGGAGGTCCGCGGGGTGGCGGCCGTGCGGGGAGTCCGCGGGGTGGCGGCCGTGCCGGGGGTCCGCGGGCTCCGGCTGTGCAGTCGAGTCAGTTGACACGGTCCAGCTCCGCTCGAATGTCCTGGAAGGCGGTGTAGTTCGCGATGACCTCGAGCTTTCCTGGCGGCACCGTGTCGAGGGCGCGCTGGAACGACGGTACGTGTTCGAACGGCACCTCGTTGACCTCCAGCCGCACGGCCAGGTCCATCGCGCGGTCGCCGGTGACGAGTACCTGGCGCTTGCGCAGCGGGGCGAAGTCGACGTCGTAGAGCCACGAAGTGTCCAGACCGTCCGGGTCCCGTGCGTTGATCGAGAGCAGGGTCGGAGCGTCCTCTGCCATCTCGAAGGCCTCCAACCACCCGGCCGGATTCTTCGCCAGCAGCAGTCGGATGGTGCGGCCGTCGCGCTCCACCGTGGCGTACCGCCCGGCGACCGAGGCGACCTCGGCGAGGCGGGGGATCGCGTCGTCGATCCGGACACCTATATATCCGGCGACGGCGAGGGCGGTGGCGGCGTTGGCCCGGTTGATCCGGCCCGGCAGCCGCAGGTGGATCTCGTGGTGCCGGCCGGTCGAGTCGACGACACCGGAGTCGTCGACCGTCCAGTGCGGGACCGGCCGGCGCAGCGTGCAGCCGGTACACCACCACTGGTCGCCGTTGCGCTCGATCGGGCTGCCGCACTCCGGGCAGACCCACGAGTCGTCGTGCCAGCGTTGGCCTGCGGCCACCCAGGTGACCGACTCGGCAACCGATGCCGCCCAGGTAACCATCGGATCGTCGGCGTTGGCGACGACGTGCACCCGATGCCCGTGCCCCTGATGCCCGTGCCCCTGATGCCTGCGCAACGTGGTGCGCCACATCGCCGCCATCATGGCCACCTCTTTGGCGCGGTCCAACTGGTCGCGGCTCAGGTTGAGCAGAGCGACGACCTTCGGGGCGGTGGCGTCCAGGACCTGGTCGAGGTAGTGCTCATCGACTTCGAGTACGGCATACGGGGTGCCCCCGGCCTTCGCCAGCGCGGACGTGTGCCCGGTCGGCATGTTGGCGCCGAGGCTGTTGGTGGCCACCGGCCCGAGTACGCCGATCGCGGCGGCGGTCAGCCGGGTGGTCGTGGTCTTGCCGTTCGTGCCGGAGATCAATACCACCACGCGTCCGGCGGCGAGGCTGCGCAGCAGGTTCGGATCGACCATCAGGCCGATCCGGCCCCCGATCACCGATCCGTCACCGCGTCCGGTCGCCCGCGACAGCGCCGCTGCCCCGCGGGACAACGTCGTGGCGAGTTGGGCACGCAGCGGAAGCCTTTGGGTCGTCATCTCGCTCTCACCATTCGAAGTTGGGCCGACCCTACCCGAGCGGGCATACCCCACTTCGCTCCCCGCGCCGGTCTCCGCCGCCGGAAGATGCCCGGATAACCCGGCCAAACTCGGCGATTCATCCCCGTAAGTCTGATTCAACAATGGTGTCGGACACTCGACCGAACGGGTGGACCGACCCCGCCCTCCACCGCGCCACACCCGCCGTGAACTGGGCGTTTATCGCATCGATTCAATCCGGCGCGGGAGGTTTCTCGTTGACGGTGGAGGGAAGTGGAGTACAGTGGTGAGCACTGGTGGGCTGGGGGGCTTGCCGGCCCCGGAGGGGGGTGGGGAACGTGTTTCTTGGCACGCATACCCCGCGCCTCGACGAAAAGGGCCGACTCATTCTTCCGGCCAAGTTTCGGGACGAACTGGCGGGAGGTGTCGTGATCACAAAAGGGCAGGAGCGCTGCCTCTACGTGTTCGGAGTCACCGAGTTCGCCCGGATCGCCGGACAGCTCCGCGAGCAGCCGATGACCCACAAAGCGGCCCGGGCCTACAGCCGGGTGTTCTTTGCCAGCGCGCACGACGAGGTGCCCGACAAGCAGGGGCGGGTAACCATTCCCGCGCACCTGCGGGAGTACGCCGGGTTCAACCGCGAACTTGTCGTGATCGGGGCGAGCACCCGGGTGGAGATCTGGGACAAGCAAGCGTGGGAGAGCTACCTCGCTGACAGCGAAGAGGACTTCGCCGGCATTGAGGAAGGGGTTCTGCCAGGCGGGCTTTGACACCGGAAGCTTCGCCGCCGTTCTCACCGACGGTGGCGCTGCACTGCCTTCGACGTACCGCTTGATCTCCACCCGCTCCTACTCCTGACGCCACTTCCCCGGCGTCAGGCGGGTGAGCGGATGGGGATCTGGCGGTACGTCGGTGGCATCGGGCCGGCCGCGACGCAGGTACGCGGACGGAGCCAGCCGAACCGGCCGGAACGGCGATGGCCGCGAACCATCGCCGACTCCGGCACCAAGGGGGTCAGTGATGGGCGAGCGGGGCACGCATGTACCCGTACTGCTCGAGCGGTGTCTCGAGCTGCTCGCCCCCGCGCTGACCCGGCCGGGTGCGGTGCACCTGGACGCCACCTTGGGCCTGGGCGGGCACGCCGAGGCCGTCCTGGCCGCGCACCCGGACGTGACCCTGGTGGGTCTCGACCGGGACGAGCAGGCCCTGTCCCTGGCGGGGGAGCGGCTTGCGCCCTTCGCCGGGCGGACCCACCTCGTGCACGCCGTCTACGACGAGGTGTCCGAGGTGCTCGAGCAACTCGGGATCACCGCCGTGGACGGGGTGCTGTTCGACCTGGGCGTCTCATCACTACAACTGGATGAGGCCGAGCGAGGATTCGCCTACGCCCAGGACGGTCCGCTGGACATGCGGATGGACATGTCCCGGGGCAGGACGGCAGCTGAGGTGGTCAACACCTACAGCGTCGGCGACCTGGCGCGGATCCTGCGGACCTACGGCGAGGAGCGGTTCGCCTTCCGGATCGCCACGGCCATCGTGCGCGAGCGGGAGAAAGCGCCGCTGGACTCGTCGGCACGCCTCGGGGAACTCGTTCGGGAGGCGGTGCCGGCGCCGGCCCGGCGGACCGGCGGGCACCCGGCCAAGCGCACGTTCCAGGCCTTGCGGATCGAAGTGAACGGGGAACTGGAGGCGCTTGCCGCGGCGCTGCCGGCGGCACTGGACGCATTGCGCCCGGGCGGCCGGATGGTGGTCATGGCGTACCAGTCGCTCGAGGACCGCCTGGTGAAACAGGCATTTGTGGCGCGGTCGCGGTCGACCGTGCCGCCCGGGCTGCCGGTCGTTCCGGCCGGCAGCGAACCGAAGTACCGGCTGCTGGCACGGGGGGCGGAGACCCCGACAGCGGCCGAGACGGCGGAGAACCCGCGCTCCGCGTCGGCGAAGCTGCGGGCAATCGAGCGACTGAGCTTGTCCACATAGGACAAGGGGATCACGAACACGAAGTTGAGGGGGAGGTGCGATGCAAATGTCGAGGGACACCAGCACCATGGCGGGGCGGGCGTCTGGGGGCGTACCGCGGTCGGGGGGCCGGACCGCGGTGGCACAACGGGCGGGGGCAGAACGGGCGGGGGCAGAACGGGCGACTGCACAACGGGCGGGGACGACGGCACAGCGGACGACGGCACAGCGGGCGAGCGCGGCGGCAGGGACCGAGGTGCGGGGCACTCGGCGTACCCGCGACGTAGCGACCGCGCGCGGTCCGGCCGTGCAGTTCCCGGTCGCCGGCGCGACCGCGCTGGCGCCGGAGCGTACGTCACCGGCGCAGCCACACCGCAGTTCAGCGGCGGCACCGCGGCTGGAGGTCGCGCCGCCGATGCCCGTGTCGGCACCACGCGCGCCGTTCGTCGCGCTGGTGCTCGCGCTGGTGGTGGCCGGTGTGGTGGGCATTCTGGTGATCAATACCAAGATCGTCGAGAACGCGTTCACGCTGCACACCATGGAGCAGCAGCAGAGTGCGCTGGACCTGCGGCAGCAGGGGCTGGAGCGGGAACTGGCTTTTCTGGAGTCGCCCGGTGAGCTGGCCGCCGCGGCGACCCGGCTCGGCCTGGTGCCGTCCCGTACGCCGGCCTACATCGTCCTGCCCGACGGCCGCAAGCTCGGCGTGCCCCAGCCCGGGTCGAGCCCGGCTGGGCGGTAGCCATGACGCGCGCGCCGGATCCGAGGCGTATTCCGCGCCGCGGCACGACCCCGTCCCCGGACGAGTCGGTCGTGCCGCTGCGCGGCCGCGGGAGTTCCGCCCGCGGCGGCCTCGCCGACGCGCGGCGGTACACACCGCGAGGGCGTACGGTGCGCGAGAGTGCCGAAGCGGAGGCGCAGAGCCACGACGCCCCCCACCGGGCGCCCGTGGATCCGCCCCGCACCGAGCGGGCGGGCGCCGAGCGGCCCCGCACCGAGCGGCCCCGCACCGAGCGGCCCCGCACCGAGCGGGCAAATACCGAGCGGCCCCGCACCGAGCGGGCAAATACCGAGCGGGCCGGCACCGAGCGGGCACGGCCGAAGCTCCAGGTGGTTCACCCTGGTGATCGACTGGGCGACCCGGCGGCGGCCAGAAAGCCGTCCCCGGGCCGGGCGGCCGCAGGGCGACCCACGACGGGCCGGGCGGGCGACGGTCGGCCGCCGACGGGCCGGGCGGCCGAAGGTGCGCCCACGACAGGCAAGGCCGCCAAGCGTCGCCCAGCCTCGGACGAGGGACGCGGTGCCAACCCCCGCGCCCGGACCGGCTCGGGCGGCGGGTCGGGTGGCGGTGCGGGCGGCGGTCGGTCCGATCGGCCGCGGGCCAAGGCGCGGGCCTCGAAGCGCCGACCGCAGGCAGTGCCGCGTCCGGCGGACCCGCGGCGGCGGCTGCGCCTGGGTACCGTGCTGGCTCTCGCGATCTTCACGCTCATCGCGGGGCGCCTGGTACAGATCCAACTGGTCGACGCGAAGGCGTACGCCGCCGAAGGGCTGCGCGACCGGCTGCGGACGGTGGACCTGCCCGCGCCACGCGGGGCGATCTACGACCGGGACGGCGCGGTGCTCGTCCGCAGCGTCGAGGCGCGGGCCATCGTCGCCGATCCCACGCTGGTCAAGGACCCTGAGGCGACCGCCGACAAACTCTTCCCCACCCTGAGCGGGATGGGCGTGAGCCGGTCCGAACTCGTCGGCAAGCTGGTCCGGCACAAGCGGGCCGACGGCACCGAGGTGGAATTCGAGTACCTCGCACGCGGCACCGACATCAGCGTCGGTGACGCCGTCGTCGCGCTGGATCTGCCGGGCGTCTGGGCCGATCGGGACGAGCGACGGTTCGTGGTCGGTCACGACCTTGCCGCCAATGTCGTCGGGTTCACCCGGTCCGGTGATCATCGCGGACAGGCCGGCATCGAGCAGGCCCACGACAAGATCCTGGCCGGAGTCGACGGCGAGCGGACGTTCGAGCGCGGCGAGAGCGACCTGACCCGGGAGATCCCCGGCGGCGTCAACACCGAAACCCCCGCGCGGCCGGGCAGCTCGGTACGGCTCACCATCGACCGCGATCTGCAGTACGACGTGCAGCGCACGCTGTGGGACCGGATGCGCGGTGTGCAGGCGACGTTCGGCGCGGCGGTGGTACTCAACATGCAGGGCGAGGTGCTGGCACAGGCGAGCTACCCCTCCTACGACGCCGCCAAGCCGTCGTCCTACACGCCCCAGCAGCGGATGGATGCCTGCACGCAGATCGTGTTCGAACCCGGTTCGGGGCACAAGGCGATCGTGCTGGGCGCGGCGCTCGAGGAGAAGGTGATCACCCCGGACACCACCGTGTCCGTCGGGCCGTCGATCACCAAGGGCGACCAGCAGTACAAGGACACCCATCCGCACGCCAAAGAGACGCTGATGACCATGCCGGGGCTGCTGGCTCTCTCGTCCAACATCGGCACGATCAAGGTGGCGGATCAGCTCGGCCGGGAGAAGCTCTACGAGTACCAGAAGAAGTTCGGTCTGGGCGAGCCGACAAACGTCGGCCTGCCGGGTGAGGCACCAGGTCAGCTGCTCCCACCGGAGCAGTGGACCGGCTCCAGCTCCGGGTCGATTCCGATCGGACACGGCGTCGTGACCACCACCCTGCAGATGGCGGCGGCGTACGCCGCGATCGCGAACGACGGAGTGTGGGTCCAGCCGCATGTGGTGCAGGCCACGATCACCTCGGAGGGGCGGTCCACGCCGGCCAAGCCGCCGGTGACCCGGCGGGTGATCTCTCCGGAGACCGCCCGGCAGTTGCGGGCCATGATGGAGGGGGTGGTCACCCTGGACGGTGCGACGGGCAAGCTGGCCGCCGTCCCCGGATACCGGGTATCCGGCAAGACCGGGACCGGCAAGATGCCGCAGAACGGCGGGTACGCGCCCGGCGACATCGCGTCGTTCATCGGCATGGCGCCGGCGGAGGCGCCGAAGTATGTGATTGCCGTCTTCGCGCACGTGCCCAGCGGCGGCGGCGGTAGTGTCTCGGCTCCGGCGTTCAGCGAAATGATGACCTTTGCGCTGCAGCGCTACCGGGTGCCGCCGACAGAAACCCGGCCGCCGACGCTTCGAATCTATCCGTGACGCCCCTGCCCGTGACCCGCCGGACCGGGCCTCGGCCCCGCGTGGCGGATGTGCACCTTGCCGGTATGGTCTAGCCCCGTGCCCGGCTATCCCCGCCCCCGGAGCGTGTCGCCGACGGCCCTGGCCGAGCTGGCGGCCGCACTTGCCGTGCCGGTGCCGCCCGAGTTCGGGCACGGCGCCGTCTCGGGCGTGACCCATGCGAGCGAGTCGGTGCTGCCCGGTGACCTGTACGCGGCGCTGCCCGGCAGTCGCCACCACGGTGCCGAGTTCATCGCTGCGGCCGCGCGGGCCGGCGCCGTGGCGGTGCTGACCGACCCGGTGGGTGCCGCCGCGGCACAGCAGGCGGACCTGCCGGCGATCGTGGTGCCCGATCCGCGGGCGGTGCTCGGCGAGGTCGCGGCACGGGTGTACGGCGACCCGACCCGCGGCCTGACGGTGCTCGGCATCACCGGTACCGCGGGGAAGACCTCAACGGCGTACCTGATCGAGGCCGGCCTGCGGGCGGCCGGGCGGGTAACCGGGCTGATCGGCACGGTGGAGACCCGGATGGGCGATCTGGTGCTGGACAGCGTGCGGACCACGCCGGAGGCGACCGACCTGCAGGCGCTCCTCGCGGTGGCGGTGGAGCGGGGGGTGGACAGCGTCGCCATGGAGGTCTCCAGCCACGCGCTGGCACTGGGCCGGGTCGGCGGCGTGCGGTTCCGGGTCGGCGGGTTCACCAACCTCGGCACCGACCATCTCGACTTCCACGCCGATGTCGAGGAGTACTTCCAGGCCAAGGCGCGGCTCTTCGACGGGCGCAGCGGCACGGCGGTGATCAACCTCGACGACGAGGGGGGACGCCGCCTGCTGCGATCGGGCGTGCAGACCCCCGCTGGTCAGACTCCAGCTGGACAGCCCCCAGCTGGCCGGACGTCTGCTGGTCAGACCCCAGCTGTGCAGGCCCCCGTTGTGCAGACCTACTCAGCGCGGGGGGCGGCGGACGCGACCTGGTACGCCACCGGGCTCGTCGATGACGGATACGCCCAGCGGTTCGTCGCGCACGGGCCGGGTGGCGTCGCCGTGCCCGCGGGCGTGAGCCTGCCCGGGCACCACAACGTCGCCAACGCGCTGCTCGCGATCGCCGTGTTGGTCGCCGTCGACGTCGATCCCGTGGTCGCCGCGGCGGCCGTCGCGGCCTGCCCCGGCGCACCGGGCCGGATGGAGCGCGTCAACGATCGCGGCGGAGCGCCCGGCGGCGGGTCGGGCGGAGCGCCCGGCGGCGGGTCGGGCGGCGTGCCCGGTGGCGGGTCGGGCGGTGCGCCGGCTGGGGTGATCGGCGTCGTTGACTACGCCCACAAGCCGGACGCGGTGGTGGAGGTGCTGGCCGCGCTGCGTCGCCTGGTGCGCGACGGCGCTCGGCTGATCTGCGTGATCGGCGCTGGCGGCGACCGGGACCGCGGGAAACGACCGGTGATGGGCGCGGCCGCGGCCCGGGGCGCGGATCTGGTGCTCGTGACCGACGACAATCCCCGGACGGAGGATCCCGCGGCCATCCGCGCGCAGGTGCTCCAGGGCGCCCGCGACGCAGGCAGTCGGGCCGGCAGCAGTCGGGCCGGCAGCAGTCGGCCCGGCAGCAGTCGGGCCGGCGGCGCTGAGGTGATCGAGGTGCCCGATCGGCGGGCCGCCATCCGGCACGCGGTCGGGCTCGCCCGCCCCGGCGACGTGGTGGCGGTGCTGGGCAAGGGGCATGAGCGGGGGCAGGAGATCGCGGGCCGGACGTACCCGTTCGACGACCGGGTGGAACTGGCCGACGCGCTGCGCGGGCACGCGAGCGCCCCAGCCACCGGAGCGGCACGATGATCGCCATGCGCCTGGACGAGGTCGCCGCCCTGCTCGGCGGGCGGCTCGTCGCCGGCGATCCGGGGGCGGTGGTGACCGGCCCGATCGAGTTCGACTCCCGCAAGGTCGGGCCGGGTGGGCTCTTCGTCGCGTTCGCCGGCGAGCATGTCGACGGGCACGACTTCGCCGGGGCGGCGGTGCGCGGCGGAGCCGTGGCCGTGCTGGGCAGCCGCGAGGTCGCCGATGTGCCGATGATCCTGCTCGATGATCCCCGGGCCGGCATGGGCCGGTTGGCCCGAGCGCTGCTGGACCGGCTGCACGACCGGCCGCCGGGGCTCACGGTGGTCGGCCTCACCGGATCGTCGGGCAAGACCACCACCAAGGACTTCCTGGCCCAGGTACTCGACCGGCTCGGCCCCACGGTCGCGCCGGCCGGATCGTTGAACAACGAGCTGGGCCTGCCGCACACCGTGCTCCGGGCCGACGAGGGCACCCGTTTCCTCGTCCTGGAGATGGGGGCGCGCGGCGCCGGCCACATCAAGCTGCTCTGCGACATCGCACCTCCCCAGGTGGGTCTGGTGACCAACGTGGGGGTCTCGCACATCGGTGAGTTCGGCTCGGTGGAGGCGATCGCCGCCGCCAAGGGCGAGCTGGTGGAGGCGCTGCCGCCGGATGGCCTGGCGGTGCTGAACGCCGATGACGCGCTGGTCAGGGCCATGGCGGCCCGCAGCGCCGCCCGGGTGGTGCTGGCCGGCGAAGCACCCGATGCCGAGGTGCGGGCCGGCGAGGTGGTGCTGGACGGGCGCGGGCGTGCGGCGTACACCCTGCACACCCCGCACGGCGCCGCGCCGGTGCGACTTGCCGTGCCCGGGCGGCACCAGGTCGCCAACACGGTGCTGGTGGCGGCCGCCGCGCTCGAGCTCGGGATGCCCGTCGCTGCGGTCGCGGCAGCCCTGGGGCAGCTGCGACAGGTGTCGGGCCGCAGAATGGACGTGGTCGACCGTGCCGACGGTGTCACGGTGATCGACGACTCGTACAACGCCAACCCCGGCTCCACGGCGACAGCGCTGCAGGCGCTGGTCGCGCTGGGGCGCGGTCGTCGTACCTTCGCGGTGCTTGGTTACCACGCCGAGCTCGGCGGGTACGAACGAGCCGGGCACGAGGAAGTGGGCCGACTCGCCGCGCAGGTGGGGGTCGACCGGCTGGTCGTGGTGGGTGAACCGGCGGCGGCGATTGTGGACGGGGCCGCCGTTGTCGAATCTTGGGGAGGAACGTCGGTGCTGGTGACCGATCAGGCGGCGGCCATCGCGCTGCTCGAGGCCGAGCTCCGGCCCGACGACGTGGTGCTGGTCAAGGGCTCGCGGTACCGCACCTGGGACGTCGCGGACGCGCTTCGCGCGCCCTCCGGGGACGGCGCGGACGCGCTGCGCCCGGGAGCCGGCTACGCGGCGGAGACGACCGGATGAGGTCCGTGTTCGTCGGGGCGTTTGTCGCCTTCGTGATTTCCTTGTTCGGCACGCCGTTGGCGATCCGCGCGTTCACCAAGCTGCGCGCCGACCAGCCGATCCGCAGCGACGGTCCGCAGACCCATCTGGGCAAGAAGGGCACGCCCACGATGGGTGGGGTGGTGTTCATCCTGGCCACCCTCATCGCGTACGTCGCGGGCCACCTGGTGATGACCACCCTGCCCGACAAGCAGTTGGCTCCGACCGGGCCGACCACGACCGCGGTGGTGCTCCTCGGGCTGTTCGTGTGCACCGGCATCCTGGGCTTCGTCGACGACTACCTCAAGGTGAGCAAGCGCAACAGCGCCGGGATGAGCAAGCGCGGCAAGTTGATCGGACAGACCCTCATCGGCGGGGTCTTCGGCGCCATCGCGCTGTACTTCCCCAGCAAGGGCGTCACCGGCCCGCAGTCGCAGCTGACCGTGGCCAGTACCGCGCTGTCCTTTGTCCGCGACATCGACTGGCTCAACGTCGGCAAGGTCGGCGCGGTCGTGGTCTTCGTGCTCGTGGTGACGTCGATGTCGAACGCCGTGAACCTGACCGACGGGCTCGACGGGCTGGCCACCGGCGCCTCGGTGATGGTGATCGGGGCGTACATGGCGATCGCGTTCTGGCAGTACCGGCACTGGTGCTCCGACCCGAGCTACCAGCTGAAATACTGCTACGAGGTGCGGGATCCGCTGGAGGTGGCGCTGATCGCGGGCGCCGCGGCGGGTGCGCTCTTCGGGTTCCTGTGGTGGAACGCCTCCCCGGCGCGGATCTTCATGGGTGACACCGGGGCACTGGCGCTGGGTTCACTGATCGCGGGGCTGGCGCTGGCCACGAAGACGATCCTGCTCGTCCCGATCATCGGCGTGCTCTTCTTCCTCATCGTGGTGACCTGGGTGATGCAGATCGGCTCGTTCCGGCTCACCGGAAAGCGGATCTTCCGGATGGTCCCACTGCAGCACCACTTCGAGCTGGCCGGCTGGAGCGAGGTCAACATCGTGATCCGATTCTGGATCATCGCGGCCATCGGTGTGGTCGCAGCGATGGCACTCTTCTACGCGGATTTCCTGGCTGCGGTGAGCGGGTTCTCGTGACGGGGCGGGCATGATCCCCCGGCCGGACGACCGCCACGGGTCCGCGGACGGTGGGGTTTCCGGTGCCGCGGCCGGCGACAGCGTCTCCGACGGTGTGTCGGCGGTGCCGGCCGGACGGCGCGTCCTGGTCGCTGGTGCCGGGATGGCCGGGGCGGCCGCCGCTCGGGCGCTTCTCGCGGCCGGTGCCGACGTGCTGGTGGTGGATCGCCGCGACGGCGCCGCGCTGCAGGAGCTGGCGTCCCTGGGCGCCCGGGTGGTGGTCGCCGACGCGCCCGGTGCCGAATTCCTTGCCGGGGTGGACGAGGTGATGCTGTCGCCAGGATTCGCTCCGCACCACCCGCTGGCGGTCGCCGCCGTGGCGGCCGGCGTGGACACCTACAGCGAGCCGGAGCTGGCGTGGCGGCTGCGCGGTCCGGATGCGCCGGTCTGGCTCGCCATCACCGGGACCAACGGCAAGACCACCGCCACCACCATGCTCGCCGCCATCCTGCGCGCCGCCGGGCTGCGGACCGCCGCGCTGGGCAACATCGGTGCACCGCTGGTGGACGCCCAGACCGGCTATGACGTGCTGGCTGTGGAGCTGTCCAGTTTCCAGCTGCACTGGTCGCGCGACCTGGCCCCACCGGTCGGCGCGTTGCTGAACCTGGCCGACGATCACCTCGAGTGGCACGGTGACCGGGCCGCGTATGCGGACGCCAAGACCGCGATCTGGCGCGGCGCGGGCTCCGGCGGCTCAGGCGGCGGAGCAGGCTCGGGCGGCGGAGCAGGCTCGGGTGGCGGCGCCGGGCTGGCCGGCGGGGCCGGGCTGGCCGTCGGGAACCTGGACGATCCCGAGGTCGCCGCGAGGCTGGCGGCGGTGGCGGGGCGCACCGTGGGCTGGACGCTGGGCGTGCCCGCGCCGGGTCAGCTCGGCGTGGTGGACGGTGTGCTGGTCGACGCGGCGCTCACCGGGTCCGGCCCGACGGCGCTCATCGAGGCGGACCGGATCCGCCCAGCCGGCGCGCACAACGTCAGCAACGCCCTGGCCGCCGCCGCGCTGGCGTTGGCGTACGGGGTGTCGCGCGAGGCGGTGCACGACGGCCTCGCCGGGTACGTGCCGGAGCCGCACCGAAACGCCACGGTCGCCACGGTGGGCGGCGTGTGCTTCGTGGACGACAGCAAGGCCACCAACCCGCACGCCGCGTACGCGTCGCTGAGCGCGTACCCGCGGGTGGTGTGGATCGCCGGCGGCCAGCTCAAGGGCGTCGACATCAATGACCTGGTGGCGCGCGTCGCGGACCGGCTCGCCGGCGCCGTCGTGCTGGGGGTGGACCGCGCACTGATCGTCCAGGCGCTCGCTCGACACGCCCCCGACGTCCCCGTCGTTTCCGTGGACAGCATCGATGATGGTGCGATGGGGCAGGCCGTTTCCGCCGCCGCCGCGCTCGCCGGACCGGGTGACACCGTCCTGCTCGCGCCGGCGGCCGCGTCGCTGGACATGTTCGCGAGCTACGCCGCCCGGGGCGAGGCCTTCGCCGCGGTTGTCCGGGCCCTGCCCGAAGCGCCGTGACCGCCGGCGGCACCACCCGGCACGCGCCATCCGCGCGCAAACGCGACGATCGGGCCGGCGACGCCGCCCGCCTTCGCGACGATCGGGGCGGGGACGCGGCCCGCCCGCGTGACGCGGAGCGCGGACACGAGCTTGCTGACGAGGGCGGTCGCCCGCTGACCGGCCCGATCGCCACGCTGCGTGGAGTGCTCGCGCGTCCGCTCGCCTCGTACTATCTGCTGCTCGCCAGCGTCGGCCTGCTGCTGGTGATCGGGCTGGTGATGGTCTTCTCCGCGACAAGCGTCGAGGAGATCGCCCGGGGCGGCAACGCCTTCGCCTCGGTCCTACGCCAGGTGCTTTCCGCGGCGGTGGGGCTGGTCGCGTTCTGGATCTGCCAGCGGCTGCCCGTCCGGACATACCGCGCCGTCGCCGGCGTGCTGATCGTGCTGGCGCTCTGCCTCATGGTCTTCGTCGATGTGCTGGACCTCCTCGCCTCGATGCGGGCCGCGCCGGGGACCAAGCCCAAACCGATCCATCTCGGCCCGGTCTGGGTGAAGGACCTCTGGGTGCACATCGGTCCGACCCAGATCCAGCCGGCGGAGATCGCCAAGGTCGCCCTGGTGCTGTGGGGCGCCGACCTGCTGGTCCGCAAGGGGCCGCTGGTGGCCCGGTGGCGCGACCTCGCCACCCCGTTGTTCCCGGTGGCCCTGACGCTGTTTGTCCTGGTCGGGTACAACGACCTCGGCTCGATGATCTGCCTGCTGGTGCTCCTGGTCGGCATGCTGTGGGCGGCCGGCGTGCGGATCTGGGTCTTCGCCCTGATGTTCGTCGTCGGGGTCGCCGGGATCCTCGCGCTGATCATGTTGCCGTGGGCCAGCTACCGGATCGATCGGCTCACCGTGTTCGTCGACCCCTCCCAGGCCAGCCGCACAAGCGAGGCGTACCAGTACTTCCACGGGCTGTACGCGATCGCCAACGGCGGCTGGTTCGGCGTCGGCCTCGGTGAGGGCCGGATGAAGTGGGGCTGGCTGCCCAACGGGCACAACGACTTCATCTTCGCGGTGATCGCCGAGGAACTCGGCGTGATCGGGTGTCTGGTGGTGCTGGCGCTGTTCGCGGTGCTGGCCTACACCGGGCTGCGGATCGCGCGGCGGGTCGCGGACCCGTACCGGCGGCTGGTCGCGGCCGGGATCACCACGTGGTTCGTGGGTCAGGCCACCATCAACATCGGTGGCGTGGTTGGGCTGCTGCCGATCACCGGCCTGCCGCTGCCGTTCATCTCCGACGGAGGCAGCGCGCTGGTCGTGGCACTCGCCGCGGCCGGCATCCTCACCTCGTTCGCCCGCGCGGAGCCGGATGCGTCCCGGGCCCTGCACGCCCGTCCACCGGGCCGGTGGGTGACGCTACTGTGGGCGCCGTTGCCACCGCTGCCCCGCGACGACCGGCGGGACGGTCGGCGGGACGAATTCGATCCGGCGGGTGGAAGGAGCGGCTGATGTCCGGGCTGCGCTCGGTGGTACTGGCCGGTGGCGGCACCGGTGGGCACATCTACCCGCTGCTCGCCTTCGCTGACTGCCTCCGCCGGCACGATGCTGACCTGCGGATCACCTGCATCGGGACCCCCCGGGGCCTGGAATCGGAGATCATCCCGGAGCGCGGCTACGACCTGCGTCACGTGCCGGCGTACCAGCTGCCCCGGGCGGTCAACCTCAACCTGCTCCGCACCCCCGACCGGATGTGGCGGGCGGCGCAGGTCACCGGCGCGGTGCTCGACGAGGTCGGAGCGCAGGCGGTGGTGGGCTTCGGCGGGTACGTGGCGGTGCCGGCATACCTGGCGGCGCGCCGACGGCGTACCCCCCTCGTGATCCACGACAAGGACGTGCCGCCCGGCGTGGCCAACCGCCTCGGCATGCGGCTGACCCGCCACCTCGCGCTGGGCTTCCCGCACCAGGCCACCCTGCCGTCGCTGCGGCACGGCCGGGTGGTGGGGGTGCCGCTGCGGCGGGAGATCGCCACACTGGACCGGGCGGCCCGCCGGGCGGAGGCCCGTACCCGGCTCGGCCTGGACCCGGACCGCCCGACCCTCTTCGTCTTCGGCGCCTCGCAGGGTGCCCGCTCGATCAACCTCGCGATGGCCGCCGCGGCCAAGGCGGTCACCGCGGCCGGGGTGCAGGTGCTGCACATCATCGGCGCGCGCAACGACGCGGTGGAGATCCCGTCGGACCTCGCCTCGCCGTACGTGACCCTGAAGTTCCTCGCCGACATGGAACTCGGCTACGCCGCCGGCGATCTCGCCCTGTGCCGCGGTGGGGCGATGACCTGCGCCGAGACGGCCGCGGTCGGGATGCCGGCGGTCTACGTGCCGCTGCCCTGGGGCAACGGGGAGCAGCGTCGCAATGCCCGACCGGTCGTCGACGCCGGTGGCGGCCTGCTGGTCGAGGACGGCGACGTGACTCCGGCCTGGATCGAGTCCACCCTGGTGCCGCTGGTCCTGGACCCGACCCGCCTCGCCGCGATGAGCGCCGCGGCGGCGCGGTACGGTCGCCGGGACGGCGACGAGTCGCTGCGAGCGTTCCTGCTGGAGGTGGTGGAGACATCATGAGTACGACCGTGGAGGGGCTGACCGCCGAGGATCTCGGGCGGGTGCACCTCATCGGCATCGGTGGCGTCGGCATGAGCGGCGTGGCCCGACTGCTGCTGACCCGGGGCATCACCGTCTCCGGCAGTGAACTGCGGGAGTGGCCGGCGCTGGCCGCCCTGCAGGCGCTCGGCGGCACGATCCACCGCAGCCACCAGGCGTCCAACCTCGATGGCGTCGACACGGTCATCTACTCCACCGCGATTCCGGCCCAGCATGTCGAGTTGGTCGAGGCGCGCAGCCGCGGCCTGCGGGTGCTGCACCGTTCCGAGGCGCTGGCGGCGGCGATGACCGGCCGGCGGGCGGTCGCGGTGGCCGGGACCCACGGCAAGACCACCACCACGTCGATGCTGACCCAGATTCTGCAGCACGCCGGCCTGGACCCGTCGTTCGTGATCGGCGGCGAGATCTCCGAGGTCGGCTCCAACGCCCACCACGGCAGCGGCGCGCTCTTCGTGGCCGAGGCCGACGAGAGCGACCGGTCGTTCCTGCTGTACCGCCCGCACATCGCCATCGTGACCAACATCGACGCCGACCACCTGAACAACTACGGCGACCTGGCCGGGCTCGAGGACGCGTTCGTGGAGTTCTGCGGGCTGGTCGACCCGGACGGTTTCGTGGTGGCGTGCGCGGATGACCCGGGCACCCGGCGGATGATTCCGCGCGCCCGGGCCGCCGGCGTCAGGGTGCTGACCTACGGCGAGGCCGCGGACGCCGACCTCCGGCTGAGCGAGATGGTGTCGTCGGCCCGGGGGGTGCACTACCTCGCGACCGACCAGGGCCGCCCGCTCGGCGAGATCACCCTGCCCGTCCCTGGGCGCCACCTCGCGCTCAACTCGGCGGCCGCGGTGCTCACCGCGCTCCGCCTCGGTGTGGGGATCGCCCAGGTCATCGAGGCGCTGGGCGCGTTCCCGGGGGTGCGTCGCCGGTTCGAGCTCAAGGGCACCCAGGCCGGCGTACGGGTGTACGACGAGTACGCGTACCACCCGACGTCGATGACGGCGGCCCTGCACACGCTGCGCGAGGTCGCCGGTGCGGGCCGGCTGATCGTGGTGTTCCAGCCCTACCGCGTGTACCGCACCCGCGATCTGCTGGCGGAGATGGCCGCCGCGCTCGCCATCGCCGACGAGGCCATCGTGCTCGAGGTGTTCGGCCCGGGTGAGGTGCGCGAGCCCGGCGAGGGTGGCGTGGCGCTGACCGATGCGATCGATCTGCCGGCCGACCGCAAGGCCTTCGTGCCGTCGTGGGACGACGTGCCGGCAGAGGTGGTCGGGCGGTCGCGCGACGGCGACGTCGTGGTGACGATGGGCGCGCCGCCGATCTCGCTGATGGGCGACGTGCTGCTCGCCGCGCTCGGCAACGCTGCCGACGAGAAGTACCCCGCGCGACACGCCCTCGGATGACCGCTGGCCCGCGCGGCTCGTGGCGCCTCGTCCGGGCTAGGCCGGTGCCGGTGCCCGCGTCGGTGTCCCGGTTCGCGAAGCGGGCCCGGCGTCGGCGCCTGCGCGCAGCGATGCCGTGGCTGTTCGCGGCCGGCGTGGTGACGTTCGCCGGCGTGTCGCTCGGTTTGTTGTACTTCACGAACGTCTTCGCGGTGTCCCGCGTGACGGTGACCGGCACGGCGGTGACCACCCCGGACGCGGTTCGGGAGGCCGCCGCGATCCGGGTCGGTACGCCGCTGATCCGAGTCGATCTGGCCAGCGCCGCCCGCCGGGTGGAGCAGGTGCCCGCGGTCGCCCAGGCTCGGGTTCGCCGGGACTGGCCGGGCGCGCTGGTGATCCAGGTGGTGGAGCGTACCGCCGTCGCCGTGGTGCCGACCCGGGCCGGGCTGGTCGGCGTGGACCGGGCCGGCGTCGCGTTCCTCCCGTTCGCCGGGCCGACGCCCGGGCAGCTCGGCAACCAGCCGTCCGGGTTGCCGGTGGTGCGACTGGACCGTCCCGGGCCGGACGACCCGACCACGCGAGCCGCTCTCACCGTGCTGACCGGTTTGCCCGACGGGCTGCGTTCGCCGCTGGCCGAGCTGGTCGCTGAGGCTCCGACGCGGATCCGGCTGGAGCTTCACGGTGGGCGGACGGTGATCTGGGGGGACGCCAGCGAGAACGAGGAGAAGGCCACCGTGGCGCTCTCCCTGCTGGCCGGACAGGGCACGGTGATCGATGTGAGTGCTCCCCGGTTCGTCACCGTGCGGTGACCGGCGCGAATCCGGGAAAGAAGCGGCCGAGCGACACGCCGGGAACGGTCCTTGGATCACCTGCGGGAGCCGCCTACCTTGCCAATAAGACGAGGTTGACATAACTGTAAGCCTCTAGTAGAGGGTGAGAGTTTTACCCTCGCCGATCTCGGAACACCGCACCGCAACGCCGCACCACAACACCGCACCGCAACATCCGCACCGCAACGTCTGCACGAAGCGGGCGCCGCCGGTCCGGGACGGCCATGACGCGCCGGACCGGGTCGCCCGACGCCCGCTCGCCTCGAAGGAGTGACAGTCCGATGACGCATCCGCACAACTATCTCGCGGTCATCAAGGTCGTCGGCATCGGTGGCGGTGGGGTCAACGCCGTCAACCGCATGATCGAGGTAGGCCTCAAGGGCGTCGAGTTCATCGCCATCAACACCGACGCGCAGGCCCTGCTGATGAGCGACGCGGACGTCAAACTCGACGTCGGCCGCGAACTCACCCGCGGGCTCGGTGCGGGTGCCAACCCGGACGTCGGCAAGAACGCCGCCGAGGACCACCGGGACGAGATCGAGGAGGTGCTCAAGGGCGCCGACATGGTCTTCGTCACCTGTGGTGAGGGCGGCGGGACGGGGACCGGTGGCGCCCCGGTCGTCGCGAACATCTCCCGCAAGCTCGGTGCGCTCACGATCGGCGTCGTCACCCGCCCGTTCTCGTTCGAGGGCAAGCGGCGGCAGGTCCAGGCGGAGAGCGGCATCGACGAGCTCCGCAACCAGTGCGACACGCTGATCGTCATTCCCAACGACCGGCTGCTCGCCCTGGGTGACCGCGGGATCAGCATGATGGACGCGTTCCGTCAGGCCGACCAGGTCCTGCTCTCCGGTGTCCAGGGCATCACCGACCTGATCACCACGCCGGGCCTGATCAACCTCGACTTCGCCGACGTGAAGAGCGTCATGAGCGGTGCCGGCAGCGCGCTCATGGGCATCGGCAGCGCCCGCGGCGACAACCGTGCGGTGGATGCGGCCGAGTCCGCGATCTCGAGCCCGTTGCTGGAGCAGAGCATGGACGGCGCGCGGGGCGTGCTGCTGTCCATCGCTGGCGGTTCAGACCTCGGTCTCTTCGAGATCAACGACGCCGCGCAGCTGGTCACGGATGCGGCGCACCCCGACGCCAACATCATCTTCGGCGCCGTGATCGATGACGCGCTCGGCGACGAGGTGCGGGTCACCGTGATCGCCGCCGGCTTCGACGGGGGTACGCCGTCGTACCGGTCTGCTGAACCGGCACGCCGGTCGGTGCACACGCCACCGATCAAGCAGCCGGAGCCGGTCCGCCAGGCGACCGCGGCAGCCAACCCGCCGCCGCCGCGCCGCGTGCTCTTCGACGACGTCGACGTGCCCGACTTCCTGAAGAACGGCGCATGAGCCTTCGCGCTGTGCGGTGACGATGGGACATCCGGGCGACGGGTCCGATCCGCGGACCGATGAGCTGGCGCGCAACCTCGCCGCGGTGCGCCAGCGCATCAACGCGGCGTGCGTGGCCGCTGGCCGGGCCGGCTCTGAGGTGACGCTGATCGCGGTGACGAAGACGTACCCCGCGGAGGACGTGATGCGGCTGGTCCGCCTCGGTGTCGCAGCCGTGGGGGAGAACCGCGACCAGGAGGCGGCCGGCAAAGCCGCAGCGGTGGCCGGCGGTGCGGCCGGCATGGACGACGTGGTCTGGCACTTCATCGGCCAGTTGCAGCGCAACAAGTGCCGATCGGTCGTCCGGTACGCCGGGGCAGTGCACTCGGTCGACAGTGTGCCGTTGGCGCGCGCGCTCGGCGAGGCCGCGGATCGCCACCGGGAGCACCCACTCGACGTGTGCGTGCAGGTGAGCCTGGACGCCGATCTCAGCCGCGGCGGCGCGGTGGACGCCGGCGCGGTGGACGCCGGCGCGGTGGACGCCGACGCGGTGGACGCCGACGCGCTGGAGATCGGCGGGAGTGTGCCGCCGGACCGGCGGCTGGACCGGGTGCTCGCGACGGTCGCCGAGTCCGGCGCGTTACGGCTGCGAGGGCTGATGGCGGTCGCGCCGTTGCGCGGCGTACCGGATGAGGCCTTCGCGGCGCTCGCGGCGATCGCCGCGCGAACCCGTGCGATGTACCCGGATGCCACCTGGTTGTCCGCCGGGATGAGCGCGGATCTGGAGGCTGCGGTGCGACACGGTTCGACACACGTCCGCATCGGCAGCGCGTTGCTCGGAAAACGGCCATCACTGGGTTAACCTGCGAACGGACCGGAACTACACCACTGTGGTTTTGTCGCCGGCCGGCGGTGTCCAGGCACGTGGTACGGCACGTCGCGGGGGGCGTGCCGGAAGTGAATTGGAGGGGTGCGCATGGGCGGGCTGCGCAAGGCGGGAGTCTGGCTCGGGCTGGTCGAGGACGACGAGGACCGGTACGACGATCGCGGGTACCGGGCCTACAACGACGAGTTCGGCGACGACGACGAGGTCGACGAGGCGCCGGTAGCTCCGCGTGCCCGGACGGCGGACCGGGCTGAGCGGCTGGACCGCCCGGAACGGGTGGAGCGCTCGCCACTTCGTACGGTGCAGCAGCCGCGGTCCCAGTCCACGGTCAGCTATCCGACCCGGGACAACCTCGCGCTGGCGCCGCAGGTGCAGGTCCGGGAGCGGCCGGCCGCGGTCGACGAGGACGAGCCGCGCTACCAGATCACCACGATGCATCCGACGACGTACAACGAAGCACGTACGATCGGAGAGCACTTCCGCGACGGTGTGCCAGTGATCATGAACCTCACCGAGTTGGACGAGTCGGACGCGAAACGTTTGGTCGACTTCGCCGCCGGTTTGGCGTTCGGGCTGCGCGGTACGATGGAGCGGGTCACCAACCGTGTGTTCCTGCTCTCACCAGCCAATGTCCAGGTCACCGCTGAAGACAAGGCCCGGATCGCTGAGGGTGGGTTTTTCAACCAGAGCTGAAGGATCCCACGCGCCGTGCTCTCGATCGTGTTCCAGATCACATATATCGCTCTCTATCTGTTCCTTTTGGTGCTGTTTGCCCGGTTCATCATGGGTTATGTCATGCAGTTCGGGCGGCGCTGGCAACCGGGTCGAGGGGCCTCCGCAGCGCTGGAAGTGGTCTGGAGCGTCACCGATCCTCCACTGAAGGCGTTGAGGCGGGTGATTCCCCCGCTTCGTATTGGTACCGTGGCCGTGGACCTGTCGTCGCTTGTGCTGTTGGTTATCCTGTTCGTGCTGATGAACGTCGTGGTAGGGCCGCTGATCAGAGCGTTTTCCTGAGCGTGACCGGTGGCCACGCGGCCGCAACTGTGACCAGAGGAGTTTCGATGCCGCTGACCCCGGCCGACGTCCACAACGTCGCGTTCAAAAAGCCCCCGATCGGCAAGCGGGGGTATGACGAAGAGGAAGTCGATGCCTTCCTCGACGAGGTGGAGCGCGAGCTCGCCCGTCTGATCGAGGAGAATAACGAGCTTCGCGCCCAGCTGGAGCGCGGCGGCGGGCGTGCGTCCAGCCCGGCCGGCCCCGGCGGCGACCCTCGGCTTGCGGCCGAGCTGGCCGACATGAAGGCCCAGCTTGACCGCGTGCAGCGGGAGAAGGCCGCCGCTGAGCAGGCAGCCCGCAGCATGCAGGCCGAGCTCGAGCAGGTCCGCACCCAGACCGGCACGGTCAACGTGGGCGAAGGCGAGCAGCAGGCCCTCCGGGTGCTGATGATGGCGCAGCGCACCGCTGACGATCACGTCAACGACGCCCGTCGCGAGGCCGACAAGGTGCTCACCGACGCACGTACGAAGGCGGAAGAGGTCACCCGGGACGCTCGCGCCAAGGCTGACGCGCTGGAGCGGGATGCTCGGCAGCGCCACCAGGAGGCGATGGGCGGTCTCGACGCCAAGCGCACCGCCCTGCAGAAGCACATCGAAGAGCTCAAGCAGTTCGAGCGTGAGTACCGCACCCGGCTCAAGGCGTACCTGGAGAGCCAGCTGCGTGACCTCGTCGGGCGCGAGCAGGGCCTCGACGCCGAGTTGACCAGGGCTGACGCGGCCCGTGCCGCTGCTGCCGGCGGCGGGCTCGCGGCGGCCGGAATTGCCGGCTCGTACGGTGGACGCACCGACGGCAACACCCGGTAGTCCGGTCCCGCACGCATGATGCTGCGCCTCGGCGCCCCGGTCGCACTCCGACCGGGGCGCCGACGTGTGTCCCGGCGACCCCGGTGGGATCTAGGCCCCGGCGACTCACGCCCTCACCGGCCGTGAGTCGTTAGACCTCCCGACAAGGTTCGACCCGAGGGTGGCGGAGGAACGCGTGGTACTCGGAAGCCTGCTACTGATCGCCGCAGCCGTCGTGTTGCTCGGGTACGGCCTGGTGGCCGGCTCGAACGTGGCCTTCGTGGCCTCGATCGCGGCCAGCCTGCTCGCCGCGGTCGCCCTGATCGTGGGTGCCCGTCAGGCCGCGGCGGCGCGACTCGCGGAGCATGACGCGGAGCGCGACGGGGAGCGGGACGCCGACCAGCTGACCGGTGACGGTGGGTGGCTGGCACCCGAGGAGCAGCGTCAGCGGGTGAGCGTCAGCGCCTCGGGCGGCGAGTTCGCCGAGTCGCGCGGGGCAGGAGCTGACCAGACGGCGTACCTCCCCGCCGTACGTGGCGATGATGGCCCCGGTGACCGGCGCCGCGGCGACGACCGGTATCTGCAGCTCAATGAGCTCTCGATCCCGACGCAGCACGGCGCGGCCGACGTGAACCGCGACGCTGCCGCCGACGATGACGCTGACCTGCGCGACGCTGCCGTCCGTGACGCTGCCGTCCGTGACGCGGACCTGCGCGACTTCGCCGTCCGCGACGCCGACCTCCGCGACGCCGACCTCCGCGAGACCCACCTCCGCGACGCCGACCTCCGCGAGGCCGATGGCGAGGACGATGACGATGACGATGACGAGCCGCTCAACGAGCCGCCCGCCCAGGAGATCTCGGCAAGTGATGCGGCCCGCGTAGCCACGATGCACACCGAGGTCGTGGTGGTCGATGGGCGTCCGCGTTATCACAAGCGCGGCTGCGTGCACCTGCTCGGACGGTCGAGTGAGCCGATCCCGGTCAGCGAGGCGGTGGAACTCGGTTTCACGCCGTGCAGCCTGTGCGAACCGGACAGCGCGCTGCTGGCCGACCTGCGCCGGGTGTGACGCGTCCCGCGCCGGGGGTGTGACGCGTCCCGCGCCGGGGGTGTGACGCGTTCCGCGCCGGGGTGTGACGCGTCCCGCGCCGGGGCATGAACCCGGACCTGCGCCGGGTGCCTCACAATGAGGCGTGCCGACGATCGCGATACGCGTGAAGCCGGGCTCGTCGCGGGTCCGGGTGGGGGGTTGCCACCAGGGTCCGTACGGGCCCGCCCTGGTCGTCGCCGTGCACGCCCCGCCGGTTGACGGCGAAGCCACCGAAGCGGCGCTGCGGGCGCTGGCCGGGGCGCTCGGTGTGCGCAGTTCAGCGGTGGCGCTGAAGGCCGGCCCCGCCAGTCGGGACAAGCTCGTCACCGTCGCGGACGCGCCCGCTGACCTGGACGCCCGGGTCGCCTCGCTCCGCGAGTGCACCCAGTGAACCTGCCGGTCCCGAGGCAACGGTGAGCGCCGAACTCAACCTGGGCCTGCTGCTCGGCGCGATCATCCTCCTCGTGGCGGTGGCCGCCGTGCGGCTGTCCAGCCGGATGGGCGTGCCCAGCCTCCTGGTCTACCTGCTGCTCGGCGTTGCAATCGGCGAGTCCGGGCTCGGTATCCAGTTCGAGAACGCCGACCTCGCCCGCACCCTCGGCATCGCCGCCCTGCTCGTGATCATCGCGGAAGGTGGGCTGACCGCCCGCTGGTCCACCCTCCGTCCGGTGCTGCCGGCGGCGTTGGGGCTCTCCACGGTCGGGGTGGCGGTCAGCGTGGCGGTGGTGGCCGCGGTCGGACACTACGCGCTCGGACTGGACTGGCGGATCGCGCTGCTGTACGGGGCCGTCCTGTCGCCGACCGACGCGGCGGCCGTGTTCTCCACGCTGCGGCGGCTGCGCCTGCGCCCCCGACTCGCGGCCACGCTGGAGGCTGAGTCGGGCATCAACGACGCGCCGGTCGTCCTGCTGGTCGTGCTCCTGTCGCTGCCCGTGGGTACCGCGCAGCCGTGGTGGCTGCAACTCGGCTGGGTGACCTACGAACTGGCGGCGGGCGCCGTGATCGGGCTGGCGGTCGGGTTGGCTGGCGCCTGGACGCTGCGCCGGGCCGCCCTGCCGGCTGCCGGGCTGTACCCGCTCGCGGCGGTGGGGCTGACCGTCCTGGCGTACGCCGCGGGTGCGGTCGCGCACGCGTCCGGTTTTCTCGCCGTGTACGTCTCCGGCGTCGTGCTGGGGAACTCGCGGCTGCCACACCGCCGGGCCATGCTCGGTTTCGCGGACGGTCTGGCCTGGCTCGCCCAGATCGGGCTCTTCGTGCTGCTGGGCCTGCTGGTGTCGCCGGCCCGGCTCGGCTCCGCCGTCCTGCCCGCACTGCTGATCGGCGGCGTACTCGTGCTGATCGCGCGCCCGCTGTCGGTGGCCCTCAGCGTGACGCCGTTCCGGTTCGGCTGGCGGGAGCAGACGTTCCTGTCCTGGGCCGGGCTGCGCGGGGCGGTGCCGGTGGTGCTGGCCACGATCCCGCTCTCCGCCGCTGTGCCGGGCGCGTCGCGGCTCTTCGACGTGGTCTTCGTGCTCGTGGTGATCTTCACTGCGGTCCAGGCCACGACGCTGCCCGCGGTCGCCCGCCGACTCGGGCTGGCCGCCCCCGGTGAGCCGACCGATCTGGAGGTGGAGGCCGCGCCATTGGAGCGGATGCGCGCCGACCTGCTGCAGTTGGAGATCCCGGCCGGCTCCCGGCTGTCCGGGGTGCACATCGACGAGTTGCGGCTGCCGGTCGGCGCCGTGGTCACCCTGGTCCTGCGGGACAACGTGGGTTTCGTGCCGGGCGAAGGCACCCGCCTGCGGACCGGGGACAGCCTGCTCATCGTGACCACGACGGACGTCCGGGACGCCGCCGAACGCCGACTACGGGCGGTCAGCCGGCGTGGACGGTTGGCCCGCTGGTTCTACGACACGGGCGACGAGCGGCGGCCGTAGGGCCGCTTTGTCGCATCATGTGTGGCGGGGTTTGTCGGAGCGTGACACATTCCGTATTCTTGCCACCCGACCGGAGTGCGTGGCGACCGCCACGCGCCCGTTCTGCATCTGGGGGAAGCGCCTGTCCCGATGGGGCCGGCGGCACGCCGAGGCCGCATCCACGCCGAGGCCGCATCCGCCGGTGGGTACGCACCGCCAACCGCCGCGTCCGCCGCGGCCGAGGGAGTTCCGATGGCCAAGACCGCCGACAGCAAGCCGGCAGCCAAGCCGGCGCGCGCGCCTCGCACCGCCGCGGAGACCGGGCGGATCCGGGACGCCCTCGTCGAGCGACGCGACGACCTGCAGGCCGAGTACGACCAGACGCTCGCCGAGATCGCTGAGTTGCAGCGTGACCGGCTCACCGACTCGGCCGGCGACGACCAGGCGGACACCGGCACCAAGACCTTCGAGCGCGAGCAGGAGATCTCCCTCGCCAACAACATCCTGGAGCGGATCAACCAGGTGGAGCGCGCGCTGGAGCGGCTCGACGAGGGCGGCTACGGGTGGTGCGAGAAGTGCGGCAACCAGATCCCCGCCGAGCGGTTGGCCGCGTTCCCATCGGCTACCCTCTGCGTGACCTGCAAGCAGTTGGAGGAGCGGCGCTGACCAGCGACGGCACACGGACCGGAGATCAGGGAGCGGTCGCAGCCTCGGCAGGTGCCGCGGCCGCCCGCCGACCTCGCGCGCGCTACCTGCTCGCCGCCGTGACCGGCGTGATTCTGGTGCTCGACCTGGTCACGAAGTACCTCGCCGTCAGTCTGCTGGAAGGGCGCGACCCGGTGCGCCTGCTGGGCGGTGCCGTCTACCTGCTGCTCACCCGCAACAGCGGTGCGGCGTTCAGCATCGGAGCCAACGTCACCTTCATCTTTCCGATCGTCGGGATGCTGGTGGTGGGCTGGATCGTCTGGATGGCCCGGGAGGTCGTGTCGACGCCGTGGGCGGTCGCCCTCGGGCTGGTTCTCGGCGGGGCGGTGGGCAACCTGATCGATCGGATCTTCCGCGCGCCCGGACCGTTCCAGGGGCATGTGGTGGACTTCATCAGCGTCTTCGACGCCCGCGGCGCGGGGTTTCCGGTGTTCAACGTGGCCGATTCCGCGCTGTGCGTCGGCGTCGGCCTGGCGATCCTGCTGGAGTTCACCGGCCGGCGCCGGGACGGCGCTCCGCAGCGTCCGCCGGGCGACGTGGCAGACTCGCAGCGTGCCGGAGACTGACCGCAGCCGCGGGGAACATCGATCCATGCCCGTTCCCGAGGGCCTCGACGGGGTGCGGCTCGATCAGGCCATCGCGCGGTTGTTCGGCCTGTCCCGCACCGCAGCCGCCGCGATGGTGGAAGCCGGCGACGTCGCCGTCGACGGGGACGCCCGCCCCAAGTCGGACCGGGTCAGCGCCGGCTCCTGGCTCGAGGTGACACTGCCCGCGGCGCCGGCGTCGGCGACCGTGATCAGCGAGCCGGTCGACGGCCTGACCGTGATCTACAGCGACGAGGACATCGCCGTGGTGGACAAGCCGGTGGGCGTCGCCGCCCACCCGAGCCCCGGCTGGACCGGGCCGACCGTGATCGGCGGGCTGGCGGCGATGGGGCACACCGTGGCCACCAGCGGCGCCGCGGAGCGGCAGGGGGTCGTGCACCGCCTGGATGTCGGAACGACCGGGCTGATGACCGTCGCGAAGAGCGAGCGGGCGTACAGCGCGTTGAAACGGGCGTTCAAGGAGCGCGAGGTCGACAAGCGCTACCACGCCGTGGTGCAGGGCCTCCTGGACCCGTTGCGCGGCACGATCGACGCGCCGATCGACCGGCACCCGACGCACGACTACCGATGGGCGATCGTCGCCGGTGGTCGACCGAGCATCACGCACTACGACACCATCGAGGCGTTCCCCGCGGCGAGCCTCATCGACGTCAACCTGGAGACCGGGCGCACGCACCAGATCCGGGTACACGTCTCGGCGATGCGGCACCCGTGCGTGGGTGACCTCACCTATGGCGCGGATCCGGTACTGGCCGCGAGGCTGGGCCTGACCCGGCAGTGGCTGCACGCCCGCCAGCTCGGCTTCGTCCATCCGGCCACCGGGGAGTACGTGGAGTTCGTCAGCCCGTACCCTGCTGACCTGGACCGGGCTCTGACCCTGCTCCGCGACGCCGGGTGAGGGTCGTCGGGTGAGGGTCGTCGGGTGAGGATGGTCGGTGGCGCGCTGGCCCGCCTGGGGCGGGGCGCGCGCCGGCTGCCCTGGGTCATCGCCGCGGCCGTACTGGTGGTGATCACCGTGGTGGCGGTCAGCATGCAGCGTGGCCCGACCGGGGGCGACCCGACCCGCACCAGCACCGTCCGGGTGGGCGTCGCCTCCGGTGCCCCGATCGACGCCTACCTGGCCTCGGCCCGGGCGGAGCTGGCCGGTACCGCCCGGGGCGGCACGCCGATCGTCGCGCTGGTGGGGTTCGTCCGGTACGTCGAGGCGGTCGAGCTGGGAACGTTGCTTGACGGTGCGGCGGTCTCGCTCGTGCTGACCCGGGTCCCGCTGCCCGGGGAGCAGTCCGAGCTGCTCCGGCTGCCCGCCGTCCGGCTGCCCGACGACGTGGTTGCCGGCATGGACGCCGCCGCCGTGCGCAAGGACGCCGAGGCGGTCCGCTACGCCGGACTGGCCGACGGGGCCGCCGACCCGGAGCGCCGGTCGGTGTACGCCGCGGCCGCCCGGGTGGCGACCGCGGAGGCGGTGGCGTACCGGCGGCACTGCGCCTGCGCGTACGCCGCCGTGATTCGGGCGGTGCCTGACGTACTCGCCACCCTGGGGTCCGGTTCGGAGGTACGCTTCGTCGACCCGGCCCCGGAGGTCCGGCGGTTGGACCGTGCCGTTTTTCTCCCTCCGTTGCCGGATCAGGTGGGCCTCGCCGGCCCGCCGTGACGGATGTCTCCCGCGCAGGCGACGTGTCCGGTCGGCACGCCGGATGCGGCGACGGTCGACAGCGGAGCGGTCCTCGACCGACGTCGGCGTCCTGTCCGTCCGGGGCATTTGTGCAGTTCACCGGTGATCGGCAGGCGCGCGCCGGACGGGGTGGATCCAGGCTCGGCAGTGGTCCGAACCCGGATCGGTCCGTAGCCTGGTCTGGACGGTACAGGTCGACAGGAGGGTGAGCGTGGCAGAGCGTCTCGACACCGGGTGGGGTCGGCCGGGAGAGCCGGCGACGAGGTGGCGTACGTTGCTGGACCGCGCGCTGCTCGGCCGGGCCCAGCCGGACGAACTGCAGTACGACGGCCGCTTCGACCGCCCCCGCACCGGCGGCGCCCCGCCGCTGGACATGCCTGTCGACGTGCCCCGCCCAGCGCCGCCGGTCAACATCCGCCGCGGTGGGCCGCCCCAGATCGAGTACCAGCCCGTCCCGGCCGCCAACCCGTCCAGCAAGATGATCGAGGTGCTCCGCCAGGAGATGCCGGTGCCCAAGGTGCTGGCCTTCGCCAACCCCAAGGGTGGCGTGCACAAGACCACCGCGACCGTGCTGGCCGCGGCCACCATCGGCAGCGTCCGCGGGCGCGGCGTCATCGCGTGGGACGACAACGAGCTGCGCGGCACGCTCGGGCTGCGCGCCGGCAGCGCCCGACACGCCCGTACGATCCGGCACCTGATCGCCGACCTTGCCGGGGTCGAGGCGATCACCGGGTACGAGCTGCACGACCGGCTCGACGACTACCTGCGGCACGCCTCGGACGGGTCGTACGACGTGCTCGCCGGCGAGGAGAACCCACGCTTCGCGCAGCGCCTCGACCCGTACACCGTGCGCCGGGTGCTGGAGCTGCTGCGCCGCACCCACGACGTGATCTGCGTCGACACCGGCAACAACGTGGAGAGCCCGAACTGGCAGACCGTGCTGCAGAGCGCCGACCAGCTCGTGGTCACCACGGTGCCGCGGGAGGACGCCGCCTTCACCGCCGACTGGATGCTCGACCTGCTCGACGAGGCCGGTATGGGGGAGCTGGTGGCCAACGCGGTGACGCTGCTGTCCTGCCCGACGCCGAATCCCACGCCGCTGATCGAGGATCTCGCGGCGCACTTCCTGACCCGCACGCGTTCGGTCGTCGTCGTTCCGTACGACCCGGCGCTGGAGACCGGCTCGAACATCGAGTACCCCATGCTGCAGTCCTCCACCCGCCGGGCGTGGCTGCGCGCCGTCGCCGTGATGATGGACCCCCAGGCCCGCTGACGCCGCGATCGCAGGAGCGCTGGCCTGATCTTGGAGGATCCGGCACCACTATTGGTGCCGAACCTTCCACGATCGCCGGGTGGTCGGCGTGCCGTAGTGGGCGCATGACGCACCGCGAGAGCGACCGGCCGACCCGGCAAATCACTGTGGTACCAACCGTCGGACGGGCCGTGTCGCGCCCATCGACATGTCGGTCGCACCGACTAGGCTCGGCGACGGGCTCGGGCGGTCGGCGGGTCCGCGTTGTTGGGCTCGGGTGTGGTGAAGGGGGATCCTGGGATGGGTGACTCGTTCGCGCACCTGCACGTACACACCGAGTATTCGATGCTGGACGGTGCGGCTCGGCTGAAGCATCTCTTCGCCGAGACGGCCCGGATGGGCATGCCCGCCCTGGCGATGACCGACCACGGCAACCTCTACGGCGCGTACGACTTCCACAAGCAGGCCACCGCTGCGGGCGTCAAGCCGATCATCGGGCTGGAGGCGTACCTCACGCCCGGCACCGACCGCCGGGACCGGACCCGGGTGCGCTGGGCCGACGGCGGGGAGAACGACGTCTCCGGCGCGGGTGCCTACACCCACATGACCCTCCTGGCCAGCGACGCGGACAGTCTGCGTAACCTGTTCCGGCTGGGCTCGCGCTCCAGCCTCGAGGGGTACTTCTACAAGCCCCGCGCCGACCGGGAGCTGCTGAACGAGTACGGCAAAGGTTTGATCGCGACCACGGGATGCCCGTCCGGGGAGATCCAGACCTGGCTGCGGATCGGCAACTTCGAGCGGGCCTGCCAGTCGGCCGGTGAGTTCCGCGACATCTTCGGCGCGGAAAATTTCTACCTCGAGCTGATGGACCACGGGCTGGGCATCGAGACCCGGATCCGCGAAGATCTCCTGCGCCTGGGCAAGCACCTCAACCTCAAGCCGGTGGCCACCAACGACCTGCACTACACGTTCGCCGAGGACGCGGACGCCCACGAGGTGCTGCTCTGCGTGCAGTCCGGGTCCACAATGGCCGACCCCAAGCGGTTCAAGTTCGACGCGCGGGACTTCTACCTCAAGTCCCCGGCCGAGATGCGCCAACTCTGGGACGCCGAGGTCCCCGGTGCCTGCGACAACACGTTGGAGATCGCCGAGCGGATCGGCGATTACGGTTCCGTCTTCGCCAGCCGCAACCTGATGCCGCAGTTCCCGGTGCCGGCCGGCGAGACCGAGGAGTCGTGGCTGCGCAAGGAGGTGCTGCGGGGCCTGGACGTCCGGTTCCCGGACGGGGTGCCGGAGGGGCACCGCAAGCAGGCGGAGTATGAACTCGATGTCATCCTGCGGATGGGCTTCCCCGGGTACTTCCTGGTCACCGCCGACCTGGTCGCCTACGCCAAGCGGGAGGGCATCCGGGTCGGGCCCGGCCGGGGCAGCGCCGCCGGCGCCCTGATCGCGTACGCCCTGGGCATCACCGAGCTGGACCCGATCCAGCACGGCCTGCTCTTCGAGCGCTTCCTCAACCCGGAGCGCGTGTCGATGCCCGACATCGACATGGACTTCGACGAACGCCGGCGTGGCGACATGATCCGCTACGCCACCGAGCGGTACGGCGAGGAGCGCGTCGCGCAGATCGTGACCTACGGCACGATCAAGGCCAAGGCCGCGGTCAAGGATGCCGCGCGGGTGCTCGGCTACCCGTTTGCGCTCGGCGACAAGATCACCAAGGCGATGCCGCCGGCCGTGATGGGCAAGGACATCCCGCTCGCCGGGATCTTCGATTCCGGCCACCCCCGCTACTCCGAGGCCGCCGAGTTCCGCCAGCTCTACGACGCGGAGCTGGACGTCAAGAAGGTGGTCGACACCGCCCGCGGCCTGGAGGGGCTCAAACGCCAGGTGGGCGTGCACGCCGCCGGGGTGATCCTGTCCCGCGACCCGCTCGTGGACGTCATCCCGATCTGGCGCCGCGACCAGGACGGCGCGGTGATCACCCAGTTCGACATGGGCGCATGCGAGTCCATGGGCCTGCTCAAGATGGACTTCCTGGGCCTGCGCAACCTCACCGTGATGGACGACTGCCTGCAGTCCATCACGGACAACCGGGGCACCAACCTGATCCTGGAGCAGCTCCCACTCGACGACAAACCGACCTACGAGCTCCTGGCCCGGGGCGACACGCTCGGCGTGTTCCAGCTCGACGGCGGGCCGATGCGCTCGCTGCTGCGCTCCATGATCCCGGACAACTTCGAGGACATCTCCGCCGTCCTGGCGCTGTACCGGCCGGGTCCGATGGGCGCCAACGCGCACAACGACTACGCCGACCGCAAGAACGGCCGCAAGCCGGTGGTGCCGATCCACCCCGAGCTCGAGGAGCCGCTCGCCGAGATCCTCGGTGACACCTACGGCCTGATCGTGTACCAGGAGCAGGTCATGGCGATCGCGCAGCGGCTCGCCGGGTACTCCCTCGGCGCCGCCGACCTGCTGCGCCGCGCCATGGGCAAGAAGAAGAAGGAGATCCTCGACAAGGAGTACGTGCCGTTCTCCGACGGCATGAAGGCCAACGGGTACTCCGACGCAGCGATCAAGACGCTGTGGGACATCCTGGTTCCGTTCTCCGACTACGCGTTCAACAAGGCGCACACCGCCGGGTACGGGCTGGTGTCGTACTGGACGGCGTACCTCAAGGCGAACTACCCCGCCGAGTACATGGCGGCGCTGCTCACCAGCGTGGGTGACGACAAGGACAAGTCCGCCGTCTATCTCGCGGAGTGCCGCCGTCGGGGGATCAAGGTGCTGCCGCCCGACGTCAACGAGTCGCAGTTGCGCTTCTCGGCGGTGGGTACCGACATCCGGTTCGGTCTCGGTGCGGTGCGGAACGTCGGCGCCAACGTGGTGGACTCGATCCTGCGGTGCCGTCGGGAGAAAGGCCGATACACCGACTTCTACGACTTCCTGCGCAAGGTCGACTCGGTGGTCTGCAACAAGAAGACGATCGAGTCGCTGATCAAGGCGGGCGCCTTCGACGATCTCGGCCATACCCGCAAGGGCCTGCTCAGCGTGCATGCCGACGCCATCGACGCCTTCGTGGACGTCAAGCGCAAGGAGGCGGTCGGGCAGTTCGACCTCTTCGGCTCATTCCTGGACGACGACGAGGCGGATGCCAGCGGCGGCCTGATCGTCACGCCGCCCATCCCGGCCGGCGAGTGGGACAAGGCCGACCTGCTCGCGTTCGAACGGGAGATGCTCGGCCTGTACGTCTCCGACCACCCGCTCTTCGGGCTGGAGCATGTGCTCACGAAGGCGGCCGATCGGTCGATCGCCACGCTGGCCGAGGAGGGGGTCGTCGGCGATGGTGCCGTGGTCACGCTCGCCGGCATCCTCTCCGGCGTACAGCGGCGGATCACCAAACAGGGCCGGGCCTGGGCGTCGGCCTCGCTGGAGGACCTGGGCGGCGCGGTCGAGGTGATGTTCTTCCCGAACACCTACGAGCTGATCGGTCAGTACATCGCCGAGGACGCCATCGTCGTGGTCAAGGGCCGGGTCGACCGGCGCGACGACCAGCCGCGGCTGATGGCGATGGACATGTCGCTGCCCGACATCTCCGCCCCCGACGACGTCAAGCCCGTGGTGCTGGCGCTGCAGCCGTCCCGCTGCACACCGCCCCTGGTGGAGCGGCTCAAGGAGGTGCTGTCCAGCCATCCCGGGGGCGCCGAGGTCCACCTCAGGCTGATCAACGGCAGCAAGACGACGTTGTTGCGACTCGGCCCGGTGCGGGTCGCCTCCACCCCGGCGTTGATGGCTGACCTCAAGGCGCTGCTCGGGCCGAGCGCGATCGCGAGCTGACCGTCGGGCGCGGCCCCGGGGCGGGCCGGGCTGGCGACCGGAGCGCCCAAGCGCTGCCGCGTCCCGTCGGCCGCCGAAGCGCGCCGCGTCCCGTCGGCCGCCGAAGCGCGGCCGCGTGCCCACCAACGTGAACGAACCTGCAAGGATTGCCGGGTGAGCAGCTCCGCATCAGCACCGGACGCGCCCCCCGAGGCAGACCAGCCGGGGCCGGCGCAGCCCGACGTCGCCGCGTTTCGTCGCGACGGCGTCAGCTGGGCGGAGTGCCTCGTGGGGCTCGCGGTGGCGGTGCTGGTGGCGGTGCTCGGCGCGCCGCTCGGGCTGCTGTGGCGTGCGCTGGCGCCCAGGGTGGAGCTGATCAAGACGGCGCGTGGGATCTTTCCCGTCGAGGCGGAGCCGGAGGGGTACTTTGCCGACGACGGCTGGTTCGTGGTGATCGGCGCCATGGCCGGTCTGCTCCTCGGCGTCGCGGCGTGGGTGCTGCTCCGCCGCTTCCGGGGACCGGTCGTCCTGGTTGGACTCGTCGTGGGGTCGGTCGCCGGAGCAGTGCTCGGGGCCTGGCTGGGGCACCGGGTCGGACTCGCCGACTACGAGCGCCTGCTACGGGACGCGCCGGTGGGTGCCCGGTTGCGCCGCCAGCCGAACCTTCGTACCAGCGAGGTTGGCCTGTGGTTCGGGTTCGTTCCCCGCGTCGGCGGGGTGCTCATGGTCCAGGCGTTCGTCGCCGCGGCGACGTACACAGTGCTCGCCTCGTTCAGTTCCTGGTCGTCACTGCGTACCCCGGATGAGGGCTTCGTGCCCGCGGGTCAGGTCAGTTCGAGCTGGACGGCACCGCCAGCTCACCCAGCGGAATCGGAACCGCCCGTACCCGGGACAACAGAGCCACCTCCCGGCGCAGCAGCGTCCGCTCATCGCGGAGACGGCTGACCGTGTCCGGCGCGGCGAGCAGCCGTTGCCGGTCGTCGAGGGTGAGCGACGTGGTCGCCGCCACCAGATGGGACAGCACCGTCGGGTCGTCGGGGAGCTGCTCGCCGGCATCTTCGTCGGTGTCGCCGGCATCCGCCCGCATCAGTCGCAGGTACCGCTGGAACGCCGCCAGCACACCGGCGGCCAGCTCGTCGGCCCGCTCGCCGTTCCCGTCTTCGGTGAGCCACTCGACCTCAGCGGTCAGGTACGGCGCGCCGGTTGCTGTCATCTGCTGCACCCGAAACCGCCGGCGCCCCAGGGTGACCAGGTCGAACTCTCCGTCCGGAAGCTCCTTGACCTTGCGGATCTCGGCGCTGCAGCCGACGTCGTAGAGGGTGGGTTCGCCGCCCGCGACGATCTCGCCGGCCGCGCCCGGCACCGAGCCGTCAACCTCCCAACCCCGCCGGATCGCGATCACGCCGAACTCCCGCGGTGTGCCCTCCGGCAGGTCCAACAGGTCGCGGACGAGCCTGCGGTACCGCGGCTCGAACACCCGCAGTGGTAGCACCAGCCCAGGGAACAGCACTGTCCCCAGCGGGAAGAGGGGGAGCGCTGCGGTCACTGCCGAAGCCTAGCCCCGGTGGCCGCCGGACCGGCGGTGGGCAGCGCCGGCCAGCCGGTCGTCGATCGCTCGGCCGGTGGTCGTCGGTGGCGGCGCCCGCTGGTCGTCGGTGGCCCGGCCGGCTGATTCGGTGGCTCCGGCCGGCTTTGTCCCGGTGGCTCAGTCGGGCCGGATCGGTTGCTCCGGTCGACTGATGCCGGTGCCTTGGCTGACGCGCGATCGGTCTTCCGCCGGGTCTGGTGCGCGCTTTGGCCTGCTGGGCCGGGGCGCCTCAGCCGGCTGGTGCGGCTTGACCCAGCCGAATGGCTGCCTCGGCGCCGGTGCCGACCGGTCCGTGGGGGCCGGTGCCGACCGGGTCCCGCCGCGGGATATTCGGCCGCCTTACTGCCCCGACACGCCCGGGATGCGCCAGGCCCCTCGCCGGTATGCGGCTGAAGCACCGTATTCGAGCCCTATTAGGTATCTAACTCGCATGCCGGCGGGGTGGCCGGCGACTGTTGGGCGGCGACGGTCCGCGGCGCCGGTCGGGCGGCGACGTGGCCGGCGGGGTGGCCGGCGATCGGTTGGGCAGCTACGTGGCTGGCGACGGTGGGCGGCGAGGTCGGCCGCAGGTGCGGTCGGCGCGGACTGGCCGGCGTGGGAGGGGTGGTCTCAGGGTCTGGGATGGCAGGCGAGGTACGGTCGGTCCCGCCGCCTAGACTCTGTGGCGTGCTGAACCGCATTGACCTGCGCGGCTCCCTGGAGGACCCGCGCCGACTGCTGCCCCGCGCCGCCCTCGACGTGACCGCCGCCATGGATACGGTCCGACCGCTTGTGGAGGGCGTCCGGGAGCATGGCGCGACCGCGGTGCGCGCGGCCACGCTCAAGTTCGACGGGGTGGAGCTCGGGCCGCTACGGGTGCCGGGCAGTGCTGTGCGGGCCGCCGTGGATGGGCTTGACCCGCGGATCCGGGCCGCGCTGATGGAAGCGATCGGCCGGGCCAGCCGGGTGCACGCCGAGCAGCGGCGGGCTGATGTCACCACCGCCGTGGTGCCGGGCGGTACGGTGACGCAGCGTTGGCGGCCGGTGGACCGGGTCGGGCTGTACGTGCCCGGCGGCCTCGCCGTCTACCCATCGAGCGTGATCATGAATGTGGTGCCGGCGCAGGTCGCTGGCGTCGCCTCGCTGGCCGTGGCGAGCCCGCCGCAGCGTGACACCGGGCTGCCGCACCCGCTCGTGCTGGCCGCTTGCGGGCTGCTCGGCGTCGACGAGGTGTACGGCGTCGGCGGAGCGCAGGCGATCGCGATGTTCGGGTACGGCACCGAGGAGTCCGCTCCGGTCGACATGATCACCGGGCCCGGCAACATCTGGGTGACCGCCGCGAAGCGCCTGCTGCGCGGTGTGGTGGGCATCGACGCCGAAGCCGGTCCGACGGAGATCGCCATTCTCGCCGACGACACCGCCGACCCACGCCACGTCGCCGCCGACCTGATCAGTCAGGCCGAGCACGACCCGCTCGCCGCAAGCGTACTGGTCACCCCGGCGTTGTCGCTGGTGGAGGCGGTCGACGCCGAGCTGGTGCGGCAGGTCGCCGCCACGAAGCACGTCGACCGGGTCACCGAGGCGCTGACCGGCGAGCAGTCCGCCGCGGTGCTCGTGGACGATCTCGACGCTGGGCTGCGGGTGGTGGACTCCTATGCCGCCGAGCACCTGGAGATCCAGACGCGGGAGGCGCGGGCGGTGGCCGAGCGGGTGCGGAGCGCTGGCGCGATCTTCGTGGGGCCGTACTCGCCGGTGTCACTGGGTGACTACTGCGCCGGCTCCAACCACGTCCTGCCCACCGGCGGCTGCGCGCGCCACTCGTCGGGGTTGTCGGTGCAGACGTTCCTGCGGGGTGTGCAGCTCATCGAGTACGACGAGGGTGCGCTGCGGGATGTGGCCGGGCACGTGGTGGCGCTCGCCGAGGCGGAGGACCTGCCGGCGCACGGCCAGGCCGTCACCGTGCGGTTCCCGTCATGACGGCCCTTCCGATCCGCGACGAGTTGCGGGGTCGCAGCCCGTACGGGGCGCCGCAGCTGGACGTGCCGGTACGGCTGAACACCAACGAGAACTCCTACGCCCTCCCCGGTGACGTGGTCGCCACGATCGAAACGGCACTCTCCGGCGTGCTGCGCGACCTCAACCGGTACCCCGACCGGGACGCGGTGGCGCTGCGCGAGGATCTCGCGGCGTACCTCGGTCACGGGCTGAGTGCGGCACAGACCTGGGCGGCGAACGGCTCGAACGAGATCCAGCAGCAACTGCTGCAGGCCTTCGGCGGTCCCGGGCGCACCGCGCTCGGCTTCACTCCGTCGTACTCCATGCATCCGCTCCTCGCGCTCGGCACCGGCACCGGTTGGGTGGACGGGCGGCGGGCGGAGATGTTCGACCTGACCGCCGAGGACGCGGCGGCGCAGGTGCGGCGGCACCGACCGGACGTCGTGTTCCTCTGCTCGCCGAACAATCCGACCGGTACCGCGCTGTCGCTCGACGTGGTGCGCGCCGTCGCCGCGGAGGCGCCCGGCATGGTGATCGTGGACGAGGCGTACTTCGAGTTCGCCCGCCCCGGCACGCCGAGTGCGCTGACGCTGCTGCCGGAGTACCCGCGACTGGTCGTCACGCGCACGATGAGCAAGGCGTTCGCGCTGGCCGGCGGCCGGGTGGGGTACCTCGCCGCGAGCCCGGCGGTGGTTGCTGCGGTCCAGCTGGTGAGACTGCCGTACCACCTCTCGGCGCTGACCCAGGCCGCCGCACGCGCCGCGCTGAGTTGTGCCGAAACCCTGCTGGGTACTGTTGAGGCGATCAAGGCGCAACGGGATCGGATCGTCGGGGAGTTGCGGGCGGCCGGGCTGACCGTCGCGGACAGCGATGCCAACTTCGTGCTGTTCGGCGGCCTGCCCGACGCGCAGGCGGTCTGGCAGGCGTTGCTGGCACACGGCGTGCTGGTCCGCGACGTCGGGCTCCCCGGCTGGCTCCGGGTGACCGCCGGCACTCCCGCGGAGACCGACGCGTTTCTGACCGCACTGAAGGAGTGTTTATGAGCCGCACCGCGAGGATCGAGCGGGTGACCGCCGAGACCAGGATCGAGGTCGAGCTCGACCTGGATGGCACCGGCCAGGCCAGGGTCGCCACCGGCGTCGGGTTCTTCGACCACATGCTCAACCAGATCGCCAAGCACGGCCTGTTCGACCTGCGTGTGAGCACCGACGGTGATCTCGACGTGGACGCACACCACACCATCGAGGACACCGCGCTTGCGCTTGGCGCGGCGTTCGCGGAGGCGCTCGGCGACAAGCGTGGCGTCACCAGGTTCGGCAGCGCCGTGGTCCCGCTCGACGAGGTGCTGGTGCAGGCCGCCGTGGACCTCTCCGGCCGCCCGTACGTGGTGCACGAGGAGCCGCCCGGTCTGGCGCCCTCGATCGGCCCGGTGTACCCGACCACGATGACCCGCCACATCTGGGAGTCGTTCGGCCACTCCGCGCGGATGACGATGCACGTGCTGGTGCTGCGCGGGTCGCGCCCGGGCGGTCAGCCGGACGCGCACCACGTGGTTGAGGCCCAGTTCAAGGCGGTCGCGCGGGCGCTGCGGCAGGCCGTCGCGCTCGATCCGCGGCAGGCGGGAAGTGTCCCTAGCACCAAGGGGAAGCTGTGAGCGCGAGGAGTGAGCTTGCGAGCCCCGCAGCGCGAACGGAGGACGGACCTGTGAGCGCGAGGAGTGAGCTTGCGAGCCCCGCAGCGCGAACGGAGGACAGATCATGAGTGTGGTCGTCCTCGACTACGGCTCGGGCAACCTGCGATCGGCGCAGCGGGCACTGGCCCGGGTGGGTGCCGACGTCACGGTCACCGATGACCTGGCCGCCGCGGCCGCGGCGGACGGGCTGGTGGTGCCCGGCGTGGGGGCGTACGCCGCCTGCATGGCCGGGATCGACGGGCTCGGCGCCGGTCCGGTGATCGCCGAGCGGGTCCGCGCCGGCGCGCCGGTGCTCGGCATCTGCGTCGGGATGCAGGTGCTCTTCGACGCCGGGGAGGAGCACGGCGTGCTCGCCGACGGGCTGGGCCTGCTGCCGGGCGTGGTGACCCGGTTGACCGCGCCGGTGGTGCCGCACATGGGGTGGAACACCGTGTCGTGGCCGGACGGGTCGCTGCTCGGCGACGGCGTGGACGCCGACACCCGGTACTACTTCGTCCACTCGTACGCGGCCCGCCCGTCCGGCCCGCTCGCGGACGCCGGGGCGGCGGTCGCCTCCGCGACGCACGGAGAGCCGTTCGCCGCGGCGGTGGAGCTGGGGTCGCTGAGCGCGGTGCAGTTCCACCCGGAGAAGTCCGGCGACGCGGGGGCGGCGCTGCTGGAGAACTGGGTGCGGGCGCTGTGAGTCCCCGTCCCGGGCAACGGATGCCCACGACATGAGCAAGGAACGCGCCAGGCGCCGGGAGGTCCGGGTCGCCGACAGCGAGTCGCGGCGGCGGTCGCGGGAGCGACGGCAGCGGTGGACCCGGCAGGTACGCCGGCTGGACCCGCGTCGCCTCGCCCCGCGGCGCCGGCGGGTCGGCCGGTTGTTCCCGCGGCGGACCAGGGCACAGCGCTCCGCCATCGCGTCGGGCATGCTGATCGCGCTGGTCCTGGTATGGCTGTATGTGGACGCGCTTCCCGCCCGGATCGCGTTGACGGCTTTGATCGCGGTGACCACGCCCGCCGTCGTGGTACTGGCACTGGACCGGAGGATGTGACCGTGGCACTCACCCTGCTCCCCGCTGTCGACGTGGCGAACGGCCAGGCGGTACGCCTTGTCCAGGGCGCCGCCGGCAGTGAGACCACCTACGGCGACCCGCTGGACGCGGCGCTGGCGTGGCAGCGGGAGGGCGCCCAGTGGATCCATCTCGTCGACCTCGACGCGGCGTTCGGGCGCGGCTCCAACGCTGAACTGCTCGCCGACGTGGTGCGCCGCCTCGACGTGGCGGTGGAGCTCTCCGGCGGGATCCGCGACGACGCGTCGCTGCGCGCGGCGCTGTCCACCGGGGCGGCGCGGGTCAACCTCGGCACGGCGGCGCTGGAGGATCCGGACTGGTGCGACGCGGTGTGCGGGGAGTACGGCGACCGGATCGCGGTCGGCCTGGACGTGCGCGGCCACACCCTCGCGGCCCGGGGCTGGACCGCCGAGGGCGGGGACATCTTCGAGGTGATGGAGCGGCTGGAGCGTGCCGGCTGTACGCGCTACGTCGTCACCGATGTCCTGCGCGACGGCACGTTGACCGGTCCCAACCTGACGCTGCTGCTGGAGGTGTGTGGGCGCACCGACCGTCCGGTGATCGCCAGCGGCGGCGTGTCCACGCTGGACGATCTGCGCCAGCTCGCCGCGTTGGAGCCGGTCGGCGTGGAGGGCGTGATCGTCGGCAAGGCGCTCTACGCGGGCGCGTTCACCGTCGCCGAGGCGCTGAAGGCGCTGGAGGAGTCGTGAGCGTCACCCGCCTGAGCTCGGGCGGGCCATGGGAAGACGTCGTCGGGTACTCCCGGGTCGTCGCGGCGGGGCCGTGGGTGCTCACCGCCGGGTGCACCGCCACCGTCGAGGGCGTGGTAACCCACGTCGGTGACCCGTACCGGCAGACGCTGCAGGCGTACCGGATCGCCCTGGCCGCCGCGGAACGGGCCGGGGCGAGCCTGGCCGACGTGGTGCGGACCCGGACCTACCTGGTTCATGCCGACCATGCCGACGCCGCCGGCCGCGCCCATGCCGAGCTGTTCGCTCAGGTACGGCCGGTGTCGACGATGGTCGTCGTCGCCGGATTGATCCACCCCGACCACCTGGTCGAGGTCGAATTGGAGGCGTTTCACCCATGACGGTCGCGGTACGGGTCATTCCCTGTCTCGACGTGGACGCGGGCCGGGTGGTCAAGGGCGTGAACTTCGTGGATCTGCGCGATGCCGGCGACCCGGTGGAGCTGGCCGCCGCCTACGACGCGGCGGGTGCCGACGAGCTGGTGTTCCTGGATGTCACGGCCTCCTCGGACGGCCGCTCCACGATGCTGGACGTCGTCCGGCGGACCGCGGAGTCGGTGTTCATCCCGCTCACCGTCGGCGGCGGGGTGCGCGCGGCGTCCGATGTGGACGTGCTGCTGCGGGCCGGCGCCGACAAGGTGGGCGTCAACACGGCGGCGATCGCCCGGCCGGAGTTGATCGCGGAGATCGCCGAGCGGTTCGGCCGGCAGGTGCTCACGCTCTCGCTCGACGTGCGGCGCGCGTCAGGCGTACCGAGTGGATTCGAGGTCACCACGCACGGTGGGCGGCGTGGCACCGGCCTGGACGCGGTCGAGTGGGCCGCCCGCGTCGCCGAACTCGGGGCGGGGGAGATCCTGCTCAATTCGATGGACCGCGACGGCACCAAGGACGGGTTCGACGTGCCACTGATCTGCGCGGTCCGGGCCGCCGTCACGATTCCGGTGATCGCATCCGGCGGGGCGGGCGCGGTTGCCGACTTCCCGCCGGCGGTGGCGGCGGGCGCGGACGCGGTGCTCGCGGCGAGCGTCTTCCACTTCGGGGAGTTGTCCATCGGCGACGTGAAGGCCGCCCTGCGCGCCGCGGGTCAGCCGGTGCGGTGAGTCAGCCGGTGCGGTGAGTCAGCCGGTGCGGTGAGAATTGGTTCAGGCCGGCCGCCGGGCGGGACTACCCTCGTCGCATGCCCGAGTCCACCGACCTGCTGCTCTTCGCCGGAGCGGCGGTGGCGTTACTGATCATCCCGGGGCCGGCGGTGCTCTACATCGTCACCCGCAGCGTCGCCCAGGGGCGCGTTGCCGGCCTGACCTCCGTGGTGGGGGTGCACGCCGGGTCGCTGGTGCATGTCGCGGCCGCCGCGTTCGGGCTCTCCGCGCTGCTGGCCTCGTCGGCGACAGCGTTCAGCGTGGTGAAGTACCTCGGCGCGGCATACCTCGTCTGGCTCGGCATCCGGCAGTTCCGGCGGCGGGTTGACCGGGATGCCGCCGGCGTGGAACCGCCTCCCGGTTACTCACCGGCGCGCATCTTCGGCGAAGGGGTGCTGGTCAACGTCCTGAACCCGAAGACCGCCATTTTCTTCCTGGCGTTCCTGCCGCAGTTCGTGGATCCGGGCCGCGGGCCGGTCGCCGTGCAGATGGTGCTGCTGGGATGCTGCTTCATCGGTCTCGGCATGCTGACTGACGGGGGGTACGCCGTGCTCGCCGGCTCACTCGCCGACCGGATCAGGCGCAGCCCGCGCAGCCGGCGGCGGCTGGACCGGGTCGGTGGGGTGGTCTACGTCGGCCTGGGCGTCGGCGCCGCCGCCAGCGCGCCGGGCACCTGACCCGTAGGCTGCTCATCTTCGTTTCCCTGGATTGTCGATCTGCGGCTCGGTGAACTCGTCGTAGCAGTAGCAGGCCCGCTCCGGGCCCTACCCGATGGGACGTACGACATGGCGAAGTACATGATCCTCATTTACGGCGACGCTCAGCAGTGGGACGCGATGTCGGCACAGCAGCAGCAGGCGCACGACGCCGCCCACGCGGCCTTCCGCGCCGCCGCCGGCTCGACGGTCATCGGTGGCAACGAGCTGGAGCGGGCGCCGATGGCGACCACGGTGCGTACGGATCCGGCTGGCCAGGTGCTTACCACCGACGGGCCGTTCCTGGAGACCAAGGAGGCGCTCGGCGGCTACTACCTCCTCGAGGCGGCGCACCTGGATGATGTGCTCGCGCTCGTGGCCCGGCTCCCCGAGGTGCACGCCGAGCACAGTGGCGTGGAGATTCGTCCGGTCATCGATCACCCATGAGCGCGGAGGTCGTCGCGGCGGTCGCCCAGGCGCACCGCGATGAATGGGGCCGGGTGTTCGCCGCCACGCTGCGCCGAGCCTCACCGACCGGGTATGCCGTCGAGGCCGCGATCGCGGCTGTGCACGCCGAGGCGCTGACCTGGCAGGACACGGACTGGTCGGAGATCGCCGCGCTGTACGACGTGTTGCTCCGGCTGTGGCCCTCCCCGGTGGTGCGGCTCAATCGTGGCGTGGCGATCGGCCTGCGCGACGGTCCGCAGGCCGGCCTGGATGCCCTGACGCCGTTGCTCGCCGAGCCCGCCCTGGTGACCTATGGCTACCTCAGTGCTGCCCGAGCCGACTTTCTGCGGCAGCTGCACCGGTCGCCGGAGGCGGCCGAGGCGTATGCGGAGGCATTGGCCCTCACCGCCAACGAGGTGGAACGCGCCTTCCTCACGCAACGGCTCGATGAGGTCCGGAGCGGGCTACGGCACCGAACTGACGGGTCCGGTGGGTGAGATCGACGCGGCCGGGGCGGGATCGCCCTCCTGCCGGCCCGCCCCGGTGCCCGGGGTGGTCGACACGGAGAAGAGGGGGATGAAGACCTGCGCCAGCGGTCCGATGCTCACGGCGTAGAGCACCGTGGCGATCCCCACCGTGCCGCCGAGCAGCCACCCGATGGCCAGGACGGTCACCTCGATCGCGGTGCGTACCAGGCGGATCGAGCCGTAGCGGGCGGCCAGCCCGGTCATCAGCCCGTCCCGCGGGCCGGGGCCGAGCCGGGCGCCGATGTACATGCCGGTGGCCACGCCGTTGGCGAGGATGCCGCTGACGAGAAAGCCGATCCGCCACCCCGTTGCCGCCGGCGTGGGCAGCAGCGCCAGCGCCGCGTCGACGGCGAGTCCGATCACCACGACGTTGCTGACTGTGCCGACGCCGGGGCGCTGGCGCAGCGGGATCCACAGCAGCAGGACCAGCGCACCAACCGCGATCACAACCCAGCCGAAGCGCAGCCCGGTCCGCAGGGCGATGCCCTGGTGGAAGACGTCCCACGGGTCCAGCCCGAGACGTGCCTCGATCATGAGTGCCATGCTCACGCCGTAGAGCACCAGACCGAGTTGGAGCTGGGTGATTCTGCGGATCGGGTGAATCCGCAGTGGCATCGTCGCCGTGTTGCCAATTGTAGTCACGGGTGCCACTGTGGATGCCAATCTGACCTGCCCGGTAGAGCCAATCACGGAGGAGTGGCATTGGACACGGTGGTTCGCGGCTCGCAACTGGCGCGGATGCTCGGCGCGTGGCACCTGCCGGCCGGGGCTGCCCGCCGGCCGGAGTACGCCGTGCTGGCGAGCGTGGTGCGTGGCCTGCTCGCCGACGGCCGGCTGCCGCTGGGGGTACGGCTGCCGGCCGAACGCGACCTGGCGCAGGCGTTGGGCATCAGCCGGACCACGGTCAGCGCCGCCTACCGTGAGCTGCGCGAGTCCGGGCACCTCACCAGCCGGCGCGGCGCCGGTAGCTGGACCGCGCTGCCCGGGGGGCACCGCATCGCCACCTCGGGCCTGGGCATGGCGCCCGAGGACGACGGTGACCTGATCGATCTCGGCTGCGCCGCGCTGGCCGCCCCGCCCGAGCTGATGGTGGCGGTGCGGGAGGCGGTGGCGGACCTGCCGGCCTACACCGGTCGGGACGGGTACAGCCCGATGGGCCTGCCGGTGCTGCGCGAGGCGGTGGCGCAGCGCTACGCCGACCGGGGGCTGCCCACCCAGCCGGACCAGATCGTGATCACCAACGGGGTGCAGCACGCGTTGGACCTCGTCCTGCGGCTGCTCGTCGCGCCCGGCCAGCGGGTACTCGTGGAGTCACCGACCTACCCGAACGCGCTCGCCGCGTTCGCCGCCGCGCGGGCCCGGGTCACGTCGTACGGTCTGGCGCCCGACGGGTGGGACGCCGACCTGCTGCTCGCCACGCTGCGCGCGACCCAGGCCCGCCTGGCGTACCTGATCCCGGACTTCCACAATCCCACCGGTCTGCTCATGGACGACGCGCTGCGCGAGCGGCTGCCAGCGGCGGCGCACGCGGCCGGCACGGACCTCGTCATCGACGAGTCGTTCACCGAGCTTCGCCTGGACGGCGCAGGAGTGCCGACGGCCGTCGCGGGGTTCGACCGGGGTGCCCGGGTGCTCACCATCGGCGGGATGAGCAAGCCGTTCTGGGGCGGGCTGCGGATCGGATGGGTGCGCGCGGCCGCCCCACTGGTGGCTCGCCTGGCGGCGGCGCGGGTCAGCGTGGACATGGCATCCCCGGTGCTCGACCAGTTGGTCGCCGTGCGACTGCTGGACCGCGGCGACGCGCTGATCTCGGCGCGCCGGCTCCAGCTCACCCAGCGCCGGGACGCGCTGATCGCCGCGCTGCGCGCGGAGCTTCCCGAGTGGCGGTTCCGTACGCCGGACGGGGGGCTCTCGTTGTGGGTCGAGCTGGATGCACCGGTCTCCAGCGCGTTGGCCCGGGCCGCCGAGGAACTGGGTGTGCGGATCGCGCCGGGCCCGCGGTTCAGCGCGGACGGCACCATGGAGCGGTTCCTGCGCCTGCCGTACACGCTGCCGGTGCCCGACCTGGTCGAGGCCGTTGCCCGGCTCGCCGTGGCGCGCCGCGACCTGGACCGGCCCCGGCGCTACGCGTGGTCCTCCCCGGCCGTGGTGGCCTGAGGCGTGGTCGCTCGAGGAGCAGGCGCCTGAGGGGCGGCGCGCAGCAGCTGGCTGTAGCGCCAGGCGTCCGCCGCCCGGGGCAGGTTGTTGAACATCACGTACGCCGGCCCGTCGCCCACCGTCCTGGTCAGGTCCGCGAGCTCCGCGTCGGTGTACACGTGGCGTGCGCCGGTGATGCCGTGCAGCCGGTAGTACGCCAGCGCGGGGGTGAGGCTCGGTCGCAGGAACGGATCGGCGGCGTGGATCAGGTCCAACTCGGCGCAGAGGCCCCGCACCACCTCGTCGGGCCACGGGCCGCGCGGCTCCCACAGCAGCCGGACCCCGGCCGGTCGCTCCGCCTTCCCGACGAACTCGCGCAGCCGGTCGATGGCGACCTCGGTGGGTCGGAAGCTGGCCGGGCACTGCAACAGGATGGCTGTCGCCCGCAGGATCGAGGCACAGCGCAGCGTCGTCTGCCACGCCCGTTCCACCACCGGCGTCCAGCGGAATCCGCCGACCTCGGCGCGCTCGGCCGGCGTCAACGGGGTGCGCAGCCGCCGGTAGGTGGAGCTGCGCGACTCGTGCGTCACGAGTTGCCAGGCCTTGATGGTGAACTCGAACGCCGGCGGCACGCTCGCCCGCCAGCGGTGCAACGTCGCGTCGCGGGGCGGCTCGTAGAAGGTCTGCTGCACCTCGAGCACACGGAACCGCTCGGCATAGGCGGGCAGCGCCATGCTGGCACCGCACAGGCCGATCCGCACCGATGACATGTCGCGTCCCTTACCCGTGACCCTGAGTACCCTGCCGGCCCGACCTCAGGGTCGGGCCAGGGCCGTTCCCCGATGCTGCGCCGGCGGCAGCGGCGCAGACTTCAGATATCGAGTTCCACGACATCGACTTCCACGACATCGAGCCCCCGAGAGGACAGCATCCCATCATGAACGACATCCACCAGACCTTCCGCAGTCAAGGGCTGGTCCGGCCGCAGAACGACCGACTCCTCGCCGGCGTCGTCGCCGGTCTGGGACGGCGGTTCGGGATCGACCCGTGGCCCGCTCGGCTGCTGTTCGTGCTGATCCTGATGGTGATCCCGGGCAGCCAGATTCTGATCTACCCCATCCTGTGGATTCTGATGCCGGCCGAGCCCCGGATCGTCCCCGCGCCCGTGACGTTCACCCCCACCCCCACCGCATGACGGCCTCCGGCACCCGGCCGGCTCACTCGTCGAGCCCGGCCGGGCCGCCGTCGTCGCCGGCTCCCGCCAACGCCACCTCGGTCCACCGGGAAGGGTCGCCCGGGTCTGCGGTGAAGTCGTAGCGCACCGCCGACCCGCCCAGCGCGACAAGCGTCGCCGAGGTTGAGCCGTACGCCTGGCCGAGGTGCTCCACCGCGACGATCAGCGCACGCGGATCGTCCCGGGCGAGCCCGTCCCCGGTCAGCAGGTCGACCCAGTCCCCCCAGGCCTGCGCCGTGCTCAGGCCCGGTTCCGGGTCGGGCGTCGCGGCGCCGGCCAGGACCGGTGCGAAGTACGGGACCAGCGGATCGCCCACCACGTCCACGCCGTCGTTGACCACGATGTGGTCGCCCGGCACGACCGCCCGGGCCGTCAGGGCAGTGCCGTCCCAGGTGGACACGGTCACCGCCGTCGCCGTGCCGACAAGCAGGTGGAACCCGTCGTACCGGCGGAGCTCCTCCCCGGCCGGGAGCGGCGCACCCGCCAGCGCCGCCAGCGGAAGATCACCCCGGCTGTGCCGTACGCCGTTGGCCGGCGGGGGAAGCCGTACCCCGTTCAGCAACGCGGCCACCGCGGGCGGCCCGCCCGGGCGCACCGCCAGCCACGTCCCTCCGGAGACCCGGTCCCGGCCACCGACGTACCGGGTGTCGGGCCAGTGCGCGGCCGGCGGATCCCACGGGCGGCCGACGAACTCGTCGCGGACCGCGGCCAGCAGCAGCGGCCACCTGGTGCCGGGCGCGAAGCGCAGCAGGACGGTACACATGGATCACCGCCCGCCCGCCGGCTCAGCCGGCTCCGGGAGTCCGATGGCGTTCACGTCGGGCAGCGTGGCCCGGCAGGCGCGGGCGATCGGCGTCAGCAGGGCCCGCAGCCGGTCGGTGTCGACGCCGTCCCACGGCCCGGCGGCGGCCCGGTCGGTGGTCTCCTCGATCCAGCGGTGGCCCGCCACGCCGGCCTCGGTCGGTCGACCGGCCGGGTCCAGCCATCCGCGTCGGACCAGCCGGAGCCGACCGGCCTCCCAGTCGTCGTCACTCCAGCCGCGGGCCGGCTGCAGTTGATCACGGCGCAGGTCGAGCGCGCCGCGCCAGACCAGCACCTCGCACGGGCCGAGGTCGGCGGCGACGAGAGCCGCGACGTGGCCGTCGCCGCGGTGCTCGCGGAGCGTGCTGGCGGCCTGCCAGAGCCGCTCCAGCGGTGCGACGGGTACGGGCAGGGCGGCGTTGGCCGCCCCGAGCACCCGCCCGGCCGTCCCGACCCGGGCCGCCGCGGCCGCGAGCAGGTCGGCCGCCTCGGCGATGTCATCGGCCGGGCGGTCCGCGGTGAGTCCGGCCAGCGTGGTGGTCACGCCGTCCAGTCGCGCGCGAAGGGCGTCGTCGGGCGTCGCACGCTGCCACACGTCGGGGAGCGCGCGGGAAACCATGCCGGGCGCGAAGCTGAAGAACGCTGCGGTCACCGGAGCGGCGGCGACCGCCCCGAGCGGCGCGGCCCGGCCGGCGAAGTACCCCCGCCAGAAACCGCGCAGCCCGGCGGCCTCGAAAGCGGCGCGGGCCCCGGGGCTGAAGTACGTGAGGGCGTGGACCGGTTCGTACAACGTCCACATCAGGCGGGCGGTGTTCACGTCGGCAGCATGTCACGCCGGACCGCGATGGATCGGCTACGCGGGTGTAACGCGCATCGCACCGGGAAGCAGACGGGGGTGGCAGGAGGAGCAGCGGTCGCGGCGTCGGGTCAGTGGTGGGGTGCGGAGGGTGTCCGGTTGCCGGCGGGCGAGGTGCACGCGTGGCACCCGGGTACCAACCAGACGCTGTGCGGCGTGCCGCTGGCCCGGGCCGGGCTGCGCCGCTTCCCGCACGTCCGGTGGGATTACCGCGGCAGCGACGAGCTCACGGCGACGGACCAGGTCGGGTACATCTGCCCCAAGTGCCTCGCCGCCACGCAGCCCCGCCGGTCGCAACGCCGTCCCTGGACCCGACACACCCCCCGCCCGTGAACTGCGCCGCCGTCGAGCCGCGACCCGCGTCGAAGTGCGCCGGCCTCGAGGCGCGCCGGCATCGAGGCGCGACACGCGGCCGGCCGTGCCACGGCCGGGTGGCCCGGTACCCCGGCCGGAATGTCCGGGCCGGCGATCGGGTTCAATGCCGGTGAAGCGTCACGTCGGTGCCGCGGGAGGGCTGACGCCATGCTGGACCCAGACGACCTGTACGAGGTAGCGCCGGAGCTGCCGGAACTGGACCGCCCCGTGCTCGTCCAGGCGATGACCGGGTTCGTCGACGCCGGCAGCGCCACCAGGCTCGCGGCGGAGCACCTGCTGCGTACCGGCAACCCCCAGGTCGTTGCCACCTTCGACATCGACCAGCTCCTGGACTACCGCTCCCGGCGGCCGCTGCTCGACTTCCGCGAAGATCATTGGGAGAGCTACGACGAGCCCAGGCTGGCGCTGCACCTGCTGCACGACGACGACGCGATGCCGTTCCTGCTCCTCTCCGGCCCGGAGCCGGACCTGCAGTGGGAGCGGTTCATCGCCGCGCTGCAGCGGCTCGTGGAGCAACTCGGGGTGCGGCTGACGGTCGGCCTGAACGCCATCCCGATGGCGGTGCCGCACACCCGACCGGGTGGCGTGATCGCGCACGCCACCCGACCGGAGCTGATCGCCGGCCACGAGGCCTGGGTGTCATCGGTGCGGGTGCCGGCCAGCGCCGGTCACCTGCTGGAGTACCGCCTCGGCCAGCGCGGTCACGACGCGCTCGGCTTCGCCGTCCACGTGCCGCACTACCTGGCCCAGAACGAGTACCCGGCCGCGGCCGAACTGCTGCTGACGTCGGTCTCCCGGGCCACCGGCCTGCTGCTGCCGACCGGGCCGCTGCATGACGCGGCGGCGGCGATGCGGGCCGAGGTGGACGAGCAGGTGGCGCAGGCGGAGGAGGCGACCGCGTTGGTCCGCGGGCTGGAGCAGCAGTACGACGCGTACGTCCGCGGCCGCACCGGCCCCGACCTGCTGGCCAGCGCCGGCCCGCTACCCACCGCGGACCAGCTCGGGGCGGAACTCGAGCGGTTCCTGGCCGATCGGGCCAGGCCGGGCGACGGGCCGGCTTGACGGAAGGCTTGACCGGCGGTGCGAAACTGGCCCGATGCGGGAACGTGCGTGGCCCATCCCCGCCCCCAGAGCGCTGCGCCGGCTGCGGCGGGTCGCCGCGATCGGTGCCGCCACGGCATTGCTGGCAACGGCCGGTACGGTCGCCAGCGTCGCCTGGGTACGCACCGCGGCGCAGCCCTATCTGTACAGCGAGGACGCCGTGCCGGCGGCGCCGGTCGCCCTGGTCCTGGGGACGCAGGTCGACCCGGGCGGCGTGCCGTCGCCCTTCCTCGCCGCCCGGCTGGCCATCGCGCAGCGGCTGTTCGTCGCCGGCCGGGTGCAGGCGATCCTGGTCTCCGGCGACCACGGCCGATGGGAGTACGACGAGCCGGACGCGATGCGGCGATGGCTCGTCGAGCACGGTGTTCCGCAGGGCCGGATCGTGCTGGACCATGCCGGCTTCGACACCTACGACTCCTGCGCGCGGGCCGGCCGGATCTTCGGCGTACGCCGCGCGGTCGTCGTCACCCAGACCTACCACCTGCCCCGCGCCGTGACGCTGTGCCGCCGCCTGGGCGTCGACGCTGTGGGCGTCGGCGACGACACGGTGCGCCAGTACACCCGGCCGTGGCGCGCCAGCGCGACGCGGGAGTATGGGGCCTGCGTGAAAGCGGTGGTGGACGTGGCGTCGCATCGGGATCCGGTGTTTCTCGGGCCGCGTGAGCCCGGTGTCGAGCGAGCGCTCAGCACGGACTGAGCATCGTGGGGAGGAGTGCTGTGCGGGACGTCACTGTGGTCGGGGGCGGCATCGGCGGATTGACCGCCGCGCTGCTGCTGGCCCGGGCCGGCGCGGCGGTCACGCTGGTGGAGCGGGTTGCCGAGCCGGGCCAGGTGGGGGCGGCGATTCTCCTGCAGGCCAACGGGCTGGCGGTGCTTCAGGGCCTGGGGCTGGGGGAGCGGCTCGACGCGCACGGCAGTCGGATGACGGATGCGGTGATCCGCAACGGCGACGGCGCCACGATCGCGGCGTTCGCCCCGGCCGACGCCGATCCGGCCGCGACGGCGCCGTTGGTCCTGCGCCGCAGCGACCTGCACCGCGTCCTGCTGGACGCGGTGGCCGCCCAGCCCGGGATCGAGACGCGCTTCGGCACCGAGGTGGCTGCCGCGAGCCCCGGCGGCACCGTGCAGGTGCGCTCCGGAGGCGGGATCCGGTCGGTGCGGGCCGATCTGGTGGTCGGTGCGGACGGTGTCCGATCGATCGTGCGCGCCAGCGGGGCGTTCCGCGCACGGGTCCGGCCCACCGGCGCGACGTACCTGCGGGGCATGGTCACCGGCGCCGGGTTCGGCCTGTCCGGCGAGTACTGGACCGGGCTGGGCCTCTTCGGCGGCGCGCCGGTCGACGCCACGACCACCTACTTCTACGCCGCGGCGACGGCGCCCGCGGTGGCGGAGGCGGTCCGCGCGCGGGACCTGGCCGCGCTCCGCGCCGGGTGGGGCGCCGTCCTGCCGGTGTCGGCTCCGGTGCTGGCCGCCGTCACGACCTTCTCCGACCTGCTGGTCAATGAGGTGGTGCGGGTGGACTGTGCGCGGTGGGCCGACGGTCGGCTGGTGCTGCTCGGCGACGCGGCGCATGCGATGGCGCCCAACCTGGGGCAGGGCGCCAACAGCGCGCTGGTCGACGCGGCGGTGCTGGTGGCCGAGCTCTTCGGCGCCGGCCACCAGCCGCTCGATGCTGCCCTGGCGCGGTACGGTGCCCGGCGGCGGCGTGCCGTCCGCGGGGTTCAGAATCGCTCCGATGCGCTGGCCAGGGTGTCGTCGCTGACCAACCCGGCGCTGTGCCGAGCCAGGGACACCGCGTTCCCGTTGCTCGCCCGGCTCCCGGGCGCCGCGCAGCGGATGCAACGGATGGCTGCCCAGGAAGACCCGGAGGCGCTCTACCGGATCGCCCGCGGGCTCGGCTCCCCGGCGGGCAGTTAGCCCACCGAGATCAGGTCGACGACGAAGACCAGCGTCTCGCCCGGCTTGATCGCGCCGCCCGCACCGCGGTCGCCGTACCCCAGGTGGGGTGGGATGACGAGCTTGCGCCGGCCGCCGACCTTCATGCCCACGACGCCCTGGTCCCAGCCGGCGATGACCCGGCCGCCGCCGAGCGGAAAGCTGAACGGGTCGCCACGGTTCCACGACGCGTCGAACTCACGACCGGATGAGTGCGCCACACCGACGTAGTGCACGGTGGCGACCTGGCCCTTCTTGGCCTCGGGACCGTCACCGACGGTGATGTCGTCGATCACGAGGTCGGCCGGCGGGGTGCCGTCGATCGGGCCGACGTCGGGCTTCTCCATAGGAACTCCTCCTGCTGCGATTGGCCTGTGGTGGGTTGCTACCCGAGTCATCTTGTCCTACCCGTGCGGTCAGGCGGGCACCGGTGGCAGTGAGGCCACGGCGGCGGCCAGGTCCTCGTCGGACAGTTCCCGGTCCACCATCTCGCCGGCCAGGTACGAGCCGTACGCGGGCAGGTCGAGGTGGCCGTGCCCGCAGAGCGCGGTGAGGATGACCTTCGCCTCGCCGGTCTCCCTGCACCGCAACGCCTCCTCGATGCACGCGGCCAACGCGTGGGTGGGCTCCGGCGCGGGGACGATGCCTTCGGTGCGGGCGAACTGTACCCCCGCCTGGAAGCACTCCCGCTGCGTCCTGGCCACCGCCTCGATCAGGCCGAGTTCGTGGATGTGCGAGATCAACGGCGACATGCCGTGGTAGCGCAGCCCACCGGCGTGGATCGGGTCCGGGATGAAGTCGTGCCCGAGGGTGTGCATCTTCATCAGCGGTGTCATGCCGGCGGTGTCGCCGAAGTCGTAGGCGTACACGCCCTTGGTGAGCGTGGGGCAGGCCGCCGGCTCCACCGCGCGGATCACCGGCGCCATCCGGCCGGCCAGCTTCTCGCGCAGGAACGGAAACGCCAGGCCGGCGAAGTTGGAGCCGCCGCCGGTACACCCGACGATCAGGTCCGGGGTCAGGCCCACCTTGGCCAGTTGCAGCAGCGCCTCCTCGCCGATCACGGTCTGGTGCAGCAGCACATGGTTGAGCACGCTGCCCAGGGCGTAGTTGGTGTCCGCCGCGCCGGCGGCGACCTCGACGGCCTCGCTGATCGCGATGCCCAACGAGCCGGGGGAGTCCGGGTGCTCGGCGAGGACCGCGCGGCCGGCGGCGGTGAGCCTCGACGGCGAGGGGTGGATGACGCCGCCGAACGTCTCGATCATGATCTTGCGGTACGGCTTCTGGTCGTAGCTCGCCCGGACCTGCCACACCTCGCAGGCCAGGTCGAACTGGGCGCAGGCGAACGCCAGCGCGGTGCCCCACTGGCCTGCACCGGTCTCGGTGGTGAGCCGGCGGACGCCTGCCGCCGCGTTGTAGTACGCCTGCGCCACGGCCGTGTTCGGCTTGTGCGAGCCGGCCGGCGAACCGCCCTCGTACTTGTAGAAGATCTTCGCCGGGGTGCCCAGCGCCCGCTCCAGGCGGTGCGCCCGGTACAGCGGCGAGGGTCGCCAGAGCCGGTACACGTCGAGCACCTCATCCGGGATGTCGACGTAGCGCTCGGTGGTGACCTCCTGCTCGATCAGCGCCATCGGGAACAGTGCCGCCAGGTCGTCCGGACCGATCGGCTGCAGGGTGCCCGGATGCAGCACCGGCGGTGGTGGGGCCGGCAGATCCGCGACGATGTTGTACCACTGTCGCGGGATCTCCGACTCGGCCAGCATGATCTTCGTGAGTCTCGGGTCGTCAGCCATGACCAGACGCTAGTACCGACCGGGTGCCGGACACAGCGCATTCGCCGCAGGTCCCGCCGCGGGCGCTTGTCGGACCGGATAACGTTTGCCTGTGCGGATGCGGGCGGTGGGGTACCTGACGTGGCTGGCGCTGCTCGGCGCCGCTCACGCGGTGGTGTTCCTTCTGGTCTGGCGCTTCTTCGTGACCACCGAGCATGGCCAGTTGCTCGACACGGCGGCGTTGGCGGGCAACACGATCGGCCGCCGCACCGTCGACGGGCTGGTCGACACCACGCTCAACGCCATGTCGGTGGTGTCGCTGGCGATCGCCACCGCGGTGATCGGGTTCATCGCGCTGATCCGACGCCGGGTGCTGCTCGCCGTCGTCGCGATCACCCTGATCGTGGGTGCGAACGTCACCACCCAGGTGCTCAAATATCTGATCACCCGCCCGGACCTGGGCGTCGACGAGGCCCGGGCGGCGGCCGGCAACAGCCTGCCGAGCGGTCACACCACGGTGGCCGCGTCGGTGGCGATCGCGCTGGTCCTGGTGCTGCCGGCCAGGGTGCGCGCGGTCGGCGCGGTGATCGCCGCCGGGTACGCCGCGCTCGCCGGGGTGGCGACCCTCTCCGCCGGGTGGCACCGGCCCAGCGACGCCGTCGCGGCGCTGCTGATCGCCGGCGGTTGGGCGGCCCTGGCCGGGTTCCTCCTGCTGCTTGCCCAGCATCGGGAGGCGTTCCAGACCGGGCAGGCGGCGCACCGGGCCTCGGTCGCCGTGCTGCTGTTCGTCGGCATCGCGCTGCTGGCGGTGGCCGTGGCGGTGTGGCTCACCGACCAGGCGTTGCCCACGTCGCCGGAGGAGCTGAGCCGGCAACGCCTGTTCGCCGCGTACGCCGGTGGCGCGGCGGGAATCGCCGGCACAGCGGGTGTGGTGACAGGGCTGGTGCTGGCGTCGGTCCACCGCGTCGTCCCGCGCCGGGGCGCGCCGGCCGGACCGGATGACGCCGCCCTACCAGCGGGCGTTCCGGGCGGCCTGGTCCGGCCAGCCGAGGAACCGACGGTACAGCGTCCCGGCGGGAGTCCCTGGTAGATCGGCGCACGCGTCGACGAAGTGCCCCGCCAGGTACAGCATCAACGACACCCGTGCGCCCTCGTACTCCGCGAGCAGTTGCCGCTGGCGGCTCGGGCACGGCCACGGCAGGGCGCATGCTGCGCACATCCAGCCGGGGCGGACCGGCAGGTGCATCGACATGGTGTCCCGTCCTCCCGTCGGTGGTCTACGGTGGGGAAGGCCGGTCCACACCGGGTCGGAAGAGTGATCTTCGACCCGATCCGGCCTTCCCCGGGTGGCACCAACCGGTCCGGACTCGATGCGCGTTCCCGCTGGGCCTGAACCCAGAATCAGCGGAAAGAGATCACCATGGAAGCAGGCGAGGGTCTTCCACCGTCTACAACCGACAGCGCCAACCTCGGAACGCACCTGCGCACGGCCCGCGAGACCGCCGGCTACAGCCTGGCCGGCATGGCCGCGCTGACCCATTTCAGCAAGCCGTACCTCGGCCTGGTCGAAACCGGTCGCCGGCCGGTCACCGCCGCGGTCATCGAACGCTACGAGCAGGTCCTCGGCGTGCCGATCGGCTCCCCGCAGGACCCGGTGCGGGCGGCGCACAACTGGCTGGTCGGCGACGCGCCGGGTATCCGGCACCTGGACGCCGGCAGACGCATCGGCCATACGTTGATCGACAAGCTGGGAGCGCGGGTCGTTGAGCTGCGTCATCTCGACGACACCGTGGGCAGTGCGGCGCTGCTGCCGGTGGTCCTCGCCGAACTCGACCGGGCCGAGCGCCTGGCCCGTGAGGCGTCGTACCCGCCGCAGGTCGGCGCGCGCCTGCTGACCGTGGTCGGGGAGCTTTCCCAACTGGCCGGGTGGGTCGCCAGCGACGCCGGGCACCACCAGCACGCGCAGCGCCTCTACCTGTCCGGCCTCACCGCCGCGGAGGCCGCCGGAGACCGGGCGCTGGGCGGCCAACTGCTGTCCAGCCTCAGCTACCAGATCGCCAACATCGGCAAGCCCGACGACGCATTGCTGATCGCCCGGTCCGCCGTGACCGGAGCGGCGCACGCCCCACCCGTCGTCCGGGTGCTGCTGCTGGAACGCCTCGCCTGGGCCGCCGCTCGGGTGCACGACGCCGACGCCACCCGCCGGGTCCTGGACGCCGTTGACGACACCTTCGACGAGCGCCGCGACACCACGGTGGAACCCGAATGGGTGTACTGGCTCAACCGCGCCGAGATCGACATCATGGCGGCCCGATGCCTGATCGAACTGGGCATGCCGGCCGCCGCGGAGCCGCTCCTCACCCGCGCCCTCGGGAGCTACAACCCGGCGCACGCGCGCGAAGTGGCCCTTTACCAGACGTGGCTCGCCGAAGGCCATGCCCGATCTGGCGATCTCGACGCCGCCCGCGCCATCCTTGACCGCGCCGCGGTCGCCGATTCGGTCCGCGTGCAACGCCGCGTCGCCGCCGTCACCCACCTGGTCAACTGCCGGGCCGGCAGGGGCGCCAGCCGAGGGCTGGACTCCGCTACAGCGGGCTGACCCGCATCGCGCGGCGGGCGACGTCGAACTCCTCGAAGAGGCCGGCGTGCATCAGGGCGCGCCGCAGCGAGATGTCGAGCAGCCGGAGGGCATCCAGCGGGCTCGTCAGGTCGGCGACGGTTTTGCCCCGCAGTGCGGCGGTGAGGTGCACGCTCCTCCCGAGCTCGGCGGTCATGGCGAAGTCGACGATGTCGTACGTGCTGGCACCGGCCTCGAGATCACTGAGTGTGGCTGCCTGCAGGCTGGCCAGGGCGGCGTCGGAGATCCCTTCCTGAGGGAGGTACGACACCTCTATCGCGGTGTGATATCGCACAGCCACCATCCTGGCGCATCCAACCAGGTGCCGCCGCCCCGGCGGAGGGAGATCGGTGCGGGGCGGCCGTCCGGCGGCGGAGCGTTACCGGTTCGCCATCGTTCCGGCGTACATCTTCTCGATGTCGTCGGCGAACGTCGTCTCCACCATGCGCCGCTTCACCTTCATCGACGGGGTCAGCTCTCCGTCCTCAATGGACAGATCCCGGTGCAGGATGGTGAACTTCTTGACCGTCTCCCACTTGTTGAGCCGGTCGTTGAGTTCCTTGATCGAGGCGGCCACCATGTCGTGCGCCTCCTGGGAGGCGACGATCTCAGCGTACGGCTTGCCGGCCAGCGGGCCACCGGCGGCCCAGCCGGCGATCGCCTCGGGCTCCAGCGTCATCACCATGCTGACGTAGTTGCGGGCCTGACCGATCACCACCACCTGGGACACGTAGGGGTTGATCGACTTGAACAGACCCTCGATGTAGCTGGGCGCCACGTACTTGCCGCCGGAGGTCTTGATCAGATCCTTCTTCCGGTCGGTGATCCGCAGGAACCCCTCGTCGTCGAGCTCGCCGATGTCACCGGTGCAGAAGTACCCGTCGGAGGTGAAGGCGGCGGCCGTCTCCTCCGGCAGGTTGTGGTAGCCGCGCATCACCGACGTGCCGCGCAGTTGGATCTCCCCGTCCTCCGCGATCCGGCACTCCAGGTCGTAGCCGAGCTTCTGCCCGACGGTGCCGAGCCTGACCTTGTCGTCGCGGTTGATGAACGCGCCGGCGAACGTCTCGGTCAGCCCGTACCCCTCCATCACCGGCAGTCCGGCGGCGTGGAAGAACTCGGCGATGTCCTTGGACAGCGGCGCAGCGCCGGAGACCATGACCCGGATCCGCCCGCCGAGACGGGCCCGCAGCTTGCTGAAGACCAGCTTGTCGGCCACCCTGTGCTGCACCGCCAGCAGGCCACTTGGCTGCCGGCCGGCGAGCCGCTCCGTGGCGGCCCTGCGGCCCACGCCGACCGCCCAGTTGAAGATCTTGAGCTTGGCCCCGCCGGCGTCCTGCGCGGTGGTCACCGCCCGGTTGTACACCTTCTCGAAGACCCGCGGTGCCGCGCACATGAGCGTGGGCCTGACCTTGCCGAGGTTTTCGACAAGCTTGTCGACCCGGCCGTCCACGTACGTCGGCGTGCCGACGTAGATGACCCCGCAGATCAGTGTCTTGCCGAACGAGTGGGACAGCGGCAGCCAGAGGTACTGCAGGTCATCGGGGCGCAGTAGCTTGGTCTCCCACTGGGTCTCGCCTTCCCATACCCAGCCGGCGTGCTCCAGCTCCACGCCCTTGGGCCGGCCCGTGGTGCCCGAGGTGTAGATCAGCGTGGCCAGCTGGTCGCCGCTGATGGTCTCCACGATCTCCTCGATGAGCCCGGGCCGGTCGGCGAGGACAGCTGCGCCGCGGCGCTCCAGCTCGGCAAGGGTCAGCACCGGCACCTCGGTAGAGGCGGCGGTGCCGGCCGTGCCGGCGGGGCCGGCGGTGCCGTCGAGCACCACGATGGCGAGCAGGTCGGTCAGGCCGGCGCCGACCAACTTCGCCACCTGGTCGGCGTCCTCGGCGATGACCACCCTGGAGCCGGAGTCGCGCACGATGTACTGCGCGTCCTCGGGTGCGGTGGTCGGGTACACCGTCGTGGTGGCAGCGCCGGAACACATCACGCCGAGGTCAGCCAGCACCCACTCCAGCCTGGTGTTGGACAGGATCGCGACCCGGTCCTCCGACGCCACGCCGAGGTCGACAAGGCCGGCGGCGATCGCCTTGGCGCGGGCGGCCACCTGGGACCAGGTCAGCCAGACCGGTTCGCCGGCGTCTCCGGGGGCAGGGTGGGCCAGCGCCCGTCGGTCGGGCGTCTGCTCCACCCGTTGCAGGAACATGTCCGGGACCGATCGGTACGGCAGATCCCGGCGCGGTCCGTGCTCTGTCATGGTGCGTCGCCTCCCGAAACGCAGGCGTGACACCCGTCACGCGCGCTGTGCTGGCAAGGGTAGGACGGGTACACCACGCGCGGCTAGCGTTCCGGCGGTTTCGGTGCCGTCAGAGTCCCAGACGGGCGTCGCGCAGCCGCGCCACGACGTCGGCGGGGCCGTCGAACTCGACCCGGGCCGCCTGTTGGCGGCCACTGCAGAAGAGCAGAAGCTCGCCGGGATCCCCGCGGATCTCGACCGCCGGCCCGCCCGCGCCGCCCCGCGCCGGCGGCCGGCCCGGCGCCACCAGCGTGATGGCGGCCGGAACCCGCCGCAGCGCCAGCCGGGCCACGCCACCCACCCGGCCCCAGAGCGCGTCGACCAGGCCGGCATCGAGGGACCTGGGCTGCCAGTCGGGCTGCGCCCGGCGTACGTCCTCGGTGTGGACGAAGAACTCCAGCGTGTTGCCCAGTTCGTCAAGCTTGGGCACACTCATCGGGCTCAGCTTCGGCGCTTGTCGGACCGTCGCGACCAGCTCCGCGTAGTCGCCGGCGGCGAGCCGTCGCTGGGTCCGCTCGTTGATCCCGCGCAGCGGCTTGAGCAGGATCCCCGCGGCCGCGATCGGCCGCCGGTCCCGCAGCACGATGTGGGCGGCGAGGTCGCGGGCCGACCAGCCAGCGCAGAGCGTCGGCGCGTCCGGCGGCACCGCCCCGAGCGCGTCGGCGAGGGATTCCCGTTCGCGCCGGGCGTATCGCACCATGCGGCGAGCTTAGTCCGCGCGCGCCGATCACGACGTTCCGGCCTGGCGTACCGCGATGTTCGCGAAGCTTGTGGAATGGGCGCCCGAGGGGTGCCGCTGTGCGGTGCGCACCCGGGTCGGTAAGGATAGGGACAGCCCGGGAGAACTTACGGAGGAGTGCGAATTTGACCAGCGGCAACGTCATCGGTCGAGGGCTGCGCGTGCTGGGCCGGGCGATTCGGCTCCAGCCGCGGCTGTTTCTCGTCTCCGTTGGTGGCAGCACCCTCTTCAGCCTGCTGACGATCGCCACGGCGTACGTGGTGGGCGCCGTCGTCGGGGGGGTGGTGACACCGGCGTTGGACACCGGGCGGGTGGGGGTCCTGGCCCTGACCGCCGGCGCCGGCGCCGTCCTGGCCGTGAGCCTGGGGCGGGTGGTCGGCCTGTTCGCCCGTCGGGTGGGTGCCGGCGCGATGCAGTACCGCCTGCAGGCCACCTACCGCCGTGCGGTCACCCGCCGGTACCTGCAACTGCCGCTGAGCTGGCACCACCGCCACCAGACCGGCACGCTGCTGTCCAACGCCAACGCCGACGTGGAGTCGGCCTGGTACCCGATCGCCCCGATGCCGTTCGCCGTGGGCACCATCGTGATGCTGGTGGCGGCGGTGGCCGCGCTGTTCCTGACCGACTGGGTTCTGGCGCTGGTCGGGGTGGCGCTGTTTCCGACCCTGCTGGCGCTCAACCTGGCGTACTCCCGCCGGATCGCGCCCCGGGTCGCCAACGCCCAGCAGCTGCGCGCCGAGGTGAGCGCGATCGCGCACGAGAGCTTCGACGGCGCGCTGGTCGTCAAAACGATGGGCCGGGAGGCCGAAGAGACCCGGCGGTTCGAGGCGCGCGCCACCCAGTTGCGCGACGCCATGATCCGGGTCGGTCGGGTGCGCGGGCTGTTCGATCCGATCCTCGACGCACTGCCCAGCCTGGGCACGCTCACCGTGCTCGTGGTGGGCACCTGGCGGCTGCGCCAGGGCGCCGCCTCGGTCTCCGAGGTGGTCAGCGTCGCGTTCCTGTTCACCGTGCTCGCCTTCCCGGTCCGTGCGATCGGCTGGGTGCTCGCCGAACTGCCGCGCAGCGTCGTCGGCTGGGACCGGGTGCAGCGCGTGCTCAGCGCCACCGGCGACATGGTGTACGGCGTCGAGGTCCTGCCGCCGATCGGCCGGCCGGCCGCGCTGACCTTCGATGACGTCGACTTCTCCTACGTCGAGGGGCAACCGGTGCTGCGGGGGGTGAGCTTCCAGGTGCCCGCCGGCCGGACCGTCGCGCTGGTGGGGCCCACGGGTTCGGGCAAATCCACGATCGCCGGGCTCGCGGCCCGGCTGGTGGATCCGGATGCGGGCACCGTGGGCATCGACGGCACGGACGTCCGCAAGCTGACCCAGGCCGGCCTGACCGCCACGGTGGCGCTCGTGCCGCAGGTGCCGTTCGTCTTCGACGACACGGTGCGGGGCAACGTCGCGCTGGACCGGCCCGGTATCGACGACCAACGGGTCTGGGAGGCGTTGCGGCTGGCCCAGGTCGACGCGTTCGTCTCGGCCCTCCCGGACGGGCTGGGCGCGTTGGTCGGGGAGCGCGGCACGTCGCTCTCCGGCGGGCAGCGGCAGCGCGTCACCCTGGCCCGTGCGCTCGCCGGCCGACCACGGCTGCTGATCCTGGACGACGCGACCAGCGCGGTGGATCCCCGGGTGGAGGCGGCGATCCTGCACGCGCTGCGCGACGCCGACCCGACGACGGGCGGGGCGGCCGGCGTCCGGGCGTCGATCCTCGTGGTGGCGTACCGGCGGGCCACCATCACCCTCGCCGACGAGGTGGTCTACGTGGAACACGGCCGGGTGCTGGCCCGCGGGGCCCACGCCGACCTGCTGGCCACCGTGCCCGGGTACCGCAATCTGGTGACGGCGTACGAGCGCGCCGAGGCGGAGCGGGAGCGCGAGCGCCGCCACGGCGACCTCGACGGCGGTGTCGACCTGGTCGCCGGCGCGGGGGCCGACCGATGACGGCCTCGGCGCCGGCGCAGGCCGCCCCGGCGGAGTCGACGTTGGGAATTCTGCGCCGAGGGCTGTCCCGCTCTCCGGAGCTGCGGACCGGGCTCGCCGGCACGGTGGGCCTCGCCGTGGTTGCCACCGCGGGCCGGGTCGCCGTGCCGGTCGCGGTCCAGCAGTGCATCGACCGGGGCCTGCGCGCGCCGGGTGGGCCCGACCTCCGGGTGGTGGCCATCGTGGCAGCGGTCACCGTCTGCGTGCTGCTGACCACCACGACCACGGCGTATCTGATGAACATCCGCCTGTTCACCGTGAGCGAGACGGCGCTGGCCGGCATCCGGGCGCGTACCTTCCGCCACATTCACGACCTGTCCATGCTGCACCAGCAGGCGGAGCGGCGGGGCTCGCTGACGTCCCGGGTGACCAGCGACGTCGACCAGATCAGCCAGTTCCTGCAGTCCGGCGGCATCATCCTGATCGTCAGCATGGGGCAGCTCACCGTGGCCAGCGTGGTGATGGGCCTGTACTCGTGGAAGCTCATGCTGGTCGCCTGGGCGTCGTTCGCACCGCTCGTCGTGGTGGTGCGGTACTTCCAGAAGCGGCTCGCCGCGGCGTACTCGGTGGTGCGCCGCGAGGTCGGGTCGATGCTGGCCGCGGTCGCCGAGAGCGTGGTCGGCGCCGAGGTGATCCGGGCCTACGGTGTGGCCGGGCGCACCGAGCGGCGGCTCGACACCGCGATCGAGCGGACCCGGGCGGCGCAGCTGCGGGCCCAGACCACAAGCGTCTCCAGCTTCGCCACGGCCGAGTTCATGGCCGGTGTGGCCACCGCCGCCGTCCTGGTGGTCGGCGTGCTGCTCGGCGCCGACCGGCAGTTGACGGTCGGGCAGCTCACCGCGTTCCTGTTTCTGGTGACCCTGTTCATCCAGCCGGTGCAGATCGCGACGGAGGTGCTCAACGAGGGGCAGAACGCGATCGCCGGCTGGCGGCGGGTGCTGGACGTGCAGGACATGGTGCCCGACGTCGCCGACCCCGGCGTGGCCGGGCGTGATCTTCCGCCAGGGGCGCTCGATGTGCGCTTCGTCGATGTGGCCTTCGCCTACCCGGGCGGGCCGCCGGTGCTCTCGGATGTCGACCTGGCGATCCCGGCGCGGACCCGGGTGGCGGTGGTGGGAGAGACGGGGGGTGGCAAGACCACGCTGGCCAAGCTGCTGACCCGCCTGATGGACCCCACGTCGGGCCGGGTCCTGCTCTCCGGGGTGCCGCTGCCGGAGGTGCGGTTCTCCTCGCTGCGCCGCCGGGTGGTGATGGTGCCGCAGGACGGCTTCCTCTTCGACGCCACGGTGGCGGAGAACCTCCGCTTCGGGGCACCCGACCGGTCCGACGACGATCTGCTGCTCGCGTTCACCGAACTCGGCCTGGACGACTGGGTCGAGTCGCTTCCGGCCGGTCTGTCCACCCCGGTCGGCGAACGCGGCGAGGCGCTGTCGGTGGGGGAGCGCCAGCTGGTCGCGCTGACCCGCGCCTACCTCACCGACCCGGACCTGCTGGTGCTGGACGAGGCGACCAGCGCGGTGGACCCCGCGACGGAGGTCCGGTTGCAGCGCACCCTCGAGGCGGTGACCCGCGGCCGGACCACCGTCGCGATCGCCCACCGGCTCTCCACCGCCCAGGCGGCGGACGAGGTCGTCGTGGTGGATCGCGGACGGATCGTGCAGCGTGGGCCGCACGAGGTGCTGGCCGCGCAGTCCGACTCGGTCTACGGCCGCCTCTACGCATCCTGGCTGGAGCAGACGCGCTGATCCGAGGTCGGGCGAGCCCCGGCCGTCCTGCTGGACCCGCCGGGGCAAGCTTGAGGCATGTGGAACGCTCCCGGTCGCCCGCCGCCGCATCCGGTGGGGCCCGGCTACCGCGCCGGCCGGCGCCCCGACCCCGGTCCCGGCGCAGGTCCCGGCCCGGGCGAGCCGCCAGGGGAGCCTGCGGTACCGCAGCCCCGGCGCCCTCCGCCCACACCGGTCGTGCTGCTGGCCGCCGCGCAGATCCTCGGCGGCACGGTGGCCGTCCTCGCCGCCGGCTGGATCGCGCTGGCCACGCTGGGCGGTCCGGAGTACACCGACGGGATCCACCTGCCACCGGGCGGGGCCGAGCTGCTGTCCCGGGCCGGTTGGCCGGTCGGTGTGGCCCTCGCGGTCGGCGGTTTTCTCGCGATCGGGCTGGCCCGCCAACTGCAGCGGGGCCGGCAGTGGGCGCGGGTGCTGCTGACCGTGGCGAGCGCTACCAACCTGCTCGCCACGCTGTACCTCGATCTCACCGGCACCGCCCCGGTCAACGCCCTGCTCGGTGTGGTGCTGCCGGTGCTGTGCCTGGTCGCCCTGAACACCGGCGCGGCCCGCTCGTGGTTCCGCTCCGGCGGCTACTGAGCCGGTACCGGCAACGGCATCGTCAGGTACCTCTGGACGGTCGGTGCGATCAGCGCCACCACCGTCTCCGGCGGCGCGCTCGCGAGCGGCTCGATCTTGATGATGTACCGGGCGAGGGCCAGCCCCATGATCTGCGATGCGATCAGGGACCCGCGCAGCGGCGCCTCCGCCGGGTCCAGGTTCGCGGCCTTGACGATGCGGCGCAGCACCTGGGTGGTGAGAAATTCCCGCAGCATCCGGGCGGACCATTCGTGCTGCACGGCGCTGCGCACCAGCGCGGCGGCGCTACTGCCGGCCGGGGAGTCCCAGACGTTCAGGAACATCCGGACCACCCGTTCGCCCATCCCGTCCAGACCGCCCGCGAGCACCTCGGGAAGGAGTCTGCCCGGGTCCATCGGCGCGTTCATGGTGGCCAGGAAGAGTTGATCCTTCGCGCCGAAGTAGTGATGGACAAGCGCCGGGTCCACCCCGGCGCCGGTCGCGATGTGGCGGATGGACGCACCGTCGTACCCACGTTCGGCGAAGGCCTTGCGGGCCGCCGCCAGGATTGCCTCGCGGGTGTCCTGGTTGCCGGGGCGCCGTCCGGTGCGTGCCATCTGCCTCGTCTTTCCTGGGTCTCGCGGTGGGTTCGCCGGTCAGGCTGTGCGCCGCCGCAGGGTGGCCGCTCCCAACAGTAGGGCGACGACGATGCAGCCGAGAATGACCACCAGGTCGCGCCACATGGTGGCGGTGCCGGTGGCGTGCGCGCCGACCTCGGTGAGCGCCTCGACCGCGTACGTCATCGGCAGCGCCCTGCTGATGCCCTCCAACCAGCCGACCATCTGGTCCCGGGGCCAGATCAACCCGCACAGCAGCAGCTGCGGCAGGACAAAGGCGGGCATGAACTGCACCGCCTGGAACTCGCTCTGGGCGAACGCGCTGACGAACAGGCCGACGGCCATCCCCAGCACCGCGTTGGCGATCGCGATTCCGGCCACGACCCAGCCGCTGCCCATGGTGTCCAGCCCGAGCAGCAGGTACGCCAGTCCGGCGGCGATGCCGGCCTGCACGGCGGCCGCGAGCGCGAAGGCGAGGCCGTACCCGAGCAGCAGGTCCAGCTTGTGCAGCGGGGTGGTGAGCAGCCGCTCCAGCGTCCCGGTGGTGCGCTCGCGCAGCATCGCCACGCTGGTCAGCAGGAACATGATGATGAACGGGAAGACCCCGAGCATGATCAGACCGATCCGGTCGAAGATCGCCGGCTGCGAGTCGAACACGAACCGCAGCAGCGTGAGCAGCACGGTCGGGACGATGACGATCATGGCGATGGTGCGGCGGTCGTGACGCAGCTGACGCAGGATCCGCGCCGCCGTACTGAAGGTGATCCGGAGTGACATCTCAACGCACCTGCGCCTTCTGGTCCTGGGTGGAGAGCACCAGCCGCAGGAATGCCTCTTCCAGGTCGCTGGTGCCGGTGGCGGTGCGGATCGCGTCCGGGCTGTCATCGGCGACGAGGTCGCCGTCGCGGATCAGCAGGAGGCGGTCGCAGCGTCCGGCCTCGTCCATCACGTGGCTGGAGACCAGCAGCGTGGTGCCCGCGGCGGCGAGCGCGTGGAACCGCTGCCACAGGTCCTGTCGCAGCACCGGATCCTGGCCCACCGTGGGCTCGTCGAGCACCAGCAACCGAGGGTTGCCGAGCAGTGCGCAGGCCAGCGACGCCCGGGCCCGCTGGCCGCCGGAGAGCGTGCCGACGAGTTGCCCGGCCGCCGCGCTGAGGCCGACGTCACTGACGGCCCGGTCGGCCTCGGCCGGTGGAACGCCGAAGAGCGAGGCGAAGTACCGGGCGTTCTCCCGGACGGTGAGGTCGGCGTACACGCTCGGCGCCTGGGTCAGGTACCCGAGGGTGCGGCGCAACTCGGTCGAGCCCGCCGGCTTGCCGAGCACCGTCACCGATCCGGACTTGATCTTCTGGACACCCACGATGCACCGCATGAGGGTGGTCTTGCCGCTCCCACTGGGCCCGAGCAGCCCGGTGACGCTCCCGCGAGGCACCGAGCAGGTGATGCCGCTCAGCACCTCGCGGCCTCCGCGCTCGACGACGAGGTTCGAGACCTCGATCGCGTTCTCCATGGTTGGGTCCTCCGAGTCCGTCAGAACTCATCAACTGTTGAACTCAACGCTAGATGAAATAGCTGTCCGGGGCAAGCACCGGATCCGCGTACGGCCACCGGACCGGCCGACCGGATGGCCGGCGGTGCGACGCCGGCCGGGTGCGGAACAATTGCCGACGTGACATCACCCGTACCTGTGACCCCGACCGCCGTACCTCCGACGAACCTCGACGCCGAGGTGGCGGCCCGGCTGCGGCGCAACGCCGCCGGCCTGGTGCCGGTGATCGTCCAGGAGCACGGCACGAACCAGGTGCTGATGCTCGCCTGGATGGACGACGAGGCGCTGCACCGTACGCTGACCACCCGTCGGGCGACCTACTGGTCGCGCAGCCGGGAGGAGTACTGGGTGAAGGGCGAGACCTCCGGGCACACCCAGCACGTCCGGTCGGTGGCGCTGGACTGCGACGGGGACACCGTCCTGCTCACGGTCGAGCAGGTCGGCCCGGCCTGCCACACCGGCACCCACACCTGTTTCACCGACGAACTGACCGACGTATTGACGGAGTTGGCATGACCACCGGTGCCGTGGTGCCCGACGAGGCGACGTTCCGCGAGCTGGCCCGCCATCGCCGGGTGGTTCCGGTGACCCGGCGGCTGCTCGCCGACGGGGAGACGCCGGTGGGGGTGTACCGCAAGCTCGCCGGCGGCCCGGGCACGTTCCTGCTGGAGTCGGCGGAGCAGGGCTCGGGTGCGGCCGGCGCGGTCTGGTCGCGGTACTCCTTCGTCGGCGTGCGCAGTGTCGCCACCCTGGTGGAGCGGGACGGCCGGGCCGACTGGCACGGCGCCCCGCCGGCCGGCGTACCGCTCGACGGGGACCCGGCGCAGGTGCTGCGCGCCACCGTGGAGGCGCTCACCGCGCCCGACGCCGACCTGGAGAGCCTCAACCTGCCGCCGCTGGCCGGCGGCCTGGTCGGGTTCCTGTCCTACGACGCGGTGCGCCGGTTCGAGCGCCTGCCGGACCTCGCCGAGGACGACCTGCACCACCCTGAGCTGGGCATGATGCTCGCCACCGACCTCGTGGCACTGGACCACTTCGAGGGCGCCGCGGTGATCATCGCCAACGCGATCCTGCCGAGGGCGGACGCCGACGACGCCACCGTGCTGGCGGCGTACCACCAGGCCATCGGCCGGCTGGACGCGATGACCACCGCCCTGTCCCGGCCGACGCCGCCGATGGTGTCGACGGTGGAACGCGCCTCGATGCAGGCCGCGTTCACCGACGTGGTGCACCGCACGCCGGACGGGGGCTACCCGAAGGCTGTGGATGCCGCCAAGGAGGCGATCCGGGCGGGGGAGTGCTTCCAGATCGTGCTGTCGCAGCGCTTCCAGCGGGCCACCACCGCTGACCCCATCGACGTGTACCGGGTGCTGCGCACCACCAACCCCAGCCCGTACATGTACCTCCTGCGCTTCGACGGGTTCGACATCGTCGGCTCGTCGCCGGAGGTGCACGTCAAGGTCAGCGTGGCCGGTGACGGGGCGCGGCGGGCACTGCTGCACCCGATCGCCGGTACCCGCTGGCGCGGCGCCACGCCGGAGGAGGATGCCGCGCTCGCCGCCGAACTGCTGGCCGACCCGAAGGAGCGCTCCGAGCACGTCATGCTGGTCGACCTGGCCCGCAACGACCTGGGCCGGGTGTGCCGGCCCGGCACGGTGGACGTGCCCGAATTCATGACGGTGGAGCGCTACAGCCACGTCATGCACATCGTCTCCACCGTCGTGGGCGAGCTCACCGACGACCGCTCCGCGTTCGACACGCTGGCCGCGACGTTCCCCGCGGGGACGCTCTCGGGTGCCCCGAAGGTGCGGGCGATGGAGATCATCGACGAGCTGGAGCCGACCCGGCGCGGTCTCTACGGCGGTGTCGTGGGGTACTTCGGCTTCGGCGGGGACATGGACACGGCCATCGCCATCCGCACCGCCCTGATCCGCGACGGGATGGCCTACGTCCAGGCTGGTGCCGGCATCGTCGCCGACTCCAACCCGCAGGCCGAAGAGGTGGAGACGCGCAACAAGGCGGCCGCCGTGCTGGCCGCGATCGCGGCGGCGCAGACCCTTCGCCCGGCGCGGTGAACGCCCGGCGCCAGTTGACGCTGACGGTGCTGGCGTGCGCCGCGGGTGCCGGGGTGACCCTGTGGGCGGCGTCGCGGGGCTGGCAGGACGTGGTGGTGCGCCGGGTGGATCCACTGCCGCCGGAGCGGGTCAGCCGATCAGGCGGCGCGCTGTACCCGTGGTTGCCGGCCGTGGCACTGGTCGCGCTGGCCGGCTCGGGCGCGCTGCTGGCCAGCCGCGGAATGCCCCGCCGGGTCCTGGGGGTGCTGCTGGTCGCCGGTGGCGCGGTGGCGACCGGGACGGCCGTGCGGGCCGTCGCGGCCGGGTTCGCGCCGGGTTGGCCATTGCTGTGCTGCGTGGGCGGCCTGCTGGTGGTCGGTGCGGGCGTGGCCACCGGAGTACTGAGTCAGCGGTGGCCCGGGATGGGCACCCGCTACGACCGCCCCGCCCCGACGCCCGCGCCCGGCACCACGCCGGCATCTGCCACCACGTCGGCACCGGGCACCACGCACGCATCCGCCAGTCCGCCTGCACCCGCCACCACGCCTGCACCCGCCACCACGCCGGTGGCCGCCCAGCGGCCGCCGGACGCCTCGCGCGACCCGGATCGGAACAACCGGGAGCTGTGGGATGCGCTCGACCGGGGCGAGGATTCCACCCGAGATCTTGATCAACTGTGACGGCGTCTCGCATTATGCCCCAGCCCACCAGGTGACGCACGCTGCACCCCCCGGCACAGTGCGGGTTGGTCGGCGGCTTAGCATCGCTCGCATGACACCCGAAGAGGGGAGTCCGTTGCCGGATCCGGGCCGCGGCAAGGAGGACGTTTCCGAGGCCAGCCCCGGGCGGCCGAATTCTGGCCGGGTGCTCGACGAGATCCTGGCTGGCGTGCGCGAGGATGTCGAGAGCCGCCAGCAGCAGGTCCCACTGGAGCGGATCAAAGAGCTGGCCGCCGCCGCGGCACCACCCCGGGACGCGTACGCGGCGTTGCGGGTGCCCGGCGTCGGCGTCATCGCTGAGGTCAAGCGCTCCTCACCGTCCAAGGGGCAGCTCGCCGAGATCCCCGACCCGGCGAAGCTGGCGGCGGAGTACGCGGCCGGCGGTGCCCGCTGCGTGAGCGTGCTGACCGAGGGTCGCTGGTTCGGTGGCAGCCTCGACGACCTCGCCGCTGTCCGCGCCGCCGTTGACGTGCCGGTGCTGCGCAAGGACTTCGTCGTCTCCAGCTACCAGGTCCACGAGGCCCGGGCGTACGGTGCCGATCTCGTCCTGCTCATCGTCGCCGCGCTGGACCAGAACACGCTCTCCGGGCTGCTGGACCGGATCGAGAGCCTCGGCATGACGGCCCTCGTCGAGGTGCACGACGAGGAGGAGACTGACCGGGCGCTCTCCGCCGGCGCCCGCGTGATCGGGGTCAACGCCCGCGACCTGCGTACCCTCGAGGTGGACCGCACGGTCTTCGAGCGGATCGCGCCCGGGCTGCCCAACAACGTCGTGAAGATCGCCGAGTCCGGCGTGCGCGGGCCGCATGATCTGATCAGGTACGCCTCGGCCGGCGCGGACGCGGTCCTGGTCGGCGAGGGTCTGGTCACGAAGAAGAGCCCGCGCGACGCGGTCGCAGAGCTGGTGACGGCGGGCAGCCATCCGGCGACGCCACGGCCGGTGCGATAGAACTCCGATAGGAGCAGTACGGATGAACGGACGAACGCGGTGACCGGAACCCTGTCTCCGATGGGGGCGCTGCCGGCCGACCAGCTGCCCAACGCCGCGGGCCACTTCGGCCGGTACGGCGGGCGGTTCGTGCCCGAGGCGCTGATCGCCGCGCTGGAGTCGCTGGACCGGGCCTACCGTGCGGCGCAGACCGACGAGGCGTTCCAGGCCGAGTTCAACCGCCTGCTCAGCAACTACGCCAACATCCCGTCGCCGCTCTACCTGGCCGAGCGACTCTCCGCGCACGCCGGCGCCCGCATTCTGCTCAAGCGGGAGGATCTCAACCACACCGGCGCGCACAAGATCCGCAACGTGCTGGGCCAGGCGCTGCTCACCAGGCAGATGGGTAAGACCCGGGTAATCGCCGAGACCGGTGCCGGCCAGCACGGCGTGGCCGCCGCGACGGCAGCCGCCCTGTTCGACTTCGAGTGCGTGGTCTACATGGGCGAGGAGGACACCCGCCGCCAGGCGCTCAACGTCGCCCGGATGCGGATGCTCGGTGCCGAGGTCGTCCCCGTGACGGCCGGGTCGCGCACGCTCAAGGACGCCATGAACGAGGCGATGCGGGACTGGGTCACCAACGTCGAGACGACGCACTACCTGATCGGCACGGCGGCCGGCCCGCACCCGTTCCCGGCCATGGTGCGCGACTTCGTGCGCGGGATCGGGGTGGAGGCGCGCGCGCAGTACCAGGAGCTGATCGGGGGCCTTCCGGACGCCGTTGCCGCGTGCGTGGGCGGCGGCTCCAACGCGATCGGCATGTTCCACGCCTTCGTTCCCGACGCCGACGTGCGGCTGTACGGCTTCGAGGCGGGCGGCGACGGCGTGGACACGCCCCGGCATGCCGCGAGCATCACCGGCGGCTCCATCGGCGTGCTGCACGGCACGCGGACGTACCTGCTGCAGGACGCCGACGGCCAGACCGCGGAGTCGCACTCCATCTCGGCGGGCCTGGACTACCCGGGCGTCGGCCCGGAACACGCCTACCTGCACGACTCGGGGCGGGCCCGGTACTCGCCGGTCACCGACGCTCAGGCGATGGAGGCGTTCCAGCTGCTGTGCCGGACCGAGGGCATCATTCCGGCGATCGAGTGCTCGCACGCCCTGGCGGGGACCCTGCGGGTGCTGCCCGACCTGGCCGAGGAGCTGGGCCGGGAACCCACCGTGATCGTGTGCCTGTCCGGCCGGGGCGACAAGGACGTCGACACCGCCGGCACCTACTTCGGTGTCCTGCCGAACCCGGCGATCCGAAGCGAAGTTGTGCTGTGAGTGTCGGGGTCGCCTTTGAGAAGGCGCGCGCTGAAGGGCGCGGAACCCTTGTCGGGTACCTGCCCGCCGGGTTCCCAACGGTGCAGGGCGGGATCGACGCGATCCGGGCCATGGTCGAGTCCGGTGTCGATGTCGTGGAGGTCGGCTTCCCCTACTCCGACCCGATGATGGACGGCCCGGTCATCCAGCGCGCCGCCGAAGCGGCACTGCGCGGCGGGGTACGCGCCGCCGATGTGATGCGGACGGTCGAGGCGGCGGCGGGCGCCGGCGCCCCGACCGTCGTGATGACGTACTGGAACCTGATCGAGCGGTACGGCGTCGAGGCCTTCGCGCGCGACCTCGCGGCGGCCGGCGGCTCCGGGCTCATCACGCCCGACCTGATCCCGGAGGAGGCCGGCGAGTGGCTCGCCGCCTCCGATGCACACGCCCTCGACCGCATCTTCCTCGTTGCGCCCTCCTCCACCGACGAACGCCTGGCGCTGACCACCCAGGCGTGCCGGGGGTTCGTCTACGCCACCAGCGTGATGGGCGTGACCGGAGCGCGCGCCGTCACGTCGAGCCTCGCCCCTGCGCTGGTCGCCCGGGTCCGCGGGGTGACCGATCTGCCGGTCGGCGTGGGCATAGGCGTACGGGACGGAGGTCAGGCCGCCGAGGTCGCCTCGTACGCTGACGCCGTCATCGTCGGCAGTGCGCTGGTCGGATGCCTGCTCGACGCCCCCGACGCGGCCGCCGGCGTGGACGCCGTGCGACGGCTCAGCGTCGAGTTGGCCGAGGGCGTCCGGGCGGTCACCGCGCGCTGACCGCTTCCACGGTTGGCGCGCTGACCGCTCCCGCGGGCGTGCGGCCGTGGGGCAGCGGTAGCGTGTGCACCCGTGGAGACTTCGATCCTCGCCGCGATTCCGAGTCCGTCCCAGGGTGTGTGGCACGTGGGGCCGGTGCCGATCCGGGCGTATGCCCTGTGCATCGTGCTCGGCATCGTCGTCGCCTGCCTGATCACCGATCGACGGATGCGCAGCCGCGGCGCGCCATCCGGTGCCGTGCTGGACATCGCCGTGCTGGCCGTGCCGTTCGGCATCCTGGGCGCCCGGGTCTACCACGTGATCACCTCTCCCGCGGCGTACTTCGGTGCCGACGGCAATCCGATCGACGCGCTGAAGATCTGGCAAGGCGGGCTCGGGATCTGGGGCGGGGTGGCCGGGGGTGCGCTCGGCGCCTGGCTCGCCTGCCGCCGGCTCGGCATCCCGCTGACCTTCTTCGGCGACGCGGTGGCGCCGGCGCTACCGTTGGCCCAGGCCATCGGCCGGTTGGGCAACTGGTTCAACAACGAGCTGTACGGCCGCGAGACCAGCCTGCCGTGGGGGCTCACCATCCACGAATGGGACGCGGGCGCCGGCCGGGCAGTCACCGACGTGGGCACCGGCGAGCCGATCGTGCGCGGGATCTTCCATCCTGCGTTCCTCTACGAGTCGATCTGGAACGTCGCCGTCGCGGTGCTCGTGTGGCAGCTCGACAAGCGGTACCGGTTCGGCCGTGGCCGCGCGTTCGCGCTGTACGCCATGGCGTACACCCTGGGCAGGTTCTGGATCGAGGCGCTGCGCAGCGACGAGGCGAACCACATTCTCGGCATGCGCGTCAACAGCTGGGTGTCGATCATCGTGTTCCTGGGCGCCCTGGCGTACTTCCTCCGCGTCCGCGGGCCGCAGCAGCACCTGGCGGTCGGCGAGGACGGCACCGTGCGGGTGCTGCCCGCCGGAGCCGAGGCGGCCGCCACCCGGACCGATGCCGCCGACTCCGCGACCGACGGCCAGGACGCCTCTCTCCGCGCTGGGGATCAGGCGTCAGGGCCGGGTCGTGCCGGCGCCAGCGACGTCGATCCGGACGCCGTTGATCAGGGCGGTTCCGGGCGGGGCGGTGCCGGTACGGAACCCGGTGATCCGAATGCCTTCGGCGGCGGCCCGGGTGCTGACGACGGGGCTCAGGCGCGACCAGCCTCGGCCGGTTAGGGCAGTCGGTGAGGCGGACCGCCGTCGTCGTCGGCGCCGGCATCGGCGGGCTTGCCGCGGCCGGCGCTCTCGCCCGCACCGGGTGGAGCGTGACGGTGCTGGAGCGCGACGAGCGGTCCCGGCCCGGGCGGGCCGCTCTGGTGCTCTGGCCCAACGGGCTGCGCGCGCTGCACACGCTGCGCCTCGGCGCCGGGGTGGACGGCATCGCCACGCCGCTGGCATCGCCGGGGATCCGTCGCGCCGATGGGCGCTGGCTGCAGAAACCGAGTTCCGCCCCGGATGGCGTGGCGCCGAGCGAACCGGGCCGGGCCGTCGTCGTCCACCCGGCTGACCTACACGACATCCTGATGGCGGGCCTCGGTGACCGGGTCGACTTCCGTACCGGCATCGACGTCCGGACCGTCCGTCCCGGCAGCCCGGGCGGGCGCGGCCCCGCCGTCAGCGACGGTGTGGTCACGTTCGAGGCCGACCTCGTGGTCGCCGCCGACGGGGCATCCAGCGGCGTACGCCGCACGCTCGCACCCGGATCGACGTTCGTGACCGCCGGTCACGCGGCCTGGCGCGCGTTCCTTCCGGCGTACCGTGCACCGGCCCTGCCGTCAGGCGCACCACGCGGTGGTGAGGTGTTCGGCGCCGGCCACCGGTTCTCCTACGCCGCGTTGGACGAACGTGGCGCCGCCGGCGGCACATCGCCCGGTGGCCTCTACTGGGTGGCCACAGCCCCCGGCGCCGCCCGACCGGAACCGGCGCAGACGCAGCTTGCGCTGCTCCGGCGGTGGTTCGCCGGCTGGCCCGCCCCGCTGGAGGAGATCCTCGCCGCCACCGAACCCGGCGACCTGGTTCAGGACGTCGTGGGCGAGGTGGCACCGCTGCCCGCGACCTTCTCGTACCAGGCGGGCACGGGCGGATACGTCCTGCTCGGCGACGCGGCCCACGCGATGACCCACCACCTGGGGCAGGGCGGCTGCCTGGCGTTGGAGGACGCGGCCACGCTGCAGGCGGTGATGGCCAACGCCGTGCCGGGTACCACGCTCGCGACGGCGTTGGCGGAGTACACCGCGTTGCGACGCTCCCGCGTCGCCCGCGTGCTGGGCCAGTCCCGGCGGGTGGGCAGTCTCCTGCAGAGTCGCGGCCGGCTGGCGGTCCTCGCCCGGGACGCCATGCTCGGCCAGCTCACCCCTCGGCTGCTCAGCCGCGCGTCGGCCGCCGCCAGTGACTGGCGCCCGCCAGCGGGTGTCGTGCCCCGCCGGGATCGCTAGCGCCGTACCGTCACGCCCCGACAGCCCGGGGCCCGCCCGCCGCGCACCACCGCGCACCTACCCGCGCTGTCGCGACGTACCAGCATCCCGCGACCGCACGACCCCTCCGCACCTCACCGCATGACGTACAGACCTGCTCGCATTCGTGAGAGCAGGTCTGTACGCAACGAAGCAGTGTCGGCCGACCCGCCGCTGGTCGCTGACAGTAGCGAATACTGTTCGCGCCGCATGTGACGATGGCTCAGCCCTGGAGCGCCCCGTGCTCCACACACTCGGCCCGCCAGCCGCCCGGCAGAACCTGCACCTTCATCCGGCGCCGGCACCACGGGCAGAAGCGGGGCGGCTCCAGCACCCGGGCGGTGCGGCAGGCGTCGTGGTCTCCTTCGGCAAGAGCACCACCGCAGCGGTCGCACCACTCCGGCTGCGCTTCCGCGCCGCCCGACCCACCGCGCCCACCGCGCACGCTCACGGGGCCCCACTTCGCCCGCGACTGCGGGGCTCGCTTCGCTCGCTCCTCGCGCTCACAGTGTCGCCGAGAGAGCCTTGACCGGCATGCTGAGCTCGCTCAGCAAGGCCAGATCCTCACCGGCCGGGCGCCCGAGCGTCGTCAGATAGTTGCCCACGATCACCGCGTTCACCCCGCCGAGGAGTCCATCGCGGGTGCCCAGATCGCCCAGCGTGATCTCACGGCCTCCGGCGTACCGCAGGATGGTCCGGGGCAACGCGAGGCGGAACGCCGCGATGGCCCGCAGCGCGTCGCGCGGGTCCACCACGGACCGATCCTCCAGTGGCGTGCCCGGCCGCGGCGTGAGGAAGTTCAACGGCACCTCGTGCGGGTTCAGCTCCTGCAGCTGGATGGCGAACTCGGCCCGCTGCTCAAGCGTTTCGCCGAGCCCGAGGATGCCGCCGCAGCACACCTCCATGCCGGAGTCGCGGACCATCCGCAGGGTGTCCCAGCGCTCTTCCCACGAGTGCGTGGTGACGACGTGGGGGAAGTAGCTGCGCGCCGTCTCCAGATTGTGGTTGTACCGGTGGATGCCCAGCTCGACCAGCTCGTCCACCTGCGCCTGGGTCAGCATGCCGAGCGAGGCGGCGATGTGGATGTCCACCGCCTCGCGGATCGCGGCCACACCGTCGCGGAGCTGCGCCATCAACCGGGCGTCCGGACCGCGCACCGCCGCGACGATGCAGAACTCGGTCGCGCCCGTCGCCGCGGTCTGCCGGGCCGCCTCGACGAGCGCCGGCACATCCAACCAGACCGCGCGTACCGGCGAGGTGAACAGACCGGACTGCGAGCAGAAATGGCAGTCCTCGGGGCATCCGCCGGTCTTCAGCGAGACGATGCCCTCCACCTCGACCTCGGGCCCGCACCACCGCATCCGCACCTCGTGGGCGAGCTGCAGCGCGGCGGCCACCTCCTCGTCAGGAAGCCGGAGAATGTCGTACACGCCCGACTCGTCAAGCCCGGCGCCGTTCTCCAGCACCTGAGTACGGGCGCGGTCTAGCACGCTCGCTGCCACCATGGGTCGTACCCTACAAGGCAGCCTGTCGACACAGACCTGGGGAGGTACGCGGTGCACGGCGGTGCGAAGGAGAGCCTGGCGCGGGGCTGGCTGGCCCGCGACGCCGCGTCGGTGTGGCACCCGTTCACCCAGCACAGCCTCTGGCTCGGCGACGAACCCACGGTCGTGGACCGGGCCGAAGGGCCCTGGCTGTACGACATCGAGGGCAACCGCTACCTCGACGGCGTCTCGTCGCTGTGGGTCACCACCTTCGGGCACGGTACGCCGGAAATCGACGAGGCGATCCGGGCCCAGCTCGCTCGGCTGGACCACTCGACGTTCCTCGGTGCCACCCACGTGCCGGGCATCGAGCTGGCCGAACGGCTGCTCGCCACAGCGCCCACCGGTGTGGGGCCACGCCTGGGCAAGGTCTTCTTCGCCGGGGACGGGTCGTCCGCCGTCGAGGTCGCCCTCAAGATGGCGTACCAGCACTCAGTGCAGACCTCGGGTGCGCGCCCGTTGTTCGTGCACCTGCAGGAGGCGTACCACGGCGACACCCTGGGGGCGGTCAGCGTCGGCGGGATGGAGTTGTTCCACGCGACGTACCGGCCGCTCCTGCTGGAGACCGTCACCATCAGCTCGCCCGGGCTGCGCAAGCCCGGGCAGACCGCCGCGGAGCGGGCAGTGGAGGTCTCCGCCGAGCTTGCCGAGGCGATGGCGCGCTACGGCGACCAGGTGTGCGCGATCGTCGTCGAGCCGATGGTCCAGGCGGCGGCCGGGATGCTCACCTACGACGCGCACTTCCTCCGGGAGGCCCGCCGGCTCGCCACCGAGCACGGCGCGCTCCTTCTCTGCGACGAGGTGGCCGCCGGCGTGGGCCGGACCGGGCGGATGTGGGCCAGCGAGCACGCCGGGATCGTGCCCGACCTGCTGACCTGCGGCAAGGGTCTGACCGGCGGCTATCTGCCGCTCTCCGCGGTGCTGGCCACCGACGAGGTGTACGCCTCGTTCCTGGGCACGGCGGCGAGCGGGCGCACCCTGTTTCACGGGCACACCTACACGGCCAACCCGCTGTGCTGCGCCGCCGCGAACGCCAACCTCGACCTGATGGCCGCGAGCGATCTGGTCGGGCAGGCAGCGGCGCTGGGCGACCGGCTCGGCGCGTTGCTGGCGCCGCTGGCCGCCGCCGACAGTGTGGTGGAAATCCGCCGGATCGGCGCGATGGCCGGCGTGGAGGTCCGCAGCGTCGCTGAGCGCACCGGCGCGCGGGTGTGTGCGGCGGCCCGCCGCCGTGGCGTCTGGCTACGTCCGCTGGGCGACACCGTGGTGCTCATGCCGCCGTTGACCCTCACGGCGGAGGAAACCGAACTGCTCGTCACCGCGCTGACCGACGCCGTGGCGGAGGTCGTCGGGTGACAGACTGGCGCTCCACATTGGACGCTGACGCGGCGGCACGGCACGCCGCCGGGCTGCGCCGCGAGCTTCGGCACCGCGAACCGGCGGACCCCGTGGTCGATCTTGCCGGCAACGACTACCTCGGCCTGTCGCGGCATCCCAGCGTGGTGGCCGCGGCGACCGACGCGTTGCGCGACTATGGGCTCGGCGCCACCGGCTCCCGCCTGGTGCGCGGCTCGACCAGGGTGCACGCGGCGTTGGAGACCGCCCTCGCGTCGTGGCTGGGCTACCCGACCGCGCTGGTGTACTCGTCCGGGTATCTGGCCAACCTGGGCGCCATCCGCGCGCTGACCAGGCCGGACACGCTGATCGTTTCCGACGCGCACAACCACGCCTCCATCGTGGACGGCTGCCGGATGGCTCGCGCCGGCCAGCCCCGCACCACCCTCGTGGTGGCGCCGCACCGCGACGTCGGAGCCGTCGACCGTGCCCTCGTCGCGCACCCGGACCGGTGCCGTCTCGTGATCACCGAGTCCGTCTTCTCCGTCGACGGCGACCTTGGCCCGCTCGCCGACCTGCACGCCGTGTGTCGCAAGCATGGCGCGCTCCTGCTCGTCGACGACGCGCACGCCGTCGGTCTGCTCGGACCCGGCGGTGCCGGTGGGGTTGCCGCCGCCGGACTCGCCGGCGAGCCGGACGTGGTGGTCACCGCGACGCTGTCCAAGGCGTTCGGTGCGGCCGGGGGAGTGGTGGCCGGTCCGGCGACACTACGGCGGCACCTGGTGGACACCGGCCGTACGTTCATCTACGACACCGCCCTGCCGCCCGCCGTGGCGGCCGGTGCCCTCGCCGCGCTCGCGCTCATCCGTGCCGGCGACGGCCTGCGGGCCGACCTGGCCGACCGGGCGGCGTACGCGGTGCAGCGGCTGCGCTCCGCCGGCCTGGACGTGTCCACCCCGGACGGTGGCGTGATCTCGGTGACCGCGCCCGGGCCCGACGAGGCGGTGGCGTGGGCGGCGGCGTGCCGGGAGCGCGGCGTCGCCGTCGGATGCTTCCGGCCACCGTCCACGCCGGACGGTGGTTCCCGGCTCCGCCTGACGATCAACGTCGGGGTGCCCCGGGACGCGTTCGACGCCGCGGTCGACGTCGTGATCAAGGAACGGCCATGACGCTGGCCCGTACAATCGTCGTCACCGGTACCGACACCGACGTGGGCAAGACGGTCGTGACGGCCGCGATCGCCGCCGCCGCGACCCTCGCCGGGCGGCGGGTTGCGGTCGTCAAGCCGGCCCAGACCGGCGTGGCGACCGGCGTGGAGCCCGACGCGGCCGCCGTCGACCGGCTGGCCGGTCCGGCAACGGTACGCACCTTCGTGGCGTACCCGGATCCGCTCGCCCCCCTCGCCGCCGCGAGGGTCGTCGGTGAGGCGCCACTGCCCGTGATGGAGGCACATCTCGGCGTACGGCGGCTCGGTGTGGACCACGATCTCGTGCTGGTGGAGGGCGCCGGCGGCCTCCTGGTACCCCTTGGCGCCGGCGGCTGGACCGCCGCCGACATGGCCGTCGCGCTGCGCGCCGAGACCGTGGTCGTGGCCCGTGCCGGCCTGGGCACGCTCAACCACACGGCGCTGACCCTGGAAGCACTCGATCGACGTGATGTGCCCGCCGTCGTGGTCATCGGCGCCTGGCCGGCCCAGCCCGGCCTGGTGGACCTGACAAACCTGGACGACCTGCCCGGCGACCTCGCCGGTGTAGTGCCGCAGGCCGTCGGCGCCCTGTCCCGGGACGCCTTCCGCGCCGCCGCCGCCAGGTGGCTGGCTCCCGTGCTGTACGGCACCCTCGACGTCGGCGCGTTCCGCGCCAAGCCCGACGTTCGTACCCTGTGGGCATGATCGCTCGTCGCGTTGCCGCCCTGACGCTCCTCGCCGCGCTGGCCCCGGGCGTCGCCGGGTGTGGAGACCCGGGCGGGCAGGGTGCTGCCCGCTGGGTCGGCGAGGCCGAGGCGTCCGCGGATCCGCCAGCGCAACGGACGCCGGCGCCGGCGCCGTCGACACCGACCGGTCCGCTGACGTTGGCCTTCGGCGGTGACGTGCACTTCACCGACCGCACAGCGCGGCTTCTGCGCGATCCGGACACCGCGTTCGGTCCCGCCGCGGCGGTGCTCAGGGCGGCCGACCTCACCGTGGTCAACTTGGAGACTGCAGTGACCGAGCGCGGCACCCGTGAGCCGAAGACGTACACCTTCCGCACGCCGCCGACGGCGTTCGACGCGCTGCGGGCGGCCGGGATCGACGCCGCTTCCCTGGCCAACAACCACGCCCTCGACTATGGCCGGGTCGGGCTGGCCGACACCTTGGACAACGCCGACCGGGCACAGTTCAAGGTCTTCGGCGCAGGGCGCAACGCCGACGCGGCCTACGCCCCCCTGATTGTGCCGGTCCGCGGTGTGCGGGTCGGTCTGGTCGGCTTCAGCCAGGTCCGCGACCTCGCCGAACCCTGGGCACCCACCGCGGACCGGTCCGGCATCGCAATGGCCTGGGACGTCGAGCGCTCCGTCGCCGCGGTGGCCGCCGCCCGCCGCGACGCCGATCTGGTGATCGCGTTCAACCACTGGGGCCAGGAGGGCAACGCCTGCCCGACCGCTGACCAGAAGCGGTTCGCCGCCCAGGTGGCCGGTGCAGGGGCCGACGTGATCATCGGGGCGCACGCCCACGTGCTGCAGGGCGACGGCTGGCTGGGTCAGACGTACGTGGCCTACGGGCTGGGCAACTTCCTCTGGTACTCGACTTCGCACAGCACGGACACCGGCATCCTGAAGCTCACGATCGAGGGACGCCGGGTTGTAAGTTCGACCCTCGTTCCAGCGGTCGTCTCGACCGCCGGCCAGCCGGTGCCGCTGACCGGGGCGGCCGCCACCCGCGCCGCCGAGCGCTTCGCTGGCCTGCGCAGATGCACCGGACTGGCGGACCGGTCGTCGTGACCCGAGGGACACCCGGGGCGCTCAGTCGCGCCCCGGCCCGGTTGACGCCCGTGTCGCACTCCTCGCGACTCAGGGGGATCCGGTTTGGCAGGAGCGGACCGGCTGGGTTAAAGTTCTCAACCGTCGCCCGGTACGAATTCGGGCGGTGCGGACGTAGCGCAGCTGGTAGCGCATCACCTTGCCAAGGTGAGGGTCGCGGGTTCGAATCCCGTCGTCCGCTCGGAGGCCGCCGAGTGAGCTCGAGGCGACACTGCGGTGGAGTGGCCGAGAGGCGAGGCAACGGCCTGCAAAGCCGTGTACACGGGTTCAAATCCCGTCTCCACCTCGTACCCGTATGATTGCGGGGACAAGGGCACGGGCGATTGGCGCAGTGGGAGCGCGCTTCCTTGACACGGAAGAGGTCACTGGTTCAAACCCAGTATCGCCCACCATCTATATATGCAGGTCAACGGCTCGTTACCGAGGATTCGGTAACGAGCCGTTCGCGTTGTGCCCCTTACATTGGGAGCGGAATGGGAGCACAAGATCATCGATCAGTACCAGGGGCGGCGTTCCCCCATTTGAGGATGCCGTGCGGGGGTTGATCATGTGATCCGCTACGGGTTTGCGCTGGTCGGCGTTGGCTATGAGCGGCACCGCCATCCCCGCGCTGCGGCCCGGATGCCGCGTTACCGGTGAACGGCGCGGGCATTGCGGGGTGCCGGTACTGCGGCTTCCAAATGGACTGGTCGGCTTGGTGTAGCTCCGGCTGCTGCCTGCCGTGGCAGAGCCGTTCCGCACGGTAGGAAGGCTCCTCGCAACGTTGTCGCGTCGGACCGGTGATGACGGGGCCGGGTTTCTCAGGGGTCCTTGATTCCTCAGGTCGGACGGCGCCGGAGCCGGACGACAGCGGCGCGAGTGGGTGGCGCGGTTGCCGGTCACCAGCTGGCGGTCCGTGCTCGGCCGGAGGTCGGCGGCGGTTCGTTAGGTCATCGATCGCCGGGTTTCGCACGCAGTGTCACGCCTGACGATGGCATTGCCCGCTCGGTGAGTTCGTCGATATCCGGCTCGTCGCCGGCGCCGTTGTGGTTCACCAAGCCATAGTGGGCCCGGCGTTGGAGAACGCCATCGGCGGAAGGCCCGAGTTCCGAGTCCGGCCGGTGCCCCCCGGGCGGAGTTCTGTCGGCGAGCGATCGGGCCGTGCCTCGCGGTGATCGCGCGAGCCACGGCGACGCTCGGCGGAGTCAGCGGATGATGATGCGGACGAGCGTGAGGGTGTCGTTGTGGCTGCGTCCGGTGGTGACACCGATCGCTTTGACGGCCCGTAGGTGGTTCATCGTGTCTGCCGGGCACCCACGGCGCGGGCGGGCTGGTGGACATCGATGTACGGCCGCTGCTTGATGCGGGTGGCGCCGGCCATGGCCTCCTTGAACAGGGACTTGTTGGCGAAGATGCCGTGGCCCACGGTGTAGCCGGGCGTTTGGACCTGGACGGAGTTCCCGCGCTGCTTGGCCGTGACGGAGCCGGCCGGCCGTAGGTCGGCGGCGGCGAGGCTGCCGAGGTTGTCGGTGAACGTCTTCGCCGGGGGCCGTCGGCGAGGCGCACCGTCAGCGCCATCGGTGGCAGCGCCTCGAGCGCGGTAAGGAGTGCCTGTGTGGCGTCGCTGACCGCCTCGTCGACTGGCGGAGCGGTGCTGGGTGTGGCGTCGGGGTCGCGGGTGGTGCGGTGCCGGTCAGGCGGCTGCGGATTTCGATGCCGTTGTCGACCGCTCGGACGCCGACCACGTAGTCGCCGGTGAGGTTGGCGGGGTTGGGTGTGCCTGGTGGAACACGGCACCTGCGGCTTCGGTGTCCATATTGGCGGCGTTGACGCCGGCGGTGAGCAGTGCGCCGGCCCAGCCAAGGTCGGCCATGGCGAGGAGTACCTGGTCTCATGCGCTGGCCGTAGCGCGGCGTGTCAACGCTCCCGCAGACTTGACCCCGGATCGGTCCGCGGATCACCAGGGAATCAGTCTTCCGCGAGCGTCGACACGGCGTCAGATTCACCCGGAGGAACGCCGCTGTTGCTGCCGGCACGGCGTGTGCTGGCAGCGATCCGGTACTGCCGTTCCACCGCTGCGCGGCGCGGCGGTGCCGCTGGCGAGGTGTACCAGGAGCGTGAGTGTGCCGGCGAGGATCGTGACGAGCCCGGCGCGTGAACCGTCGCTTCGGCTTCTACGTGGTCGGTTATCGGGTTTGCTCGCCCGGGTCTGCGGTCCGGTGGTGTCGTCCGTCGAGCCGTTGATGGGTTACGCGCTGCGGGGGTCGGCTGGCAGTCGCTCAGCGGAGTCGGGTTCGGGTGGAGGGGATGACTGGTTTGGGTTGGGCACGGGGTTCCTTCCACCGGGGCTGAGAAATGGCCCTGACCGTAGGAGCCGTGCGAGCGCTGCGATGTCCCACGAAGTGCCGCCGGCAGCGGCCGAAACAGCGGGCTGCCACTCGATCGGGGGAGGCACGCCACGCAGGTATGAATCCGAAAAAATTGGGGATATTGCCCGGGTCCTGGAGAGCCGAGGAGCGGGCGACGTGGGGAGGAGAACGGTGTTGAAGCCAGCCAATGGCGTACGCGTCCTGCAGATGAACATCTTCCACCGGGGCGCGGACTGGGAACGTCGGCGCGAACTGCTGCGACGTGGCCTACGCGAGTACGCCCCCGACCTGGTGGCGTTCGAGGAGACCGTGGTGACCGCCGACTACGACCAGGTCCGTGACCTGCTCGGGCCGGACTGGTTCGTCCACCACCAGAAGGAACGCTCCGCGGACGGCACCGGGGTCTCGCTGGTCAGCCGCTGGCCGCTTGAGGACGTCCAGGAGTTGGACCTGTCGGTCACCGAACGGACCGAGCAGTTCCCGGGGGTATCGATCATCGCGCGGGTAACTGCCCCTGGTCCGATCGGTGGGCTGATCTTCGTCAACCAGAAGCCGACCTGGCAGCGCGGGTACGAGTACGAGCGCGAATTGCAGGCGGTCAAGGCGGCCCGCGTCCTGGAGGATCTGGTGGAGCAGGAGTTCGGGCACGTCATCGTGGCGGGCGACTTGGACGCGGTTCCGGACACCGCCAGTGTCCGGTTCTGGACCGGGCGCCAGTCCCTGGAACGTACCAGCGTCATGTACCGCGACGCATGGGAGGCGATACACGGCGCTGCCGGCGGCCACACCTTCACCCCGGACAACCTCCTCGTCCAACTCGGTGAGATGCCGCTGGAACTCGGCCGCCGCATCGACTACGTCCTGGTCCGGGCCGTGGATCACGGTCCGACACTTCGGGTCGCCAACTGCCAGCTGGTCTTCGCTGAACCGTCCGACGGCATCTGGGGTAGTGACCACTTCGGGGTGCTGGCCGACCTGGCCGCCCACCCCTACCGGGACAGCTCGGGCAACGCCCCGGTAGGGGTTGAGCCGGCGGTGAAGTGAACCGACGGCGGTCAGTCTCGGGCGATCCAAGTACGCAGCATCAGGCGCGCGCCGATGCAGTGCGGCGACCTCCTCGGGATCAGCGGTCAGCTGGGTGCGTAGGACCTCACCGAAGAGATGGTGGTAGCGGTACCAGCGCCGCTGGTCGTCGAGCGGGGCCACGAACAGGTTCGTGCGCTCCAGGCGTTCCACCATCGCCCTGCCGTCGGCGTCGCCGGTCACGGCATCGCACAGGGCGCCGGTGAGACGGTCGAGCACGGATGTCTTCAGCAGGAACCGTGGCGCCGGCTCAGGCTGCCGGTTCAGGACCTGCTCGACGAGGTAGTCGACGACGAAGCGGTCGTCCCCGGCGAAGCTCGCGATGAAGCCGGCGGGGTCGTCGCGGCCTCGAAGTGACAGGGCGGCCAGTTGCAGGGCGGCGACCCACCCCTCGGTGCGCTCCTCGAGCGTCGCGATCTGGTCGGGCGTCAGGCGCAGGCCGGCCACGTCGTTGAGGTAGGCCGCCGTCTCCGGCGCGGTGAAGCGAAGATCGGCGGCGCGGACCTCGGTCAGCTCGGCGCGGGCGCGCAGGCGGGCCAGTGGGAGCCCGGGGTCGGCTCTGGTGCTGATGACCAATCGCAGCTGCGGCGGCAGATGGTCGACCAGGAAGCTCATACCGGGGCGCAGGGCGGGGCCGTCGGCTCGGTGATAGTCGTCCAGCACCACGGTCACCGAGCCAGGTAGCACGCTCAGCTCGTTGAGGACCGCGGCCACGGCGGCCTCGATCGGCTCCTACCCGGCTTGCAGCAGTGCGAGTGCACCGGCGCCGACACCGGGAACGGCCCGGTCGACCGCGGTGACGACGTACGTCCAGAACGACGTGGGATCGCTGTCGCCGTCGTCGAGCGAGACCCATGCGACGGCAGGGTCCTCCGCCGTCGCGCCCCGAGTCCCGCCGGTGTCCGCGCCCGCCAGCCACCGCACCAGCAGGGTCGTCTTGCCGAATCCGGCGGGCGCTGACAGGAGGACGACGCGGGAGTCGTCGGACAGGCGGTCGACCAGTGACGGCCGCGCCACGGTGGCGGCCCGCGGCGTTGGGCGGAAAAACTTCGACTCGACCAGCGGGATCGCCATCGGCACCTCCTTCCGGCACTGTCGTACGCCGATCCGGCACGGATCAGCGTACGACAGTGCCGGTCCGGCTCGGCGACGAGCAGGTCCCGGAGTACCAGCGCCCACGGGCAGAACGGCGGGTCCCCGCCGGTATCGACGTGGGCGACTGGCGTCCACTCCAGCTCCCCGGCGGGTCACTCCCGGCCAAGCTGAACACCGCCCCGGACGAGCTCGCCGCCGTCGGCCGCGTCGTGTCGGCCGAACTGGTCAAACTCCGCACGACCCGCTCGATGATCGCGGCCATGACCACCGCCGCGTTGCTCGTCGTCGGCGTCGGCGCCATCGGCGCCGTGGGACTCGTCGTCCAGGATCCGGCGATGAACGGCGCGGATGGGCCGACGGCCGATCCCCTCGGCGGGTCGGTGACCGGCGTCAACCCCGCCGTCTACGCCGTCGCCACCCTGGGCGTCATCGCCGTCACCAGCGAGTACGCCAGCGGCACGATCAAGTCCACCCTGGCCGCCGTCCCGCGCCGAACACAACTGGTGGTAGGCAAAGCGGCCGCCCTGGCCGCCGTCACCCTTCCCGTCATGTTCGCCGCCGTTGTCGCGACCTTCCTCATCGCCCAGGCGATCCTGTCCACCGGCGACATGTCCCTGTCGTTGACGGCGCCGGGGGTTGCCCGGGTCCTGGGCGGCTCCGCGCTCTACCTCACCGGCGTCACGCTGCTCGCCGCCGGTTTCGGCTGGCTGCTGCGCAGCACGGCCGGCGCCCTGGCCGTCCTCTTCGGAGTCCTCGCCGTGCTGCCCGTGATCGGACTGCTCCTCCCGCAGCACGTCGCCGCGGCGGTGCTGCCGTACCTGCCGGACAACGCCGGAACGGCCGTCATGCAACTCAACCCCGGCGGTCAGCTCGATCCGTGGACCGGACTGGCGGTCTTCTCCGGATATGTGTTACTGACGCTGACCGGCGCGACGGTCGCCCTCCGGCGGCGCGATGCGTGACCGACAGCATGGCGGCGGCCACGTCGACGGCGGCCGCCGCCGCAGCGGCGGGATGGACTAGCTGGGGCATAGCGGCGCAGAACGGGGGAGCGGGGAGGTCACGCTATGCCGGCCCGCCATCGGCGTCGCTGATCTTGACGGCGAGCAGGGGGACGCCCAGATCACGAACCTTGGCCAGCAGGCCGTGCAGGGCGGCTTGGTCGGCGATGGCGCAACGCAGGGTGGTGGTGCCGCCGTCTTCGCGGATGAGGGTCGCACCGCCGAACCAGTCCGACCAGCGCTCGTCAAGGTGTCCCTGGACCCGCAGTTCGTAGCGGGCAGGTGCTGGCGGTCCGGGTCGTTGGCTCATCACGACCCGGCCACGGCGGTGCGAATGCGTGCGCGTCTCGCCCGGCGGGTGCCGCGGCGGCGGATGACCCATTCGGCGACGGCGGCGTTGATGACCCAGGCGGAGCTGAGGGACAGTGCGGTGCTGAGGTCGCTGGTGCCGAAGAGGCCCTCGCCGATGCCTTGGGTGAGCGTCTGGGTGCCGGCGCCGACCGCGAGGGCGTAGGCGCGGATCATCCAGGCGCGGTGTGCCGCGATGTCGCGGCGTCGGATCGCGATGACGCCCAGGACGATGCTGGCGGCCATCGCCGAGCCGACCAGGACCCGGATCGACCACAGCAGGACACCTCCCGGTGCGCCGGTATAGAACAGTGTCATCCACAGCCCTGAGCCGGCGACGAGCAGACCGGCCGCGACCAGCACGCGGCCGGACCTGCGGTGCCAGGTGGGATAGCGGCGACGCAGCCGGGCGGAGAACTGCAACGCGCCGAGGACGGCGTATCCGCCGGCGGCGAGGATGTGCACCACCACGGGTGCCGGGGCGGCGTCGATGCGCGGGTTGGCGGGAATCAGTTGCGGGCCACCGGCGACGTCGAGCAGCCGCAACGAGCCGGCGATGAGCGGGATGACGCTGAGGGCCACCAGCGCGGCGGGAACTCGCCAGGTGGAGCCTCGAGGGCCCGACCGGTGGTTCGGTGCCGGTGGGGTCCTCGGGACGGAGCCGGTCGCCGGGTCGTGCCCGGGGCGCGGCGGGTTGATCGAGGAGGTGTGCGGGGTCATCGCGCACCGGCCGTGGTCAGTCGCGCCGCCTGGCCACCGGTTGGCAACGTGGTGGTCCCGGTGCCCGCGGTGCGCCACAGCGCGTAGCCGAGCCCGATCATGGCGATGCCGTTCGGGAACGCCAGGAACCGGTAGAAGGCGTCCGGTAGGACGGCGAGCGCGACGGTGACCACGCCGCCGACGGCGAGCAGCGCAGCCGCCCAGCGGGCGAGGACGCGCGCGCGGTACAGCGCGATGCCGAAGACGAGGCCGCCGGCCAGGTAGCCGACACCCTGCGCCTGGACCGCGGTCTGTAGCAGGCCGATGTCGCCGGTCGGGGTGCCGTTGGTTGCCGCGGCGAGGACGTCGTTGACGTAGCCGGGGTCGGTGTCAGCCAGCGACGGCAGGACGTACGCGGAGATGAAGGCGGTGCTCATGATGGTGAGGTAGCCGGCGCTGAGCAGGAGGTATCCGAGCAGGCCGAGCACGCCGGTCTGCCGCACCTGCCGCAGGTACATGCCGGTGATGCCGGCCAGCGCCAGGGCGGCCATCAGCACCTTGAGGGAGTTGCGCACGGCCCACTCGGTCGACGCGACGGAGGTGACGTCCGAGGGCGGGTGGTTGATCTGAACACCGATGAAGATGACTCCGGCAGCAACGGCGGCGACGCCGGCCGTCCGGCTGAGGGTGGAAGCGGTGATGGTCACGGTGTGCCCCTTCTCGGCTGGGTTCGCGGCTGGCGCCGCGGGCATACCTGGAACCTAGGAACCGGCGATGTGAGCAGGCGTCACCACATGATGTGATTGACGTGGTGACAGCACTCCGCGAGGTCGGTGGTCACCACCTGTGGCGGCCCCGCGGCCTATGGGCCTGGCCGGCGCAGGTGAGCAGCCGGGCGGCTGCGGGGTGGCCGTTCGGCGTGACGCCGGGGGCCGGGCGGGACGGCCGCGCCTAGAGCAGGCCGCGTTCGTGTGCACGGCGTACGGCCGCGGCGCGGGTGGTCACGTCCAGCTTGGTGAAGATCCGTTTGGTGTGGGTGCGCAGGGTGTTGAGTGAGACGTAGAGTTCGCGGGCGATCTCCGGGCCGGTGAGTTCGCTGTCCAGCAGCCGGAGGACGTGCAGCTCCCGTTGGCTCAACGCGCCGACCGCCGGCTGTTGCGGGCTGGTGCCCTCGATCGGCGGCTGCGCTCGTTGCAGTAGCCGCCGAGCCCGCCCCGGCAGCCCTTCGCCGCATGTGGTGTGACCGACGCCGGCGGCGTGCTGCAGCAGGGCCCGCATCGGGGCGCCCTCATCCAGGTACAGCCGCACGTTGCTGTCCGGTTCTGGGGCCTCGACGAAGCTCCGGTCGAGTACCTCCAGAGCGTGCGGGAGGTCCCCGTCAGCCCGGTGGGCGAGGGCCTGCAGCATGCGGATCTCGCGCGCGCTGCCGGCCCGCCCGGCGTGGGCGGCCGCGGCATGCATCCGGTCGAGCAGACCCAGCACCGCAGCCACCGGGGAGGCACCTGCCGCATGCTCGACGTGCTGACCGGCGCGGCGCTGGGCCAGCACCAGCCGCACCAGGGTGAGGTGCTCGTACTCGTACAGGTAGTCGGGGTCGTCGTGGACGCTGACGCCTCGACCGTGCGCCCATGCGGCTGCCGACGCGAGATCCCCCTCGGCGATCTGGACGCGGGTCCTCATCGCGGCGATCGGGCGGATGTCGGGGTAGAAGCCGCGGCGGTACATCGCCTCGGCCTGGTCAAGCAGGTGCCTGGCGGTCTCGTGGTCGCCGTGGGCGGCGCGCACCTGCGCCATAGCGACGAACCACCGGTGCCGGTTCTCGGTGATGGAGCCACGTTCGGCCAGAACCCGGGCTGTCTCGAGATGCGCCTCGGCGCCGGTGAGGTCGTCGAGCTCACGATCGAGTTCGGCCAGCCCGACGTGCAGGTCGGCGGTGGCCCGGGGGAGCGGCTCGCCGTTGCCGGTGGCAGACAGCAGTGCCTGCTCGTATCGGCGGCGGGCGTGGCTGGGCCGGCCGGCGGCCACCCACATGTCCGCGAGTACGACCGTGCTGTCCAGCTCGTCGACGAGGTTGCCCGCGGCGTGCAGGCTGCGGACCGCCTCGCCGAACGTGGCCAGGGCTGCCGCGATGTCGCCGGCTGCCCAGGCAGCCAGGCCGAGGAACCCGCCCGCCGCACCCCGCACCAGGTGGTCCGCGGGCCCGGCCAGGTCGAGTGCGTGCCGGGCATGGTGCAGGGTGCCGGCCACGTCGCCGCGGGCCTGGGCCAGCGAGGCGCGGTACACGGAGATGGTCGCCGGCGCGGTCCGCAGATCTTCGGTGTGCGCCCACCCGGCCGCGAGGTCCTCGTCGTTGGCGCCGGCGGCCAGGGCGCGTTCGGCGTCGTCGAGCCGGGCCTCGGCCGCGTCGAGGTCACCGGACATCATCCGCGACCAGGCGGACAGGATGCTCAGGACGGGACTGCGGCGCAGGACCGGTTCCGGCAGGGAACGTGTCCAGGCCAGCAGCAGGCTGTCCTGCCTGGCCCGGCGCAGGTCCGGCAGCGCCGCCTCCACCAGGTACGCGGCGCGGCCGAAGTCCTCGGCGGCGAGCGCGTGCCGGACCGCGTCCGCGACGAGGTCGTGCGCGGCGTACCAGTCGCCGGCCCGCCGGTGCAGGCCCGGCACCAGGTCGGGTTGCTCGGCCAGCAGACGGGCGCGCAGGACATCGGCGAACAGGTGGTGATAGCGGTACCAGCGGCGGTGGTCGTCGAGCGGGACCAGGAACAGGTTGCCCCGGTCGAGGTCGGCCAGGGTTCGGGTGCCGTCGGCGCGGCCGGTGACGGCGTCGCACAGGGGGCCGGTGAGCCGGTCGAGGACCGCCGTGCGGAGCAGGAAGTCGCGGACCGGGGCGGGTTGCCGGGCCAGAACCTCATCGGCGAGATAGTCGATGACGAACCGGTTGCTGCCGGTGAAGCCCTCGATGAACCCCTCGATGCCGCCGCGCTCTGCAATGCCCCGCAGCGACAGCGCGGCGAGCTGCAGGCCAGCGATCCAGCCTTCGGTGCGCTCCTCGAGCGCCTGCACGTCGGCGGAGGTGAGGTCCAAACCCATCACCCGGTTGAGGAATTCCTGCGCCTCCGCAGCGGTGAAGCGCAGGTCGGCGGCGCGCAGCTCGGTGAGCTGTCCGCGGCTGCGCAGCCTTGCCAGCGGCAGGGGTGGGTCGGAGCGCGTCGTCATCACCAGGTGCAGGTGCTCGGGAAGGTGGTCGAGTAGGAAGGTCACCGCGTCGTGTACGTCAGCGGCGTCGATGGCGTGGTAATCGTCGAGGACGAGGATCCACCGGGTGTCCGTCTTGTCGATGCCGGCGATGGTGATGTCGTTGAGGAGTGCGGTGAGGGCGGCGGAGACCGAGGCGGGCAGCGACTCGACGGCCGCGCTGTCGACGGCGAGCCCGGCGCCTTGGAGGGCGGCCACCAGGTGGGTGAGCAGGCGCGCCAGGTCGTTGTCGTTGTCGTCGACGGCCAGCCAGGCCACCCGGCTGTCGGGCCGGCTGGTGTCGAGGTGGGTGAGCCAGTCGCTGAGCAGGGTCGTCTTGCCGAATCCGGCTGGTGCGGACACGAGCGTGAGTCGGTGGCCCGCCTCCAGGGTGGTGTCGAGCCGCTCGGTCAGTCGGGGGCGCGCGACGAGCTGCGGGCGCCGGGCCGGTGCGAACAGCTTGGTAGCAAGAACCGGAGTCGGTGCCATCCCGGGAGCATAGAAGCACGGCCGGCTTTGTTGATGGGTACGGATCTGCGAAACGGGTGACAGCTTGACCAGGTGTCGCGCCGCACGATCCGTCAGCTGGTGCGGACGTTCATTCGTTCACCGGGTCGCCCGAAGATGCTGAGAATCTCCGCGATCGCGTCGCCTGTGCTGCCGAACCAGTGCGGGACCCGGGTGTCGAACTCGGCAACCTCGCCCGGTCCGAGCACCCAGTCCCGGGTCGCCGACGACGAGACGCACGTGACCGGACAGCACGTAATTCCATTCGTGGCCGTCGTGCGCGCGGGGTTCCGGGTCAACCTTGCTGGTCGGGATGACGATCTTCCAGGCCTGCATGCCATCGGGTTGCCGAGTCAGCGGGATCACCGTTCGGCCCCTGACCCGGCTGGGTTTGAGCCGCACGCGTGGGTCCCCTACCTCGGGCGCCCCGACCAAGTCATCCAGCGGCACCCGGTAGACCCGGGACAGCGCCAGGAGCAACTCCAGCGTTGGCCGCCGCTGCCCGTTCTCCAGCCGCGACAACGTGCTCTTCGAGATACCGGTGACATGGGCGAGGCTGGTCAGGGTGATCCGACGCTGCGTGCGCAGTCGCTTGAGTCTCGGCCCGACCTGATCCAGCACGGCGGCGCCGGCCGCTGAGATCTCGTCCACGCGCTCATCCCACCCCCGTTTCCCGGAAACAGCAACAATGGTTGGCTTGCCACCCGCGCGCAGCCAGCCTGGAGACATGACTCAGTACGACGTAGCGATCATCGGCGGCGGCGCCGCCGGCCTGTCCGCAGCACTGGTCCTGTCCCGGGCCCGCCGCCGGGTCCTCGTGGTCGACGCCGGCTCGCCGCGCAACGCCCCCGCCACCCACATGTACGGCTACCTCTCCCGCGACGGCCTGCCACCCGCCGAGCTGCTGGCCACGGGCCACAGCGAAGTGAAACGCTATGGCGGCGAGATCGTCACCGGCACCGCCACCGACCTCGTACCGGCCGAGCGGAGCGGGTTCCTGGTCCGCCTCGCCGACGGGCAGCGGATCTCAGCCCGGCGACTGCTGCTCACCACCGGCCTGCGCGACGAGCTGCCCGACATCCCGGGGCTGCGCGAGCGGTGGGCCCGCGACGTTCTGCACTGCCCCTACTGCCACGGCCACGAGGTCGCTGACCGCCGGCTCGGTGTCCTCGGCGGAACGCCGGGGTCCGTCCGGTACGCCCAGATCGTCCGCCAATGGACCCACGACCTCGTCTACTTCACCCCACCCGACACCCTCACCCCCGTCGAACGCACCCAACTGGCGGCCCGCGCCGTCAGCGTCGTCGAAGCCGCCATCACGCGGTTGGTCATCGACGACGACCAACTCCGCGGCGTGCAACTGGACGACGGCCGGGTCGTGGTCCGCGACGCCTTGTTCGTGCCACCGCGCTTCGTCCCGAACAACCAGCTCATCGCCGGCCTCGGCTGCGACGTCAACGGCGACGGCTGGGTCACCACCGACCACACGGGACGCACCAGCGTTCCCGGCGTCTGGGCCGCCGGCAACCTCGTCGACCCGCGCGCCCAGGTCATCACCGCCGCCGGCGCCGGCTCCGCGGCCGCCATCGCGCTCAACGCCGACCTCGTCGAGGACGACGTGCACACCGCCGTCCGCCAGCTCAACCAGCCCTGACCAGGCGTACCCGAACTCGAAGGAGTCACCATGACCCCGCCCACCCCCGGCCCGCGGCGCGCCGTGGCCGGACCGCCGACCCGGCGCGCTCACCTGTTGTTGTCACGAGTTCCGAGTCTGATCAGGGCCGTGTGCTCGCTCCTGCGGCCGGGATGCCCGGCCGCAGGAGCGCGGGCCGGTCAGCCGCTGGAGCGACCGGGTGAGGCACCGACGGGTACCCGCACATCTCCTGGCGGTGGCGGGTCGGGCGGAGCGGTTGGCGTGATCAGGGGTGAGGGCTGGTCCGGGTGGCGGCGAGCCAACCCGGCGGCGCCGATATAGGTCAGCACGAACCCGGCGACGGCCAGCATGAGGCCGCCGCCGAGCAGGCCCACGCCCAGCGTGGTCAGGTCCGGGATGCGGGTCGCGACCTGGGCCTGCGCGGTGATGCCGCTGGCGCCGGACGTGCGTGCCAGCACGACGGCGAACCGGCCGTCGGTCGCTGCCCAGTCGAGCACCACGGTGTCGGTACCCGAAGCCGTGGCGAGCCAAAAGCCCTGGGCGGCTGGAGCGTCGACGTCGCGGATGGCGCCGGCTGTGCGCCGAAGCGCGGAACTACCGTTGGCGTACGCGCTGGTCAGTTCGTCGTGGGCGGTGCCGGCCAGCCACCGGTCGATGTCGGACTCGTTCCCGATCCCGATGAACAGGGCGGCGTGGTCAGGGCTTGACGCGGTGACGCGCACCCGTCCGTAGTCCACAATGGCGCCGGCCCAGCCGTCGTCGCGCTGGATGTCGATGCCCTCTGCGGTGATCGCAGCGGTCGGGGTGCTGACTTCCATCGGCTGGCTGGTGAGGTAGCCGGATGCGTCGCGGTTTCCGCTGACCGCCACGAGCGCGCCACCACCGACACCGATTCCCGTCGCGGCGAGCAGCAGCAGCACGCCGGCCACGAGGGCCAGGACCCGACCCGCGACACCGGCAGCGGTTCCCGGTGCCGGTGCGGGCGTCGTTCCGTCGTCCGGCATACCGGCTGTCGTCGGCATCGGGGCCGATGGCGGGGTCGACGGCGCTGTCGTGCCGGCGGGGCTACGGGCCGGGCCGGTGGGGCTGTCCGGCTCGATGTCGCCCTGGTCCAGCCGAAACGGCGGGTAGTTACCGGTCAGCAGGGCGACGTAGGCCACGACGCGCAGCGACCAGCGGGCCACGCCGACCAGAAGGTCGTACAGGCCCTGCGGGGGTCTGCCGTGGACGGCCAGGCTGATGGCGACCACGAGGGACGCCGACGCTGACCAGACCGAGCGGAGCGTGCACCGTGGTGGTGGTGTCCCGGTAGATCTCCCAGCTGCCGGCGCCGTTCAGCGCCGCGACGATCAGCGCGTGTGGGATGGCGAACAGCCAGGCCACCAGCGGTAGCCAGCGCGGCAGTCGTGGGGCTCGGTCGGCGGTCAGGCCGGCCGGGTAGTCGGGGACTTCGGCGAGGGTGAAGGGTGGGTACCGGTCGGTGCCGAGCACCTGGTAGCCGTAGTACCCGACCCGCCAGGTCCACCGTAGGACCCCGACGTTGAAGGTGAAGATGGTGTGCGGGTAGTGGCCGGTGAACAGCACCGCCAGGTACGCCAGCGCGGTGAGGGCGACAAACGCCACCCACAGCACGGCGAGCACGACATAGTGCGGGATCAGCAACACCCACTTGACCAGCCACAGCCATCGACTCAATGGCGCGTCACGACGGGCGCGCACCTGTACCGGATATCGGTTCATGGTGGCCTCCAATCTCCTTCCAGCACACCGCGCTCGGCGCCGCACGGGCAGGGGCGAACCGCTCCATGTACCGGGACGTTCGTCCCTGAACCGGGTGGCGGAACGCTCGCGGGCGATGCCGTTGCCCGCTCAGTAGACGGTCAGGGCCTGTGCCCGGAACTGCCCGCGGACCCGGTCGAGCAGAGCCGGCGTGGGCGGTGCGGTGTCGGCGAGCGGGAACGGCAGACCCAGTTCCTGGTACTTGTTGGCACCGAGGCGGTGAAACGGCAGTACCTCGACGCGTTGTACGGTGCCGAGGGTGGCGGCGAAGCTCGCGACACCTTCGACATTGGCCGGGTCGTCGGTGAGGCCCGGTACCAGAACGAACCGGATCCACAGTGGAGTCCCCCGTCGCGCGAGTCGGCGGGCGAAGCGCAATGTGGGCGCGACCTCGCCGGTTCGGGTGACGTGCCGGTAGGTTGCCGGGTCCCAGGACTTGACGTCGAGCAGCACCAAGTCGGTGTGGTCGAGCAGGTCGTCGGACGCGCGGTCGCCGAGGAAGCCGCTGGTGTCCAGGGCGGTGTGCAGGCCGGCGGCCTTGCACCGGCGCAGCACCTCACCGGTGAATACGGGCTGTTGCAGCGGTTCGCCGCCGCTGAGGGTGACGCCGCCGCCGGCGACGGTGATGAAGCGCCGGTACTTGTCGATCTCGGCCATCAGCTCGTCGACGGTCATCTGCCGGCCGCTGCGCCGGTACCAGGTGTCCGGGCTGTGGCAGTACCGGCAGCGCAGGGGGCAGCCGGCGAGGAAGGCGACGAAGCGGGTGCCGGGGCCGTCCACCCCGGTCGACAGGTCGAACGAGTGGACGGCCCCGGTGAGCGGGTTCATAGCCGGCCGTGGAAGGTACGGGCGATGACGTCGCGCTGCTGTTCGGTGGTGAGCCGGACGAAGTTGACCGCGTAGCCGGAGACCCGGATGGTGAGCTGCAGGTGGTTCTCCGGGTGGGCCATGGCGTCTTCGAGGGTGGCGCGGTCCAGGACGTTGACGTTGAGGTGGAACCCGCCGGCGTCGGTGTAGCCGTCGAGCACCCCGGCCAGGTTGCCGATCCGGTCGTCGCGGCTGTGGCCCAGGCCGTCGGGGGTGACGGTGGTGGTCAGCGAGATGCCGTCGCGGGCGCTGGCGTACGGCAGTTTCGCCACCGACAGGGCGGCGGCGACCAGGCCGTGCCGGTCGCGGCCGTTCATCGGGTTGGCGCCGGGGGCGAACGGTTCGCCGGTGCGCCGGCCGTCGGGGGTGTTGCCGGTGTGTTTGCCGTAGACGACGTTGGAGGTGATCGTCAGTACCGACAGGGTGGGTTCGGCCCCACGGTACGCGGGCTGTCGGTGGATCTTGGCCATGAACTCCTCGACCAGCCAGACGGCGATCTTGTCGGCGCTGTCGTCGTTGTTGCCGAAGCACGGGAAGTCACCGTCGACGGCGTAGTCGATGGCCAGACCGGTCTCGTCGCGCAGCACCTTGACCTTGGCGTGCTTGATCGCGGACAGGCTGTCGACGGCCACGGAGAGCCCGGCGATGCCGGTGGCGAGGAAGCGGTGCACCGGGTAGTCGTGCAGGGCCATCTCGAGGCGCTCGTAGGCGTACCGGTCGTGCATCTGGTGGATGACGTTGAGCGCGTCGACGTACGTGCGGGCCAGCCAGTCCAGTGTCCGGTCGAACGCCGCGACGACCTCGTCGTAGTTCAGGGTTTCCCCGCCGACCGGTGCGGTGGGCGGGGCGACCTGCTCGCCGGTGATCTCGTCGCGGCCGCCGTTGATGGCGTACAGCAGGGCCTTGGCCAGGTTGGCGCGGGCGCCGAAGAACTGCATGTCCTTGCCGACACGCATCGCCGAGACGCAGCACGCGATGGCGGTGTCGTCGCTGTACGCCCGGCGGATCAGGTCGTCGTTTTCGTACTGGATGGCGCTGGTGTCCAGAGACACCTGGGCGCAGAACCGCTTGAACCCGTCAGGCAACGCCGGCGACCAGAGCACGGTGAGGTTCGGCTCCGGTGCCGGGCCGAGGTTGTACAGGGTCTGCAGGTACCGGAAGCTGGTGCGGGTGACCAGCGGCCGGCCGTCGGCGCCGATGCCGCCGAGGGCCTCGGTGACCCAGGTCGGGTCGCCGGAGAACAGCTGGTCGTACTCCGGGGTGCGCAGGAACCTGATGATCCGCAGCTTGATCACGAAGTCGTCGATCAATTCCTGCGCCTGGGTCTCGGTCAGCGTGCCCTCGTCGAGATCACGCTGCAGGTAGATGTCGAGGAACGTGGCGGTACGCCCGAGCGACATCGCCGCGCCGTTCTGTTCCTTGGTCGCGGCGAGGTAGCCGAAGTACAGCCACTGGATCGCCTCCCGGCCGGTGCTGGCCGGGCCGGAGATGTCGTGGCCGTAGGCGGCGGCCATCTGCTTGAGTTCGCCGAGGGCGCGGATCTGCTCGGCGAGTTCCTCACGGTCACGGACCACTGTTTCGATGGAGCGTTGCGCGTCGAGGGAGGCCTTGCGTTCGCGGCGTTCGGCGATGAGGCGGTCGACGCCGTAGAGGGCGACCCGGCGGTAGTCGCCGATGATCCGGCCGCGGCCGTACGCGTCGGGCAGGCCGGTGATGATGTGCGAACGTCGCGCGGCGAGGACATCGGCGGGGTAGGCGTCGAAGACGGCGTCGTTGTGCGTCTTGCGGTACGCGGAGAAGATTTCCCGGATTCCCGGGTCGAGTTGGCAGGCGTAGGCCTTCAGCCCGGCCTCGACCATCCGTAGCCCGCCGTTGGGCATGATCGCGCGGCGCAGCGGCGCGTCGGTCTGCAGACCGACGATCAGCTCATGCTCCCGGTCCAGGTAGCCCGGCGCGTGCGCGGTGATGCTCGACGGGGTGGCGGCGTCCACGTCGTAAATGCCGCGGCGCCGCTCGTCGACGAACATCTCCTCGAGCCGGTCCCACAGGTTCAGGGTCCGGCCGGTCGCACCGGTCAGAAATCGCGCGTCACCGAGGTACGGGGTGTAGTTGCGACCGATGAAGTCCGCCACGTCGATGGTGTCCCGCCAGGTCTGACCGCGTAGGCCGCGCCAGGCGTCCCGGACCGGTTCCCGGACGACCGTGGCGGTGGGCTGGGCGGGGTGTGCCCCGTTGCTGGTGGGCTCGGCTGGGTGGACGGCGGCGGTCCGTTCGCGGGCCATGGTGACCTCCTTCTGCTACGTCAAGCCTGGCGCGCCCGGTCGGTGACCGGGCAGGGCCGGAAGTCCCGACCGGTCCTCAACCGGTCGGGACTCGCCGCGGCGATCGTCCGGGCACCACGCAACGGCGCCCGGGGACGGGCGTGGCTAACGCTCGGGCACCAGGCGGCGCGCCCGCAGCAGGTGGGCCCACCATGGTCGGTCGCGGGTGTCGGCCCGCAGCGCCGGCGCCGGTTGGCCCTTGAGGCTGATCCAGCCGCCAGGGCCCATGGTGACCGTGCTGATCGCCGGCGCCCTGCGGCGGGTGATCGCCACCGCGACGGCGGCCGTCGTGACCGCGGTGGTCACCAGGCTCCAGGCCACGATGCGGGTCACGTCGACGACTGGATGGAAGCATGCCACCGCACCGATTCCGGGTCGCCGCCGTGTTCGCCGCAGACCCCGACGGTCAGCTCCGGTCGGGTTGCGGGTTGCGCGGCCCTCCTCGACCGCGATGCGGACCAGCCGTCCGATGCCTTTGGCGTCGATGGTTTCGAACGGGGACACAGCGAAGATGCCGAGTTCGCGGTAGCGGCCGAAGAAGGCGCCTTCGACGTCGTCGCGGGAGAAGCCCCAACCCATCTGGGTGAGGTCGTTGGTGCCGAAGGAGAAGAACTCCGCAGCCTGTGCGATCTCCCCGGCGGTCAGCGCCGCCCGGGGGACCTCGATCATCGTGCCGATCCGGATCGGCGGCACACCGTCGATGGTGGCGAGCAGGGCGTCGGCCTCGTGCCGGACCGCCTCCAGTTCCTGCACCGCCCCGACCAGCGGGACCATGATCTCCGGCCGGGGGTCGCCCCCGGACCGCACCCGGATGGCGGCGGCTTCGGCGATCGCCCGTACCTGCATGGCGAACAGGCCGGGGATCACCAGGCCGAGGCGGACGCCGCGCAGGCCCAGCATCGGGTTGGCCTCGTGGATGCGGCGCACCGCGTCCAGCAGCACCCGATCGCGGCCGGGGTCCTGCCCGAGGGCTTCGGCGCGGGCCACCCGGGCGGTGAGGTCCGCCAGGGCGGGCAGGAATTCGTGCAGCGGCGGGTCGAGAAGTCGGATGGTGACCGGCAGGCCGTCCATCGCCGCCAGGATCTCCACGAAATCGGCGCGTTGCAGCGGCAGCAGCGCGTCCAGTGCGGCGGTGCGTTCGGCGTCGTCGGTGGCGAGGATGAGCCGTTCGACGAGTTCACGGCGGCCGCCCAGGAACATGTGCTCGGTGCGGCAGAGCCCGATCCCGGCGGCGCCGAAGCGACGGGCGCGTTCGGCGTCTCCCGCGGTGTCGGCGTTGGCGTGCACGCCCAGGCGGCGCACCGCGTCGGCGTGGGCCAGTAGCTGGTCCACGGCCGCCACCAGCGCATCATCGCTGACGGCTGGGTCGCCCTCGAAGTGCCGCACCACGGGTGAGGGGTGCACCGGCACGGCACCGACATACACCCGTCCGGTGGTGCCGTCGATGGAGACGATGTCGCCGTCGTGGATCACCGTCCCGTCGACGGTCAGGGTGGCGGTCTCGGCGTCGATGTCGAGCGCCTCGGCCCCGCACACGCACGGCTTGCCCATGCCGCGGGCCACCACGGCCGCGTGCGAGGTCTTGCCGCCGTGGCTGGTCAGGACACCCTGCGCGGCGATCATGCCCGGCAGGTCGTCCGGGTTGGTCTCCCGGCGTACCAGGATGACGTGGTCGTCGGCGCTGGCGGCGTGGGCGGAGTCGAAGACGACCCGGCCGACCGCCGCTCCGGGCGAGGCCGCGACGCCGGTGGCCAGCGGCGGCGGGGTCGCGGCCGGATCGAACGCGGGAAACATCAACTGACCGAGCTGCGCGCCGGTGACCCGCTGCAGCGCCTCGTCGAGGGTGATGATGCGCTCTTCGACGAGTTGCGCCGCGATGACGAACGCCGCTGCGGCGGTGCGCTTGCCCACGCGGGTCTGCAGCATCCACAGCTTGCCGCGTTCGATGGTGGACTCGACGTCGCACAGGTCCCGGTAGTGGTGCTCCAGCCGGTCCATCGTGGACATCAGCTGGGCGAAGCTGGCCGGGTCGATGTCCTGCAGGTCCTGCAAGGACACGGTGTTGCGGATGCCGGCCACGACGTCCTCGCCCTGGGCGTTCTCCAGGTAGTCGCCGTAGACACCGCGTTCGCCGGTGGCCGGGTCGCGGGTGAACGCGACCCCGGTGCCCGAGCCGGTACCGAGGTTGCCGAAGACCATGGCCATCACGTTGACCGCGGTGCCCAGTTCGTGCGGGATGCGCTCCTGGCGGCGGTAGAGCACCGCCCGTTCGGAGTTCCAGGACCGGAACACCGCCTCGATGGCCAGGTACAACTGTTCGTGCGGGGCCTGCGGGAAGTCCCGGCCGGTGTGGGCGTGGAAGACCTTCTTGTACTCCTCCACCAGGTGCCGCAGCTCCTCGGCACCCAGACCGGTCTCAGCGGTGACGCCCGCCGCGGCCCTGGCCGCGTCCAGCGCATGCTCGAAGTCCTCAGCCGGCACGTCGCAGACCGTCTTGCCGAACATCTGGATCAGGCGCCGGTACGAATCCCACGCGAAGCGTTCGTCCCCGCTCTGCGCGGCCAGGCCCGCCACGCTTGTGTCATTGAGGCCGACGTCGAGAATCGTCTCCATCATGCCGGGCATGGAGAACTTCCCGCCCGAGCGCACCGACAGCAGCAGTGGATCACGCGGGTCACCCAGGCGCTTGTCCATCCGCGCCTCCATCTCCCGCAGGTGGTCCTCCACCTCCGCGAACAGCCCGGTCGGCACGGTGGCGGTGGTCAGGTACGCCCGGCACGCGTCGGTGGTGATGGTGAACCCGGGCGGCACCGGCAGCCCGAGGCGGGTCATCTCGGCGAGGTTCGCGCCCTTGCCGCCGAGCAGATCCTTGAGGGCCTTGTTGCCTTCGATGAAGTCGTACACATACCTCGACATGGCGGCCAACCTCAACTCGTGTCGATGCGGATGGGTCCCTTCCGTCGTACCGGGCCGGCGGGTGGCCGCCATAGGGCCGGCCAGGCCTGCCCGCGAGGGAGGAAGGTCCTGTCCTGCGCCGGGCGGCGTCGAGGCGGGACCAAGGTCCCGGCGGGTGGGGCCGTTACGGTCGGGCGTGATTCGACGCTCGGGATGACGATGAAGGCGTGAGCAGGCGACAACGCCGGTTCCTTGGCCGGAAGGTGATCCCGATGACCGCACCTGTGCAGATCGATGCCGCGATCGGAACGCTTGTCGACAACGGCCTGACGGCGTTGGCCGACTACGACCGGTTCACGCAGGAGCAGGTCGACACGATCGTCGCGAAGGCGTCCGTCGCCGCGTTGGGCCGGCACGCCGATCTGGCCCGGCTCGCGGTCGAGGAGACCGGCCGCGGGGTGTTCGAGGACAAGGCCGTGAAGAACATCTTCGCCTGCGAGCATGTCACCAACCACATGGCCGGCCTCAAGACCGCCGGCGTGATCTCCCGTGACGAGATCAACGGCATCGTGGAGATCGCCGAACCGGTCGGCGTGGTGTGCGCGGTCACGCCTGTGACAAACCCGACGTCCACCACGATCTTCAAGGCGCTGCTGGCGCTCAAGACCCGTAACCCGGTCATCTTCGCGTTTCACCCCGCTGCCCAGCGGTGCAGCGCCGAGGCCGCGCGGATCGTGCGGGACGCCGCGATCGCGGCCGGCGCGCCGGAGCACTGCGTGCAGTGGATCGAGCACCCTTCGGTCGAGGCCACCGGTGCCCTCATGCACCACCCCGGCGTGTCGGTGATCCTCGCCACCGGCGGCAACGGCATGGTCCGTGCCGCGTACTCGGCCGGCAAGCCGGCCCTCGGCGTCGGGGCCGGCAACGTCCCCGCGTACCTGCACCGGGGCGCGAAACTGAGCCGGGCCGTGCACGATGTCGTGTTGTCGAAGTCGTTCGACAACGGCATGGTGTGCGCGTCGGAGCAGGCCGCGATCATCGACACCGACATCTACCCGGCCGCGCTCGCCGAGTTTCAGCGCCTGCACGCCCACCTGGCCAGCGCCGAGGAGAAGCGCCAACTGGAGGCGCTGATTTTCGGCACCGCCGCAGGCGGCGCCGACTGCGCCGGGGCGAAGCTCAACGCCGACGTGGTCGGGCAGAGCGCGGCGTGGATCGCCGAGCGGGCCGGGTTCACCGTCCCAGCCGACACCTCGATCATCCTGGTGGAGGTGACCGGCGTCGGCCCCGACGAGCCACTGACCCGGGAGAAGCTGTGCCCGGTGCTGGCCGTCCTGCGCGCCGGGTCGACCGCTGACGGTTTCGCCTACGCCGCGCAGATGGTCGAGTTCCACGGCCTGGGCCACAGCGCCGTGATCCACACCGAGGACGAAAAGGTGGCCGAGGCCTACGGCCGACGGGTCAAGGCGGTCCGGATCATCTGGAACGCCCCGGCCTCGCAGGGCGGCATCGGCGACATGTACAACGCGTTCCTGCCCTCGCTCACCCTGGGCTGCGGCAGCTACGGGCACAACTCGGTGTCCAACAACGTCACCGCGATCGACCTGATCAACATCAAGCGGATCGGCCGGCGGACGAACAACCTGCAGTGGTTCAAGGTTCCGCCGAAGATCTACTTCGAGGCCAACGCGATCCGCTACCTCGCCGACATGCCCGACGTACACCGGGTCACCGTCGTCACCGATCACACCATGACCAAGCTGGGGTACGTCGACCGGCTGATCACCGTGCTGCAGCACCGCCCCGAGCGGGTGGCTCTGCAGATCATCGACGACGTCGAGCCCGAACCCAGCGTCACCACCGTGGACCGGGGCGCTGAACTGATGCGCTCCTTCCAGCCCGACACGATCGTCGCGCTGGGCGGTGGATCGGCGATGGACGCCGCCAAGGTGATGTGGCTGCGCTACGAACACCCCGAAGTCGTCTTCGCCGACATGCGGGAGAAGTTCTTCGACATCCGCAAACGCGCGTTCAAGTTCCCCACCCTGGGTTCGCGGGCGCAACTCGTCTGCATCCCCACCACCTCCGGCACCGGCGCCGAGGTCACCCCGTTCGCCGTCATCACCGACACCGCGACCGGCAAGAAGTACCCGCTCGCCGACTACGCGCTCACCCCGAGCGTGGCCATCGTCGACCCGGTGCTGGCCGCCGACCTGCCGCGAACCATCACCGCCGACAGCGGCTTCGACGCGCTGACCCACGCCATCGAGTCCTACGTCTCGGTGTACGCCAACGACTTCACCGACGGACTGGCCCTGCAGGCGGTCAAACTGATCTTCGGGTATCTGGAACGGGCGGTGACCAACGGTGCGGCGGACCCGGAGGCCAGGGAGAGGATGCACAACGCCGGCACCATCGCCGGGATGGCGTTCGGCAGCGCGTTCCTCGGGATCGTGCACGCCATGTCCCACACGGTCGGCGCGACGTTCCACATCGCCCACGGCCGGACCAACGCGGTCCTGCTGCCACACGTCATCCGGTACAACGGCACCGTGCCCGGCAAGCTCACCGGCTGGCCCAAGTACGAGAGCTACCAGGCCCCGCAACGGTTCGCCGACATCGCCCGCACGCTCGGTCTGCCGGCGGCAACCCCGGCCGAGGGGGTCGAGTCGTTGGCGGTCGCGGTCGAGCGGCTCCGCGGCGCTGTCGGCATCGAAGCGTCATTCAAGTCGGTCGGCGTCGACGAACAGGCATTCCTCGCCGCCCTGCCGCAACAGGCCATGAACGCCTACGAGGACCAGTGCGCCCCGGCGAACCCCCGCATGCCGATGCTCGACGACATGCAGCGACTTCTGCGCGACGCCTACTACGGCAACTAGTGTCGCGCGTCTGAAGTTGGTTGACGGGTGGCGTGGGGAAGGATCTGGTCGGCGGTTTTGGTCCAGATGAACGGGTGGCAGCGTTCGTTCCAGCCGTCGATGAATCGTCGGATGGCGGCGACGAGGTCTTTGACGGTGGGGAAGGTCCCGCGGCGGATCGCTTGTCGGGTGATGATCCCGAAGAACACC
>DATHBD010000030.1:0-10116 GCA_035296325.1 Micromonosporaceae bacterium | reverse complement strand
ATCCACCGCCGACGGCGCCCAGGTCGTCCAATGGACCTGCACCACAGCCACCAACCAGACCTTCCGCCTCCAGCCCACCACCACCGGCATCTACCAACTCATCGCCGCCCACAGCGGCAAATGCGTCGACGTCACAGCAGCTAGCCTCGCCGACGCCGCCACACTCGTCCAATGGACCTGCACCACCGGCACCAACCAACGCTGGCGCATCACCGGCGGCCCCGCCTAACCGATCGGCACGACCTGCGCGATGCCCGGCTCCCCGGATGGGGGCCGGGCATCGCTGCGTGCGGCCGCAAGTGCGACCGGTCTCACCGGAGCTCAGCCCGGAATCAGGTCCGGCTCAGCAAGCCGGCACACAGCGCCCATTGACACGCTCTGATACCGGTCCCTAACGTAGCGTTAGGTAGACGCTTTCCTGGGCAGGCGCACCCGGGCAATGCCATATCCGCACGGGGTATGGCCCGCCCTCCCGGGTGCCCGGCCGATCCGACCTGACCCGCTGAGGTGGGCTCGGCAGATCCACTCGCCCCCGAATGCCGCCCGACGTGTGCGGACCCGCCGCCGCGTGCCACAAGGGAGGACAACGTGGAGCACACCGCCAGTTCCACACCACGCCGCAGATTGCGATGGGCCAGCCTGGCTGCCGCCGGAGCAGCGCTGACCATCGTCGTCGCCGGGGTGGCCAGCGCCGCGTTCGCGGCCCCTTTATTCGCCGATGACTTCTCCGACGGCAACGCCAACGGGTGGACCAGATCCGGGGGCAGCTGGGCGGTGGTGACCGATGGCTCATCGGCGTACCGCCAGTCCGGCACCAGCAGCAACGCCCGCGCCCTGGTAGGACAGTCCAGCTGGACCAACTATGCGGTGCAGGCACGGGTCAAGCCGTTGGCGTTCAACGGCAGCGACCGGTTCGTCGCCGTCGTGGCGCGAGCCCAGAACAGTACGAACTACTACTACCTTGCCCTGCGTAGCACTGGCCGGGTGGAGCTGGGAAAGCTGGTCGGCGGTTCGTCCACCACGCTGGCCTCAGCCCAGATCCTGGTCAGTACCGGCACCTGGTACACCGTACGGCTGGAGGTGTCCGGCAGCTCGCTGCGCGGCCTGGTCAGCGGCGCCGAGGTGACGAGCGCTGCCGACGCCACCTTCTCCGCAGGTCGGGTGGGTCTGGCCACCTACAACGCCAGTGCGTCCTTCGACGACGTGGCCGTTGACACGGTCCCGGGTGGCGGGCAGTCGAGCCCACCCCCGTCCGGCCCCGGGCCGTCGCCGTCAGGTCCGGGAAGCCCACCGCCGTCGCCCGAGGACTGCACCAGCCCGCCGCGGATCACCGGATTCGCGTCGGTCAACGCCCTCGGCCAGAACGGAACGACCGGTGGCTGCGGCGGCCCGACGGTCACCGTGGACAACGCGACCGACTTCCTCAGCGCGATCGCGCGCCCGGGACCGCTGGTCATCCGGGTGAGCGGCATGATCACGCTACCCGGGCCGATGCATGACGTGACGTCGCACAAGACGATCGTCGGTGTCGGCTCGACTTCCGGCATCACCGGCGCCGGGCTGAATATCGGAGTGCCACTCGACAACTCGGTCAGGACCGCGCCGGCCAACGCCGTCCGCAACGTGATCATCCAGAACATGGTGTTCACGAACGCCAAGGACGACTCCATCAACGTTCAGATGTTCTCGCACCATATCTGGATCGACCACAACGACCTGTCCAACGGTTACGACGGGCTGATCGACATCAAGCGTGGGTCGAGCTACGTGACGGTCTCCTGGAACCACACCCACCACCATGCCAAGAACATGCTGCTCGGCCACGACGACAGCAATGGCGCTCAGGACGTGGGCAACCTCAAGGTCACGTACCACCACAACTGGTTCGACCAGACCCCACAGCGCAACCCGCGTGTGCGCTTCGGCGAGCCGGTGCACATCTTCAACAACTACTACCTGCGCAACTCCGACGTCGGCGTGGCCTGCCAGGCCAACTCCGGCTGTGTGGTTGAGGGCAACGTCTTCGAGAACACCGAGGAGGCGTACGCCGTCGACTATGCCGGGCCGCGGGGTCGCATGATCGCCAGAAACAACATCTTCATCGGCGAGAGTGCCGGCGGCACCACCGACGGCACCGTTCAAGAGCCCCGCACCTACTACGCCTATGTCGTGGACGATCCCAACACCGTCAAGGCCGCCGTCATGGCAGGCGCCGGCACCCGCTGATCCGTCCCGGTCGTTCGCGCCGGGAACGCTCGCCATGCCGCAAACGCCGGCTACGCGGGGTTGCTGGGGCGATCGCGCTGCGCCACTTCGGCCGTGTTCTGGCGAAAGGTCTGGGACGAGACGGGGACGAGGACCGCGCCGTCGTGGAAGTCGCGCAGGTTGGTGGACCCGCAGCTGATCATGGTGGCCTTGAGCTTGGCGATGGTGGTGGCGACGTTGTCGTAGAGGCTGCCGGCGTAGGGGACGTAGCCGTCGACCCCTTCCTCGAACACGAGGTGGTCCGTGCCGCCGTGGTCGTAGCGCGCGGCGTTACGGGCCCGCAGGCTGCCTTCGCCCCAGTACTCCTTGAAGAACTGCCCGCCGATGCGGACCTGCGGTGAAGGGCTTTCGTCGAAGCGGGCGAAGTAGCGGCCAAGCATGACGAAGTCCGCACCGAGGGCGAAGGCGATGGCCATGTGGTAGTCGCTGAGCAGCCCACCATCGCAGCACAGCGGCACGTACTCGCCGGTCTCCCGGGCGTAGGCGTCGCGTTCGGCGACCACGTCGATCAGCGCGGACGCCTGGCCGCGGCCGATGCCCTTCTGGTCGCGGGTGGTACAGATCGACCCGCCCCCGATGCCCACTTTCACGAAGTCGGCGCCGGCCTCGGCGAGGTAACGGAAGGCTCGGCCGTCGACGACGTTGCCGGCACCGATCCGCACCTGGTCGCCGTAGGTGTCGCGGACGTACTGGATGGTGTTGCGCTGCCAGACGGAGTACCCGTCGGAGGAGTCGATGCACAGCACGTCCGCGCCGGCGTCGACCAGGGCGGGGATGCGGTCGCGGTAGTCGTGGGTGTTGACGCCGGCACCGACGCGGAACCGCTTGTCGTCGTCGATGGTCTCGTCGCGGAACCGCTTGTGGAGCTCGTAGTCGCGGCGCAGCACGATCGAGGCGAGGCGACCGTCGGACTCGACGATGGGGAGCACGTCGAGGCGGTGATCCCAGATGAGGGTGTTCGCCTCGGACAACGACACCGTCGGCGGGGCGGTGATGAGGCCGGCGGCCGGGCGCATGCGGCTCTCCACCGAGTCGTTCATGTTGTGGCGCCGGGGATGGAAGTCGTGCGTGGAGATCAGTCCGACGAAGATGCCGTGCGGGGTGCCGTCGTCGGTGACGACGGCGATGTCACGTTCCGCGGCGTTGAGCAGCCCGGCGACCTCGCCCAGGGTTGCGGACGGCTTGCTGTTGATGTCGGAGAACCGGAACCCGGCCTTGTGCCGTTTCACCGCGGCGACCATGCCGGCCTGCTCGGCGATGGGCTGGTTCTGGTGGATGAAGCTCAGCCCGCCACACTGCGCCAGGGAGATCGCCAGCCGCGGCGACGACACCGCCCCCATGATCGCGCTCGTCAGCGGCACGGCGATACGGATCTCCGCGTCCTGACCGAGGCGGTGGCGCACCACCGGGGCGCTGAGGTCGATGTTGTCCGGCGTGCAGGCCGCTGTGGTCAGGTTGGGCACCAGCAGGAACTCGTTGAGGGTGCGTGACTCTTCGTCCAGGATCTTCAACGGGTCTCCTCGCTGGTTTCGGCTGTGCAGTCGTCAACGCTCGGCGGGGAAATCAGAAACGGTATCAGTGCGATCCGACCCGAGCTTGGTGCCGTCCGAACCCGAAGCTCCGGGCGCCACCACCGGCAGAGCCAGAACCTGCACCTGGCCTCTCGATGCGGTGCCGGCAATCCACAGGGGCGCCGTTCGAGGAGCCCTGGGCCGGGCCGGTCGTTCATCGGCGCGTTGTTCACCGCCGACGCTGTGACAGTGCGACGCGGCGGCCGAGCCAACCGGCGTCCTTGGCCACGCCGGGTTCGGCGTCCGGGGTCCTGCTCGGCGGCAATCAGGACGCACTTGTGATCGCGTCAGACTCGCCGCTCCATACTGGTCACCCGAGCCTTTCACGACCCGGGATGGTTCGCATTCAATAAAGCGGCGCGGAATGGCCAGGTGGCCCTGGGAGCCGTCAGACAGTTCGGCTTCAAGACGCAGAGGGTCGATCAATTGGTGCCGCGGGTGCCGACGCACATAAGGTGCTCTGGCGCTTCTGCGTGCGACGGATCCGGTTGGGATTGCCACATTGGAACGTGGCAACCCAACCGGATCGAGCTACGGCAGAATTTGGCTGCATCGGTAGCCGGCGAACGCACTAGCGTGCTTGCGAGTTTCGGTTGCACGCACGGCAGCTTTGGGTGGGAGCGCTTCGCCCCTTAGGCGTCGGCTGTCGACGCCTTCCGCGCCTCACCGCCGCTGGCTGGTCTAGTACTTGCCGTACAGCCAAACTCCATCGATGTAGATGTCGTCGCAGGCCCAATTCTCCCAGCCCTGGACGCGCGCCATATTCGAACCGGCGTACCTGCAGGACAGGTAACTCTCGAACGTCACTGCCAGGAGACGACGGTCCCGGAGCGTCCTTCGGGCGGCGCCGATCAGCAGGTACCCGCCGGGCAGCACCAGCATGACCCAGGGCGAGGGTGCGACCGGCTCCAGCCAGTTGTCGAACGTTACGAGCAGGGCCAGCCCGGTCGGCCACCGGTGTCGCAGCGCCGTGGTGATCCGCCCGGACCCGGTCCGGGAACCAGCGCGCGGTGCGGCTGCCACCCGGACATGCTCTCGGGTGTACTCGTCCCGACGCCGGAGCATGGCCAGCACCATGGCCGGCACCATCAGCAGGTGACCCGCGTGCGTCAGCGCGAGCCCCGGGAGCAGCCCCATCCAGAATGGTAGGAGCAGGACCAGGACCGGCAGGACCATGGCGACGCTCATCTCGACCACCCGGCCCGGGGGTGTCCGCGGTGACCCATCCACGCGGCCATGCCCAGCGTCATGTTGGTGGCCATCACCAGCGCGCCGATGTCGGCCCGCCCGAACGGTCCCCCGACGCCGAGGGCCCGGTGGACCGCCTCCCAGACCGGGCCGAGGAGCAGCATCCCGGCGACCATCGCGAGCATCATCTCGGCGAGGTGGCGGAGGAAGTACCGCACCGCGCGGCTCCGCCGCTGTGGGGGAGTACTGCGCGTCTTCGAGCGCCTCGTGCAGGGGTTCGAGCCGCAGTACAGCGGCAAGTTCCTCAACTCCCTGCGTCGCGACGGGTACGTCGTCGATGAGGAACCGGCCACATCACGCCGATTCGGTAACCGTGGACAAAGATTGCCGGCGGCGTCCTGGTCACCGCAGGACCGAACCCGCTGCGGGTCTCCGACCAGCTGTTGGACAGCGCCGTCGAGTACGTCGCGGCGCTGTCGTCCAGGTGTGCTTAGCCGTCCGGGTTCTCGGCTGAGTCAGGTGACCCACACGTCTGCCATGCAAACGTTGTAAGGTCGAACCTGTTGGTTGTATGGTCGAACCGTGAGTGGGGCGGTGGACGACGATCCGGACGACGTGGCGGCCGCGCAGGATGCGCTGATGCGTTTCGTGCGTCACTTCGGCCTGCACCAGGCTGACCGCACGCCGTGCGGTCAGCCGTTGCCGATATCCGAGGCGTACGCCATGGCCGAGATCAGCCGGGATGGTCGGCTCCGGCAGGTCGACTTAGGCCGGCGGTTACGGCTGGAGAAGAGCACGGTCAGCCGCCTGGTGGGCAACCTCGTCACACGCGGGTGGGTGCACAGGCACGCTGCTGGCGACGATGGCCGCGGAGTCCTGCTCGAACTTACCGACGCCGGCGCGAACGCGGCAGCCGCCCAAGCCGCGGCCCGCCGCGCCCGGCTCACCACCCTGCTCGCCCGTGTCCCCGACGATCAGCGCGACGCCGTGGTGTCCGCGCTGCGAACCCTGGCCGAGGCCGCCGATGATCCCCACTGACCGCCATGTCCGTCGCTACATCGCCCCGCTTGCTGCCGCGGTGGCGTTGACCGTGACCGGCTGCGCCACCACGACCCAACAGCCCACCCCCGCCGTAGGCAATCAATCAGCCGGCGCCAGCCGGCAGGGAGAGATCGCCGAACGGGGCCGGTCCGTAATGCCGTTCGACCTCGAGCGCACCACGCACCGGTTCACCAAGACCACCACCGGCGGAGTGCAGGCCGTCGTAGCCGACACCGCCGACGCCACCCAGGTCGGACTCATCCAGCAGCACCTGCGCCACGAGGCCGAACGGTTCCGGTCCGGCGACTTCGAAGATCCCGCCAGCATCCACGGGGCCGACATGCCGGGCCTGGCCGCGCTGCGCCAGAGCGCAGGCAAGATCACGGTGACCTACCACGACATCAGCGACGGCGCGCGCATCACCTACACCACCGCTGACACCGCCCTCATCAGCGCACTGCACTCCTGGTTCGACGCCCAGGTCAGCGACCACGGCCGGCACGCCACGCACAGCTGACCGTCGACACCACGGTCGCCGTCCTGAACGGCTGCCCGTCGCAACCCGGTGCGTCCGATGGCGCCCGGCTCGGTTCTTCGGCCGCCCGGGGTGACCTCCCTATCATCGGAAGTCCGCCGCGTGGTCCACCGCCCACTCCCGGAAGGATCGGGCCGGGGCGCCCGTGATGCGCTCCACCTCATCGTTGACCGGCTCCGGATTGTCGAGCATCTCCGCCTGGGCCGGCATCACGGCCTCCACCAGTTCTGCCGGGTAGCCTGCGGCCTTCATCTGCTCGATGGCCTCGCCCAGGGTGACCTCCTCGAACCGCACCGGCCGCCCGATCGCCTCGCTGATCAGCGCCACCTGCCGTTCCTGGGTGATCAGTTCGGGGCCGGTGAGCAGGGGGTGGGCACCGAGTAGGGCCTCGGTCGTCAGCGCCTGAACCGCGACGGCAGCGATGTCCGCATCGTGGATCAGGGGGCGGGCCAGCCTCGCCAGTGGCGCCCGTACCGTACCGGTAGTGCGGACCTCCTCCGCCCAGCCCAGCGTGTTGCTCGCGAACCCGGTGGGTCGCAGCGCCGTCCACTCCAGGCCCGATGCCTCGATCAGCCGCTCCAGCTCCGTGTGGAACATGGTGATCGCCTCGCTCGGCCGCTTCTTCCCGCCTCCGACCCCGGCGGATGACAGGTACACGACCCGTCGGGCGCGCTTCACAATCGCGTCGATCACATCCGGCGCGCCCTCGGCGCTCAGGAAGGGCCACACCAGGAAGACCGAGTCGACGCCGTCCAGAGCCGTGTCTAGCGACGCGGGATCAGCGAGATCGCCATGTACCGCCTGCACGCCCTCCGGGAAGCCCGCCTTGCCTCTCACCAGCGCCCGCACGGGCACGCCCGTCGCGTGCAGTTGGGTCACCACCGCGCCGCCGACGTTTCCGGTCGCGCCGGTCACCAGGATCCTGGGCTGTGTCATCGAATCTCCTCGTCTCGCCGTTCGATGACACGACTCTCGTACGTCAACCAAGGTTCAAGTCAAGCATCGGCGGCCAGAGCGGCCATCATTCGAGACCACCCGACCAAATGGACCCGCAGGCTCCGATCGCCCGCCTGCCCCCGCGTTGCTCGTCGTATCGCACGGCACCCGCAGTGCACCGGGAGTAGCCCAACCAATCCCGGACCACTCGAGGAGCGGCTCCCCGCCGTGCTGCTGGTCGGGCGCGGCACCCCTGTCTGCGCTCGCGCTTCGCGGACCTGACCCGGTCCATTGTCGACGTTTGTCGTCGCCGAACCGGTCAGGCGAAGGACGGGCGATCCGCCAGGCGGGTCTGGACGCCCCGCATCTGGGTGAAGTCGGAGCGACCGCCTCCCGTCGCTACGCCACACCGCTGACCCTCGCGGGTCACCCCGCCACACTGCACCGCCGGGTCGTGCACATGACACAGCCCGGACGGGCGCGGGTCGATAGGGCGCGGCCGGCCCCGGTTCGTGGTCGCGGAGCACCGAGGTGTGCCCTCGGCCGGAGCGCGGGGAGCCGGGACCACAATCGCGGGGAGCTCGGGTACGTCGTGTGCGACCCACGAGTACAGCTGTCGCCCGCCGGGTCCGCGGCGGATGGTCGTTTCCACGTTCACCAGCGCTACCGGCGCCGGCACGATCCAGGTTTCGGGCTCCCCCACCGCACCCAGATCGCCACGACGCCGGCGTCGGCCTCGCAGAGCAGCTCGCGGGCTGACCACTGCCTGTCCGTGCGGTCGACCTCGATCGCTATCGGCGGTCCGTCCAGGCGCCTACGCGAGGTGGGACCGTGCTGGGCACGCCGGTTGCGGAGCGTGTGGAGCCTGTCACACCAAAGGTGCCAAGTCGGGTGGGCAACGATGCAACCAGGACAAACTCCGTCACGTTGAGTAACGCCAGCTTGACCCCATGAAGTGCCCCGCTAAACGGACTATTCACCGCGAATAGGGCCGCTTACGCTTTGGGTGTAGCCGCAGCACAGGGCCACACCACGGGGAAGACAATGATCCGCGCCGCGCAATTCGGTCACCTTTGCGGCACGGGGAGTCAGAGGTGAGACCGCCCCCTCAACGCATACGCCATGGGGGCACATCATGACCGTTTCACACCGTCGTATGGCAGGCATGCACCGGGGCATCTCCGGTCTGCACCGCGCCAACTCACCGCTGGGCCGCATCGTCGCCGTCGCCGCGGGCACCGCGATCGGCGCCGCCGCGCTGGTCACGTTCGCCGCACCCGCCAGCGCCCACGCCGCGCTGATCACCGCCACCCCGGTCTGTGACACCGCGACCGGGGAGTACGCCATCACCTGGGGCGTGGCCAACGACTGGGCCGGGATCGTCACCCTGACCGCGGTGAGCGCATCACCGACCGCGATCACCAACATCGCCCCCGGCACCGTCGTCCCAGCCAAGGTCGCCGGCGTCAACGGCAAGATCAGCGGCGTGCAGCGCGTACCCGGCACCGCCACCACCGCGAAACTGCAACTCGCCGCGAAGTGGAGCGACGGCTACACCGGCACCGCCGCCAAAACCGTCACCCTCGCCGGCACGTGCCAGCCCACCCCGCCGCCCGCCCCGGTCTGCGTCAACGCCGCCGACGCCGACTACACCCACACCTTCAACGGCGCCGCCGGAACCGCCACCATCACCATGCGGGACCTGCCGCTGTGCGCCGGACAGTCCCAGAACTTCACCCTCGTCTCCTACACCACCCCCACCCTGGGCGGCGTCCCCCAGGACCGCTTCGACGACGCCACCGGCGCCCTCGACGCCACCCACCCCGCGCTGACCCTCAACGTCGACGTGCCCCCCTGCTACACCGCCCTCTACCTCATCTGGGGTACCAACACCCACGACACGATCACCGACACCAACCCGTACGCCACCACCGTCCTCGGCGGCCCGACCGCACCAGGTAACCGCTCCACCGGCCCGCTCGGCACCCACACCGGCGGCACCACCGCCTGCAGCACCCCCACAGCCACGTTCACCCCGAACTGCGACGGCACCGTCACCGTCAACCTCAGCAACCACGCCGACGCCACCCTCCCCGTCAAGCTCAACCTGACCGCCGGCAACGGATACACCGAAAAGGCCACCCTCAAGCCCGGCGAGAACACCAACGTGACCGTCCCCGCCGACGCCGCAACGATCACCATCACCGCCAACGGCCAGAACATCGCCCAGCACACCTGGACCAACCCCGGCACCTGCACCCCGACCACCCCCGTCGAACCCACCACCCCCGTCGAGCCCACCACCCCCGTCGAGCCCACCACCCCGGTCGAACCCACCACCCCGGTCGAACCCACCACCCCCGTCGAACCCACCACCCCGGTTGAGCCGACCCAGACCCCCAGCACCCCGGCCGAGCCGACCCAGACCCCCAGCACCCCGGCGAACGGCAACGGCAACGGCAACGGCAACGGCGAGACCCCCACCCCGAACGCCTCCACCCCGGCCGCCGCAGCAGCCCCCAGCACCGCACCCACCACCCCCACCACCAACGCCGCCCCGATCACCGCCCCAATCTCCTC
>DATHBD010000029.1:0-51556 GCA_035296325.1 Micromonosporaceae bacterium | reverse complement strand
GAGCAACTACGAGCGGATGAAGCAGAAGGTCAACGACGAGCTGAAGCAGCACTTCCGCCCGGAGTTCCTCAACCGCATCGACGACACGATCGTGTTCCACCAGCTCAGCGAGGAGCAGATCCTCGGCATCGTTGATCTCATGATCAACCGGATCGAGACCCAGCTCCGCAACAAGGACATGGGCCTGGAGCTGACCGACAACGCGAAGCGGTTCCTGGCCAAGAAGGGGTACGACCCCGTGCTGGGCGCCCGGCCGCTACGCCGGACCATCCAGCGCGAGATCGAGGACTCACTGTCCGAGCGCATCCTCTTCAACGACCTGCGCGCCGGCCAGATCGTCGTGGTCGACTGCGAAGGCGACCCGATGGACTTCGAGAACTCCAAGCTCGTCTTCAGCGGGGCGGAGAAGCCCGCTGTCGTGCCGGAAACGGTGCCCGCCGACCTGGGCGGCACGGCGACCGGAGCGGCAGCCACCGCCGCCGAGGAGTAAGAGCGCAGACACAATGGAAGAGGGCGGTCGCCACGGCGACCGCCCTCTTCCATTGCCCCTGACAGGTCAGCCCAGCGCCGGCACCGCCTCGTTGGTGTGCAGATCCTCGGCGCGCGCCTGAATGAACACGGCCGCCAGGACCGCCGCGAGCGCCATCAGACCGGCGCTGACGAAGAACGCGACCGAGTAGCCGTGCACCGTGCCCGCCATCGCGCCGAGCGGGTTGCTCTGCGGGTCGATCCGGTTGTCGGCGAGGTACGTGGTGAACGCGGAGATCGAGATCGTGTTCAGCAGCGCCAGCCCGACCGAGCCGCCCACCTGCTGCGCCGTGTTGACCAGGGCACTCGCCACGCCGGCGTCGTGCTCGGCCACGCCGACGAGCGCGGTGCTGGTCAACGGACCGAACACGACGCCCATGCCGAAGGCCATGATCAGCTCGGCCGGGAAGACGTGGGACCAGAAGCCGGTGTCCACGCCGAGGCGGGTCAGCAGCAGCATGCCGACGGTGGCGAGGACCAGCCCGCTGACCATCGGGATACGGGGGCCTACCCGCGGCATGATCTGTGCGGAGAGCATGGCGCCGGCGATGATGCCGACGGTGAACGGCAGGAACGCGACACCACTCTTCAGCGTCGAGTAGCCGAGCGTCTGCTGCAGGTAGTAGCTCAGGAACAGGAACGTGCCGAACAGGGAAACGCCGACGATGAGCGCGATCAGGTATGAGCCGCCGCGGTTGCGGTCGCGTAGTACCCGCAAGGGCAGGAGCGGGTTCGTCGAGCGGGCTTCGATCACCACGAAGGCGGTGAGGAACACGGCGGCGACGGCGAACATCGTGACCACCAGCGGCGAGCCCCAGTTGGCGCCCTCCGGGCCGGTGGGGGCGGCTTTCGTGAAGGCGTACACCAGCGCCACCAGGCCGAGCGTGGAGGTGATCGCGCCGGGCAGGTCGTAGCTGGTGTTGCCGTGCGCCCTGCTCTCCCGGACCCAGGCGGCCGTGGCGAACGCGGCGGCGATCGCGATCGGCGTGCTGATCAGCAGCGTCCAGCGCCACGACGCGTACTCGGTCAGGACGCCGCCGACGAGCAGCCCGACCGCGCTGCCGCCACCGGCGATGGCACCGTAGATGCCGAACGCCATCGCGCGTTCCTTCGGCTTGGTGAACACGACCGTCAGCAGCGCGAGTGCCGCCGGCGCCATCAGCGCGGCGAACGCACCCTGCAGTGCCCGTGCCCCGAAGAACATGGGCGCGTTCTGCGCCAGCCCACCGAGGGCGGAGGCGGCGGCGAAGCCGATCAGGCCGATGATGAACGCGCGTTTGCGGCCGGTGTAGTCGGCGATGCGCCCGCCGAGCAGCAGCAGGCCACCGAAGGACAACGTGTACGCGGTGAGCGCCCACTGCCGGTCGGCCGTGCTGATGTCGAGTGCTTCCTGGACGGTGGGCAGGGCGATGTTGACGACCGTGCCGTCGAGCACGATGAGGAGCTGGGAGATCGCGATGACGGTGAGAGCGAGCCATCGCTTCGGATCCGGCTCGACCGCCTGAGCCTCTCGCGCCTCGATGGAACTTGTGGAGCTTGACATGGTTGTTCCCCTTTTGAGAGGCGGCGGTCCGCGGATGTGGACGCGCCAGGTGCGCGGACAGCTGTACTGCCCGCCGGGAAAGGTGGGATGGCTACCGCGACAGCAGCGGCAGCAGGATGTCGTCCACCAGGTGGTCGATGAAGGCCTCGTCGATCGGCTCGCCCAGAGCGAAGCAGCGCATGAACATCACCGCTGGCGCGATCTCGTCGATGAGTTGGGGATTGGAGTCGGGGTCGAGTTCCCCCCGGTTTACCGCATTGGCATGGATGGCCGCGGCGGGAGTGGCACCGGAGGCCCGATTCCGGCGTACCTCCGCAGCCAGTTCGGGATCGTTCTGCATGGCCATGACCAGGCCGGCGAAGAGCGGCCCGTCGTCCTGGGTCATCGAGGACGCCATGACGTTGAGCATCGCCACCAGGTCGCCGCGCAGCGAGCCGGTGTCCGGCGGCTGATGGCGGGAGGCCTGGCAGGAGCGCACCGCGTCCGCGACCAGCTGGGCCTTGCCGGGCCAGTGCCGGTAGAGCGTGGCCTTGCTCGCCCTGGCTCTGGCGGCGACCGCGTCCAGACGTAGCCCTTCGTACCCCACCTCGGCGAGGAGGGCGTAGGTGGCCCGCAGAATTTCGTGCTCCCGCTCGTCGCCGAGCCGGGTGGAGCGCGGGGATCGGGGAACGACCAGGTCCGGCGAGTCGACGTCGCGGACCGGGTCTGACATCAGGCACCTCTCAGGAGCGGTATCGAAACGAAACTGTTTCGTACGCTACCACCATGATCGCCGGTGTCAACGCCGTCCGGGGTATCCCCCGTCACATCGGCTGCATCCGCTCCGCCGGGCCGCCGGGCAGCGCGTACATCTGCGGTACCGGCTGGCAGACCAGGCGGTCGGCGAGCAGCCCGGCCAGCGCACGGGTGCGTTGGTCCGCGTCCGGCCACACCGAGTCCAGCCGGGTGCCCGGTACCGGCCCGGGGGCGTCCCGGAGTACCGCCAGGAGCAGGCCGCGCACCTGCCGGTCGGTGCCGGCGTAGCGCTGGGTGCGCCGCTGGGGCGCCGGGCCGTCCGCCGGCGGCGAGCCGCTGAGCCGCCACGCGCAGCCGGCAACCAGCGGGCACGCGGCGCAGCGCGGCACCCGCGCGGTGCACACCAGCGCGCCCAGTTCCATGAACGCCACCGAGGCCCGGGCGGCGCGCTCCGGCACCGCGGGCAGCAACGCCTCGACCGCGTGCAGGTCGGCGACCGTGGTGGCCGACCCCGCGTCCGGACGCCCGCCCGCCGCCCGCGCCACGACCCGTCGGACGTTGGTGTCCACCACGGGGTGGCGCTGCCGGTACGCGAAGGCGGCGACCGCCCGACCGGTGTACGAGCCGATGCCGGGCAGCGCGAGCAGCGCGGCGAGATCGCTCGGCACCGCCCCACCGTGCCGCGCCACGATCTGCACCGCGCACTCGTGCAGCCGCAGCGCGCGGCGCGGGTAGCCGAGCCGACCCCAGGCCCGGATCGCCTCGCCGGACGGGCTCTCGGCCAGCGCGGCCGCGGTCGGCCAGCGGGCCATCCAGGCGTGCCACACCGGCTCCACCCGGCTCACCTGGGTCTGCTGGAGCATGAACTCGCTGACCAGCACGCCCCACGGCGACACCTCGGGCCGCCGCCACGGAAGGTCGCGCGCGTGCTCGTCGTACCAGGAAATGACCGTCTCGGCCAGGCTCGCGTCCCGCATCGCGCCGATCGTAGCGCCGCGCCACGCGCGGGTGGATGAGCAGACGGCGGCTCCCGTCGGGCAAGATGTGCGCGATGAACGAGTACGCCGTCACAGTGATCGGCCACGACCGGCCGGGCATCATCGCAGACGCCACCGAGATCCTGGCCCGGCTCGGGCTCAACCTGACCGACTCCACCATGACCCGCCTGCGCGGGCACTTCGCAATGACCCTGATCTGCGCGGGCGAGCCGGCCCCGACCGAGGTCGAGGCGGCGCTCGAGCCGCTCACCGGGTCTGGTTCCCTCGTCGTGACGGTCCGGCGGGTGGCGCCGGAGACCGCGGCGCCGCATGGCGGCACGCACCATGTGCTCACCGTGCACGGCGCCGACCGGCTGGGCATCGTCGCGGCACTGGCCCGCACCGTCGCCGACGCCGGCGGCAACGTGACCGACCTGACCACCCGTCTCGCCGGTGAGTTCTACCTGGTGGTGGCGGACATCGACCTTCCGTCCACGGTGGATGTCGACCGGCTGGCCGACCGGCTGCGGCAGGCCGCGGATCGGCTCGGCGTCGAGGCGACGCTCCGGCCGGCCGAGGCGGACGTGCTGTGACCGATCTGCCCCTGGCGGACCTGCCCGACCTGGCTGAGCTGCTGCACGCCGCTGCCGGCGGCGTGGTCCGCTCGGTGGTACGGGCGCCGGCGGCCGTACTGTCCACCCCGAGCCAGCCCGTCGATCCCACCGCGCCGGCCACGGTGCGGCTGGCCGCGGATCTGGTCGCCACGATGCGCGTGTCGCCGGGATGTGTCGGCCTGGCCGCCCCGCAGATCGGTGTCTCCGCGCACGTCTTCGCGGTGGACGTGGCCGGGCACCCCAAGAGCCGTACCGTCCACCCGACCTTCGTGCTGTGCAACGCCGAGGTGGTGCAGTCGTCGCAGTGGCAGAAGGGCCGGGAGGGCTGCATGTCGGTGCCGGACCTGACCGGCGACGTCAAGCGCGCCGGCCGGGTGACCGTGCGGGGGCAGCTGCCCGGCACCGGCGCCGAAGTGGAGCTGGTGACCGACGGGTTCGAGGCGCGTGCGCTGCAGCACGAGATCGATCACTGCGTCGGACTGCTGTTCCTCGACCGGGTGACCGGCGCCAACGCGGTGTACAGCCGCAAGGTGTACCTGTGAGAGCGTTCGGCGTGCCTGCATGATCCGGCGGCCGGACGCCGATACCGTGATGCCATCATGAAACTCACGGTTGGCCCTTTGCCCTCGGCGGTCTACTGGCGACGCCGGGCGGTTCTGCTCGGTGCCATGCTGCTGATCTTCTCGGTGCTGTGGGTGTCGATCTCGAGCGTGTCTCGGTCAGCGCCCTCGGACTCCGGCGACAAGCGCGTCACCACGAGCGGGTCCTCGTCGGCGATCCTCACGCCCAGTGTGGACGGCACCGACGGTGCCCCGCCGTCGGGCGTGCCCGCGGTGCAGACCGGCCCGGTCGTGCCGGCACCCGCCCTGCCGGCCGTGCCCACCTGCACCGACGAGGACATTGCGCTCACCCCGGTGGCGGAGCCCAATCCGGCCCGGCGGGGCGCGTCGGTGAAGCTCTCCCTGAAGATCAAGAACATCTCGGCCCGCAAGTGCACCCGGGACCTCGGAGCGGAGGCGCAGGAGCTGTATATCCAGCTCGACGCCACGAAGGTGTGGTCGTCGGACGCGTGCAACCCCCAGCACGATTCCAGCGTGCAGCACCTCAATGCCGACGCGGAGGTGCCGTTCTTCGTCAACTGGGGCGGCAAGGCCAACAACGCGGGTTGCGACGAGGCCAAGCGCCAGCCGCCGGCGCCCGGCAGGTACCAGCTCTTCGGCCGCCTGGCCACGAAGATCAGCGAACCGGTCGCGCTCACCCTGACCTGATCCGACCTGATCCGACCTGGACCGACCTGACCTGGACCGAGCTCAACGGCCGGGGGCACGGTCAGACGTAGCGCTCCAGGATGGACGCCTCGGCCAGGCGGGACAGGCCCTCGCGTACGCCCCGGGCGCGCGCGTCGCCGACGCCCTCGACGGTCTGCAGATCGTCCACCGTGGCGCCCAGCAACCGCTGCAGGCTGCCGAAGTGCTCGACCAGCCGATCCACCACCGGGGCGGGCAAACGCGGGACCTTGGCCAGCAGCCGGAAGCCGCGCGGCGAGACCCCCGCGTCCAGGGCATCGCTCGAGCCGGGGTAGCCGAGTGCCCGGGCGACCGCCACCAGGTCGATCAGGTCGGTAGCCGAGAGCGCGTCGAGCTCGTCCAGCGCGTCATCGGTGGAGCGCTGGCGCCGCGCGCCGCCGCCCGGCACGTAGTCCCGGATCACCAGAGTCCGGTCCGCCTCCACGCCGGCCATCAGCTCCTCGAGCTGCAGGGCCAGGAGCCGACCGTCGGTGCCCAGCTCGACCACGTACCCGGCGATCTCGTCGGCGATGCGTCGTACCATCTCCAGCCGCTGCACCACCGCGACCGCGTCCCGCACGGTGACCAGGTCCTCGATCTCCAACGCGGACAGCGTGCCGCTGACCTCGTCGAGCCGCAGCTTGTAGCGCTCCAGCGTGGCCAACGCCTGGTTGGCCTTGGACAGGATCGCGGTCGACCCGTCGAGCACGTGGCGCTGGCCACTGACGTAGAGCCCGATGATCCGCATGGACTGGCTCACCGAGATCACCGGGTACCCGGTCTGCTTGGCGACCCGCTCGGCGGTGCGGTGCCGGGTGCCGGACTCCTCGGACGGGATCCCCGGATCGGGCATCAGGTGGACGGCGGCCCGCACGATCCGCGCCCCGTCGCTGGAGAGCACCACCGCACCGTCCATCTTGCACAATTCGCGCAGGCGGGTCGCGGAGAACTCCACGTCCAGCGGGAAGCCGCCGGTGCAGATGCTCTCCACCACCCGGTCGTGGCCGAGCACGATCAGCGCCCCGGTGCGGCCCCGGAGGATGCGCTCGAGCCCATCCCGCAGCGCCGTGCCGGGCGCCATCAGCGCAAGGGTCGAGCGCAGCGGGTCGGCACCGGGCAGGCCGACGGCCCAGCCGATGAGGCCGCTGGCCCCGGCCCGGCTGGTGTCTCGGTCGAACGGCATCGCCCCAGTCTACGGATCCCCGGCCAACTCGTGCTGGCGTGGTTCGGTGACAGACCGTAGAGTTGGCGAGCATTTGAGCCGATGGATAGCTTGACGACGGCGCCGAGCGCACGTAAGGGCCGGGGGAGGGCAGCGGTTGGGTGGCCCGGAACGGATCGAGTGGCGGCGGCGCTTTCCGTCCCGCGCGGTGCGCAGCCTGTTCTGGTACTGCGTGCTCGCCATCGCGGTCGTCGGCATCGTATGGGTGCTCTTCGGGACCGAGCCCGGGCAGTTGACCTCCGGCATGCCGAACCCGTTGGCGCCGCTGCCAGCAATCGTCACCGGCCTCGCGGCCCTCGGGGCGGTACCGCCGCTGGTGTGCGTGCTCCGGCGGCCGCTGGTGGCGGCGAACCACTACGCCCTCTCCGTCCGGCCGGGGGCGCTGCGGACGCACGTGCTGCCGTGGGCGCTGGTGGACCGGGTGGCCGTCGCGAACACGCCGCACGGCCGGTACCTGCTGGTCCGGTACCGCGATGTGCTGGCCAATCTGGACCGCCGTCCCGGGTGGTGGGACCGCAGACCGCTCCGCCGGCTCGCCCGCAGCGGTGACCGGGGCCGGCAGGCGAGCGCCGGCTACGACCTCGCGGTCAGCATGGCGGAGTTCGTGGGCGGCCCCGGATCGCTGATGGCGGCGGTCGCCGCCTTCGCCCCGGACCACGTCGTCCTGGCCGGAGAACTGGACCCCTCGTAGCCGCGCGGATCAGCCGTCGCCGCCGACCGATGCTTTCGCCGCGTAGTGCAGGGCGGTGCGGACGTCGGCCACTTCCAGGACCTTCATGCCTGGCGGCGCCGAGCCGGAGCCGGCCGGGCCGCAGCCGAGCGGGACCAGAGCGTACCGGAAGCCGAGCCGCGCGGCCTCGATCAGTCGCCGCGACACCGCCCCCACCCGACGGACCTCGCCGGTCAACCCGACCTCCCCGATGGCGACCAGGTCGGCGGCGAGGGGCAGGTCGAGCGCGGCCGAGGCAACCGCGAGCGTGATGCCCAGGTCGGCCGCGGGCTCGACGACCCGCACGCCACCCACGGTGGCCGCGAAGACCTCCTTGTCGTGCAGCGCGACCCTGGCCCGCCGCTGCAGGACGGCGAGCACCATCGCGAGCCGCGAACCGTCCAGCCCGCTCACCGTGCGTCGGGGCGAGCCGGGGACCACGGCACCGATCAGCGCCTGCACCTCGGTGACGAGCGCGCGCCGGCCCTCCATCGCCACCGTGACGCAGGTGCCGGGCACCGGGTCCGCGTAGCGGGTGAGGAACAGCCCGGACGGGTCGGGCAAGCTGCTGATGCCGCCCTCGTGCATCTCGAAGCAGCCGACCTCGTCCGCCGCACCGAACCGGTTCTTGAGGCCGCGCACCATCCGCAGAGACGAGTGCTTGTCGCCCTCGAAGTTCATCACGACGTCGACCAGGTGCTCGAGCACCCGTGGGCCGGCGACGTTGCCGTCCTTGGTGACGTGGCCGACCAGGATGGTGGCGAGCCCCCGCTCCTTGGCCACGCTGACCAGCGCCGCCGTGACCGCACGCACCTGGGTCACCCCGCCGGGCACGCCGTCGGTGTTGGGCGAGGCGATGGTCTGCACCGAGTCCACCACGAGCAGCCCGGGCTTGACCGCGTCAAGGTGACCCAGGATGGCGGAGAGGTCGGTCTCCGCCGCCAGGTAGAGACGCTCGTGCAGGGCGCCGATCCGCTCGGCGCGGAGCCGGACCTGGCTCACCGACTCCTCGCCGCTGATCACCAGTGCCGGTGTGGCGTCGTTGGCTGCCCACTGCTGGGCGACGTCGAGCAGCAGCGTCGACTTGCCCACGCCGGGCTCACCGGCGAGCAGGACGACGCCGCCGGGCACCAGCCCTCCGCCGAGCACCCGGTCGAACTCGGGCACCCCGGTCGGGCGGGCCTTCGCGGGCGCGGCGCTGATCGTCGCGATCGGCCGTGCCGCTTCGAGCGGGGTGCGCGCCCCGACGGCCGCGCCCCGACCCCCGGTCGCCCGGGCGGCGCCGGCGACCTCCACGATGGAGCCCCACTCAGCGCACTCGGGGCAGCGCCCGATCCACTTGGGTGGGCGATGACCGCACACATCGCACCGGTACGCCGAACGGGTACTGACTGAAGCTGCCACGGTGCGACCGTAGCGGGGAGGTGCGACAACTGTCAGTGTCCGCCGGCCTCTTCACCGCTGCGGTTGCCGCCGCGGCCGTCTCCGCCGCCGAGTCCGTGGTCCTCTCCCGCCGGCAGCGGGATCGGGCTACGCGGGAGCGGGGACTCCGGAATGCTGAACGGCAGCCGTAGGGTCCGGGTCGCGGTGCTGCCGTCGGGGAGCGAGAACGTGAAGGTCAGCTCCAGGGCGTCGCCCAGGCGCAGCTCACGTGGCAAACCGGTGACGGCCAGGTACCGGCCTGACTCGGGGGTGAGCGCGATGTACCCGTCCGCGGGAATGGTCAGGTCCAGCCCGGCCGGTCCGGCGGGCGCGGCACCGGAGGCGTTGGCCCCGCCGGCGGGCGTCGCCGTCGTGCCGGGCTGCGTCGTGCCGGGCTGCGCCGTGCCGGACGGTGCCGCCCCGGGCTGTGCCTGGCCGGGCGTCGCCGTCGTGCCGGGCGCCGGGGTCGGCTGCGCCGTTGCGGAGCCGGCGGCCGTCGGGCTGGGCCCGCCGGCCGATGCGCTGGCGCCGGCCGATGCGCCGGCGGAGATGCCGGCGCCCGCGGATGCGGCCGTGCCGGCGCTGTTCGATCCACCGGGTGCCGCAACGGCACCGGTCGGTGCCGAACTCGGGACCCCGACTCCGGCCGACGGCCGGGAACCGCCGGCCGCGCCGGCCAGCGCCACCGTGCCACCGTCCGCCGCGGTCACCGCGGTGAGGGTGACCGGTGCGCCGGTCTCGTTGATCACGTTCATCGTCAGCGGAGCGGTCCCGCCGCGCTGATACCCCTTCTCCTGGAAGACGATCATCGCGTTGCGCAGGGCGATCCGCCCCCCGCCGGCGCGGCCCGTGGCAACGGCGACGTCCGCGTCCACCCCGGCGATGGCGGCAACCTGCGTGCTGGTCTGGGTCTGCCTGCCGGCGCCACATCCGGAGAGCAGCGTCGCAGCGACGACAGCAGACGTCGCGAGCAGCGCACCCGTGGTCGAGCGGGTCACCTTCGGTCCTCCTCGGCAGGCGTTCGGCCAGTGCCAGCGTAGATGCATGCCGGTGCGTCGGCATCGCCGGCCCGCCTCTCCCGCGCCAGCCTCTTCCAGCGGGTACCGGCGTGCGGCGGGCATCCTCCCGGCCCGGGACGGCTACCGGATGCGACCGCCGGCCAGCAGGAGCGCGACGTCCACCAGCGCGATGGCGATCGCTCCCCGGAAGGCGGCGTCCGAGCCGGGTCGGCGCTTCGCCAGGTACGCCGACGCGGGCAGCACCACGACGGCCAGCAGCAGGGCCGCGTACCCGACCGTGGACGGTGGCCCCGCCGGGCCGAAGGCGAGTACGCAGGTGGCGGCCAGGAGCAGCGCCCCGGCCGCGACGGTGGACCCGCGCTCACCGAGCAGGTGGGGCAGGCCCCGGACCCCGGTCCGGGCGTCCTGGGCCAGGTCGGGCAGTACGTTGGCGAAGTGCGCGCCGGAGCCGAGCAGCGCGCCGGCGGCCGCCAGCCACCACGGTGGCCACGGCGCCCCGGGCAGCCCGAGCACCACAAATGTGGGTAGCGCACCGAACGACACGGCGTATGGCAGCACCGAGATCGGCGTGGACTTCAGCGGCCAGTCGTAGAGCAGCGCCGACACCAGGGCCAGTGTGATCACCGCGGCGGCGATCGGCCCGGAGAGCAGGCCGAGCGGCACCACCAGCACGGCCGCGGCGACGGCGCACCACGCGGCGACGCGGCGCGGCACCTCACCACTGGCCACCGGCTTGTCCGCCCGGCCGACGGCGGCGTCGCGGCCGGCGTCGATGGCGTCGTTTGCCCAGCCGATCGCGGCCTGGGTGGCCAGGACGGTCGCCGCGACGGCCAGTACGCCGGGCGCGGAACGGCCGGTGGCCAGCGCCAGCAGGGTGGCGACGAGGGTCACCGCGAGGCCGGGTTCGGGATGTGCCGCACGCAACAGCGCGAGAGATCTGCGGGAGGTGTTGAGCGGTCGCATTCAGCAAGTGTGGCTGCACACCGGGTTTCGTGTCAGGCTCAACCCATGCCGACCCGGAGCAGGCCGCGCAACGACCCCGGTCAGTACGACGACCTGGCGGGCGAGTGGTGGCGGCCGGATGGCGTGTTCGCGATGCTGCACTGGCTGGCCAGGGCGCGCGCGCGACTGGTGCCGCCGGCCGGCCGCGACGGCGCCATCCTGGTCGATCTGGGTTGCGGCGCCGGGCTGCTGGCCCCGCACATCGCCGACAAGGGTTACCGGCACCTCGGGTTCGACCTGGTCCCCTCGGCACTGGCGCAGGCACGCGAGCACGGTGTGACGGTGGTCGCGGCGGACGTGACCCGGCTGCCGCTCGCGGACGGGTGCGCGGACGTGGTCTGCGCGGGTGAACTTTTCGAGCACGTTCCCGACCTGTCGGCGGCGGTGGCCGAGGCGTGCCGGGTGCTGCGCCCGGGTGGGCTGCTGGTGCTGGACACGCTGGCGGACACGGCGGTGTGCCGGTTCGTGGCGGTGACGCTGGCCGAGCAGATGTACCGCGGCGCGGTGTCCGGCATCCACGACCCCGACCTCTTCGTGGACCCGGACCGCCTGGTGCGCCGGTGCGCCGAGAACGGGGTGCGCCTGCGGGTCTCCGGCATCCGGCCCGCCATGGGCGACATCGCCCGCTGGCTGATCACCCGCCGCGGCGAGGTGCGGATCGTGCCGACCTGGTCCAAGGCCGTGCTCTACCAGGGATCAGGCGTCAAGGAGAGCGAATGACCAGTGTGGACACCGACCGCCCGGCAGCCGGCACCGGCGCGGGAGCAGCCGGCGGCACGGCGGGAGGCACGGTGGCCGGCGACCCGGTGGCGACGGCACGGCGGCTGGCGCCCCGGTTCGCGGCGCGCGCCGCGGGGCACGACCGGGACGGCACGTTCCCGGCCGACGACTTCGCCGACCTGCGCACCGAGCGGCTCTTCGGCCTGATGGTGCCGGCCAGCCTGGGCGGCCTCGGTGCGGGTTTCGGCTCGTACGCCGATGTCGCGTACGAGCTGGCACGCGGCAACGGCGCCACCGCCCTGGTGTTCAACATGCACGCCTCGGTGACCGGTGCCCTCGCGGCGGTGACCCCGGAGCTGGTGGAGGCGCTCGGCGTCCCGGACAGCTTCCTCGCCTCCCGCGACCGGGTGCTGCGCGCGGCCGCGGCCGGATCGTGGTACGGCGTGGCGATGAGCGAGCGCGGCGTCGGTTCCCGGCTCTCCAAGCTGTCCACCATGTACACCCCGGTGCCGGGCGGTGGTTTCTCCATCACCGGGGCCAAGACGTTCTGCTCCGGCTCCGGGCACGCCGACGCGTACCTGGTGGCGGCGCGCAGTACGGCTGACCCGGCAACGGTGTCGCAGTTCCTGGTGCCGGCCGACACCCCGGGCCTGACGGTCGAGCCGACGTGGGACGCCCTCGGCATGCGCGCCACCGCCTCCAACGACGTCCACCTCGACGTCACCGTGGAGCAGGAATCCCTGCTCGGCGGCGTGGAAGGGCTGGCGCTGCTGATCGCCCAGCTCATGCCGCACTGGATGGTGGCCAGCTACGCCGCCGTCTACGTCGGCGTGGCGCAGGCCGCGATCGACGCCGCGGTGGCCCACGTGCAGCAGCGCAACCTGGGTGGCCTGCCGGCGGTGCGGGCCCGGGTCGGTCGGGCCGACGCGGCGGTCGCGGCGGCCCGCCTCGCGGTACGGGAGGCGGCGCGGCGGGTGGACGAGGCACCGGGGGATCCGGACACCAACCGGTGGGTGTGGCGGGCGAAGCTGCTCGCCGGTACCACCGCGGCTGACGTCGCCGCGTCGATGCTGGAGGCCGCCGGCACCAGCGCCACGCGCCGCGGACATCCGCTGGAGCGGCTCTACCGCGACGCCCGGTGCGGCTCCCTGCAGCCGGCCACCTCGGACGTGTGCGCGGACTGGCTGGGGGTCGCCGCGCTCGGCGGCGACCCGGACTCGGATGGGACGGCACCACGGTGGTAGCGGCCAGCATCGCCGGCATCGGCATCGCCCTGCCCGGTCCGATGCGTCAGGACGAGTTGTGGGACGGGTTCTTCGCCCGGCACTACGGTGGCGTGCAGCGGGCCCTCGCCCAGCGCATCTTCGCGAACTCCGGGGTGGTGACCCGGCACGGCGTGGTCAACCCGCTGCTGGAGGACGTCTCCGGCTGGTCCACCCGGGATCGGATGGTGCGCTACCTGACCGAGGCGCTGCCCCTGGGGAAGGACGCGATCGCCGGTGCGCTGGACTCGGCCGGTGTGTCACCGGCCGACATCGGCATGTTCCTGGTCTGCTCCTGCACCGGGTACGTCACGCCCGGGCTGGACATCCTGCTGGCCCGCGACATCGGTATGGCCCCGGAGACGCAGCGCCTGTTCATCGGGCACATGGGGTGTTACGCGGCCCTGCCGGGCCTCGGCGCGGCCTCGGACTACGTGACCGCGCGGGGCCGCCCTGCGCTGCTGCTCTGCCTGGAGCTGACCAGCCTGCACGTGCAGCCGCCGACCAGAGATCCGCAGCAGATCGTGGCGCACGCCCTGTTCTCCGACGCCGCGGCCGCCGTCGTGCTGCTGCCGGGCACCCCCGGGTACGCCGTACGCGAGGTGACCGCCGTGACCGACACCGCCACGGCCGACCTGATGACCTGGGAGGTGACCGACCTGGGATTCCGGATGGGGCTTTCCGCGCAGGTGCCCGACGTGCTCGCCAACTGCGTCGGTGGCCTGGTCACCGACCTGGTGAAGCGGCACGGGATGGAGGTCGCCGACGTGGACGGCTGGGCGGTGCATCCGGGCGGCCCGCGGATCCTCAACGTGGTCCGGGACCGGCTGGGCCTTCCCGAGGAGGCGCTCGCCGCGTCGCGGAGCACGCTCGCCGAGCACGGCAACTGCTCGTCGCCCACGGTCCTGCTGGTGCTGGACGCCCTGCGGAGGCGAGCCGACGGGCCGCCGCGACGGGTCGTGGCGCTGGCCTTCGGGCCGGGCCTGACGCTCTACGCCGCCCTGCTCACGGTGGGCGGATGACCGGGTCCTATCTCGTCAACCGGCCCAGATCGGCCCGGAAATCCTCGACCGATGCGGCCTCGGGCAGCACCCGGATGGCCGTCCCGTCCCGGCCGATCAGCGCGGCGGCGGCCCCCTGAGGGGAGGTCAGACCGTTGATCGAGGATCGCACCGACCGGTCCGGGTCGACGAGGCGGTAGATCCGTCCGGACCGGGCCGGATCGCCCGGCATCAGCACCGGGACCGGCGTCACCCAGGCGGTGGCGACGGCGAGCACGGTGATGCCGGCGCCGGCCGCTGCCGCGGTGGACGTGATCAGGTCTTCGCACGCGCAGTCGTCGACGAGCAGCACCACGGCCGGCAGCGTGTCGGTCAGCCGGATCCTGGCCCCGGAGGAGTCCGCCAGGGTCAGGCTGGCGAGCGGTGCGGGGGCAGCGGAGGTCCGGTTGGCGGCGTCGGGGCTCCCGGGTCGGTTGGCCGTGCCGGCCCGGCGCGGGCCCGGCCACCCGATGGCGAACAGGCTCACCAGGGCGGTGATGACCGCGATCGCCATGACGATCAGTGGGGTGCCGACGCCGGACCCGTGATCGTCGTGGTACCGGCGGGGAGGTGGGGGCGCGAGGTGCAGCCGGCGGCGCAAGCGGCGACTGCGGTCGTAGCGGCGGAGCCGACGACGGATGATCGCCGCCTCTTCGGAAAGGGCCGACGGATCATCCGGAATCCGCAGGGCGCCCCACTCCGGCGGCAGCTCGGGCAGCCCGCCACCACCCTCGCCGCCATTGCCATTGTGCAGCGTGCCCATCGCCGTCTCCTTGCCTTCAACTCACTGTGCCGCACGGAAAGGGCCGCCGCCACCTGTGAACGTAGCTCGGTGCGAATGGCGCGACGCTGCTGCAGCGTGTGCGGCCGTTAACCTTGAGTGACCAAAGATGATCGCGGGGTCATCTTCTCCGCCACCTGGCGGCATTGAAGCTCACCCATGCCGGACCGGCGCCAGCCAGGTGGAACACATAACCAGCGCGTCCACGATCCGTTACCCAGCAAACAAGGCGCACTGTGTCAAGCGGTAGAAAGGAGTCTCGCACCTGCCCTGAGCTGCACTGATACGAGCCCAGGGGGTGGGACGGAGACGCCGCGTCGTGTTACCCTAGGTGTAGCGAAAGGGGTTTCGAACCTATGGTTTTCAGTGTCGGCGAGACCGTTGTCTACCCCCATCACGGGGCCGCACTCATCGAGGCAATCGAGACCCGGGTCGTCAGGGGCGAGGAGAAGCTGTACCTCGTCCTCAGGGTCGCGCAGGGTGACCTGACGGTGCGGGTGCCCGCCGAGAATGCCGAGATTGTCGGTGTCCGTGAAGTGGTGGGCGAAGAGGGCCTGACCAAGGTCTTCGATGTTCTCCGCGCTCCGCACACCGAGGAGCCGACCAACTGGTCGCGGAGGTACAAGGCAAATCTGGAAAAGCTGGCATCCGGCAACCCGCTCAAGGTGGCAGAGGTCGTGCGTGACCTGTGGCGTCGTGATCGGGAGCGCGGGCTGTCCGCCGGCGAGAAGCGCATGCTCGCCAAGGCCCGGGACATTCTCGTCGGCGAGGTGGCACTCGCTGAGAAGAGCACAAAGGACGAGGCCGAAGGCCTCCTCGACAAGGTGCTGACCGAAGCCTGAGCCGTCCAGCTCACATCGTTGCACCCTAGGACCGCGACGTGACCCCGCAGCACCGCATGCGGGGTGACGTCGCGGTCCTTGTTGTTGCGGCCGGCTCGGGGGTGCGGTTGGGCCCCGGGGCGCCGAAGGCGCTGCGCTCGCTACGCGGCGAGCCGTTGCTCGTCCACGCCGTCCGCAGGGTCACCCGGGCGGCGTGCGTAGGTCAGGTCGTGGTGGCGGCACCGGCCGGCATGGTCGACGCCGTCGAGGCGTTGCTGGCACCGGTCAGCGGCTGCCCGGTGACCGTGATCGCGGGGGGATCCACCCGGCAGGCCTCGGTGGCCGCCGCGCTCGCCGCGGTGCCTGCCGGGTACGGGATCGTGCTGGTGCACGACGCCGCGCGGGCTCTCACGCCGACCCGGCTGATCGAGCGCGTGGCGGACGCGGTGCGGGCCGGTCACGACGCGGTCATTCCGGTGCTGCCGGTCGTTGACACGATCAAGCGGGTCGATGCCGACGGAGCTGTGATCACGACGGTGGACCGGGCCGATCTCCGGGTGGTCCAGACGCCGCAGGGATTCCGCCGTGCGGTCCTGGCGGCGGCGCACCGGGCGGCGGTCGCGGGGCATGACCGCACCGACGATGCGGGGCTGGTGGAGCTGGCCGGTGTGCCGGTCTGGACGGTTCCCGGTGAGGAGGCCGCGCTCAAGATCACGAGGCCGCTCGACCTCGCGATCGGTGCGGCACTGCTCGACAGCGCGCCGGACTGAGCCCGATCAGGTGGTCCGGCGCGGGCGGCGCCGCCACACCAGGTAGGAACCGATGCTGCCGATCAGTCCGAGGGCGGCCACCGTGGCGCCGGCGATCGTCATACCGGTGGCGTCCCCGTGTGCCGTGGCGGCGCCGAGCGCGGCGTAGGCGATGCTCGCCGGAGCCACCCCGAGCAGGGTGCCGAGGAAGAACGAGCGCCGGCTGACGGACGTCGTACCGAAGGCGTAGTTGGAAATGCCGAACGGCACGAGCGGGATCATCCGGGAGATCAGCACGGCGAGGGCGCCGCGGCTGGCCACCGCCTGCTCGATGTGGCGCAGGCGGCCCCGCAGCCGTCGCTCGACGAAGTCCCGGCCGAGCAGACGGCCGATGAAGAATGCCAGGGTGGCGCCGAGGGTGACGCCGGCGATCACGTAGAGCGCGCCGGAAACCCAGCCGAACATCAGGCCGCTCACCAGGGCGAGCAGGGTGCGCGGCAGGATCGCCGCGGCGAGCAGCGCACTGCCGAGGACCGCGACGAACGGGGCGAACCCACCGCTGGACTGCGCGGCTCCGATCAGGGTGTGCCGATCCGGGCCGGCCGTGAGGGCGAGTGCGCCGAGCCCCAGGATGAGGGCGATCAGCATGCCGAAGCGGATCACCGCACCTCGGGTCACCCGGGCGCAGAGCGGGCTGGCAGCGGCCGTTTCCGAGCCAGACATCGAATCGCCCGCGGTCTGGACCGCGGGCGCTGACGTCATCGTCTCGTGCAAGATCGGGGGGCTCGGCATCGACTCATCGTACGTTGGCGAAGCCCCGTTGGGGAGTCCTGAAAACCCAACGCCCACCGGCTTGCACCCAACTGGGTACCGTGTCGCTCATGGTCATTCCAGTGGTCGGGGTCGGTACCGACGTGCATGCCTACCAGCCTGGACGGCAGTGCTGGGTCGCTGGGCTGCACTGGGAAGGCATCGATGGGCTTGCCGGTCACTCCGACGGCGACGTGGCCGCACACGCCGCCTGCGACGCGCTGCTGTCCGCGGCGGGGCTGGGCGACGTCGGTGCGGTCTTCGGCACCGGGCGTCCGGAGTGGGCGGATGCGTCCGGCGTGGTGCTGCTGAGCGCCACGGCGGCACTGGTCGCCGGTGCCGGGTACGCCGTCGGCAACGTCTCCGTGCAGATCATCGGCGTGGCGCCACGGGTGGGCAGCCGCCGCGCGGAAGCCGAGCGCGTACTGGGCGCCGCGGTCGGCGCGCCCGTCCGGGTCTCCGGCACCACGACCGACGCGCTCGGCTTCACCGGCCGCGGCGAGGGCCTGGCCGCCGTCGCGGTCGCGTTGATCTACCCCGTCCCGGTCCCGCCCGTCCCGGCCTCCCCGGGACCGGTCTCCCCGGGGCCGGTCTCCCCGGGGCCGGTCTCCCCCGCCCCCGGGGGCCGGCCGGACCAGGTCCAGGCGTAGCCGGTGTCCTCGCACGCCAACGCCGGCTCGCACAGGTCGAGCGGGCGGAACGTGTCGACCATGACGGCCAGCTCGTCGAACGACTCGGCGCCCAGCGACTGCTCGGGCGCGCCCGGCTGGGGGCCGTGCGTGAAGCCGCTCGGGTGCAGCGAGATCGACCCGACCTCGATGCCGGAGCCGCGACGCGCCTCGTAGTCGCCGGCCGAGTAGAACATCACCTCGTCCGAGTCGACGTTGTGGTGGTTGTACGGCACCGGGACCGCCAGCGGGTGGTAGTCCACTTTGCGTGGGACGAAGGAGCAGATCACGAAGTTCGGCCCCTGGAAGGTCTGGTGCACCGGGGGAGGCTGGTGGATCCGTCCGGTGATCGGCTCGAAGTCGCGGATGGAGAACGCCCACGGGTACAGGCAGCCGTCCCACCCGACCACGTCGAAGGGGTGGTGGGCGTACACGTGCCGGGTCCACGTCGGCCCACCCGCGGCGTTGTGCTGCACGAGCACCTCGACGTCGGCGCCGTCGCGGAGCAGCGGCGCGGCGGGGCCGCGAATGTCGCGTTCGGAGTACGGCGAGTGTTCGAGGAACTGGCCGCGCACCGAGAGGTACCGCTTCGGCGGTCCGATGTGCCCGGTGGCCTCGATCGTCAGCAGGTGCACCGATCCGTCCGGAACGATCCGGTGGATCACCGAGGTCGGGATGATCACGTAGTCGCCGGGGCCGATGTCCAGCACACCGAAGGTCGACTCGACCCGGGCGGTGCCGGACTGCACGTAGAGGCACTCGTCGCCGACCGCGTTGCGGTAGAGCGGGCTGGGCCGGTCGGCCACCACGTATGAGATGCGTACGTCGGCGTTGGCCAGCAGGTGGGCCCGGCCCAGCACCGCGTCGCCGCCCGACCGGTCCAGCTTGCCGGTCCGCAGGTGGCGGGGCTTGAGCGGCCGGTTGGGTAGCCGGCTCCAGCTGGGCGGGGAGAACGCCTCGGCGGCCACGATCGCGGTGGGCAGGTGCCGGTGGTAGAGCAGCGAGGAGTCGCTGGAGAAGCCTTCCTGGCCGATCAGCTCCTCGGCGTAGAGGCTGCCGTCGGGTTGGCGGAACTGGGTGTGGCGCTTCGGCGGTACGTCGCCGACGCGGCGGTAGTACGGCATCGCCCCTCCTCCGCGGAAGGAGTTCCGTTATCGGACGTATTGGTGCGGATGGCTTGGCCTCTACTGTACGACCGTTCCGGTGGGCTAGGTTCAGTCCTCGTGTCCTCGCGCGTACCGCCGCTGCTGCGCGGCCTCCTCGACGAGGCCGGATCGGTGCCGCCCGGCGCGGTCTCGCTCGACCAGGCGGTGGCTGCGCACCGCCGCCACCGTGCCGCCTGGTACGCCGACCTGGTGGGCTGCCTGCTGGTCCCGGCCGTCGACGCGGCCGCGCTGGGGCAGCACCTGGCCCGGCGCCCGGACGCCGAGCCGGACACGCCGCTCCCGATCGGCCTGGTGGGCAGCGTGCCGGCCCTCACCGGGGCGCTGGCAGCGCTGTCCGGCGCCGCCCCGGACGTCGTCGCGGTACGTCAGATCGAGAGCCCGGTGGCCAAACGGGGCGAGGACCCGTTGCCTGGCCTGGCCGGGTTCCAGCACCTGCTCAGCGGGCGGGACTGCACCGGGTACGCCGAGATTCCGCTCAGCTGGGGCCTGGTCAGCGCGCTGGACGCGCTGGCCGGGGCGCGCGCCGCCGGCGTTCCGGTCGCCGCCAAGTTCCGCATCGGTGGCCTGGCCGCCGAGCTCTTCCCGACACCGGTGGAGTTGGCCGCGGTCATCTGCGCCTGCCGCGACCGCGCCCTTCCGTTCAAGCTCACCGCCGGACTGCACTGGGCGATCCGGCACACCGACCCGGAGACCGGACTGGTGCACCACGGATTCCTCAACGTGCTCATCGCCGCGGCGCTCGCGGCGGAGGGCGGTGAGCCGGCTGACCTGGCCGAGGTACTGGCCAGCACCGATCCGCTGCCGGTGATCGAGGGGGTCCGGGCCCGGCTGGGTACCGATCGTCCACTCTGGATCGGCTTCGGCAGCTGGAGCGTCGACGACGCGCTGGCCGACCTCGCCACCCTGACGCTGCTGCGTGGTCCAACTCCGGCCGCCTGACCCGGGCTTCGATCCGGTGACGGTGGGTAGAGGGTAGGGTGCCTCGGGCGGAGGTGGAGATGCGGACACGGAACGTGCCCTCGTGGCGCCCCGCCGGGTGGCCCCGGCCGGTGCGCCGCGTCGCTGTCGCGATCGCTGCGGTCGTGGTGCTGGCAGCGGTCACCCTCACGATGTACCGCATGCTCCGGCCGGCCGACAATCTGACCACGGCGAGCAAGCCGCTGCCCTCCGCGGCGCCCACGGCCGCCTACGCGGAGTTGGCCTCCGCTCCATTGATCATCGACCGGTCGGTCCGGGTCTACGCCGAGTCGCGCCGGGTGTGGGCGGACACGCCGGTCAGCGCGTTCCGCGAGATGACCCCGCACTGGGCGTACCGGCGCTGGCCCGCCGAGGTGGTGGGTGTGATCGCGATGGAACACCAGTACGTCTGGGGGCGGCCGTCACTGGTGATCACCAAGTGGTCGGACGGCGAGGTGGTGGCGCTGGACGCCCTGACCGGCGCGGTGACCTGGCAGGTCCGGGTGGAGCCGTCCCCGGCGGACACATTCTCCGGCCGGCGAACCGGAGCGCAGACCGTGTACCAGCCGACCGGGATCTTCACCGCCACCGGCCCGGATGGTCGCAAGGTGCTGCTCGTCCCCGGCAGGGACCAGGTGCGCGCGTACGACCCGTGGACCGGCGTCGAGCGCTGGCACCGGATCTTTCCCGCGCAGCCGGGCTGCCACGACGTCGACTGGACCGGTGAGTCGACGTACGTGGTGAAGGACAGCTGCGCCACGCCGGCCGTCCTGTCCATCTTCGATGCCAGCACCGGTGCGCCGCTGGGCACCTGGCGCCCGCCCGGCGCATCGGCCGGCCCCGGCAAGGAGGCAAACTGGCACGTCGAGCCGACCGCCTGTGCGCAGGGCCTGTCCGGTTGCCGGTTGATGAAGGTCGCCGCCACGGCGGAGGTCACCACGTTCGCCCGGGCGGCCCAGGGCTACGGCGGCATCACGCCCGCGGTGTGGCGGCTCGGTCTGCAGGGCCAGATCGCGCCGGAGCCGGCCGGCAGCTCCGACACGATGCAGGTGGTCGGCGACGTCCTGGTGCAGCAGATGCTCAACGGGTTCGTCTGGGCGTACTCGCGCAGCACCGGCGAGCGGCTGTGGACCTCCGACGTGGGGGGGTCGCTGGTGGCCGCGGACGACGCCTCGGTGTACCTGGTGAGCCGAGAGTTCGCCCTTCTGGTGCTGGACATCAAGACCGGCACGGTGCAGTCACAGACCCGGCTGCGGGCACGGGCCGACGAGCAGTGGACGTTCCAGAACGCGTACCTGCACGACGGATTCGTGGTGATCGAGCGCCTCCGGGTCGGCGCGAAGGAGACCGAGCCGGATGACCAGTACTACCTCAGCGGGATGCCGGTGCTGCTTGTCGACGTCTGAGCGCCGGCCCGGGTCAGAGGGCGGCGAGGAACGCGTCGTTCTCCTCCGGGGTACCCAGGGTCACCCGCACCCCGTCGCCGCCGAACGCCCGCACGATGACGCCGTGCTGCTCGCACGTGGCGGCCAGGTCCAGCGCCCGGTCGCCGACGGGTAGCCAGAAGAAGTTCGCCTGGCTCTCCGGCACCTCCGGGTAGGTCTTCCGCACCGCGGTCAGCACTCGGTCGCGCTCCGCCACCACCAGGTCTACCCGGCGGCGCATCTCGTCCTGCGCCTGGAGCGCCGCCAGTGCCGCCGCCTGCGCCGCCGCGGAGGTGGAGAACGGCGTCGTCACCTTGCGGATCTCGGCCGCCACCGCGGGCGCGGCGATCAGGTATCCGACCCGCAGGCCGGCCAGGCCCCATGCCTTGGAGAAGGTACGCAGCACCACGACGTTGGGCCGGTCACCGTAGGTGGCGAGGCCGTCCGGCACCAGCGGGTCGGTGACGAACTCGCGGTACGCCTCGTCCAGCACCACGAGCACGTCGTCCGGCACGTCGTCGAGGAACGCGTCCAGCTCGGCCCGGCGCACCGCGGTCCCGGTCGGGTTGTTGGGGTTGCACACCAGCACGACCCGGGTGCGCCCGGTCACCGCAGCCGCCATCGCGGCCAGATCGTGGCCGTGCCCGGCCGTGTTCGGCACCCGGACGTGGGCCGCGGCCGCGGTGGCGGTGATGATCGGGTACGCCTCGAACGAGCGCCACGCATAGATCACCTCGTCGCCGGGCAGGCAGGCGGCCCGGATCAGGTGCTCGGCGAGCGCCACCGAGCCACAACCGGTGACGATCCGGTCGGCGGCGACGCCGAGCCGGGCGGCGAGCGCCTCCCGCAGCGCGACGACTCCCATGTCCGGGTACCGGTGCACCGCGGTGGCGGCTTCCGCCAGGGCCTCCGGCACTCCGGGCAGCGGGCCGTACGGCACCTCGTTACTGGCCAGCTTGATCGCCCCGGCAACGCTGCGACCCGGCACGTAGCTGGGCAGCGCGGCCAGGTCAGCGCGGGTCAGTGGGCGCATGCGCACCTCCATCCGATGGCCCCGATCCGGGCCCGGCGGCGACCACCACCGTGGCCGCGGACCGGTCGTGCAGGGCCTGGTGCAGGGGGCGGTCCAGCAGTACGAACAGGCAGTTGACGAACTGCAGCAGAAATCCCACGAAGAAGAACGACCACAGCAGGGTGGGCAGGCCCAGCGTGTTCCACCGGCGCCACGCGCGGCGGAAGCCGAGCGGCTCGGGGCTCTCCATCCGGACCACCTTGATGTGCATCACCCGCTTCCCGGGCGTCTGGCCGGTGTTCGCCATCGCCGGCACCTCGTACGCGAACCAGAGCGCGACGGTCAGCAGCAGAATGCTGATCAGGAGCCAGTTCGCCCGGTTGGACACCTGCTCGGGGTCCGGTGCGGGCTGGTTGGCCGCGGCGCGGCGCACGACGTCGGTCAGATACGGGCGCACCTCCAGCCAGAACTGGTAGTAGAGCCACCAGTTGACCGCGATGTTGAGCGCCAGCAGCGCCAGTATGTCGATGATCCGCGCGACCAGGCGGGAAAAGACCGGCGCCAGCGGATAGCCGTGGGGCCGTGGCACTGCGGTGAACGGGTACCGGTACGCGCCGCCCGCGCCCGGCCCTGGCGGCACCGTCCCGGGCTGCCCCGGCCACGGCGGCACCGGCCCGGGCTGCCCCGGCCCGGGCTGCCCCGGCCCGGGCTGCCCCGGCCACGGCGGCACCGGCCCAGGTTGCCCCGGCACCGGCGGCGCAGCCCGTTGCTGCTGCTGCCCGGGAGGGGCCGCGGCGGCCACCGCAGCGGGAACCTGGGCAGTCCCGGCGTGACCTGCCGGCGCGCTCACCGGGGGCGGCCCGTCGCCGGGCGTCGCATCGACCGGCAGCGGATCACCGATCCAGACCTCGCCGTCCCAGTACCGCTGGATCGTCCGGTCGACCGGGTCGGGGTACCAGCCCGGGGCGATATCGGTCATGCTGCGGCATCCTTCACGACGACCGTCTCGGCGTACTTGTCATGCAGGCACTGGCGGTACGGCTGGTCCCAGAGCTGCCACAGCCCGTCCAGCAGGTTCAGCATCGGCACGAACGCCGCGGCCACGTTGGCGACGAGGAACCGTTTGGTCATCACCTTCCGACTGACCTGCGCACCGGGGTGCAGTGGGGTGACCCGGATCTTCATCACCCGCTTGCCGACGGTCTGCCCGGTGCGTTTGGTCAATTCCACCTCATAAACGTAGGCGATGCCGATCGACAGCAGCAGGAGGGCCGCCTGGCCGACGAGGAGGATGAGGATCAGGCTCGCCGACGGATCGTTCACCGCGCCGTCAGCGGTCCCGGAGAACTCGTCCCGGACGGCGTACACCACGCCGAACGCCAGCGGGACGAGGAGGGCAACTGCCACCGCGGCGGTGATCGCCGCGTCGATGAGGCGGGCGATCAGCCGGTCGCTGAACTCCGCCAACCGCTGACCCGACGGTGCGACCGGGTGCATCGGTCGCGGCGGCATGCCGGGGTGCCCGGCGGGTGGCCCATACGCCGAAGGCGGGACCGCATACTGCCCCGGCTGCTGCCACGGTTGGTTCGAGTACGTCACGGTGCACAGTGTTACAGGTTTCCCCGCAGGTGCTGCTCCCGCTCGATCGCCTCGAAGAGCGCCTTGAAGAGCGCCTTGAAGTTGCTCTTGCCGACGGTCTTGCGCTGCCGTCTGACAACCTGCGACGCTATGCAGAGCTTTCCAGATGGAAAATATTCTCTGCCGGGGGAGTTCTGCATGAATGGAATGGATCCGGAGCGGGCCGGACGCGACCTGGCGGAAGTCGACCAGCGCCTGCGCCGCGGTGCCGAGCTCACGGCCCCGCCACGCTGGGCGCGGCTGCTGGGCGTTGTGGGCTTCGTCGTGCTGGCCGCACGGTGGGACGTTCCGGCGTCAGCGGAGCGCTGGTACGCGGTATTGCTGCTGGGGGTCGCGGCGGCGTTGGCGGTGAGTTCGATGGAGCGGTCGAGGCCGCGCGCCCGCCCGCTGACCCTGCCGGGCTGGCGTGCCCGTGCGTGGTTCGCGGCCATGGTGGTCGTCGCGGGTGTGGCCCTGGTGGGCGGCGGCTTCGGCCTGCGGGCCGTGGGGGTGCCATTGCCCTTCACGCTCAGCGGTGTTCTGACAATCGGCGTGATGTTGCTACTGAACTGGTGCTATGAGCGCTCGGGAGGTGGCTATGTCCAGCGAGTCACGCGGGGTCAGTGGTGAGCCTGGGCCCGGCCCGCCCGGACCCGTTCATCAACACCACGACGCGGCTGTGGCTCATGGCCGTACTGGCGGGGGCGGAGGAGGTGGAGTTCGCCGCAGCGCGTGACGCCAGCGGGTTGAGCGATTCGGTGGTGTCGAAGCAGGCGGTGGCGTTGGAGGCCGCCGGGTACCTGGCGCTGCGTAAGGGTCATGTGGGACGTCGACCGCGTACCTGGTTGTCACTGACCCCACTGGGGCGGGAGGCGCTACGCAGGCATATCGCGGCGCTGCGACGGATCGTCGATCTAGCGGGTACCTGAGATGCGGGTTACAGGTTTCCCCGCAGGTGCTGCTCCCGCTCGATCGCCTCGAAGAGCGCCTTGAAGTTGCCCTTGCCGAAGCCCAGTGAGCCGTGCCGCTCGATCAGTTCGAAGAACACCGTCGGCCGGTCCTGTACCGGCTTGGTGAAGATCTGCAGCAGGTACCCGTCCTCGTCCCGGTCGACCAGGATCCGCCGCGACCGCAGCGCCTCGATCGGCACCCGTACCGTGCCGATGCGCTCGCGCAGCGCGGGATCGTCGTAGTACGAGTCAGGGGTGTCCAGAAACTCCACGCCGGCTGCCCGCATGGCATCCACCGTCCGCACGATGTCGCCGGTGGCCAGCGCGATGTGCTGCGCCCCGGGCCCGCCGTAGAACTCCAGGTACTCGTCGATCTGTGACTTCCGGCGGGAGACCGCGGGCTCGTTGAGCGGGAACTTCACCTTGCGGGTGCCGTTGGCGACCACCTTGCTCATCAGCGCGGAGTAGTCGGTGGCGATGTCGTCGCCGACGAACTCCGCCATGTTGGTGAAGCCCATGACGCGCTGGTAGAAGGACACCCACTCGTCCATCCGCCCCAGCTCCACGTTGCCGACGACGTGGTCCACCGCCTGGAAGAAGCGACGCGGCGCCGGCGCCACGATCGGCTCGCGGCCGACGAAGCCGGGCAGGAACGGCCCCCGGTACCGGGAGCGGTCGACAAGGGTGTGTCGGGTCTCGCCGTACGTGGCGAGTGCGGCGACCCGTACCGTCCCGTGCCCGTCCACGAGGTCCTGCGGCGTCTGCAGTCCGGTGGCACCACGGGCGACGGCGTAGGAGTACGCCGCATCCACGTCGGGCACCTCGAGCGCGATGTCGCTGACGCCGTCGCCGTGGACCGCGTGGTGCCGGGTGGCCGCACTGGCGGCGTGGACCCCGCCGGTCAGCACGAAGCGCGCCCCACCGCTGGTCAGTACGTACTCGGCGGCGTCGCGGGAGCCCTGCTCCGGTCCGCGGTACGCCACGCAGGTCATCCCGAAGGCGGTGCTGTAGTAGTGGGCCGCCTGCCGGGCGTTGCCCACCAGGAACCGGATGTGGTCCAGCCCGGTGACCGGGAACGGATCACGTTGCACCGGGAGCTGGGACTTCGGCAGTGCGAGGGTCATACCTGGCAGCATCCGCGCTGCGGCGGTACTGGACAACCGGTGCCGCAAGCGCTGGGCAGCTTGTGCATGTCGTCCTCCCCGACCCGCAATAGGCTGTACAACATGCCCAACCAGATCGACGCCCTCGATGCGGAACTGCTCGCCCTGCTTGCGGCCGAGCCACGGCTGGGCGTGCTGGAGTGCTCGCGCCGGCTGCGGGTGGCCCGCGGCACGGTGCAGGCCAGGCTCGACCGACTCGTGGCGCGGGGTGTCGTACTCAGTTTCGGGCCGGAGGTGTCCCCGGCAGCGCTCGGCTACGGCGTCACGGCGTTCGTGACGCTGGAGATCCGGCAGCGCTACGGGCATGACACCGTGGCCGGGCACCTGGCCGGCATTCCGGAGGTGTTGGAGGCCTACACCATCACCGGCTCGGGTGACCTGCTCTGCCGGATCGTGGCCCGCTCCAATGCCGATCTGCAGCGCGTGATCGACCTCGTGGTGGCGTACCAGGGGATCGTGCGGGCTTCCACGCACATCGCGCTGGCCGAGCAGATCGCCTACCGCACGCTGCCGCTCGTGCACGCCGCCGCCGCGCCAGCGAGCCGCTGAGCCGGCGAGCCGCTGAGCCGGCAAGCCGGTGAGCCGGTAACGCCTCCGGCAACCGGAGGCTCAAGTGGTGAGTTCCGCGCGCCGGCGGCTCAGGAAGGCGCGCTCGGCCGCGTTCTGCGTGCCGGCCAGCGCGGCATCGTAGGCTTCCGCCGCCTCGGCCGTGCGCGCCAGGCGGCGCAGCAGGTCAGCGCGGACGGCGTGGAACAGGTGGTACCCGCCGAGGTCGAGTGCATCGACCAGGGCGAGTGCCGCGGCGGGCCCCTCGACCTCGGCCACCGCCACCGCCCGGTGCAGCGCCACCACCGGGCCCGGCGCGTGGACGAGCAGGTGGTCGTACAACGCCACGATCTGCCACCAGTCGGTGGCCGCGGCGGTCGGCGCGTCGCTGTGCACGGCCTGGATCGCGGCCTGGAGCTGGTACGGGCCGGGCTGGTTGCGCCGCAGGCACCGCCGGACCAGGTCCTGACCCTCGGCGGTCAGGGCGGCGTCCCATCGGGTGCGGTCCTGGTCGGCCAGCAGCACCAGATCGCCGTCGTCGGTGGTGCGGCCCGCCCGACGCGACTCGGTCAGCAGCATCAAGGCGAGCAGCCCCAGCGCCTCCGGCTCGTCCGGCATCAGTTCCGCAAGCAGCCGGCCGAGGCGGATCGCCTCCGCGCACAGATCCTCGCGGACCAGCCGGTCCCCGGCGCTGGCGGTGTAGCCCTCGTTGAAGATGAGGTACACCACCGCCAGCACGGTCCGGAGCCGGTCCGGGAGGTCCGCGTCGTTCGGCACCCGGTACGGGATGCGGGCGTCGCGGATCTTCCCCTTTGCCCGGACCAGCCGCTGCGCCATGGTGGCTTCGGGTACCAGGAACGCGTGCGCGATCTCGGCGGTGGTGAGCCCGCCGAGCAGCCGGAGCGTCAGCGCGACCCGGGCATGAGGGGCCAGGGCGGGGTGGGCGCAGGTGAAGATCAGGCGGAGCCGGTCGTCGTGCACGGGGCCCTCCTCGGCCGGGTCGCCGCCGGCGCGCTCGCCGCCGGCGCGCTCGCCGCCGGCGCGCACGCCGCCAGCGTGCAGCAGGGCGGCCTGGACGTGCCGGTGGTGCCGGGTGGCCTCCCGGCGCAGGCGGTCGGTGGCACTGTTGCGGGCGGTGGTGATGATCCATCCCGCCGGGCTCGGCGGCAGCCCGCCGACCGGCCAGTGCCGCATCGCCGCGGCGAACGCGTCCTGGACCGCGTCCTCGGCGAGATCGATGTCACCGAGGACGCGGACCAGGACCGCGACCGCGCGGCCGTACTGCTCGCGGAAGACGCGCTCGATCTCCGACGTGGGGACGGCCGGCATGCCGATCAGCCCGGGAACTCGCCCTGGAACGGCCGGACCTCGATCGGCAGCGGGCTGATCGCCAGGGCGAACCGGCGACCCCATTCGAGTGCGGAGTCCAGGTCGGGGGCTTGGATGATGGTGAACCCGCCGACATGCTCCTTGCCCTCGGCGTACGGCCCGTCGGTCATCAGCACCTCGCCGTCCTTCGCGCGAAGCACGGTCGCCGTACTCGCCGGGTGCAGACCACCTTCGAAGACCCAGACGCCGGCCGCCTTCATCTCCCGGCTGAGCGCCGCCAAATCACGCATGATCGGCTCCAGGACCTCCGGCGGCGGTGGATCGCCGTCCGGCTGAATCACACTGAGCAGGTACTGCTGCTTCATCGGGTGTCTCCTCCGCAACGCTGCCGCCGACACCGTGCCGGCCGCACACCCCTGATACGAATCGGCGGCAGCCGGATCGACATAACCGACTTGACGAATCTCGCGGGCTTGGATCGGGTATACAACCATGCGCTCAGTTGACCAGGGAGCCCTTCGGCGCGATGTCGCCGCCATGGCGGGTGCCTCGTTCGTTGTGGGCCTGTCGTTCGGAGCGATCGCGGTCAGCGCGGGCTTGTCGCTGTGGAGTACGACCGCGATGTCGGTGTTCGTCTTCGCCGGTGGGGCGCAGTTCCTGTCGGTCGGCGTGGTGGCCGGTGGCGGCAGCGCCGTGGCGGCCGTGCTGGCCGGACTGCTGCTCAACGCCCGCCACCTGCCGTTCGGCCTGGCCATCGCGGACGTGATCGGTCAGCGCCCGGCCGCCAAGCTGGTCGGCAGCCATCTGATGGTGGACGAGTCGGTGGCCTTCGCCCTCAGCCAGGAAACCCCGCGGCTGCGCCGGCAGGCGTACTGGATGTCGGGCGCCGCGTTGTTCGTGGCATGGAACACCGGCTCGCTCATCGGCGCGGCCGCCGGGCGGGTGGTGGGCGATCCGGCGGCGCTCGGGGTGGACGCCGCGTTCCCGGCCGGGCTGCTGGCGTTGATCCTGCCGTCGCTGCGGGAGCGGCTCGCGTTGCGGGTGGCCCTGATCGGGGCGGTGCTGGCGGTGTTGCTCACCCCGGTCCTGCCGCCCGGCCTGCCGGTCCTGGCCGCGCTCATCGCTCTGGTCTTCGCCCTGCCGGTGCCGCGTGGCCGCCACGGCGACCCGCCACCGACGCAGCAGACCGGCCGTCCCGGCCAACCCCCGGTGCACTCGCCCGGCGACACCTCGACCCGACCGGAGGAGCAGCGATGACCTGGGTGGCGATCGCGGTGCTCGCGGCGGGGACGTACGCCTTCCGGCTCGCCGGCCCGCTGCTGCGCAGCCGGCTGGACATTCCGGAGGTGGTCGAGCGCTATCTCGCGCTGGCGGCGGTGGTGCTGCTCGCGGCGCTGGTGGCCACGGCCGCGTTGATGGACTCCGACGGTTTCGTGGGCTGGGCGCGGCCGGCCGGCGTCGCGGTCGGCGCGGTGCTGGCGTACCGGAAGGTGCCGTTCGTCGTGGTCATCGTGGCCGCCGCGGTGACCGCCGCGCTGCTCCGCCTCGCCGGCATCCCGTGACGCCGCTGATTCGGTGACCGCCACTACTTCGACGGCTGGCCGGACCCGGGGCACTGCTCGGTGGAGCCCTCCACCGGGTGGGTGGGCGTGGGGTCGCCGGCGTTGACGTACACCCGTGCGCTGCATACCGGACATCTGCTCATGGTGGCTCCTCGGGGGTGGCGGGACGCAGGTTGCACGACTGGTGTGCCCGCTTTCCCTGGTCGGGGAACATCGCTACCCGTTGTTCGCCGGCTCGAGCCGGTGGCTGGCCCTGCCCGGCAGCGGTTCCGGGTCCCGGCCGTAGAGGCTGGCACGGTTTTTCCCGCTGCGCTTGGCGGCGTACATGGCGGTGTCGGCGTGCTCCATCATGTCCATCGGGGACTCCGACCGGAAGCGCGGAAGGTGCCGGATCCCGATGCTGACGGTGACCGAGACCTGCTTGTCCCCGAAGGCGTACGGGCTGCTGATCGCCTTGAGCACCTCCTGGGCCAGGGCCCACGCCTCGTCAGCCTCTCGGACGCCGGTGATCAGGATCGCGAACTCGTCACCGCCGAGCCGGGCAACCGTCTGCGTGGACGGCACCACGCCCAGCAGCCGCTGGGCGACCACCCGCAGCAGCTGATCGCCGACCAGGTGCCCGAGCGTGTCGTTGACGGCCTTGAAGCCGTCCAGGTCCAGCAGCAGCAGCGCGACGCCGGTGTGGTGCCCGACCAGGTCCATCGCGCGGTCCAGCCGCTGGCCGAACAGGGTCCGGTTGGCGAGCATGGTGACCGTGTCGTGCGTGGCCAGGTACTCCAGATCCCGCTGCTGCTCGCGATGCTCCTGGAGCACCACGTCCAGCGCGGTCGCCTTGTCGCTCAGGCCTCTGGCCTGTCCGTCCAGCACGGCGACCCGCCGTGCGAGGTTCGCCGCCCGGCCGTGGACCCGGCGGGTGGACACACCCAGCCGGACCATCAGCAGCGAGCAGAACACGCCGGTGAGGACCGCGGACAGGGCGGTCTCGCTCCAGCTGTGCTCCCCGCCGACCAGGCCGGCGGCGACCACCGGCGTGCCACAGGCCAGCAGCACGAGCGCGGCGGAGGTGCCGAGCCGTACGTCGGCCACGTCGTCGTGCACTTCGGCGGGCTGGTAAGGATCGCGCCGGGAGATGGACGGGTGCAGGCAGGCGGCCGCCAGCAGGACCGACGTCACCAGCCCGATGGTGATGGCGGCGGGAAGGGCCCAGCCCTCGCCGGTCATGGTGTCGAGGCGCACCACCACCACGTCCGCCAGTACCGCCGCCACCACGGCGGCGCCCAGCAGCAGCGTCGCCGGCGAGCGCCGGGGCTGGACGGTTACCGCCCGCCCGCCGGCCACCAGGCCGACCAGGTCCAGGGCGGCACAGCACACGAGGAGGCCCAGGTGCAGTTCGGCGAGCCGGTCCGCCCGGGCCAGCGGCAGCACCAGCAGGCTCCAGGACAGCAACCCGAGGCCGGTGGCGAAGATCGCGACATGGATCGCCTCGGTCCAACACCAGGGCGTCGGCCGCCGCCAGGTCACCAGCAGCATGCTCGCCGCGAGCAGGGGGTACGGCAGCAGCATCAGCGCCCCGGCCGCCGTGCCGCTCGCGGTGACGCCGGGCAGATGGACGTATCCCAGGCAGAGCGCGCCGACTCCGACGCCCCGGGCCAGGAGCAGGAGTAGCCAAGGTGGAGCCGACCGCGCGTGATGGCGGGCAAGCCCGACGACCGCGGCCCCGGCCGCCGCGAGAAGCACCACGATCTGTGCCGCCGGTTGAAACCGGTCAGGCAACTGGGTGATCAGCACGGCAACGGCCACCCCGCCGATCAGGCACCGCCGCCAGGCGGTGGGAGACAGCCCGAGCCGCCGAGACCGGCGGCCGGTGTACGAGCCCCACAACACCGCGCCACCACCCTTCCCGGCATAGACACCCCGCTCAGGTAAGGGAACCAAGGAGCGGACGCTGCCGGGGTGCAACCTGGTGGCAGTTCGGGTGCGAGACCGCCGGCGGCTGCTGTGGGGTCATTCCGGAGCGGCGTCTGTCACATCCGCCACATCCGCCACGAAGCGCAGCAGGAGGCGGGCCAGCGTCGCCCGGTCCTCGGCGTCCCACCCCGAGGTGGCCGTGCGGATCACGGCTTGCCGGAAGTCGCGGATCTGGTCGATCGCCCTGCGGCCCTCGTCGGTCAGGACGAGCGGAGAGCGGCGGCCGTCGGCCTGGTCGACCTCCCGGCGCAGCAGCCCGGCCGCGATCGCCTGAGCGGCCAGCCTGCTGACGCGGGGCTGGTCGACGCCCAGCGCGGCGGCCGCCTCGGTGACGGTGGGCCCGCCGGCGCTGGCCACCGCGTCCAGCAGCTCGAACACGGCATCCGGCAGCCCGGCGTGTCGGCCTGACCGCATGCCGCGGCTGGTGGACAGCCGGGCGAGGCGGCGGCGGGTCTGCGCCCGACGGATGGCCACCACCGCCTGCTCGATCGCGGCGACGTCATCCGCACCGGTTCCAGGCCGATCGGCCTTGTCGTCCATGCGTTCCTAATCCATAGTAGAAGGCAACTGCATGTAACAGTACATGGAAGCGGAGGACTCTGTGCCAACCGGCGACCGGCCCATCGGATACTGGCTCAAACACCTGCACGACCTCATCGACGCGCAGTTCGATGCGATGCTGGCCGACCTCGGCGTCGGGCGGCGGCATTGGCAGGTGCTGCAGACGCTCAGCGGTGGCGCACACACCCGACATGAGATCGAGCAGGCGCTGGCGCCGTTCTGGTCCGACGGGGGACCGGGCATGGACGAGCTGCTGACCGGGCCGCAGGGTCTGATCACCCGGGGCGAGGTGGTCGAAGGGCCCGACGGTGGGCTCCGCCTCTCCGACCTGGGGCGGGGAACGCATGCGGGTGTCGTCGGCCGGGTCGGCCAGACCAGGGATCGCCTGCTCACCGGGCTGACCCCGGAACAGTACGTCGAGACCGTCCGCGTCCTCTCCGTCATGGCGGCGAACCTGGAGCCTTCGCACGCGCCGGGTGTCAACGGCTCGTGAGCACGTCAGCACGGCCCTGGACCACTTCAGACCGCCCACCATGCTGAAATGCAGAGACTGGCATAACGAGCCAGGCGGACAGCGCTGATGCGGACCGGACGCATGGAGGGTATGTGGAACGCGGTGAGGTTTGGTTGGCTCAGATCGACGAAGAGCGACCTGTCGTGCTGCTCCAGGGAGGTGCGGGGCCGGACTTCCGAGCCATGCAGATCGTCGAACCGGCCACCCCGGCGCAGAAGCTCGGATTCGTCGTGATGTCTGGCGAGCAGGCGGTCGACGTCGATGAGCGACGCCGGATCGTCGGAGAGGCCGGGCCGGACGCAGTCATCGGCATCGAGGTGTTCTTCGGAGCCAAGGAGGGCTTGGCGGAAAGCGGCGTGATCCGGGTGGCGCTGCCCAGGGACGGGAAGATTTTTTGCACCTGGAGCACGGCCGTCAGCGAGGAGTCGCTGATCAAGCAAATTGGCACCCTGTCCCCGGCCAAGCAGCACGAGTTGGACGTCGCCCTGGCGCTCGCCGGCCAGGAGTGACTACGCCTCAGCTGCTCGTGAGCACGTCGGCGAGGCTGAAGCGGACCGGGCGTTCGAGTTGGGCGTAGGTGCAGGAGCGGGGCTCCCGGTCGGGCCGCCAGCGCTCGAACTGGGTGGTGTGGCGGAACCGTTCGCCCTCCATGTAGTCGTAGCGCACCTCGACCACCCGTTCCGGTCGCAGCGGGACGAAGGAGAGGTCCTTTCCGGCGTTCCAGCGGCTCTGCTCGTTGCGGCGCGGGGTGCGCTCGCCCTGCTCGTGCGCGGCCCAGTTCCACGGGTGCCCGTCGAACGTCGTGACCAGATGCTGCAATTCGGCGAACAGCTCCTGCCGGACCGCCATCGGGAAAGCGCCGATGACGCCGACCGAGACCAGCGTGTCCTGGTCGTTGAACAGGCCCAGCAGCAACGAGCCGATCCGGTCGTCGCCGGACTTGTGCAGTCGGTAGCCGGCCACCACGCAGTCGGCGGTGCGCTTGTGCTTGATCTTGGCCATCACCCGTTTGTCGGGTTGGTAGGTCAGCTCTGGGTCCTTGGCGATGAGCCCGTCGAGGCCGGCGCCCTCGAACTGGCCGAACCAGCGCCGGGCGGTGTCCTCGTCGCGGGTGATCGGGGTGGTGTGGATCGGCGGCTGCGCGTCCGCCAGGGCCCGGTCGAGCAGTTCCCGGCGTTCGATGAAGGGCCGCTCGGTCAGGTCCTCGTCGCCCAGGGCGAGCAGGTCGAACGCGACGAAGCTGGCCGGGGTCTGCTCGGCCAGCAGCTTCACCCGGCTGGCGGCGGGGTGGATGCGCTGCTGCAGCGCCTCGAAGTCGAGGGTGTTGCGGGTGGTGTCGGCGACGATGATCTCGCCGTCGATGACCGCGCGCTCCGGGAAGTTGGCCAGGACCGCCTGGACGACCTCGGGGAAGTACCGCGTCATCGGCTTGGTGTTGCGGCTGCCGATCTCCACCTCGTCGCCGTCCCGAAAAATCACCGCTCTAAATCCGTCCCACTTCGGTTCATAGCACTGCTGAGCTGGAATTTCGCCCACCGGTTTGGCGAGCATCGGCAGGATTGGAGGCATGACGGGCAGGTCCATGAGGGCATCGTCTCTCGTTAACCGGTGATGTTGTCCAGGGCATCGGGACGGGTCAGTTGGGAACGCAAACCATGGCTGTGCTCCTCGACCCGGCCAAGCCGCTGTGCCGTCACGCACGCCAGCATCCCCCGCCAGCAGCGACTGATCTTGCAGGCTCGCCGTATCTGACGGCGGAACGTTGGTTGACGCGGGAGAAGGCCGACCGTGCCATCGAGCCGCCCAGGAGGTTCACCCCGTGCTCAGCGACTCACGTTAGCGCCGCCCGGTGAGGTGCCCGGTTGGCGAGGGCTCAACGAGTGGTGAAAGCGCCTGTAGGAATCGAAGTTTGCGACGACTCGAAAGCCGAGGCGCTGCAACACCGCCTCGCTGCGCACGTTGCCACGGGTGACACCAGCAAAGACGTCGGTGGCCCCCAGTTCTTCGCCCGCGTAGCGAAGTAGCGCAGCGACGGCGGCGGTGGCGTGCCCCCGGCCGGTGACGTCCTCGCTGAGCCAGTAGCCCAAGCCGTACCGGGGCGGCTCCACGGGGACGAGGTCCACCCGGCCCACGAGACGTTGCTGCAGGTAGACACCGAAGCGCACCGGAACCTCGGTACGCTCCGCGAAGCGGTAGGCCACATCAGTCGTACTGCTGGCCACCTCATCGCGGTAGTCACCCAGCCTCGTCAGATGTGCCGCATTGCGCTGCACCAACGCGTGGTACTCGGCGACGTCTGCTGGCCCGAACTCGCGAAGCTCCAGGCTGTCATCGGCCGTCGCCAACACCTTCACCCACATACCGCCGATCTGAACTTTGTGAACGTCCGGGTAGGTAAGCATCTGTCCGCCAGCCCAGCAAACAGTTTTGGCGCGGCTCATCAAGAAGTCGGCCCCTGGTGTCGCAGGCAGGCGCAGCCTGCCACCGTCGCGCCAGAATAACGCCGTGAGCCACCCAACCGCCGACGATGCATTCGTGATCGTCCGTGTCTCGTCCGCTGACGTGGAAGTGTTCGAACAGGCTGTTCGACGCTTCGCCGGCGCGGCGACCGGCGCGGCGACCGGCGCGGCGATGTTCGCGGCGTCGCCGGGGACGGTTGCATTCGTCGCCGTACACGATGCCGAGGTCCAAGGCTGGTGCTGGGGCTATCACCTGCCCAGGCCGGATGGGTCCGGCATGCTTTACCTCCACGACCTTGCAGTGGCCGAGCGTTGCCGGCGACGAGGCATCGGCCGCCAGCTCCTGGCGGCCTTTCTGGAAGCCGGAGTACAGCTCGGCGCCAGCAAGATGTTCCTGACCACCGGAGAAGGCAACACAGCCGCGCGCCGGCTGTACGAATCCATGGGAGCGGGTCCGGCCGCCCAAGGGCCGACGGTGAACTACTGGTTCCCGCTGCGGCGTCCGGGCTCCTGACGACCGGAACCTCCGGCGACGGTTCCGGTGCGGTGTTGCTTGACGACGTGGTTCTGCCACGCAGCCAACGCGGGCACCGCGACCAGCTCCAGCGCGAGGGCGGCGACGAACGCCGGATGTGGACGCCCGGTCCGCCGCCAGGCCAGCACGCGGGCGAATCCGCCGGCGAAGACGGTGCCCAATGCGGCTCGGAGCGCTGGCGACTCCTGCTCGATCCGCGGCAGCTGCGCCCAGATCACCGGTGCGGTGGCAAACCAGAAGGCATGGGCGAACCGGTACTCGCTGTCCAGCGAGGCCTGGACGCGGCTGTCGTCCTGCGGCAAGGCGGCGGGGCCGACAAGCATCCCCGCCAGGCCTGACGCGAACGGGATCGCTGCCAGCGTTCCGAGCGTCACCTGCAGTGCCCGGCGCCCGCCGCGGCCAGGCTCGTCCAGCTGCCGTCCCGGGTCGGTATCTGCCATGGCTTGATTCTCGCTCAACCTGCCCGCAGCCCCGCGCTGCCGTGGGATGACCCAAGTCACAGCCACCCCGACCTGGGCCCGTCCGCTGACCCGTCGCCCGATCGCCCGGCCCGGACGCCGTTCGACCGTACCCGCGGCTTGCGCCGGAGGCAGGATGCATGATGACTCAGTGGGCGCCGCAGATGTGGGCTGGTTCGCCGACGCGGTTGGCCGCAACGATGGCGAGGCCGCCTTCCTGGAGCGGCTTCGTCAGCTGTCGCCGGGCTGGTCGGTCGCGGGCCTGTCGGAGCGCGACACCTCGTCGTTGGCCGCCATGGTGCCGTTATTCGTCGACGTGGAGGTCCCCGGTCTTCCGATCCCACGCCGCATGCTGCAGGTGGGCTACTGGACCGGCGGGTACTACGAGCGCGCATTGCAGGGCGTCTGGGGGGACAGCTATCTCCTTGACGACCACGACGGCAATGATGCCGAGGACCTGACGGTTGTCGGCGTGCGGGCCAGCCACGAGCAGCACGCTGAGTGGGCCGCCGATTGGTTCCTGCGGCAGTTGCGGCGTCCGGTCGTACGGCAGGAATGGTTGCGGCGCGACCGTGTGGTCGCCGCGAGATGGCGGTTGGACGACACCGGTCGAGTACTCGGGACACGTGGCCGCGACCTGAGGCGCCTGTTCGGCGGAGCCCCGGACCGGGTGGTACCGGTTCGTTGAGCGGACCCAGCGCTCCCGGACAACGTCATGGCGGGTGGCGACGGGGTTACAGCTTCGCCAACAGCCCCCGCATTTCGGTGATCTCGGCGGTCTGGCTGGTGGCGATCTGCCCGGCGAGTTGCTTGACCGCCGGGTCGGTGCCCTGCTGCTGTTCGGTCTTGGCCATCTCGACCGCGCCGTCATGATGCTTGATCATCATCTCGAGGAACATCTTGTCGAAGTCCTTGCCGGTCGCGGCGGTCAGTTGCGCCATCTCCTGCTCGGTCATCATTCCGGGCGCGTGGTCGCCCGTCCCGCCGTGGTGGGTGCCGCCCGCCTCGGGGACCGGCGCACCCCACGCCTTCAGCCAGCCGGACATGGTGGTGATCTCAGGCTCCTGCGCCCGGCTGATCCGCGTGGCGAGTGCCTTGACCTCGGGCGTGCTGGCTTTCGATTCCGCCATGCTCGCCATGCTGATGGCCTGGTGGTGATGCGGGATCATGTGGGTGGCGAACGTGACGTCGGCGGCATTGCTGGCATCCGGCCTCGGCGCGGCCGCGGACGAGGGGGCGCTGCTGCCCATGTTGCCGTGGTCCATTCCGCCCCCACTCCCGCCGCATCCGCCGGCAAGCAGCGTCAGGCCGAGGCAGGCGACCAGAACGGTCCGGGGAACGCTTGGAAAACGCATCGGGGAACTCAACTCCTCGTGTCTGGACCGGCGCGGCGTGCATGTCGAAAGAGCCACCGGGTCCCTCGCCATGATCGCCGCCACCTCCTCCTGCGGATGGTAGACGGCCGCGGCATCGACGCCCACCGCGGCGACGTCGCGGCACAGGTTTCACCGGTTCCTGCCACGCGGCAACCGCGACGCTCATCCCCGCGTCCGCCGAACGGTTGAGCCCCTGCGCACCTACCCGCGTCAGGGGCTCAACCGGTGGGTTCAGTCGAGGTCAGCGAAGGACGCCACAGGCTGCGGTGTCGGTCGCTTCGGCCGGCAGCGCCGGGTCCAGTTCGCTCGGGCCGGCGCCGAAGTCGTAGCTGCCGTTGTGGTTGTGGTCGACACCGTGAATGACCAGCACCGCTTCGCCATCCCTGATGTCGGCGGCGGTGTCCCTGGTGGTGACGATGTGCCGGTCGTACTTGATGCTCCCCTTCGGGGCGGTTGAGAACCGGTCCACCGCCAGTCCACTGGCCGGGCTGGTGTCACCGCTGGTGGTCAGTGAGACGACGATCGGGCCGTAGGCGGGGACGCCTTCCAGCGTGGTGAGCCGCCCATCGCGGTTGGTGTCGTCCTTCAGCGTCGGGCACTCGTGTCGCGCCTCCTCGCCGTAGTGGATGTGGACCGCGTGCGGTGCGCCGGCGAGCAGGCCCTTCGCACGGTAGGACACATCCAGACCGGTACCCCGGACCGCGACCTTCGCCCGGCCGTATGCTCCGGAGTTGTTCAGTTCGTGCAGTTTCGCGTGCACGTGCGTCGTCTTCCCGGCATGGCTGTGGCCGTGGCCTTTGCTGTGGCTGTGGCCTTTGCCGTGGCTGTGGTTCCCGCCGGCCATCGCCGGCCCGCTCAGGACGGTCGTTGCCGCGAGGACGCCGCACGCCGCAGCGCCCAGCAGTCGATTTCGGTTCACAGGCTCTCCTCGATTTGTGAAATCAGATCGCTCTGTATTCGCAACCGAAGCGCACCCGGATTGCCCTTATTAACAAATAGTGACCAATGAGACCGCTGTGACTGCTGATGCCAATCTGCGGCACCGGCCGCTCATCAACCGCCGAGGAGCAGCCGCTCGGTGGCGGCGGCGCTCTGCGGCCTGGCGAAGTAGTACCCCTGACCCATCTCGCATCCGGTGTCCCGAAGCGCCTCGAACTGGTCGGCGGCCTCGATCCCTTCGGCCAGCGTGACCAGGCCGAGGGTGCGGCCAAGCTGGACCACGGCCCGGGCCAGCGCTGACGCGGCCGGGCCGTTCGTCATGTCCGCCACGAACGACTTGTCAATCTTGATGATGTCGATCGGCAGGTTGCGCAGGTACGCCAACGACGAGTAGCCGGTGCCGAAGTCGTCGATGGCCAGTCGTACCTGCAGGGCCTTGAGCTGCTGGAGTCGGCTCAGGATCAGTTCCGTGCCCTGCAGCAGCAGCGACTCGGTGAGTTCCAGCACCAGCCAGTCGGCCGCGAACCCGGTCTCGGCGAGGGCCCGGGCGACGATCTGTGGCAGGTCCACCTGCTGGAGCTGGCGTACGGACAGGTTGACGCTGAGGGTGAGCGGCAGCTGCGGGCGCGCGGTGTTCCACCGGCCCACCTGGCGGCACCCGTTGGTCAGGGCCCACTCGCCGATCGGCAGGATGAGCCCGGACTCCTCGGCCAGCGGAATGAATTCGTGCGGCGGCAGCAGGCCGCGCTCGGGATGGTTCCACCGCAGGAGCGCTTCCACCCCGATGGCAGCGCCCGACCTCAGGTCGTAGATCGGCTGGTAGTGCAGCACCAACTCGTTGCGTTCCACCGCGTGCCGCAGGTCGCCCTCAAGATCGAGTCGGCTCAGAAAGGCCGCGCGCAACCCGGGCTGAAACACCTCGAAGCGCCCTTTGCCGTTGCGTTTCGCCTGGTACATCGCCAGGTCGGCGTTGCTGAGCAGGTCCTCCCCGCACCGCACCCCCGCGGTGTCCAGCGCGATGCCGACGCTCGCCTCGACAAACGCCTCCTTGCCGTCGATCCGGAACGGCTCGCGGACCGATTCGATGATCTGTTTCGCCACCTGGATGGCCGGCTCCTCATTGGGCAGGTCGGCCAGGATCACCGCGAACTCATCGCCGCCCAACCGCGCTGCCATGTCGTACTCGCCCAGGCAGGACCGCACCCGGTCGGCCACGCCGACCAGCAGCCCGTCACCAGCCGCGTGGCCCAGGGAGTCGTTTACGATCTTGAAGCGGTCCAGGTCGACGAAGAGCACGGCGACCCGGGTGCCGGATCTCGCCGCGGCGGCGAGTGCGTGGTCCAGGCGATCCGCGAAGAGGCGTCGGCTGGCCAGCCCGGTGAGCGGGTCGTGGAAGGCCTGCCGCATCGCCTCGTGGGTGCGCGCGTCGGTCACCGCGAGGCTGACATGTTCCGCGAACACCCGCAGGATCTCCTGATCCTCCGCGCTGAAATGTCGTCCGGGGCGCCGCGAGGCGATCTCCAGGGCACCGACCACGGTGTCGTTCTCATGCACCGGCGCGGCCATCACCGCCACGACCCCGCCACCGGCCGCATCGGCCCCGTACCGGCTGTAGCTGTCCGATGTGGAGGTCACCACCAGTTCGTCACGGAGCATCGCCTGGCCGGGCTCGCCGGCTTCGGCCAGCGGCACCCGCCACAGCCGGCTGGCGAGGTCTTCGCCAAGGCCACGGCTGGACACCAGCAGCAGCATCTCCGGCGCGTCGGGGTCGCGCATCCGCAGGCCAGCCACCTCACCGGCGAGCAGCCGGTGCGCACCCACGGTGATCCGGTCGAGAATGTCCTGCAGCGGCGCCCGCCGGGTGATCGCGCGCTGGATGTTGGAGATCTCCTCCAGCAGCCGCTGACGCTGCTGGAGGTTGGCCACCAGCCGGTTGTTCTCGGCCGCGCGGCGCCGCTCAGCGGCGAGCGTACGAAGGGTCTCGAGCGTGAGCTCCAACGCCCGGGCCATCCCGCGCAGCAGGGTGAGCTCGTCCGCCGTGAAGCCGTCGGCACCGGAGCGGGCCACCACGAGATGTCCCTCGTCGTGGCGGTCCAGCGGGGCTATCGCCACGTGACATCGTCCCGCGCCGGCGACGTGCAGCACCTCCCGCCGCCCGGCCACGACTTCGGCGAGGAGCGCGGTTGGCACCTGACCCACCGCGAAGCCCACCGAGCCGGCCACCCCGCCCGGCCCCAGCACCACGGCCACCTCGGCCTCCAGGGCCATCGCCGCCCGCTCGACAGCCACCCGGATCGCCGCCTGCTCGTCCGTCACGGATGACAGGTAGACCAGGAACTCACCGAGGCGTTGAGTGGACAGCGGCGCCGCAGGCTGGGGCATCTCGGCTCAGCCCATCGCGAGAACGGCCAGAGTGAGGTTGTGGTAAGCGTTGATGCCCTCGACCCGGGCGATCTCTCCGAAGGTGTACATCCCGGCGACCGGTACCCCCGTCGCCATGAGGCGGCTCACCTCGTCGCGCATCCCGGTTTCGCCCAGGATCGCGCTGCGCGACACGCAGTCGAAGGACAGCAGGCCGAGCGGGGCCAGCCCGCCGAGCGACGACACGGCGTCGGCCGCCGCCTGGCTCGTGGCTTCCAGGACCGAGCTGACGTCGCCCTCCAGCAACCAGATCAACCCGCCCTCCGGAATGTCACCACTCGAATGTAGCCAGCCCTCCGAGAGATAGGCGATCGAGCTGATGTCGCGCACGTGCACACCGGTGCGGCGGCTCACTCCGATCGGCCGGGTCCGGGCGAACTCGTGGAACGCAGCCGAATCGGTGTGTGCCCGCGCCGGTGCGCGCAGCCGGTTCAGGTACGTGGTGACGGCCGGCTGGTCGTTGAGGGTCTTCACCGTGCCGTTGACACTGCGGGTGACGACCAGCGGCTCGCCGGTACTGCGCCAGCCGTGGCGCAGCCCAACGCCGATCGGTGCGTCGGAGCCGATCACCGCACCGACGACGGAGTCCGAAAGCACCTGTTGACCGTGCAGCTGAAAGGTGCGCCCGAGCGACGGTGCCGGGCTCGCCGAGCCGCCTACCAGCGGAAGGCTCGCACCGACGACGCTGTACACACCGGCCAGGATCGTCTCCTGGTAGGGCGTCAAGCCGTCGGTGAGCAACAGCAGGACGCGGTATGGCCGGTCACGCACCGCGGTGGAGCACGCCGCCGCCTCGGCGCCAGCCTCCCGTTGCCGACCTGCGGCTGCCGAGGCGGCCGCGGTGTGCACCTGGAATCCGGGGCCGCCCAGGGCCGTCACCACGACGCCGTCGCCGGTGAGACCGTCGGTCCCGACGATGGCCTCACTCGAGCATCCGATCAGCGGCACGCCGTCGGCGACCTGCGCGATCCCGGACAGCACCGCCGCCGGATCACGCATCGCCGAGCAGAAGACCACGAGGAGTTGTGGATCGGTGCCGGCCAGCGCCGCTGTCGTCGCGGCCCGCCCGGCGACGACAGAATCGGGATGGGTGGACGATCCGACCGACAGCCAGCGTCGCGGGCTGCCCGGCTCGCTGACGGCCTCCGTGGAGTCGACCGCTGACCTTCGCGCCATCCGCACCGTCCCGGGACATCGCACATTTTGGGCTGACCTCGCCCGCTCGGAACTACATCATGCTTGCCGAGCCGATTCAACCCTATCTGTATAGCGGGGACTGTCGACGGTGGATCGCACGTGGTCACGGGCTACCCGGCCGCGGCCAGTGCTGATGTGGAGTGATCGACACTGCTCAACCGCGCCGCGACGGCCTCGACGGCTGGCGTCCTGAGCAGCGCGCCCGGCTCGGCCGGGACCACGTGATGCACGGTTTCGGCCGGTGGGCGCCAGCGCGCCGGTCCACTGGTGATGAGCGTGACGGTGCCGTCATACGCCGGCGGCGCGTACGTGCTGGCGGCCCGCAGCGTCGCCGCCGCCACCTCCGTGGCCGGCGCCTCGGTAGCCGCCACCTCGGTGGCCGGCACCCCGGTCGGCGCGTTCCCGGCGTCGGTCACCGCGGGCGGCTCGGTGTCCAGCAGGACCAGGGCCGCCACCGTGGCGCCGGCCGCCCGCAGCTGACACGCCATCTCGTACGCGATCAGACCACCCACCGACCAGCCGCCGAGGTGGTACGGGCCGGTGGGCTGAGCGAGTCGCACCTCCGCGACGTGCCGCGCGGCGATGGCCGGCACCGCGTCGAGCGGCTCTTCACCGTCCAGCCCCAGCGCCTCCAGGCCGGCGCCGGGGCGATGCGGCGCCAGCAGGCCGGCCAGGGTGGTGTAGTGCTCGACCGCGCCGTCGACAGGGTGCACCCAGTACCACGGTGGCGTGCTCCCGGGCGGGGTGAGCGGCACCAGGCAGTTGACGTCAGCCAGCCCGGCCGGAACCGGCTTCGGGAGCCGCTTGCGGTCCAACTTCCCGCTCGTCGTCTGCGGGAACGCGTCCAGGAACGTCACCGACGTCGGCACGAGTTGGATCGGCAACCGCTGCTGCACGAAGTCGAGCAACTCCTTCTCCTGCTGCCGGTCCGCTGCCCGGAATCCCGTGACGTAGGCGACCAGCACCGGAATGCCGCTGTCGTCCGGCCGGTGCGACACCACCGCGGCGCCGGTGACCCGGGGGTGCTCGATCAGCGCGGCCTCGATCTCGCCGAGTTCCACCCGCTGGCCACCGAGTTTCACCTGATCATCGTTGCGGCCGAGGAACGCGATAGCCCCGTCGGGGCGCCACCGCACCACGTCACCGGTGCGGTACATCCGTCCCGTGCCGGTGCCGTCGAACGGGTCCGGGACGAATTTCTCCGCCGTGAGTTCCGGCCGGTTGAGGTAGCCGCGGGCCAGCCCGATGCCGGCGAGGTGGAGCTCGCCGTCCACGCCGACGGGCACCGGGCGACCGGCCGGGTCCAGGATGTAGCAGCGGATGTTCGCGATGGGCCGGCCGATCGGCACCGCCGGCTCGGTGTGCTCCGGCAGGCACTGCCAGTACGTCACGTCGACGGCGGCCTCCGTCGGGCCGTACAGATTGTGCAGCTCCACCTGCGGCAGGGTGGCGAAGCACCGGTCGCGGAGGTCGGCGGAGAGGGCCTCCCCGCTGCAGAAGATCCGCACCAGGTCGGTGGCCTCGGCGGCGTGCCCGGCGGCCAGGAAGTACCTGAGCATTGCCGGCACGAAGTGGATCGTCGTCACGCGCTCCGCCCTGATCAGATCGACCAGGTACGCGTTGTCCCGGTGTCCGTCCGGACGTGCCAGCACCATCCGCGCGCCCACCATCAGCGGCCAGAAGAACTCCCACACCGACACGTCGAACGTGGCGGGTGTCTTCTGCAGCACCGTGTCCCCGACGCCGATGGGGTACTCCCGCTGCATCCACTGCAGACGGTTGCGGATGGCGGCGTGCTCCACCATCACGCCCTTGGGGTTTCCGGTCGACCCGGACGTGTAGATCACATACGACAGGTGATCGGGGGCCGGCCGAACCCCCGGCGCGGTGTCCGGGCTGCGCTCCAGGTCGGCCCGATCCGCGTCCAGCCGGATCACCGGGCACGCGGTGGCCGGCAGGCGGTCGGCGAGGTGGCGCTGGGTCAGTACGGCCCGGGCGGCCGTGTCGTCGAGGAGAAACGCCAGGCGCTGCGTCGGGTACACCGGGTCGAGCGGCAGATAGGCGGCGCCCGCCTTCGCGATCCCGATGATCATCTCGACCAGCTCGATGCTACGGTCCGCGAAGACCGCCACGATGTCGTTGGCGCCGATGCCGAGGCTGATCAGGTGGTGTGCCAGCCGATTGGTACGTCGGTCGAACTCCGCGTAGGTCAACTCATGGTCAGCGAAGCGGACCGCGACGGCGTCCGGTGTGGCGGCGCACTGTGCGGCGATGCGCTCCGGCACGGTGCGGTCGTCGCCGAAGTCCGTCGCGGTGTCGTTCCACGCCACGAGCAGCGTGTGGCGTTCCGCTTCGGGGAGAATGTCGAGATCGCCGACCGGGCGGTCCGGCGCCTGCGCGGCGCGTTCCAGCGCCGCTCCGACGTGCCCGACGAGGCGCGCCATCCGATCCCCGTCGAACCGGTCGGTGGCGTAGGCCACGCGCAGCCCGGCCCCGCCCCGGGGCGTGGTGAAACCTTCCCCGGTGAACTCGTCGCCGACCCGCACGGTGAAGGCCGGCGCGTTGGTTTCGGGCGTGTCCGGAGCGCCGGGGGCCGCGGTGCAGCGCTCGGCAAGTTCGCGGAAGGTGCCGGTCACCGGGATCGGCCGGCGCGCCGGTGGCGGCGCGGCAGCGACCATCTCCTCCTGGCCGGTGTATCGGGAGAGCGTCAGCAACAGGCCGGCCAGCAGCGCCGCGTGCGGGTCGACACCGAGGCCGCGGAGTGTCGCGGCGAGCGTGTCGGCCGGCACGTACTCGATCGCGTCGATGTGGCCGGTCGGGTGCGCCGGGCGTGGTCGGTCGGTCGGCAGGTCCAGGATTTCGACGTCGGTGTCCGCCATGCCGCAAAGGCTAGTGGCGCCGCGCTGTGTGGCGACCAACGTCGCGTTGAGATGACGGGTAAACCTCATGGCTACCGGGCTGGTCAACGAGGCCCGCGCGGTAGGCGAAGGAGACGAGCTGCGCACGGTCCTTCAGCTGGAGCTTGCATCTGAGGCGGTACAGGTGGGTCCGGACGGTCGCCGCACCGATGAACAGCTCCTCGGCGATGTCCTCTGTGGACATGCCGTGCGCGGTGAGCAGTAGTATCTCCTTTTCGCGCGGGGTCAGCGCGGCCGCGACCGGCATCGCCACCTTCATCTTGGAGTGCACGTCGTGCTCGCGGAACCACTCCATCAGCCGCTGCGCCACGCGTGGCCCGAGCATCGCCTGGCCTCGGGCGACGGCGCGGATGGCCAGCGCGAGCTCCTCCCGGCTGGCGTCGTCGGCCAGCAGCCCACTTGCCCCGGCGTGCAGTACGTCGGCGAGAGCCTCGTCGATGTCGGTGACCGCGAATACGATGATCCGTGGTGCTGGGTCCAAATCCTCCTTGCGGAGTTTCCGGACGAGATCCACACCCGCGATGTGCTCCAGATGCAGGCCGGTCACCACGACCTGCGGGAGGTGCTGGCGGGCCAGCATGATCGCGTGCATCCCGCTGCCGGTCGTGCCGACCACATCGATGTCCTGCTCCCGGCTGAGCAGCGAGCGTAGGCCGTCCAACACCAGCGGTCGTTCGTCACAGAGCAGGACCCGCAACGGCATGTGGCACCGTCCCCCGATGGGTGATTGGACGCTGTCAAGGACGTTACCGAATGATCCGCCGCGCAACCAGATGACTTCGCTAAGTGATCAGCGAACTGTCGGAAACGGGCAGACAACATCGTGTCCACCGCCCGCGGCCGGCGGCACGGCGATGTCGCGGACCAACCCTCCCGCTGCGCGCCCCTCCACGCCATGCGCACGACGCTGTGCGTCTGTCGTTGACGCCCGCGTCGGCACCCGACCCTACGGTGGAGGCATGAGCACAGGCCGCCCACCGGGCAACGACGTGGAACGGGTCGTGGCGATCGTCTGGTCGGAATTTCTCGACGAGCCGGTCACCGACGTCACAACGAGCATCTTCGCCCTCGGCGCCCACTCGCTGGCGATCACCAGATGTGTTGCGAGGCTTCAGGAACTGTTCGGCGTGCAACTGGGCACCGCGCCGTTCTTCGAACACCCGACCATCGACCGGTTCGCCGAGGCCCTTGCCAACGGCCCTGGTGGCCGCAGGGTGACGAGGAGGGCAGCGGTGCTGGCCCACGTGCTCCAGGAGAGCAACGCGGGCTGAGCTCCGGCGGAAGCCTCAGGTCAGGCGGATCATGCCCCCGGCCAGCGTCCGCTTGGTGGCCGGATCGATGACGATGAAACCGCCCGTGGGCCGGCTCCGTTGGTAGTCGTCGCACATCAACGGCTGGGTGGTGCGCAGCCGGACCCGCCCGATCTCGTTGAACCCGAGGACGTCGGCGTCGGTGCGGCTCAGCGTGTTGACGTCCATCCGGTACCGCAACTCGCGGACCAGCGCCGGCACGGTCCGGGTGGTGTGTTTGATCAGCACGCGGGCGCCCGGCCGCATCGGCTCCGGCGCCATCCAGCAGACCATCGCCTCGATGTCCTGCGTGGTGCGGGGTTGGTTGTTCACCCGGGTGATCACATCACCGCGAGAGACGTCGATGTCATCGGTGAGCCGGATGGTCACCGACATCGGCGCGAACGCCTCGGTCGCCGGGCCTTCCGGGGTGTCGATGGCGGCGACCCGGCTGGTCATGCCGCTCGGCAGCACGATGATCTCGTCGTCCACCCGGATCACGCCGGAGGCGATCTTGCCGGCATAGCCCCGGTAGTCATGGAACTCGTCGGTGTTCGGCCGGATCACGTACTGCACCGGAAAGCGCAGGTCGATCAGGTTCCGATCGGCCGCCACGTGTACCTGCTCCAGGTGGTGCAGCAGCGACGGTCCGTCGTACCACGGCATCCGGGTGGTCCGCGACGCGACGTTGTCGCCGTGCAGCGCGGATATCGGAATAACGGTCAGATCCGGAATGCGGAGACGGGTGGAGAAACGGGTGAACTCTTCGTCGATGCGGTGGAATGCGGTCGCGTCGTAGTCCACCAGGTCCATCTTGTTGACCGCGAGGACGAGGTGCGGGACGCCCAGCAACGAGCAGAGGAACGCATGTCGTCGGCTCTGCTCGGTCATCCCACCCCGGGCGTCGACAAGCACGATCGCCAGTTCCGCCGTGGACGCGCCGGTGACCATGTTCCGGGTGTACTGCACATGCCCCGGCGTGTCGGCGATGATGAACTTCCGGCGGGCGGTGGCGAAGTAGCGGTACGCCACGTCGATCGTGATTCCCTGCTCGCGCTCCGCCTTCAGTCCGTCGGTGAGCAGGGCCAGGTTGATCTCGTCGGCGCCCATCCGCTGACTCGCCCGCGCCGCGGCGTCGATCTGATCCTCCAGGGCCGCCCGGGTGTCCAGCAGCAGACGTCCGATCAGGGTGCTCTTGCCGTCGTCGACGGATCCGGCCGTGGCCAGGCGCAGCATGTCCATCAGAAGTAGCCTTCCCGCTTGCGGTCTTCCATGGCTGTCTCGTTGACGCGGTCGTCGGCGCGCGTCTCGCCGCGCTCGGTGAGCCGGCTCGCGACGATCTCGGCCAGCACCTCGGCGGTCGTCGCAGCGGTGGAGCGGACCGCTCCGGTGCAGGTCATGTCGCCCACCGTGCGGAACCGCACCGACTCGACCCGCAGTGGCTCATCCTCGCGGCGGGGCAGGTAGGGGTTGTCGGCGAAGAGCATCCCGTCGCGCTCGAACACCTTGCGCTGGTGCCCGTAGTACAGCGACGGCAACTCGATGTCCCGGTCGGCGATGTACTGCCACACGTCGAGTTCGGTCCAGTTGGACAGCGGGAACACCCGCAGGTGGCCGGCGGGCTGGAGCAGTCCGTTGTAGAGGTCCCACAGCTCGGGCCGCTGGTTCTTCGGGTCCCACTGACCGAACTCGTCGCGTACCGAGAACACCCGCTCCTTGGCGCGGGCCTTCTCCTCGTCCCGGCGGGCGCCGCCGAAGAGGGCGTCGAAGCCGTACTTCTGGGTGGTTTCCAGCAGCACCGGCGTCTGCAGCGCGTTCCGCGACACCACGCCCGGCGGCTCCACGACGCTTCCGGTGGCGATGGCGGCCGGCACCGAGCCGACCACCAGCCGCACCTCCAACCGGTCCACGTACTCGTCGCGGAAGCGCAGGACCTCCGGGAAGTTGTGCCCGGTGTCCACGTGGACCGCCGGGAACGGCACCCGGGCCGGCCAGAACGCCAGCCTGGCCAGGTGCAGCAGCAGCACCGAGTCCTTGCCTCCGGAGAACAGCAGCGCGGGATGTTCGGTCTCGGCCACCACCTCCCGGATGATGTGTACCGCCTCGGCCTCCAACGCACGCAGGTGCGATAGACGGAGCATCGCCGTTGTCACCTCGCTCACCCCATCCTGTCGGTCATCCGGCGGCTTCCGGCCGCTCGCCACAGTTGGTCAGGACGCCCGAGGCGGACCGCCTCGAGCCTGGTACGCAGGTAGTACCGGTGGGCCGGCAGCTGCGACGTCATCGCCCGCGCGCCGCCCACCTGCATCGCGAGCCGGGTCACCGACAGGGCGACCTCGGCCGCCAGAGCAAGTGCCTCGGTGGCTTCCAGGGCGAACCGGCGTTCCGCGTCGGCCAGCCAGGCAGCCCGTTTCACCAGGAGCTCCACCGCCTCGACCGACACGTGCGCCTCGGCCAGGCGGAACTGCACCGCCTGGAAGTCACGCAGGCGTTGGCCGAACTGCCGTCGGGTGCCGGCGTGGGTGACGGTCGCGGCCAGCGCGCCGTGCGCCAGACCGGCGAGGTAGGCCGCCTGACGCACCCGGGCCCGACCGAGCGGCCCTTCCGCGCACCCGGTCTCCGGAGCGAGCCGGCACAGCAGCGCCGCCGGTTCACAGAGCACGCCGGGCACGGCTGCCACGCCGGTAGCGCCCGGCGCGTTGGGCAGCACCGTCCACTTGAGCACGTCCACACCGATCAGGACCAGTCCCAGGTCGTCGGTGCCGTCGAGGCGGACCGGCAGCAGCACCGCATCGGCGCGGCAGGGCTCCGCCGGAATGGACCCCTCCAGGGACCAACCCAGCCCGTCCACCTGCGATGCGTGCAGCGCTGATTCGAACTCCATCGACTCGAAGCCGGCGGCCAGCACCGCGATGTCACCGGCGGCCAGGGCGGGCAGCACCTCGGCCTCGCCGGCCGCCGCCGCGTCGATGGCGAGCGACACCGCCAGGTAGGGCGCGTACAGGCCGGCGCGGCCGAGCTCCCCGGCCACCGATGCGCTCACGGTGAGCCCGAGCTCGAGACCGCCCGCCGCCGCGGGCGCATCGAACCCGGCCGCGCCGAGCTCGCGCAGCGCCGTCCACGCCGAGCAGTCCGGCCCCGGGCCGATCGCCTCCGGCGCCGGGGTCGCCGCCCGGTCGCCGGCGGCGATGGTCGCCAGCCGCGCCGCGACGGCCGCGCTGAGCCGGCTGTGCACCAGGTCCGACTGGAGGGTCATCGGGCACCTCCGACCTGCTCGTACGTGTCCAGGCCGACGCTGTTGATGATCTGCATCATCATTTCGGACGTGCCGGCGGACAGCGTCAGTCCGGGCGCCTCCCGGTAGGCGGCTTCGAGTACATCGATGCGGTCGGGTGGCAGCCAGGCCCGGGCGTAGCCGAAGCCGTGCACTTCGACGGCCCAGTCCGCGATCTCCTGGGCGAGCGCGCTGCTGTACAGCTTCGCGACCGCCGCCGCCACCTCGTCCACCTCCTCCGCCTGACCCAGGACCCGCCAGCTCAACAGCCGGCTCGCTTCCAGCCGCGCCGCGTACCGACCCACGCTGACCAGCGCCGCGTCATCGGGCTCCGCGAGGCCGTCGCGGATGGCGTCCAGCCAGCGCTCGGCCTTCAGCGTGTAGTCCAGGCCGGTCCGCTCCATCGCCAGTGCCTGCGACAGCAGCGGCCAGCCGCCGCCCTCCGTGCCGAGCAGATCTTCCGGGCCGACCCGGACCCCGCGGAGTTCGATCCGATGGAAGCCCTCGTCGGCGATGCTCGGGATCGGACTGCGGTGTACGCCGTCGGCGTGCAGGTCGACCAGGAACAGCGAGATGCCCTCGTACCTGCCCTCGCCGGTGCGGGCCGCGCACAGGCCCAGGTCGGTGATGTCGCTCTTCAGGCTGAAGACCTTGACGCCGTCCAGGAGCCACCCGTCACCGGCGCGGGTGGCGGTGGTCTGCAGCGAGCCGAGGTCCGAGCCTGCCCCGGGCTCGGTGTACAGCACACTGGCGAACCGCTCGCCCCGCGCGATTGCCGGCAGATGCGCGTGCTTCTGCTCGTCGCTGCCGGCCAGGAGCAGAAACAGCCCGACGATCTGGACGGTGTTCACGTGCAGCGTGTCCGGGATGCCGGCGCGGACCAACTCCTCGACGGCGATCGCGGCCTCGATCGGGCCACGCCCGCCACCGCCGTACGTCTCGGGCCAGCCCACCGCGAGCAGCCCCATCCGGCCCAGCTCACGGTAGAGCGGCCGGGCGTCGGGTTCCCGCGCCGGATTGGCGCGCAGCGCCGCCAACTCACGGCGTACGCCCTCGTCGGCGAGCCGTTCGCGCACCCAGGCGCGGACCGTCTCCTCTTCCGGGGTGAAGCCGAACTCCACGACGACCTCCAGTTCAGCGAAGTGGGAAACCAGCGAACGCACGCTCAGCCGCCGTCACTCTCGGCCGCCAGCAGCCGCGCGGCCTCCTCGTCGGTCATCGACTCGAGCATCCGGAGCAGCTCCTCCTCGTCCGGTCTGGTCGAGCGCTGGGCGCGGACCAGGTTGGCCAGCGCATGCACGTTCGGGGTCCGGAAGAAGTCGGCGAGCCCGACCTCCACCGGGAACTGGCGGCGGATCCTGGAGACCGCCTGGGCGGCGGCGAGGCTGTGCCCGCCGAGTTCGAAGAAGTTGGCCCGGGGGTCCACCCGGTCCAGACCCAGGACGGGCGCGAAGATCTCCTCGGCGAGTACCCGCTCCACCTCGTCGGCGTACCCGGGTGGAGCGTCAGCCGCGGTGGAGTGGATCTCCGGCGCCGGCAGCGCCGCCCGATCCACCTTGCCGCTGGCGGTCAACGGCAGCTCGGTCAGCACCACGATGTGTGCCGGCACCATGTAGGGCGGCAGGTGCTCGGCCAGCGCGGCCCGGATCCGTGCCGGGTCGGGGGCGTCGTTGCCGCCACCGGCGGCGGTCAGGTAGGCCACCAGGTGCCGTTCGCCCCGCTCGTCGGTCCACGGCTGCACCACGCGCTGCTCGACCTCGGGCAACCGGTCCAGCATGGCCTCGATTTCGCCGAGTTCGATGCGTAGGCCGCGGATTTTGACTTGGGAGTCGATGCGGCCGAGGAAGGTCAGGGTGCCGTCGCGGTGTCGCTTGACGAGGTCGCCGGTGTGGTAGAGGCGTTCGCCGGGTGCGGTGTGGAAGGGGTCGGGGTAGAACTTTTCGGCGGTGAGGTCGGGTTGGTTGAGGTAGCCGCGGGCGAGTCCGGCGCCGCCGATGACGAGTTCGCCGGCGA
>DATHBD010000028.1:0-55481 GCA_035296325.1 Micromonosporaceae bacterium | reverse complement strand
CGAAACCCACCACCGCCGGCCCCGGACGCCCACCAGGCTCACGAAACCGCCGACCCGCACCCCGCCACGACGTCGGCAAAACCATCAAACGCGACCTCAGCATCACCGCCCGTAAGCAACGCAAAGGTTAAAGAACAAGCTGAGATCACGTCAATAAACACAGCGTGACATTTCCTGCGAGCCGGCCCAGATTCCGTCGCGTGTCAAATACTCGACACATCGGTGTGTCCGATGACCCAATCCCAAAAGTGTGCAGGCCTTGACGTGTTCTGGTCGTCAATTCGCGCCGTGAGGTAGCCACTGACTCGCCGAGCGGCGGCTCGGGGGCTTCGCCAGTTCGGCCACCATCGCCCAGATAGAACACACGTGCACGGTTCGGAACAACGTGGCGCCCGCTGTTAAGGCGGGGTACCCCCAGGCCTTTGTTACGCACCGATAGCGGTGTTAAGTGTTCCACGACGTCGAATGGGGCGAACCGACCGCCGCGCCAAACTGGTCTGGGCCGTGTATCGCAATGAGCCAGCCGTCTCCGCGGCTGATGCGCGAGTTCATCGCCGGAGCGTCGCACCCTCGCCGTCTCCCGCACCGCTCCGTACAGTGGCCGAAACACCGGCTCTCAGCCGGATCAGCCCAGCGCCAGCCTGACGAGGAGACAAGCATGGTCCCGGTGACCGAGGCCCGCCGTCGCGCACCCTTCGGTGGCCCGCGGTGACCGAGCCGTCGGGAGCACGCGTCGACGTCGACAAGACTCCGAACCCCGGATCGGACCATCCGGCGATGCCCCGCCAACGCGGCGCCGCCGAGCCTGGATCGCGGGCCGGCACACCGGGGCCGATGTCAGTCGCGACCGGTTGGTGGTGGCCGCCGTTGCTGATGCTGGCCCTCGGCCTGTGGGGCCTCGGACGGCCGGGCGCCTGGACCGACGAGCTGGCCACCTGGGGCGCAACGCAAATCTCCTGGTCGGCACTCGTGGCACTGACCCAGCACTCGGACCTGGTGATGCTGCCGTACTACGCGGCGATGCGCGTCTGGAGCCACCTGGTCGGAAGCTCCGACGTGGCGCTCCGGTTACCGTCCGTGCTGGCGACAGCCGGGGCGTGTGCGCTGCTGGCCGTGCTCGGCGGGCGGGTGGCCTCCCGCCGGGCCGGACTCCTCGCCGGCGTCATCCTGGCCCTCACGCCCGCGGTGTCCCGCTACGCGCAGGAGCAGCGCATGTACGCGTTCGCCCTACTGGGCGCGGTGCTCGCCACACTGATGCTGCACCGGGCCATGGCATACCCGTCATGGCCCCGCTTCGCCCTGTACGCCGGTGCGGTCGTCCTCCTCGGCACGGCCCACGTGCTGGCGTTGCTGCTGCTCCTGGCCCACTTCGCCGCGGTGCTGACGGCGGGACGGGCCGTCCTGCTGCGCTGGCTCGCGGCGTGTGCCCTCGCCGCGGCGCCACTCGGTCCGTTCCTGTACGCGTCCGCCCTGCAACGCGGCCAGGTCAGCTGGATTGCGTCGGTGGGCCTGTCGGCGACGCCGTGGGTGATCGCGGGCGTCTTCGGCAGCGCCCTGGTGATGGCGGTGATCGTCGGGCTCGCGCTGTTCGCCCGTCCGGGAACCGGCACGGTCCCCCTCCTCCTCGGGTGGGCGGTGTTACCGGTGGCGGCACTGTGGCTGGTCTCCCTGCACAGCCCGCTCTTCGTTCCGCGGTACCTGCTCTTCGTTGTCCCGGCGTGGGCGCTGCTCGCCGGCATCGGCCTGGCACGGCTGTCGGCCCGGCCGGTGGTCGTCGTGCTGCTGCTGGTCGGCCTCGTCGGAGTACCGAAGCAGATCGAGATGCGCGCCGCCGACGGACACGGGCAGGACCCCCGGGCAGCGGCCGCGATCATCTCGCAGCGGGCGGTCCCCGGCGACGCGGTTGCCTACTCCCTCAACGACGCCCGGGGGTCCTGGGTCGCCCGGGACCTGGTGGCCCACTACGTTTCGCCGCAGCGCCGCCCCGACGACGTGTTCCAGGTCCGTCCGCAGCGCACCGACGGCCAACTCTGGGCCGCCGAGTGCGCCGACGTGGCAAGCTGCCTCGGTGACCGGTCCCGGATCTGGGTGGTTCGGAATGGACGCTACGAGGACCCGTTGGCGGAGATGACGCCCGCCGCAAAGCAGCGGCTGCTGCGCGAGCGGTACCGGGTCGAGACCGTCGAGCACCCGCCGGGCTTGACGATCGCGCTCCTCGTGCGGTGACCACACACAGCGTCGCGGTAGCGGACGGTGGGCTACGGAGTAGCCAGCCGGGTCGTGCCGATCTGCGCGATGTTGACGCGCTCGTTGCCATACGTCCGGCCGAACGCCACCGCCCGCGCACTGGTCGGGAACCGCGTGCTCTCGTAGCGCCGGCCGTCCGTTCCCTCGTACTGCTCGGTCGACGACTCACCGTTGACCGACCACCGCGCCGCTACGTACCCGGTGCCGGTGCCCGTCTCCTGGCCAGAGCACACCTGATCGTCTCCCAGCCCGATGCACCGGTAGCGGATCTCCTGGTATGTCACGTTTCCGCGGACCATCGCGCCCCGGGCGGAGTACCGGAACGCCGAGGGGGTGACCCGCTCCGCCGTCCGGCTGACGTGATCACACGTCGGCAACTCCGTGCCGACCCCGGCCACACAGGTCCGGTCGTACCACTCCACACTCATCGTGGCGATTCCGTCCACCCGGTCGAAATCGACAGCGAGCGTGCTCGGATCATCCGCCGTCGCATCGAATCCGGCGTGCCCGCCCGCGCTGACATCCCGCGACGGATGCGCCGACGCGGGCGTTGCCGCCAGCGCCGCGCCGAGGGCCATGCCGGTCGTCAACAAAATCCGTAAAGCTGCGCGCACGTGCTGCTCCTCGATGGTGCGGTGACCTCGATCGGTCTCAATGTGCTGCTCAGGGTAGGCGATGGCGGCCGGTCTGTCCGCCCGCTTCCGGCGTGGCCATGCGGAGTTCACAAACCGGCCGGGCTCCCGCGCGAGCCCGGCCGGTGCCGTGAACAGACTTCAGACTCCGACCAGCCGGCCCGGCCGCTTCCGCAGGTACACCGCCCAGGTGACCACGAAACACAGCGCATAGAACGCGATAAACGCGACGTACGCCGAATCCCCCGTCTTCGTCTCCAGGAACGACTGCCGGAAGGCCAGGTTCACCAGTACGCCGCCGAAGGCGCCGATGGCGCCCGCGATGCCGATCAGGGCACCCGACAGCCGGCGTGCCTCGTGCTCGGCCTTTCTCGGATCAGCACCCTCGGCCACGACGGTTGTGCTCTTCGCCCGGAAGATGGCCGGGATCATCTTGTACGTCGAGCCATTGCCGATGCCGCTGAAGATGAAGAGCAGCACGAAGCCGATGATGTACACCGGCAGGGAGCGCTGCATGGACGCGGCCAGCACCGTGGACGCACCGATCGCCATCGCGACGAAGTTCCAGAACGTCACCTTGGCGCCGCCCAGTTTGTCGGCCATCCAGCCACCGATCGGGCGGATCAGCGAGCCGAGCAGCGGCCCGAGGAACGTCACGTACGCCGCCTTGATGGGCGTGTCGAACTGGTCCTTGAATTCGATCTGCAGCACCTGGCCGAAGGCGAACCCGAAGCCGATGAACGAGCCGAACGTGCCGATGTAGAGCAGCGACATGATCCAGGTGTGCGGGTCCCGGGTGACGTCACGCAGCGCCCGCTTCTCACTCGTGGCGTGCGTCAGGTTGTCCATGAACAGCGCGGCGCCGAGCGCGGCCAGCACGATGAACGGGATGTACACGCCGGCGACCAGCCCGGGGTTGTCCCGGCCCGCGGTGGCCAGCACGAACAGACCGATGAGTTGCACCACCGGTACGCCCAGGTTGCCGCCGCCGGCGTTGATGCCCAGCGCCCAGCCCTTGAGCCGGTCCGGGTAGAACGCGTTGATGTTCGCCATCGACGAGGCGAAGTTGCCGCCGCCGACGCCCGCGATGGCGGCCACCAGGATCAGTGTCGTGTAGGACACGCCTGGCTCGATGATGAACGCCGCGAGGATCGAGGGGACGAGCAGGAGCGCCGCGCTGAAGATCGTCCAGTTCCGGCCGCCGAACTTGGCGACCGCGAACGTGTACGGCAGGCGCAGCACCGCGCCCACCAGGGCGGGCACGGCGGTCAGCAGGAACTTCCCGGCCGGGTCGATGCCGTACTCCGGCCCGAGGAAGAGCACCAGCACCGACCACATGGTCCACACGGAGAAGCCGATGTGCTCCGAGAAGATGGAGAAGATCAGATTGCGCCGGGCAACCTTGGCGCCGCCGTCCTCCCAGAACGTCCGGTCCTCCGGCCGCCAGTCGTCGATCCAGCGGCCGCTGCGGGTCTTCGGCCCGGACGGTGTGGGCCCATCGGCCGCGTGCGGAGCGGCGACATCGGTGGAACTGGTCATGGCACAACCCTTTCGAAGGCGTGTCTGCTGGCGCTTACTGCGAGGGGACGGCGACCACGACGTCGCCGGAGTCGTCGATGCGGACGTCAAAGGTGCGCAACGGTGCGCGGCCGGTGGTGGAGCACCCGGTGTCGAGTTCGTACGCGTACTGGTGCAGTGGGCACACCACCACCCGGGCGTCGATCGTGCCGTCGGCGATCGGGCCACCGCCGTGCGGGCACACCGCGGAGACGGCACGCAGCCGGCCGTCCCGCAGCCGGAAGACGGCCACCTGCTCACCGCCGACGGCGTAGGCGCGGCCCTCACCGATCGGGAGGTCCACGTACCGGTCCACCCGGTACTCGGTGACAACGTCGGCGCCGCTGCCGTGGTTCATCGGACCGGCACCAGCGGCAGCGGGATGAGCGGCAGTGCGGTGGCGAACTGACCCGGGGTGACCGGGTCGACCCGCTCCCGCCACGGGTCGGAGTAGTCGTCGATGGAGGCCTGCATCGACGCGTCGAGCCGCTCGGCGATGCCCTCGCTGTCCTCCACCACAATCGCGCGGATGGTCTCCAGCCCGATCCGGGGCACGAACGAGTAGGTGCGCTCCAGCCAGTTCGCGTTCTCCCGGTAGTACTGCAGGAACCGCCCGGTCAGCGTGATCACGTCGTCGGGCGTGTCCACTGTGGTCAGCAGGTCGCCCTTGCGGATGTGCGCCCCGGCGGCGCCGCCGATGTAGATCTCCCACCGGCCGCCCTCCACGGCGACCACCCCGAGGTCCTTGACGTAGGCCTCGGCGCAGTTGCGTGGGCATCCGGTCACCGCGAGCTTCATCTTGCCGGGGCCCTCGATGCCCTGGTAGCGGGTCTCGATCGCGATGCCGAGCGCGGTGGAGTCGCCGAGCCCGAAGCGGCAGAAATCCGAACCCACGCAGGTCTTCACGGTGCGGAAGCTCTTTCCGTAGGCGTACCCGGAGGGCATGTCCAGGTCGGCCCACATCCCCGGCAGGTCCTCCTTGCGCACCCCGAGCAGGTCGATGCGCTGCCCCCCGGTCAGCTTGACCAGCGGCACCTTGTACTTGTCGGCCACGTCGGCGATGCGGCGCAGCTGATCCGGCGTGGTGCAGCCACCCTTCATCTGCGGCACCACGGAGAACGTGCCGTCGCGCTGGATGTTGGCGTGCACCCGGTCGTTGATGAACCGGGCGTCCCGCTCGTCGACGTACTCGTCGGCCCACATCATCTTCAGCAGCGAGGCGAGGCCCATCTTGCTCTTGGCGTCCTCCGCGCCGTTGGGGGCGAGCGCCGCGAAGACCTGCGACACCGAGCGCAACCCCTGCTGGCGGATCGTCGCCATCAGCTCCGGCTTGGCCAGCGGGATGCCGGGCACGTACCAGGACGCCGCTGGGTCCTCCTGGATGTCCCCACCGGCCGCCCACTCCACGATCTGGCTGACCAGCGACTTGCACGAGCCGCAGCCCTTGCCGGCGCGGGTCGCGTCCATCACGCCGGTGACCGTTTTGCAGCCGCCGTGCACGGTGTCGACCAGGGCCTGCTTGCTCACGCCGTTGCAGTTGCAGACCTGCGCGTCCGGCGCCAGTTCCGCCGCACTCACCTCGACCGGCGGGCCACCCAGGTCGAAGAGCAGCCGGATCCGCTCCTCCGGCAGCGGCAGCCCCCGGTCGAACGCCTGCATCAGGAAGGCGACCTTGCTGACGTCGCCGAGCAGCGTCGCTCCGATCAGCCGGTCGTCGCGGATGATGATGCTCTTGTACGTCCCGCGACTCGGCTCGGAGAACACGACATGCTCGTCGTCGTCGCGCTCCGGCAGGCTGAGCCCCATGGTGGCCACGTCCACGCCGGCCACCTTGAGCTTCGTGGCGGTGCGCGAGCCGTGGTAGGCGGCGGCCGGGTTGGCGCCGGTGAGGTGGTCGGCGAGCACCCGGGCCTGCTCCCACAGCGGCGCCACCAGGCCGTACGTCTCACCGCGGTGCTGCGCGCACTCCCCGACCGCGTAGATGTCCGGCTCGTCCAGCGCGCGCATCTGGTCGTCGACGACGATGCCGCGCTCGACGGTGAGGCCGCTGATCTCCGCCACGTCGGTGTTGGCCCGGATGCCGGCGGCCACCACCACCATGTCGCAGCCGAGAACGCGCTTGTCGGCCAGCTTGACGCCCTCGACCGAGTGCTTGCCGAGGATCGCCGTGGTGCGCGCGCTCAGCTCGACATCGATACCCAACTTGTTGACGCTGCGCCGGAGGATCCCGCCGGCCTGCGGATCGAGCTGCTGGTTCATCAGGTGCGGCGCCGCGTGCACCACCGTGACGTGCACCCCGTGGGTCTGCAGCCCGCGCGCGGCCTCCAACCCGAGCAGGCCGCCGCCGATGACCACGGCCCGTTCGTGGTCGCGGGCGTAACGCACCATGCCCCGGGTGTCGTCGATGGTGCGGAAGACGAAGACGCCCTGGTGGTAGCCGCGGCCGGCGACGTGGATGCCGGGAACGTCGGGCACGAACGGCCGGCTGCCGGTCGCGATGACGAGCTTGTCGTACCGGGTGACGGAGCCGTCATCGGCGTACACCCGCCGCGCGAACCGGTCGATCCGCTGAATCCGGACGCCGGCGTGCAGCGTGATGCCGTTCTCCTGGTACCAGGAGAGGCTGTTGAGGAAGATCGCCGACTCGTCCTCGACCCCGCTGAGCACATTGGACAACAGGATCCGGTTGTAGTTGCCGTACGGCTCCTCGCCGAACATCGTGATCTCAAACTGGTCTCCGCCGCCGCGCTCGAGGATCTCCTCGACGGCGCGGGCACCGGCCATCCCGTTGCCGATCACGACCAGCCGCTGTCGGTTCGTCATGATGACCTCCTCAGACCTCGACCAGGCCGAGGTCGACGACGATCGAGCCGTCGACGCCCTCGGGTGCCGCGAGCTGCAGCTCGATGGTGGTTCCGGCCTCCAGGTCCTCGACGACCCGCAGGGGCACGTGCACGTCGGCCTTCGCGCCGATCGGGAAGTACCGCATCGGTCGGCCGTCACGGACGAGGATCACGCAGACCAGCTCGTCGCTGGAGTTGCCGCCACGGAAGTAGACGGGCTGGGTGACCACCCCGTCGGGTACGACATATGTGAGGAGCCCGTCGAGCGTCGACGGGCGGTTGAGGCCCTTGCCCTCGAAGGCGTAGATGCCCTGCAGGAAACGCGGAGTGGTGTGCACGGCGTCCTTCCGATCTTCTTGATATGCGATGTCGACGATCTGCGGTGGCCTGCCGGCGAGCAGGCCGGTGTCGTCCGGACCGCCGACGCGCTCGACGGCCACCGCGCACGCCTTGAACGCCGGCATCTTCGAGCGCCGGTCGAGCGCGGGGTTGGTGAGCGCGTTCGCGTTGGACGCGCCACCCCAGTGGAACGGGGTGAACAGGGTGTCAGCCCGCAGGCCATCGGTGAGCCGGGCCCGGAACACCGCGCTGCCCCGCCGGGTGGAGAGCCGGACGATGTCGTTGGCCTCGATGCCGTGTCGACGGGCCAGGTCGGGATGCAACTCCACCCGCGCGTCCGGCAGGGCCGCGTTCAGCGCCCCGACCCGGCGGGTCTGGTTGCCGCTCTGGTAGTGCTGCATCACCCGCCCGGTGGTGAGGACGTACGGGTACGACCGGTCCGGCATCTCGACCGGGTCGCGGTGCTCGACCCGGACGAAGCGGGCCCGTCCGTCCGGCGTAGGGAACGAGTCGGTGAACAGCCGTGGCGTCCCCGGGTGATCGAGGCTCGGGCAGGGCCAGAAGACGCCCGACTCGGCGTCGATCCGGTCGTAGGTGATGCCGGCGTAGTCGGCGACTCCCCCGGCGCTGGCCCGGCGCAGCTCGTCGAAGACCCGCTCCGGGTCGTCGTCGAAGAACTTCCCCCGGTGCAACCGCTCGGCGAGTTTCTTGAGCATCTGCAGGTCGTCGAGCACACCATCCGGCGGTGGCAGTGCCCGGCGCCGGCGGATCACCCGACCCTCCAGGTTGGTGAGCGTGCCGTCCTCCTCGGCCCACTGCGCGGTGGGGAGTACGACGTCGGCCTCGGCCGCGGTTTCGGAGAGGAAGATGTCCGAGACCACGAGGAAGTCCAGCGCCCGGAGCCGGTCCACGACCCGGTTGCGGTGCGGCGCCGACACCGCCACGTTCGAGGCCAGCACCATCAGCACCCGTACGCCGTCCGGCGTGCCGAGGCGGTCGAGCATCTCGTAGGCGGACACGCCAGGTCGGGGCAGTTCGTCGGGGTCGATCCCCCACACGGCGGCGACGTGGGCGCGGGCCGCGGGGTCGTCCAGGCGGCGGTAGCCGGGGAGCTGGTCGGCCTTCTGCCCGTGCTCCCGACCGCCCTGCCCGTTGCCCTGCCCGGTGATGGTGCCGTAGCCGGAGTTCGCCTTGCCGGGCAGCCCGAGGGCGAGGGCGAGGTTGATGTAGGCCTGCGCGGTGTCCGAGCCACTGCTGTGCTGCTCGGCGCCGCGGGCGGTGAGGATCATCGCGGTGGGCGCCTCGCCGAGGATGCGTACCGCCTCGCGGAGCTGCTCGGCCGGCACCCCGGTGATCCGCTCCACCCGGTCCGGCCAGTACGACGCCACGGCCGCCCGGACCGCTTCGAAGCCGGTGGTGCGCTCCGCGATGTAGGCCGGGTCGAGGTAGCCCTCCCGGATGGCGATGTGCAGCATCCCGTTGGCGAGCGCCAGGTCGGTGCCGACCGATGGCTGCAGGTGCAGGTGTGCCCCGGCGGCGGTAGCGGACCGGCGGGGGTCCACGACGACGTGCCGGGCACCGGCGGCGCGGCCGGCGTCGAGGTACTGCATCGCCGGCGGCATCGTGTCGGCCGGGTTGGCGCCGACCAGCAGGATGGCCTGCGCGCCGGCCAGGTCCTCCAGCGGGAACGGCAGCCCCCGGTCCACCCCGAACGCCACGTTGCCGGCGGTGGCCGCCGACGACATGCAGAACCGCCCGTTGTAGTCGATCTGCGAGGTGCGCAGCGCCACCCGGGCGAACTTCCCCAGCACGTACGCCTTCTCGTTGGTCAGGCCGCCGCCGCCGAAGCAACCGACGCTGTCCGCGCCGTACTGCTGCTGGCTGCGTTCGATGGCGCCGACGATGCGGTCGAACGCCTCGTCCCACGTGCCTCGGCGCAGTGGGCTGCGGCGGTCCCCGGCCTCGGCGCGGACCAGCGGATACAGCAGCCGTTCCGGATGGTCCAGCAGCTCCGCCGCGGTCCAGCCCTTGGCGCAGAGCCCGCCCCGGTTGGTGGGGAAGTCCAGCGGCACCAGCGTCGCCGGGCGGCCCCCGGCGGTCACGGCGATGCCGCACTGCAACGAGCAGTACGGGCAGTGCGTGCTGGTGGGTGCCTGGCTCTTCACACCAGCAATGGTGGCGGACGGTCTTTCCCCAGCCGTGTCGCCAATGTTTCGTCGGTGCGCCGTCGCGTTACGGAGTGCACGTTCTTGCCGCTCACCGGGCCGTGATCTGGCAGCTTTTCGTCAGACCCGGCGCCTAGCATCCGACCATGGCTTACGACTTCCAGGTCACCGTGGACACCGCAGACCCGCACACCCTCGCCGACTGGTGGGCCGAGACGCTGGGTTGGGAGGTGGAGCCCTCGAACGAGGCGTTCATCCGGGAGATGATCTCGCAGGGCCACGCCAGCGAGAGCGACACCACGACCCACAACGGCGTGCTGGTGTGGCGGGTCGGCGCGGCGATCCTGCACCCGGATGTCCCGGAGCAGGGCATCCGGCGACGGGTCCTTTTCTACCGGGTTCCCGAGCCGAAGACGGTGAAAAACCGCATGCACTTCGACGTCCGGGTAGGCACCGACCAGGTCGAGGCGGTGGTGGAGCGACTGACCGCACGGGGCGCGACTTTCCTGTACCGAGGGCGGGAGGGGCGATCCACCTGGGTGACGATGGCCGATCCGGAGGGTAACGAGTTCTGCGTCACCTGACCGGGGTCCGCGCCCGGTCAGGTGACCCGCTGCTGCGTCGGACCTGCGGTCCGGTCCGTGAATTCCCCCATAAGAGATCGATAAGTCGCGGTTGATCGACTGGACGGAGGGTAACCGCCGCCCGGAGGTGACGACCGTGGTGCGGTCTGGATCGGGGCAGTTGCGGGGCTTGGCCGGGGCGAATCCCCGGATCGGCGTAGTGGTGATCACGTACCAGCGCCGGGACGAGGCATTGATCGCGGTGGAGCGGTTGGTCGCCCTGCCCGAGCGGCCGCGGGTGGTCCTCGTGGACAACGGATCCACCGACGGGACGGCGGAGGCCGTGCGTTCGCGGTTCCCGTCGGCGCAGTACCCGCACGTGGACGTCCTCGCCCTCGCTGAAAATTTCGGCGCGGTCGGACGCAATTTCGGGGTCGCTCGCCTCGACACGCCGTACGTCGCGTTCTGCGATGACGACACGTGGTGGGAGCCCGGATCGCTGGCCCACGCCGCGGATCTGCTGGATCGCTATCCACGGCTCGGCGTCGTGAACGCGCGGATCCTCGTGCAGCCGGGCAGCCGGGAGGACCCGATCGTCGAAGAGCTACGCGACTCGCCCGTACCAGGTCCGGACTGGCTGCCCGGCCCGGCGCTGGGCAGCTTCCTCGCCGGAGCATCCGTGGTGCGCCGCGACGCCTTCCTCGGCTGCGGTGGCTTCAGCGCCCGGCTATGGCTGGGCGGCGAGGAGGAATTGCTCGCCAGTGACCTGGCCACGGCCGGTTGGGAGCTCTGCTACATCGAGGACCTGACCGTGCACCATCAGGCATCCGTGCTGCGGGACCGGCACCTGCGCCGGCGGGTCGGGTTGCGCAACACGCTGTGGTTCACCTGGCTGCGTCGGCCGGTACGCCCGGCGCTGCGCCGCACGGTGCACCTGGCCCGGACGGTCCCGCGGGACCGGATCTCCGCTCTGGCCGCGCTGGATGCCCTGCGCGGGATGCCATGGGTGCTCGCCGAGCGGCGCCCGCTGCCCCCGCATGTCGAGGCCCGCTTTGTGGCACTGGAGGCACCGCAGCGTCGATCCAAGGCCCGTCGGTATGTGAGCTGATGCGCGGAGTCGCGATTGGACGGCGCCGGGATCTGTTGACCCCGATCATGAGGGATCGATATCGTCCGCGGGCGGCGCAGTCCGGTCGCTGCCGCCTCAACCTGACGGAGCGCATCAGTCCATGCGGAACCCCAAATTCCTCGCAATCCTCGCCGCAGCATGCGTTCTGGGAGGTGCGGTGCTCTTCGCCGCGCTGCCGGCCAGCGCGGCGACCGCCTCGTTCGCCAAGGTCGGTGAATGGGACGCTGGCTACCAGGGTCTGGTCACCGTGACCAACGACGCCTCGGACCCGATCACCACCTGGCAGGTGGAGTTCGACCTGCCAGCCGGTTCGTCGATCAACCAGTCGTGGAGCTCGGAGCGGACCAACTCGACGAACCACTACACCTTCACCAACGCGGCGTGGAATGGCAGTCTCGCGCCGGGTGCGTCGACAACGTTCGGCTTCATCGTGAACGGCACCGGCACACCGACGAACTGCACGGTCAACGGCGCCTCATGCGCCCGCGGCCCGGTCACCCCGGTCACGACCGCCCCGACGACACCGCCGATCATCGGGGACCCCGCGCCCCCCACCGTCCCGGGCAACCTGCGCTCCACCGGCGCAACGGCGACCAGCGTGTCACTCGCCTGGGATGCGTCGACGGCCTTCGGTGGGGTCACCGAGTACCTCGTCTCGCGGAGCGGCACCGTGGTAGCCCGGGTTCCCGGCACGAGCACCAGCACCACGGTCAGCGGACTGACCCCCGGTACGGCGTACGAGTTCACCGTCACGGCGCGGGGCGCGGTCTTCGCTTCGCAGCCCAGCGCCCCGCTGACGGTGACCACCGCCGCCGCCCCCACCACGCCGCCGCCCACCACCCCGCCGCCGAGCACGCCGCCGACCGGCACCACGCCGGTCGCGATCAACGGGCAGCTGCACGTCTGCGGGGTGCACCTGTGCAACCAGTACAACCGGCCGATCCAGCTGCGCGGTGTGAGCAGCCACGGCATCCAGTGGTTCGGGCAGTGCGTCAACAACGCCGCGCTCGACGCCCTGGCCGTCGACTGGAAGGCGGACGTGTTCCGCATCGCCATGTACGTCCAGGAGAGCGGCTACGAGACGAACCCGGCCGCGTTCACCGCCCAGGTGCAGAGCTACATCGACATGGCGACGGCCCGCGGCCTGTACGTGATCGTGGACTTCCACACGCTCAGCCCGGGTGACCCGAACCACAACACCGCCCGGGCGAAGACGTTCTTCCAGGCCATCGCCTCGCGCAACGCCACCAAGAACAACATCATCTACGAGATCGCCAACGAGCCGAACGGCGTGAGCTGGGCGGGTATCAAGAGCTACGCCGAGCAGGTCATCCCGGTCATCCGGGCCGCCGACCCTGACGGCGTCGTGCTGGTCGGCACGCGGGCCTGGTCGTCGCTCGGAGTGTCCGAGGGCGCCAACGAGACCGAGGTCATCAACAACCCGGTCAACGCCGCCAACATCATGTACACCTTCCACTTCTACGCGTCGTCGCACCAGGCCAACTACCGCGCCACGGTCTCCCGGGCAGCCGCGCGACTGCCGCTCTTCGTGAGCGAGTTCGGCACGCAGACGGCCAGTGGCGACGGCGCCAATGATCTTGGCAGCTCAGGCGAGTGGATCGATCTGCTGGACCGCCTCAAGATCGGCTATGCCGTCTGGAGCTGGTCGGACTACTCGGCGACAAACGCGGTGCTCAAGCCGGGCACGTGCGCGGGTGGCAACTACCGGGGCACCGGCGTGCTCTCCCAGAGCGGCACGTTCATCCGTGGCCGGATCAGCACCCCGGACAACTTCCCGACGAGTTGACGCGTCGGCCGGACGCGCGGTAACACGCAGTACGACCCCGGCACAGCGGACGGGCGGACCGCCATTCAGTGGCGGTCCGCCCGTTCGGCGTCGCGGCGCGGTTTGTCGTTCAGACGCGGGGTGCTGTTGTCACCCGGAGCCGGCGCCATCCGGTCCCGCCGAATTCACTCCGGTGCGGTGGGCTCCACCGATGACGTCGGGGCCACCGACGCCGATCGATCCGGCGCCGGTGTCGGGCCGGAGGTCGCGTCCGGGCCGGAGGTCGCGTCCGACGTTGGCGATGCCGCAACCTTGCTGGCCGGGAACCTGACGAGCCGGTCATCGCCGGCCCGTGGGGTGGCCCGGCCGTCCCGGTTGCTGGTAGCCACCCACAACGACCCGTCCGGGGCGACCTCCACGGTCCGGAGCCGACCGTAGCTGTTGACCAGCTCGGCTACCGGCGTGCCAGCCGTGCCGTCCTCCGCCACCGGGACGGTCCACAGTCGCGCACCACGCAGCGCCGCGACGAAGAGCGTGCCGTTGGCGAACGCCGCACCGCTGGGCGATGCCTCCCACGTCTCCCAGACCACCAGCGGATTGCGGAACCGGGTGTCAGTGGAACGGCCCTCCACCGTTGGCCAGCCGTAGTTCTCGCCCGGCTTGATGACGTTGACCTCGTCCCAGGTGTTCTGGCCGAACTCGGCGGCGTACAGGTCCCCTCGAGAGTCCCACGCCAACCCCTGCGGGTTGCGGTGGCCCATGCTGTAGACCAACGAGCCGTCGAACGGGTTGCCCGCCGGGACGCTTCCATCGGCCTTCATCCGCAGAATCTTCCCGTTCAGGCTGGACGGATCCTGTGCCCTGGCGGGGACATTCGCGTCGCCGATCGTCGCGTACAGCATCCCGTCCGGCCCGAACTTGATCCGGCCGCCATCGTGGGTGCTCGCTCGGGCCGCGCCCTTGAAGATCACCTGCTGGCTGGCCGGCGCCGCCAGGGTGAACCGCGCGATACGGATGTCCGCACCGGTGGTGAAGCAGACGTAGACGAGACCGTCGGTCGCGTAGGTCGGCGAGATCGCCAGCCCGAGCAGCCCCGCCTCGCCGCCGGACACGACGCCGGCGATCGTGGTGACCCGCTCAGGTGCCTCACCGGACCGGATGCGCGAGACGGTGCCCCGGACCCGCTCGGCCACCAGGGCCGACCCGTCAGGCAGGAAGCCCAGCCCCCAGGGCACTTCCAGGCCGGTCGCCATCACCTGTGGCCGATCGAAGTCGATCCCGCCCCGGACCGCTGTCACTTCCGGTTCCATGGCGGCGTTGGCGACCGCAAATGCTCCACCACCCAGCGTAATCGCCGCCGCGCCGATTCCCAAGAATGCCCGCCTGCGCATCGTTAGCTCCCTATGCAGGTCGTACCGGTCGTGAGCTGCAGGGATCTGCAGGCACGCGCTAACTTCGGCAAACGTAGCGCGGCCCGAGGGGATTACGAAGGACGATGCGTTGCGATCTCTGATTACTCAGCGTGGGTTCCATCGAACGGAGGCGGCCGCCATGGACGCCTGCGCGCGATCCGGACAGCCGAACGGCCGGGGAGCGCGCATGGTGCGCGCTCCCCGGCCTTCGCTGGTGATCAGAGCGCGGTGCAGGTGACTGTCGGCACCGTGTTGGCACCGGCCCATCTGCCGATGAAACCGAAGGTGGTGCTCTGCCCTGCGGCGAGGGCGCCGTTGTAGGCGACGTTGCGAGCGGTGACATTCGCCCCGTCGGTGGCGACCGTGCTGCTCCAGGCGTTGCTGACGCTCTGCCCGTCGGCGAACGTCCAGGTGACCGCCCAACCCGTCAGGGCGGTCGTGCCGGCCGTGACCGTCACGCTGGCGTTGAAGCCGTCCGGCCACTGCGAGTTCAACGTGTACGTCGCGGCACAGCCACCGGACGGAGCTGGCGGCGGCGAACTCGGCGTAGGCGTCGTGCTCGGCGTGCGCGACGGCGTCGGCGACACGCTCGGCGTACGCGACGGGGTCGGGGACACCGTAGGCGACGTGCTCGGCGTACGCGACGGCGTCGGCGACAGGCTCGGCGTACGCGACGGCGTCGGCGAAGCCCCTGCCGCCGGGAACCGGATCACCCGGTCGTCGATGACCCGGCCGCTGGCGTCCTCCTCCGGCGTACCGCGTCCGTCACGGTTGCTGGTGGCCAACCACAGCGCGCCGTCCGGGGCCACCTCAACGGTCCGGATCCGGCCGTAGACGTTGACCAGTTCGGCGACCGGCGTACCAATGGCGCCGGAAGCTGACACCGGCACGGTCCACAACCGCTCACCGCGCAGCGCTCCGACGAAGAGCGTGCCGTCGGCGAACGCCGCGCCGCTCGGCGATGCCTCCCACGTCTCCCAGAGCACGACCGGATTGCGGAACCGGATATCGGTGGACTCGCCCTCGACCGTCGGCCAGCCGTAGTTCTCGCCCAGCTCGATCCGGTTGACTTCGTCCCACATGTTCTGGCCGAACTCGGCGGCGTAGAGATCTCCTTGGGTGTCCCACGCCAACCCCTGCGGGTTGCGGTGGCCCATGCTGTAGACGTACGGATCGCCGGTTGAGTTGTTCGCCGCGGCGGTGCCGTCGGGCATCATCCGCAGGATCTTGCCGTTCAGGCTGGCCGGGTCCTGCGCCCGTTCCGGGACGTTCGCGTCCCCGATCGTCGCGTACAGCATGCCGTCCGGCCCGAACTTGATCCGGCCGCCGTTGTGGATGTTCGACCGGGCGGGACCACGGAAGATCACCTGTTGGCTGGTCGGCGTCGCCAGCGTGAACCGTGCGATTCGAATGTCGGTGTCGGCCGTGAAGCAGACGTAGATGAAGCCGTCGGTCGCGTAGGTCGGCGACACCGCCAAGCCGAGCAGCCCGCCCTCGCCGCCAAATCTGACGTTGGCAATCGTGGCGACCCGCTCCGCCGCGGGCACCCGGGCAGGGTCGCCGTCCGGGCGGATCCGACTGACGACGCCGGTGGACCGTTCCGCTACCAGCGCGCTGCCGTCCGGCAGGAAGCCCAGGCCCCACGGCACCTGGAGGCCTTCGGCCATCACCTCGGCCCTCGCCGGGTTCAGGTCGATGTCTGCGGCCGCGGCGGCGAGCAACTGCGGCTGGGCGACCGCATTGGCCACCGTGACGATGCCACCGACGAGTGTGACCGCCGCGACGCCGAGCCCTAATAACATTCGCCCGCGCATTGTTTTAGCTCCTATGCATGCCGTCCTGGGCGTGACGCTCGCAAAGTAGCACCGCCGCCGCGCGCGCCAGCAACAAAGCTCCCACTCACCGGAACCCCCGCACGGCCCCTGACCACCCGTTTCTCCACCGCGGCCCGCGCGATGGGGAGGCCGTATCGCATACAACGACGCGAATAGGCACAGAATGGCGAGCGCTCACGCTCGTCTCGCACTGACCATATTTGTGCTCGGCTTGATGCCTGGAGATCCAGGGCGTATGCCCGCCTGGCGGAGAATCTGTCGGTGCGCACAGATATGGAGACCGTCAGGACCTGGGGTGGCGGTCACTGGGACCGGAAGGTGATCCCGGGCACGTCATCGATGGCGTACGATGCCGCTGAATCGGTCCAATCCCGCTCGCCGCGAGAGGCTGAAATCAGTGAAAAAATGGATTCCGCGCCGCGCCCGCGTTGCTCTCGCGTGCGTGATCCCCGTTCTGGCGACGTTTGTTCTGGGGACCGTGCCGTCCTCAGCCGCCGTTGTACCGCAGTCCGACCGCCAGTTGGAGCGGCTCGACCGGGGCCTGGTCGCCGTGCCGACCGCCGGCGGTGTCCTGGTCAGCTGGCGCCTCTTCGGCACCGAGGCCACTCGTGGCAAGTTCAATGTCTTCCGCAACGGCAAGCGGATCAACCGCACGCCGATCACCGGCCGGAGCAACTACCTCGACCCCGCGGGGAAACCGGAGGACCGGTACTCCGTGGCGTCGGCCGATCGTAGGCGGCACGCCAAGCGCTCAGCGGAGGTGCAGCCGTGGGCCACCGATCACCTGGACATCCCGCTGCAGAAGCCGGCCGGCGGCACCACCCCGACCGGCGTCGCCTATGAGTACGTGGCCAACGACGCGAGCGTCGGTGACCTCGACGGCGACGGCAAGTACGAGATCGTTCTGAAGTGGGACCCAACGAACGCGCAGGACAACTCAAGGGGCGGCTACACCGGCGAGGTCTTCATCGACGCGTACCGGATGGACGGCACGCGGCTGTGGCGCATCGGGATGGGCCGCAACATCCGCGCCGGCGCGCACTACACGCAGTTCCTGGTCTACGACTTCGACGGCGACGGCAAGGCCGAGGTGGCCATGAAGACCGCCGACGGCACGACCGACGGGGCCGGGGTGGTCATCGGCGACGCCACTGCCGACCACCGCAACGCCACCGGATACATCCTGGCCGGCCCCGAGTTCCTGACCGTCTTCAACGGGCTCACCGGCGCCGCCATGGTGACCACCGCCTACGAGCCGCCGCGCGGCGACGTGTGCCTGTGGGGCGACTGCTGGGGTAACCGGGTCGACCGGTTCCTGGCCGGCGTCGCCTACCTGGACGGCAAGCGCCCCAGCATCGTGATGGCGCGTGGCTACTACACCCGCTCCGTGCTCGTCGCCTACGACTGGCGCGGCGGTGAGCTCACCAAGCGCTGGACCTTCGACACCGACATCGCCGGCAAGCAGTACCAGGAGGCGGGTAACCACCAGCTGTCCGTGGCCGACGTGGACGCCGACGGTCGGGACGAGATCGTGTACGGCTCGATCACCATCGACGACACCGGCGCACTGCTGCACGCCAACGGGCTCAAGCACGGCGATGCACTCCACGTGGGCGACCTGAATCCCAACCGGCCCGGGCTGGAGGCGTTCATCCCGCACGAACGCAAGGACTCGCCGTACGGCTTCGAAATGCACGACGCCCGCACCGGTGAGGTTCTGTTCGGCCTGCAGACCGGCCTGGACACCGGCCGCGGCGCCGCCGCGGACATCGACCCGGCGCACCCCGGCGCCGAAGTGTGGGCGGTGAACGGCGCATGGAACAGCCCGACCGGCTGGCTGTACGCGGCCGACGGCACGTTCATCTCCAACACCATCCCCGCCGCGAACTTCGTGATCTGGTGGGACGGTGACCTGCAGCGGGAGATTCTCGACCACAACTGGGACCAGGCCGCCGGGGTCGGCGTGGGGACCATCGGCAAGTGGAACCCGGCCACAACGAGCACGGACAATCTGCTCACCGCGACCGGCACCTACTCAAACAACTACACGAAGGGCACCCCTGCGCTGCAGGCAGACCTCCTCGGGGACTGGCGGGAAGAGGTGCTCTGGCGCACGGCGGACAGCACTGCCCTGCGGTTGTTCGCCACTCCGCATGAGAGCCGGTACGGCTTCACCACGCTGATGCACGACCCGATGTACCGGGTCGCCATCGCCTGGCAGAACGTGGCGTACAACCAGCCGCCGCACCCGAGCTACTACATCGGCACCCGCTGACCACATCGTCCGGGGTCGGAGCAGCCGCGCCGACCCCGGACGTGGTGAGCGCTAGCGGACAACTGGCGCCCGGCGGGCCCGCTCCCGGGTGAGGATCCACAGCGCTTCGACGCCGTCCTTCCAAGTGATCTTCTTGCCCTCTTCACGGGTCCGGGCCCGGTATTTGATCGGCACCTCGTACGGCCGGATCCCGCGGCGGAGCAGCTTGCCGGTGACCTCGGCTTCCATGCCGAACCCGTGCGAGCGGATCTGGAGCGACCGGAAGAGCTCGACAGGCATCAGCTTGAAGCAGGTCTCCAGGTCACTGATGTAGCAGTTGAAGAGCACATTGGCCGCGGTCGTGACGGCGCGGTTGCCCTGGACGTACCAGTACGAGAAGGAGCTGTGGCTGCCGAAGGTGCGGTTGCCGTACACCACGGTGGCGTGTCCATCGAGCACCGGCACGAGCAGGCCAGGGATGTCCTCGGGGTCGTACTCGAGGTCGGCGTCGAGAATGACCATGTAGTCGCCGCTGGCCTGGTCGACGGCCGTCCGGATCGCCGCGCCCTTGCCCTTGTTCCGCTCATGCGTGATGACCCGCAGGGACGAGTGCCCGACCTCGCGGAGGATGTCGGGAGTGGCATCGCTGCTGCCGTCATCAACGATGATCAGTTCCACCTCGCACGGGTAGTCGACGTCGAGGGCCTGTTTCACCGCCCGGGCCAGGCGGGCCTCCTCGTTGAACACCGGCATAAGGATCGAGAGCTTCATCGTGACCTGCCAAACCTAGACTTGGATTCGTCGATGTTTCGACATCCTGCGCCACGATTGGCGCTGGAACGGGCTGTACGAATTCGGCGGCTGGGCGCAGTCGGGCGCCGTCCCCTCTCGTGCCGGGCGAAGCGGGTACCGGGCTCATGGCTGTCACGCCCCAGTAGACGGCGCTCACGCACGCCATGATCAGCACCGGCGTCACGACGCGCTCGATCGACGTTTGCAGGTGCCACGCGATATTGAATCCACTGATCAGGTACGAGACGATCAGCGTAAGGACGAACATCCCGTTGACCGCCCACATCCACAGGTCCGAACCGAGACCCAGGGCCTGCCGACGACTCCGCAGGTAGACGCCGCCCAGGACCGAGACCAGCAGCGCCAGCCCCACGATTTGCCCGAGCATCAAACCAAGCGCATCCCAGATGGGTGGCAACCGGGCAAATACCTCCGGATCGCCGCTGAGCAACTCGCTGATATTCCCCCCCTCCACGTAGTCGGACCTGGCACCGAGGTGCCGGGCGACCGCCGACCACGCCAGGCCGGCGAGCACGGGAATGCCCATGAGCGAGGCCCGGCCAAGATTGCGCCGCTCCCGCAGCACCACCAGACCGGTGAGGATGACGACGGCGGCGAGTCCTTCGTTCTTGGTGAGGGCCGCCACCGTCAGGAGCAACAGGGGGAGCGCCGGCCGGGCAAAGGGATCGGTGCGGAACAGCACCAGCACGGCGGCAGCGACGAACGACGCGGCCCAGGCCGGATCGCTCAACCCGCCAGCCGGGGAGGCCGGAGCCTGGCCCCACACCGCCAGCCCCACGCCAACTCCGGCGAGTCGGGACAGCCAGGCCGGCACTCCGGTGGCGGCCACCCAACGCACCGCGTACACCAGCATGGCGATCGCCGAGAACGTGACCGTCGACGAGGCGAACAGCGCGACGCGGAAGTTGTATCCGGTGATCGACCAGACCGCGGCCACCGCGGCGGACCCCAGCGGTGGGTAGTCGGCATGGGTGAACGCATAGACAGGGTCGCCCATGGTACGCCGGGATACCTCGGCACCCTCGGCGAAGTAGGCGGCGTGCAGCCACCAGATGGAGTTGGCGTCCCACTCGATCGGTGGGGCGAACACCAGAAGAAACGGCGCAAGCAACGGCACCACGTACCAGAAGACGTCAATTCCGGTACCGTGCGGCAGCCCCGGACCCCGTCGGGCCAGGAGGATCGGCACCAGGGCGTACTGCAACAGCAGCACGCCGGCCAGCCAGTAGATCAGCTGGCCGCCCAACAGCAACATCGGCAGCGTGGCCAGCGCTGCGGACAACGCGGTGACGAGCGGCGCGAGGACGGCCGCGAGCAGGAGTCGGCGGGTGAACACGTACCCGAGCGGAAGCCCGGCCGCGATCAGCGACACCACGGCGAACAGGCACTGGAGCGGTGTCATCGCAGTGGGGTCACCACGAGGCGCACGCCGCCGTGATAGTGGGCGTCGTTGACGATCGAGACCTCGACATCGGCGCTGGAGCGGTCGTTGACCACGATGATGTCGCTCATCAACGCGTACTGGGGGATGCGTTGCTCCCACTCCACCGCCGGGAGCGGGCCGCGGAAGACCTTGCTGCCTGGCGGCACCCGGGTGGCCAACTGGCGGCGGATCGAATCGTGCCGTCGCTTGGCGTCCTGCGCCGCGCCCTCGCTGCCCAGTTGCAACGTCGTGAAACCGGCCGATGTCGCAGTTTTGGCGCCGGCGCTCGCCTGCACGACCAGCACCAGGGCGAGAATGGCCACGAGCGGACGGACATCGATCGCCGCGATCCGGCTGGCCCAGGGCCACCGGGATGCCATCGGGGCACGACCGGACGCACCGGCACCGGGCACGTGACCCTGGCTCGATGTCTCGCCAGTCAAGATCCCCCCCTGTGCATTGACGCCCGCCATCATGCCACAGGGCGACCCGCGGCCACAGATGGGAAATACACGCCGTACTCCACGCTGGGTGCCGGATTGGCGACCGTCCGACACCTCAGCTGGAGTACGGCGTGCACTTGTCACTAGCGGTGGAGCGATGCCCTACGCATTGCGATGAGCGGGCTCCGCGTTGGCGCGTTCACTCGGCCCGGACGTTGTCGATCTGGACGTCGAGACCGTTGACGAAGACCCACACCCCGCGGACCTGACTGAGGTCCAGGGTGACCCCGGTGGGGCAGCTGATGTGGCTGACCTCCTCCGTGATGGTCCTGCTCGAGTTCGCGTTGGTCCACGTCCAGAGGCCGCCCTGACACCAGGAACCCTCCGGGCCGACCTGGACGGCGATCTCCCCTGAGGTCCCGTTTGCCCCGGTCCTGACGTCGTACTTCAGCATCGAGGTCCCGGTGAGGTCGAGCGGCTCGGTCAGGGCGCGGCCGAACCAGTTGCCACTGGCCGTGGTGATCACCCGAAGGCCGTGCGCACCGTCGGTGTGGAACCCGGTGGAGTGCTCCACGCTTCCGCCCGGATCGGCGTTGGCGAAGCTCCAACCCTCGGTGCCCGACTCGAACGAGAAGAGCGTCCGCTCCACCGGCAGCACCGGATCGTTCGGCGTACTGGGGCCGCAGGTCAGAATCGGCGCGGCCCAGTCGGTGTGGTCGGAGATCGTGGTGCCGTCCGGCGCCGCGGCGCTCCCGGTGGTGACCAACCGGAGCCAGGTCGCCCCGGTCAGATCAGCCGTCAACGTCCTCGGCGCATCGCCGGCGGCGACCGGCCCGCTGGCGGCCGCCGCGACGTCGTCGGCGTAGATCGTGAACGTGGCCGGCACGGTGGTGGCCGCCTCGTCGTCGATGCCAACGTCGGTGACCAGCTGCGAGCAGCGCCCGCCGAGGTAGTAGACGATCTCACTGCCGGCGCTGGTACCCAGGCCGCGGGTGTAGACCCGGCCGCCGATGGTGATCAGCGCGCCGTCCCCCTCGGCCTGCCCGCCGTTGCTCTGGTCGAACTCGACCGGACCAACCGCATTGACCGAGCTGACCTGGGCGATCGTGCTGAGATATCGCCTGCCGTCCGCAGGTGCGTTGACGACCGTCACGATGAGCTCACTCGAACTGGTGGCTCTGGTCCGCAGCCGGCCCCAACTGTAGGCGGCCGTGATCGTGATCGGGTACTGCCCAGCGGCGGTACCCTCGGGCACCGTCACCGCCCAGTTCGTGCCGAAGGAGGCATCCGTCGGCAACGTGGAGCGCCGGACGGCGGTGGAGGGGGTCACCGTCCACCCTGCGGGCGCCTGCGCGGACACCGTGATGTGCCGTAGCCCGTGGAAGCCGCGGTTGGTCACGGTCGTGGCGAGGGTGCCGCCGCCGGTCGGACCCGGGACGAGCGTCGCCATCGTGGCTCCCACCGTCACCGACGGGGCGACGAGCGTGGGCTTGGCCTCCGGCCGTACCCGGTAGACGACCGTGCCGTGTGCCGGCACCGCCGCCGAGATGGTCGACGCGGCCTGCAGCACGTTGCCGGACCACACGTCTTGGAGCCGGTACGCCTTGGCGCGGGGCAGACCGGTCGCGCTGGCGGCGACACTGACCGTTGCCAGGGAGTCGGTCGAGTTGTAGAGCGCGATCGCCCGATCGCCGTTGGCCAGCGGCTTGTCCAGCACCATCAGGCCGCCGGTGTTGGACACCACGGCTCCCTGGACACCGAGCGGGTCCTGGTCGATGGCGATGATGTCCCGGTTGCCGAGGATCGCCAGGGTCGCGGGCGTGGCACGGCGAAGGTCGGTGCCGATGATCAATGGCGCGGCCATCATCGACCACATGCTCATGTGGGTCCGGTACTCGGTGTCGGTCATCCCGCCGTTGCCGATCTCCAGCATGTCGGGGTCGTTCCAGTTGCTGGGCCCGGCGTACGGGGCGAGCGGAGCGTTGAAGGCGATGATCGACCGGAGGCTGGTCCAGTTGTCGCTGATGTCGCCGGTGGTGCGCCACAGGTCGCCGACGTCCGCGGCCCAGGTCCACGGCTGGGACTGGCCCCACTCACAGATGGAGTACACGATGTCGCGGCCGGTCTTGACGAGCGCGTCGCGCATGGCGGTGTAGCGCCGGATGAAGTCTGCCTGGGAGCCGTCGGACTGGTTGTTGCAGTTGTCGTACTTGAGGTAGTCCACGCCCCAGTCGGCCCACGTCTGCGCGTCCAGTTCCTCCCGGCCCAGGCTGCCGGGGTACCCCGCGCAGGTCCTGGTGCCGGCGTCGCCGTAGATCCCGAGCTTGAGCCCCAGGCTGTGGACGTAGTCGGCGACGCCCTTGATGCCGCTCGGGAACTTGACCGGATCAGGGACCAGCCGGCCGTCCGGCCCGCGCTCCCGCAGCGACCAGCAGTCGTCGATGTTCACGTACTGGTAGCCGGCGTCCTTGAGCCCCGACGACACGAAGATGTCGGCCGTCTCCCGGATCAGAGCCTCGGTCACGTCGCAGCCGAATGCGTTCCAGTTGTTGAAGCCCATCGGTGGGGTAGGCGCGAGGTTGCCGATGGTGCCCAGCGGCGCAGCGGGGGCGGCCTGCACGGGGGCCGCGATGGCTACCGTGCCGGGTATCACCATCGCCAAAGCGAGAGCGAGAACGGCCAGTGGCTGGCGTCCGGGTCTACGCATCACACGCACCTCCAACGGTGGCGAACCGCGACCACACGTGGTCGCTCGAGACGCGCGGATTGATCGACGCAGCATGAGGTCGAGGTCCGCGCGGATGATATTCGTCGAAGCCGACGGCGGTCTGCGGGCGGCGCCACGGCGACGGCCCCCACAATTCGTGGACATTATTCCGTCTCCCGATCGGCGTCAATATCTGCGCAGAGGTTGACCATCAGTGAACCGGTCAAGTGACGATGTTGACCGACCAGCCGGCGGTGCCGCCGCCGATCCGGCTGCCTGGCGAGGTGCGACCGCAGGTCGTGAGCACGCGCTGCGAGGGCCGGGCGCTAAGGTCGCCTCGGGTATTGACAAAAACGGTTCAGTTCCCTATTCGCGCTGGTCGCAACTATGCAGGGCACTCGCTCGGGTTACCGCCGCCAAGAATGAGCCAAAATTCCCGATCAACGCTCGCCGGGGCGGACCTGGCGGGCATCGCTCACGTCACGAAGTCCACGCCGGTGAGGGTCGACCGCCGATACAAGGCGAGCCGTTCCGCCTGCTCCGCGATGGCCCTGCGGACAGCGGCGGAGGTCGTCGCCCACAACGTCACCTCCACGGTCAGCTTCCGGCCCGCCTTCCGGGGCCGCCACATGCCGGCGATCTCGCCGGCGGAGAGGACGGCGCCGGGCCGGCCGAGCACCGGCCACAGCGCCTTGGCGTGTGCCGGGTCGCCGACGAGCAACTGCCGGTCTCTGGCCTGCAGAAACAGGTCGAACGGCGCGAGCAGCCGGGTCGGCGGCACCGGCCAGCCGGCCAGGGTGTCGGCCTCGGCAGCCAGCACCCACCGGGTCTGTCCATCGACGGACACCTCGGACGCGTCGGACGGCCAGCGCGCCTTGACGTCACGCAACGGAGCATCCAGGTAGTCGGCGACGTGCTTCGGGGTCGCCGGCCCGAGCAGCCGGAGGTAACCACGGACGACATCGAACCGCTCCGGCACAGCGTCGGTGCGTGCGAAACCGGGGATCGGCTCCAACACCGGCGGCGAGGTGCCGGCCCGCAACTCGAGCCCGGCCCGCAGCGCCGCCAGGCGGAACGGCATCTCGTGCAGGTGGGTGGCGTTGCATGGTCGGCAGAAGCGCAGATACGGCGGGTCCATCACGGCCGCCACCCGGCCGGACACCTCGCCCTTGACCAACGGCTGCGTCACCACCGACCGCATCGTCGCGGCCACCGCGTCCAGGGCGGCGAGGTTTGTGATGCCGGCGGCCCGCAGCGGTTTCGCCGCGTCATAGATCCGCTTGCCGGCGTCCGCGTCGGAGAACGGCTCGACCGCCCGCGGCGACCGCGGGGAGATCCTCGCGCCGGTACAGGTGTGGCGCACCACGGACGGTCCACACCGTCGCCAGCTCCCGGCCCGCCGCCTCCGGGCCGGACAGCGCTGTCACGTCCACGCCGCGGATGGCCAACGCCCACAGTCCCCCGTCGGGGCCGGTGTCCTGCACGCCCAGGTCGAGCACGGCGGTGTCGGCAAGCACGCCGGCGGCCCGATCCAGCTGCTGGGCGCGGGCCCGGAAGCGCAGCACCTCCGCCCGCGTCATGGACGTTCTCACCAGCCCACGGTACGACCGGCGTACGACAGTCGCCGCGGAGCCCGGGCAGCCCGGCTCCGGCAGCCGACAGCGCGCCGCCGGCGTTGCCGGGTCACGGCACGGTGAGGATCACCGGACCGTCGGCCGTGATTGCCACGGTGTGTTCGGCGTGGGCGGCACGACTGCCGTCAGCGGTGACGATCGTCCACCCGTCCGGGCGGGTGCGGCACCGGCTGCCGCCGCCTTCCAGCAGCATCGGCTCGATCGCGATGACCAGGCCCTCCTGGAGCACCATGCCGCGGTGGGGACGACCGGTGTTGGGCACGGGCGGGTCCTCGTGCATCGCGGTCCCGATGCCGTGGCCACCGAGGCCGACCGGCAGGCCGTACCCGGCTTCCCGGGCGACGGCTTCGATGGCGGAGGAGATGTCGCCCATCCGCGCGCCGACCCGGGCATTGGCGATACCCGCCGCCAGCGCGCGCGAAGTGGTGTCGGTGAGACGCTGGGCGGGCTCGTCGATCTCGCCGACGGCCACCGTGATCGCGGCGTCGCCGTGGTACCCGTTGACGTGCGCCCCGCAGTCGATGGACAGCAGGTCGCCGTCGGCCAGCACCCGGCTGTCCGGGATGCCGTGGACCACCGCCTCGTTGACCGAAAGGCACAGCACCGCCGGGTACGGCGTCGGGGACCAGGACGGGTGGTAGTGCAGGAACGACGGCTTCGCGCCCGCGCCGGCGATCACATCGGCGGCCAGTCGATCGAGTTCGGCCAGGGACACGCCGGCCCGCGCGGCGGTGGCCACCGCGGCAAGCGTGTCGGCCACCACCCGGCCGGCCTCCCGCATCGTTGCGATCTCCGCAGCGGACCTCAGTACGACCATGGGTTGGTATGGTACGCACGCTGCCGCCCCACCCGGAACGGCAACGCGAGGCACCCGCCACCGCGGCTACCGCGGCAGGCGCTCCTCCACGAGCTCATACAGTTTGCCGTCGGGTGCCGTGAAATGGGCGTAGCGGTGCCGGTCGTTCTGCGCGGGCTCGTCGACCTCGACACCCGCGGCCCGCAGTTCGCCCACCGCGCGGTCCAGATCTGCGACCTGGAACCCGATGGTTCGCGACGTGCCGCTGCCCTCCGCGCGTTCGCCGGTGACGGCGAAGCGCGCCCCGTCCGGCAGCAGGAACATGTCGGTGCCGTCGGAACCGGAGTCGGGCACGCGGTGCAGGCCGAGCGTGCCAGCCAGGAAGTCGGCCATCGCGGCACGCCGGTCCGTCGCGGTGCCCGCAAAGATGAGTCCCAGAATTTCCACGGTCTCGTTCACCCCCGCGCCTGAGCGGCGTGCCGTCGAGGCGCAACGCAATGCGCTGCCCGGGTCGTCGACCCGGGCAGCGCAGCGTTGCGGATGGAAGCCGGTTTCGGTGTGACTGTCCCGCCAGCGATCGCTCGCCGTCAGCCGCACTCCCGGCAGATTGCCTGCCCGTCCCGCTCCCCCGCGAGTTGACTACGGTGATGCACCAGGAAACACCTGGAGCATCGGAACTCGTCGCCACGCATCGGCACGACGGCGACCGTGAGCTCCTCGTCGGACAAATCAGCACCGGGCAGCTCGAAACTCTCCGCTGCCTCGGCTTCGTCAAGATCGACCGTCGGCGACTGCGCTGCCGCACGACGGGACTTGAGCTCCTCGAGGCTGTCCTCGTCGAGCTCGACCGCAGGGCGGCGTGGTGCGTCGTAGTCAGTACTGCTGGTCATTGGTGTCACCCTCCCCGGCTCGGTGTAGTGGTGTAACGAACGCCGACGGCAACAGGTATGTTCCCAACGTTCTGACCTTTCGCCGGCACCGGAGACCATGTAACACGTCGGCGGCGGGTTCCGCAGGAAACTGGCGCAATCCTGACCAGTTGTCCAACGATCGGGAACGACCGGTGCGCACCCACCATGGCGTGCGCCGCCAGCACCGGCCGGCCCGAGGGACGGGCGTTGCGTCGATTCGTGAGCTGATGCGCCGGTGCCGTGCGGGTCCGCCAGCGGCGGCTAATCTTGGCTCCATGTCGGCTCAACGTCGCCTGCAGGGCTGGACCGGCCGCCGGTTGACTCCGGGCGAGGCGCTTGGCCTGCCGTTGACTGTCGGCATGGCGCTGGTGCTGATCGGCGGGTGGGCTTTCGGCCACGTCGCCGACAACGTGATCGAGCGGGACGACCTGACCGCCCGCGACAGCGCGGTCACCGCATGGCTGGTTGATCATCGGACCGGGTGGTTGACCGCGACCATGCGCGCGGTGACCATGCTGGGCGGGTTCTGGCTCGCCGTACCACTGGTCGTGGCCGTGGCACTGCTGCTGCCGCGGCCGTGGGGGCGGGCGCGCACCGTCGCGTTCGTCGTGACGGTGACGGTGGGGACCAGCCTGCTGGTGAACGCGGTCAAGGTGCTGATCGCCCGACCGCGTCCGACGCTGACCGACGTCATCGCCACTGCCAACGGATACGCCTTTCCATCTGGGCACACCGGCCAGGCGGTCGCCGCCTACGGTGCGTTGGCCTACCTCATCGGCCAGCGGCTGCCGGCGCGGTGCCGGCCCGCCGTGTGGGCCGGCGCCGCCGCAATCGCGATGCTGGTCGGCTTCTCCCGCCTGTACCTCGGTGTGCACTGGCTCACCGATGTCATTGGCGGCCTCCTCATCGGCGCGGTGTGGCTCGCCTCGGCGCTGACGGCCGTGGTGGCGTTCAACGACGCCCGCCTGGCCGCCCGGGACCGCCTGGCACGTTGGCGGCGGGTGCCGGAAGTTTCATCCCGGCACCCGCCGCGCGGTCGTGTCGGCTAGCCCTGCACCTCGCTGCGGTCGCCGCCCCAGAGCGTGTGGAAGCTACCGTCGCGGTCCACCCGCCGGTAGGTGTGCGCGCCGAAGAAGTCCCGCTGGCCCTGGACCAGCGCGGCCGGCAGGCGCTCGGCCCGGATCCCGTCGTAGTAGGCGAGCGCGGTGGCGAACCCCGGCGCCGGGACACCCAGGTCCGCCGCGGTGGAGACCATCCGGCGCCAGCCATCCTGCGCGCCACCCAGCGCCTCCACGAAGTGCTCGTCGATGAGCAGGCTCGGCAGGTCCTGGCGCTCGTCGTACGCCGCGCGGATGCGGTCGAGGAAGCGGGCCCGGATGATGCAGCCGCCGCGCCAGATGGTCGCCATCGCCCCGGCGTCGATGTCCCAGTTGTATTCGGCACTGCCGGCCTGGATCTGGTTGAAGCCCTGCGCATACGCGACGATCTTGGATGCGTACAGCGCCTGCTCCACGTCCCGCACGAGCGCATCCGCCGCAGCGGCGTCCAGTCGGCGCGGACGGGGACCGGGCAGCCCACGCACACTCTCCCGGAGCCCGGCACTGCCGGACAACGACCGCGCGAACACGGCCTCGGCGATCCCGCTGACCGGAACGCCGAGGTCCAGAGCGATCTGCACCGTCCAACGCCCGGTGCCCTTCTGCTCGGCCTGGTCCTGCACCACATCGACGAACGCCTTGCCGGTGGCCGCGTCGGTGTGCGCCAGCACGTCGGCGGTGATCTCGATCAGGTACGACTCCAGCCGGCCGCTGTTCCAGCCCCGGAAGACCTCCGCGATCTCGGCCGGTGCCAGTCCGGCGGCGTTGCGGAGCAGGTCGTACGCCTCCGCGATCAACTGCATGTCCGCGTACTCGATGCCGTTGTGCACCATCTTCACGAAGTGCCCGGCCCCGTCCGGACCGACGTGGGTGCAGCAGGGCGTCCCGTCGACCTTCGCGGAGATGTCCTCCAGCAGCGGCCCGAGCGCCTCGTACGACTCGGCGGAGCCACCCGGCATGATGCTCGGCCCGTGCAGCGCCCCTTCCTCACCACCGGAGACGCCGGTGCCGACGAAGTGCAGACCGCGCTCGCGCAGCGCCGCCTCCCGACGACGGGTGTCCACGAAGTGGGCGTTGCCGCCGTCCACGATCATGTCGCCCGGCTCCAGCAGCGGGGCGAACTCGTCGATCACCGCGTCGGTCGGCGCGCCGGCCTTGACCATGATGACGACCCGGCGGGGGCGCTCCAGCGATGCCACGAACTGCTCGGCGGTCTCCGCGGGCAGGAACGTGCCCTCGTGGCCGAACTCTTCGACCAGTGCCTTCGTCTTGGCTGTGGACCGGTTGTGGAGGGCCACGGCGTGCCCGTGCCGGGCCAGGTTGCGCGCCAGGTTGCGGCCCATCACCGCCAGGCCGGTCACGCCAATTTGGGCCGAATCTGTCATGATCATCCCTTCGCCACGGTCTCTCCACCCCGATGATGTCACCCCGCCCGGACTGCGGCGCCCATGGCCTCCCGATGCGCCGCACCGGCCGCACGTCGGGTCCCGCTGCGCCCGGCGGCCCGCGCTGCAAGGATGACGACGTGACGAGCTATCGATTTCCAGCAGAGTTCGTGTGGGGTGCCGCCACCGCGTCGTATCAGATCGAGGGTGCGGTCAACGAGGGCGGCCGCGGTCGGTCCATCTGGGACACCTTCAGCCACACTCCGGGCCGCGTGGCCGGTGGCGACACCGGCGACGTGGCGTGTGACCACTACCACCGGTACGCCGACGACATCGACCTGATGGCGGGCCTCAATCTCGCCGCGTACCGGTTCTCCATCGCCTGGCCGCGGATCCAGCCGAACGGCACCGGCCCGGCCGTCGAGGCCGGCATGGACTTCTACGACCGGCTGGTGGACGCACTCCTGGCCCGCAACATCGCGCCCTACGCCACGCTCTACCACTGGGATCTGCCCCAGGCGCTGGAAGACGCCGGCGGTTGGACCGTGCGGGAGACGTCGGAGCGCTTCGCCGAGTACGCCGCTCTGATGTACGGCCGTCTGGGCGACCGGGTGCGCACATGGACCACGCTGAACGAGCCGTGGTGCGCGGCCTTCCTCGGGTACGCCAGCGGCATCCACGCCCCCGGACGCACCGACCAGGCGGCGGCCCTCGCCGCGACCCACCACCTGCTGCTGGGGCACGGGCTGGCCACGGAAACGCTCCGCTCTGCCGGCGCCGAGCAGATCATGCTGACCCTGAACCTGGCGTCGGTGCGGGCGCCCGACCCCCAGGGGGCCGATGCCGAGGCGGTCCGGAAACTTGACGGGGTACACAACCGCCTGTTCCTGGACCCGGTGCTGCGCGGGTCGTACCCGGCCGACGTCGTGGCCGACCTCCGGGACATCACCGACTTCTCCTTCGTCCTGGACGGGGACGCCGCCCACATCGCCGCGCCAATCGATCTGCTCGGCGTGAACTACTACAGTCCCCAGCACGTGCGCAGCGTCCCCGGCGCCGACGCTGGACCGAACTTCCCCGGGGCGCAGGACGTCGCGTTCCTGGACCCGGCGACGCGCTCGTCCCGGGACGCGCCGATCGCGGTGACCGCGATGGGGTGGCCGATCGAACCGAGCGGCCTCACCGAACTGCTCACCCGGCTGGCCCGGGACTACCCCGGCGTGCCGCTCATGATCACCGAAAACGGTGCGGCGTTCGACGACAAGCCGGACCCCGACGGCGACCGGGTCCCCGATCCCGATCGGATCGCCTACCTCGACGGACATCTGCGGGCCGCGCACGACGCAATAGCCGCCGGAGTGGACCTACGCGGCTACCTGGCGTGGTCCCTGCTCGACAACTTCGAGTGGGCAGAGGGTTACCAGAAGCGATTTGGCCTGGTGTACGTGGACTACGAGACGCAGCAGCGCATCCCCAAGGACAGTGCGATCTGGTACCGGGATGTGATCCGCCGCGGCGGGGTCTCCGACTGAACCGGCCCGGGGCCAACGGGGAAAATATCGTTGCCCGCTCACCTCTGGCGCGCAGGCGACAGATGTGGTGTTCTATTCGAACAACGCCGGCTCCTCCCCCCGTGGGAGCCGGCGTTCCTACTTCCACCGCCGGACCACCACCCGGGACCCCTGGGCCATCGACACAGCGCTGGGCTAGCATCCTCACTCGTGTCATTCCGGCGACGCAAGGAGTCTTCATGCGAGGCGTGCTGACCGCCGCGGTCCTGGTGACCGTCGCGATCCTGGGCACCGGCTGTACCGGTAAGTCCGGCACCACCGCGACACCGGCGCAGTCCGACGTCGCGACCGCCGCACAGCCGTCCCTCGAGCCGAAGGTCAAGCAGGCCTGCGAGGACGCGGCGGCACTCGTGGACCAGTCCATCACCAAGATGACCGCGCAGGTCGACAAGGTGCTGGCCGCCGTCGACTCCGGTGACGCCGCCGCCCAGCAGGCGGAGATGACCCAGATTCGCGCCACCTTCACGGAGTGGTCCACAACTCTGCGCGGCCAGGCGACGAAGGTGACCGACCCCAAGCTCCGATCGGTCCTCACGCAGTACGCCGGCGCGGTGGAATCGGCCATCGCCGAGATCAAGAGCCCGGACGACTTGGACAAGCTGTACACATTCGATGACTCGGCGCTGGACCAGGCCGCGAACAACCTGGCTCAGATCTGCAATTGACATCCACACGTGTCAATTACCGATCCGTCCCGGACATGTGCTTGACCGGCACCGGGCGGGCTAGACTCCGGCCGGTACACCGACGAGCCGAGGTCTGGAGATGCAACGGTTGATCAGCGCCGGCCGGCGTCGACGGTTGATCGTGTGCACCGGCGTCGCCATCATGGCCGGGCTGAGCGTGTTCGCCGGCCCGCCCAGCCCGGCGAGCGCGCACCCGCTCGGGAACTTCTCCGTGAACGAGTACGAGCATCTGGCCTTCACGCCGGACCGGATCGACGTCACCGCCGTGGTCAACACCGCCGAAATTCCAACCCTGCAGGACCGGTCGGTCGCGGACAGCAACGGTGACGGCGAGCTGGCCGATCCGGAACGTGTCGCCTACGCGGCCAGGACGTGTGCGGAACTGGGCGCGCAGTTCCGGGTGACGGTCGGGGCCGCTGCCGTGACATGGGCGGTCACCCCCGGCGCGTACGAGTCCGAGGCCGGCAGCGCCGGACTCCCCACGGCACGGCTGACCTGTTCGCTGTCCGCGCCTGTCGCGTTACCCGCGGCCAGCACCGTCACCATCGAGAACCTCCATCGCGCCGACCGGATCGGGTGGCACGAGATGACGGCGACGGCGCGCGACGGCGTGCGCCTCGTCGAGTCACCGCTTCCTGAGCGCAGCGTCAGTGACGAGCTCCGGGCCTACCCTCCCGGGCAGGGGCCGTCGTCCGTCCTGGACGTGCGCACCGCGACGCTGCGGGTCGAGCCCGGCACCGGCAACTCGACAGGGAACACCATCGCGACCCCTGAGGGCGACGACCCGCTGACCGTGGCAACGCTCTGGGCGGAACGCCACTTCCAGCGCATTCTCGCCGGTCGCCTCACCCCGGTCCTGGCAATGCTCGCCGTGCTGCTCGCCGTCCTGCTGGGAGCCGGGCACGCCGTGCTCCCGGGGCACGGGAAGACGGTCCTGGCCGCGTACATCGCCGGGCGGAACGGCCGCCCCCGAGACGCGCTCCTCATCGGCGCCACCGTCACCGCCACCCACACCGGCGGTGTGTTGCTCATGGGGCTGCTGATCAGCACCACGGCGGCGATCGCAGGCGAGCGGCTGCTGGGTTACCTCGGAGTGATCAGTGGCCTGCTCATCGTGGCCGTCGGTGTGGGGCTGCTCTTCGGCGCGATCCGCCGTCGAACATCCGGTCACCACCACGACCACGGGCACGACCACGACCACGGGCACGGGCACGGGCACGACCACGGGCACGGGCACGACGACGGTCATGGCCGCGGCGAGGCGGAGGCGGCGGCCCTGGTACCGGCTGGCGTGGTTGCCGCCGCGGACGCCGACGCAGCGGTTGTCGGCGCCCCGATTCCGCACTCCGCAGCGGGTGTGCACCGGCACCCGCACCCGCACGGACATGGACCCGGGCACAGTCACGGGCATCCCCGCCTGAGCCGGCTCAGTCTGGCCGGCGTGGGCGTCGCCGGCGGTCTTGTCCCCAGCCCGTCGGCGCTCGTGGTCCTCCTCGCGGCGATAAGTCTGGGCCGCCCGATCTTCGGCGTGGTAATGGTCATCGCGTACGGCCTGGGCATGGCGGCCACGCTGACCGCCGCCGGGCTCCTGCTCCTGGCGATCCAGCGCCGGATCACCCGGCCCGACGGCCGGATGGCCCGGCTCAGCGGTGCCATACCGGCCGCAATGCCGCTGGTGACCGCCGCCCTGGTCGTGGTCGTCGGCATCGGCCTCGCGGTACGTGCCGGCGCCACCCTGGTGTAGACCGGGCCAGGCCGATCAGCTAGATCGCCGCGGCTCGCAACGCGTCCTCGACGCCGACGATATGGATGACCGCCCGCAGCCGCGCGCGTTCGCTGTCGCGCTCCACCAGCGCCTGGTAGATCGCCCGGTGTTCGGAGACCGTCGCGACCGCTACGCCATCCTCGGTGAGGCCCCGCCAGACCCGGGCCCGGATGGTACGGCTCGACGTGTTCTCGATCAGGGCGGCCAGCACCGGATTGCCGCACCGGCTCACGATCAGCGAGTGGAAGGCGCGATCCTGTGAGACCAGCGCCTCGTAGTCGACGGACTCCGCGGACGCGAGCGCTTCCGCCTCGGTGAGCAACTCGGCCAACCGTTCCAGATCAGCATCCGTCAGCCGGGTTGCGGCGAGCGCTGTCGCCTCCGGCTCGAGCAGTCGGCGTACGTGGAGGAACTGCAACGCACCGGTGTCACGGTGCAGGTCGGCAACGAACGCCATGCCGTCGAGGAGCAGGTCGGGCGCGAGGCTGGTGACGTAGGTCCCGTCGCCCTGCCGGGTCTGCAGAACCTTGATGGCGGCGAGCGCCCGCACCGCCTCACGCAGCGTGTTCCGGGAGACGCCGAGCCTGGCGGCAAGGTCCTTCTCGACCGGGAGCCGGTCCCCTGGCCCGAGCTGGCCCTCGACCAGCATGTACTTGATCTTCTCGATGGTGCCTTCGATGACGCCCATACGATGCCCTCCCGCCCTGGGGCTGTGCTGCACCGCTCAGCCTGCGAGTGCCTCCACCCAGTAGGTGCCGTCCGGGTACGTGTACCGGGTGACCGATTCGGCGTACATCTGCGACGAGTACCCCGGTTGGTTGGGGACCAGGTACCTGCCGCGGGAAATGGTGACCGGGTCCAAAAAGTGCTCGTGAAGGTGGTCAACGTACTCGATGACCCGGTTTTCGAGGCTCCCGCTCACGCAAACGTAGTCCACGATGGACAGGTGCTGCACATACTCGCACAATCCCACGCCACCCGCGTGCGGGCAGACCGGGACCCCGAACTTGGCGGCCATCAGCAGCACCGGAATGATCTCGTTCACGCTGGCCAGCCGGCATGAGTCGATCTGGCAGAAGTCGATCGCCTCAGCCTGCAGCAACTGCTTGAACATCACGCGGTTGTGGCAGTGCTCGCCGGTGGCCACGCCGACCGGTGCCACCGCCCGACGGATCGCGGCATGCCCTGCGATGTCGTCCGGGCTGGTCGGCTCCTCGATCCAGAGCGGCCGGAACTCGGCCAGCCGCTGGACCCAGTCGATGGCCTGGGGCACATCCCACACCTGGTTGGCGTCGATCATGAGGGGGAAGTCCGGACCGAGCTCCTCCCGGGCGATGGCGAGGCGGCGCAGGTCCTCGTTCACATCCCGCCCGACCTTCAGCTTCACGTACTGCCAACCCTCGGCGACCGCCTCGCGGCACAGGCGGCGCAGCTTCTCGTCGGAGTAGCCGAGCCATCCGGGGGTGGTGGTGTATGCCGGGTACCCCGCCTCCGCGAGGTGCGCGATCCGCTCAGCTCGGGTGGGGGCCAGCTTCTCCAGCATTTCCCTGGCCTCGGCGGGTGTGATGACGTCCGTGAGGTAGCGGAAGTCGCACGCCTCGACCAGCTCCGCCGGGGTCATGTCACAGAGGAAGCGCCACAGCGGCTTGCCGGCGCGCCGGGCGACAAGGTCCCAGGCGGCGTTGAGCACGGCAGCGGCCGCCAGGTGCACGACGCCCTTCTCGGGGCCCAGCCAGCGAAGCTGGCTGTCCGCCAGGATCTCCCGGTACGTCGCGCCCAGGCTCTGCGCCAGGTCATCCACATCCCGGCCGACCAACGGCCGAGCCAGCTGGCGGGCGGCCGACACCACCAGGTCGGTGCCGCGCCCGATGGTGAACGTGGAGCCGTAGCCGGCCAGATCGTCCCCGTCGGTACGCAGGACAACGTACGCGGAGGAGTAGTCACCGTCCGGGTTCATAGCATCGGAGCCGTCAAGCGTGGCCGACGTGGGGAAGCGGATGTCGATCACATCGACCGAAATGATGACTGGCATTGAATCGGCACGGCCCCTTGTAGTAACCCGATGAACGTGCGGAACGGTATTGTCCGGCCCACGCTAGTGTCAAGCATATGCACAGGCCCACGCTCAGCTGACCCTCACCCGGCGCTGAAAGATGGGATGAATATTCTACCGTGACTTTCCAGTCGACGCCGCGGTGTCTCCACCCCGGCGCGGCGCCCCCGCGACCGGGCCTACCGCCGGCCCGGGCGGGCGCGCAGGCCCGGGGACCGCCGGCACCCGCGATGCGGACACTCCGGACGGCGGGGACGATCCGCCAACCGGCGGCCGTGGCGAGGCAACCGATCGGTGTGGGTGGCGGCTACCCGCTATTCTGAGACGCGCATCGATCCGACGCCACCTTGACCGCCAAGAAGTTACCGGTGACACTCCGGCGAGCGGGATCGACGATTTTGCACTCCTGACGCATGGGCTCCGGTGGGGCTCACGCCTGCGGGAGCATATTTCAGGTGAGAAGGTGTGGTGGACACGGTTGAGCGGGGACCGCTGAACGCGGCCGCCTCCGATCCTGTGCCGCTGCAGGTCAAGCCCGTCCGGGCCCAGCCGGGAACGCTGCCGCCGCGCACGACGCCGACGCGCGCCGCGCCGTCCAGGGTGGCGCCGATCCAGGCCAACCCGATCCGCCTCAGCGGATCGCGGGCGCATATCCGGGATGTCGCGCGGGCCGCCGGCGTTTCACACCAGACGGTGTCCCGGGTGCTCAACAACCAGCCGATGGTGCGGGCGGAGACCCGGGAACGGGTCCTGACGGCGATCCGCGAGCTTGACTATCGACCCAGTCACACCGCCCGTGCGCTGGTGACCGGGCGGACCGGGGTCATCGGCGTGATCACGTTCGACACCTTCCGATACGGTCCGGCTGCAACGCTGGAAGGCATCGGCGAGGCGGCCTGGGACGTCGGGTACCTGGTCAGCACCGTGGCCCTGCGATCGGCTGAGCCGCGAGCCGTAATGGAAGCGATCGAACGGCTGACCGACCAGGCGGTCGACGGCATCATCGTGATCGCGTCGCAGAAGTCGGTGATCGCGGCACTGGCGGAGGCTCCGCACCGGGTGCCCATGGTCATGCTCGACAACAGCAGCACCGATCGCATCCCGGTCGTCAGCACCGCCGAGGCAGATGGCGCCCGGGACGCCACGACCCACCTCCTCCAACTCGGGCACTCCACGGTCTGGCACATCGCCGGGCCGTCGGACTGGGTTGCCGCGACCGGCCGCGTGCCCGGCTGGCTGGAGGCCCTGAACGCCGTGGGCGCCGCGGTCCCCGAGCCGCTGTACGGCGACTGGTCGGCCGGATCCGGGTACGAACACGGGCGCACGCTCGCCACGCGGCGCGACGTGACCGCGGTGTTCGCCGCCAACGATCAGATGGCCCTCGGCCTGCTCCAGGCCATGCACGAAGCCGGTCGGCGGGTCCCGGAAGAGGTGAGCGTCGTCGGGTTCGACGACATTCCGGAGGCGCCGTACCTCACGCCGCCGCTCACCACCGTGCGGCCGGATTTTGCCGAGGTCGGGCGGCGCTGCCTCGCGTTGGCACTCGAGCAGCTGAAACCCGATCCCAACCCCCCGACGCACACGGTGGTGCCGACCCGCCTGATCGTCCGGCGCAGTAGCGGCCCACCACCGCCGTCCTGACCTCCGCCCGGTCCCCCGGCGGCAATACGATGGGAAGCGCGGTCACCGGTACAGCCCGGAGCCGGGCGGCCCTTGACGGAGTCCCCCTCGCTGCGAGAGGCTGTGCAGGGCTATTCTGTGGTGAATGGAAATGCGAGGTCAGCGATGTCGTACACCTGTGGCGTCTGGGCGTTCGGGCAGATTCTGGACCGTTACGCCACCGATGGGTACGGGCCGGCGGTCAGCACGCTGGACGCGATCGCGGCTGCGGGTGCGACCGGTCGACTGAGCGGGGTGGACCTGAACTACCCCTGGTCCTCGCCGGACATCGCCGACAAGGACGTCCAGGCCGCGCTGGAGACGCACGGGCTGACCGCCCGGTGCATCACCCCGGTCATCTACGGACGTCGCTTCGTTCGGGGCTCCTTCACCAACCCGGACCCGGCGTTGCGCGCCGAGGCCATCGCGATCTCGCACGCTTCGGTCGAAGTGGCGAAGCTGCTGGGCGCCGACTACGTCAAATTCTGGCCGGGCCAGGACGGTTACGACTACCCGTTCCAGGTGGACTACTCACAGCTGCGCCGGCTGAGCATCGACGGCATCGGTGGGATCGCGCGGGACCACCCCGGCACGCGCTTCGGCATCGAGTACAAGCTCAAGGAGCCGCGGACCCGCATCTTCTGGAGCACGGCGACCACCAGCCTGCTGGCCCTGGACGACATGGGCGTGGACAACGTCGGGCTGGTGATGGACTTCGGGCACTCGCTGTTCGCCAAGGAGAACCCGTCCGACGCGCTGACCCTGATCCACGAGCGCGGTCGCCTTGTCGATGTGGAACTCTGCGACAACTACCGCGAGTGGGACGACGACCTGACGGTGGGCGCGCTGCACGTCATCGAGACGTTCGAGTTCCTGCACACCGTGGACCAGTTGGGCTGGAACGAGCCGCTGAAGCTGGACCTCTTCCCCTACCGCGAGGACGCCGTCCGCGCGGTGCAGGACAGCCTGGACACGATCGACCTCCTGCGGGACCGCGTCAAGCGCCTGCCCCTCGATGAACTGAACGCCGCCCGGGCAAGCCACGACGCTCTGGCCGCTCAGCGCATCGTCCAGCGGGCGCTGTTCGGCTGACGATGAGCCGGCCCTCGGATCAGTCGGCTGGCGCGGGCTCGGCGGCCAACCTGCGGGCTACGTCAAGATCAGTGATCAGGACGTCGATCCATCCGCCCAGCAGGGCCGCCCGGATGGCGGTGTACTTGCGGCTCCCGCCGGCCAGCGCGACCACCCTGGGAATCGAACGCAGCGTGTCGGCGTCGATCCCCAGCACCCGCTCATCCAGGGCCGACGGGACCAGGTTGCCGTGCTCATCGAAGAAGCGCAGGCAGATGTCGCCGACCGCGCCGAGCCGGCGCAGGTCGCTCTGGTCGGCGTCCGCGATCGCGTTGCCGCTCTCCACCAGCAGCGGTGACGGCTCGAGGCTGCCCACGCCGGCGAGGACCATGGTGAGGTTGTGATAGGTGGCGAAGACCGCACTGATGTGCGGATCGGCGAGCAGGGCATCCCGCGCCGCCGCGGACGCGGCCAGTCCGGGTGCGGGCAGGAACACCGCCTCAGCGCCGGTGAGCAGCGCGAGTCGGTCGGCCAGCCGGGTGGCGTAGACCTGGGACCTGCTGTTGCCAACCCCGCCGATCATCTGGACCACCTGCTGCGCCACCGGCGTCGGACGCGGGCGCATCGTGTCCACTGTGGCCAGCACCGTGGAACTCCAGGAAGAGATCCCGATCCGGTCCCCGCCGGTCAGCGTGGTCTCCAGGTAAACCGCGGCCGCCGAGCCGATGGCGCGCAACAGGGACTGCTCCTGCGGCGAGGCGGTGTCCGTGTCCACGTCCGCGACCACCACGTCGCGCAGGCCGTACCGGCGCTGGATCTGCTCTTCCAACTCGGCATGGACGCCGGCCGGGGTGACCACCGAGGTCCTTACGATGCCCAGCTCGACGGCCTGCTTCAGCAGCCTGGAGACGCGGGGTTGGGAGATGTGCAACTGCTCCGCGATTTGTGGTTGGCGGATACCGTGCTCGTGATACATCCGGGCCACCTTGGTCAGGAGGCGCAGCTGTGAGCCGGCCACACCTCCGATCGCTGACGGCCGCCTGCTGTCGCGTTCACTCTGCACGGCTCCTCCGGTATGCGTGACGCCGCCGGGTACGGCCCGCACCGGGATCACCATACTGGAATGCCCATTCAGAGTTGACTTCCGGACCTGGCGGGCACAGGATGAACCGAACGTAAATTCATGACTGAATAGGTAACTACATGCTCCAGCCGGATAACACGCAGGCGAAGAAATGGCGAGCACTGCGAAGTGCCATCGCCGCCGCCGACGCACCCGACCGGGCGCGGTTGCTCGCTGACGCGGCAGACCGCTCGCGCCGTGCTGTGCTCCGCATGATACGAACCGCCAAACTGGGCCACGTCGGTGGCGATCTCTCCGTGATGGACGTGCTCACCTGCCTGTACGCCGCTGTGCTGCGCATCGACCCGGCGCAACCCGAGTGGGCGGACCGGGACCGGTTCATCCTGAGCAAGGGGCACTGCGCCGGGGCGCTCTACACGACGCTCGCCTACACCGGCTTCTTCCCGCTCAGCACCCTGGAAACGTTCATGGCGCCGCTCTCCCCGCTCAACGGTCACCCGGACCGGACGAAGGTGCCTGGCGTCGAAACGAACACCGGCCCGCTCGGGCACGGTCTGCCCGTCGCGGTCGGCGCCGCCATTGCGGCGCGGCTGTCCGGGTCCGAGCGCCGCGTCTTCGTGGTGCTCGGAGACGGAGAGCTCCAGGAGGGCAGCAACTGGGAAGCGATCATGTGCGCCGGGCACCGCGACCTGGACAATCTTGTGGCGGTGGTGGACCGCAACCGGTTGCAGCAGGGGGCCCGGACCGAGGCCACCAATCGACTGGACCCGCTCTCCGACAAATGGCGCAGCTTCGGCTGGGACGCGGTGGAGGTCGACGGCCATGACCATCTGGCTCTGCTGGACGCCGCCACGACCCGGACCGGGAGCGGGCGGCCGACCTGCATCGTCGCGAACACCGTGAAAGGTAAGGGTGTCTCGTTCATGGAGGACCGCGTGGAGTGGCACCACAAGGTGCCGTCGGAAGAGCAGTTCCAGGCCGCGCTCCTGGAGCTGACCCGATGAGCGTCACGGCCGCGGTGGCCCAGGAGACGTTCGACTGCCGGGTGTCGTTCGCCGACGAGTTGCGCATTCTGGCCCGCGCAGACGAGCGGATCGTCGCGGTCTGCAACGACTCGGTCGGTTCCAGCAACCTCGCCGGATTCGCCGAGGAGTTCCCGGACCGGCTGATCAACGTGGGCATCGCCGAGCAGAACATGGTGGGCGTGGCGGCAGGCCTGGCCGGCAGCGGGTACGTCCCGTTCGTCTGCGCCGCGTCGCCGTTCCTCACCGGGCGGGCGCTGGAGCAGATCAAGGCCGATGTGGCGTACAGCCGTACCCATGTCGTCCTCTGCGGCATGAGTCCGGGCATGGCCTACGGGGCGCTCGGCCCTACCCACCACTCCATCGAGGACCTGGCATGGCTGCGCGCCATCGCCGGGATGACCATCGTGGTGCCGGCCGACCCTCAGGAAACGCGGGACGCGGTGCGTTGGGCGGCGAACGAGGCGGCTCCGATCTTCCTGCGGATCGGTCGGCACAAGGTACCGGCGGTGACCCCGGAGGGCGCGACCTTCCGGGTCGGCCGGGCGACCACGCTTGTCGACGGTGACGACGTGACGATCGTGGCGGCCGGGACGATGGTGTCGCGCGCGATCGAGGCGGCGGCACAGCTCCGGGCCACCGGCATCAGCGCCCGGGTGCTCAACATGTCGACCATCAAGCCGATCGACGAAGCGGCCATCCTCGCCGCGGCGAGTCAGACCCGTGGCATCGTGACCGCCGAGGAGGCGACGGTGTACGGCGGGCTGGGTGGCGCGGTCGCCGAGTACGTGGTCCAGCACCACCCGGTGCCGATGAAGCTGCTCGGCGTGCCGGGGGTCTTCGCGCCCACCGGCGACACCGACTTCCTGCTCGAGCACTTCGGACTGACCGCCGGCGGCATCGCCGACGCCGCACGGGCTCTGGCCACGGCTGCGGTCGCCAGGGTTGACGGGATGTCCGCGGCAGTGGTTGGGCACCGGCTGCGAGTCGATGGACGTGGCTGATCCGCTGGTCCTCGCCATCGATCAGGGCACGAGTTCCACGAAATGCCTGCTCGTCGGCACCGACGGCGAGATCCGGGCCAAGGCGTCGAGCCCGATCGACATCAGCTATCCCCGGCCGGGCTGGGTGGAGCAGTCGCCCGACGCCATCTGGGCCAGCGTGCTGGACAGCGTCGCCAAGGTCCTGACCGGCCAGGACGCCACCCGGGTTGCCGCGGTCGGGTTGAGCAACCAGCGCGAGTCCGTGCTGCTCTGGGAGCGGACCACGGGCCGCCCGCTCGGGCCGATGCTGGGGTGGCAGGACCAGCGCACCGTCGACGCGTGCGAGCGGCTGCGCGCGGCCGGGCACGGTGAGCAGGTACGGCAGGTGAGCGGGCTCCCGCTGGACCCAATGTTCAGCGCGCTGAAGGCGGGCTGGCTGCTCGACCGGTACGACCCGGATCGGGTGCGCTCGGCCCGTGGCGAGCTCTGCCTGGGCACGGTCGACTCCTGGCTGATGTACCGCCTCGGCGGTGGGCACGTCGTCGAGGTGGGCAACGCCGCGCGTACCCAACTGCTCGATGTGGACCGCCGCCAGTGGAGCGGGGAACTGCTCGGGATCTTCGGCGTGCCCCGGGACGTGCTTCCGACGGTCGTCGCCTCGGCCGGGACGCTGGGTGAGGTCAGCGGCCTGCCCGGCCTACGCTCCGGGGTCCCCCTCGCCGCCGTGCTGGGTGACTCGCATGCCGCGCTCTTCGCCCACGGGGCGCGCACGCCGGGGATGGTGAAAACCACCTACGGCACGGGCTCCTCGGTGATGGGACTGGTCAGCGCGTCCGTCGGCGCGGCGCCCGGTGCCGACCAGGGGGTCTGCCGCACCATCGCGTGGGACGCCGGCGACGCGGCGTACGCCGCCGAAGGGAACATCCGGGCCAGCGGCGCGATCCTGGTGTGGCTGGCCGGGCTGCTCGGGACCACACCCGAAGGCATTCTCCGGATGGCAGCGTCCGCCGACAGCGGGGGCGTGACGCTCGTCCCGGCGTTCGGCGGCCTGGCGGCGCCGTGGTGGGACGACGGCGCGGTGGCGAGCATGACCGGGTTGACCCTGGGTACGGGCCCGGAGCAACTCGCACGCGCGGCGGCCGAGGCCGTCACCTTCCAGGTCAACGACGTCGTCGCGGCGATCACCCGGACCGGGCAACCGGTCGAGTGCCTGCTCGTCGACGGCGGCGGTAGCGCGAGTGACACCTTGATGCAGATGCAGGCCGACGTCAGCGGCGTGCCGGTGCTGCGCGCCCGGGCGCAGGACCTGTCCGCGCTCGGTGCCGCCCACCTGGCGGGGCTGACGGCCGGCGTGTGGACCGCTGACGAGGTGGCCGGGCTCCCCCGCGACCGGGATACCTTCCGGCCGGCGCAGGACGGGCCGGCCCGGGATGACAGGGTGGCCGCATGGCATTCCGCGCTCGCGCGTGCGCGCCATCGACCGTAACCGGGCAGGGCCGGTTATCGCGACTTAACGACCTGGTCACGATCCAAACTGCCCGTTGACGTGCTCGAACGGGAGCGCAAGAATCACATCTTCAATCGCAGGCGAATGGACATTCACGATGGTAACCCGTCCTGGCTCCTCCGACCGACCGCGTCCGCGCGCTGGCCGGTCCCTGCCTCGTGCGGTTGTGGTCTCGCTCGCCAGCGTGCTGCTGGCGACCACCGGATGCACGAAGGTGCCCGGCGTCTACGTGGCGGAGAAGGCGGGCGCCGGCGAAGCGGGCAGCCAGACGTTCAACGCCGCCAGCTACGCGGAGAAGAACTGGTCCAAGGTCGGGTCCACGGTCACCGAGAAGGCGGTTGACGCCAAGACCCTGCTGGCCGCGATCCAGGCGGATCCCGTGGCGGCAGGTAAGCAGTACGGGGTCACGGCCGGCGTCGGCAGCGCACCGTCCATCATGATCAAGGGCGCTGGCACGGTCGGTGCGGTGGACCAGTCCCAGGGACCCGGGCGGATGCAGGTGGATCTCGACCCGGCCGACGGCACCCCCGACCTCAGCATCGCCATCGGCCCGGTGTTCCTGGGCACCGCGGTACGCGACGCGGTGGGATTCATCAGCTTCGGTGAATTCCCGAACCAGATCGAGTTCGCCAACGTCGCCACCGAACTCAACAACCAGGCCCGCACCAAGGTCGTCGCGCCCATCGACATGAAGTCCGCGCAGGGCAAGAAGGTCACCTTCGCCGGCGCGTTCCAGATGCTCGATCCCAAGAACATCACGGTGACACCGGTCCAGCTCGCGGTGACCCAGTGACCGGCGGCGCAGTGAGCGGTGGCGGCTCGACGCAGGGCGACGGTGTCGTGGCGCCCGACGCCGGGATCTCCGCCCCGGACGACGCCGCCGTGCTGGTGGCAGACAACATCAGCAAGTCGTACGGCGGGATCCAGGCGCTCAAGGGCGTGACCTTCACCGCCCGCAAGGGCAAGGTGAACGTGCTGGTCGGCGAGAACGGCGCCGGCAAGTCCACGCTGATGAAGATCCTTGCCGGGGCCGAGACGCCCACCACGGGCCGGATCCTGCTCGACGGCGAAGAGATCACGCTGGGTTCACCGCGCGAGGCGATCAAGCACGGCATCGGCATCATCCACCAGGAGCTGAGTCTCTTCCCCAATCTCAGCATCGCGGAGAACATCTTCGCCGGCCGCGAGCCGCGCCGCCGCGGAACCCGCACGGTGGACTTCTCCAGCGAACGGGCCCAGGCAACGGCGGCACTCGCGCGACTGGGCCAGAACCTCAACCCCAACACGCTCGTCGGCCACCTGCCCATCGGTCAGCAGCAACTCGTCGAAATCGCCCGGGTACTCACCGAGGACGTCCGAATCCTGATCATGGACGAGCCCACCTCGGCGCTCAGCAACCATGAGGTGGACGTGCTCTTCGGCGTGATGGGTGAGCTGCGCCGCAACGACGTGACCGTCATCTACATCTCGCACAAGCTGGACGAGTTCCGCCGCATCGGTGACTACGTGACCGTGCTGCGCGACGGTGCCCTGGTCGCCGAGTCGGCCATGACCAGCACCGACACCGGCTGGATCGTGCGCCAGATGGTCGGCCGCAGCCCGGCCGGCCTCTTCACCCGACCGCCCTCGAACCCGGGCGACGTCCTGCTGGAGGTCAGGGACCTCACCACGATGGGGCCCAGCGGCGCCCTGGTGGACTCGGTGTCGTTCTCGGTACGCCGGGGTGAGGTGGTCGGCATCTACGGGCTGATGGGCGCCGGACGGACCGAGCTGATGGAGTGCCTGATCGGCGCGCGCCGCGTCACCAGCGGCGAGATCCTGCTGCACGACAAGAACGCCGGCTCCGGCGACGTGGCCACCCGGCTGGCCGCCGGCCTCGCCCTCGTGCCGGAGGACCGCCAGCGCGACGGGCTGGTCCAGACGATGTCGGTGCGGGAGAACGTCCTGCTCTCCAGCATCAAGGCGCTGGCCAAACGGCTGCTGCTCTCACCACGGCGGGAAAGCTCGGTGGCGCGCGAACAGGTCGGCCGGCTGAGCATCAAGATTCCATCGCTGGATGCGTCGATCACCGCCCTGAGCGGCGGCAACCAGCAGAAGGTCGTGCTGGCCCGCGCCCTGTTGACCAACCCGACCGTACTGCTGCTCGATGAGCCGACCAGGGGCATCGACGTCAACGCCAAGGCGGAGATCTCACGGATCATGAGTGAGCTGGCCGGCACCGGGCTGGGCGTGCTGTTCGTCTCGTCCGAGCTGGCCGAGGTGCTTGCCATGTCGGACCGCATCCTCGTCATGGCCCGGGGTCGGATCACCGCCGAGTTCGAGGCCGGTCGGGCCAGCGAGCAGGATCTTGTCGCCGCGTCGGCGTCGGAGGACGTGCTGAAAGTGGAGCAACCATGAACGTAACGAGCATGATCGAAAACCCACCGGCGCCCCCGGTCAAATCCCAGCGCCCGCCGTCGGCGGGCCGCAGAGCGGCCCTGCTGCTGCTCCGCGGCCGCACCGTCATCGTGCTGGTGCTGCTGGTCCTGGTGTTCAACTCGATCTCCGAGCACTACCTGAGTCAGAGCAACCTGATCTCGATGACGAAGCACGTCTCGATCAACGCCATCCTGGCGATCGGCGTCACCTTCGTGATCCTCACCGGCGGGATCGATCTCTCGGTGGGGTCGATCGCAGGCCTGGCCGGGATGATTTCAGGAGGCCTGCTCTTCGAGGGCCTGCACTTCTTCGGCGGCTACACCATCTGGTTCTCGGCCGCCATGGCGATCGCGATCGGCATCGCGGTCGGTACCGCCATCGGCGCGGTGAACGGCCTCCTGATCACCCGATTCCGGGTGGCACCGTTCATCGCGACCCTCGGCATGCTCTACGTTGCCCGCGGCTTCGCGTCACTGCGCAGCGACGGCGGCACGTTCCCCGATCTCGGGGGTACACCGGCGCGGGGGAACACCGGGTTCTCGCTCATCGGGGTGGACCGATGGTTCGGCATCCCGGTCGCCGTCTGGATCATGATCCTGGTCGCCGGCGTCGCGATCATCGTCACCACCCGTACGCCGTTCGGGCGACGGATCTACGCAGTCGGCGGCAATGAGCGCGCGGCTGTCCTCTCCGGGATCAGGATCAACCGCATCAAGATCTCGGTGTACATGATCTCCGGCGGGTGCGCCGCGCTGGCCGGACTGCTTCTCACCTCGGAGCTCGGTGCCGCCTATCCGGACACCGCCACCACATACGAGCTCAACGCCATCGCCGCGGCGGTACTCGGTGGCACATCGCTGTTCGGCGGCAAGGGCACGATCGTGGGCACCGTCATGGGTGCCTTCGTGATCGGGTTCCTCAGCGACGGGCTCGTGCTCGTCGGCGTCTCAGCCTTCTGGCAACTGGTCGTGAAGGGAGGCGTCATCGTTTTCGCGGTCGTCATGGAGCAGGCGCAGGAGCGCCTGCAAGCCCACATGGCATCCGGTTCGTAACTCCCAAACCACAGATCATTCCGTTGGAAGGAAATTCCGCCATGTCGTCATCCCCGTTCCGGCTGCGTTGGCAGCTGCTGGCGGTCGCATCCGCGGCCACCATGGCACTGTCCGCCTGCGGCGGCGACGCCGAGGAGAGCCCCGGCGGCTCGGCTTCCTCGGCTGCTCCCGCAGCGGCTTCGAAGCTGATCGTCATCATCACCCCGTCGCCGAACAACGTCTTCTTCAAGGCCGAGGCGGACGGCGCGGACGCCCAGGCCAAGAAGCTCGGATACGAGACCCTGGTACTGAGCCACGACGACGACCCGACGAAGCAGAGCCAGGCGATCGACACCGCGATCTCCCGCAAGGCGGCCGCGATCATCCTGGACAACGCCGGCGCGGACGCCTCCGTGACCGCGGTGCAGAAGGCCAAGGACGCCGGCGTCCCCAGCTTCCTGATCGACCGTGAGATCAACAAGACCGGCGTTGCCGTGTCGCAGATCGTCTCCAACAACTCCCAGGGCGCCACGCTCGGTGGCCAGGAGTTCGCCAAGCTGATGAACAACACCGGCGAGTACGCCGAGCTCACCGGCAAGCCGACGGACACCAACGCCGGCGTGCGCTCGCAGGGCTACCACAGCGTGCTGGACCAGTTCACCGGCATGAAGATGGTCGCGCAGCAGAGCGCCAACTGGAGCCAGACCGAGGCCCTGGCGATCACGCAGACCATCCTGCAGGCCCACCCGAACATCAAGGGCATCATCGCCGGCAACGACACCATGGCCCTCGGCGCGTACGCGGCGCTGCAGGCGGCGGGCAAGAGGGACGTCATCGTCGTTGGCTTCGACGGCAGCCCGGACGTGGCCGCCTCCATCCTCGCCGGCGGCATCAAGGCCACCGTGCTCCAGACCGCCACCCAGATCGCCCAGATGGCGGTTGACCAGGCCGACAAGTACATCAAGACGAAGTCGACCGGCCAGCCGGAGAAGCAGTCCATTGACTGTGTCCTGATCAACGCCGCCAACGCCGCCAAGCTGAAGAACTTCGCGCTCGAGTCCTGAGCCGCACCCCCTGAGCAAGGCGGCCGCAACACCGGCAGTCTGACGAAGCACCGCGAAAGGCCGGGGAGTTCGCTCCCCGGCCTTCTCGCATGTCCGCCGGCAATCGACAGTCCCGCGAAGCCGCCACGGGGCGGCGAATCCGGTCACCTTACGGCCGGCTTAGTGCCGGATGAGAATTCCCGCAACTTCGTGGATCATGCCGGTTTTCCACCGATTCCCGCCTTGACGGTCCTGATCAGGACGGTACCTTCAGCGGAGGCCATCGATGGGGTTGAATCGCGCGGTCAACCGACCGGTTCGATCCGTGGCAGGAAGGGAGTCCGTGCGGGCAGTGCCCGCGCCGGGCCCAACCGACAAACTGTAGGAGACTGAATGCACGTCCTCGCCCACAAATCCGGGCGCCTCGCGCTGCGGGCCGTGGCGGTCACCGCCACCGCTGCCCTCCTGCTCACCACGGCACTGGCCAACGTCGCGTCGGCACACGGGTCCACGACCGATCCGATGTCGCGCAACTATGGCTGCTGGCTGCGTTGGCATGTCATCGAGAAGAACTTCCAGTCGCCGAAGATGCGGACCGAAGACCCGATGTGCTACCAGGCGTGGCAAGCCAACCCCAGCACCATGTGGAACTGGAACAACCTGTTCCGCGAGGGCGTCAAGGGCAACCACCAGGGCGCCATCCCGGACGGCCAGCTCTGCAGCGGCGGCCAGTACTGGGGCAAGAACCCGGGTGACCGCTACCACACGCTCGACAAGCCGGGCAACTGGAAGACCACCGCGCTGAACAACAACTTCCGACTGACGGTGCACGACCAGGCTTTGCACGGTGCGGACTACTACAAGGTCTACGTCACCAAGCAGGGGTACGACGCGGTCACCCAGCCGCTGAAGTGGAGCGACCTGGAGCTGGTGAAGGAGACGCCCCGCATCCGTCCCGCTGTCGGCACCAGAGAGGCCCAGTCCTACCTCAACGGTGTCAGCGTCGGGATCGACGTGAGCGCGCCCGGACGCACCGGCCGGCACGTGGTCTACACCATCTGGCAGGCCAGCCACTCCGACCAGTCGTACTACCTGTGCAGCGACGTGACGTTCCCCGGTGGATCGGGCACCACCGGCGGGTCCGGCAGCACCGGCGGTTCCGGTGGTACCAGCACGCCGAGTCCCCGGCCGACGCGGCCGGCGAGCACCCCGGCGACGCCGGTGGAGTCGCCCAGCCAGCCGGTCGAACCCACACTGGAGCCGAGCGCTCCCCAGCCGGGCGGGTCCAGCGGTTGCACGGCCTCATACAAGGTCGGGGCGCAGTGGCCCGGCGGGTTCCAGGGCAACGTGACGGTGACCGCGGGGTCGAGTGATCTGCTCGGGTGGCGGGTCACCTGGACCTACGCCGATGGGCAGAGAGTGAACCACAACTGGAGCACCGCGGTGACCAGCAACGGCTCGGCCGTGACGGCCCGCAACGTCAATTACAACGGCAACGTGGCCGCCGGTAAGAGCACGACCTTCGGCTTCATCGGCGCGTGGAATTCCGGGAACAACGTCCCGACCCTCACCTGCACCGCTACCTGAGTTGCTGAAGGGACCGGGGTGGGCCTTGCGGCCCACCCCGGTCCCTTTTTCACACCCGCGAAGCGCCGGCCGACCGGCGCGACCGCCGCCGGTGAGCTCAGCCGCCGGTGAGCTGTGGCCAGGCGTACGCGGTCAGCGCGAACGCCGCGGCGAGCATGCCCAGCGAGACCCGTCGGATGCTGAACGGCATCGCGGCGAGCAGCAACAGAATGATGGCGATCAGGTACAGGATTCCCTGAACCGACATGGACGGACTCCCTCGGCTGGTCCGACCGGGCCGGTCGGCTACGTCCGATAGATACCCGTTGATCGGCAGCCGGAAACTGCGACCAAGGGTAGCGGAGCCGGTGGCGGACGCACCACCCGGACCCGGTCCCGCCACACCTGCTCCCCGGTGGTCAGGCGTCGCGGCGGTGGAAGACGAGGACGGCGAGAACCAGGGCGGAGATTGTCCACAGGATCGTCGCCGCGGCGCCGCGTGATGGGTCCAGGGCAGCGGTGTCCGGAAGGTAGGCGGCGACGGCGTCGGACCGGGCGCGCAGCATCGGGCCGGCGATGAAGTACAGCGTGACGAGCAGCACCACGGCGGGTTCGGCGCGGCGGACGAGGCCGGCGACCGCGGCGGCGAGCAGCGTGGTGAGCGTCAGGTACACGGTCGCGGTTGGCATCCGTGCCGGTTCCCCGGCCGGCAGGGTGCTGGTCGCCGCGACGGCAGCGGCCACCGGAAGCGTCACCACGGCGAGCGTGAGCGCCTTCGCCGCCTGCAGCGGCAGGCGTCTGGGCATGGCAAGCAATGTGCTGCGGATCTGGCCGCCCGCCTGATACTCGGACACGGCGGCCAGCACGCCGAGCACCACGAAGCCCGCCTGGGTGTAGCCGAGCGGGGCCAGGGCCGGGTCGGGACCGAGCGGGTCGCCGCGCGACTCGGCGGATACGTACGCGTAGCTCAGCAGCACATTGGCGGCGCAGGTCAACAGCGCGGTCAGCCGCAGTGAGGGCAGGGTCAGCAGTTTGCGGAGTTCCGCGCGGGCGGTGTTCACGGGTCGCGCCGGTGGAACAGGACGGCGCCGACCGTCAGGAGCGCGACGACCCAGGCGGTCATCACCAGGCCAGCGGTCACCGGGCCGATCTTGACAGGGAAATCCGAGCTGCGGATGAACATGTGCGCGCCGACGATGTCCGGCAGGTAGGCCGCGAGGTCGGTGACCTTCGTCAGCAGGTACGACACCGAGACGACGGTGCTGTTGAGGATGAGAAGCGTCAGCGGCACGACGCCGTTACGGGTGATCAATGTAATCGCGTATGCCAGCAGTGCGGTCAGCACCCAGTAGAGGATCGCGGCCGCGACGCGACCGGGTGCGGGTACCGGCACCTCTTCGCCGTACAGCGCGTGGGTGGCGGTGAGCGTGGCAGCTGTGGTCACCGCTCCCTGGGCCGCGACGACCAGCACCAGGGCGGCGGCCTTCGCGACGAGGAGCCGTAACCGGTCGGGCACCGCGGTGAGCGTCATGGTGAGCTGGCGTGCGCCGGGTGCGTCGTCGCCGGTCGACGTGTACTCGCTGCTCATCACGACGACGCCGAGGACCATCGGACCGATCAGGCCGATGCCGAGGTTGAGCAGGCCCACGTCGGACGTGTCGGTGAGGGTGCCGGCGGCGATCGCGCGGCGGGTGGCCGGCGCGTTGAGCACGGCGATCGCGGGCGCCAGCAGCACGCCGAGCACCAGGCCGATCCGGGCGGTGGGCAGGGCGAGCAGCTTACGCAGTTCGGCGCGGACCAGGCTCACCATGGGTCACCGGCCTCGGCGACGGTGAGCGCGAAGAAGGCCGCTTCAAGCGTGCGATGGCGGCCGGTGACGTCGGCGAGGGTGCCCTGTACCACGATCCGGCCTTTGTCGATCACAACGACGTCGTCGGCGATCTCGGCCAGTTCACCCATCAGATGGCTGGAGAGCAGGACGGTGCGGCCCTGGCCGGCGCTGTCGCGGAGGAACTCGCGCATCCAACGGATGCCGGCCGGGTCGAGTCCGTTCACCGGTTCGTCCAGCACCAGTACCTCAGGGTCGCCGAGGAGCGCGGTGGCGAGGCCGAGCCGACGGCTCATGCCGAGCGAGAAGCGGCCGGCGCGCTTGCCGGCGTCGCCGGTGAGGCCGACGACTTCGAGAACCTCGTCGACGCGGGAGTCCGGGAGGCCGTTGCTGGCGGCCACCCAACGCAGGTGCGCGCGCGCCGTGCGCGCCCGGTGTGCGCCGCTGCCGTCCAGCAGCGCGCCGATCGTGGTGAGTGGACGGTCAAGTTCGCGGTACGGGCGCCCGCACACCAGCGCGGTCCCCCGCTGCGGGCGGTCCAGGCCGAGCAGAATACGCAGTGTCGATGTCTTGCCGGCGCCGTTCGGCCCGAGGAAGCCGGTGACCCGACCGGGTCGGGCCTGGAAGGTGACGTCGTGCAGGATCCGGGTCCGGCTCCTGGTCTTGCTGACCTGTTCGATCGTGATCATAGGACGAGTCAACCGGTGCGCTCCGGCCCGCACATCGGACCATCCTCGGATCGCGGCGGCCGAGTCGGCCCACGGACCGTCAGACCCTGGTCTGAGAACTACAGTCGGGGTGGTGAACGCCCATCCGCGCCCATCCGGAGGGTCCAGGGCCGTGCCGGTGGTCGCCGTGGTGGCCAGCGTGCTGGTGATGGCGATGTGTACCGTCGGCGGGCGGGGCCCGCTGGTGAACGTGCTTGCCCCACTGATCGTCGGTGGCGCTGTGGCTGCCGCGATCTGGGCGGTGCGGCGCTCGCGCGCGGACCGGATGGCCTACGAGGCGCGACTGACCGCGTGGGCCGCGTCCGAGGCGGTGCTCGCCGAGCGGCTGCGCATTGCCCGCGACATGCACGACATCGTCTCGCACGGCCTCGGCCTGATCACCGTCCGCGCGGCGGCCACCAGGCACCTGGCCAAGCCGGCCGAGGTGGAGTTGGCGCTCACCGATATCGAGGACGCGAGCCGGCACGCGACCGCCGAACTACGCCGGATGCTCGCGGTCCTGCGCGAGTCGTCGGCAGCGAGTCGCCGCGGGCCTGTGGAGAGCGTCGACGACCTGCCCGGCATCGTGCGCGGGGCGTCGCTTGCCGGGCTTCGGATCCAACTGGAACTCGAACCACTCGGCCCGGTGTCCCAGGGTGTGCAGGTCGCCGTGTGCAAGGTCGTCCGCGAGGCGCTCAGCAACGCGGCACGACATGCCGGTCCGACGGACGTGCTGGTCCGGGTGTATCGGGACGGGACCCACGTGGTCGTCACGGTGGCGGACACCGGCCCGTCCGTCGATGGGTGGCGGCCATCGCCAGGCGCCGGACACGGACTGGTCGGGCTCCGTGAACGGGTCGGCAGTCTCGGCGGGACGCTGTCGGCCGAGCCCGTCGACGGGGGTTTCCGCACCACCGCGCGAATCCCTGACGAGGCGGCATGAGCGGCGTCCGGGTCCTACTCGCGGACGACCAGCCGCTACTCCGGCACAGTCTGGCCATGATCATCAATAATGAGCCGGACCTGGCTGTCGTCGGCGAGGCGGGCGACGGCGCACAGGCCGTGGCGCGTGCCCGCACCACCCGCCCCGACGTCATCCTGATGGACGTACGGATGCCGCACCTTGACGGCCTCGAGGCCACCCGCCGCATCTGCGCCGACCCGGCCCTGTCCACGGCCCGCGTCCTGGTCTTGAGCATGTTCCAGCTCGACGAGTACGTCTACGAAGCACTGCACGCGGGCGCGTCCGGCTTCCTGCTCAAGGATGCCCGCCCGGAGGAGTTGATCGATGCGATCCGCCGCACCCACCGCGGCGAATCACTGTTCGCCCCGGTGATCCTCACCCGGCTCGTCGCGCACTACGTCACGGCTCCCCGCCCGGACCGGCCCACGCCGGCACTGCGGCGGCTGACCGGCCGTGAGGTGGAAGTGCTCACGCTGATCGGCGGCGGCCTGTCGAACGACGAGATAGCGACAGCCCTGGTGATCTCGGTCAAGACGGTGAAGACGCACATCACCCACCTGATAGCAAAGCTGGCCGCGCGGGACCGGGCACAACTGGTGATCGCGGCGTTCGACGCCGGGCTGGTGCGACCACGCCAATGAACGGTCGGTGCACTACTCCCTTGCCGGCTTGGGCTCGGGCGATGTGCCCGCGCCCCGCAGCCGTGCCACGTACCGGTCAGCGGAGCGGCGGACGGCGGCCGGGCCGTCCTGCACCACGACGCGCCCCCACCAGCCGCCGTAGACCCGGTCGAACTGGAAGCGCTCCACCTGGGTCGCGATGTGTTCGACCGTCGCCGCGTCGAGCGGGATCAGATTCGGGTACGACCACATGAAGCTCACCCACTCCCGGTCCTGTACCACGGTGATGGTGTCTCCGGTGAGCAACGCACCACGGCCGTCCGCACCGGCCGGCCAGTGCAGCACGGCTGCACCGTCGAAGTGCCCGCCGATGCGGGCGACGGTGACCCCGGGCACCGGGACCACCTCGTCCTGGAACAACTCGATCCGAGGCGAGGGCCGCTGGATCCAGGCACGGTCGGCCGACGGGATCAGGATCCGGGCGTCGAAGGCGTCGGCCCACTCAACGCAGACGCCGTAGAAGTGGGGGTGGGACATGCAGATCGCGGCGATGCCGCCCAGTCCGCCCACCACCTCGCGGGTCTGGTCGTCGATCAGGGAGGTGCAGTCCCACAGAACATTGCCCGCCGGGGTCCGCACCAGCAACGCGCGCTGCCCGATCGCGTAGCTCGGCGACATGCCGATCCCGACGAGTCCCGGCTCCTCCTCGCGGATGTCATGACGATGCGCATGCCCGATCTGCTCGATCGTCGTCCACTGCTGCCCGCCCCATCCGACGTACTGCCGCTCGTCCGAGCAGATCGGGCAGCGCGCCGGGGGCTCGGCGGCATCAGCCTGCTGCACGCCACAGGTCACACACACCCAGGCCGGCATCGTTCATCCCTCCGCTCGATCACCTGCGCACGCAGACGACGTACCCGGAAAATCTATCCCGTGGCGGCCGTTGGCGCGCCAACGGCGCTGTCGCCGCCCGCCGATGATCACATTGGGGCAGGATGGGTGACATGGTTGAGCAGAGCGCGTGGATGAAGATGACCGAGGCAGACCCGGGTCATTCCACCTGGTACATCGAGCGGTTCCGGTCCATGGCCGCGGCCGGGGCCGACCTTGTCGGCGAAGCCAGGCTCATCGACGCCATGGTGCCGCGCGGATCGCGGATTCTCGACGCCGGCTGCGGAACGGGGCGGGTGGGATCGTTCCTCGCCACGGCGGGACACCAGGTCATCGGCGTCGACGTCGACCCGATTCTCATCGCCGCGGCGGCGCAGGACAATCCGGGGCCGAGGTGGATGGTTGGTGATCTCGCCGCGCTGGATCTGCCCGCACTGGGGATCACCGACGGCTTCGACGCGATCGTCTGTGCCGGCAACGTGATGACCTTCCTCGCGCCCAGCACCAGGCGTGAGGTGCTCCACCGGTTCCGACTGCATCTGCGCGACGGCGGCCGGGTGGCGGTCGGCTTCGGCGCCGGCCGCGGCTACGACTTCACCGAGTTCATTGCCGATGCCGGACTTGCCGGACTGGTGCCGGACCTGCTGCTGGCCACCTGGGACCTGCGGCCGTTCACGCCGACCTCGGACTTCCTCGTCGCCATTCTGCGGCCCGAGTAAGTTTCGGCACCCGGCGACGCGCCCGGTGCCGCTGGGCACCGGGCCCGGCCAACCGACCGCACAGGCGATCCGGTCCCCTTGCGGATATCGATGATCGTCGGCAGATAATGGTCCACCGACTGCGACCCGCCCCGAGGAGACAACCATGCGACCAGTGCTCCGGCTGGGCAGACCTGGCCGTTTGGCCGCGGCCATCCTGGTGCTGGCGGGTGCGACGGCGGTGGCGCTGGCGTCCGTGCCGTCGGCGTCGGCCGCGCCGGTGACGCGGTTTGTGTTCACGGCGTTCACCAACAGCAGTGAAAGCAACATGTACGTCTACACC
>DATHBD010000027.1:0-115286 GCA_035296325.1 Micromonosporaceae bacterium | reverse complement strand
AGCAGCAGGTCGACGCCGCCCTCGGCCAGGGCCGCGATCTGCTCCGCGTACGCCGCCTTGACCTCGTCGAAGGTGACCGCCCGGTACGCCGGGTCCTCGACCTTCGGCGACAGCGAGAGCGTGACGTTCAGCGGGCCGATCGAGCCGGCGACGAACCGGCCTCCGGCCTCGTCGGCGGCCTGGCGGGCCAGCCGCGCGCCGGCCAGGTTCATCTCCCGCACCAGCGACTGCAGGCCGTAGTCGGACTGGCCGATGCTGGTCGCGGTGAAGGTGTTGGTGGTGGTGATGTCCGCGCCCGCGGCCAGGTACTGCCGGTGGACGTCCAGGATGATGTCCGGCCGGGTCAGGTTCAGCAGGTCAGGGTCACCGGTGACGTCGTACGGGTGGTCCACGATGAGGTCGCCACGGTAGTCGGCAGGGTCCAGTTTGGCCCCCTGCAACATCGTCCCCCAGGCGCCGTCCAGCACGAGAATCCGCTGGTCCAGTAGCCGCCGCAGGGCGGACGCGGCATCGCCGGTGGGTACCGATGGGCTCAAAGCGTCACCTCCGTAGTCCGGAGGCGCCCTTGTTCGACAGTTCCCGGCCGAGCGTGGCGGGTCCAGCCCGTCGCAGCGCCCCTCGACCTGACAGTCGAGAGTACCTGAAGATCTCCGATCAGACGAGCGACCGGCGCGACTCCGGGACTTTCCGCGGTGGCGTCAGCCATCACGTAGTGATGGAGTCCACACGGTCCGAAACGATGGCCGTTGACGCGGCCCGCTTCGCTGCGGTGGGATGGAGGAACTGCGCGCCGTGGCTGCGCCTGTGAGGGGTGGGGTCAATGCCGTCAGTGGGCCGGGCCCGCAGCGGGAACCTTCCCGCGGAGTTGAGCAGCTTTGTCGGCCGCCAACGCGAACTCGACCATGTCAAAGGTCTGCTGGCCGAGTCCCGGCTGGTGACCCTGACCGGGGTGGGCGGAACCGGCAAGACCCGGTTGGCGCGGCACGTCGCGGCGGATCTGCGGGCGGACTTTCCGGACGGGGTGTGGTTCGTCGATCTGACCGACCTGCCGGCGCCCCGGCTGCCGTGCAACCCCGTGGCAGACCTGGAGGCGCTGGCGTACCTGGTGGCGGCCGCGCTCGGGGTGGGCGACCAGCCTGGCCGTTCATCGAAGCAGCTCCTGACCGATCAGCTTGCCGACCGACGCATGATCCTGGTGCTCGACAACTGCGAGCACCTGCTCCCATGCTGCTCCCAGCTTGCCGATGCGCTGCTGGCCGCCTGCCCCCAGCTACAGATCCTGGCCACCAGCCGGGAACTGCTGGCCGTACCCGGCGAAGTGATCTTCCAGGTCCCGCCGTTGCCGCTACCGGAGCCCTGCGGCGGGCTCAGCCTCGCCGATCTCGCCCGGACCGAGGCGGTAGCGCTGTTCCGCGCCCGGGCACAGGCCGTGCTGCCCGGATTCGAGCTCACCGAGGCCAACCGGGAGGCTGTCGCGCAGTTGTGTCGCCGGTTGGACGGATTGCCGCTGGCAATCGAACTCGCGGCGGCCCGGATCCCGGTGCTGGAACCGCAACAGATCCTGGACCGGCTGGCCGAGCGGTTCACCGTGCTCAACCGCGGCGGCCGGACGGCGCCGCAGCGACAGCAGACGTTGCAGGCCTGTGTCGACTGGTCCTTCGAGCTCTGCACCAAGCCGGAACGGCGGCTGTGGGCGCGCCTGACCGTGTTCGCCTGCCCGTTCCAGATGGACGCGATCGAAGGAGTGTGCGCTGACGAGTATCTGCCGGCGGCCCAACTGCTGGACGTCGTATCCGGCCTGGTGGACAAGTCGATTCTGACCCGCGACCACCACGGGCCGGTCGCGCGGTACCGCATGTTGGAGACGATCCGCGACTTCGGCCAGGCAAGGCTCGAGACGGCCGGGGAGCGCGCGACGCTGCGCCGCCGCCACCGCGACTGGCTCCAGCAACTCCTGGCCCGCGCGCAGGCCGAGTGGATCAGCGACCGACAACCGTACTGGCTGGATCGTCTGGGCCGCGAGCAGCCCGACCTGCGCTCGGCCGTGGAGTACTGCTTGACCGAGCCCGGCGAAGCCGAAAACGCCCTACGGATGGTCAGGTGCCTACCGGTGCATTACTGGTGGAGCAGGAGTGTCCTGCGGCAGTGCCGGCAATGGCTGGAGCGGGCCCTGAAGCTGACCGGCGCGTCCACCGCCCTGCACGCCCGTTCCCTGCTGTTCGCCAGCGACCTGGCCTTCGTGCACGGCGACCGGCCCGCCGGGATCCACCTGCTGGACCAGGGAGAGGAACTGGCCCGGCGGCTTGACGACCCGGCCGCGCTCGCTCACGCCGCCTACGCCCGCGGCATCGCCACGCTGCAGCGCAACGAGTTACCGGCAGCGATCGAACTGTTCGAGGGCGCACTGACCACACGGTCGGCTGTGGCGGGGTCCGAGCGTCGCCCGGACGACCTCGACCTCCACGTTCGGCTCCTGATCGGACTCGGCGTTGCGACGGCGATGGCCGGCCGACCGGATCGCGCCAGCGCCTGCCGCGAGGCCATGCTCGCGATGACCGGGTCGCTGGGGTCGGACTTCTACCGGTCCAGCGCACTGTGGTCGTGCGGCGTCGTGAGCTGGCTGGGCGGCGATCGCCCGCTGGCCGCCGCGGAGGTGAGGGAGAGCCTGCGGCTCAAACAGGCGTACCGGCTGGGTGACGACTTCGGCGCCGCGCTGTGCGTTGAGGTGCTGGCCTGGATCATGGCGAGTTCCCAACCCCGGCGCTCCGCTACGCTGCTGGGCGCCGCAGACACGATCCGCGCCTGGCAGGGCACATCGATGACCTCGTTCCGCCACCTGATCAGCTACCACGAGGCCTGTGTGGCGCAGGCCCGCGACGCCCTCGGCGATGCCGCGTTCGGGGACGCCTTCCGTGACGGCAAGGGGCTGTCCTATGAGGACATCCTCACCTACGCGCTCGCCGAACCAGGCCCGTCGGCACCACCGCCAACAGCGGACCCTCCGACGCCGCTCACCCACCGGGAATCGCAGATCGCGGAGCTGATCTCGCGCGGACTCAGCAACAAGTCGATCGCCACCACGCTGTTCATCACTCCGCGCACCGCCGCCGCCCACATCGAGCACATCCTGGCGAAGCTGGGTTTCACCAACCGGGCCCAGGTCGCCGCATGGATCGCAACCCGCCGGACCTCGGCGACGAGTTCGTCGGCTGACGTGGGCAAGCAATGACGGGCCAGCAACCGGACGCCGGCGAGAAGGTCGCGGCTTCCCAGGATGGGCGGGAGGACCCGGTGCGCACGCTTCCCGCTGGCGCCGGCTCCGGCGGCTACCGAACGGTGGTCGTCGCGGCGAGCGTCGGCACGTTCATCGAACTCTACGACGTCATGGTCTACGGGTACTTCGCCAGTACGCTGGCCGAGCAGTTCTTTCCGCGGGCCGACCCGAACGCGGCGCTACTGGCCACCTTCGCCATCTTTGCTGTGGGCTTCTTCGTCCGCCCCATCGGAGCCATCATCTTCGGGCACATCGGCGATCGCCGGGGCCGAAGACCGGCACTGGCGTCCTCGTTGCTGCTGATGACGTTCGCCACCGTGGCGTTGGGCCTGTTGCCCACCTACGCCAGCGTCGGCCTCCTCGCGCCGGTCCTGCTGCTGCTGTGCCGGGTTCTGCAGGGGATCTCGTCAAGCGCGGAGGTTCCCGGGGCACACCTGCTCATCCTGGAGCACGCACCGCATGCGGTCCGCGGCCGGACTGTCGCGATCAACAACGCGGCCGGTCACCTGGCGAGCGCCGCGGCGGCCGCCGTCGGCCTGGTCCTCGCGCGGCTGCTGTCGCCGGATCAGCTGGCCGGCTGGGGCTGGCGGGTGGCATTCCTGATCGCCGCGCCGATCGGCCTGGTGGGGCTCTACGTCCGCATCCGCCTGCTGGACAGCCCGGCCTTTCTCGCCCTCGGGGACCTGGCCCGCCAGGGCCGCGCCCCACTGTCCCGCGCGCTGCGCACGGCCAAGCGCGGGATGCTCGTGATCGGTGTCTGGGCGGCCGTGACGTCGCTGGGGGTGTATGTGCTGGTGGGTTTCCTGCCCAGCCACCTGACCCGCTCCGTTGGCCTCTCCGCCGCGGACGCGTTCGCAGCGAACCTCGTCGCGGTCCTCGCACTGGCGAGCTCCGCGCTGCTGGGCGGCTACCTCGCCGACAGGTACCCGCTACGTCGGGTGGCCATCGGGCTCATGGCCGGGGTGGCTGTCGTGGCCGTACCCGGATTCGTGATCATCACGGAGGGTCGCACCCTGCTGGCCGCAATGATCGGCCAGAGTCTGTTGGCGATATTCCTGGGTGGCACCTATACCGTCGGCACCATCCTCGGGGTCGCCCTCGTTCCGGTCGCTGTCCGCTTCACGGCGGTCGCTGTGGCGTTCAACCTCGGCGTCTCCCTGTTCGGCAGTACCGCCCCGTATGTCGGCACCTGGTTGGTGGCCGTCACCCAGAATCCGATCGCACCGGGCATCTACCTCTCGGCGGCTGCCGCGTGCGGACTGGTTGCCGCGGTCGTCGGTGTGCCGCGTCGGGAGGTCACCCCGCCGGCCTGACCGGCCCGGACCCGGAAACGCCCGGTCCCACCCCGGGAAGGGATGGGACCGGGCGTCGTCCTGCCGATGATGCGCCTCGCGTTACCGCATGCTCGCGACGACGAAGGGCGCGTGGCCGTGGAGGTAGTTGTTCCAGCCGCCGGTCACCGGCGCACCGGGGTTGAGCAGGTTGGTGGAGTCACTGCCCGGAACGAGCTTCCACGCCGTCCACGAGACGCCGTTGGCCCGCATCCAATCGACCCATGCCTGTGCCTCCGGAAGGCAGACCCGACCATCCAGGCCGCCGTCAGCGTGCGAGGCCCCCCACTCGGTGACGAACAGCGCCAGTCCGGCCCGGATCGCCGCATCCGCCCTGGTACGCAGCCACGCGGTGTGCGAGCAGGAGTAGAAGTGCAGCGTGTACATCAGGTTGGTCCCGGACACTGGGCTGGCTGCCGCCTGGTCCACGTTCTGCGACCAGGTTGGGGTGCCCAGCACGATGATGTTGTCCGGGTCCACCGAGCGGATCGCGTTCACGACCGCCTGGTGGTAGGGCTTGAGCACGCCGGTCCAGCTCACCTGGAGCGGCTCGTTGTAGGGCTCCCAGATGACGTTGGGCAGGTGCCCGTAGCGCCTGGCCAGGTCGGTGAAGAACGCCACCGACTGGGCCTGGTGGTTCTGCGCCTCGTGGGCGTGCCAGTCGACGATCACATACACCCCGGCCGCCACGGCGTTGTTGATGATCCGCTCGACCTGGCCGCGGGCCCGGTTCGGGTCGCTGAGGTAAGCGCCGGACGGCTCCACGCCCATCGCGGCGCGGAACACGGTGAGGTTCCAGTTGTCGCGCATCCAGCGCAGGGCGGTGAGGTTCTCGCCGTAACCGGCGGGATCCCAGTTGAGCCACATGCTGCTCACGCCGCGCAACTGCACCGTCGCGTTGGACTGGTCGCACATCCTCGTGCCGCACACATGCAACTGACCGTGCCGGGCGACCGGCGTTCCGGCCACCACCGGTGGGCCCGACGTGCCCGGCACCGGCGTGGTCGGCACCGCTGTCGTCGGTGGGATGGACGTCGGAACGTTCGTCGTGGCCGGCGCCGGTGTGGCGGGGTCCGGGTTGGAACCGCCACACGGCGCGCCGTTGACCGTGCAGTTCACCGGCGCGGCGCTGCCGTTGACGATGAAGCCGAAGTCGGTGGAGGCGCCGGCCGCCAGCGTGCCGTTCCACGCCGCATTCGTGAACGTGTAGTGGCTGCCGGAGGTGACCTGCTGGCTACTCCAGGATTGAGCGACGCTTGAGCCGGACGGCAGGTCGAACTCCACCCGCCAGGTATCTATCGGTGCCGAGGTGTTGTTCGTGACGGTGAACAGACCCTGGTATCCGGTGCTCCAGCTGTTTGTCATGGTGAATGCAGCGGTTGCTGCCGCCGCGGGCAGGGCGGTGAACGCGGCCGCGCCGACAAGGACGCCAGCCATGGCAACCGCCGCGACAATTCTCAGTTTACGCATGGGCGATCTGCTCCCACTTGTTCGACATGGCGCAGTCGGGATACTCCGCCGTGCGAGGACCATATCGACCGGTTCCGATGAAGGTCAAGGTTGTCGCCTTCTCGGATCGATCCACCGGCTGGTCCCGCGGCCCGCCGGCGGGACCGCGCCGACCGCTCGGGCGCCCCTGCTGTTGCTGCTCCCGGGCCACTGCCCAGGATCCTGGGACCTCGGCTGATGGATCGGCTCCGCGCTGGGAGGGAAACGCTTTCTGGTCATCGAGACGGCCGAAAGTTTCGGATCCGACGTCGGTATATCCAGCGCCCCGGGCAGCACAACGCACCACTGACCACGCCCAAACCGGTGAATTAATCCGAGCGTAAGGCGACCCTGCGAAGGTACCCACGCGCATTTCATTCTCGTCGGTCCGCCAATACGTCGGGCCGATGTCGATTCTGGCTAATGCCCTGACGCTACATTTGGTGCCTATTGATGCGGACAGTTGACCTCAGGACGCCCCGGACGGCATGAACGGGTCGGTCGAGGGCAGAATGTCTCCATGATGCGGTTCATGACGTACAACATTCGCACTGGTGGGAGTGGCGGCCGTCGGTCCGACATCGCAGCCGTCATCACCGGCCAACAACCGGACGTACTCGCCCTGCAGGAGCTTCGCGGCTTCGACCAGAGTGGCGGGCGGTTGCTGCGCGCGTTCGCCGTGGAGATCGGGATGCGTCCCTTTCTGGCCGGATCATGGTTCGGTCAGCCGGTCGCCGTGCTGGTGCGGGAGTCCGCCCGGGTGCTCGCGGCCGCGCCGCTGCGTCGGCCCTTCCACCATGCGGCGATGCGCGTCGTCGTGGCGACCGACCTTGGCCCGCTCACGGTGATCGGTACCCATCTGTGGCCGTACTCGCCCAGGCGGCGTCGCCTGGAGGCACGCTGGCTCGCGGCGCACGCCGACCCGGCGGCGATGGTGGTGCTGATGGGCGACCTGAACTCGCTCGATCCGGGTACGGATCACACGGATCAACTGCGCAACCTGCCCCTGCGATTCCGCTCGCGGCACATGGTCCGGGGCCGGATTGACACCACCGTCATCGAGCGCCTCACCGACGCCGGCTTCGTCGACCTCTCCCGCCTGCGGGCCGGGGGCCGGGAGTACACGGCACCGACCGCCGGCTTCGACGGCGCGGAGTTTCACCGGATGCGACTGGACTACATCATGGCTACCCGGGCAGCGGCCGACCTCGCGGTGAGCTGGCGGGTGGTCGACGACGGCGACGGCCCGGTGGACCGGGCGTCCGACCACTACCCGGTGCTCGCCGAGTTGTCCGTGCGGCCGGCCTGATGTGCCGCTACCGCGCTTCACGCATGGCTGCCAAGGTACGAGCGTCTCGCCCCGGTGTCAGCCAACGGCATCCCGGTCAGATCCAGCCGTACCCGCGGGCGATACGGACCGCCTCGTGGCGGTTTGCCGCACCGACCTTGCCCGCCGCCGAGGAAAGATAGTTGCGCACCGTGCCGGGCGACAATGCCGCCCGCCGAGCGATCTCCTCCACCGGCGCGCCTTCCGCGGCCAGCTCCAGCACGTCGGCCTCCCGCGGAGTGAGTGGGCTGTCGCCAGCGCTGATGGCGTCCGCCGCGAGCTGCGGGTCGACGTAGCGTCCGCCGGCATGGATGCGGCGGACGACGTCGGCGAGCACCTCGGCGGAGATCGTTTTGGGTAGGAAGCCGCGTACGCCGACGGAGAGTGCCCGCTTGAGGTGGCCCGGCCGCCCGTGGCTGGTGACGATCATGGTGCGGCAACCGGGCAGTTCAGCGAGGAGCGTCCTGGCGACGGTGACGCCGTCCATTCCGGGCATCTGCAGATCCAGGACGGCGACGTCGGGCCGGACCGCGCGGGCCATCGCCAGCGCCTCCGGGCCGGTGGACGCCTGCCCCACCACAACCAGGTCGCCCTCCAGCGACAGCAGCGCCGCCATGGCGCCGCGGATCAGGTGCTCGTCGTCGGCGAGCAGGACCCGGATCGGCGCCGCCGTCATGGCTGGACCTCATCCGGCCGGAGCTGGAGGGGCAGGGTGACGGTGAGTCGGAAGCCGTCGGGTGGCTGGCGCCGGGCCTCGACAGTGCCGCCGAGCGGGGCGAGTCGCTCGGTGAGACCGAGCAGGCCGCTGCCCGCCCGCTGGTCGCCGGCCGGGTCCGGGCTGTCCGGCACACCGTCGTTCTCCATGCTCATCAGCACCACCGTCACCTGGTCGGCTGTCTCCCGCCGTAGCGCCACGGTGCAGGTCCGGGCCTCGCTGTGCCGCAGCACGTTGGTGGTGCCCTCCCGCACCACCCAGCCCAGCATGCCCTGCACCTGCACCGGCAGCGCACGGGCGTCGCCGATCACCCGGCACGCGACGCCGGCCGACGTGAGCACCGCCCGGGCGCCGGCCAGCTCCGCGTCCAGGTCCGCGGTCCGGTACCCGCGCACCACCTCACGGAGCTCGGCGAGCGAGTCCTGAGCGATCCGTTGCACCTCGAGCATCTCGTCGACCGCCTCGGAGCGGCCGCGCTTGGCCAACTGCGCGGCCAGCTCGCTCTTGAGCGCCACCACGGACAGGTTTCGGCCGACCACGTCGTGCAGGTCACGCGCGAAGCGCAACCGCTCCTCCGCGACGGCGAGGCGGGACTCGACCTCGCGGGACCGGTCCAGCTCCCACACCACCGCGAGCATCCACACCGAGCACCGGTACGCGACCACCACCCCGAACAGCCCGAAGGCCAGCGAGATCGCCGCCGCAACGGGCTCCGGCACTCCCCCCGCCCTGGCGGTGGGCACCATGGCGACGACGGCGACGGCGCTGACGGCGACTGTCGTCCGCACCGGCACGGCGGTCGAGAGCGCCGCGAGGAAGGGGACGGTGAAGAGGACCAGCGCCCCCACGGTTCGGTCGGGCGGGCTGCCGGGCGCGCTCACGCCATGCAGCAGCGGATAGCTGAGCGCGAAGCCGGCAATGGTCACCGCGCCGGCGACCCCGATGACCCGGTATGGGAGCGGTCGCCGGCCGAGGTAGTGGTCGAATCCGGCGCGGACCAGCAGCACACACGCGACGGTGTGGACCAGGGCAAGGGCAAGCAGCGTCCACTGCGCTCGCGGCTGCAGCGACGGGGTGCCCACCAGCGAGAGTGCGGCCAGCGGCTCGGCCCCGGAGAGCAGGTAGAGGGAGACGCGGGTGTAGAGGTCGAATCGGGCAGGTGCGGTGCGTCGCCGCCACCACCCGGTCAGCACCGACTCCACCTTCGCCCCCCTCTTCCGTGTCCGGTCCATTCTCACCGCGGCTGGTCAGCGCCGCGGCTCCCACCGGAACCAGCGGCGGATCCCGACAACACCCACGACGACCCACACCAGCAGGATCCCCGTCGGCTGTGCCGCCGCAGTGAACGTACCGCCGAAGTCCGTCGGTGCCGCCTCCCCGGTGGCCCCGAACCACCCCAGCCGGACCAGGTCGATGACCGGGGTGAGCGGAAGGTACCGCAGCACCTCGGCGACCCGGTCCGGCAGCAGCTCCAACGGGATCATCACCCCGGAGCCGACCATGCAGGCGATCAGCATGGGCATCGTACTGAGCTGCGCCATCTCGACCGTCCGGGTGATGATCGACGACACCGCGGCGAGCAGGGTGAACACGGCCACGCCAGCCACCACGCCGAACACCATGAGCAGCGCGTTCACCGGCGCCGGCAGCCCCAGCAGGCCCACCCCGACGGCGACGGCCACAACGCTCTGGCCGATGGCGATCAACGCCGCGGGAGTCGCGGTGCCGGTGAGGATCTCGGCGTCGGTGAGCTCACCGACCCGCAGGCGCTTGAGGACAAGGTCGTCGCGACGTGCCACGTACGCGGCGACCAGGTTGTAGTAGACGACGTAGAGCAGGACGAACCCGACCATGCCGGTGAGCACGAACTGACCGGCCGGCAGTGACCCGGCGCTGACGCTGCCCAACTGCGAAACGGCCCCGATGGTCGCCGCCGGGAGCAGCAGTGCGGTGAAGACCGCCATCCGGTTGCGCCAGAACAGCAGCATCTCGGTGCGACCGAGGCGGCTGATCCGGCGAAGCGCGGATCCGGATTCCGATGCGGGGTGGGACCGCGGGTGCGCGGTCACGATCGATGCGGTCATGCCACAACCTCCTGTACTGACCGGGCCGGCTGTACCGGCTGTGCGTGCGTTCCCTCGGCGACCGCCAGGAACGCTTCTTCCAGCGACGCCGATCTGGCGTCCAACTCGCCGAGCTCGATCCCCCGCGCGTCGGCCCAGGCCAGCAATGCGGTGAGCGTCCGCTGCAGGTGATCCGTGTGTAACGTCAACCGGCCCGTCGTCCGGCCGCCTCGATCACGCTCGCTGACGGTCACACTGGGAAGGTCAGGCAGCTGTTCCCAGCCCACCGCCGGCGGCGGCAGGAAGCTGATCCGGGCCGGGTACGCGGCGACGACCTCGGCGACCGTCCCGGCCGTCACGATCCGCCCGCCCTTCATGATCGCCAATCGGTCCGCGAGCTCCTGAGCCTCATCCAGATAGTGCGTGGTCAGCAGCACCGTAGTGCCGTCAGCCACCAGCGACCGGATCAGCCGCCAGGTGTGGTAGCGGCTCTCCGGGTCCAGCCCGGTGGTCGGCTCGTCCAGAAACAGCACCCGGGGCCGCCCGAGGATGGCGAGCGCCAGGTCCAGGCGCCGCCGTTCGCCGCCGGACAGCTGCTTGACGGCGGTTGACGCACGGTGCCCCAGATTGACCAGTTCCAGTGCCTCTGCGGGTGGACGGGGGTCGGACAGCGTGCCGGCCCACATCCGGGCGGTCTCGGTGACCGTCAGGTCGGGCGGAAAGCCGCCCTCCTGCAGCACCACGCCGACGTGCCGGCGGACCACCGCGCGGTCCGCGACGGGGTCGTAGCCGAGCACCCGGACCTCGCCGGCGCTCGGCCGGTCCAGGCCCTCCACCAGTTCCAGCGTGGACGTCTTGCCCGCGCCGTTGGTGCCCAGCAGCGCGAAGAGTTCGCCCCGGGCGACGGAGAAGGAAATTCCACGCACCGCCTCGAAACCTGCCGGACCCCCGTACCGCCGGTGCAGGTTCCGTACCTCGATGACCTCGCCGGTCCGCTCGGTTCCCTGATCTGCAAGGGATGATGTTCGCGTCATGCCTTCGAGTCTTGGCCACGGCGCGGGCGGTTTGCAGTGCCGCCGCTCACCGGTTCCGGTGCGTCCGTCACCGGGCAGCGATGACAAATGTCAGCACCGCCCTCGTCCCGTGCCGGGATTGTCGCTCATCGTTTGCCGAGTGGTCACGAGCACGTGAGCTGGTGCACCGCGACACGCTCCACCGTGTGAGCATGCGGATCGCGATTGTCACCGAGTCGTTCCTGCCAGACCTCAACGGCGTCGCCCATTCAGTGGTTCGGGTAGCGGAGCACCTGGTGGCCCGGGGTCACGAACCGCTGGTCATCGCGCCCGAGCCGCGTCCGGGCGCCCGCGCCGGCACGGGCTCCCTGCCCTATCCGGTGGTGCGGGTCCCGTCGGTACCCGTGCTCTGGTACACCCAGTTCCGGCTGGGACTGCCCAGCAAGCGCATCGCGGCGGCGATGCGGGCGCACGGCACCGACCTGGTGCATCTGGCAAGCCCGCTGGCGCTCGGCGCGCATGGCGTCTCGGTCGCCGGTGCGCTGGGGCTGCCATCGGTGGCGGTGTACCAGACGGACGTGCCGGCGTACTTCCGCGCCTACCGGGCGGGCGCCACGCAGACGATGGCCTGGCGCTGGCTGCGACGGATCCACAATGGCGCGGACCGGACCCTGGCACCGTCCACCTCCGCCGCGGCAACCCTGCACGCGCGTGGCATCGAACGGGTCTGGCTGTGGGGTCGGGGGGTGGACAGTGTCCGCTTCCACCCCTCGCACCGCAGCGCCGCGCTGCGCCGGGCGCTCGCCCCGAACGGCGAGGTGCTGGTCGGCTACGTCGGCCGCCTGGCGGTTGAGAAGCAGGTCGACACGCTGGCACGGACCAGTCGGATACCCGGGGTGAAGGTGGTCATCGTCGGCGATGGGCCGGTGCAGGCAGGACTGCGACGCGCCATGCCGGATGCCATATTTCTGGGCGCCCGCCGGGGCAGCCAGCTCGCCCGGATCTACGCGAGCCTCGATGTGTTCGCGCACACCGGCCCGTACGAGACGTTCGGCCAGACGGTGCAGGAAGCGCTGGCCAGCGGCCTTCCCGTGGTCGCGCCCGCCTCCGGGGGCCCGCTCGACCTGGTGGAGCCGGGACGCACGGGGTACCTGGTGCCGCCCGGCGACGGTGCCGCATTCGAAGAGGCGGTCGGCGAGCTGGCCCGCAACCGGGACCTGCGGACCGCGTACGGCCGCGCGGCCCGCGCCGCCGTGGAAGGTCGTACCTGGGCGGCGATCGGCGACGAACTGATCGGGCACTACACGGCGGTCCGCTCCGGCACGCCGACCGCCACGCCCGCCGCCACGGAGCGCGCCGGGGCGGATCTGTCCACCCCTACGGCACCACCAGCGCGCCGCCCGTGAAGCCGCGGTAGAAGAGATGGCCGAGCCCGACGGTGAACATCGCGACCCCGTAGAGCGCGTGCTCGACCGAGGCCGCCAGCAGTGAGCGGGTGCGCTGGTACCGGCGGGCGAACAACCATCCCCCGATCAGCGTCGTGGCGATCGCGAACAGGTTGCCGAAGATGATGTGGGCGAAGCCGAACGCGGCTGCGCTGGCCGCGGCGGCACCCCGGCCGGTTCCGAACACCGGCGCGTAGCGGTGCAGGAGGAACGCCCGGTACAGCAGTTCCTGGGGGTAGACCGAGCACAGTGGATAGCCCACGACGATCGCACCCCAGAGCAACGGCGATTGTCTGGGCAGGTCGAAGAGCCGCTCGGGGGCCAGCACCGCCACCGCGGCTGTCGCCGGTACGCAGACGGCGGCCCATCGGGCAAGCATGGCGGCGGCACCCGCCCGGAGGGCTGCCGCACGCATCAGGTCGCTGCGGTCAAAGCCGGCCTGCCGGCGCAGGTATGCCAGGGCGAGACCGGCGGCCACGACGAGCGGTGGAATCGGACCACCCGGGCTACCCGCCCACGCGAACGCGCCCACGGACCCGAAGAACACGACGACGTACTCCACGGCCAGTCGAGCCCGTCCGGCCGGTGCCTCCACCCGCCGCACCGGTGGGCCGTCCGCCGCGGCGGTCAGCCGGCGCTCCGGGCCACGACGAGCCTGCGTTGTACCCGGTCCGCGGCCGCGCGCAGGTTCGGCTCGCGGACGGGGTGCGCGACAGCGTTCGGAGAGTCCGGCCCGTGTCGCCGCAGCATGTCGGCGAGCCGTTCGGTAAGGCCCATCCGCCGCCCGTCCGGCCCGACGGTCTGATCGGCATAGGTCAACGCGTCGGCCACCGCCGACTCCTCATGGGGATAGGCCGCGAGGAGGTCGGGCACACCGCGGGCCCGGGCCAGGGAGCGGGCATCGGAGTGGTGCGCGACGAGGGCGGCGATCCGCGCCGGCCAGCCCAGCCGGTCCAGATGCCGGGCTCCGTCGACCGGGTGGAACCCCGTGTCCCGCACCGGGTCGGCGTAGCCGATGTCGTGTAACCAGGCGGCAGCGATGAGGACGTCGGCGTCACCGCCCGCGCCGCCCCGGTCGAGCGTCACGATAAGGTCTTCCGCCCGGCGTGCCACGCCGACCGTGTGCCGCCATCGCCGCGGTGACTCGCCCAGAAGAATCTGGGCCAGGTCACGGGCGTCGGAAATCAGCGGGGGCGGGGTCATCGTCTGCGCTCAGGTCCGTCGCGTGGCCGCTGCCGGGTTGACCGGCCAGGACGGCGCTTCCCGCGACGATCGCACGTCGGCCGGCGACGGGAGTTGATGAGCGGCGAGGAAGCCGGCCACCGCCGCCGACCACGGGTACCGTTCCGCGCGGCGCCGCGCCGCCGCCCGGCGATCCATGGCAGGTCGGGCGGCCAGGTCGAGCACCGCGTCAGCGTAGGCCGGTCCGTTGCCCACGGCTGCCGCGCCGGCATCGCCGATCACCGCGGGCAGCGCGCTCTCCGCACTGACCACCACCGGGGTGCCGCTGGCCAGTGCCTCGAGGGCGGCGAGGCCGAACGTCTCCACCGGGCCCGGTGCCAGCACGATGTCCGCGGTGGCCAGCAGGCGGGCCAGTTCGTCGCGGTCCGACACGTACCGCAGGAAACGCACCGGAAGCCCGTTGCGCTCCGCGGAGGCCCGTAGCCGAGGGCCGCACGGCCCGTCACCCACGACGACAAGGGTCGCCGCGACGCCGCGACTTCGCAGGTGTGCCAGCGCAGCGATGGACCGTTCCGGGCGTTTCTCCGGCGACAGCCGGCCGCAGTGCACCAGCAGGACGTCGGTGGACGGTGCGAGCGCGGATCGCAGACCGGCGTCGTACCGGCCGGGGTGGAAGTGCTCGAGATCCACGCCGAGCGGAACCTGACTCAGGTTCGGCGCACCGAGACGGCGGAACTCCTCGGCGGCCCACGCCGTGGTGCACACCACGCGATCGTACTGCCCGATGGTCCGGGCGTTCAGCCGGTCGGCCACCCGGTCGAGGTGCCGACGATCCCCGGTCAGGACGCGGAGCAGCCCGACCAGACTCTCGTGCGACACCATCACGGATGGCACACCGCGCCGCCGGGCCCAGCGGCCGGTCCAGCGCAGCGTGGTGCGGTCGGACACCTCCAGTCGGTCGGGCCGCACCGTGTCGAGCACCCGCATCATCCGGACCCGGTCCAGCACGACCCGGTAGCCTCCCGTGCCGGGCACCATCGGGCCGGGAACCGTGATGACCCGACCCTGCTCGGTCATCTCGTCTGCGGCGCGTCGGCCGGGCACGATCAGCACCGGATCGTGACCGGCCGCCGCGTACCCGGTGCCGAGTTCGCGCAGCGCGGTCCGCAGGCCGCCCGAGCTTTCGGTGACGAAGTTGGCCAGCCGGACGATTCTCACGGCGCCGCCGACAACGTCGTCGACCAGAGCACCACGTTGTCCTGATCGCGAAGGCGTACGGTCATCGCCGCGCTGTCGCGGTCGATCTGGACCTCACCGAAGTGCTGGTACCCCTCCATCGGTGAGGCATTGGCACGCGGCGGCGCATGGACGAACACCGCCTCTGGGCCGAACGTGCCGTCCAGCGTGTTGGGGCCGAACGCCCCGGCGTTGGCCGGCCCGGAAACGAACTCCCAGAACGGCGTGAAGTCGCCGATGGCGGCGCGGGCCGGGTCGTAGTGGTGCGCGGCCGCGTAGTGGACGTCGGCGGTGAGAAAGACGATGTTGGCGACCCCGCACCGGTGCGCCGTCTGCAGTACGCGGGCGAACTCCAGCTCCCGGCCCAACGGCCCGCCGTTGTCGCCCTGGGCCACGCCCTCCAACGCCGCCGGCCCGTCCGGCACGACGAGGCCCAGCGGCAGATCGATGGCGATCACCTTCCAGGTCGCCACCGACGCGCGCAACTCCCGGATCAGCCACTCCCGCTGCTCGTGACCGAGCAGGCCGCGTCGCGGGTCGGCGTACCGGTTGTCGTCGTTGGGGTCCTTGCAGGTCCTCATGTCCAGGACGAACAGGTCCATCAGCGGGCCATAGGACAGCCTGCGGTACATCGGGCGGCCGGGCGTGACGGGCAGGTACTCGTCGAAGGCCTGGCGGGCGCGCGCCGCCAACACGTCGGCACGCTTCTCGGTGTAGCGGTCATCGGTGAACACCTGACCCGGGTACCAGTTGTTGCGCACCTCGTGATCGTCCCACTGGTTGATCTGGGCCACTTCCGCGGCGAATGCCCGAAAGTTGTCGTCGAGCAGGTTGTACGCGTAGTTGCCGCGGAAGTCGTCGAGGTTCTCCGCCACATGGCTCTTCGCCTCGGTGGTCACGTTGCGGTAGACCCGCCCGTCAGGCAGCGCCTGGGTGGCGCTGATCGGGCCGTCGGCGTAGATGGTGTCGCCGCTGCACAGGTAGAAGTCCGGTCGCACGTCGCGCATCGCCCGGAAGATCCGCATGCCGCCGATGTCCGGGTTGATCCCCCAGCCCTGGCCGTTGATATCGCCGGTCCACACGAACCGGATGTCGTCGCGGCGACCCGGCACGAACAATGAGCCGGTCACCGGTTCGCTGCTCCGGCCATGGTCGGCCTCGGCGCGCACCCGGTAGTACAGACGCTGTCCCGGCCGCACTCCGGGGATCCGTACCTTGCCGGTGAAGTCGTGTGCTTCCCGCAGGAGCGGGCCTCGTAGCGTGCGGGAGCCACGCAGGTCCGGCCGCTCACTGACCTCGACGACCATCCGCGACGCGCGGTCCGCGCGGGTCCAGAGCACCGCCGAGCCGCCGACGGCGTCGCCGCTCTGCACGCCCGACGTCAGGACCGGACGGCCATTGGGCACGAACGCGGCGGCCCGCCCCGGGGACACCGCCGATGCCGTCAGGGAACCGAGCGCGGCAGCCGCCGTGGTGCCGAGCACGCGCCGACGGGTCCAGTTGTCAGAGGTCACGATCACTCCCCGGAGTAGTTGGCTCCCCGAAGGTGTAGTCGGCGAAGCCGATCGTGAGATGTCGCCGGGGTGAACGCTGACCGGCAACGACCCGGCGGTTCGTCGGCGCCGTCGGCGCAACCGCCAGCGGGCGGTCACCGCTCCGCTTCGGCATCCAGATCAATGGCCGACTTCGCCCGCTCGATCGACGCCTCAGATGCCTGCCCGCCCGGATTCTCGGTCGCCAACGCCTGGTTGAGCGCGACGAACTCGCGCATCCGGCGCTGGTACCGCTCAAACCCGAGGAGGTGCTCGCCGCCGCAGCGCGAGAGCGCATCAGCAAGCACGTAGGCGCCGACCAGTGCGAGGCTGGTGCCCTGCCCGGAAAGCGGCGACGGACAGTACGCCGCGTCGCCGAGCAGCGCCACCCGTCCGGTGGCCCACGAGTCCATCCGGACCTGCGCCATCGCGTCGAAGTAGAAGTCGGTTGCCTGCCACATCGCGGCAAGCAGTCGAGGGGTCTCCCATCCCACTGCGGCGACCCGGTCCTCGATCATCTTGCGCTGCGCGTCGACGTCGCGTCGGTCGTACTCCAGTGGCGGGGACGCGAACCCCAGGTTGACCCGGATCTCCGTGTTGTTCCGGGCCGCGAAGATGCCGTATCCGACGTCCTCCGCGCGTAGCCATACCTGCCAGCGGTCCAGCTCGAGGAAGTTCGGGGCGGTGAACACCCCGAGGTACGCGCCGAGGTGGTGCACGTACTGCTGTTCCGGGCCGAAGGCCAGGCGCCGTACCGCGGAGTGCAGACCATCGGCGCCGACCACCAGGTCGAAGGTGGCCGGCTCGGCATGGTCGAAGGTGACCCGTACCCCGTCACCGTGCTGCTCCAGCGCGGTGACCGCGTCGCCGAAGCGGTACCGGACGTTCTCCCTCGTCTGCTCGTACAGCAGGTCGGTCAGATCCTCCCGGAGCAGCTCGACGTCATCGCTGTCCAACCGGCCGCTGCTCAGGGCCGTCTCGGTGGAGCGCATGATCTCGGTGCCGGCAGCGTCCACCATGGACATGCCCCGCATTCTGGTACGGACTCGACGCACATCATTGAGTAGCCCCATCCGGTCGATCACGTCGAGGGAAACGCCACGCACGTCGACGGCCTGCCCGCCGGCACGCATGGCAGGGGCGCGTTCCAGCACCGTAGGGGCGAACCCACGGCGGTGCAGCCAGTACGCGAGGGTCGGTCCGGCGACACCGGCGCCGGAGATGAGCACGGTCTTCATGGTTCCTCCAATACGCTGTACGCAAATCGAAGGTACGGTGTAAACCGTGTTGCTAACAAGGATTTTGGAGCACACTGAGCTAGTACAGCGGAACCTGTGTACTAGGACAGAAAGGGCTCACCCCATGCCGATGCAGCCGCCGTACCTACGCATCGCCGCAGAGCTGCGCCGCCGGATCGCAGCCGGCGAGCTGGTCCCCGGTGAACGTCTGCCCTCGACGCGCGCCCTCGCCGCCGAGTGGGGAGTGGCGCTGGCGACCGCGACCAGGGCCCTGAGCGAGTTGCGCCGCGAGGGCGTCGTCCGGGCCCAGCCCCGGGTGGGCACGATCGTCACTCCGTCTGTCCCCGCACCGTCGGCCCGGACCGGTCGCCCGGCTCGCCCACCGGTCGCCCGGCAGCCGGCGGCCACCAGGCCCGCTGCGGCTACCCGGCCCGCTGCGGCACCCGGGGTGCGCCCCAACGCTGCCCGGGTTGGACCCGGCGGCGCCGAGGACGCCGAGTTGAGTCGCGATCGCGTGGTCCGGGCAGCCGTCGAACTCGCCGACGCGGAAGGCCTGGACGCGCTGTCGATGCGTGCGGTTGCCGCGCGACTGGGCGTGGCCACCATGTCGCTGTACCGGCACGTCGCCAGCAAGGACGACCTCGTGCTTCTGATGGCGGACGCCGCATACGGGGAGGCGCGCTATCCGGCGATCCCGCCTGAGGGCTGGCGAGCTCGAGCCGAGCTCGGGGCCCGCACGCTCTGGCGCCTGTACGGCCACCACCCCTGGCTCGCCCAGCTCGGCCCGCTCGCCCGGCCACTCCCGCTACCGAACCTGCTACGTCACGGCGAGTGGGTGCTCAGTGGTCTCACCGGCCTTGGCCTGCCCGCGGCCCGCGTCCTCGACCTGCACATTCTGCTGTACAGCCACGGGCAGGGCCTCGCCGTCAATCTGGAGCGCGAAGCCCACGCGCAGGCCGACACCGGCCTGTCCGACGAGCAATGGGCCGACGCGCAGTCCCCCGCCCTGCGCGCCCTCATGCAGTCCGGCACGAGCCCGCACTTCACCGCGGTGATGACCGGCTTACCCGACGGGTACGACTTCGACCTCGACGCGCTGTTCGAGATCGGTCTGCGTGCGCTGCTCGACGGGTTCGAGCGGTTGATCGAGCGGGAAGCGGTGCCTGTCAGGTGAAGCTGGGAACGGCGCCGCGTGCGGTGGCTGCGCGGCCCTTGGGCTCCTCCCAGTCCTCCTGGCGTCCGAGTGCCGTCATGTCGAGGAATCCGTAGGCGTCGCTGGCCTGCTCGGTGCCGCGCCCGAAGGTCGAGTAGGTGTGGAAGATCCCCTCGTCGGCGCGCAGAAAGCAGCTGTATCCGGGCTGCTCCATCGGTTGGTCCTCGGTCTTGAGGATCCAGCCCAGGCCAGCCTCGCGCAGCTCGTCAGGGCCGCGGTAGTTGAACTGGATCGGTGCGACCGACGCGTCCAACGTGACGTGGAAGTCGTAGTTGAAGTCGGAACCGTACGACGAGTAGAACGGCATCGCCCAACCCCGCTTCGCGCGGTACCGGTCAAGCTTGGCGAGCGGGGCCCTGGCCACGACGACGAGGTTGGTGTCCCGGGCGCGCAGTTGCCGCAGCAGCCCGTCGGAGATGCCATCCACGGCCCCGGTGCAGCTGCCGCAGCCGTCCTCCCATGACGGGTCGAACATGAAGTGCTGGACGACGAGTTGGCGACACCCCGCGAACAGGTCCGAGAGCCCGACGCTGCCCTCCGGGCCGGCGAAAACGTACTCCTTGTCGATCCTGACCATCGGCAGGTTGCGGCGCTGGGCGTTCAGCGCGTCCTTCGCCCGGGTCGCCTCCTTCTCGCTCGCGAGCAGCGCCTTCCGCGCGGCCAACCAATCGTCGCGTTCGGCAACCTTCGGTACGTTCATGTTGATCCCCAGTCCGGCGTTGTGGCCCTCGGTGAGGTAGACCGGTGCCGGCCGGCAAAGTCATCGGTCGGGCACCGTCGGGTAGCCCGATTGTCCTCCGCGAGGCGGAGCGCAAGGTGGCAAGTACCACAAGGAGTTCATCTTGCGTTTGGTGACATGTCGTGTAGGTGTTCGTAAGGTTAACGAACGGTTGCCGGTGCGCGTACGGCGGGCAGCCGCCGCTGCACAGCGGTGCCGCGCGGTCCATCTGAGCGATTGAAGGGGGGCGACCATGGCGAAGAAGTCGAAGAAGGACAAGAAGAAGGACAAGAAGAAGGACAAGAAGAAGTAGCTCCACCACGGCACGACGTGTTGTGCCGGCACGTGTTGGCGGCCCCGCCGGTCGGGGCCGCCCCGTGCAACCCTCGCCAAGGAGAAATCGTGACAGCAGCCATCCAGGATTCCGCACAGCGGCACGACAGCGACGCTCAGCCGAAGCTGCATCGCCGACGCGATAAGGCGGAGGCCGCCAAGGCCGCCGCCGACAAGGCCCGGGCCGACCTCTCGGCGCTGGACGACCAGGTCAAGGCGAACGCCGCCGAGACGCGCGACAACGAGACCGCGCTTGAGCACGCGCGCGACGAGGTGATCCGGCTCAAGCGGGCGATCAAGGCGTCCGGAAAGAGCCGCGGCAAGCTCCGCGCGGCGCGGAAGAAGGCGCTGAACGTCGTCGGCAAAGCCGACCGCAAGGCTCGCGCCGCAGAGGCGAAGTACGACCAGATCGTACTCACCGAGATGGTCCGCCGTGAGAAGGACAACGCCGCCGCTCGGACGCCCGCTCCCGCGGCCGACCCGGCCCCGGTGGCCGAGGCCGAAGAGCGATAGCCAGCGGGGCGGTCGAAACGACCGCCCGTGATCATCATTAGCGCCGGCGCACCCGTTCGGTTCGAACGGGTGCGCCGCTTGGCCCGCAACGGCCGCTGCCGGGCGGCGATCGCCGGCGTGGGCGCACCGCCCCGGTTAGCGAAGGCCGTTGCGCCGCGCCACCGCGACGAGCAGATCCGGGTCATCGCTGATGATGCCGTCGACGTGCAGATCGATGAGGCGCTGCATGGTGGCTTCGTCGTTGACGGTGTACGGGATGACCTTCAGCCGGTCCCGGCGCTGGAGCACCTCCACCGTCGGGCCGTGGAAGTAGGCCGGGTTCTGCCGCAGGTACCAGTCCGGGGAAGCGACAGTGCCCTGGCCCGGGTCGTGCACCTGCCAGTTCGCCGACACCGTCCGCGCACCCGTCGCCCGGACCAGCCTGCCGAGATCGCGGTGATCCCACCAGTCCAGGCCGCCGGTCCACGGGCTCGCCACGTCCGGGTCACCGTAGACAGCCTGCAGCGAGCACTCGTCGGCCAGGCTTGCACACTCCGCGGGACCGTACTGCCACACCAGCGCGACCGTGCCGATCCGTCGGTCGAGTTCGCGGGCCAGGATAATGGTGCGCCAGTCGAATGACTGGATGGTGGCGCGCCGGACCATGCCGGCTCCCCGGATAGCCGTCACCAACTTCGCGGTGAACGTCCGGTGGTCGACCGTGTCGTCAGTCACCGGGCTGATCTTCGTCTCGATGTTGAGGCCGACGTCGGTCCGGCCGCTCGCCTTCACCAGGTCGAACACCTCGATGAGCGTCGGTACCCGCTCCCCCGGCACGGCCTGCTGGCGCGGGAAGTCCGGCAGCGTACGGACGCCGCAGTCGAGCGTCTTCAGCTGCCCCAGGGTGAGGTCGCGGACCAACTTGCCGACATAGGGGTACTCCGGGTCGTCGGCAACCACCGGAGCGGTGTCGACGCAGTGCGAACCGTTGACGGTACGGTCGTGCAGCACCACGAGGTGCCCGTCCTCGCTCACTCCGGTGTCCAGTTCCAATGTGGACACGTCCGGATTGACGAGGGCGTGACGGAACCCGGCGAGCGTGTTCTCCGGCCGGACCGCCCGGGCGCCGCGGTGACCCTGGATGTCGAATGGAGAGGCATATCCCCGGGGCAGCCGGAGCTTGCGGGCGGCGAGGATGTCGCGCACCCGGTCCGGGTAGTCGGTGATGATGCCGTCGACACCGTCGTCGATCAACTTGTGCACCGTCGCGGGGTCGTTGACCGTCCACGGGATCACCTTGATGCCGTGCCGGTGCGCGTGCGCCACCATCGCCCGCGTCACGTACGGCTGGTACCCGGTGTCGGTCGCCGCGCCGTTCTGCGGGAAGCCGTGCACCGGGGAGAACGTCGTGGCGCCGAAGGAGCGGATCGCCGCGATCGGATCACCGCCGAAGGTGTCGATGTCGATGCCGCCCAGCCACGGCGAAGCTCCGGGCCGGCCGATCTGGAGGAAGTCCCGGTTAGTCAGGGCCACCAGGGGCAGCCGCGGTGCCACCTCGCGCATCCGCATCAGCGCGCCCCAGTCGAAGCTCTGGATGCTCACCCGGTGGCCGAAGCCGGCCGAGCCGATCTCGGCCGCCACCACCTGGACGAACTGCTCCCGCGGCGCCGTCTCGTGCGGGGCGCCCGCCTCGACCTTGGTTTCGATGTTCAGCTTGACGTCGTCGGCCCGGTACCGCTTCACCAGGTCGAACACCTCGCGCAGCAGCGGCATCCGCGAGCCCGGCACCGCCTGCTGCAGCGGGTACTCCGGCAGCGTCCGCGATCCGCAGTCCAGCGTCCGGACCTGGGCCAGGGTCAACGTGTTGACGTACCGGCCGACGTACGGGTACATCGGGTCGCCCGGAACGACCGGACCGGTGTCGGCGCACTTGCGTGCGTCCACCCGGCGATCATGGGTGACGACGGCCTGGCCGTCGCGGGTGATTTGGACATCCAGCTCAAGGGTGCTCACGCCCAGCCGGAGGGCGTTGCCGAAGGCGCTGAGGGTGCTCTCCGGTCGTAGCGCCAGGCCACCGCGGTGGGCCTGCAGATCGAACGTTCGGGCCCGCTGAGCGTGGTCCGGGTGGGATGCGCCGGCCTGTGCGGCGGTCGGCACCGCGCACAGGCCTGCGGCGAGCGTTCCGGCGGTCACGGCGGAGCGCCATCGGGAAGTCGACATGCCGGCAGGCTTGCAGGACAACCGGGCCGGTCGGCGTGCCGTGGGCGGATGGAAGGTGAAGTCAGGGTGACGTCGCGGAGGTCGCCGCTCCGGACGACGTCGCTGCCACGCGGTCGTACGCGGCAAGTACATCGTCCAGGCTCAGTTCCGGCCCGCGCGGGTCCTTGGCCGCGTCGTCCCAGCGCCGCAGCCGCGCGGCGTCGCTCGCCATCGGATGTGCCTCGAACTGCGCCACCTCGTGGGCATCCATCGGGCCGCCCTGCCGGGCGAGCGACCTGACCGACACAGGGCTCAGCAAATCCCGGTACTCCGGGTCGGTGGCGACCAGGTACCGCTTGGCCGGAACGTGCTGGGCGATCAGCCAGGCGGCCCGCGTACCCACGTGCCGCTCCGCGAACGCCGCCCCGGCCAGCTCGTGTGGCAGATCCGGGTACGCCGCCCGGATCGGGTCGGCACGGCCGATGTCGTGCAGTGCGGCGGCCAGGATGAGCTCGTCGTCGGCTTCGGCCTGCGCCGCGTACCAGGCCGTCTGCAACGCATGGGTGCGCTGGTCCACCGCCTCGCCGCCGTAAGGGAGGCCGGCGAGGCCGTCGATCAGTTCGCCGAGCCGGTGCCGCGTCGACGGTGTCATGCCTGCTCCTCGCGGTTGTCGCTGATCGTGCTGGCGAGCTGCTCGGCCAGCTCCGGGGTCGCCGCGACCACGCCGGACCAGCGCCGGGTCAGGTCTGGGTCGATGACGAGTGGGCGGCCGAACGCGTCGATGACAGCTCCGCCGGCGGCCGGCACCATCACCATGGCAGCGGCGAGATCCATGATCCGGTGCGTGTCCGACCCGGGGTCGGCGAAGGCATCGGTCGAGCCTTCGGCCACCAGCGCGGCCTCCAGGCAGCTGGTGGACAGGATGCGGATCCGCTCGGCCCGCCGGGCCACCCGCCACCAGGCGTCGGCGTTACGCCGGTGCGGACGCAGCAGGCTCACCGCCGCGCCGTCCAGCTCACGACGACCGCTGGTGCGGTAGGGCGTCGGCTTTCCCGCGACGGCGTGCCAACTACGACCCGTCTCCAGCCAGCAGGTGAGGGCCTCGGTCGCAACGCCGTCGACGGCGACGACGCCGGCGAACGCCGACAGCGGTACGCCGGCGGCGGCGTTCGCCGTGCCGTCCACCGGGTCGATGACGAGGGTGACCGCCGACCCGTTGTCGATGACCCCGATCTCCTCGCTGAGCAGGTTGACCCGGTGGGCGTTCACGACCTCGGCGATCGCCTCGTCCACCAGGATGTCCAGCCGCATGGTCGCCGTGCCGTCCGCACCCATCCGGACCTTCTCGGCCAGCTGTTCCCGGTCGAATCGCGCGCGGGCGGCGCCGAAGGCGCTGGTGGCGGCGCGCGCCGCGGCGGCGAGGGCGGGATGTGTCTCCGCGGAGATGTCCGGCTCAGGTACAGGCCACCCGATCATTCGCGGGTTCACGGCGCCACACTCCCGCCCGGCCGCGTCGCCGGCGACAGCACGGACCGCACGACGGGCCACCGCGCGCCCGGGGCAACCAGCACCACGTCGGCGCGCAGACCCGGCTCGAGACGACCCCGGTCGGACAGGCCGGCGACCTCGGCGGCGCCCGCCGTGACCAGGCTGACCGCCTGCGGCAGGGTGGCCAGTCCGTCGGCGGCGAGCATCAGCGCGGCGGCGAGCAGGCCCGAGGGCAGATAGTCGGAGGCGAGTGCGGTGACCAGGCCTCGTCCCACGAGATCACGTCCGGAGGCGTTGCCGTTGTGCGAGCCACCGCGCAGGACGTTCGGAGCGCCCATCACCACCGGCAGGCCGTGCTCGCGTGCGGCGAGGGCCGCCTCCAGGGTGGTCGGGAACTCGGCCACCGAACCGCCCCGGGCCCGCAGCGCCGCGATGTCGTCCGCCGTTGCCGGATCGTGGCCGAGCAGCCGGATCCGCCCGCTGCGGGCCTGCTGCCCGAGCCAGTCCATCGCCTGCTCACGGATGTCGAGCCGGCCGTCGCGGTCGATGATCAGCTGGTCCACGTGGGTGCGGGCCTCCTCCTCGGAGAGTCCCCGCGTCCCGACCAGGTAGCGCTCGTAGTAGCGGCGGTCGGCGTACTGGCCCTGCCCCGGTGTGTGGTCCTCGTGTGAGACGAGCGCGCCGTCCGGCACCGTGCGCAGCGTGCGGGTCAGCGCCGCGAGCCCTTCCGGGCACCGCACGTCCAGGCGGTACAGGATCCGGTGATCGACCATGCCGTCGTGGCGCGCCTGTACCACCTCGCACACCTGCTGGGCGGTCTCCACCGAGCGGTTCAGGCCCCGGCCCCGGCTCGCCTCGAAGCCGGCGCCGTGAAACACCGTGGTGACGCCGGCCGCCCGCAGCTTGCCTTCGAAGGACAGCAGCGCGAACTCCAGCGGCAGCTCCGCACCCGGTCTCGGCAGCCGTTCCTTCTCGAGCCCATCGCTGTGGATGTCGACCAGGCCGGGGATGCAGAGCAGCCCCTGCCCGTCCACATCGGCCCGCACACCGCCCGGATGCGGTTGCACCGCATCGATCCGACCATCGCGGACGGCCACGAGCGCGTCGTCGATGACCCGGTCCGGCAGCACCGCGCGGACGTGGCCCAGTACGTAGTCCGCCGGCGGTGAGCCGAGCGTCCACCGCTGCGCGGTGGGTTCGAACAATCCGGTACCCATCAGCTGACCTCCGCCAGGATCTCAGTCGGTGTGCCCTGCGCGACGACCCGACCGTCGCGCAGGTGCACGACGCGTGACGCCAGCCGCCGCATGGCGTCGATGTCGTGGAAGACGGCGAGGACGGCGACACCCTGGTCGGCCAGCGAGCCGAGCAGTTCCAGCGCGGACTCCCGATTGGCCGGGTCGAGCGCCGACACCGGCTCGTCCAGCAGCAGCAGCCGGGGTGGCGCGACAGTGCCGGCCGCCAGGTTCACCCGCTGCCGCTCGCCGCCGGAGAGCACGCCGCAGTCGACGTCCCAGAGCGCCTCGTCGAGGTTGAGCCGGCGCAGCGCGTCGGCGGCGGCGTCCCGCGATGCGGCGCGGTCCAGGCCGCGGCGTCGGCCGGCCGCGGTGACGACGCCCAGCGGCCCGGTCCGCGGCGGGGCCGCGAGGAACTGCGCGACGTAGCCGAAGTCCCGACCCCGCAGGTGCGCCATCGCCCGGTCGGACAGGTCGGTGAGTTCCGTCCACCCGTCCGCGGTGTGCAGCCGCACCGAGCCCGAGTCCGGCAGGTACATCCGGTAGACGCAGCGCAGCAGCGAGGACTTGCCGGCGCCACTGGGGCCCGCGAGCGCGACGTGCTCGCCGGCGTGGACGTCGACGTCGACGCCGTGCAGCGAGCTGACCCGCCGCCCGTCGATGGTGTGCAGGGTGAAGGTCTTCACCAGATCGCGCACCGAGAGCACCGGTTCGGCCGGTCGCATGGCACTCACCTCCGGGCCGCGGCGACGAGCCGCTGGGTGTATGGGTGGTGGGGGTCGTGGAAGAGCTGGTCGGTGAGGCCCCGCTCCACCACCCGGCCGAGCTGCATCACCATCGTCCGGTCGGTCAGCGCCTCGATCACGGCGAAGTCGTGGCTCACCACGACGGCGGCCACGTCGCGCTCCGCGAACAACCCGCGCAGCAGGTCGAGGACGCCGGCGGCCACCGAGGCGTCGAGGCCGGTGGTGGGCTCGTCGAGCAGCAGTACCGGCGGTTCGGTGGCGAGCGCCTTGGCGATCTGCACCCGCTGCCGCATGCCGCCGGAGAACGTCCGCACCGGATCGTCCATTCGGGACAGTGGCACCTCGACGCGGTCCAGTAGCTCCGCGGCCCGCCGTCGGATGTCGTGGTATCCCCGCCAACCCGCGGCGGTGAGGCGCTCGGCGATGTTGCCGCCGGCGGTCACGTCGAGATCGAGGCCGGTGGCCGGATCCTGGTACACCACCGCCATGGAGTCGATCCGCAGGCGTCGCCGGGCCGCGTCGGGCATGCGCAGGATGTCGGTGGCACCGCCGTCCACCCCGGCCAGCCGGACCTGACCTGCGGTCGCCGGCAGGTCGCCGATCACGCAGCCCAGCACGGTCGACTTGCCGGAGCCCGACTCCCCGATCAGGCCCAGCGCCTCACCGGGCGCGACGTCGAAGGAAACGTCCCAGGCCGCGACGATCGCGCCGGTCGCGGGACTCACGGCGGTGCCGTGCTCCGGGCCGGTGCCCGCCACGGCGTACGCGCCGCCCCGGCCGTGGACCTTGCCGAGGCCGTCGACCCGCAGCGCCCACTCGTGGGCGGTCGGCACGATCTGCCGCGGCGCGGCGGCCCGGGGGGTCGCGCGGGCCGCCGCGCCGGCGGCGGCCGCCCGCCGTGCGGGGTCCGGAAGCAGGTGCAGGGGCGCACGTTCCCGGTGTGCCGGCAGGTCGGCGTCGGCGCCCCGTACCCGGGCGCACCACTCGGTGTCGCTACAGGCGAAGCCGCCGTTCGGGCCGGCCTCGACGAGGTACACGTCGTCGCTGCCGCAGAGCTTGCAGCGGGCGCCCGGCGGGTACTCCACCTCGAACGGCACGTCGTCGAAGGCCAGCGGCTGCACGTCGGTGTGCGGCGGGACGGCGTAGATCTTCTTCTCGCGGCCGGCGCCGAACAGATTCAGGTGCGCCGACCGGTGCAGCCGCGGGACGTCCCAGCGCGGGATCGGGCTGGTGGCCATCACGTACCGGCCACCGACCAGCACCGGGTACCCGGTGGAAGCGGTGATCACGCCGTTGCGGACCAGGTCCTCGTAGAGGCTCACCCAGATTTTCGAGTAGTCGGCCTCGGCGTGCATCCGCGCGCACTCCACCACCGACTTCTGCACCCCGCGCAGCGGCTCCGGCACCGGCACCTGGAAGACCAGGATGTGTTCGGTGCCGAGGGCCTCCTCCGGGATGCGGTGGCGGGTCTGCACCACGGACGCCTCCCGGGTATCGGCGGATTCGGCGCATCCGGTGCTTGCCGCGATGAGCCGACGCAGGTTCGTCGCGTTGACCCCCGCGTCGTCACCCTGGTCGATCACCTTCGCGGTGTCGTCCGCGCCGATCACCGCGAGGGTGACCTGCAACCCGCCGGAGCCCCAGCCCCGGGCCACCGGCATCTCCCGGGAACCGAACGGCACCTGGTACCCGGGCACGCAGACCGCGGTGAGGGTGGCCCGGCGGATCTCCCGCTTGGCGCCCTCGTCCAGCAGTCCGGGCGTCGGCGTACCGGCGTCGACGTCGGCGAGCAGCGTCTCGATGCTCGGTGCGTCGAGCGTGGCGGTCATCGGCATTCCTTTCCCGCGGGCTCGACGCCCCGCGCATCCGGCCCGTCACCGGCGTCAGCCGCGTCGCGGACGGCCTGCTTGCGCTCCACCATCGAGCGGAACGTGACGTAGTGCGGGAGCTTGAGGTGCTCCAGGAAGCCGGCCGAGTCCAGGCCGTCGGTGGTGAGCAGCAGCAGTTGCTCGAGCGTGCCGGCCCGGCCGAAGCGCCGGTTGGCGATGTCGAGGTTCGCCATGGCGATCGCCTTGCGCTCGTTGTGGCCGAAGCACAGGCCGTAGCCGACGTCGAACCGGGTGCGGTCCTCGTCCGGTCCGTCGAGATCCTCGATCGCTTCGGCCTCGGTCGCGCGGAACTCACCGATGGTGACCGGGTTGCCGGTGTGCGGATGGCGTACCCGCAGCGGCAGCCGACCGTGCCGAACCTCGCCCAGGGTCACCTCGTGCACGTTGCCGTCCGGCCCGAGGACCGACCGGTACCACAGTGCGATCAGCGCCCCGGTCTCGGCACGGGCCATCGCGGCCAGCACCGCCGAGCGTTCCGCAGGTGGGCGGGCCGGCTTGCGCGTGATGTCGTGCGGTTCCGGATCGCCGCGCTCCCCCCGGTGCTCGACCACGAGGTCGAGCTTGCGGAGCAGGTCCAGGAACCGGCGCGGGCTGCGCAGCTCCTCGGCCCGCGGTGACGCCGGCTCGACCAGCGGAGTCGCCGGCGGCGCCGCGGCCGACGGCGCCGATGTGGGTGCGGCCGGAGCGGGTGGTCCGACCGGCTGCTCCAGCAACCGGCCGGTGTAGTCGGTGGTGCGGCCCAGCAGCTGGGGTCCGTCGGGCTCCCGGAAGGCCGGCACGATGCGCCGCAGTACGACCATCTCGTCCGGGTCGACCGGCTCGCTCACCGCCAGCCGGGGCAGCGTGGACCGGTGTGCCCGAACCAGGTGGGACGCCTCCAGCGAGTCGCCCTCGCCCTGGCGCAGCGCCGCCGCGGTGGTGGCCTCGTGGTACAGGCCCGCCTCGCCCATCACCCGATCCACGGCGAGCCGGAACCGCTCGATGATCTGCTCGGTCGACGCCCACGGCGCCGGTGCGTGGTCGCGCTGCCGACGGACCAGGTCCTCGGCGGCGAGGATCGCGGCAAGGCCGCCGCGCGCTCCGGAATATCCCATCACCCCTCCTTGACAACGGTGGTGCTCCGCGGCACGCCCAGAATCCGGCCGTCCGGTGTGACCAGCAGCAGATCCACTCCCGCCGGAAAACCCGACACGGCCTCGGCGCGGGCATCGAAGATCCCCTCCGGCAGGCCGACCGGTGCGATCCGTCGCTCACCGTCCACGCCCGGACCGGACAACCGCCACACCGTCGGGCCACCGTCCACATCGCGCACCGGCAGGCAGACCAGCGCGCCGTCCTCCGGGGCCCCGGCGCTGCCCCGGTGCACGGCAAGCAGTTCCTCCGCCCGGACCGGACGGGTCGCCGCCACCAGCCGCGCCTCCCCCAGCGCGACGGCCGGTGCGTTGGTCGCGAGGCCGACCGCGTCGGTCCATCCGCCGTCCTCGTCGAGGACGCACACGCCGGTGCCGAGGTCGGCCAGGGCCAACACCGGCACGATCGGCGCCGGGACCACGCCGAGCGGGGCCGTCGGCAGCCGGGTGATCCACCCGGGCCGGGACAGCGCATCCAGTACGGCCCGGAATGTCGCGTGCGCCTCCTCGGGGCGCAGCGCCACGGCGACAACACGCTCGGCGGATACGTTGATCATGTCAGCACCTCGAACTCGACCACCGTCGCAGCGAGCTCGGCCCACTCCCGCGCCTCCCGCTGCTCCCGGTCGGCAAGCACCCGTCGGCACAGCGCATCGACCTCACCGGCACGCGACCGGCCAGCCTGTGCTTCGGCGTCCAGTACGGCCGCGGCCAACGTCGCGGCACGGTCGTCGCCGAGCCGCATCGCCCAGCCCCGGTGCCCGGCGAGTTCAACCTCGGCCCGGCACCCCAGCACGTCCCCGAGCAGGAAGCGCTCCGCCCCCACCGGCTCACGTACCTGCACGGTGACGCAGCCGACCTCCGGGGCGACCAGCACCCGCACGTCCACGCCGTCGGCGAGGCACGCATCGGCGAGCGCGGTCAACGCCGCCGGCTCCGCCTCGGCCATCAGGGCGCACCGCTGCTCCCTGCTGAGCATCTGCGTCACTGCTCCTCCTTCACATCGTCCGGGGACACGAACTGGTCGAGTTCAACCACCATTCGGACCGCGTCGCCGCGGGTCCACGCGCTGCTGCACATCAGCCCGCGATCGCTGTCGCCATCACGGCTGACGCTCTCCACCAGCCAGACCGGGACGCTCGCCTCGATCTGCAGCGCCGCCAGCACGTCCGGCGGGGCGGCGTCCAGGCTGACCCGGCACCACGCCCGCACCGGTCGGACCCGACCCATCTGCCGCAGGACCAGGTCGAGCGACTCCACCGCGTGCAGCGCAAGTCCCAGGTCGGGCACCAGATCCGTCGGGATCCACTCATGAACCCGGGAGACGAGGAGGTCATCGATATAGAAGTGGCGGATCACCCGGTGCGCCGCGGTATTGACCGGCACACCAAGCCGCGCGGCCAGATCGGCCGGCATCGGCATGCGCTCCACCGCCTTGACGTGCGCACGCGGCGTAGCCCCTGCCGCGGTGACCGTGGCGGTCCACGACGGAGGCCGCCGGCGCGAGATGACGTAGTCGATGCGCCGGTTGACGAACGTGCCGGCACCCTGGATCCGGCGGACCACCAGCCGGCGTTCCAACTCCTGCAGCGCGGAGCGGGAGGCGGCGCGGCCCACCCCGAAGCGCGTCGAGATCTCGTTCTCGCTGGCCACCCGCGTGCCCGGAGCGCATGCGGCGAGTTCCGCGGCGAGCCGGTCGGCGATCTCCAGATATCGTGTCGAGGTCACCCGGCGAGCATGTGGGACCCGGTTGTCCGGACAACCGGGCATCGACAAACGCGGGCGACCACTCAGGTGAACAACGGTCACAGTTGTTTCGCCAGGTCGGGACCACGCGGGACCTCAACGCACCACGCGGCGCAGCCACACCGCGAGGAGTTCCACAAGCAGCACGGTGCAGAACACGAGCAGCATCACGGTGGTGACCACGCCGAACTCCAGCACCCGTGCGGCATTCTGCAGTTGGAATCCGATGCCACCGGCACCGACGATGCCCAGTAGGGTCGCGGACCGGATGTTCACATCGAGCTGGTACAGCAGATGCCCGACGAACGCCGGCGCCGCCTGCGGCACGGTGGCCGAGAAGAACACCTGCCAACGGCCGGCACCGGTGGCCCGCAGTGCCTGCTCGACACCCGGGTCGACCTCCTCGAGCGAGTCTGCGACGAGTTTGCCGAGCAGGCCGATGGCACCGATCCCCAACGCCAGCGCACCGGCGACCGGGCCCAGACCGGTCACCACCACGAACACGATGGCCAGGACCAGCTCCGGCACACCGCGGACGGTCACCACGAACACGCGGAAGACGCGGGCCACGGCCGGTGTCGGGGCGACGTTGCGGGCCGCCATGGCACCAACGGGCAGCGCCAGGACGGCACCCATCAGCGTGGCGGCGAGCGCGATCTTGACCGTCACCCAGAGGTCGGCGAGCAGCTCCGGCATGATGCCGCCGGTCTCCGGCGGCCAGAACAGGCCCAGCGCATCGCCGAGGCCGCCCAGCGCCATCACGATCGCGCCGGGCGAGACGTCGATGCCCCAGATGGAGGCCAGCACCGCGAGTACGGCGACGACGGCGTACCCGGCATGGCGGATCCGCCGGGCCGACCACGGCGGGCTGATCCGCCGGACCGGCGGCGCCGTCGCCATCGCGGTCGCGGTCGCAGGCGCAGCCCGCACCCGCTGGACGCGACCCTGCCCACCCCGCAGCAGCGCCCGCCGGATCGCGCCGGAGAGCAACTCGACGAGGACGCACAGGATCAGCACCAGCAGGGCCAGCGCCATGCCGCGCCGATAGTCCAGGCCGCGGAACGCCGTGGCGATCGCGTGCCCCAGCCCTTCCACCCCGACGAAGCCGAGCACCACCGAAATGCGCAGGTTGATGTCGAAGCGGTGCAGCGCGGTCGCGACGAAGGCCGGCAACACCTGGGGCAGTACGCCTGCGGTGAGCTCCTGCATCCGGGTCGCGCCACCGGCCCGTACCGCCGCCGGCGGCCCTTCGTCGATTTGTTCGATGGCGTCGGCGTACATCTTGCCGATCATTCCGATGGAGTGCAGCCCCATCGCCAGCACGCCGGCGAACGCTCCCAGCCCGAACACCCGAAGAAAGATGATCGCCAGCACCACATCCGGGACCGCCCGCGCCAGCACGATGAGGCCGCGCGCACCGAGCCGCGCCGTCGGGTGCACGGTCGTGTTGGCCGCCGCCAGCACGGCCACCGGCACGCTGAGCAGCACCGACAGCAGCGTGGCGCACACCACGATGGAGAGCGTCTGTCCGCACAGCCGGAGCAGTTCGACCGTGGGCGGGAAGTCCAGCGGAAGCATTCTGCCGAGAAAGTCCGCCGCGTTGCCGGCGCTGTCCACGAGCGTCGCGATATTGATCTTCAGGTCGGCGAACGCCCAGACACCGAGCCCCAGCAGTACGGCGGCGACCAGCGTCGCCGCCGACGCCCCGGCGCTCGGCGGAACCAGCGTTCGGGGCGCGCCGGGTTCGGGTTCGCGGCGGGGCGGCCCGGGATCGGTTGCGGAAGCCCGCGCCGTCCCGACGGTCATCCGGTCATCGCCAGGACTGCACCGCCGTCCGCACCCACCTGCGAGTAGATGGCCATGGCCGACTCGCGGTCCAGCCCGTGCGCCGGCGTGTCCAGAACCACCCGTCCGGCTCGCAGCCCTACGACGCGATCACCCCAGGACAGCGCGAGATCGACCTGGTGCAGGCTGCACAGCACGGTCAGGCGCTGCTCCTGGCTGATCTCCCGGATCAATCGCATGACCTGCGTCGACGACTCCGGATCCAGCGAGGCCACCGGCTCGTCGGCGAGGAGGATCTCCGGGCGCTGCATCAGCGCCCGGGCTACCGCGGCGCGTTGCTGCTGGCCGCCGGAGAGGGTGTCCGCGCGCTGGAAGGCCTGTGGCAGCAGACCCACCCGATCGAGTTGGGCCAGTGCCTCGTGCCGGATCTGCCGCGGATATGTGGGCAGGCCGAGCCGCGGCCCGCGGACGCGGCCGAGCGCGCCGGTGCAGACGTTCTCCAGCACGGTCAGGCTGCCGACGAGGTGGAACTGCTGGAACACGAACCCGATCCGCCGGCGCAGTCGGCGCAACGAGGGCCCGGATGCCAGTCCGACGTCGGTGCCGAGCACGTGCACGGCGCCCGAACTCGTCGCCTGCAGCCCGTCCACGTGCCGCAGCAGCGTGGACTTGCCGGATCCGGAGAGTCCCAGCAGGACCACCACCTCACCTGCCCGGACGTTGAGGGACACCTCGTCCAGGGCAAGAACGTCCGGGGCGAACCGGGTACTCACGCCCTCCAGCCGGATGACGGTCTCTGGAAATCGCTCAACGCTCATCGGACTCCTTCGACGGAATGCGAGCCGGTCAGGACTTCACGCACTTCTTGTCCCTGGTGACCTCGCAGACCTTGCGTACGCCGTCGAAGACCTGGTCGTCGACGGCCACGTAGCCCCAACTGCCACCGTCGCCGACCTGGCACTTCTCCCCGCACAGGCCGTTGGCCCTCAGATAGTCGACGTTGGCCTTCTCGGTGAACGCCGCGGAGATCTTCTGCTGCAACGCCGGGTCCAGGTCGGCGCTGACCGCGACCGGGGATCCGGCGATGACCTCGGACTTCCAGACCGTCTTCAGGTCGCCGGGCTTGAGCTGCCCCTTGTCGATCAAGGTCACGTCGATCATCGATTCCTGCGCGAACCCGGCGTCGCACTGACCGCTCGCCACCGCCAGCGCCGAAGCGTCGTGACCTCCGGCCATGACCGCGGTGAGGTCCTTGTCCGGGTCGATGCCCGCGGCCATCAGCCCGGCGCGCGGGTACAGGTAGCCGGAGGTGGAGTTCGGGTCGACGAAGCACACCTTCTTACCCTTGAACCCGGCCAGGTCGCTGATCGGGGACGCGGCCCTGGTGACCGCGTACGACTTGTACCCCGGCTTCTCGCCCTTCTTCTTGACCTGGGCACCGATCGGGTTGGTCTGCACGCCACTGTTGCGGGCCAGTACGTAGGAGAACGGGCCGTACTGCGCGATATCGACCTTGCCGCTGCGCTGCCCCTCGATGATGGCCGCGTAGTCGGTGGCCTTCTGGAAGGTGATCTTCTTGCCGGTCTCCTTCTCCAGCAGGTTCATCACGGACTTGTAGCTCTGTTCGAGGCTGGTGGCCTCCTCGGACGGCACGGCGGCGAACACCAGGGTGTCCGGGTTGCGTGCCTGGTTGGCGCTGCCGGATCCGGAGCCCTGCGGCTGCCCGGCCGCGCTCTCGCCACAACCGCTCAGGACGAGCACCGCGACCGCGGCGAGGGCGAGCGTGCCGGGGGTACGCCGGTTGGAGTGGAGCATGATCAAGGTCCCTTCCTCCGCCCGGTCCGGAGGCATCCGACCGGTGCGATCGGGACGAGGCTGCGCGCCGGGCATGCCGCCGCGGCGACACCACGGTTACCGGCAGCCCAACTCGGCAGGTCAGTTGGGTTCACCCGACCGGACGTCTCGCCGTACCGCGCCCGGACCCACCAGCCGGCGGCGGTCCGGTGCCGCATCCTCAGATACCGCTACACCTGCGGCACGCCGCACCGTTGGGCGCGTTCTGGTGCCACGATGAGGGCGCCCGCAAGCACTCGGATGACCTAGAGACCATGAGGTTCATCGTGAGCGAAATCCACACGGTGGTAGCCGGCATCGACCGGGATGCACCCGACTCGAACACACTGGCGTGGGCGGCGGACGAGGCGGCGACGATGCACGCACGCCTCGAGATCCGCCCCGTCCGCCGCCCTGGCCGGGCGGCGAAGCCCGGGTCGCGAAATCGCGATGCCGTACCGGAAGCGGCCGAGCCGGTGCAGCTGCTACGCGAGGTGGGCCGGGTGCGCGACCGGCTCGGGCCCGACCGGGTCACCGTGCGCGCGCCCCGGGGCAACGTCGGCGAGCAACTGGTGGATGCCGGCGGGGACCTGCTGGTCGTGGGCGCCGGCCGGCGCAACCGCGGCGCTGCCATGTCGGCGATCCGCTGGGTGGCCGCCCACGCGTCATGCCCGGTCGTGGTGGTCAAGACCGGGCCACCGGGGGCCGGGGTGTTCGCCGACCACGTGGTGGTGGGCGTCGATGGCAGCGAATCCGCCCGGGCCGCCCTGGCCTTCGCGTTCCGGTACGCCGCCGATCACGACCTTCCGCTCGCGGCGGTACACACCACCAGCCACGCGTCGGAAGGCGTCGCACGGCGGCCACGATCCACGTCGTTGATCACTGAAGTCGAGCCCTTCGCCGTGCGGTATCCGACCGTCGCCGTCAAGCGGGCCATCAGTTACGGCGACCCCGCGGCGGCGTTGCAGCGCGCCGCGGCCGGTGCCCGGCTCCTGGTCGTCGGGGACCGGGGCCTCCGCACCGGGGCCCATGCTGCGCTGGGCTCGGTCAGTGAGGCGTTACTCGGCGGCCCGACCGGATCGATCGCCGTCGTCCACCCCGGCCCGTCGGGATAGGCGCCGCGCGCCCCTTACCGCGCGGCGGGTGTCGGCGGACTCCGGGGACGGGTCCGGTTCCACCACTGGGAGAGCCCCACGGCCGCCAGGACGAGCAGCGCACCCGCGAGCGCGAACCATGCGGTGATCTCCACGTCCTGCCGTTGCAGCACGATCGAGTTGGGCAGGTCCAGCAGCACGCCGCTCAGTGCCTTGGCGTCGACGGCCTGGAAGTACTCGCCGCCGGTGAGGTCGGCGACCTTCGTCAGCGCCTCCTCGTCGATCTGCTGCGCCCGGCCGAAACCGCGGAATCCACCGGGTGGGCCGGGACCGTCCCCGCGGAACGCGGCATCCCCGCTGATCTGGTCGCGGGTACAGACCGACGGGGACGGTTCGGCGGTGCCGAAGCCGATCGTGTAGACGCGCAGCCGGCGGGCCGCCGCTTCGGCAGCGGCCGTCACCGGGTCCACGCCCTGGGTGTTGCGGCCGTCGGTGAGCACCACGATGGTGTCCGGCTGGTAGTCCCGCGCCGCATCGGCGGATCCCGGGGCGTCCGGCACGTCCACTCCGGTGGGCGGCACCGCCGGATTGATCTCGGCGATGGCGTCCACCGACGTCAGGATGGCCAGGCCGATCGCGGTGCCGCGGGAGGTCCGCAGGGTGTCGATCGCGGCCAGGAGCGCTTTCTTGTCCTCGGTGGGCGCCACCAACAGCCCGGCGGTACCGGAGAACGTGACCAGGCCGATCCGGGAGCCGTCGTCCTGAGCCCGGATGAAGTCGCGGGCGGCGTTCTGCGCGGCGGTCAACCGGTTGGGCGGCACGTCGGTGGCGCACATCGAGGCGGACACGTCGATCGCCAGCACGATCGTGGCGGCGTTGGTGGGCACCGGCACGGACGCCTGCGGGCGCGCGGCCCCGGTGCCGAGGACGACCAGACCAGCGGCGAACAGCCACAGCGGCACCCGACGCCGCCACGGCGACGGCCCCGGCAGCGCCGCACGGATCAAGGCGACACTGGACACGCGCACCGCGTCGCGCCGACGTCGCCGGCGCGTCCACCACCGCACCGCCAGCAGCAGCGGAAACGCCACCAACGCGATCAGGGCCCACGGCCAGGTCAGTGACATCACACGATCCGTCCGTACCAGATGATCATAAGGAAGCCGCCGATCGTCAGAAGCAGCACCGCGACCAGCACCGCGGCACCGGTGAGTTCCAGCGCCTCCTTCTCGGTGGTGATCCGCAGGTCGAGTGACCGGTAGATGGCGCTCAGCGCCTGCGCATCCTCGGCCCGGTGGTACGAACCGGTGGTGGCTTCCGCGACCTGGGTCAGCAGTTCCTCGTTGAGCGCCGTCACCATCTGATACCCCTCGACGGAGATGGTGACGCCCTCGACCGTGCCGACCCCGACGGTCTCGATGTGCACTCCAGCGGTGGCGGCCAGTTCGGCGGCGGCCACCGCGTCCGGCCCACCGGTGTCCTCCCCGTCGGAGAACAGCACGATCGTTGCCGATCCCCAGTACCCGAGGTCTTCGGGCGGTGCGCCGGAGGACGGGTCGGGCAGGCTGACCGACCTGCCGACGATGGCGGTCAGCGAGGCCAGGATGGCCTGGCCCAGGGAGGTGCCACCCGCCACGGTGAGCCGGTTGATCGCTGCGATCGTCGCGTCGCTGTCGTTGCTCGGCAGGTGGGTGGTCAGCGCGCCCTGGCCGAACGCGACCACACCGATGTCCACCGTCTCCGGCTGCGCGCGGACGAAGTCCGACGCCGCGGACTGGGCGGCGGCCAGCCTGGTGGGTGCCACGTCCTTGGCCACCATGCTGTTGGACACATCGAACGCGAGGATCACCGTGCCGGCCACCCGCGGGACCGCCACGGTCGCCTGGGGCCGGGCTACGGCGACGAGCAGCAGCGTGAGGGCGACCAGGAACAGCAGCGGTGGAAGGTGCCGGCGGAGCCGGGCCCGGGCCGGGGTGGCGGTGCTCAGCCCGGCCGCCGCGAGCGCGTCGGTCCGCCGCCGCTGCAGCCACACGTACGCAGCCCCGAGGCCCAGCCCGGCCGCGACGGCGACCACGAGCAGCCAGGGGTACTGGAACCTCATGCCGGCCGACGCTTCGAGTGTCGGACCATGTCCACCAGCGCATGCGCCAGATCCTGGTCGGTGCTGACCCGATGCGACGTCGCCGCGGCTCGCCGCATCGCCGAGGTGACGGCGAGTTCCCGGGCGTCCACCTCCGCCCGCAACCGCTGCTGGAACAGTGGATCGCTGGTGTCGGCGAGCATCTGCTCTCCGGTCTCCGCATCCTCGACCAGCACCAGCCCGAGGTCGGGCAGGTCGAGTTCCATCGGGTCGACGACGCGCAGCGCGACCACCTCGTGGCGCTGGCTCAGCCGGGTCAGTGCGGGCTCCCAGACGACGTCACCGATGAAGTCGGAAATGACGAAGACCAGGCTGCGCCGGCGGGCGGTGGCGGCGGCCAGTCGCAGCATGGCGTCGAGGTCGGTGGTACTCCCGTGCGGGGCCGCGGTGGTCGGCCTGGTCAGTTCGTCGGTCAGGTGCAGGACGTGGGTACGGCTGGTGCGGGCCGGGATCACCCGTCGGTGCCGGTTGTCGTAGAGGATCGCCCCCACCCGGTTACCGCCCTGCGTGAACATCCGGGCCAGGCAGACGGCGAGGTCGGTGAGCACGGAGTCCTTGCCGTGCCCGGCGGGACCGAACCGCATCGACGCCGACCGGTCGAGCACCAACCAGACGGTGAGCTCACGATCCTCGGTGTACTGGCGGACGTACGGTTCGTCCAGGCGAGCGGTCACATTCCAGTCGATGTGCCGGACGTCGTCCTCGGCCGTGTAGCCGCGCAGGTCGGCGAAGTCCAGCCCGGTGCCGCGGAACAGGGTCCGGTAGGCGCCCTGCCGTCGCCCGTCGAGCCGACGCAGAACCTGCCACTCCAGGCGGCGAAGCAGTCGGTCGGGCGGGCCGGTCACGGCAACGCCCCGGTCCCGCGCAGCGGCGCGGCCGGGACCGGCAACGCGGCCAGGATGCGGGTCAGCAGGGCGTCGGCCGTCACGTCGTCGGAGAGTGCCTCGTAGGACAGCACCAGCCGATGCCGCAGGACATCCAGGGCAAGCTCGGTGACGTCGTTCGGTAGCACGTAGTCGCGCCCCCGGATGAAGGCGAGGGCACGCCCGGCCAGGATCAGATTGATGGATGCACGAGGGCTGGCCCCGAAGTTGACATACCTGCCCAGTTCTCCAAGGCCCACCTCGGCCGGTTGGCGCGTCGCGTTGGCCAGTCGCACCGAGTACTCGATCAGCGCCGGATCCACGTACACCCGCTCGACCTGTGCCTGCATCTCGACGAGCCGCTCCGGGTCGACGATGGCCTGGCTCACCGGGTCCGGCGAAATGGCCCGCTCCACGATGACGAACTCCTCGGTGGCACTGGGGTACCCCACCACCACCTTCATCATGAACCGGTCGACCTGTGCCTCCGGCAGTGGATATGTCCCCTCCGACTCGATCGGGTTCTGGGTCGCCATGACCAGGAACGGCCTGGGCACCCGATGGGTCTCCCGGCCGATGGTGACCTGCTGCTCCTGCATCACCTCGAGCAGCGCGCTCTGCACCTTCGCCGGCGCCCGGTTGATTTCGTCCGCCAGCAGCAGGTTGGTGAACACCGGCCCGAGGGAGACCTGGAACTCGCCGCTGCGCTGGTGGTAGATGCGGGTGCCCACGATGTCGGCCGGCACCAGGTCCGGGGTGAACTGGACCCGGTGGAACTGCCCGCCGATGGCACCGGCGAGCGCCTTGACGGCGAGCGTCTTCGCCAGGCCCGGCACGCCTTCGACCAGGATGTGCCCGCGGGACAGGAGGGCGACGAGCAGCCGTTCCAGCAGCACGTCCTGCCCCACGATGGTCTTCTTGACCTCGTACAGCACCTGCTCCACCGGGCCGGATCCGGTGGCCGTGGCCGCGCCTGGCCCCGCCCTCCCGGTGGCCAGGCGGTCAGCGCCTTCCCGGTCCTGGCCGTTGTACCGAGGTGCGTCCATGGTCCGTCCTCTGCAGTCGTGTGGTCAACGTTGGGGTCCACGGCCACCGCCGGCGGCGACGGCGCTGGCGATGGGCACGGCGAATCCGATGCCGATGAACGTGCCCGCGGCCGTCGGGTTGGCCAACGCCACGACGATGCCGACGGTCTCACCCCGCGCGTTGGCCAGTGGGCCGCCGGAGCTGCCGGGGTTCACCGCGGCGTCGAACTGGATCAGTCCGGTCAGGCCCGCACCGGACGCCCCCGTGGCGGAGCGGTTCAGGCCGGAGACCACGCCCGCGGTCGCGCTACTGGTCAGGCTCAGCTGGTTCCCGACCGCGGTGACGTCGTCGCCGACGGCGAGGCGACCGGCGTCGCCCAGCACCGCCGGGACCACCACCGGCGGCAGGGCGGCCGGGGTGAGGGCCGCGATGTCGGTGGCCGGATCGGCGGAGAGCAGCGTCGCCGCGGACGGTGTGCCACCGGCGAAGGTGACCCGGATGGCATCGGCACCTTTCACGACGTGCAGGGCGGTCAGGATCACGCCGGCGGCGTTGGCGATCACGCCGGTGCCGGTGCCGGTGACCCGGCTGGTCCCCGGGCTCACTGTTTCGATGGTGACCACCGACGGCGCGAGCGCCGCGTAGACCTCGGCGGTGCTGAGCGCCACGACGCCTGATGCTTCCGGCGAAGCCGTCGGCGCCGGATCCGGGGATCCGGCGCCCCTCCACTGGACCACGGCCACGGCCACCACCGCGATCAGCAGCGCCACCAGCATCACGGGCAACACCGGCAAGGCGCGGCGGCGGAGGCGCACCGGCGGAGCCGGATCGGCCGCGACGTCGCCCGGCGCCGTCATCCGTGACCGACCACGGCCTGATCGATCTTCCCGGGTTGGCCCATCACCCCAAGGTAGCGGCATCACCGGTGGCTGCGGTACCGGCCGCACCTGCGGACCCCGGCACCGATGCGGCAGTTGCCGCGGCGCACACCGGGCATCGCCGCAGGTGACGTAATCAGGGATTGCATACTCATCGATGAATCGATAATTTCGAGAGGGTGTCCGCCGACCGCTGAGGAGCATGATGGCCAGGCCAACGAGACGATGGATCGGTGCCGCCGCCGCACTTGGCATCGCGGGCGCCGCGTCGGCGGTCGCACTGACGCTGGCGGGTCCCGCGTCCGCCGCGGTGGATATCGCGATCGGCAAGCCCGCCACCGCCTCCGCCCAGCAGGGCCCACGTCCGGCGACGAACGGCAACGACGGCTCGGCCACCACCCGTTGGAGCGCCAACACCCCGGCCACCGGTCACTGGTGGCAGGTCGATCTGGGTGCCGCCACGGCGATCTCCGGCACCGAGGTGACGTGGGAGTTCGCGCGCAACTACCGGTACCAGATCTCCGTCTCCGCCAACGGCAGTGCCTTCACCACGGTGGTGGACAAGAACGGGAACACCAGCGCCGCGCAGACCCAGGCCGACACGTTCACGGCAAGCGCCCGGTACGTCCGGATCACCATCACCGGGCTGCCGACCGATGTCGAGACGTGGGCCAGCTTCTACACGTTCTCGGTGTTCGGTGCCGGGGGCGGGACCACCCCCACCACGCCGCCGGGGCCGGTCGATCCGGGCACGCCGGTGGCGGCAGCCAAGCAGCGGGTCGCGGTGCTGACCGACATATCCAACGAGCCCGACGACGAAGAGTCGTTGGTCCGGTTCCTCGTCTACTCCAACGAGTACGACGTAGAGACACTGATCGCGACGACGTCACGGCACCTGAGGACCGGACCGCGGGCGGATCTGATCAACCGGCAGATCGGCGCGTACGAGCAGGTCCGGCCGAACCTGATCAAGCACGCGGCCGGCTACCCGACCGCGGCGCACCTGCGCTCGGTCACTGCCACCGGGCAGACCACGCTGGGCATGGCCGCCGTGGGTGCGGGCAGGAGCACCGCCGGGTCGCGGCTGCTGATCGCCGCGGCGGACAAGGCCGACAGCCGTCCGCTGTGGGTGTCGATCTGGGGTGGGTCCAACACGCTGGCCCAGGCGCTCTTCGACGTCCGCGCCACCCGGACGGCGGCGCAGTTGGCCGCGTTCGTGGCCAAGCTGCGCGTCTACACGATCTCCGACCAGGACGACGCGGGGCCGTGGCTCCGGCAGAACTTCCCGGGCCTGTCCTACATCGTCTCGCCGGGCACCAACTACGGCGGCGCCACGTGGTCGGGTATCTCCGGCGACGTGTTCTACGCCAACGGCCCGCGGTACATGTTCGACATGGTCCAGAACCCCTGGATCACCACGAACATCATCCGTAACCACGGCCCGCTGGGCGCGCTCTACCCGCCGGTGAAGTACATCATGGAGGGCGACACCCCGTCGTTCCTCGGCCTGGTCAACAACGGCCTGGGCTGGGCCACCTCGCCCAGCTACGGCGGCTGGGGCGGGCGGTACGTGCGCTCCGGTGGGATCTGGACCGACTCCAGCGACACGTTTGACGGCACCACGTCCGACCAGGCCACCATCTGGCGCTGGCGCGACCACTACCAGAACGACTTCGCGGCCCGGATGGACTGGAATGTGGCGACCACCTTCGAGCGGGCCAACCACAATCCGGTTCCCGCGTTGAACGGCGACAGGTCCAAAGACGTGGTGACCATCAACGCCCGTAGCGGAACCGCGGTCAACCTCTCGGCGGCGGGCACCACCGACCCGGACGGCAACCCGGTCACCCTGCGCTGGTTCATCTACGGCGAGGCGGGCACGTTCTCGGGCGGCTCGCTGAGCACCGCCTCCGGGCAGAGCACGACGGTGAACCTTCCGACGGGGCGGACCGGCACGTTGCACGTCATCCTGCAGGCCACCGACAACGGCAGCCCGCCGCTCACCTCGTACCGCCGGGTGGTCCTGAACGTCACCGCCTGACCGCGTTGCTGTGCCGCTGTCCCGGCGGCGGCACACCAACGCCGTACCTCCCGAACCGCCGCCGGGGTCCCCGGCGGCGGTGTCGTCTGCCTCACCGTCCCCGGCACCGTGCAGGCGGACCGGAAGGGAATGCGCGATATTGTCACCACTGTCCCGCAGAACGACACATCTCTGCAGCTCATCCGGTCGGCCCCCCGACCGGCCGTGGGGAAGGCGGCACCGGTGCGATGACCGCAGTACCGCCACCCGACGACGCGCCGCCGGGCGACGGGCGATCGTCCGGCGGCATCCCACAGCGGCACCGGCGCGTCTCGATGGCTGACGTGGCCGCAGCGGCGGGCGTCTCCGCACAGACCGTCTCCCGGGTGTCCACCGGCCATTCCGGGGTGGTCGCGTCCACCCGGCAACACGTTCTGGCAGTGATGCAGCAGTTGGGCTACCGGCCAAACAGTGCGGCGCGGGCGCTGAAGAACGGCGAGTTCCGCACCATCGGGGTCATCATGTTCACGCTCGCCAGCACCGGAAACAGCCGCACGCTGGAGGCGATCGCGACCCACGCCGGCCGGGCGGGTTACGCGATCACGCTGATGCCGGTGGGGACCCCGACGAAGGACGGCGTGCACGGTGCGTTCACCCGACTGGGCGAGATGGCGGTGGACGCCGTGATCGTGGTCATGGAGGTCCACCTCCTCGACGCGGCGACGTTCATTCTCCCGCCCGGGGTCCAGGTCGTCGTCGTCGACTCCGATGCCGGCGACCGCTATGCCGTGGTCGACACGGAACAGGCCGATGGTGCCCGCCAGGCGGTCCGCCACCTGCTCGACCTCGGCCACGACACCGTCTGGCACGTCGCCGGTCCGCCGGAATCCTTCGCTGCCGAGCGTCGCGCGACGGCGTGGCGCGCGGTGCTGGAGCAGGCGGGCCGGACCGTGCCGCCGCTGCACCGCGGCGACTGGTCGGCCGACTCCGGCTACCGGGTCGGCCTTGTGCTGGCGGAGGAGGCTGCCTGCACCGCGGTGTTCGCGAGCAATGACCAGATGGCACTGGGGCTGCTGCGGGCGTTCCACGAGCGCGGGCGGGTCGTGCCGCGCGACATCAGCGTGGTCGGTTTCGACGACATCCCGGAAAGCGCCTCGTTCATTCCACCGCTGACCACCGTGCACCAGGACTTCGCCGAAGTCGGTCGCCGGTGTGTGGAGCACGCGCTGCGGCAGATCCGCAACGAGCCGGCGAAGCCCGGCACCACGCTGGTGCCGACCCGGCTGGTGCTCCGAGCCAGCACGGCACCGCCGATGAGGGCCGCCAACGGCGAGCCGCCGACCAGGTCACCGGCGACGGGGTGAGCGGTGGCCGGTCCCCCGCGACGCACGTACGCTCGGTGGCGTGAGCCTCGCATCGTCACCGACCGTCGCCCTGGACAATCGCTTCGCGCGGGAACTGCCGCAGATGGCGGTCCCCTGGCAGGCGGAGGATGCCGCTCATCCGCGGCTGCTCATGCTCGACGAGTCGCTCGCCACGGAGCTGGGCCTGGACCCGACGTGGCTCCGCAGTGCCGAGGGCGTGCGCCTGCTGCTCGGCACCGCCGTCCCCAGCGGTGCGACGTCGGTGGCGCAGGCCTACGCCGGACACCAGTTCGGCGGGTTCGTCCCACGGCTGGGTGACGGGCGCGCGCTCCTGCTCGGCGAACTGGTCGACGCCGACGGCCACGTCCGCGATCTTCACCTCAAGGGCTCCGGGCGCACGCCGTTCGCGCGTGGCGGTGACGGCCTGGCCGCGGTCGGCCCGATGTTGCGGGAGTACGTCGTCAGCCGGGCCATGCACGCCCTCGGCATCCCCACGACCCGCTCCCTCGCCGTGGTGGCGACCGGGCGCACCGTGTTCCGCGAGACCGCACTGCCGGGAGCCGTGCTCGCCCGGGTCGCCAGCAGCCACCTGCGGGTGGGCAGTTTCCAGTTCGCCTGGGTCTCCGGCGATGTCGAGCTCCTGCGCCGGCTCGCGGACCACGCGATCGCCAGGCACCACCCCGGCGCCGCCGAGGCGGAGCACCCGTACCTGGCACTGCTCGATGCGGTCGTCGCCGCCCAGGCGTCGCTGGTGGCCCAATGGATGTTGGTGGGGTTCGTCCACGGGGTCATGAACACCGACAACATGACGATCTCGGGCGAGACCATCGACTACGGGCCGTGTGCCTTCATGGAGGCATTCGACCCGGCCACCGTGTACAGCTCGATCGACCACGGCGGCCGCTACGCCTACGGCAACCAGCCGATCGTTGCCGAGTGGGACCTCGCCCGGCTCGCCGAGTCCCTGCTTCCACTCATCGATGACGACCAGGAGCAGGCGGTCACCCTCGCCGTGCAGTCCCTCGGCGGGTTTCGCCGTCGGTACGGGGCCGCGTGGACCGCCGGCATGCACGCCAAGCTGGGCCTGCGCGACGGCCTCGACCACACGGTCGTCTCGGCGCTGGTCGACGAGTTGCTCGGCCTGCTCCAGGCGAACCACGTCGACTACACGTCGATGTTCCGCGCCCTCGCCGTCGCCGCCCGTGGTGACGCGGAGCCGGCCCGCCGCCTGTTCCCCGACCCCGAGGCGGCGGACAGCTGGCTGGAGCGCTGGCGCGCCCTGGCTCCGGACGCCGACCGGATGGACCGGGTCAACCCGGTCTACATCCCCCGCAACCACCTCGTTGAGGAGACCCTCGCCGCCGCGACCGCCGGCGACCTGGAACCGTTCGAACGGCTGCTCGACGCGGTGGCCGCCCCATACGCCGAGCGGCCGGGCCTGGAGCGCTACGCCGCCCCCGCACCGCAGGACTTCGGCACCTACCGGACCTTCTGCGGCACCTGACCCGGCTCGGGCTCCACGTGGTCAGACGCCGGTGGCGCCGTCGATGCGTTCCCGGAGCAGATCGGCGTGGCCGTTGTGCCGGGCGTACTCCTCGATCATGTGGACGTAGATCCACCGAAGGCTGACAGCCTGCTCCAGAAATCGGCCGGTGTCGGTCAGTGAACGCGTGGCGCAGTGCGCGCGGGCAATCTCGATCTCCGCACGCCAGGTGTCGAGTGCGGCCCGCACGGTGGCACCGTCGGACAGGGTGAAGCCCCCGTCGGGGCCGCGCGGGTCGGCGCCCGGGTCGTAGATGGGTGAAACCGGTTCACCGGCGAGCACACGGCGGAACCAGTTCCGCTCCACCTCGGCCATGTGCTGCACCAGGCCGGTCAGGGTGAAGCCGGACGGCGGCACCGCGGCGGTCGCGGCCTGCTCCTCGTCCAGGCCCTCGCACTTCATGACGAGCGTCGTGCGGTGGAAGTCGAGCCAGCTCTCGAGCGTGGTCCGCTCGTCGGCGTTCAGTGGCGGCATGGGGCGTTCGACGGTGCTCATCGCCTGATTGTCGCTGGCCGACCTGCCGGTCATGCCGGCGCCTCCGGCAAGCGTGCGCGGACGAGGGCCGCGCTCCCCCAGCACGGTGATCGCCGCCACCCGCACAGTCCTTGGTACTGCGCTGGCACCGAGCGAGCGCCCGGTGCCAGCTGCGGCGTCCCCGCTACGCGATGACCCGGCGGAGCCACGCGTCGATCTGGGCGGCCCAGTCGGTCTGCTCGGCGCCGGTGTGCGGGATCTGAAATTGGTGGTACACGTCGCGTCCACCCAGGAACAGCCCGCCCCGCTTGTCGACCTCCAGCACCACCTCGACGGCGTGCGGGCTGGCCACGAAGGTCAGCTCGATCTCGTTCAGCGCGCGGGCGTACTGCTGGGCGGCGTAGAACGAGATCTCCTGGTAGAACGGCAGCGACTGGGCCACCGCGCGCAGCCGGCCATGCTCCAGATCCGCACCTTTGAACTGGAACCCGAGCCGGGAGAACGCTTCCAGAATCGCTTCCTGCGCCGGCAGCGGGTGCACGTTGACCGGGTCGAGGTCGCCCTTGTCGACGGCGCGGGCGACCGCCAACTCCGTGCGCACACCCATCGTCATTCCGCGCAGGTGCTGGCCGAACACGGCGGTGATCGGCGTTTCCCAGGGCACCGGGAGCTGGAACGGGATGGTCTTGTCCTCTCCAGCGGGCAGTCGGAAGGCACCGGCGACGCGAAGCTGGTGAAACGGCACCGTCGCGTCGTACTCGGTGTCGCCGCTCTCCACCTCGACCCTGGTCACCATGGCCAGGGTGACGTGGTCGATGTCGACCGCGTCGCTTCCGCCGCGGATGGCGACCTGCCCCTGCAGCGTCCCGCCCGGGCGCACATTCGGATCGGACAACACCGTGTCGACGGACGGACCGCCCACGCCCAACGCGCCGAGCAGCTTCTTGAACACCACTGTCACTGACTCCTATCTCAAGATGGGATGTGCCGTACACGCGTCAACACGTCGAGTGGAAGAGCCCTCCCACGGGCTGCGCTTCCGCGAGTTCGTTGTAGATCCGCACTGCGTCGGTCGTCTGAGCGACATGGACGGTCACTTCCCGCTCGTCGAGGAGCTCGAGGGCACGCGAGTCGACCTGCAGTTGGAGTTCCATGCCACGGGACAGGACGACAACCGTGGCGCCGTGGGCAAGGAGTTCCTCGACATCCTCCGGTTGTATGCCGGGGCTGTGCCGGGTTCCGGTCTCGGACCAGTCCCATGCCCTGCCTCCGCCGGGATAGAGCTTGAAATCCTTGCCGGACTCCAGACTTTCCACCTCCATGTGGCCCCACGAGATCGCCAGAATCCGCGGGGACCGCGCGAACTGCTCGGTCAATCCAGCCTCCGTCTTCACTCGGACTGCGACGTTGGCAACGCTACAAGCGGCACGCAATCATTCTGCCTACCCCGGACCCGGTGGGTCGTCGGCGGGTTCGCCCGCGCGCCACCGGACGGCGGCCAGAGACCGACGGCCAGCAGGACCGCGCAGACGGCGGCCAGGACCGGTGCGCTACGGCCACGGTGGTCAGGTCGGGTTTGCGAAGTCCTCCGGGCCCATCACCTTGAGCACGTCGACCTCCCCTTCCCACCCAGGCCAGAGGTCGCGGTGCAGCTTCACGAACCGGGATGCCCACTCCACCGCCTCGGCTCTGGATCGGACCTCGTAAAGCGCGTAGCTGACGGTCTCCTTCGCCTCGGCGAACGGGCCGTCGGTGACGCTCAGTTCACGGCCGTACACCCGTACCCGGGCGCCGGCGCCGCTCGGCGCCAGGCCTCCGTTGTCCAGCAGCGCACCGGCGGCGCTGGCTTCTCCGCCGAGTTTCATGATCGCCTCCAGAAGGCCGGGCGGTGGCGGTGTCGTGGGCTGGTTCGCCCTGAGCAGCGTGAGGTATCGCATGACGAGTTCCTTCCGGTGATCGATCGTGGTGGGTTCAGACTGCGGTGCGGACGAAGTGCATGGAGACTGTGGTCAGCCAGGTCCAGATGATCACAACCGCCGCGACGAACGCGAGCGTGGTCGGGCCGGCGGAGCCGCTGGCAATGCCGACGAACCCGGCCAGAAAGCTGATCCCGGCGGCGCGCGACCACCACGCCATGCGGGTACGCCCTTCGCCGGCGAATCGGCTGGCCAGCACGAAGCACGCAATGATCAGACACAGGAAGCCGATCCCGCCAACCATGAAGTGCAGCATTCCGTGCCAGGTGACGGTGGGCACATCGGGTGCCCCGATCGGGAAGTTCTGCGCCGGGTCGGCGCGGAAGGCGCCGGCGCCCACCAGGCTCAACCCGCACGCGCCGATCAGCAGCGGCGCCCAGGTCCGGCCGCGACCGGTTGTCAATCGACGGCGCAGTCCCACCGCGGCCGCCACGGTCATCAGCCCGGTCACGACGAAGTTGGTGATCTGGATCCAGCCGAACGCACCGTTGGCGAGCAGGCTCCAGGCGTGCCTGTGCAGCTCAAAACCGTCCCGGCTCAGTGCCTGGGCCAGCGAAACGACGATGTAGCACGGGCCGGCGACAACGCCGTAACCGAGCAGTGACCGGGTGATGCGGCTGCTGGGCGTGCAGTTCTGGCTCATGTTGGAATCCTTTACTCGAGGGCTCATACCTACGCCTCGAACAGCACGACCCCGATCCGACAAACTCGTATCAAGATCTTTTCGCGGCGCCACCGGTGCCCCCGTACGCCACGGTGTCGGGCTCGGCCCGGCTTGACGCCGACGGACGAACTACGGGCGCGGGCCGGCTGGTGGACATCATCGAGCGCCTGAGCGCCCGACTGGGCTACCCGTTCCACCCCGCGTACCTGGTGCGGGCGTTCAGCTGGGAGTTCGGGATGTCGCCGCACCGGCGGCGTCTACGACCATCCGCATCTGGTCCGCCACTTCAAGCGGATCCTCGGGGTCAGCCCGATCGCCTTCTCCCGTACCCGTGGGCGCGCGCAGGAGCCCGTCCGGCTCGGGCAGACCCGGGGCCAGCGAGGACAAGCGAGGACGCCTACCCTGACGAGGCACGTTCAGTGAGGAGTTGCCACCATGCGCCGTCCCGTCCAATTCGAGCCGGCCAGCCCGGCCGGCGGCACGGCCGTCACCAAGCTGGGTGGGCAACCGGTGTGGTTGCAGGCACCGCAGTGGCCGTTGTCCACGGCGCTGGCCGAGCCGATGATGTTCATCGGACAGTTCCGTCTGGACGCCGACGACGCGGTCCGCATGGCGTACGTGTTCATGAGCGATGATGACGACGGCGGCGTCGACGGCACCTGGGAGCCCGAGGGCGGGGAGAATGCCGTCATCATCCAGCCCGATGGCAGGCTGCCACCGTTCGTCACCGTACGCAGCCTGCACGAGGGACCATCGTGGCCCGCGGAGGACCATCTGCCTGTCGACGATCGGACGGCCGGCGATGATGACGCCTGGGAATTTCTGGACGGCGAGCCGGTATGGCTCCAGGGCGACGAGTCACCCGGGCCGGGATGGCGGCTGGTCGGCCAACTAACGGACCGCTTGGGTTACAACTTCGGCGACGCCGGAATCGGCTACATCTTCGTGTCACCTGACGGCCACGAAGGTCGGTTCCTGTGGCAGTGCGCCTGAGTGGCAGGGCGGACGGAAGCTGACCTCAGCGGCCCTCACCTGATGGAACGGGACCAGATCAGGTCCTGGAAGCCGGACACCGTCGGCGAACTCCTCTTCAACTTCTGGGACTGAACGGCGGCAACCTGTATGGGTCAACGGCCGGCCACCGAGTCGGCGACCAGCGCGTCGTCAGGTGCGGGGAGGGTCACCCAACGGAGCAACAGGTGGCTGATCGGGTACAGCAGGGCGCCGTCGAGGTAGTGGCAGAGCATGGCACCGAGATACGAGGGGCCGCCCCAGGCGTTGTGGACGAAGTTCGGGTCCAGCCCGGCGAAGACCTGCTGTCCGATGCGCCAGGCCATGAACAGCTCCAGGACCACGAGGAACGAGACGACCAGCCGGCGTGCCACGTTGCCGGGGCGGGCGCCGGACCGGAACGTCGCCGCGACCCGGGCTGCGATCGGACGCCCGAGCGGCGCGAAGATCACCTTCCAACCCAGCGGACTCCGGCGCGCTGCCAACCCGAACCAGACCGCCACGACGGCGAGCACGACCAGGTGCACACTCCACGCCTCGGTGCCCGGTACGTGCGGTTCGATCTGTTCCGAGCGCGTGAGGTACATCGCGAGGCCACTGACCAGGCCGGCGACCGTGGCGATGGCCGCCACGGTGACGGCGGGGCGGGAGAGGTTCAGTCGGGGTGTCGTCATGGCTCAGACCCTCGGCCATGCGCCTGAGTTGGGGCGTCACCCCGCAGGGCGATCCGGGGAGTCCCTCGCCGGTTGCCCCCTCATCCTCCCGCGTGACGCCCCGATCGCGGCGGCTGGCTAGCGTGACCCGCATGCCGTTACGCCGCCCGGGCCGAACCGACCTGCCGTTGCCCGATCTGCCCGACCTCGCACTCGCGTTCGGCTCCTTCACGCTGTTCACCATCCCGGCGCTGGTCCTCGACCCCGGGCACGGCCCGACCGCCGCGGCAGCGGTGCTCGGTGCCGCCGCGGCCCTGCCACTGCTGGCGCGTCGGGCGGCGCCGGTGCCCGCGCTCGTCGCGGTATCGCTCGCCCTCGTCGTCGCGGCCCTGGCCGACGTCCGGTTCACGCCGTTCCTCAGCAACGCTGGCCCGGCGTTGGGAATCGCGGTGTTCACCGTGGCGGACCGGCTGCCACGCTCGACCTCACTGCGGGTCAGCGCTGGCGCGGTCGGGCTGGTCACCGCGGCGGAACTGACCGCCCTGGTGGCGCACCCGGCCACCGGACAGAACGCGGTCCAGTTGCTGCTCGCAGTCCCGGCGTGGCTGCTCGGGTACGCGTTCGGCAGCCGGCGGCAGTTCCAACTGCGGCTCCGCGCGGAGGAGGCGCAGCGCACCCGCGAGGCCGAGCGTCGGATCCGCGCCGAGGAGCGGCTGCGGGTGTCGGCGGACGTCCACGACATCGTGTCCCACACGCTGAGCATGATCGCGGTGCGTTCCGGCGTTGCCCGGATGGTGCTCGATCAGCGGCCGGACGAAGCAAGGCTGGCGCTGTCCGCGATCGAGACCGCCAGCCGCAGCGCTCTGGACGAACTGCGGGCCGTGCTGCACTCATTGCGCGATGCGCCCGACGACCCGCTGCGCGCGGGCAGTCCCCTGGCCAGTGGTCCGACCGTCGAGCGGCCGACGCTCGCCGACATCCCGTCGCTGGTGAATGGGTTGCGCAACGACGGCTACCGAATCGCACTCGGGTTGCCGGCGGGTGTGGCCGCACCGCCACCGGTTGAGGAGTCGGTGTACCGGGTCGTCCAGGAGGCATTGACGAACGTGGTCCGCCACGCCGGTCAGGTGTCGGCGTCCGTCACGGTGCAACGCGAGCCGGAAGGACTGAGCGTCACGGTGCTGAACGACGCGCCGGTCCCCGGCACCTGCGGTGCGGGCAAGGGGTCCGGGTTGGGCCTGGCCGGGATGCGCGACCGGGTCGCGCTGCACGACGGCACGGTCGAGGCCGGACCTCGGCCGGACGGTGGGTTCGCCGTGCGGGCCCACTTTCCGCTACGGGCCGCGGGCCGGGCCGCCCGGACCGGCCCCGCGGACGCGACGGGCGGCAACCGCCGTGCCTGACCGCACTGTCGAACAGGACGGCCGCACCGCGCCGCTGCGCGTTCTGGTCGTCGACGACGAGGCGCTGGTCCGAGCCGGCTTCCGGGTACTCCTCGAGACGTCGCCCGGCCTCACGGTGGTCGGGGAGGCCGCCGACGGGGCTGCGGCCGTCCGCCAGTGCCGAGCGCTGCGGCCCGACGTCCTACTCATGGACATCCGGATGCCGGTCATGGACGGCCTCGAAGCCACCAGGCACATCGCCGACGACGACCACATCGACACCCGGGTCCTGATCGTCACGACGTTCGGCGAGGACGAGCACGTCTTCGCCGCACTGCGTGCCGGCGCCAGCGGGTTCATCCTCAAGGACACCCCGCCGGAGGACCTGCTCAGCGCAATCCGGGTGGTGGCGGGCGGCGAGGCGCTGCTGACCCCACGGGTGACGACCCGGCTGGTCGCGGAGTTCGTACGCCGCACGTCCGGCAGGAGCCGCGCGACCCCGGTGCCCGACCGGCTGGGCGGGCTGACCGAGCGGGAACGTGAGGTGCTCGTGCAGGTCGCGGCCGGCAAGTCCAACGCGGAGATCGCGGATCACTTCGTGGTGAGCCTCAACACCGTCAAGACCCACGTCAGTCGTTTGCTGTACAAGCTCGGGGCGCGGGATCGGGCACAACTGGTCGTGTGTGCCTACGAGAGCGGGTTGGTGGTGCCGGGCGGCTGAACCGCCGGCACTGCGACGACGGGTTCCGCAAACGACGGGGGAGGCCGGCAGGCACGCCCTGCCTCCCCCGTCGTATCGGCTGTCGCCGCAGGGAGCGGCGCAGCACCGACGGTGGTGCTCAGCCGATGCGGACCGTGGTCCACCGCTGGCTCGGCTGGGTGGTCGAGCAGGCGGCCAACACCAACGAGGCATTGCCGGTCGCGTTGTCCTTGGCGCCGATGCAGGTGCCCGCCGACGTCTTGATGTGGTACGTGACGCCGGAGAGCACCGTGAACGTCCACCGCTGTGCCGCGGTGCCGTTGCAGGTGGTCTGCACGATCGGCGTGCCCGCGGTGGTCTGCCCGCCGAGCGGAGTCAGGCACCTGGGGCTGTTGTCGCTGGTGATCGTGTACGTGCCGCCCGTGGCTGAATTCAACCTCCAGCGCTGGTTGACCGCGTTGGTCTGGTCCCACTGCTGGATCCCGGCGTTGTCGTCCATCCGGTACCCGGCGACGTCCATCACCAGGCTCCGGCCGTTACCGTCCACGAGCGCGTTCGCGAGCATGACCAGCGCCCCGTTCTCCGCCGCACCGGCCTGAGCCGTGCTGCTGTTGGTGGTCACGGTCAACGACGGCGAGTTCACCGACGTGCGGGTGACCCCGTCGTAGGTGACCCGGGTCCGCACGGCGTACGACGCGCTGGTGTTCATGGCCAACCCGGTCGCCCGGAAGTGCGGCCGGGAGGCGGGCTGCGTGCCGATCACGACGCCGTTGCGGAGCACCTCGTACTGCAGTGTCTGGTTCGGACCGTTCAGCTCGAAGCTGGGCACCCACGAGAAGGCAATCGACGTGCCCTCCACGTCCGCGGCGCGCAGCAGCTGGGGCGGCAATGGCGCGACGGTGGTCTGCGGAGTCGTCGCCGTGCCGTGGTCCAGGTAGAGGCTGTGCCACGCGATGTTGAAGTGCGACGGGAGGTAGCTGCCCTGCGGGTTGATGGCGAAGTAGTCGTCACGGCCGCAGTCCAGCAGCCGGCTCGCCAGCGGGTCCGGACACGGGGTCGTCAATCCGGAGCTGCCACAGAGCACCTCGTACCCGTCGGTGCAGTGGCCGGCGTCGTTGCCGATGACGTTGGAGTGCGGCATCGCCTCCCCCATCGCGCCCAGGGCGTGGGTGAGCTCGTGCGTCACCAGGTTGCCACTGAAGCAGCCCTTGGCGAACGTCACCCACACCGGGTGCCGGTTCTGGGAGCTGCCCGTACTCGGGTTCGTGTCGTCCGGAACGTCACCGGGGTCGGAGAGGCCGCAGTAGCCGGGGATGTAGTTCTCGGTGAAGACGCTGTAGATGCGGTTGCTGGCGGTCAGCCCCAGGGACTGCAGTGTGGCCCGCCAGGTCTTGAAGTAGACATTGGTGCTGCCGGCGGGCACCTCGACAGTTCTGACGACGAGTTCGCAACCGGTTGCGCCGGTGACGAACCGCAGCCACCGCTGGGCGCCCTCGCGGCGGGCACTGTCGTTGATGTTCTGCTGGGCGGCCCAAGCGGCCGCGCGGATGTACGGCAGCCGGTCGGCCAGCCGGTTCGGCGTGCCGGTCTCGTAGGTGTACACCCACTCGACGCGGTGGCCGTCGGTGCCGTTGCCGGTGCACCGCAGGGGCGGCACGGCGGTGGCGCCACCCGGTGCTGCCGCCGCCGGCGCCGGCTGCACGACGGCTACCATCCCGGCGACGAGCAGCGGCATCGCCGCCAACGCGCGTAGCCATTTCCGCGTGCCTGTGTTGATCGATATCACTGACGACCCTTCCCCGCGACGCATGACCTGGGCGCACGCGACATCGCCCGGAGACTCCCCGGAGCGCGGGGAGGCGCGGGTCATGTCGGACGGTGACAACCAGCGGCAGTCGCTTGTGAACTGCCAACGGCGAGATCCCCCGTTGGATCGGTCGTCACGATAGCCCATCCGCACACTCGCGTGGAAGGTCTCGAATGCGAGCCCCGGCGGCGGATGGTTCGGTCTCCGAAACCAGAAGGGCGCGGTATCGACCCGTACGGCAGGGCCGGCCCGGGACGCCAGCCACCACGTCCCCCGCCAGGACCGTACCGGGTAGCGTGCAGCTGTGGCCGCCGACTCCCGTGACGCGCTGCGGCACCGCCTGGACCGGGCGACCGCCCCACTCGACCCTCCGTTCGCGGTGGTCGATCTGGCGGCATTCGATGCGAACGCCGCCGCGCTCAGCACCCGCGCCGCCGGCAAGCCGATGCGGGTGGCCAGCAAGTCGGTGCGCTGCCGGGCACTTCTGCGCCGGGTGCTCGGCTCGCCCGGCTGGCACGGCGTGATGGCGTACAGCCTGGCCGAAGCGACCTGGCTGGTCGGCGCCGGCGTCACCGACGACGTGCTGGTCGGCTACCCCACAGCTGACCGCGCGGCCCTGGCGGAGCTGACCGGCGACGCCGAGTTGGCCCGCTGCGTCACGCTCATGGTGGACGATCCGTCCCAACTCGACCTGGTTGACTCGGTAACGCCGGCTGATCGGCGACCACCACTGCGGGTGTGCCTGGATCTCGACGCGTCGTGGCGCCCGCTCGGCGGACGGGTGCATGTCGGCGTACGCCGGTCGCCGGTCCATTCCGTGAACGCGGCGGGGGCGTTGGCGGCCCAGATCGCCGGCCGGCGTGGATTCCGTCTCGTCGGGCTGATGGCGTACGAGGCGCAGCTCGCCGGCCTAGGCGACGCGCCGCCCGGCCACGCGGTCCGGGGAACGCTCATCCGGGCCATGCAGCGCCGGTCCTACCGGGAGCTGCACGGTCGGCGGAGTGCGGCGGTCGCCGCAGTCCGCGCGCACGCCGAACTCGAATTCGTCAACGGCGGCGGCACCGGCAGTCTCGCGGCGACGGCGGCGGACCCGGCGGTCACCGAACTCACCGCCGGGTCGGGGCTCTACGGCCCGACGCTCTTCGACGGTTACCGGGCCTGGCAGCCCACGCCGGCGGCCTTCTTCGCGGTGTCCGTGGTCCGCCGCCCCACTCCGGACATGGTCACCGTCCTGGGCGGTGGTTGGGCCGCGTCGGGGCCGGCCGGCCTAGACCGGCTGCCCACCCCGTGGCTGCCCGACGGGTTGCGGCTGGTGGGTACCGAAGGCGCCGGAGAGGTACAGACCCCACTGACCGGCACGGGCACCGCCGGGCTGCGCGCCGGTGACCGGGTCTACTTCCGCCACGCCAAAGCCGGCGAAGTCTGCGAGCACGTCAACGCGCTGCATCTGGTGACCGGTGACCAGGTGGCCGAGACCGTACCCACCTACCGCGGCGAGGGCCGCGCCTTCCTCGGCTGAGTCTCGGAGGAGCCGCATGCCCGACCCCCGCCGATCAGTCCCATCGAGCGCATCGGCGCCGGCCGCCACGTGGACGAACTGGACCCGCAACCAGCACGCACAGCCATCGGCGGTGCACTGTCCACGCTCCATCGAGGAGGTCACCGCCGTGGTGCGGGCGGCCGCGGCCCAGGGGCGCCGGCTCCGGCCGGTCGGCAGCGGCCACTCATTCTCCGACATCGCCCGGCCGGACGACGCGCAGCTCGACCTCTCCGCACTCGCCGGCCTGGTGTCGGTGGACGCAGCCGCCCGCCTCGTCACGGTGCAGGGGGGGATGACACTGCGGACGCTCAACGAGGCGCTGCACCGGCACCGCCTGGCCCTGCCGAACCTCGGGGATATCGACGCGCAGACCGTCGCCGGGGCGATCTCCACCGCCACCCACGGCACCGGCGCCGGCTTCGGCAGTCTCGCGTCGTTCGTCGCGGGTCTCACCATCGTGGACGGGCACGGGGACATCGTCTCGTGCTCCGCGTCCACGCAACCGGAGATCTTCGCGGCCGCAAGGGTCGGCCTCGGCGCGGTGGGCACTATCGTAGAGGCGACCCTGCAGTGCACGGACGCCTTCGTACTGCTGGCGCAGGAGCGACCGGCCACCGTCGCCGAGATCCTCCCCCGCCTGGACGAGTTGATCAGCGAAAACGAGCATGTCGACCTGTACTGGTTTCCGTACACCGACCGGCTCCTGGTCAAGCTCAACAACCGGGTACCCGTCGACGATCGGCCACTGTCCCGGCTGCGCGGCTGGTGGGACGACGAACTCCTCGCCAACACCGCACTCGGCGGGGTCTGCCGGCTGAGCCGGGCCGTGCCGCGACTGGTGCCGGCGATCAGTGCCTTCTCGGCTCGGGCACTCACCAGCCGGACCTACACCGGGCGCTCGGATCGAGTCTTCTGCGCCAACCGCCGGGTGCGGTTCACCGAGATGGAGTACGGGCTGCCGCGCCCGGCGTTCGCGGCGGCGTTCACCGCGTTGCGCCGAGTCGTCGAGGAGGCGCCATGCCGGGTCGCCTTCCCGGTGGAGCTCCGATTCACCGGGGCGGACGACGCCTGGCTCTCCCCCGGGTACGCCCGCGACAACGCCTACATCGCTGTGCAGCAGTACGTCGGGATGGCGTACGAGCCGTACTTCCGCGCCTTCGAGCAGGTCGCGCAGGAACTCGGCGGACGCCCGCACTGGGGGAAGATCCACTACCGGGACGCCGCCTCGTTACGCCCGGTCTACCCGCGCTTCGACGAGTTCCTGGCCGTGCGCAACCGGCTCGACCCGGAGCGGATCTTCGCGAACTCCTACACCGAGCGCGTGCTCGGTGGATGAGGGCCACGCGCCGCCCAGGTCTTCAATTCAGGGCCTCCGCCTCTCGACCCGAGTCCACCCGATCCAACCACGCTCGGCGATCATCGCCCGCAGTCGAGCGACCACGGGGTGGGCACCATCGGCGAACGAGTCCATCAGGCTGATGAACGCCGGGTCGGGTCCGACCGTGTCCTGCAGGTCCAGTTCCCCGCTGGCGGCCGCCTGCTCGAACAGTTCAGTCATCACGTCGGCCGTCTCGCGCAGCAGCTCGTCGTCCTCCCAGTGCTCTGCGATCCGACCGAGGAGCTGGTAGAGCCGGATGACTTTCGGGTTGCTCAGCTGGGCCACCTTCTCGGCCATCATCGCCGGGATCGCTTCCGGCCATCGCGCCGCCATGAGGATCCACCCGTCACGCTCCCCCTCAACGAGGGCCGCCGGCGCTCCGGTGGCACGCAGGCGCTTCAGGTAGTCGGCCACCTCCTCTGGGACGGCCAGGGAATCGCCGCAGCCCAGCCGTACGATCCGCCGCCGATGCTCCTGGAGAGCGCGGATCTGCGCACGCAACTGCCGGTCGATCCCGGTGGTGGCCGCGGCGAACGTCTCGGGGTCGGCGTCGAGTAGCTCCCGGACCCGGGCCAGCGGAACGCCCGCCTCGGCCAGGGTCCGGATCCGGATGAGTCGCACGACTGCGGTCGCCCCGTATGTCCGGTAGCCGGAGGCGTCGCGCTCCGGCTCTTGGAGCAGCCCGACCTGGTGGTAGTGCCGCACCGCCCGAATGGTTACCCCGGCATAGGACGCCAGGCGCCCGATCGTCAGCATGGCTTCATGCCTGCACCAACGACGCACATCGTCAACCGACCTTGCGGTGGTAGATGGCCATGGCCCCGCTGTACGAGACGATGAGGAGACCGACACACCAGGCGAGTGCGATCGAGATGTCGCCGCCGACCTGCTGCTGAGCGAACAGGTCGCGGATCGTGTTGACGATGGACGTCACCGGCTGGTTCTCCGCGAAGGCCCGCACGGGGCCGGGCATGCTCGCCGTGGGGACGAACGCCGAGCTGATGAACGGTAGAAAAATGAGCGGATAGGAAAACGCGCTCGCACCCTCCACGGACTTCGCGGTCAGACCGGGGATCACGGCCAGCCAGGTCAGAGCCAGGGTGAACAGCATCATAATGCCGGCGACCGCCAACCATTCCAGCGCGCCGGCCCCGGAGCGGAAGCCCATGAGGAGGGCGACCAGCACAACGACCACGAGCGAGATCAGATTGGCGACCAATGAGGTCAGCACGTGCGCCCACAACACGGAGGAGCGTGCGATCGGCATGGACTGGAACCGCTCGAAAATGCCGCCCTTCATGTCCAGGAAGAGCCGGAACGCGGTGTAGGAGATACCAGACGCGACCGTGATGAGGAGGATGCCGGGCAACAGGTAGTTCACGTACTTGTCGGACCCGGTCTGGATCGCACCGCCGAACACGTAAACGAACAGCAGCATGAACGCGATCGGCATGATCATAGTCGTGATAATGGTGTCCGGGCTGCGGCTGATGTGGCGCAGGGACCGCCCCAGCAGGACGGCGGTGTCGCCGAGGAAACGCTTCGTCATCGGGGGCCCTTCGTTGTCGTGCCGGGGACGCTGACCGCGCCGTCTTTGTGAGCGGTGCTGTCGGCACCGACGATGGCGAGGAAGACATCCTCGAGGGTCGGCTGCTTCTCGACGTACTCGACCTTCGCGGGCGGGAGCAGCCGCTTGAGCTCTGGCAGGGTGCCATTGGCGAAGATGCGCCCCTGATGGAGGATCGCGATCCGGTCGGCAAGCTGTTCGGCCTCCTCGAGGTACTGCGTGGTGAGCAGCACGGTCGTGCCCTCCCTGGCGAGATCCCTGACCGCCTGCCACACGTCCAGCCGCGCCTGCGGATCGAGCCCAGCCGTCGGTTCGTCGAGGAAGATCAGCGGTGGGTGCCCGATGAGGCTCATCGCGATGTCGAGGCGGCGGCGCATGCCACCCGAGTACGTCGACACTCTCCGCTCGGCCGCGTCGCTGAGCCCGAAGCGGACCAGCAGTTCATCGGCGATCCGACCGGCGCCCTTCAGGTGCCGCAACCGGGCGACGAGCACCAGGTTCTCGCGCCCGCTCAGGATTTCGTCAACGGCGGCGAACTGACCCGTCAGGCTGATGGACTCCCGCACCTTCCCCGCTTGGGTGACGACGTCGAAGCCGTTGACGCTGGTCGTCCCGGCGTCCGGCTTCAGCAGCGTGGACATGATTTTCACGACCGTGGTCTTACCCGCCCCGTTGGAGCCGAGTAGAGCGAAGATGCTGCCCCGTGGTACGACGAGATCCACGCCGCGCAGTACGCGCAGCTCCTTGTACGACTTCTCCAAGCCGCGCACTTCGATCGCAGGCCCGTGGGCCCGCTCTACCGTGGTCCGGGTTTCTATGGGCATGGCGCCAGCATGCGGGGTTGACGCTGCGTCAAGGTCAAGCCCGGTAAATCAGGATGCTGCTCTGCCCAGGTTGCTGACCCCTCCGCCGAGTTCGTTTCCTGACAGATCGTCACGGCTGTCCTCCACCGGACACCCGCCTCTGGTTCACCGGCATACGCTGCTCCTGGTGTCAGCGCTACTCAGCCCGGCGCACGTGGACGGGGCACATCATGAGGCACATGGATCGTCGCCGATTCTTGGTCGGCGCTGTCGGCGCATCGTCGTTGATGGTGTTGCCGGGCTGCGCCGACCTCGTCGAAGTGGTCGCGCAAAGCTGCCCTACCGACCCGACCGAATCCGGCGGCGTCACCTGGACGCCTGATATCGCACACCCGGTGTTCTGGGGCGTGCAGGACCTCACCGTCGCCTCGGGAGCGCCCCGGAACCTCCGGATCTTCTATCCGACCGTCGAAGGATTTACCAGCGCGCCGCCGATCCTGAAGCTCTGCCTGGTCCGCTGGCCGGTCGTGCTGTTCCTGCACGGCCAGCCCCCGGCCGGCATCCCGACCAACGGCTACCACCGCCGCTGGTGGCAACTCCCGGCCGTGTTGGCCCGCTCCGGGTTCGTAGTGGTCGTTCCGAGCCACCTCCCGGCGCCCCCCACGGAGGACGCGGAACCAGCGGTCGCCGCCGCGCTGCGCGACATCGACTGGGTCCGTACCCAGTGGTCTGACTCGACATGGGTCCACAAGCAGCCCGAGTTCACCGCCGTCGCCGGGCACTCGTGGGGCGCGATGCTGGCAGCACGGGTTGCCGCGGCGCGCCCGGCCTTCGCCGCGTTCGTGAGCCTGAGCGGCCCATACCTGGAACTCGGTCCTGCACTTCCGTCGCTGACGCCGGTGGCCGCACCGTCGTTCCTCATGTGGGCCAACGGCAACGGACCCGGCATCGACCAGGAAGACCTCGACGGGCCCAACCATCTCTGGGATCAGCTCACCCAACCCCGGTACTCGGCGGTGTACCAGGGCGAGCACTTCGACTACCTGCCCGAGTCCGACACCGGCAGAGCCCCAAGGGGATCGTGCCCAGCGGTCGGTGCGGTCGCCGCCGACCTGGCGGCACTGTTCATCGCGGCGAACATCCAGGTGCCCCTCTCGAGGACCACCGTGGGGGTGGACCTGCAGCCACCACGGGTTTCACTGACCCAACGGCAGGAGTTCTTCGCCGGAGCGCACCTCCAGGGCCTTGGCCGGTTCCAGAGCCAACCGGGATGCCGGCTGGATCTGCGGTGGGTGCTCGGGAACGGGACCGGCTCCCGCAGGCTCGGGCCGTAATTGGCCGGCGTTGATCAGCCGCCCGCGGTTCGGTTATCCGGCGGCGAGTTTGGCGACGTCGGCCGCGTAAACAGTCATCCAGTGCGGGTGCAGCCGGTAGTAGACCACGTCCTTGTTCCAGTCGAAGGCGTCGTTGCCGTAGAAGTTTTTCAAGTACGCGAGGAGGTCCGGCCAGTCCGCGGCCGGCTCGCCGATCTCGGGGTTGAGGATCTCGACCGTGCCGTGCGCGAATACCCCGAGCTCCTCCCCACGCATGTGCGCGACGCTGGCGGCGGGCCGGGAGGCGAGGTGGCGGGCCTTGGCGGCCGTACGGGCCGTGCCGAAGCACCACCTGCCGTGGAGGAAGTGGCCGTCTACGCCGCTGATGCGCGGCTCGCCCTTCGCTGTCACGGTGGACAGCGCGAGCGTGCACATGCCGGTCAGGACGCGGGTGAGCTGCTCCGCGGTCAGCGTTCGTTCGGTGATGATCGAGCGGAGGTGGGCGGTGGAGCGGGACAGGGAAGCGTCGAGCAGGGCTTGGAGTTCGCTGAGTTCGTCAGGCGTTTCACGCATCGGACCACCGTAGCCAACGGGTCCGACGCCCACACGCATCCGCTCCACCTGCACCCGTCACCGTGACCGTCAACGTGTGGCGGCTGCCACGGTCCAGGATCGCAGGCACCGAACCGGTCAGTGCGGCGCGCACGGGTTGCCGTTGAGCCGGATGTCGGTCGGCGGCGGGTTGGCTCCGGTGTGCGTGCCGGAGAGCCGGAACGTGTTCTCACCCGCCCACAGGCCTCCGGCCCAGCCCTGGTACCACAGGAGGACCTCGTTGCCGACCTGCGCCCACGGGTGGTCCGCCTCGGTGACCCGCTGGCCGGGGGCCAGCAGAAACCGCACCGTGTACGCGTCGGCCCACCGGCCGGTGTTCGCGATCGTGACCTCCGCCTCGAAGTGGCCCACGCGGCGCTCGCTGGCGATGGACCGCACCTGTTGGCACGGATTGCGCGGGTCGGCCGGCATTCGCACCCGGACGACCTCCGACGGCGCGGACCCGTTGCCGCTGTGATCGACCGCGACGACGTGGTAGGCGTAGTCGAAGTCGGGTATCTGTTGGGTGGCCGTCCAGTCCGTCGTGGTGATGGTGCGGCCGGCCACCACAGTGCCGCCGATCGCACGATGGAGGACGACGTCGTAATATGCGACACCCGAGTCATCTATGGACGGCGCCCAGGTCAGGGTGAGGTCGTTCGGCCCCGTGGCGGTGGCGACGGGCGCTCCTGGGGCCGTCGGCGGCTCGGTCTCGTCCGGTGCGGGCGGCGTCCGGAACGTCACCGCCGGCGATCGCAGGCCGTTGCTCGTCTCGTCACCGGTCTCCACGACATAGGTGTACTCGGTGTCGGGCTTCAGCACCGCCGCGACGAAGGACGTGGTGCTGGTGCCATTGAGAAACCGCGTCTCGGCCCGACCGTCGACGGTGGTCACCTGATAGATCCGGTAGTAGGTCACCAGCGGGTCGGTGCCGGGCGGCTCCCAGACCAGGGTGGCCCGGGTCGGCAGGAGGTCCACGACACTGGGCGGGCCGGGAAAGCTCGGCGACGCCGGCTGCTCCGGCGCGGCGACGGCCGGCGCCGGTGAGGCCGCCACCGCCGCGGCCAGCAGCGGCGCGCTGACCAGGAATGCCAGGGTACGCGGGAGGTGAATCATCGGTACGCCCCTTCGACGGTACGGCTTCGCCGCGGTGCGCTCGGGCAGCGAGTCTCTACTATAAAGCGCTGTCGATGCGGTGACGTTGCCCGAACGGGAAGGGATACGCCCTGCAGCGATCGCTGCATACATCGGGATGGACGCAGCGACAACGTCGAAAGGTGCAGACGTTCGTACCGCATACATGGCACCGCAATCGCGACCGTCTGGACCGAGCTCACGCGTTGCTTGTTGCGTAACGTGGTCGGGTGCCCGCTGGTCCTCGCCGATCCTTCCGGATCGAGTGGTTGCTCGGCGCGGTCTTTCTGGCCAGCGGCGCGGCTCTGCTCGTCTACATTCTCGCCGGCGTCTCGCTGCGCTGGACGTTCCTCGCGCTCACCCTGGCCGGCCTGGTCGTGGCCACCACGGTTCTTCGACGGCTGCCGCCCGAGCGCCGACGGAAGGCGGTGCGGCGGATCGCCATCGGCGCGTTCAGTGGGCTGCTCGCCACCGTGGCCTACGACGCGGTGCGCCTGAGCCTCGTCGAGTACGCCGGGCTGAAGATCAACCCGTTGGAGGCGTGGCGACTGTTCGGAATCGCGTTGACCGATCCCGACCAGTCAAGGCGCACACACATGATCACCGGTACGGCGTTCCACGTCTGCAACGGCATCGCCTTCGGCGTCGCGTACACCGTCGCATTTGGGCATCGCGGTCCGGTGGCCGGAATCCTGTGGGCGTTCGTGCTGGAAGGCTTGATGGTCTCGGTGTATCCGGGCTGGCTGGGTCTGAAGGCACTCGATGAGTTCCTGTCCGTGAGTGTCACCGGGCATGTGGCGTACGGGCTGGTTCTCGGCGTGCTCGCGCGTGCCCTCCTGCGGAGCAACAGATGGGGAGACCATGACAGCACCCCTCACGAGTCATCCGTCGCCGTGGACGCGCATCAGTGACGCGCTCTGGGTGGGTCTGCCGCTGCGGGTCCGCCGGATCTCGGCCGGACTCGCCGTCGCCACAGTGGACGGCCTCTACCTGGCGGCCCGGCCACTGATCGGCCTGCTCGCACCGATCGTCGCCTTCGTCGGCGGGTTCGTCGTCGGCGCGTTCCACCCGGGTTTCGACATCATCTTCACCGAGGCGCTCTGGCTGCTGATGCTCGTCGCGGCCATCGGGGCGGCCTCGGGCGCGGTCGGGCTATATCTCACCGTTGGCTTCGCGCTCGGCGACCTGACACTCGGCGACCATCCGTCGCGGACGTATCAGTCCTATGTCACGTCGCCGGTCGAGGCGTTCGCCGGACAGTACGGTTCGCTGCTGCTGTCCTACCTGTTGCTGGCCATGCTCGCAGTGGGCGTACCGATCGCGGCGAAGTCACTCGCAGCCGAGTTCATGTTGCCGACCAGTACGCCGAGAGCACTGCGGGCCATCGTGGCAATCGTTACGGTCATCGCGACCACCGGTCTGCTGGTCTATGTCTGGCTCCAGTCCACTCCGCTGCTGGTCCGCCCGGTGTTCGTCTGGACCGGTACGCAACCGACGGTCGAGGCGATGGCGCCGGCGCAGCAGTCCGGTGCTTGGGTGATCACGTTCGCCGTGCTCGCCGGGACCGCCCGGTCCGTCGTCCAGCTGACCAGTGCCGCCAACATGGGCGGCGCGGGTGCCGACCCGGCAGCGGGCACTCGGCTGCCTGGTCGGATGGACGAGCTGGAAGCGCGCTTTCGCACCGCGCAACCGGTGGTGCCGCTGCTGAGCCGGCTGCCACTCCCGGCCCGTCTGGTGATCCGGGCGGCGTTCCTCACGCTCATACTGTCCGGGCTGTACGCCGCGTACTGGCACGCGCTCCTCACCTTCGTCGTGCTCCTGGCGGCGCAGTTCCTCGCGGCATTCCTCGGCACGCGCGCCCCGGCCGGGTATGCCCGGCGGATGAACAGAGTGCCCCGGCTGATCCGGCTGCTCCTGGTCATCGTGCCGGTCTACCTTGTCGGCACGCTCGTGATGGGCTACTTCCTGCGGAGGGCGCCGTTGAGCTTTCTGCCGTTCCTGATCCTGACGATCCTCTCGGCCGTCCTGATGAGCCTGCTCAGCCCGGCCCGGCCCGGCCCGAACGGGCAGCAGCGATGAACCGCGCAATCCGGCATCTGCTCGTCGGGGTCCTCGCCGGCACCCTCACCTACCTCGCGTACCCGACTCCCGCGTACGCCGACAACTGCAGCAGCCTGTCCGACTGCTACCGGACCGCCCAGGCCGCGCTCGCGGCGCTGATCGGCCTGTCCGTGCTGTTCGGTGTCCTGCTCAGCCTGGCGCTCGACTTCACACCTGTGGTCGGCACCACCAAGGGGGTCGTCGAAGCCGTCACCGGCCGCGACCTGATCACCGGCCAGGAACTGGCATGGTGGGAACGGATGCTCGGCATCGTGCCGGTGCTGGGCGGCGTCGCCGGCCTGGTCGGCGCGGCAGCACGCGGAGCAGGGGCACTCGACGGCATCGCCGATGCCGGCCGCGCCGCGGACCGCGCCTCCGGGGGCTGGTCCGGAGCGCGGTACGTCGACGACGTCAGCGCCGCGGACGCGCGGGCGTACGACGCGATCCGCGCCAACACCGGGGACACGGCCCGGATCGCCGAGAACACCGGCATTCCGCAGAACCAGCTGGACCAGGTCAAGGACCACGTCTTCAACCGGGAACACGACCTTCCGACCGGCCCCGGGCAAATTCAGCGCGGCAACTTCTCCCCCGACCCCGACATCGCCGACCTGTGGGGCAAAGCAGAAGCCGGCAAGCTCACGGGGCCGGAGGCGAAGGCCTTCAACCGGCTCATCGCGCACGAATACATGGAGAGCAGCCTGATGAACAACGGCATGCCGTACCGGTCGTCGGATCCGGGCGCGTGGGACCCGGTGCTCGGAAACAACCCGACGCCCCAGCATCATGGCGCCCACGACCTCTCGCCGCACGGTGACCCCAACCGTGACCCGTTCGGGCACTGGGGGCCCAACCTCGGGAGAGAACATCCAGGCATCACCGAGATCGGGTCCGACATGTCGATCCTCGACGACATCATCCGCCATATCCTCGGCGGAGGGGGTAAGTGATGACACAGCACGTGGCTGGCCAGCGGGTGTACGAGCTGGAGCGGAGGATCGCCGCGATCGACTGGACCGGCTCGTTCGACCGGACGGTCTCGCGGGGCTACCTGATGAAGGAGCATCTGCGCAGGGCAGCCTGGTGGGCGTACGTCACGAAGGCTCCGGGCTACCCGTTTCCCGACGTGGCGGCCGCGGTGAACCCGGCCATTCGGGCCGATCCGCAGGCTGTGGCGCGGGTGACGGCGCAACTGGCCTCGTGGAGTCAGCGCGGCTGGGTGACCCGGGTCACCGTGCACGCATTGCACTTCGCCGCCCTGCTCGACGCCGGTGTACCGCTCCCCCAAGCGCCGGCTGAGCCGTTCGAGCCGCTGCTGATGATGTTCGAGCGGGGGGGTGGCTTCGGCGCGGAAGGCGGGGGCCTGATCGAGGTCGATACGCTGGGCATCCGCCCCGGGACGGTGGTGGAGAACCTGCGGCAGGAGCCGTACGTGGAGCTCGACAAGGCGGCACTCGACGCGCTCGACGTCCGCGGGTGACGGCTGTGACACGATTCCTGCATGGACCTTCGTCTACTCGTTGAGCGTCTCGTCGCGGCCGGCTTTCCGGTTGCCTCGGTGGTACCCGCGGTGGGTGGAGTGGTGGCGCTTTCGGGCCTGGCGACACTGAGCGACGGCCGCCAGATTTTCGCCAAGACGCTTCCGGTCCCGCGCCCGGACCTCTTCGCGGTCGAGGCGGAAGGGCTACGAGCCCTGGCTGAACTCGGCGGCGCGAACACCCCGGAAGTCCTGGCGATCACGCCGGATCTGCTGGTGCTCGCTGCGATGCGGCCGAGAGCGACCGATGCGGCCTTCTGGGAAGATGCCGGGCGCATGCTCGCCCGGGTGCACGTGACCGCGATCGGCGATAGATTCGGGTGGCATCATGACGGGTGGCTCGGTCGGCTGCGTCAGGACAACACCTGGACCAGCGACGGGTACGAGTTCTTCGCGCAGCGGCGACTCCTGCGATGGCTGTCGGAGCCCTTGGTGGAGGCGGCGTTCGATGCCGGGGACCGATCGGCGCTGGAGCGGTTGTGCGCAGCGTTGCCGGAACTGGTGCCGGTCCAGCCTCCGGTGCTCAACCACGGCGATCTGTGGACGGAAAATCTGGTCGCCACCCCGGCGGGTCGTGCGGTCTTCATCGATCCAGCCGTCTCCTATACCTGGGCGGAGTCTGACCTGTCAATGATGTGGTCGGCCGACCGGCAAGCGCTCTCCGACCGGTTCTTTCGCGCCTATGCCGAGATCGCTCCCTTGCACGACGGCTGGCAGGCCCGGATGCCGTTGCTGCACCTCCGCGAGTTGCTGAGCATCATCGCCCATGACGACGACGATTGGGGCGCCGTGGCCGCAGTACGCGAGACGATCGCACCATTCCGCTCTGGATGACGGTCCTCGTGGACAGGTTGAATCTCGCGCTGCACCAGCTCCGGCTCGCGCCTTGTCCCTCACGTGGCGTCATGGCGCATAGTCGGTGGCGTGGAGGAGCACCTGACCGTGGGACGTGTGGCCGAACTGGCCGGCGTGACCGTCCGCACGCTGCATCACTACGACGAGCTGGGCCTCGTACAGCCGTCCTCACGGACCCCGGCCGGGTACCGGGCCTACTCGGCGGCCGACGTGGAGCGACTGCGGGAGGTGCTCGCCTATCGTCGGCTGGGCTTCGGACTGCGCGAGATCGCGGACCTGGTTGACGACCCCGCCACCGATGCGGTCGCGCACCTGCACCGGCTCCGCGGCCTGCTGATGGACCAGCGCGACCGCGCTGCTGCCATGGTGACCGCGATAGACAGGGAACTGGAGGCGCGGGCAATGGGGATCAGCACGACGCCGGAGGAACAACTGCAAATGTTCGGCGCGCGGTTGTACGACGCCATCGGAGCCGCATATCCAGCGACACGGCGCACCGAGCCGCGGATCGCGGCCCGCATCTGGGATGCGCTGGGCGACGCGCGGACGGTTCTGAACGTCGGCGCCGGCACCGGCTCCTACGAACCCCCGGATCGCGACGTCACCGCGGTGGAACCCTCGGCGGTCATGCGGGCACGGCGTCCCGCGGGTGCGGCGCCGTGCGTGGCCGCCGCTGCGGAGAACCTGCCGTTCGAAGACCAGTCCTTCGACGCGGCGATGGCGGTCAGCACCGTTCATCACTGGCAGGACCCGATCGCCGGGCTGCGTGAGATGCGGCGGGTCGCTCGCCGCGTGGTGGTGTTCACCTACGACGCCGATGACACCAACTGGCGTCAGCGGTTCTGGCTCACCCGCGACTACCTGCCTGAGATCGCTGACCTTCTCGTCGGCCGGCCGTCACTGGCCGACCTGACCCGCGCGATCGGGGGCCGCACGGAGCCGGTGCCCATCCCGTGGGACTGCACTGACGGCTTCTTCGAGGCCTACTGGCGTCGGCCCGAGGCGTACCTGGAGGAACATGTGCGCCGCGCGGTATCGGTATGGACCCGGGTCGGGCCGCGGGCGGAGCGACGGGCAGTACGCAGACTTCACGACGACCTGTCCTCGGGCCGGTGGGCGGAGCACAACCACGAACTCGCCGCCCTCGACGAGGCAGAGCTCGGCCTCCGCCTGCTCCTGGCCTGAACCACCGTGCAAGCGCGTCAGCGTGGTGGCCCCAGACCACCCAGCCGGGTGCCACGGCCAGTCGATCGCTGGTGACCGCCAACCCGCGACATCGACCAAGTGATGTACTACGTCGTTGACACGCCTTCAGCGCAAACGCGCCGTCTCGTGGAGGTGATCAAAGATGATCTGGTCGACCGGGGAGACCCGGTGACGGTCGGCGTGGGTGAGCCAGACGATCTCTTCGATTTCGCTGTCGGGCCGCAGGACTCCCTGGTAGTCGGCGGTGTAGCAGGTCATGCGGACGATCGTCCCGTCGGAGTGGCCGTGGGCCTGGGCATGGAAGGTTCCAATGTGCTTTGCGCTGTTGGGAGTGATGATCACGCTGAGTTCCTCGTGGATTTCGCGGACCAGGGTGTCGATGTCGCCTTCGCCTGACTCTCGCTTGCCGCCGGGGATGTAGTAGACGTCCTTGCCGCGTGATCGGGAGCTGAGGATCGCGCCGTTCTCGAGGCGGATCCAGGCGACCTTGTCGATGATGGTCATGTTTGTTGCTCCCTGAGGTTGCCGGTGGTGGGCTATGCGGCCGGGCCGGGCTGGCGCGCGAACAGATTGCCGTTGACGAAGGTAGCCGCGCACCTTCCCGCACGATGTCATCCACCAGCGAGATCGTCCGGGCACCGTCGACGCCATGCGCAGCCGGCGGGTGTCCACCGGGAATGTGCAAGCGGTTTGCAAGGCGGGCGCAGGGGTGGTGACCGACCGTGGGTGCTCAGCCCACGAGGACGAGGATGCATCCGATGAGTACTGGTATCGAAACCGGCGAGATGCCGGCGGTCCACACCTTCTTCCGGCGGGAGTTCCGCCTCGCCGCGGGTGTCGTCCGCGGGGTGCGCGCCGGTGACGTCACGCGCGCCCGAACGGTTGCCCGGCACCTCGACTACATCGCCCGCTGCCTGCACGATCACCACACCGCCGAAGACGAGTTGGCCTGGCCGCTACTGCTGGAGCGGGTACCCGATGAACTCGCCCCGCTGGTGCGCCTGATGGAGACCCAGCACGAGCGCGTCGACGGCCTGCTCGGCGACATCGGCCGGATCCGCCCGCACTGGGCCTCGACGGCGGATCCCGCCGACCGCGACCGCATCGCCGACCTGCTCGATGCTCTGTACGGCAACCTCGCCGAGCACCTCGACGCTGAGGAGGAACGGCTGCTGCCGATCGCGGCGCGGGCGATGACTCGGGACGAGTGGGAGGCGCTGGGCCGGCTTGCCCGGAAGAACAACCGGCCGTCTGAGGCGCTGGTGACGTTCGGGATGATCCAGCATGAGGGCGACCCGGTCGTGGTCTCCCGCATGATCTCCGGCGCGCCGGCGCCGGTGCGGTGGCTCCTGCCGCGGCTGGCCCGGCGGGCGTTCCGCCGGTACGCGCTGCGGATGCACGGCACCGCCACGCCGTGACCGCGCTCAGCTGGCTGGGCTCAGCCAGCGGCCCGCTCGGTTCGGGCCAGCCAGTGCGGCAGTCCGAGCCTCGCGCAGGTCCGGCGGGCCCGGTCCAGATGCTCGCGCGCGGCGACCGGATCACCGTCCGCCGCGGCCAGCTCGCCGAGGACCAGGTCGGTGCTGCCCAGCCCGGCGACCGGCATCGTCCCGGCCAGGCGCCCGGCGTACGGCGTCAGCTGCGCCCGCAACTCGCGCACCGCTTCGCGGTCGCCGAGCGCGATCCACGTGTACGCCCGGAACACGATGAACGTGGACCACAGGTAGGTCCACGGCAACGGCGGCTGCTCGGTCCATCCGCCGAGCAGCCGGCGGGCCTCGTCCGCGCGGCCCGCCTGGATCAAGGCGAGTGCGAGCACCTCACGGAACGGCGGGAAGTGCTCCGCGGCGGCCTGCAGCACCGGCGCCAGCTCAGGGAGCCTTCCCTGGAGCAGGCGTAGCACCGACAGCTGACACAGCGCGATTCCCTCGCCGGCCATGGCGAGGGTGGCCTGAAACGCCTCAAGCTCGGCAATCGCGGCCTCCGCGCCGTCGAGATCGCCCTTCAGCTGCCGCCAGGTCGCCAGGCACCAGCCGGTGATCATGAGTGCGGATGGGAGCTGATGACGCCGCGCGAGGTCGTCGGCCCGGAGCAGGTCGGCGTGCGCCTCGTCCAGCCGGCCCAGCTCCGCGCGGTCGGTCGCCCGGGTGGTCAGGGCGCCGACCAGGCTGGAAACATCGTCCCGGGCCACGGCCAGCCCGATCAGCTCGTCGAGGATCGGCGCACGGTGATGCAGCAGGTCGGGCCGCAGCAACGCCTGCACGGCCAGGCGCAGCACGTGGAAGCGTACGGCGTCATGCGTACCGGAGCGACGCACCGCCCGCACCGCCTCGTCGGCGAGCGCGGTGGTCCGGGCGGCGGAGCCCGGCCGGTAGAGCAGCTCCACCGCGAGCGACACCTGCACGTGGGCGCGGGTCGCCCCCTGACCGGCGGGCAGCCGCTCCAGGACGTCCTGCCACAGCGCCACAGCGTCGTCGTCCCAGTCGCCCGCGTTACGCCAGCCCCACAGCCCGGTCGTGATCGTCAGCAGCGCGTCCGCCGCCGCGGTCACGTCGTCGCGGGCGAGAGCGGCCGCCGCCGCGCGCGCGACCGGCCGCCACGCTTCGATCTGCCGCCCGAGACGGATCAGGGCCGCCGCCTGGGCCAGCAGCACGCCCTCCCGCTCCTCGGACGTGACGAGCGGGTCCAGACCCTGCAGCTCCTCAGCCTCGGCGAGCAGGCGGAACGCCTCGTCATGGGCGGACCGTCCGGCGGCGGCCAGCCCCGCGCGTCGGGCGAACACCCAGGCCGACCGGGCGTGCACCGGTCCGGCCAGGCGGTAGTGCTCCGCGAGTTCCACGACGTGCGAGCTCAGCGCGCCCGCGTACCGGTGCTCCAGGGCGATGGCGACGCCGGCGTGTGCGCGGGCGCGGGTGGGGGCGGGCAGGCCGAAATAGATCGCGTCGCGGACCAGCGCGTGGCTGAACCGGAAGCGCCCCGGATCGAGCTCGCTGATCAGACCCAGCATCAGGGCCGACTCCACGGCTTCGGCGACCTGTTCGCCGCTGACGCCGGCGGCGCGCTCGACGACCAGCAGATCGAACGACCGTCCGGCGACGGCGGCGGTGCCGAGCACCAACCCGGAGCTGTCCGGCAGTTGCGCCAGGCGCTCGCGGACCACATCGCGGACTCCGTCGGGCACCGCCCGCCAGGTGCCGGCGCTCAATGAGGTGAGGGCGCCGTCCCGGACCAGAAGGCGGACCAGTTCGGTGACGTAGAACGGGTTCCCGTCAGTCCGCGCCGCCAACTCCGCGGCGGCCTCCGGTGGCAGCCATACGTCGGCGTGCTCCGCCACCCACGCGGCGATGGCCGCCGCGTCCAGGCCGGCGAGGTCGATCCGGACCGGCCCGGTGCGGGCCAGCGCCGCCAGCGCGTCGACGACCGCCTGCCCGATCTCGGCGGGCGCCGACCGCAGCGCGACGACCAGCACGACCGGCAGGGACGCGACCTGCGTGCCGACCCGGCGCAGCAGGCGCAGGCTCTCCGCGTCGGCCCAGTGGACGTCATCGAGGACCAGCAACGCCGGCGGGCCGTCCCGCAGCGCCGCCGTCAGCGCGGACGCCTGCCGAAAGCTGGCGGCCGCGGCGTCGACCACATCGCCGGGCGACGCCGCGAGCACGCCTGCCTGCCCCAGGACCTGCCCGGCCGCCTCCGACCAGCCCCACAACTCCGGACATGTCTCCGCCTCCCAGCCACCGCGCCCGCACCGGAACCCCATGCTCCTGGCGCGGGCCATCAGCGCCTCGGTCAGCCGGGTCTTGCCGATCCCGGCCTCGCCGGTGACTATCACAGTCCGGCCGCGGCCGGCGAGCGCGTCGCGAAGCGCCTGCTCGGCGGCGGCGAGCGCGTCGTCCCGGCCGAACAGCTGCCGTTCGGCCGGAGGCGCCGACACCAGGACCGGGCCAGCATCCTGCGTGACGTCGAGGCTGGAGTCCTGACGTAACACAAGCTCCTCCACCCGCCGCAGCTCCGGGCCCGGATCGACGCCGAGCTCGTCGGCCAGGTACTGGCGGGCCCTGCGCAGCGCGGCCAGGGCGTCGCCCTGGCGCGCCGAGCGGTACAGCGCCCGGGCCAGCAATGCCCACATCCCTTCGCGCAGCGGGTACAGGCGAACCAGCTGTTCCAGCTCGGCGACCGCCTCGGCCTGACGACCCTGACGTATCCGCGCATCCCAGAGCTGCTCGGTCGCCGCCATCCGCAGCTCGTCGAGCCGGGTCGCCTCCGCTGCGAGGGCCGGCCCCGCGAGGCCCGCGTACGCCGCGCCCCGCCACAGCCCCAGCGCCTCGCTCAGCAGCGGCTCTGCGTCCTCCGACGCGGTGCGGGCGGCCCGCACGAGATCGTCGAACCGCCGCGCGTCGACCTCATCGGCGGTGAGGTCCAGCGAGTACCCACCCGCGTGGGTACGCAGCCGCTCGGCCGACAGCCCGACGCCGAGTGCCTTCCGGAGCCGGGCAACGTAGGACTGGAGCGAGGTCTCCACCCGGGCTGGTGGATCCTCGCCCCAGATCTGGTTGATCAGATACTCGACCGGCGCTGCGCGGCCGCCCGCGGCGACCAGCAGCGCGAGCAGCGTGCGCGGCTTTGGTCCGCCCAGGTCGGCAACCCGGTCACCGAGGACCACCTCGAGGTCGCCGAGCACCTGGACACGCATGCCGAGATACTAGGTCGCTCCCGGCCGCGGCCGAAGAGGGCTCTTCACACTGTCACCGGCTGCCGCTCCGCCGGGACGACCGCCGGGCGCGGTACGCCAGCCACTCCGTTGACGAGCGCGTACGTCGCGAACAGCATGGCCGAGGCAGCGAACACCGGTGACAGCTCCGCGTCCGGCAGCGCCAGCGTCAGCGGAACGGACACGGCGTGCGCCAGCCCGCCCACCGCGGCCGGCAGCCCCAGCAACCGGCGGGTGCCGCGCCAGACGACCAACTGCCGAATGCCGAGGTACGACACGGCCAGGCCGGTGAGGGGGTAGAGCACCACGCTCAGCCAGATGTGCGTGGTCGCCACCGGTGTGGCGCCGCCGTGGTGCAGGGCGTGGCTGTCCACGACGGCGGCCAGGTGGAAGCCCGTCTCAATCACGTACACCGCCACCGCCACCGCCGCGATGCCGAGCGCTGGCTGGACGTCGGGCCAGACGCGCTTCCGGTACGCCACGATCAGGCCCGCCGCGAAGAGCATCGTGCTCAGCATGACGAACAGGTGCGCCGGCACCCAGTCCGGATGCGAGGTCATGATGGCCAGTTCCTCGCGCATCGGATCCTTCGCGTCGGAACTTGGGTGCCGGGGGGCTCCGGTGACCATGAGGACGGCGGAGGCGATCAGGGCGATCCGCCATCCGGAATCACGCAGCACGTTCATGTGAGGTCCTTTCTTCGATCGGGCCCTCACCGTGGTCGTCGCCGCCTGCATTCGGCTTGACATCCGCTGGCATCGCCACGCTGTGCCCGGGCTGCGCCGCCTCGATGGTCAGCGCAGCCCGGAGAGAACGGCCGGGAGACCATCCGGTCAACAAGCGGGGGTGAACGTCCTCGATGTCACCTACGCGCGACGACGAGCCAGCACCGTGGGCTACCGTCCCGGCGCTGGCCGAGGGCGGCCAAGGCGATCGTCTCCATGGTGAAGCCGGCCGCCGTCAGGTCGTGCCGAACCGCGGGAAGCGGGGTGGTGCGGTAGTACATCACGAAGGGAGGGCGCCACACGGTGTTGCGGACCCGCATGGCCAGGTCAAAGCCGAGCATGGCCCAGCGGGAGACCGAGGTCGGCGGTGGCGGCGAGCTGAGTGGAAAGGCGAAGATCCCGCCGGGCCGCAGCGCACGACGTACCCCCGCGAAGAGCGCCGGCCGCTCCGAGGGTAGGAAGTGCCCGAGCGCTCCGAAGGTGACGGCGAGGTCGAAGTGCGCGGCGAACGGAAGCGCCCGCACATCCGCCCGCACCAACGTGGCATCCGGACACGCGGTCCGCGCCTGCGCCAGCATGCCGGCGCTGAAGTCCACTCCCGTGATCCGACCCTGACACACCGACCGCAGAACCGTCAGGCCCGCTCCGGTACCGCAGCACACGTCCAGTCCTTCGGCGAACGGGCCGAGCTCGGACAATGCACGGACGGTCGCGTCGAGGACGACTCCAGGGGTGCGAAACGGCGTGTAGTCGAACTTCGGTGCCAGGAGGTCGTAGCCGCGCTCGACGGAGGTCAGCGCCTGGGTACCCAGTTCGCGCAGGGTGGGCCCGTCCGGTGAGAACACTGACCGAGCGTACCTGCCGGACGGGACCCTTTCGGCCGGCGAAGATCGGGCGTGAGACCCGCGGGGGCTACCGCGGTGCCGCGTCGGCGCCCTGCGTCGCCACCACGATCACCCACGCGATCAGGCCGAGCAGCCCCACCGCGGCGGCGCCGGTCAGAGCCCGGATAGCCTTGCGCCGCCATCGCGAAAGCTCGCGCGAGAGCTGGCGTCGCCACCGGCGTGGATCGATGACCACGCAGACCAGCGTTGCGGCTACGGCCGCGACGATGCCGCTGGACCTTACCGTCAACGTCGCCAGGTGGCGGTGCAGCAGCCACCAGATCGCAACAGTCAGGCACAGCCATCCGGTCACCCAGAGCGCAGCGCGGTTGACGCGGCGCTCCCACCGGCGGGGCAGGTGGAAGTTCCGGCGACCGTCACGCGGTCGCTGGAACCGCTGCCGGACCGGCGCACGGTACGCGCGTCCGACCCCGGTGGCGCGGCCCGACCGAACCGGGGCGCGCCCGCCCACCGCATCCCGCGCGGCGCGCTGCTCCCGGGCCTTCCAGATTTCGATGCGATCCGGGTTGTCCAGGTTCCACTCGTGGTTGTACAGCGGCCGCTCGGCCTCGACCGCCGCCCGCTCCGCGGCGAGCACGGCGTCCTTACCGGAATAGACAGCGTCGTCGACCTCCCAGCTGACGATCGTGTCGGCCCAGGGCTGCTCACGTACGTGCTCCAGCAGCCGGTCGAAAGGCATCCGGGCGGTCTCGCCGATATAGCCCAGGGCTCTGGTCCGGTAGTCACTGCGGGGATCGCGGACCAGAAAGCGGTAGACATGACAGCCTCGCCGGTCGTCACCGGTGGCCCGTCCGGATCCGGTTGACCGGTCGATGTACGGCAACCGGGTGGACCGGTATTCCCGGTACATCGATGTCCTCCTGTCTGGGCCGGATCACGGCCAGCAGGACGCCGCTCCGGCGCTGTGATTTCATCACCCCGCCGCGAGCACTGTCCACTCGCAACACTGGCGGGTGGAATTGGCCGCTTCGACGGCGCGGGCCAGCTGGCGGCGTTCAGTCAGTGCCAATGCCTGACCGTCTCGGGTCAGCCGTAGCTCGCAGCCAGGAATCAACGATGAGCGGGCTGGGCTGGTAGCACACCCGCGCTCGTGTCGTAGCCGCGCCGTGCCTGTTCCACGTCGTCAAGGTGTGTCGTGGCCCATTCGGCGAGGTGGGCGAAGAGCGGGCCGAGGGTGCGCCCGAGGTCGCTGATCTCGTACTCCACCCGGGGTGGGACCTCGGGATGATAGGTGCGCACGACGAGCCCGTCGCGTTCCAGCTGCCGCAGTCGCTGGGTCAGGACCTTCGGCGTGATCGTGGTGATCCGCCGCTGCAGCTCAACGAATCGTTGCCGCCCCTGGTAGTTCAGGGTCCACAGGATCGGGGTGGTCCACCGACTGAAGACGATGTCCACTACCGGAGCGACAGGACAGGCCTGCTCGGGGTCGGCTGCTGGGGACGGTGCCCACGGGGTCCGGTCGTCCGGCACGCGCTCTCCTTGTGATAGCCACTTTCCTGTAGGTACCCACTATACCCGCGGTGCTAATTTCTCGGAGCGCCACCGAGGAGGTCAACCGTGGTGGTCGCACTCAGCGAAGCATGGACGACGTGAAATCACGAGGGACATCATGATCTTGGTAACTGGAGCCACCGGCAATGTCGGTCACGTACTCGTTCAGGCACTCGCCGCCGCTGGTGAGCGCGTGGCAGCGGTGTCACGCGGAACGATGCCGGTGTCTGTGCCGGAAGGGGTGCGGTACCACCGGGCCGATCTGGTCGAACCGGAGACCCTGCGGCCGGCGCTCGACGGAGCGCGCGCGCTGTTCCTGCTGGTCGCGGGCGCCGGCGCACATCTGAACCCGAGCGAAATCCTCGACGTGGCAAAAGCCGGTGGAGTCCAGCGCGTCGTGCTCCTCTCCTCGCAGGCCGCCGGAACACGCCCGCGGTCCGTCTCGCATGCGCCGCTGCGCCAGATCGAGCATGTGGTGGAGCACTCCGGTATGGCCTGGACGATCCTGCGGCCGGGCGGGTTCGCGTCCAACGCCTACGCGTGGGCCGAGTCGGTGCGTACCCACCGGACGGTGGCCGCGCCGTTTGGCGACGTTGGGCTGCCGGTCGTCGATCCCGCCGACATCGCCGAGGTCGCCGCTACGGTCCTGCGGGATCACCAGCACGCCGGCCGGATCTACGAATTGACGGGGCCGACCTTGACCACACCGCGACAACGAGCCCAAATCATCGGCGAGGCGCTGGGCCGGCCGATCCGGTTCGTCGAGCAGACGCACGATCAGGCCCGCGCACAGATGATGCAGTTCATGCCCGAGCCGGTGGTCGATGGGACTCTGGCCATCCTTGGCGAGCCCACGCCGGCAGAGCAGAGGATCAGCACCCACACGGAAGATGTCCTGGGGCGTCCCCCGCGCACCTTCCATGACTGGGCGCAGCGCCACATCCACGCCTTCCGGTGAACGGGCCGGCCTCGCTTCGCCGCAGCTGTCGGGGAGGCGAGGTCGGCGCCTGTCCACGTCCGGGGTCCGCGGCGCCGGCGGTGTGCCGACGCCACCGAAATATGACATCATTGTTGTCATGTCGTTCGATCGGGGATCTGCTCTCTACGAACTCCTGAGGCAGGTGCGACCCCTCCTGCTCAACTCCGCCAGGGTGGTCGAGGCTTCGCTGAGACCGCAGGGCTTGAGCGTGGGGATGCGTGCCGTGCTGGAGGTGCTCGCCGAGCACGGCGCTCAGGCGGTACCGGCCGTCGCAGACCGACTCGACCTCGCCCGGCAAGGCGTCCAGCGCCACGTCAACGACCTGATCGAACTGGGCTACGTCGAGACGCGACCGAATCCCCTCCACCGCCGGTCGGCCCTCATCGTCCTTACCCGGCGCGGCCGCGAAGTGATCGACCAGGTCCGGCGCGACGAGCTAAGCCACCTCGACGCGATGGCTCAGGACTGCACGCGGAAGGAGGTCGCCACAGCCGTGAAGGTCCTGCAGTCGCTCAATGGCGACGTACGCCGGCGAGCAACGCAGTTACCCGCTCTGGAAGGACAGCTCGATGATCAACGATGCGGGGATCTACCACCTGACCACTGAGAACCGGCTGATGATCGCCGGCATTCTCGACACCCTGGACGACGCCGAATGGAACTCGCCCACGCTGTGCGCCGGGTGGACCGTGGGCCACATCGCCGCGCACTTCGTCCAGCCCATGCTTATCGGCTTCGGACGGTTCCTCCTCACGGCCGTGCGCTACCGCGGTGACACCGACAAGACCGTCGACCACTTCACCCACACCGCCGCCAGCTCACGAGCGTGGGGCATGGCAACGCGGCGAGCGGCAGCGTGGCCAGCCACCGCCGCCCGGAGTTGGCGCGCCCGGGTCGGCGACGCGTCGGGGCCCCTTGCCAGTCTAAGTCACGTCCATCTATCTTCGGCTGGGCGCGCATCCCGGATCGCCCGGCCGGGTCGCCCACGACGAGATGGATGGGGTACGGCGTGTCCAGGTTCAACGGCTCAACGCCCGGTCGCAGGTGGCTCGCGCTCGCCACCGGTGTCCTGATGGTCGCTTCCGTGTCCGCCGTCGGCTACGTGCGGTCACCGAGGGCAGCCGCGGCGGTCGACGCGCCCGTCGCCGACCCGATCACGGCCAAACCGACCCCGGCCACCCTCGGCCTCGTGCTCGACGAGTTCGCCACCTTCCCGAAGTCCGAGCCGACCCCGGCGGCGACCGATCAGCGCCTGATGCGCCACGCCCGGATCAACTTCCTCGGCGAGGTGCCCGACGGTTCGGGTCGCATCTACGTCCCCGACCTCAACGGCAAGCTGTACCTCACCCGGGCCGGCGGCACACCCCAGGAGTACCTGGACGTCGCCGCCGCGTTCGCGCCGGACTTCTGGTCCGGCCGGGGGCTGGGCAGCGGCTTCGGGTTCGTCACCTTCCACCCGGAGTTCGCGCAGAACGGCACCTTCTACACCGTCCACAGCGAGGCGGCTGCCGCGCTGACGACGAAGACGCCGGATCTGACCAACCAACCAAACGCCGTCGTACAGAGCGTGGTGACGGAGTGGGTCGCGGCGGACCCGGCGGCCGACACGTTCCGGGGAACCCGCCGCGAGGTCCTCCGGCTGGGATTCGCCACCTACATCCACGCCATCCAGCAGATCGAGTTCAACCCGACCGCGCGCCCCGGCGCCAGCGACTACGGGCTGCTGTACGTCGCGGTCGGCGACGGCGGCATCGGCGTGGAGTCCAACGTGCCACAGGATCTCGCCGTACCGCAGGGCAAGATCCTGCGCATCGACCCGCGCGGAACCAACGGCACGAGCGGCCGGTACGGCATCCCGCCCGGCAACCCGTTCGTCGGCCGCGCCGGTGCGCTGGGCGAGATCTACGCCTACGGCATGCGCGACCCGCACCGCTTCAGCTGGGACCCGGCTGGCCGGAACCGGATGTACCTCGGCCACATCGGTGAGCACGCGCTCGAGTCGGTCTACGAGGTACGGGCCGGGGACAACCTCGGCTGGAGCGATCGGGAGGGCCCGTACGAGTTCCGCAGGCCCGACATCTGCCACGTGTACCCGCTGCCGGCCGACGACGCGCAGCGCGGCTACACGTACCCGGTTGCGGCGTACGACCACGACCCCCCGCCCGGCTGGCCGTGCCAGTTCGACAGCGGACACGCGATCAGCGGCGGCTTCGTGTACCGCGGCAGCAACGTGCCGGCACTGCGGGGGAAGTACGTCTTCGGGGATCTGGTGGACGGCCGGGTGTTCTACACCAACGAGCGGGACATGCGCCGCGGCCGGCCGATGGCGAGGCTGTACGAGCTGAAGATCTTCGACCGTACGGGCACCCGGGTGACCATGCCGCACCTGGCGGGAGACGCCCGCGTCGATCTCCGCTTCGGCACCGACCGGGCCGGTGAGCTGTACCTCCTGTCGAAGGCGAACGGCAAGGTCTGGAAGGTGACCGGCACCCGCACCGTCGCGGCCAACCCTGACGTGCTCCCGAGTCTGGCCCCGAACCTGGTGGCCTCGTACGACTTCGAGCACGCCTTCGTCCCGCAGCCCAGCCTGGAGCTGGACCAGGGACGTTCGGGCACCAACCTGCGGCTGGTCAACGGTGGGGCGGCGATGCGGGTCAAGGACGGCGCCTACCCCGGCAGCAACACGTCGATCCAGACACGGCAGGTCTCGCCGACCGTTGCGGGCAACGACGACTGGAAGGCCGGCGTCTACGCGGCCACCGGCGTACCCAGCCTGTCAGCGTTCAACAACGTCAGCGGTATGACCGTCATGGGCTGGTTCAAGATGACCGGTCCCCACCCCGCCCCCAACTCCAACACCGCCGACCCGAACGACTCCTACGACGCGGTAGGGCTGGCCGGGGTACTGTCCGGCAACTCGGACGGCCACGCCGTCCGGGCCCTCATCGAGCTGATCCAGGTCGACGGGCAGCTACGCCTGGCGGCGCTGGGACGGCGGCTCGACGGGCAGCCCTCTCAGATCTTCGCCGCGAGCGGGGACTGGGGCACGCTACTCCCCACCGGCACATGGGTGTTCCTCGCCGCGACGTTCGATTTCAACCGCGGCACGATCGCGTTGTACCGCAACGGCCAGCCGGTGGACGGTTCGTACCTCTCAGCCGACGACCCGTGGGCCGTAGCAGGCGAGGGCCCGCACGCCACCTCCCCGACCGACCCGCGCGGCATCAAGATCGGCGGCAGCTTCCCACAGGACTCCCGCGAGCAGAACCCGTGCGACTGCCGGATGGACAGCCTGATGTTCCTCGACCGTGCGGTCACGGCGACGGAGGTGGATCAGCAGTACCGGGTGGCGGGGTAGCGCCAGGCACTCGGGCTGTGCAGGCTGCCCGTTGACCAGGAGTGCGCCCGAGCGGCCTGCTGGTGCTGGAAGGCGTGCACAAAAACGGATTTCCCGGTGGTTCCGGCCGCGCCGGTCGACTTCGCCTCGCTATGCGGTCCGGTGCTGGTGCTTCCGACCCACCTCGCCGACCAACTTCTGGTCAATCGACGGTTTTGTGGACGTCGCCAACGGGTCGAGCGGCTACATCCCGCCCGGCCTGCGGGAACTACGAACGCGTCAAGTCGCGGCGCGCCGCCTGCCCGGCCGCGTCGTCCCGCTCGCGATCCCGGACGGAGGTCCGCCGCTGCGGTGGCGGCCCGGCGACTCCCGTACCTTCCTCTTCCTCGGCGCGTTGAGCCCACACAAGCGCGCCGACCTGATGCTCGACGCGTGGCGCCGCGTCGCCGCCGAGACCTCGGCAGACGGACGGCTGCTGGTGGCCGGCGACGGTGCCCTGCGCGACCAGCCGGCCGCGGTCACCCCGGAAGTACCGTCGGTGCAGCCGCTCGGCTTTCTCCACGCCGCCGGCAAGGAAGTCGCCCCTGCAACAGGCCGGGTTGCTGGTATTCCCGAGCCAGTGTGCGGAAGATTTCCGATCTCGTGCGTGGAGAGCCTGCGGGCCGAGCGCCCGATCATCGCGAGTACGATCGCGCGGCCGCCCCTGGCCTCAGACGGCACCCTGCGGACCTTTGAGGGTAGGGACGGCTTGGCGGAGACGTTCCTCCGGGCGCTTCACCCGTCGCCATGGTCGTGGCCATCCGGCACGACTCGATCGACAACGTCGACGGCTTCCTGCGGTTCGGCGGCTTCGTCGACGTCGCCGCCACCGGGCACGACCGAGTGGAGAGCATGCCACTGGTCGGCAACCTCCGACGACCTGGAGTACCTCGTCAAGCTGACCGAGTGCGACGTGGTGATCATCGCCGACGTGGGCTTCCCGGAGAGCCGGTGGCTGCGCGCCAACATGGCACCCGGCACATGTTCGGCAGCAGCGGATCGGCCGTTACGGAAAGCCGGGCGCGATTCGACAACTACTACATCGAGAACTGGTCGCTCTGGCTCGACGTCAAGGTTGTGCTGCGCACAGTGAGCGAAGTCTTCAGAGCCGGCGGACGCTGAACGAGCCTCGGCGGCTCACCGACAACGATGCGCAGCGGACGGGGAGGCTCATGTGCAACTCCAGAGGCCGGGCCGCGTGCCGGCACCGAGCTGCAGGTTGCCCGCGACGGTACGGCCGTCGTCGCTGACGGCCATACCGTGACTCCCATGGCCGAGCCCGTTGATGGTGAACGGGAGGACCTGGCTCCCGGCTCCGGTGAAGTACACGGCCTCTGTTCGGCCGCCGCCGTGGCGGTTGCCGACAGCCCAACCGCTGCCGTTGACCGCGCCGATGATCACTTCATCGTCGGCTAGCCGTTCGAACACCCGCGTTCCGATGTCGTACCGGTACGGCTGGCTCGTCGCCGCACCGTCGGCGACGGCGTTGCCGACGACCCAGCCATTGCGGACGCCGGTTGGATTGAATTGGCGCGCCGATTTCCCGCCGATCGTCGGCACCGGCAACGGGTCGCCGGTTCCGTCCGGCCGCCACAGGTAAGGCCGAGGCTGCTTGTCCGGTGGACGGATCAAGCCGACGACGGTACCGTCCTCGTCCACCCCGACGGCGACTCCGGCGTCGTAGCCGGCGGGCATGGGCAGGTCGACTGCCGCCGTCGCGGCGGAGTCCCAGCGCACCGGCGCCGTGTCCGTACGCTCCCTTCGGTAGCCGACGATTGTGCCGGCTTCGTTGATCGCAGCGGCCGCACCCCCGGCGACACCCGGTAGCTGCACCGTCTTTCCGCCCACGAAGGCGTAGGGCCGGTCGAGGCCGTCGTGGTGGGTCTGCCCCACGGCGGTGCCCGAGGCGTTGATGTCGTTCATGATCTGGTTCGCTCCGGGAAGTTCAATGGAGCGCTGGACGAGTTGGCCGTCGTTCCAGATCATGATGAGGTAGTTGGAGTCGCCGTCCGCGGCGCGATGCCGGCCGGCGTGCCACGTTCCGGTCGGGTCGCCGGCGTCCAGGCTGGCGACCTGGCTGCCCTCACTCGGCACCGGCAGCCAGGTGGGCCGGCAGTCGGTCGGTGCTGTGGTGGCCATGGTTCGCGGTGTCGGCCCACTGTCGGCCGAGCTGGGTCGCGGTGTCGGCCCGGCGTCGGCCGTGCTGGCGACGTCAGGCCGGTTGTCGCTGTCCGGGCCCAGGTGGACCGCGTTCAGGACGGTTGGCGCCGCGGCCACCATCATGGTGGTCACGGCGACCGCGGCAGCGGCCGCGCTGCTTCGGCGGATCCGGCGCCGGCGCCGCCCGGCCGCGACCGCGGCGGACAGATCGATGCGGCTGGGCGCGTCCGGTTCGCTGGCGAGCCGGCGCATCAGGTCGCGGCCGTACTGCTCGTCCACGTCGGGTCCGCTCATCGCAGCGCTCCTGTTCTTGTCGGGTCCGCACCGGCGTTGTCTGCCGGTTCGCCGAGCAGCTTGCGCATCGCGGCGAGCCCATGCGCCGTCTGGCTCTTGACGGTGCCGGCCGAGCAGCCCAGTACGGCAGCGACCTCGGTGACCGGCAAATCGCAGAGAAATCGCAGCACCAGGACCGCTTGTTGGCGTGGCGGGATCTGGGCCAGCAGGAACCGCAGCACGGTGTGGTCCTCAGCGCCGTGCTCTTCGCCGGGCATGGCGGCCGGCGGCGGCGCGTCCGTCTGCCCTCCGAAGAGCCGAACGCGCCACCAGCCCCGCCTGCGTTCGTCGAGGAATGTGCGGACCAGCATGGTGTGGAGGTAGCCGTCGAGATTGTCGATGCCGCGTAACGGCCACCGCACATAGAGCTTCGTGATGGTTTCCTGGACCAGGTCGTCGGCCAGGTGCGCCTCACCGCACAGGTGATGGGCGAGCCGGCGGAGCGCGGGCAGCCGGGCACTCACGAAGTCGGTGTAGTCCCGGTCCGCCGAGGCCGACACGATCCCCCCCTGTGGTCAATGCCGCGAGCCCGGACATATCAGCAGATCAGGCGCGAGCCCGCCAGGGGCCGCTGCAGGCCGGACGGTGTGATGGGGCCGGGGTCGATCGTGGCGTCGACGAACAGGCCGTACCACAGGCACAGCACCAGCACCGCCCACACCTTGCGGGAGTGGTCGGCCGCGCCGCGACGATGCCCGGCCAACAGCCCGCGAGCGTACTCGACATCGACCAGCTCGCGCGCTCCGGAGCCGGCCAGCACGTCGTCGGCCCATTCGCCCAGCTCGCCGCGTAGCCACACCCGTGCCGGGGTGGGAAAGCCCAGCTTGGCCCGGTCGGTGACGCCTGGCGGGACCAGCCCTCGCAACGCCCGCCGCAGGGCGATTTTCGTGTCGCCACGCCGGTTGACCTTCTGGTCGACGGGCACCGCGGACGCCACGGCGAAGACCCCGGGATCGAGATACGGCACGCGCACCTCAAGCGCGTGCGCCATCGACATGCGGTCGGCCTTGGTGAGAATGTCGCCAGGCAACCAGGTGTTCAGGTCGATGTACTGCATGGCGGTCACATCGTCGAGGGCGGCGGTCTGCGCGTAGAGGGGACCCGTCACGGCGGTGTGCCGTACGCCGGTGTCGCGATCGCCGAGCAGCGCGGCACGGCCGGCATCGGTGAAAATTCGCGCGTTGCCGTAGTAGCGCTCGGCGAGCTCGACGGCGCTGCGCTGCAACATGCTCTTGCCGCGGACGCCGTCGGGCAGGCTGTCGGCGGCGGCTCCGAGCCTGCGGCGAAGCTGACGTGGCAGGTGGGTCAGCGGCGCCAGCGACAGCGGCTCGCGGTAGATCCGGTAGCCGCCGAAGAGTTCGTCCGCACCCTCCCCGGACAGCGCCACGGTGACGTGCCGGGCGGCCTCCCGGGCCAGGAAGTACAGCGGTACGACCGAGGCGTCGGCGATGGGGTCGTCGAGGTGCCAGACGATGCGGGGCAGCTCGGCGATGACCTCTTCGGGCCGGACCTCCACCTCGGTGAGTTGGACACCGAGGTGGTCGGCGGACTCGCGGGCCAGCTCGATCTCGCTGTAGCCGGGCAGATCGAATCCCACGGTGAACGTGCGGATCGCCGGATCGACCTCGCGGGCGAGGGCGACCACACCGGCGGAGTCGATGCCGCCCGACAGGAACGCTCCGACCGGCACGTCGGCGGCCAGGTGCGCGCGAACGCTGTCCCGGAGCGCGTCGCGGATGCCAGCGGCCACCTCGTCGGCGTCCCCCCGCCGGGCCGGCGCGAACCGCGGCTGCCAGTACCGGCCCACGACCACCTCATGCCCCGGGGTGAAGTCCAGCGTGCCAGCGGGCGGCAGCCGATGGATCCGGGTGTGCAAGGTGGCCGGTTCCGGCACGTACTGCATCGTCAGGTACTGGGAAAGGGCCCCGAGATCAATCTCCGGCTGCGCCCCGGCGAAGCCCATCAGGGCCTTCTTCTCACTGGCCACGACGAGGGTGTCACCGACGACCAGGTAGTACAGCGGCTTGATGCCGAACCGGTCCCGGGCCCCGGTGACCCGCCCCAGCCGCCGGTCCCACACCGCGTACGCGAACATGCCCCGCAGCCGTTCCGGGGCTGCGTCGCCCCAGTAGTAGTTGGCGGCGGCGACAACCTCGATGTCGCCCTCGGTGGCGAACGTAGCGCCGTACTGCTCGACCAACGTCGCCCGCAACTCCCGATGGTTGTAGATCTCTCCGTTGCCGACGATCAGATAACGGCCGGCGTCAGGCCCCGACGGCGGGTAGCACAACGGCTGATGGCTGCCCGCCGGATCGACGACCGCAAGGCGCTGAAATGCCATCGCGTACCCGTCGCCGTGCACGACCTCCGCCTCGTCCGGGCCGCGGTGCCGGAGCATCCGGGCCGCCTCGGCCGTCGCCGATGCCTCAGCCGCCGGTCCGAACACCCCAACCAGTCCACACATGATCGACCCCGTTCGCCCGTCCGGCGGGCAGCGAACGCCACCCGAAACCTGACGCGCGAAATCCCGCGGCCGGGACAACAAGGTGAGATTCACGACGGCGTACAACCCGGAAGGCGCCCCGTGGCGTCATAGCCAAGGCCCGTCGCGCGGCCGCGGGTGCTGATCCGGCACCGCCCGCGGACTACCCGCCTGGGAGTCGGCGGCAGCGGTCACCGGGAACGGCTCCCGGCGCCCGGTCACCCGGAGCTCGATGATGCGGCGGGTCCACCGGCGGGCCTTGATGGCGACCACGTCACCGGAGTCGAACGAGCGTTCCAGATGTGCCGGCAGCCCCCACGCCACGGTGCAGTCGCGACGGCCGTCGTCCACGGCGAGGTGGAAGAGCCACGGCACCGGCGGTCTCTCGCCGTCCGGCCGGCTCGACTTCCACACCTGGAGCCACAGAACCTCACCCGTGACGGTCACCGGCGTCACCGCCGTCGCGACGGCAGCGAGCACGGTGTACCCGCCGTACGCCACCAGCACCGGAATCAGAACCTGCAGCACCGTCCTGGACAGGCCGTCCGGGCCGATCGGGACGTCGAAGCCGAGGATCACCGGCCGGTAGCGGATCAGCGCGTAGCCCGCGCCGAGCGCCAGGATGCCCTTCCCGACGAGGTCCCGTGTGCGCTGGCCGTACCGGGGCCACAGCCGCGGGTACCGGACCCGCACCTGATGCCAGGTACCGCCGAAGGACGACCACACCCGGCGGCGGTTGCCCAGGCCGAGATCGAGGACGGTGGCGCACACCCGCGTGACGCCGAGCGCGTCGCCGTAGGACAGGTACCGGTCCCAGACGGCGACCGCGGACGGCGGGAGGTTGGCGAAATTCCCGTCCCGGCGCAGGTACGCCTTGAGCCCGAGCCACCGTGCCGCCGCCTCACGCCCGCGAGCGGTGTCCCGCTCGCCCCACGGCCGTCCGGCGGCCGACGACAGGAAACCCAACGTCATGACCGCGGCCATCAGCACCCAGTAGTAGTCGGGCTGGTGCCCACCGCGCTGCTGGGCGTGCATCACCGCCATGGCCACGGCAGCCGCCGGGCCGAGCGCGGCGAACGTGAGCAGGCCCACGACGGCCGGGGAGATCCGCCGACGCGACAGTCCCCGGGCCCGCGCGTCGGCCACCACCTCGGCGGCCAGGCGCCGGCTCCACTGCAGCGCCTGACCGGCGTCCCGGAACGTGAGCGCGGTCAACGGCAGGACGCCACGAACGGCCAGATTGGCAACCCGGTCGAAGACCCGCTGTTCGTACGGGGTCAGCCCGGTCGGCCGATGGGTGCCCAGGTGGATTGTCGTGTGCCTCGGATCGTTGCCGGGCTGGCGGAGTTCGAGGTGCCGGCGCGCCGCGAGATCGAGCAGCGTCGACTCGGCGGCGTGCTCGGTGAGCGCCCAGCCGCCGGTGATCAGGCTGACCACGGCCGGGGGCTCGTCGCCCGGGAATTCCTGGCTCGGCGGCAATGCGGCACCGACGCGGGGACGGGTGATCAGTAGGGTCAGGCCGAGCAGGCCGAGCCAGCCGGCCGCCGCCGCCGCGGCGATGGCGACATCGACGACCAGCCGGGGGTCGATGGTGGGCATCGCGTTGGATCAGAACCGGACGGCGATGTCTTGACGCTCGCCGACCGCCGCTTCGAAGTACGGCTGGGTCCGGAAGCCGGCCGTGCCGGCGACGAGATTGGTCGGGATCGTCTGGATGGCTTCGTTGAGCGTCTGCGTGGCACTGTTGTAGAACTGGCGGGCGTAGGCGATCTTGTCCTCGGTGCCGCCCAGCTCGGCCTGGAGCGCCAGGAAGTTCGTGTTGGCCTTCAGATCCGGGTACGCCTCGGCGAGGGCGAAGAGCCGGCCGAGCGCCTGGGTGAGCGCACCCTCCGCGGCGGCCTGCTGTGCCGGCCCCTGCCCGGGCACGCTCACCGCTGTGCCCCGCGCCGCGGTCACCGCCTCCAGGGTGCGGCGTTCGTGTGCCGCGTACCCCTTGACGGTTTCGACAAGGTTCGGAATCAGTGAGTGGCGTCGCTTGAGTTGGACATCGATCTGCGCCCATGACGCCTCGACCTGCGTGCGGAGCCGCACAAGCCGGTTGTACGTCACGATCGCCCAGGCGAACACGATAACGAGCAGCACGGCCAACGCGCCGACGATCGCGGCGACGACGATTCCTGAGCCCACGGCGGGTCCTTTCCCGATGTTGGCGCGGTGACGCGCCGAGCCCGATGGTCGACCCCGCCAACAGTGAACGCACGGTACTGTCCGCGACCCGACGACGGGTATGACCTTTCAGGCAACCGAGTGGGCAATGTGCGCCGCTGCAGGTGTTCCGCCGGTCTTCAGCGCGCGGCCGGGGCCAGGTGCGTGAAGTAGGCGGCGACTCAACCTGGCGCCGCTCACTCCACGCGATCAGGACTCGCCCAGGGTGTAGTCGAGGTGGTACGTGTGGCCGGTATCGAACTCCAGCGTGCCCCGGATGCCCTTCAGCTCCCCGGTACCGGTGTTGGGCACGATCGTCACCGTCAACTGAGGATCGCCGTCGCCCATGATGCCGTTGTGCTGGATGACGAACGTGCCGTTGCGCCCGCGTAGCGTGCCGACGACCCGCTCGATCGCGACGTAGCCGGCCGAGCCGGGCGTGTCGGCAAGCGCCTGCAGCAGGTAAGCCACGCTCGACCCCTCCAGGTCGCCCTGGAACTGCTTGGTCACCGTGGCACGGTACAGGCTGGCCCCCTCACCGGTGTCGAAGGCGGGCTCCTTGTCCCACTTGGCCTCGAAAGTGCCGCTGGCACGGACGATCACGATCGACTCCCTTCTGTCGGTACAACTTTGCTACCAGTTTCGTGGATGGCCGCGCCAGAGGTGACGGCCCCGCCCCGCGCGCGTAGGCACCGGACCAGGACGGGATGTCCCCCGACCACAGCCGGCTGTCATCCCGACGCGCTTCCGCGCGCCACGGGCGAGTAGCCCTCCCGCCTGGCCCGGGGCCCGTCACGATCAGGGGATGAATCGCACGGTGAACGGTCGGGTCGTCACCTGCACGCTGGTGTAACCGGGAACGTCCAAGCCCACCTGGTCGTCCCACACCGTGTAGCCCTGCACGAAGCTCGGGTTCAAACCGGTGTTTCCCGGGGCGAGGTGGTAGGGGTCAGAATGCATCGCTCGGGCCAGGTAGCCGTTGGCGTCGAACGCGCCGAGGGTCAACGAGCTCGGGTCGATGTTGCAACCTTGGGGCGCCATGTACAGCGTGAACGTCTGCTGGACACCGTCGGCCCGGGTCCAGTCGGCCCGGGTCTCGTCGGCGCGCATCCGCACCGTCACCCGCAGGAAGTCGGCAGCGGCGTCGATTCTTTCGCGCTTCGCGGACACCACGACCGCCGGCCCGTGACCGTGGAACTCACCGTCCCCGGAGACCAGCGACGGATGGAAGCGGGTGGACGTCTTGGCACCCACGTCCACACTGGACGGGCAGGCCACCGCGGCATCGCCAGCCGCCTGGCCGGCCCCGGCCATGGTCATCAGCGCTGTTGCCGCGGCGCCGGCCGCCAGTAGGCCTCGACCCCTGGCACCGGCACACCTGGTTCCGGACACCTGTGGGATGTGCACGGTCGTACCTGCCCTTCGTACGTCGCTACTTGGACTTGCCGCTCTTGAGGTACTCGACGATCGCTTTCTTCGCGGTCTCGGATGCCAGGTCCTTCAACTGCTCCCCCCACGTCCTGCTACCGGGCCATCCGATGTCACCGCCCCTGGTGCGGTCGAAGAAGATCAGTGGCGCGCCACCCTCGGACCGGGTGTTGAACAGCGACACCCAGTCGCTGGTCTGTACTGGGGTCCCGGGCAGCCCACCGAGCACCTGCCATTCCTGAACGGGCGAGTCCGACCACTTGAGGTTGATTCCGACGGTCCGATCGCCGTAGTAGATGTAGTCGTCCTTCCACGCGATCGCGACGTGCTCGCCGTACTTCAGCGATCCCTGCCCACCGGCGCGGACGAAGCGCCAGTGGGTCACCCGCTGCGCGGTCGCCGGTTCGGCGTCGTCGGTCCAGCCGAGGTTGATGCCGCCGAACGAGCCCTGGTTCTCGTACTGAAGGAACTTGCGGATGGTCCGGTTCTTGAGTTGATAACGGGTTCCAATTTGGACCGGGCCTGTCGTCGAGCCCAGGATCTTCCATTGCTTGAGGAGCTCTGCCGCCTCGTCGAGTTCCTGGGATGACACCCGGTCTCTCAGGTCGTCGGTCATGTCGGTACTTCCTTTCGTCGCCGTGTCCGGTGTTGGATTCCAGGCTTTCGTGCACGGCGTCCCGTCGTCTGTGGGCGGACGTCCCGGGGTGGCCTGACCTGTCCGACGGGCACCGGTCAGGACCGATCCGGACGAGCGCCTATTGACCTGGGCATCCGGTCGTCGCAGGCTCGGGTGAAGAGAACTTCAGCCACGAGAAGAGGCTTGCGATGGCGCCGACGATCTTTCTGTTCGGGCGGGACTCCGACGATCTCCTGGTGGCGAAGAACGCCGCAGCAGCGCTGGATCACGTGCTGCGTCATGCTGGTACGGGTCACACGGTCGACGATTTCGAGTTTTTCGACGCCGCCGGTCAGCCGCTTGCGCCGGTGCCCGGGGCGCTGGGCGAGCTGCGACCACTGGATCCCCAGGAGTATCTGGAGCGGCGGGTCCGGTTGCTGCTGGACCGGGCCTGGGCCGAGGCACTCCCCGCGGAGCGCGCGAGGTACGCCGATCTGGTCGGTGCGTTCCTCGCCGGCACCATCGACTTCGCGACCCTGACGGCAGGGATGGCGCGGGTCTCGCGGCCCAGGGACAGCAAGCACAGCCGCGGCGGCCTGCACAGCCTCTGCCACCGGGTGCACCTTTGCTAAAACTTGCGCTGGCCGCAGCGGCCGCGCTCGCGGTGGCTGTGGTGATCGCGGTGGGGCATGCGGTCGGCGCCGCCCGCGGTCCGGTCACCTTCTATGCCTTCCACGTCGTCGCGGCGCCATCCTTCGCCGTACTGGGCGTGACGATGCTGCACCGGCGTCCCGGCAACCTGATCGGGCGGCTGTTCGTGGCGATCGGGCTCAGCAGCGCGGTGACCGTGATGGCCGCCAGTTACGACCGCCATGGATGGCCGGCCTGGATCGAGCAGTGGTCGATGCCGGTGTCGGTGGGGCTCCTGCCGTTCGTCGTGCTCGTCTTCCCCGACGGCCGTCTGCCCTCGGCGCGTTGGCGTCCGGTTCGCTGGGCCGCCGGCCTCGGGCTGGTCGTCACCGTGATCGGCCTGGCCTGGGCCACCCGGGTGGCGCCGGGCTCGCTGCTCGACCTGAGCGCCCCGGTGCCGACGTCGGCGGAGTCCGCCTTCCAGGTGGCGCTGGCGGGTCTGGCGCTTCTGGCGGTGGCTGCGTTGGCTGCGGTGGGCTCCCTGGTGGTGCGGTGGCGGCGGGCCGGTGGTGAGGTCCGGCTGCAGGTGAAGGCGCTGGCCTGTGGCGCCGTCCCGCTCGCAGTGGGAGTTCCGCTGGACTTCTTCTTCGGGCTGCCGATGCTGTGGCTGACCCTCGGGGCTGCCCTGCCCGCGGCGGTCGCCGCGGCCGTCCTCAGGTACCGCCTGTACGACATCGACCTGATCCTCAATCGTTCCCTGGTCTACTCCGCGCTCACGCTGCTCGTCGTCGGCGCGTACGTGGCGGTGGTTGCCGTGGTCGCGCCGCTGCTCGGGGCGGTAGACGATGGCGCATCGCCGATTTTCGCCTCGGCCGTGGTCGCGCTGGTGTTCCAGCCGGCCCGCGCCCAGCTGCAGCGCGGGATCAACCACCTGCTGTACGGCCATCGCGACGACCCGTACCACGTGCTGAGCCGGCTGCGCATGCGCCTGGAGCAGGTGGTGGATCCGGTCAGCACACTGCCGGAGGTCACCCACGGCATCACGGAGGCGCTCCGGGTGCCGTACGCGGCGATCGAACTGGCCGACGCAGGTGCCGCCGCCTCGACCGGTGCCGACACCCCATCGACCCGCCCGGTTGCCAGCCATGGCCGTCCGGACATCGCGCCCGAAGCGTTTCCCATGACGTACCAGCGACAGGTGGTGGGTCGACTGCTGGTCAGTCCCCGCTCGGCAGCGTCCCCGTTCACCAGGGCGGAACGCCAACTGCTGCGCGACCTGGCCGCGCAGGCCGGCATGGCCGCCTACAACGTACGGCTCACCACGGCACTGCGGCGGTCCCGGGAGCGGCTGGTGCGGTCCCGTGAGGAGGAGCGGCGCCGGCTTCGACGCGAGCTGCACGATGGGCTGGGCCCTGCCCTGGCCGGCATGATGATGCAGGTGGGCGCTGCCCATGCGGTCCTGACCGGAACGCCGCCCGGCGACATTCGCCCGATCCTCGGTGGCCTGGAGCGACAGCTGCAGCTGTGCGTGGGAGAGGTACGCCGGCTGGTTGACGATTTGCGCCCGGCGGTCCTCGACGAGCTGGGCCTGATCGGCGCGTTGCGGTCCCGGGCGGAGGCGTTCGCCGCGCCCGGCGGGTCCGGCCCGCAGATCACCGTTCTGGCCGGACCCCTCGGCGAGCTCCCGGCAGCGGTCGAGGTTGCCGCGTACCGGATCGCCACCGAAGCGATGACCAACGCGGTCCGGCACGCCAGTGCGCGCCGCTGCGACATCGTGGTCACCGCCGACAGTGTGCTGACCCTTGAGATCACCGACGACGGGACCGGCCTGCCGGAGCGCGTCGATCCAGGGGTCGGCCTCTCCTCGATGCGGGAGCGAGCCGAGGAGCTCGGTGGCAGCTTCACCGTCGCCGACCGGGCCGGCGGCGGCACCCGCGCGTACGCCCGGATCCCGCTGGTGGAGCCGTGAGCACCGAACCGTTGCGGGTGCTCGTGGCAGACGATCACCCGATCGTGCGGGAGGGCCTGCGAGCGGTCCTGGCCACGGTGCCTGCCTTCGTCCTGAGCGGCGTCGCGGCCAGCGGCACCGAGGCGGTGGCACTCGCGGCCGCCGACCCACCGGATGTCGTGATCATGGACCTGCACATGCCCGATCTGGACGGGGTGGCCGCGACGCGGCAGATCCTGGCCGCCCATCCGCGCGCCGCCGTGCTGGTCCTGACCATGTACGACAACGACGACATGCTCGTCGCCGCGCTCTCCGCCGGTGCCCGGGGATACCTGCTCAAGGGGGCGAGCCATACCGACATCGTGCGCGCGCTGCACGCCGTGGCCGCGGGCGAGGCCGTGTTCGGCAGCGGCGTGGCCGACCAGCTCCTACGGCGGGTGGCCGGCCGAGCCCCGGTCGTTGAGCCGTTTCCGCTCCTGACGCAGCGGGAACGGGAGGTTCTCACGCTGCTCGCGCAGGGGTTGGGCACCCAGCACATCGCCGCCAGGCTCTACCTCTCCCCCAAGACGGTGCGTAACCACGTCGCGAGCATCCTGGCCAAACTCGATCTGCCCGATCGCGCGCAGGTGATCGCCGCGGCACGTCGGGCGGGACTCGGCTGAGGCCCGTCCGTCCGCGCGTGGCAGCGGCAGCGCCGTTCAGCGTCTTCGAAGTCACCGGTCCGGCGTGCGTCGGCTCCGGGCGAGCCTCGGGGACAGGTACTCCTTGCGGTTGAGCGGGTTGTTGTCCGAGCGGCGTCGCGTCGGCGCCGGCCCGGTGACGGCTTCGTACCGGTCGAACTGGACCTCGAGCACTCCCTCGCCACGCGTCCGCCCGGGGAGCAGGATGCGCACGCCGGTCGTCTCGTCCGCGGGGATGCTGCCGCTCAGGGAGACCCATCCATCGGACACCGTCGGGACGCCCGGAACCGCGCGGTGCTGACCGAGCAGCCGCAGCACGGCCGAGAACGTGTCGGCGGGTGCCTCGACATGGAACCGGTAGACGGGCTCGCACACCACTGTGCCCGCCTGTCGCAGCGCGGCCATCAGGACGAGCGGTGTGAGCTTGCGGAAGTCCGAGGCAGACGTGCCCGGAGCCGTGTAGGCGCAGTCAACCAAGGTCACGATGCAGTCGGTCACCTGCCAGCCGGAAAGTCCCTGTTGGAGGGTGCCCGTGACGTACTGGGCCATCGCCTCCCGGAACGCGTCAACCGTCTTGTAGACGTAGAGCGGAATCGCGGTGTGGTCCACGGCAAGGCGGACGTCGATTCCACTGCCCGCCGCACCTGGCGCCACGGTGAAACCGACGGTGGCGGCGAACGGATTGTCGGGACCGCCGAGCCGCTCCACCGCGCTGCCGCGACCCGTGAGCCGTTCGACGCAGATGGTTGTCGTTTCGCGAAACTCGATGCGCAGCCCGAAGTCGGCGGCGAGTGTCTGCTCGATGACCTCCTTCTGCACCTCGCCGTACAACGAGAGAAACAGCTCCTGGCGCGAGTCGTCCTGGCGGAGGTTGATGAACGGGTCCTGCTCGGCGAGCTGGGTGAGCGCGGCATGCAGCGCAGCCTTCTGAGCTGGATCATGCGGTGCCACGGCGGTGTCCAGGGTCGGCGGTGCGAACGCGTCGCCCGCCGATCGCCGCGGGGCCGAGCCGATCGGGTCGCCGACTCGGACGCCCGTCAGTCCGGAGAGCTTGGCGATCTGGCCCGCCACGACGGAGCCGCTGTCCGCGGCGCCGCCGGGCTGGAACGTCTTCACCGACGTCACGCTCGCTTCCTGCCCGTCGCCGAACGGCAACCGTTCGCGTCGGTGCACGGTTCCGGAGAACATCCGCACGAACGCGACCTTGTCACCATGTCGCTCCCGCTCCACCTTGAAGACGAGCCCAGACGCCGGGGCGGCGGTATCGGCCCGCGCGGTGGGAAGGAGTTCGGGCAGGGCTGCCATCAGCGGAGCGACGCCAGCGCCGGTGATGGCGGAGCCGAAGAACACCGGAAACACCTCACCGCGCGCAGTCTGTTCGACAAGATTGGCGTACAGCGCCTCCGGCGCCACCGGGCCACGGCGCTCCTCCACCACCGCGCGGAAGAGGGACTCGTCGTGGTCGGACAGCGTGTTCACGAGCAGGTCCACGAAGCGCTCGTCGTCGCGGCTGAACGGAATGAACGACGCCTCCCGCGTCCCGGCCGCGTGGATTGAGCCCATCGGCACCACGGCCAGCGCGAGCCGATCGCGAATCCTGTGCAACACCGCCTCAGCATCGGCGCCCATGCGGTCGATCTTGTTGACGAAGATCAGCGTAGGGACCGCGAGCCGGCGCAGCGCGCGCATGAGCACGACCGTCTGGCTCTGTACTCCCTCGACGGCGGACACGACGAGCACCGCACAGTCGAGAACGCCGAGCGACCGGTTCACCTCGGCGATGAAGTCAGGGTGGCCTGGGGTGTCGATCAGGTTGACGGTCACGTCCTTGACGGAGAACGCGACGACGGCCGCCCGGATCGTGATGCCACGCTGGCGCTCCAGTGCGAGCGAGTCGGTTTGCGTGGTGCCGTCGTCCACCCGGCCGACGGTCTCGATCACCCCAGCCTCATGGAGAAGCGCTTCGGTGAGACTGGTCTTCCCAGCATCGACGTGCGCCAAGATCCCGAGATTCTGATTCTTCACCGGCGGCCACTCGTCACGCGGAGCGCCGCCACCATCGACCCACAGCGGTCCAGATTCACACGTCCCAGTCGCATCACCGCCATCCTCGGCGGCCCCTCGACGCCATGGCAAGCGCATTTGGGCTGATCACCACGTCGGCGGGGTTGACGGCGTGTCGCCGATCGTAACGAGCGTGCGCTGGTTCGGTGACCGGAGCTGGCCCGGTCAAGTGCGGGTCATGCCGCGGCGTCCGGGTCTGCGCGGGCCGCGCCGGTAGCGACGCGGCCCGCGCACCCGTGGCCTACTGCCGGCCGCGCGATTCGCCGAGGATGATGCCGCGCCCGTTCGTACCGACGTACACCCGGCCGTAGACGCGGGGGTCGCCGGTGACCGCCGCGCCGGTCCAGGCGTACTGGTGCCGGTCGTCGTTGATCCGGAGCCAGGTCCGGCCGATGTTGTCCGAGCGGAACAGGCCCTGCACCCCGTCGACCTGGGCGCTGATGTAGAGGGCCGGGTACGACTGGCCCGGAGCCGACTTGCCGAACCCGACCGCCTGCGCCGTCTGCACCGTCGTCACCCGGGTGAAGGACTGCCCGGCATCGGTGGAGCGCCACAACCCGTACACGGTGGCCGGCGCCTCGTCGCTGCCGCCGGCGAACCAGATGTCGCCACGCCGGCCGGGTACCGCCCGGAACCGCACGGCGCCCAGCGGCGGCAGCCCGGTGGCCCCGGTGGCCGTGAAGGTGGCACCGCCGTCGGTGCTGACGTGGAAGACGCCGGCGGCGACAGCGTAGAACAGGTTCGGGTCCACCCGGTCCGAGCGCACGTACGCGCCGGTCGGGACGCCGACCGACGGGGTCCAGGTGGCACCGTTGTCGGTGGAGACGTGCACTGCCGCGTCGCCGGGTGCCCACACCACCCGCCTGCCGTCGGCGCTGACCGCGATCGTTCCGCCCTGGGTGATGCCGGCCGGCTCGGCGCCGGCCGCGGTCCAGGTACGGCCCTGGTCGGTGGAGATGCCCATGTGCTTGCTGCCGGCCTCGCGGTTGCCCACCCGGGCGATGACCGCCGGGGCAAGTTCGGCGTAGTCGAGGCTGGTACCGGTGGTCACCACCGGGTTCTGGTGCATCATGCCGGGGTTGGCGAAGTCCCAGTGGGTGAACCCGCCGATGTCGCCGACCGCGGAGACCAGGTGCGCGCCCTCCGGCGGGCTGATCAGGTCGAGCACGGCCGTCTCCTCCAGGCCACGGGCGTGCACCTCGATGCGGACCGTGCCGCCGTTGTCCCAGGCGGTGAGGTTGTCGGTGCCGTAGATCGTCGCGCCGGTGCCGTACAGCAGGTGGTCGGAGTTGAACGGGTCGATCTCCACCGACTCGGTCATCCAACCGAGCTTCGGCGCCTGCTCCGGCGGTGCCGGAGTATTGCCCCAGGTCAACCAAGGGGCGTCGGACACGTCGATCGTGTAGCGGTTGACCCGGTTCGGGTACTCGCCGACGTATTCCCAGGCCCGGGTCCAGGTGGCGCCGCCGTCGGTGCTGCGGAAGAAGACCACGTCCGGCCACCACTGGATCTGGGTGGCCACCATCAGGGTGTCCGGCCGCTGCCGGTCGATGGTCAACCCGCTGTAGCCGAAGGTGTTGTCCGCGCTGGCCGAGGGCACCGGGCTGATGTCGGTCCACGCGCCGGTCGCGGTGTTCAACTTCCACACCTCGCCCTTGGACCCGTCGAACGGGCCGGCACCGTTGCTGGTGGCCAGGTAGAGGTAGCCGCCCTGGTGATCGAACAGGCCCTTGTGCGGCAGGTAACCGGTGGGCGCTCCGGGCAGCGGGTGCCAGGTCTGACCGGCGTCGGTGGAGCGGTAGACCGGGTTGGCGAGGTCGGCCACGCCGACGTAGATGGTGCTGGTGGGTTGCCGCCGGTTGCCGGTACGCGGGTCGAACGTCACCCACAGCACGCCCTGGTTGTCGCCGGAGTAGCCACCGACGTCGTTCGGGTCGGGCACGAAGTTGCCCGGGTTCGGGAAGCTGGTGACCCTGCTCCAGGTCTTGCCGGAGTCGACGCTGCGCCACAGCCCGTTCCCGCTCGGCGCGCCCAGGTAGAGGATCCGGTTGCGGTTCGGGTCGATGGCCAACCGCTCGCCCATCCCCCGGCCCGGCATGTTCGCGCCAAGCTTGAACGGCAGCGGGCTGATCTTCCAGTTCTTGCCCCGGTCGGTGGAGCGCAGAATCGCGGCGTTGTTCTTGTCCCAGGTGGTGGTATAGGTGCCGACGGCCAGGTAGACCCGGTCCGGGTCCACCGCGTCGGTGGCCACCGACGCCACGCCGGTGTAGCCCCAGTGGGCGTAGTCGACCCAGTCGAGCAGCGGAATCCACCGCTGGGTGCGGGGATCGCGCCGGTAGGCGCCACCGATGTCGGTCCGGGCGTAGACCAGGCCCGGCTCCGATTGGTTGAAGACGATGCCGGGGACGAACCCGCCGCCCACGATCTCCACGTTGCTCCACCGGTAGGGAGGCGCGGCGGCGGCGGCCGGGCCACCGGCAAACCACGGCGCGGCAACGGCGGCGGCGCCTCCCGCCAACAGGCTTCGACGGGACAGATACGCAGCGTCCACCAGGACCCCCTTCACATAGATGTAGATGATTGGAGACCGTGACGCCGCTCCCGTCAATAGTTAGGGGCATAAACGAACCCGATTTTGTCCCCGCGGTGGCCCCGCCGGTCGGCGGGTGGGTGGGCTCAGCGGGCGTACGTCGATCGCCGTCGACTGGTGCCCGGGCCGGCGCGGCTCCGCGGCTCACCCGGCGAAGGAGCATAAACCCGGTGGACACCGCGCGGGCCGGTGCCTAGCGTCGGGCCGACGTCCGCGGACAAGCTGAGGACGCTCGGGCACGCCCTGGACCTACGGCCGGACCTCCGGCTCCTCGATCTGGCCTGCGGCAAGGGCGAGATGCTCTGCAGCTGGGCAGCCGAGCACCAGATCACCGGCACCGGGGTGGACATCAGCACGGTGTTCGTCGCGGCGGCCCGGGCCCGGGCCGCCGAGCTGGGCGTCGCCGACCGGGTTCACGTCGTACACGGGGACGCGGCCGGATACGTGGCTGACGAACCGGTCGACGTCGCCGCCTGCATCGGGGCGACCTGGATCGGTGGCGGCACCGCCGGCACCGTCGAGTTGCTCCGGCGCAGCCTACGTCCGGGCGGGACGATGCTGGTCGGCGAATGCTTCTGGCGGCAGGACCCACCGGACCAGGCGACGGTCGAGGGCAGCTTCGCCGCCAGCCGGGACGAGTTCCGGTCCCTGCCGGACCTGGTCCGGCACTTCGATGAGCTCGGCTGCGACACCGTCGAGATGGTCCTGGCAAACCAGGACAGCTGGGACCGGTACGTCGCGGCCCAGTGGCTCAACATTCGCCGGTGGCTGGACCGCAACCCGCACGACGACCTGGTCGACGAGCTGCGCGCGGAACTCACCAGGGAGCCGGTGCGCTACACCAGGTACCAACGCGAGTATCTCGGCTGGGGGGTCTTCGTCCTGATGGACCGCTGACAAGCACCGGGACGACGAGGAGGACCGAGGTGACCGGTGGAACGCGGTACCGGGGAAAACCGTTCCCGGTCAGCGGCTCAGGAATTCGTCAAGTGCATCCTGGAGGTTGACCACCCGGCCGAATCGGCGGATGACGGTGCAGGAGAACTCGTGCAGGGTGTCGTCCAACCCGATGCAGGCGTCCGACACCACCACCGGCCGGTAGCCGCGGTCGGCGGCGTCCCGGGCGGTGCCCTCCACGGCGATGTTCGTGACGAGCCCGCACAGCACCAGGGTCCGCACTCGCAGTACGGTCAGCAGCGGATCCAGTTCGGTGCCGGCGAAGCCGCTCATCCCTGACTTGGTGATGGTCAACTCGCCGGGTTCCGGGGCCACCTCGGGGTGGAATTGCGCCCCCCAGGAGCCCAGGACGAACTCGTTGCCGGCCTTCGCCCCAGCGGTCAGCGGGTTTGCCTCGTCCACCTCTGGGTGGCCGGCGCGGAAGCCGTTGCCGACGTGCACCACCGGCACGTCGGCAACGCGCGCCGCGGTGAGCAGCCGGCGGACCGCCGGCAGCAGCTTGCGTTCCGCGACCCGGTCGGCGAGGCCGTGCGAGCCGACCACGCCGGCCGGGTCGACCAGCTCATTCTGCACGTCCAGCACGACCAGCGCGACGCCACGGCCCTGGTCCGGCGGGGTGGCGGTCACCAGGGCAACTCCTCGGCCGGGGCCCAGGTGCCGTGGAACGCGTACCGCAGCCGGTAAGGGATCTTGATCGTCGCGAGCGGCCCGTCGTCGAGCCGAAGCGGGTCCAGGATGACGACGTCGGACCGGTTCTCCCGCCGCCGGCCCACCACAGAGATCAGGTAGCCGTCGCCCTCGGTGGTCGACCCCGGCCGGGGGACGAACACCGGTTCCTCGGGCGCGTTGTCCGGACCGGGGTAGAAGTACTGCCGGACGCCGGTCTGGTGGTCGAGGTGAACCAGGCAGTTGAACGGTGGGCCCATCGGGCCGAGTTCCACCATCGGACCCAGGTCGCGGTTCAGCGCGCCCATCCACATGTGCCGGTTGGGCTGGGTCAGCCGCCGCGGATCGACCCGCGGCATGTCGCCGGGCAGGTTGACCAGGGTGGTCGCGGTGAAGGAGTCGTCGGCACTGGTCAGGTCGAAGGTCCACCGCTGTGCGATCGGCGGCTCTTCCTTGGTGATGATCCCGTTGGCGTCGGGGAACTGGGACAGCCACCCGCTGGCGGCCACGAAGTGGTCGATGGTGAGCTGGTCGGCGGTGTTGAACGCGTTGATGGTGTGCGTCTGCATCACGGTCGGCGAGCTGAACCAGCGGATGCCGCTGACGCCCTGCCGGCGCGGGATGACCCCGACCATCGACTCGTGGCTCGGGTCCCACTGGAAGAACGGGACACCGGCCTTCAACCGCTCCCAGTCGGCGATCATCGGGGAGATGTGGAAGATGATGTAGTCCTGGCTGACCAGGTAGTCGTGCATCATCGACGGGTACGGGGCCTCGAACCACTCCTCCCGGACGATCTCGCCGCCGGGGGAGATGACGTAGATCGCCACATCCCGGTCGGGGCGGCCGCGGGTGTTGTAGGCGAACGCGATCAGGTCGCCGGTCACCGGGTCGGTCTTCGGGTGCGCGGTGAAGGTCGCGCTGGTCAGTTGCCCGTCGAAGTCGTACTTTCCCCGGGTCTCCAGGGTCATCGGGTCCAGCTCGTAGGGCTGGTCCGCCTCCTTGAGGGCGAGCAGCTTGCCGCCGTGCCAGTACACGCTGGTGTTCGCGGTCCCGGCGCCGATGCCGGCCAGGCCCGCTTCGTCGGTGAAGGGATTGCGGTACGCGCCGGACAGCGAGCGTCGGGCCTTGCGTTCGGCGAGGAACCGTTCCGTCCGCACGAACCGGCTGCGCAGGTCGGCGTGGCCGTCGTGGAAGCGGAGCATGGTCACCATGCCGTCGCCGTTGAGGTAGATGTCGTCGCCCAGCATGGGCGGGTACTGGGCGTCGGCGCCGTTGCGGTAGAACGCACCGTTCAGGTCGGCGGGAATCTCCCCGTCCACCTCGAGGTCGTAGATGTCCGCCTCGATGCGGACCGGCGCGAAATAGCCGGAGAACGGCAGCGTGTCCGGGAACAGCAGGCCGAGGTGTCGGGTGAACGTTGAGGCCGTCATGCATTCGACGCTAGGCACAATGCGCGGAGTACTGAAACAGATGATGTCGATGCCAGCCATGCCCCGGCTCAATCACCGGTCGGCCCGTCACTCGGTGAGGGCGAGGATCTGCCGGCGCAACCAGCCGTGCGCCGGGTCGGTGGTGTCCCGTCGCGGATGCCAGTACATCGTCTCCACCAACTCCGGCAGCTGCACCGGCGGTTCGAGGACCCGGATCCCGGCCGCGTCGCCGAGCTCCGCGGCCAGCAGCGCCGGTACGAAGGCGATCATCCGGGTGTCCCGCAGCAGGAACGGCAGCAGCGCGTAACTGGTGGTGGACGCGTGCACGGTGTGCGGAATGTCCTGCGCGTCCAGCTCCGAGGTGAGCAGCGAGCCGGCGTGCTCGCCGCGGCGCACCACGTAGTCCAGGTACGGCAGCCGGCTGAACTGCTCGCGGGTCAGCTCGTCGCCCACCTGGGGATGGTTCTGGGCCACCGCGGTGACGTAGCGGTCGCGCAGGACCACCACGTGCGGGAAGTGCCGGACGCCCTGCGCGGTGCGGTTGTGCACCGGCGCGATGACCAGGTCGACGTCGTCCTTCTGGAGCCGTTCGCGGAAGTTGTCCGGCAGCGGCTCCAGGTTGATCCGGACCCCGGGGGCCAGCTCGAAGAGGTTCTCCAGCAGCCGGCGCAGCAGGACCAGCGCCACGTACTCGCTGGACAGGATCGTAAAGGTCCGCCCGGGGAGCCCGGAGCGCAGGCTGTCGTTGTTGTCGGTCAGCTGTTCGATTCGGGTGAGGATCTCGCGGACCGGCTCGGCCAACCCGCGCGCCAACGGCGTCAGCTGCAACTCGCGCCCGTGCGCGATGAGCAACGGGTCGTCGAAGACCCGACGCAGCCGGCGCAGCGCAGCGCTGGTCGCCGACTGGCTCAGGTGCAGGCGCTGCCCGGCGCGGGTGACGTGCCGCTCGGCCAGCAGGGCGTCCAGGGCGACGAGCAGGTTGAGGTCGACGCGGGTCAGGTCCACGGGCGCCTCCGGCGGCGGGCGGGCGGCCGGCCGGTCGACGGGCCGGGCAGCGGTTCTTGGCAAGCAGAAGCTACCTCACGCTACGCTGATCACCGGCTGACGAACGCCGTCTCCGGTCGGGACATCGATGCTGTGAGGGACCTGCGATGGACGCCTTCTCCCGTTGGGAACTGCCCGGCCCCGGACAGTTCGGTTTCCGTCCGGTGATCGGCCCGGCGGCCAGGATGGCCCGGACGATGCTCGCCGTCGGTCGGCTGCCCGCCGGTGACCGGCGCCCGATGCACCTGCACCACGGCGAAGAAGTGCTGATGGTCGTCGAGGGCACGCTCACCGCGCGGGTCGGCGACCAGCGCCGGTCCTGCGGGCCCGGGGACGTGATCGCGGTACCCGCCGAGACGTGGCACGGCATTGAGGTGCACACCGAGACGGTGCTGGCCGTGCTGACCGAGCGGGGAATGGGCAACGTCTACCCGGTCCGCGACCCCGACGGCTCGCGGCGACAGGTCGAGGTCTACCGCCGGGACGTGCCGTGGAGCGCCGAGCCGCCCCCCGGGCTGGGCTGGACCAGTGACGAGGAACTGGCGCGGGTCATGGCCAACATCGACGATGAGGTCTGAGGCTCACTCGGGCAGCGGGTGGTCGGCCCGGAACGCCCGCATCGTCCAGGCCAGCGTGGTGTAGTACCCGATCAGGCACACCACCTCGAACAACAGCGGCGCCGGCAGGACGCCGGCCAGTTCCGCGTACTCCGCGTCGGAAAGGTCCCCGCGGCGCAGCACCGCGTCGGCGACCCGCACCGCGGCGGCCTCCAGCGGATCGGGAAACCCGTCCGCCGCACCGGAGCGCGCGGCGCGGAGTTCGTCGTCGGTGAGGCCGGCCGCCCGCCCGACCCGCTCGTGGGCGCCGGCCTCGAAGCTGTTGTCCCAGTGCCCGGCCACGACCAGGATGACCAGCTCGCGGACCCGGTCCGGCAGCTGACCGCCGTAGCGCAGCCGGGCGCCCAGCGCCTGCAGTGGCTGCCCGATGGCCGGGTTGCGCAGCATCGCGTCGAAGGGACCGAGCAGCCGCCCGTGCGGGTCGGCGAGCGGAAACAGCCTGGCGGACCCCGCCCGTGGACCACCGGTCAACTCGGCGTGCAGCGCGCGCTGCTCGTCGTCGAACTCCTCGGGCGCCAGTCGCGCTAGCCGTTCGCTCATCGCCACTCCCCTGGTTCCGGCGGGCATCCGGGCAGATCTTCGCACGGTGGTTCGCCGAGCCGGGTGTGCTCAAGCTGCACGCCTGCTATTGACGCCCTGCATCGCCAAACTGTCGACAGTCGCGCGACGCCCTCATAGCGTTGCCGGCATTGGGAAAGCCCCATCACCGATATCAAGGGCGTGGTGACGATGACCGGATGGTTGGAACTGGCCGGCCGGGCGGTGCTGGTGGCCGGGGCCGGCGGCATCGGCCGGGCCTGCATCGACGGCCTGGTGGCCGAGGGTGCCCGGGTGCTGGCGGTGGACAGCGACCAGCAGGCGCTGGAGAAGCTGCACACCGACCCTGCCTTCCACGCCGCCGGCGGCCAGATCTTCCACGCCGACCTGCGTGACCCGCAGCGCTGCCGCGACGCGGTGGCCGCGGCGCAACAGACGTTCGGCCGCCTGGACGTGCTGATCCACGCCGTCGGCGTCAACGACCGCCGGCCGGTCCTGGAACTCACCGACGCGGACTGGGACCGGGTCCTGTCGGTCAACCTGTCCAGCGCGTTCCACCTTGGTCAGGCCGCTGGCCGGGTGATGTGTGCCCAGCGCGGCGGCCGGATCGTCTTCGTCTCCTCGGTCTCCGGCGCACTCGCCCACCGACTGCATGCGCCGTACGCGGCGTCCAAGGGTGGCCTGAACCAGCTACTGAAGGTGATGGCCCACGAGTGGGCCGAGGCCGGCGTCGCGGTGAACGCGGTGGCACCGGGCTATCTGGAGACCCCGCTGACCGAGCAGTACCTCGCCAAGCCGGGCGTGCGGGCCGGCCTGGAGGCGATGGTGCCGGCCGGCCGGCTCGGCACGGTGCACGACATCGTCAACCCGGCGCTGTTCCTGGCCTCGTCCCGCGCCACCTTCGTCACCGGCCACGTCATGTACGTCGACGGTGGCCGGACCCTCGTCTGAACCCGTCCGCCCGTCCGCCCGTCCCCGCTGCGCCCCTGCAAGGAGAACCCGATGACCGCCCCCGCACCGGCCGCCGAGTCGGCCCCACCCCGCCGCTTCGTCGGCCAGTACGTCCTGGTCACCGGCGCCGGCACCGGCTTCGGTGCCGAGATCGCGGTCCGGGCCGCCCAGGAGGGCGCCACGGTCGCCGTGCACTACAACCGCTCGGCGGCCGGCGCGCAGAAGACCGCCGCCCGGGTCCAGGAGGCCGGCGGCACGGCCATCGTCGTGCAGGCCGACATCAGCCGGTGGGACGACATCAGGGCAATGGCCGACCGGGTCTTCGAGGAGTTCGGCCGCCTGGACGTGCTGGTCAACAACGTCGGCGACGTCGCACCGGACCAGATGTCCTGGCGTGATCTGACCGAGGAGACGCTCGACCGGGTCCTCGACGTCGACGTCAAGGGCACCCTGCTGTGCACCCACGAGTTCGGCGACCGGATGCTCGCCCAGGGCGGCGGGTCGATCGTCAACATCGGCTCCACCGTGGTGGTGCGCGGCAGCGCCCGGGCCCCGCAGTACGCCGCCGCGAAGTACGGCATCCTCGGCCTGACGAAGTCGTACGCGGCCGCGTTCGCGCCGACCGTACGGGTCAACGCGTTCGCCCCCGGGTTCATGGAGACCGACGCCACGCTGAGCCGGGCGGACTGGCAGTCCGGGCGGCGTGAGCGACTCACCGCACTCACCCCGATGGGCCGCATCCCCGGCCCCGCCGAGTTGGCCGGCACCGCGCTGTTCCTGGCCACCCCGGACGCCGCGCACATCACCGGCGGGTTCCTGCTCGCCGACGGCGGCTTCAACATGGTCGGCGCCTGAGCGGCGCCGTCCACATCAGAAGGAGAAACAGATGAAGCTGGTCACCTTCGACGACGGGCGCGTGGGCGCGCTCGACGGCGACGAGATCCGGGAACTCGACTGCCCGAGCACCCGGGAGTGGTTCGCCCGCGGTGGCGACGTCGCCCCGACGGGGCGGGTCGTCAAGCTGGCCGACGTACGCCTACGCGCGCCGATCGAGCCGAAGAAGTTCTTCCACACCTCCGGCAACTTCCGCGAACACGAGGACGACTCCCGGCAGGTCAACTGGTCGCACCCGATCGACAAGTGGATCGTGTTCTTCCAGAACCTGGACGCCATCATCGGCCCGGACGAGCCGGTCATCTACCCCGAGCACCTCACCGATGAGCTGGACTACGAGCTGGAACTGGCCATCGTCATCGGCAAGTCCGGCAAGTTCTTCGGCCCCGAGGAGGCCGCCGACTACATCGGCGGTTACACGATCTTCAACGACATCACCGCCCGGGACATCCAACGCCGGGAGATGAAGTCCGGCGTGTTCTCGTTCTGCAAGGCGATCGACACGTTCAACCCGCTCGGGCCGTACGTCCTGACGGCCGACGAGGTGCCGGACCCGCACAACCTGGCGATGGAGCTGCGGGTCAACGGACAGGTCAGGCAGTCGTCGAACACCAGCCGGATGGACGTCACGATCGCCGAGCTGATCGCCTACCACTCCCCGCAGGGCTACACCGCCGGGGACATCATCACCACCGGCACCATCGCCGGGGTGGCCGGATTCAGCCCCGACTCCGCCTCGCTGTACCTGCGGCCCGGCGACGTGGTGGAGGCCGAGATCGAGAAACTCGGCGTCCTGCGTACACCGATCGTCTCGTGGAAAGAAGGGCACGGCGAGGACGCACCGCCGCGCCGCCCGTCGTGAAACTGGCCAATCTTGACGGCCGGTCGACCCTGCTGCGCGACGGACTCGCCGTCGACGTGCACCGGCACAGCGGCGGCCAGCTGCCGGCCGATCCCGCCGCGGCGTTCGAGCGGTGGGCAGAGCTGCGCAGCTGGGCGGATGGGTTGCCGGCGGCCGGCCGGCCATTCGATCCGGCGCAGCTCGGACCGCCGTCGCCCCGGCCGCGCCAGGTGTTCGCCCTGGCGTTGAACTATCCGCCACACGTGGCGGAGGCGGGCTACACCCCACCCGAGTGGCCGCTGGTGTTCACCAAGTTCCCGACCTGCGTCGCCGGACCCGTGCAGGAGGTCACCCTGCCGGGCGACCGGGTCGACTGGGAGGCCGAACTCGTCGTGGTGATCGGGCGTCGGGCCGAGCGGGTGTCCGAAGAGGACGCCTGGAACCACGTGGCCGGGCTGACCGTCGGGCAGGACCTCTCCGAACGGGAGGTCCAGCTGCGGGGTCAGCCGGCCCAGTTCTCGCTCGCCAAGTCGTACCCCGGGTTCGGGCCGACCGGGCCGTGGCTGCTCACCCCGGACGAGTTCGACGACCCGGACGACCTCGAGCTGACCTGCGAGCTCAACGGCGAACTGGTGCAGCATGCCCGTACCAAGGAAATGATCTTCTCCGTGCCGCGGACGCTGGCCCTGCTGTCGGCGGTCTGCCCGCTGCTGCCCGGTGACCTCGTCTTCACCGGCACCCCCGGCGGCGTCGGCAACCGGCGGACCCCGCCGCGCTACCTCACCCCGGCGGACACCCTGCTCACCCGCGTCGAGGGCATCGGCGAGATCCGGCAGACGTTCCGCTCACCACCCTGACCGGCTGTACGAAGGAGCCCTGACATGGCAGACATCCGGCACCTGTTCATCGGCGGCGAGCACACCCCCGCCACCGGTGGACGCACCGTCGCGGACCTGGACCCGTTCACCGGTCGGGTGTTCGTCGAGGTCGCGGCCGCCGCTCCGGCCGACGTGACCCGGGCCGTCGACGCCGCGGCCGCCGCCCTGCCGGAGTGGGCCGCCACCGCCCCGGGCCGCCGGCGGCAGATCCTGCTCGCCGCCGCCGACGAGCTGCAGCGCCGCGAAGCCGAGGTGGTCGAGCTGATGCGGGCCGAGACGGGTGCCACGCACGGCTGGGCGCACTTCAACGTCGGCCTGGCGGCCGGCATGCTGCGCGAGGCCGCCGGGTTGGCCACCGCGCCGCTGGGCGAGGTGCTCAGCACCGATACCCCCGGTTCGCTGAGCATGGCCGTCCGCCAGCCGGCCGGCGTGGTCGCCGCGTTCGCGCCGTGGAACGCCCCGGTCATCCTGGGCACCCGTGCCATCGCCACCCCACTGGCGGTGGGCAACACCGTGGTGGTCAAGGCCAGCGAGGACGCCCCGGTCTGCTGCGCGCTGCTGCTGGCCGAGGTGCTCGCCGAGGCAGGGCTGCCGGCCGGGGTCCTCAACGTGCTGACCAACGACCGGGCCGACGCGGCCGTGGTCGCCGAGACGCTGATCGCCGACCGGCGGGTCCGCCGGGTGAACTTCACCGGTTCCACCGGGGTGGGCCGGCGCATCGGCGCGCTGGCCGCCGAGCACCTCACCCCCGCCGTGCTCGAGCTGGGCGGCAAGAACGCGCTGATCGTGCGGGCCGACGCCGACCTGGCGTACGCCGCGCAGGCGGTCGCGTTCGGCGCCTACCTCAACTCCGGGCAGATCTGCATGTCGACCGACCGGGTGCTGGTGCACCGCGCCGTCGCCGAGGAGTTCACGGCCCGGCTCGCGGAACGCGTCCAGCGGCTGCCCTACGGCGACCCGGGCGACCCGACCACCGTGGTGGGCCCGCTGATCGACGCCGGCGCCGCGCGGCGGGTCGCCGGCCTGGTCGACGAGGCGGTCCGGGACGGCGCGAAGGTGGTCGCCGGCGGCGGCGAACCGGCCGGCGCCGTGTACCCGCCCACCGTGGTGACCAATGTGGACCGGCGGATGCGGCTGTTCACCGAGGAGGTCTTCGGACCGGTCTGCGCCGTCCAGCCGGTGGACGACGACGAGCAGGCGGTCGAGATCGCCAACGACACCCCGTACGGCCTCACCGCCGGGATCCTCACCGAGGACACCGCCCGCGGGTACCAGCTCGCCCAGCGGTTGCAGACCGGCATCGTGCACGTGAACGACCAGTCGGTGGACGACGAGCCGCAGGCACCGTTCGGCGGCGTCAAGGACTCCGGGTACGGCCGTTTCGGAGGCCGGGCCGGCGCGGAAGCCTTCACCGACCTGCGCTGGATCACCGTGCAGCACGGCCACCGCCCGTTCCCCTTCTGAGCTGTCCTGCCCGGAGTGCGGCCCGGTGGTGCGGCCCGGTGTGCGGCCCGGCCTCGCGCGCGCGTCGCATGTGGCGCTCGAAGACGGCGTGCCCGCTGGGCGCGGCCAGCGATGCGGTGGGCTCGTCCAGGAGCAGCAGCACTCGACGGGGACTTATGTTGGCGCGAGCCCGCGCGATCTTCTTCCACTGCGCCTCGGACAGCTTGACGCCGCCGAACTGCCGGCGCAGCTCGGTTTCCAGGCCGTCCGGCAGGCGGGCCAGCAGCGCCTCCGCGTCGGCGTCGCGCACCGCGGCAGCCAGCCGGCCGGAATCATGGCGGTGCGGCAGGTCGCCCAGCCCCACCGGATCGGCGACGGTGGTGTGGTATGCCCGAAGTCCTGGGAGGCCGCCCGGGTCTGCATACCTCCTCAAGCTCGATGACCACCGACGATGATCGCCGCCACGATAGGCGGTCCCGCCCAACCCCGATGAGCGAGCTGCCGCACCAACGCTTGTGACCATCGCGATACCCGCTCGGTCCCTACCCACGAGCAAGCGGCCCACGGTTCCCGTGGAGGGAACCGTGGGCCGCTACGTGCCGGCAAAGCGGTACGTCCGGTGCTGGCGCCCGGTCAGTGCCCCAGGTCAGCGTGCGCCCGGGCGGCCGAGCGCCGGGCCAGCGGCCGCGCGGCGACGGCGAGCACGATCGACAGCACACCGATGATGACGAGCGCCGGGCCCATTCCGCCGGTCACGCCGCCGATCGCCAGTACCACGATCGGGCAGATGAACTGCCCGATGAACAGGCAGCCGTTCCACAGTCCGGTGCCACGACCGCGCTGCTCGCCGTTGAGGGTGGACAGCGCCCAGGTCAGCAGCGTCGGCAGCAGCAGCCCGCAGCCAGCGGACGCGATGACTGCGCCGACCATGATCATCGGCACCGTGTCGAAGGCACCGAGGACCACGATGCCCACCCCGGCCAGGCCGAAGGCGATCGGCAGCAGCGTCGCCGGGCCGCGCGGGGCGACCCGCCCGAAGACGATGGCCCCGATCGCCGTCGCCACCGCGGCGATTGCGCTGATTCCGCCGATGATGGCCGTGTCGGTGACCCCGATCCCGTCCAGTCGGAAGGACAGCTCCGCGATCGGGACGTAGAAGGTGATTCCGCCGAAGAAGGTGACCGCACAGGGGATGGCCAGCTGGCGCCAGTCGACCGGGGGAAGGTCACTCGCCGCCCGCCGGGGCAGCTCGGGCGGCTGCCAGAGCACGAGCGGCACCAGAACGGCCAGCACGAGGCTGATCCCGTACACCGCGAACGGCGCCCGCCAGCTGGTGGCGCCCAGCGCGCCGCCGATGCCGATGAACAGCACGGCCGACACGGAGGTCGCGACGACCTGCAGGCCCAGGATCCGGTTGCGCTTGACGCCGGTCCAGTAGTCGGCGAGCAGCGTGGTGCTGCAGGTGATGATCGCGGCTTCGGCGATGCCCACCCCGGCCCGGCTGGCCACGATCAACGGGAGCGAGTCGAGCCACAGCGGGGCGGTGCCGAACACCGCGTACAGCACCAGGGTGATGGTGAAGATCCGGATGCGGCCCATCGAGTCGATCAGCCGGCCGGCGAACGGCGCCATCAGCGCGATCATGAGGGCGGGCATGGTCAGGGTGATCGGAACGAGCAGGTCGACCCCGGGCTGCCCGGCGAAGGCGGCGGCGATCCTCGGCTGGACCGGCGCGATCAGCACCGCCCCGAGCACCACCAGGCAACTGGTGACCAGCAGCAAGGCCGCCTGGACCGGCCCGGCCTGCCGGGTGACGGTCGCCGGCGGTTGCCGTCGACGGGTCGAAGTGGGTGGTTCGGGGCGGGCCGGCACAGCCGAGACGACATCAGACATCGGGTCCTCCATTCGGTCCCCCGGTGGCTTCAGCACCATCGGGCTGGTGACGGTGGTCACCTCCTAGCGAAGTCTGTTGCAGACCGGCGGTTGGCGGAAATTGTTCCTGTTGGATCTAACCATTCACCGCATCGATACCGCTCGGAACAAGACACCGGGGCCGAGTGGCGGGAGCCACCGCGTGCTCGCACACGCGCCAAACGTCCACGTACGCCAAATGATTGTTAGCGCCTGTATGGAAACAGGGTTGAGCTGAGATAGGTCGATGGCTGGGCGGCGCGCCCCGCAACGATCACCATCACCGCCGCCAGAACATCGCCCAGCACACCTGTACCGACCCCGGCACCTGCACCCCCACCACCCCCGTCGAACCCACCAACCCCGTCGAGCCCAACACCCCGGTCCAGACCCCGAGCACCCCGGTCGAGCCCACCACCCCGGTCGAGCCGACCCAGACCCCCAGCACCCCGGCCGAGAACGGCAACGGCAACGGCAACGGCAACGGCGAGACCCCCACCCCGAACGCCTCCTCCACCCCGAACGCCTCCACCCCGACCACCCCGAACGCCCCCGCCGCCGCGGCAGCCCCCAGCACCGCACCCACCACCACCCCCAACGCCGCCCCGATCACCGCCCCGATCTCCTCCGCCCTCGCAGTGACCGGCCAGGCCATCTGGACCGTCGCCACCGCCGGCTTCGCCCTGCTCCTCCTCGGAGCCGCCCTCCTCCTGATCAGTCGGCGACGCCCCCACGCGACCAACTGACCAGGAACCCAACGAACCGGGGTCGACCGCTCACGCGGCCGACCCCGGTTCGCTGTCGTCACGACCTCCACAGCGGTGCTCGGGTCAGGCGCGCAGTGGGCCCATGGCTGCGGAATGGGCCCCCCTGCGTCCGTGAGCCCGGTGGCCGGGCGGAGGTCCGCCGCTCCCCCGCCGGGGTCGGGCCGTGAAGCTCAGCCGCCCGAGCATCAGGACGCGCTACGCCGTCCTGGCCCGGTCGTGCGCGGCGGACGCGATCAGGAGGGACCTGAGCCGAAGCCGGTGTCGGACCAGGCGGTCCATTTACACCTGCTATCGCGGTGAAGGCAGCGCCGAACCCGTCGGAGCGCTATGCGTCGATCTGAGGCGGCAGGGCTGGATCCCGCTGTATCCGATCACCTTTCGGGAACTCGCCAGTGATGACCGGTTCCGCAAGTACGACCTGGTCAGGGTGACCGCCATACCGGCCCGGCAGGATCAGCGGCTAGAAAGGTTTCCGGCGAGTAGTGGACTCGATGGTCACCGAGCGGCATCTGGATCCGTGGAAGCCGCGCAGGGCCCTGCTCGATCCGTACGTCGAGGACTCGATGTGCCGATTCAACCGAGCGGCCCGCGCGGACGCCAACGCGCCGTCGCTCGGGTTGGTGCGCCCGCGCACGGTAGATGGCTTGGACGTGGAGCCGCATCCGGGCTGGACGCCGGAGGAACAGCGCAAGATCGACGCGTACATCCGGCAGCCGGACTTGATCAGCGGCACGGATCGGACGGCGTTGGAACCGCCGCGGTTCCGAGCCTTCTACCGCTATCACTGCCACGATGTTGGCTGCGGTGGTCATCGCCAGGGCATGCTGGACTGGGAACGGGTGGCCTTCCAGCGACGGCTGAGCCGATCCGGCGAACAGGAGCTGCGGCCGTGACGTCGCCTTCTCCGTCGGTAACCAGGCCAAGCGGGCGCACGTGTTCAGCGTGCTGGGTGTCTACTGGTCGCCGCGGGTTTCGGTGCAGGCCGAGACGCCGCTGAACCTCCTGGATCACCACTTGGCGGTGGCATCGGGCCTCGTCGGCCTTGAAGCACAGTACGGCGACCCGTTCGTGCCGGCCCGCCGTGGTGACCGCCTCCAGCGCCTGGTCGGCCTGCGGTTGGCGCAGCAGCCCGGCGTAGTGGGCGCGGGCGTCGTCGCGGCCGCGCCGGCGATGGCGAACCCGGGCCGGTTGGCCTTCGGATTGCCCAGCTCCCGGCGATGCTCGTAGGCGATGCCCGCCTGCCCAGCGCCTGTCCTAACTACTGCAACGGCACTTGGCGTAACGGCTCGTTGAGGTGTCCGTTGACCTGGTGTGACTTACGTGGACGCTGAGGGGTGGCGGGCCGAGTTGGACGGCCTGTTGGATGTGGTTGGTGCTCGTTTTGGCAGGTCAGAGCCTCGTGAGCGGGCAGCTCGGTATGTGGGCGGGTTGGTGGCCGGTCTCGAGCGTAAGAACGGCTGGACCATCGCGGAGCAGGCCGGCGAGGGTAGTCCGGACGGCATGCAGCGGCTGTTGCGGCGTGCGGACTGGGACGTCGACGCAGTCCGCGACGACATCCGGGATTACGTGATCGAGCGGCTCGGGCATACCGGGGCGGTGCTGGTCATCGACGACACCGGGTTCATCAAGAAGGGCGTCGCCTCGGCGGGGGTCCAGCGGCAGTACACCGGCACGAGCGGGAAACGAGACAACTGCCAGATCGGCACGTTTCTGGCCTATGTCGCTCCGGCCGGACACGCCCTGATCGACCGGCAGCTGTACTTGCCGGAGTCGTGGACCAGCGACCGGGACCGCTGCCGGCAGGCGGGAATCCCGGACGACGTCGAGTTCCAGACCAAGCCACAGGTCGCTCTGGACATGCTGCAACGAGCGTTGGACGCCGATGTGCCGTTCACCTGGTTCACCGCCGACGAAGCATTCGGTCAGGTCAAATACATCCGCGTCTGGCTCGAGGAACGCGACGTGTTCCATGTGGTCGCGACCCGCTGTAACGATGACGTGTCCGCTCACGGCATCGGTTACGGCCGCGTCGATGCGATCATCGGCTCGCTGCCGGCGCGGGCGTGGAAACGGATGTCCTGCGGCGACGGCGCTCACGGGCCCCGCGTCTATGACTGGACGCGGGTCCCGATCCGCCCGTACTGGGCACCCGGACGAGGGCACTGGTTGCTGGCACGACGCAGCGTCAGTGATCCGACCGAGATCGCCTACTACATCTGCTTCGCGCCCCGGCGCAGCACCCTGGCCACCTTGATCTGGGTCGCTGGTCGGCGGTGGCCGGTCGAGGAATGCTTCAAACAGGCCAAACAAGAGACCGGCCTGGACGACTACCAGGTCCGCACCTGGCGCGGCTGGTATGCCCACATCACCTTGTCCATGCTCGCCTTGGCCTGGCTCGCCGCTGTCCGCGCCGCCGAACACCAAAAAGGGGACCAGCGACCGAGCATGGCGAACTCATACCGATGACCGTGCCCGAAGCGCGCCGCCTGATCGCCGCCCTGCTTACCGGGCGTCAACCGGACAACGACCACGCCATCTACTGGTCACGCTTCCGACGACGCCGACAACGACAGGCCCAACAATCGCACTGGCACAAGAGATCAACTTAACTTGTTCTTTAACGTCGGCTGGTGATGGTCGTCTCGCGTCGATCCTTTGTGGATTCGGCGTGTCGGCGTGACGTGGGACGGCCACCGTCTGATGATCTTTGGATCCCTGGCAGGATACGAAGATCAAGGCGGTGGCCGTGGCTACGATTGTGGACTACCTGGGCGGGTTGCGGCTGCCCGACACGCCCGTCGCGGATCCGGGAGCGGTGTTGTCGGGGTTCCGTCAGGAGTTCTACCGGTGTCTGACCCGCCGTGCTGATGCCTTGTTCGAGCTGACGGAGGCGGTGCTGTGCGCGCACGGCCCGGTGACCAGCCTGGTCGATCTGACGTTGACCGCGCAGCACCGCCGCGGTCATGGTGCGATGTACGACGCGCTCAACCACGGCGCTGTCGACCTCGGCCGGCTGCGGCGCTGCGTGGCTGGGCTGGCGCTACCGCGCACCACCGACGGGCGGATCGTCCTGGCCGTCGATGTGACGAACTGGCTGCGCCCCGACGCGGCGACCAGCCCGGATCGGTTGTTCTGCCACGTCTACGCCCGGGGTAAGGGCCAGGCCCAGATGATTCCTGGCTGGCCGTACTCGTTCGTCGCGGCGTTGGAGTCCGGGCGCACCTCATGGACACAAATCCTGGACGCGGTACGCCTGGGCCCGGCCGACGACGCCACCGCGGTGACCGCCACCCAGCTCCGTGAGGTGCTCACTCGCCTGATCGAGGCCGGGCACTGGCGCCCCGGCGACCCGAACATTGTGATCGTGGCCGATACCGGCTATGACGTGGCCCGGCTCGCGTTCGTGCTGTCCGACCTGCCGGTACAGCTGCTCGGCCGACTACGCGCCGACCGGGTGCTGCGTCTACCAAAGCCGCCCCGAGCGGTGGGAACCAACGGCCGCCCACCCAAACACGGGCCCGAATTCCGCCTGGACAACCCGGCTACCTGGCCCACACCGCAGCACCGGACCACCACGCACACCACCCGCTACGGCACCGCGCAAGCGTGCAGCTGGGACCGGATCCACCCCCGGCTGACCCGCCGGACCTGCTGGATCGACCACGACGGCGACCTCCCCGTGATCGAAGGCACCCTGATCCGGCTCCAGGTCCAGCACCTGCCCGGCGACCGCGACCCGAAACCGCTGTGGCTGTGGTGCTCCACCACCGACGCCACCGCCACGGACATCAACCGCTGGTGGCAGGCGTTCCTGCGCCGCTTCGACCTCGAACACACCTTCCGACTATTCAAACAAACCCTGGGCTGGACCCGCCCGAAGATCCGCACCCCCGAAGCCGCCGACCGTTGGACCTGGCTCATCATCACCGCCCACATCCAACTGCGCCTCGCCCGGCCCCTCGCCGCGGACCTGCGCCGCCCCTGGGAACGCCCCGCACCACCCAGCCGGCTCACCCCCGCCCGGGTCCGGCGAGGGTTTCCGCACATCCGCCCGAACACCGCCCTACCAGCCAGCGCACCGAAACCCACCACCGCCGGCCCCGGACGCCCACCAGGCTCACGAAACCGCCGACCCGCACCCCGCCACGACGTCGGCAAAACCATCAAACGCGACCTCAGCATCACCGCCCGTAAGCAACGCAAAGGTTAAAGAACAAGGTAAGACCCTGCCAAATAAGTCCCTCCCGGCGTAGTTGCGGGTCATCCGGTGCGGCTTTCGGTTATCCGGCGCCGGTGACCAGCACCGCGACAGGAGTCCGCAGGTGTCCCGCACCGGGTTTGATGGAGACATCGAAACCTGGGAGGAACACCAGCGATGCCCGCACCGAAGAAGTACCCCGATGAGCTGCGTGAGCGAGCGACCCGCTTGGTGGTCGAGGCCCGCCGGGATCCGGCGTCTGCGGTCGGAGCGATCCGGCGGATCGCTGATCAGCTGGGCGTGCATCCGGAGGCGCTGCGGGGCTGGGTGAAGCAGGCCGAGACCGACGCCGGCGTGCGGCCGGGCACCACGAGTAGCGACGATCAGCGAATCGCCGCGCTCGAACGGGAGAATCGTGAGCTGCGGCGGGCGAATCAGATCCTGAAGTCCGCGGCCTTGAGTTCAACCCGTCAGAGCAACACCGTCATGATCAGGTGTTGTTCTGAGTGGAGGAAGACGTGGCGCAGTTGGGTCGGCCGGGACTGTCACCGGTGCAGAAGCG
>DATHBD010000026.1:0-92456 GCA_035296325.1 Micromonosporaceae bacterium | reverse complement strand
GGTCAGCGCGATGCGGTCCCCGGCGCTCACGGCGAGCCGAGCACGGGTGAGCCGTGGTGCACCTGCACCCGCCACGCGTCCGGCCGGCGGACGAGCACGTTCGTCGCGACGATCGTCGCCCCCGCGTGCGCTTCCTCGGTGACCTCGGTCAGGACGTTCTCGGTGCAGGTCACCACGGCGGTGTCGCCGTGCACGCTGACCTGCACGTCGGTGAGGAAGAACTGGATGTAGTCGGTGCCGGCCATCGCCGCCGACCACGACCGCAGGACCTGGTCGCGGCCGCGCAGCATCGGCCAGCCCGGGTGCACGCAGACGAGGGCGTCGGGCGCGACGTCGTCCCAGAGCGCGGCCATCCTGTCGACGTCCGCCGTCTCGAGCGCCTCGTACATCGCCGCGTTGACGGCCGCGGCGGCGTCGGCGTCGCTCACGGTCCGACCGCCCGAGCGGCGTGCGCCGCCGCCGCGACGACCCGCACCGCGTCGGCGCTCGCCGTCACGTCGTGCACCCGTACGGCCCAGGCGCCGGCCGCCGCGGCCAGGGCGGTCACCGCGGCGGTCGCCGCGTCGCGCTCGCCGACGGGACGCGGCTCGCCCGACGGCGAGGCGAGCACCGCACCCAGGAAGCCCTTGCGCGAGGCCCCGACCAGCAGCGGGCCGAGCCCGGCCAGCCGCGGGAGGGCGCCGACCAGGGTCCAGCTGTGGCCCGCCTCCTTGGCGAAGCCGAGCCCCGGGTCGAGCAGCAGCCGACCCGGCGCGACCCCTGCACCGCGCGCGGCCTGCTGCCGGGCGGCGAGCTCGGCCGTGACCTCGCCGACGACGTCGCCGTAGACCGCCCGAGCCTGCATCGTCGTGCTGTGCCCCCGCCAGTGCATCGCCACGTAGGCGCAGCCCCGCTCGGCCACCCGCTCGAGCATCGCCGGGTCGGCCAGCCCGCCGGACACGTCGTTGACGAGCTGCGCTCCCGCGTCCAGGGCCGCGACGGCCACCTGCGCCCGCATCGTGTCGACCGACACCACGGCGCCGGCCGACGCGAGCGCCGCCACGACCGGCAGCACACGAGCCCGCTCCTCGTCCTCGCTCACGCGCTTGGCGCCCGGACGGGTCGACTCGCCACCGACGTCGAGCAGGTCGGCGCCCTGGTCGAGCAGCCGCAGGCCGTGCCGGACGGCACCGGCGGTGCCGGCGTGCAGGCCCCCGTCGCTGAACGAGTCGGGCGTGACGTTGACGACGCCCATGACGCGGGTGCGCCCGAGCCCGGGGAAGCCCTGCAGGTCGGGGACGGGCAGCAGGTCCACCGGCCTCAGCGGCCCAGGATCAGGCTCATGGCCTCGGACCGGGTGACGGCGCTCGACTTGAGCACCCCCCGCACGGCCGAGGTCACGGTGCGGGCACCCGGCTTCTTCACCCCGCGCACGGTCATGCACATGTGCTCGGCCTCCACCACGACGATGACGCCGCGCGGCTCGAGCCGGGCCACCAGGGCGTCGGCGACCTGGGTGGTGAGGCGCTCCTGCACCGACGGCCGCTGGGCGTACAGGTCGACCAGGCGGGCCAGCTTGCTCAGCCCGGTGATGCGGCCGTCCTTGCCGGGCAGGTAGCCCACCGCCGCCGTGCCGGTCCAGGGCACCAGGTGGTGCTCGCAGAAGCTGGCGAGCGGGATGTCCTTGACGATGATCAGCTCGTCGTGGTGCTCGTCGAAGACCGGCAGCACGAGCTCGTCAGGATCAGCGTGCAGGCCGGCGAACACCTCGGCGTACATCCGTGCCACCCGGGTCGGCGTCTCGCGCAGGCCCTCCCGGTCCGGGTCCTCGCCGATCGCGGCGAGCAGCTCGCGGACGGCAGCCTCGACCCGTGCGGTGTCGTACGGCGGCACGCGCCCGCTCAGGAGGCCGGGTCGGTGCCGGTGGCCCGGCGGCGCCGCGACGGGCGCGGGACGACCGGTGAGGCCGGGGCCACGCGCGCCGACGAGGGAGCGGGAGCCGGCGGGTGCGCTGCCGAGGGCTGCACGGACTGCGGCTGGACGGCCGGGGGCTGGACGGCCGGGGGCTGGACGGACGGCGGCTGGACGGCCGGGGGCTGGACCGCCGGCGGCGAGGCGGCCGAGCGCTGCGCGCCCTGCGGCTGCTGCGCCGGCGGCGGCGTCGGGGACGCGGCGCGAGCCGGACCGGTGGCCTTGCGCGGTGCGGAGGCCGTCCGGTTGGCGGACGCCCGCGCGCGGCTGGGCGCCGTGGCCTCGCCGGACGCCGGAGCGGCGGGAGCACGGCGGCGCGAGCTGGGCTTCGGGGCGCCGTCGCCCTTGCGGCCCCGGGCGAGGTCCTCGAGCTCCTGCAGGTCGGCCGGGCCCATGACGGCCAGCTCGGCCGGCGTGAGCACCGGGGGCCGGGTCGACAGCGGACGGCGACCGTTGCCCGTCGGGTGCGGGCGCGCAGGCCGCTTGGCGACCGGCGCGAACACCTCGGCGATCTCGTCCTTGCCGAGGGTCTCCTTGTCGAGCAGCTTCAGCACCATGTCGTCGAGCACGTCGCGGTGCTCGACGAGGATCTCCCACGCCTCGTGGTGGGCGTTCTCGACCAGGCCCCGCACCTCGGCGTCGACCTGGGCGGCGATCTCCTCGGAGTAGTCGCGACCGTGGCCCATGTCCTTGCCCATGAAGACCTCGCCGGACTCCTGGCCGAACTTCACCGCACCGAGGCGCTCGCTCATCCCGTACTGGGTGACCATGGCGCGCGCGGTGGCGGTCGCCTTCTCGATGTCGTTGCTGGCCCCCGTCGTCGGGTCGTGGAAGACGAGCTCCTCGGCGGCGCGGCCACCCATGGCGTACGCCAGCTGGTCGAGCAGCTCGGCGCGGGTCTGGGAGTACTTGTCCTCGGTCGGCAGCACCATCGTGTAGCCGAGGGCCCGACCGCGGGGCAGGATCGTGATCTTGTGCACCGGGTCGGTGTTCGGCAGCGCGTGGGCGACGAGGGCGTGACCGGCCTCGTGGTAGGCCGTCACCTTCTTCTCCTTGTCGCTCATCAGGCGGGTGCGGCGCTGCGGACCGGCCATGACGCGGTCGATCGACTCCTCGAGCGTGCCCATGGTGATCTGCTTGCCGCCGGTGCGGGCGGTGAGCAGCGCGGCCTCGTTGATGACGTTGGCCAGGTCGGCGCCGGTGAACCCCGGCGTGCGCCGCGCGATGACCTCGAGGTCGAGCTCGGGCGCCACCGGCTTGCCCTTGGCGTGCACCTCGAGGATCTGCCGGCGGCCCTGCATGTCGGGGCGGTCGACGGCGATCTGCCGGTCGAAGCGGCCGGGGCGCAGCAGCGCCGGGTCCAGGATGTCCGGCCGGTTGGTGGCCGCGATCAGGATGACGCCGCCCTTGACGTCGAACCCGTCCATCTCGACCAGCAGCTGGTTGAGGGTCTGCTCGCGCTCGTCGTGGCCGCCGCCCATGCCGGCACCGCGGTGCCGCCCGACCGCGTCGATCTCGTCGACGAAGACGATCGCCGGAGCGTTCGCCTTGGCCTGCTCGAAAAGGTCGCGCACGCGGGACGCCCCGACACCGACGAACATCTCCACGAAGTCGGAGCCGGAGATCGAGTAGAACGGCACCCCGGCCTCGCCGGCGACGGCGCGTGCGAGGAGCGTCTTGCCGGTGCCGGGCGGGCCGTACAGCAGAACACCCTTGGGGATCTTGGCGCCGAGGGCCTGGTACTTCGCCGGCGCCTGGAGGAAGTCCTTGATCTCGTGGAGCTCCTGCACCGCCTCGTCGGCGCCCGCGACGTCGGTGAACGTCGTCTTGGGCGTGTCCTTGGAGACCAGCTTGGCCTTGGACTTGCCGAAGTTGAGGACGCGCGAGCCGCCGCCCTGCATCTGCGACATGAACAGCAGCAGGAGGATCACCAGGATGGCGATGGGCAGCAGGTTGATCAGGAGGCTGAAGAAGATGTTGTCAGAGGTGACCTTGGTGTCGTACACCAGCTGACCTCGAGCGGACTGCTCAGAGAGCCGGTCGTCGAGGTTGTCGATGGCGAGCGCCGGGACCTGCGTCTCGATCTTCTTGGTGTCGGCACCCTTGACCTTCACGCTGTTCTTCAGGTCCAGCTTGAGCGTCTGCTCCTTGTCATGGAGCTCTGCCCGCGAGACGTTCTCACCCAGCTGGGCCATGGCTACCGAGGTGTCGACGCGCGCATAGCTAGGACCGTTGGCGAAGTACGAGCTCAGCACGATGGCACCGATGATCACCAAGATGATCCAGAACACCGGCCGGCGGAATATACGGGTACGTTCCATGCTGTCGTCGAGCGCGTCGGGCGCCCGGCCCCTCCTGCTCCGTAAGACCGTCACGCGTCGGACCGCGTCCCGACGCGAAGTCGGCGCACCGTCACGGCGCTCCGACCATTTGACGGTACACCGTGGCACAGACCGCTGCGGATCGACGTCGGCTGCGAACTCCCTGGGATTGGTCTGGGAGGGCGTTCCGCCCGGAATCAGCCGGTGTAGACGCCGGGGCGCAGCGCTCCGACGTATGGCAGCTCGCGGTAGCGCTCGTTGTAGTCCAGGCCGTACCCGACCACGAACTCGTTCGCGATGTCGAAGCCCACGTAACGCACCGGCACCGGCACCTTGATGGCGTCCGGCTTGCGCAGCAGCGTGACCACCTCCACGCTCGCCGCCGCCCGGCTCGCCAGGTATTTGAGCAGCCAGGACAGGGTCAGCCCGGAGTCCACGATGTCCTCCACGACCAGCACGTGCCGGCCGGTGACGTCGCGGTCCAGGTCCTTGAGGATCCGCACCACGCCGGAGGAGGTGGTGCCCTGCCCGTAGGAGGAGACGGCCATGAACTCGAGCTCCACCGGCGGGCCGTGCCGACCCAGCGCCCGGGCGAAGTCCGCCATGAACATCACCGCGCCCTTGAGCACGCCCACCAGCAGCACCGACTCGACATCACCACGGTCCGCGGCGACCTCCTTGGCGAGTTCGTCGGTGCGCTGCCTGATCTGCTCCTCGGTGATGATCACGCGATCGATGTCGCCAGCGTGCCAGGTGCCTTCGGACATGGCGCTAAGCCTGCCCTACCGGGACCGTCGGCCCAAGTCGGGGCGGCGCTGTCCCACGATCGTGACGACCGGTCAGTACCCGAGCGCCAGGCCGTCCGCCCGGGGCTCGCTGCCGGCCACGTAGCAGCCGGACGGCGTGCGCCAGATCGCCTGGCCGTACCCGAATGCGCCGGGATCCGGCACGACCTCCACCTGGTGACCCCGCCCGCGCAGCCCGTCCACGCCGGCCAGGCCCTCCTCGACGAGCACCCGCCGCCCCGAGTGCCAGAACCAGCGCGGCGCGTCCAGGGCCGCCTGAGGGTCCAGGCCGCCGTCCACGGTCGACACGACGAGCTGGACGTGGCCCTGCGGCTGCATGTGGCCGCCCATCACCCCGAACGGCCCCACCGCTGCCCCGTCCCGGGTGAGGAACCCCGGGATGATGGTGTGGAACGGCCGCTTGCCTGGCCCGACGACGTTGGGGTGAGCCGGGTCGAGGCTGAACCCGGCGCCCCGGTTCTGCAGCGTGAACCCGGTGCCAGGCACGACAATGTGGGAGCCGAATCCCATGTAGTTGGACTGGATGAGGCTGACCATCATGCCGTCGGCATCGGCTGCGCAGAGGTACACGGTCCCGGCGGTGCCGGGCCGGCCGGCGACCGGGTCCGCGGCACGCTCGCCGATCAGCGCGCGGCGGCGCACGGTGTACGCCGGGTCGAGCAGCCCCGCGACGGGCACCCGCACGGTGTCCGGGTCGGCGACGTACGCGTGGGCGTCGGCGAAGCCGAGCTTCATCGCCTCGATCGCCCGGTGCAGGCCCGCGCCGCCGTCATCCGCCGGGTCCGCCGGTGGGTAGCCGTCCAGGATGCGCAACGCGAGGAGTGCGGCCAGGCCCTGGCCGTTCGGCGGGATCTCCCAGACGTCGTACTGCCGGTAACGGCTGGCGATCGGCTCGACCCAGGCGGAGGTGTGCCCGGCCAGGTCCGCCGCAGTGAGCAGGCCCCCGGTGCGGGTGGCCCACGCCGCGACGGCATCGGCGATCCCGCCCCGGTAGAACGCCTCGGCGCCGGTCGCGGCGATCCGGCGCAGCGTGCGACCCGCGTCCGGGTTGGCCCACCGCTCGCCCGCTCCGGGTGCCCGGCCGCCGGGGGTGAAGACCCGGGCCCACTCCGCGTACTCGGAACCGACCAGGGCGGCGTGCACCCTGGTGGCAGCCACCGCCCAGTGCTTCGCGACGGTCGGTGAGACCGGGTACCCCTGCTCGGCGTAGGTGATCGCGTCGGTGAAGAGGTCGGCAAACGGCAGCCTCCCGAACCGGGCGTGCAGGTCGCGCCACGCGGCGGGCGCACCCGGCACGGTCACCGGGAGCCAGCCGCGGCTCGGCATCGCGGCCGCGGCTCCGGCCTGCGCCCCGCCGAGCGCCGCGCTGGGCGCCTCCGCCCGGGCCAGCGCGGCGTCCCGGGTCAACGCGGCCGGCGAGCGACCGGAGCCGTTCAGGCCGTGCAGTGCCGAGCCGTCCCAGACCAGCGCGAAGACGTCACCGCCGATGTCGTTGGAGCCCGGCTGCACCACGGTCAGCGTGATCGCGGTGGCGATCGCCGCATCGACCGCGCTGCCACCGCGGCGCAGCACCGCGAGGCCGGCCGCCGCAGCCAGCGGCTGACTGGTGGCGACGGCGCCGCGAGGGGCGTACAGCGGGCGGCGGCCGTGGTTGAGGGTTGGCACCCGCCCATTGCACCGGGTTCTCCTCGCCCGAACCAGTCTCCGCGCCGCCCCGGCAGGCCGAGCCCTCCCACCTCGTGCCGCCCCGCGCCCTCCCGACGCCGCCCCGCACCGCCCCGCACCCTCCCGACGCCGCCCCGCCGCCCCGCACCCTCCCACGCCGCCCCGCACCGCCCCGCGCCCTCCCGACGCCGCCCCGCACCGCCCCGCACCCTCCCGACGCCGCCCCGCGCCGTCCCACCCACCCGATTCCGCCACCCCAACCCGCCATCCGCCCAGCCGCCGGCGGTCACGTGGCGATCTTGGAATCCGTGGCACCAATAGTGGTGCCGTAGATTCCAAGATCGCGCTGTGCCTGTGCGGGATGGGCCGGGGGACTGGCGGCGGGTTCGGGAGCTGGCCGGGGGCGGCGGGCGGGGGCCGGGGCGGCGGGCGGGGGCGGCGGGCGGGTGGGTGTACGGGTCGTACGTTGGTGCAGGGCGTCCGGTACCACGGCGGCGGACCGGTCAGGTCGTCGACGGGGGCCCGACGGGGGCGAGGCGGCCGTTGCGTCGGGCCACCCGGATGCCGCCGGGCAGCGCCACCGGGCCCTGTCCGTGCCACGAGGTGACCAGGGCGTCCAGTGCGTCGACGTGGCGGTGCGCCAGCGCCGCGCCGGGCGCACCGAGCGCCCTGGCCCACCCGTGCAGCACCCGGGTCCGGATCGCCGGCGCGAGGTCGGCGAGCGCCGCGACGTCGAGCGCGGTCCCGGTCGGGCCGGTGTCGTCGGCCACCGCCGCCGAGTCGGCCGCCGCCTGCGCCAGCGCGTCCAGGGCGGCGTTGTCCGCCGCGACCAGTGCGGCGGTGCGGGCCAGATTCGTGACCACGTCCGGGCCGAGCGCCGCCACCAGCGTGGGAAGCGCCGCCCGCACCCGGGCCCGGGCGTACGCCGGGTCGCGGTTGTGCGGGTCCTGCCAGGGCTGGAGGTGCTGCGCGGCGCACGCGTCCACGGTCTGCGCCCGGGACACTCCCAGCAGCGGGCGAAGCAGCACCACCCCGCCCATCGAGCGCTGCGCCGGCATGCCGGACAGGCCGCGCGGCCCGGCGCCGCGAGCCAACGCCAGCAGTACCGTCTCGGCCTGATCGTCAAGTGTGTGGCCAAGCAGGACGGCCGACGCGCCGGTCCGGTGGGCCGCCGCGACCAGCGCCGCATACCGGGCCGCCCGGGCGGCTGCCTCCGGACCACCGGGGCCGCTCACCCGCACCGGCTCAACCAGTACCGGATCAAAGCCCTGGGTGGTGGCCCAGGCGGCCACGGCGGTGGCCTGCGCCGACGAGCCCGGCTGCAGCCCGTGGTCCACGGTGACCAGACCGACCGCGCGGCCGGCGCGGCCGCACTCGAACCGGGTTGCGGCGGCGAGCGCCAGCGAGTCCGCACCGCCCGAGCAGGCCACCAGGACCGGACCGGGCCCGACCCCGGCCAGCGCCCCGCGGACCGCCACGCGGACCGCCGCCACCGACGCGGCGAGTGCGGCCAACGCCGGTCAGCCGGGGGCGAAGGTGGAGCCGTGCACCCGGTTGACCCAGGCGTCCGGGTCGGCGAGCTCATCGACCCGGGGCAGGGTCAGCGGGGACTGCCAGATCTTGTTGAAGCCCTCCATGCCGACGCGCTCGACCACGCCGTGCACGAACTTGCGACCCTCCGCGTACTGCCGCATCTTCACCTCGACGCCGAGCAGCTTGCGCAGCACCTTCTCCAGCGGGTTGCCGGCCTCGCGGCGGCGGTTGAACTTGGTCCGGATCTCCTCGACCGTCGGCACCACGGCCGGCCCGACGCCGTCCATGACGAACTCGGCGTGACCTTCCAGGACCGTCATCAGTGCGGTCAGCCGGTCCAGCACGGTGCGCTGCGCGGAGGTCTGCACCAGGTCGAGCACCGACATGCGGCTGTCCGGGTTGCGTACCGCGTCGGCAAGCGCGGCGACCGCCCGGCGCAGCCGCTCCGCGAGCTGTTCGCTGTTGAGCTGCGAGGCGTCGACGAACGCGCCCACCTCGCCGAGGAAGTACCCCCGCATCCACGGCACCGCGGTGAACTGCACGAGGTGGGTGACCTCGTGCAGGCACACCCAGAGGCGGAAGTCGCGCGGATTGGCTTCGAGCCGACGCTCGGTCTCCACGATGTTGGGCGCGACCAGGAGCAACTGCCCGGGATCGCTGCTGAACACCTCGTACTGCCCAAGCACCCGCCCGGACAGGTAGGCCAGCACCGTGCCGGCCTGCAGGCCGGTGAACCGGGAGCCGATCGCGCTGGCCACCGGGCCGGGCAGGTTGCCGGCGGCCAGGCGCTCCGCGAGCGGGTCGATCACCTGTCGAAGACCATTGATGTTGGCGGCCGCCCAGTCCCGCCGGTCGACCACCTTGATCGGCGCCGCCTCCAGCCGGGCCGGAAGGCCGGTGTACGCCGTCACGTGCCCGGCCGCCTCGACGGTGAGGGCGCGCAGGTCGGCGACCGCCTCGGCCGCTTCGGTGAAGGGCACGTTGGGCCCACTCTTGCCAACGGCCGCGGCGGTGGCGGCGGCCAGATCCCAGTCCACGAACTGCGCCATGACGCCCACGGTACCCGTGCCGTGCAGCCCCGGTGCCGCCGCGCTCGCGCAGCACGGGCACCCAGCGGCCCGCTCCCGTCGAGGAGCGGGGTGCGCGCCGGAACGCCGGGCGGCGCGGGACGCGGCCGCGGCGGAGCGGAACGGGTCAGCGGCAGCCGCAGGCCGCGAGAGCGGCGGCGATCCGGTCCAGGGCCTCCTGCGCACCCGGAGTCGGCCCGGCCGCGTCGGCCATCAGCGCGAAGGCGAGCACCCGCCCGTCCGCGTCGACGGCGATGCCGGCGAGCGTGCTGACGCCGCTGAGCGTCCCGGTCTTGGCCCGGACGTAGCCGGCGGCCGCACCACCGGCGGTCGGTCTGCGGTACCGCTCGCGCAGGGTCCCCGAGTACGCCGCCACCGGCAGGCCGCCGAAGAGGGCGTGCAACTCCGGCCGGTCGGGTCGGGCGGCGACCGCCAGCACCGTGGTGAGCAGCGCCGGTGAGAGCTTGTTGAACCGGGACATGCCACTGCCGTCGCGCAGCCCGTAGCCGGTCACCGGAACACCCAGCTCGCCCAGGACGGCCTTCATCGCCGCGGTGGCACCGTCGAAGCTGGCCGGCTGGGCGCGGGCCAGGGCGACCTGTCGGGCGAGCGCCTCGGCCAGCACGTTGTCGCTCTCGGTCAGCATCACGTCGACGAGCCGGATCATCGGCGGCGACTGGACCACACCGAGTTCCCGGGCCCCCGGCGGCGCCGTCCCCGGCGCGACCGCGGCCGGCGGGACCCCGATCGCGGCGGCGAACGCCTGTGCCGCCGTCACGTCCGGCCGGGCTACCCGGGTGGCCGGTCCACTTACCTGGCGGGGATTGGCCCGACCGCCGTCGACCATGAGCGCGGTGACCGGCGCGACGTGCCCGCCGGTGAGCGCATCGTCGTCCCAGCCGGGCCCGCCGGTGCCGCCCACGAAGGCCGACCCGTCGTAACTCACCCTGGTCGGTGCGGCGCCGCCGAGCGCCTGCTTCACCGCCGCCGCGAGCAGGTCGAGCCGGGCGCCCCCCGGGTAGGTGCCGCCTGCGCCGGTCGCCAGCGTCGGGTCGCCGCCCCCGACCAGCACCACCTCACCGGGCTGCGCGCCGGCGACCACGCGGGTGGCGAGCCGGTAGTTGGCGCCCCGGGCGGCCAGCACGGTGGCCGCGGTGATCAACTTGGTGGTGGAGGCGGGCGCGACGGGCGTGTCCGGGGCGACGGAGTACAACGGCTGGCCGGTGGCGGCGTCGACCACGGAGAGGGCGGTGCGCCCACCCAGCCCGGCGGCACCGAGCAGCGGCGCGAGCGCGCCGGCCACTCCGGTCGCCGTCGGCAGCGGGGCGTCGCCGGCGGCGCCGGCCAGCACCGGGGCGAGCGGCTGCCGCTCGGTCCCGGCGTGCCAGCCCGGCAGCGGCCCGGTCACCGTGGCCAGGTACGGCGAGACGTACCGCGAATCGAGGAAGGCGCCGACCCCGACCGTCGCGGCGGCCAGGCTGAGGCTGATCGACACCACAGCGGTGGCCACCCCACCCCGCCCTCGGGTCAGACTCACCGCTCCCCCGTCCCGCCGCACCCCGCTGTGAGGGAGACTAGTGGGGCAATGCCAGGCCGCGAGGGTTAGGGAGCGCCATGTTCTTCGACGTCACGGTGGAGATCCCCAAGGGGCAGCGCAACAAGTACGAGATGGATCATGTCACCGGGCGGATCCGCCTGGACCGGACGCTCTTCACCGCCACCCAGTATCCGGCGGACTACGGGTTCGTGGACAACACCCTGGGCCAGGACAGCGACCCGCTGGACGCGCTGGTGCTGGTGCCGGAGCCGACGTTCCCCGGCTGCCTGATCCGGTGCCGGGCGATCGCGATGTTCCGGATGACCGACGAGATGGGCGGCGACGACAAGGTCCTCTGCGTTCCGGCGGAGGACCCGCGCGTGGCGCACCTGCGCGACATCGAGGATGTGTCGAACTTCGACCTGCTGGAGATCCAGCACTTTTTCTCGGTCTACAAGGCGCTGGAGCCGGGCAAGAGCGTCGAGGGCGCGCACTGGGTCGGCCGGGCCGAGGCGGAGGCGGAGATCAAGGCGTCTTTCGCGCGGGCCGTGCCGCACACCTGACCTGATCGTGAAACGGGTCCGGCAGGAGGCGGTTGTCGCCCCTGCCGGACCCGTTCGGCCGGGTGTTACCGGGCCACGAACTGCCAGTGCTGGTTGGTACGGCCGTTGTCGATCCACTGGATGATCGCCGTGCCGTCGGCGGCCGCGCCCTCGAAGAGGTCGAGGACCTTGCCGCTGTTGCGGTTGATCACCTTCACGAAGCCGCCGTCGACGGCGACCTCCTGCCACTGCTGGTTGGTACCGCCGTTGTCGGTCCACTGCACCACCGCGGCGCCGTCGGTGAGGAGCCGGTTCACCACGTCCATCGCCTTGCCGCTGCCCACATTGACCAGCTTGAAGTAGCCGCCGCCGACATCGACGCGCTGCCACCGCTGGTGGGCGGCGCCGGTGTCGGTCTGCTGCGTAACCGTCGCCCCGTTCGCGGCGGACGCATCGGTTACCCCGAGCACCTTGCTGGTACGCCGGTTGACGATGGAGAACGTCCCGGTCGGCTGCGGCGGCTCGGAGGTCACCGGCGGCGTGGTGGCGGTCGGTGTGACCTTGGGGCCGACGTCGCCGTAACCGTCCGGGTACTCCGTCGTCAGCCCGCCGGTGATCGCGAACGCCTTGGAGCTGACGGTGACCGACGCGGCGGTCAGGCCGCTGCGGGTGGCCCGAACGGTGATCGCCCCCGCGGTCCGGGTGGCACGGACGAAGACGCGGTTGATGCCGGCCTCGGTGTCCACATAGGACTTGAACACGCTGCCCGGCTTGCCAGGGTTGTAGCCACCGAGGAACCGACCCGGGCCGGAGATGGTGAAGTCCACCCGGGCCTGGTCGGTCGGGCAGCGCCGACCCTGGGCGTCCACTGCCTCGACGTCGATCAGGAAGACGTCCACGCCGTCGGCGCGCAGCCCGCCCGGTGCGGTGGTGGTGGTGAGCTTGAGCGCCGCCGGGGGACCGGCCGTCACCTTGGAGGTCCGGATGATCTCCTGGCCGGCGGCGTCGTAACCGACCGCGGTGATGGTGCCGGCCGCCCAACGGACGTTGGGGAAGGAGTACAGGAAGTCCTGCGTGGCCGCGGTGTCGTTGCCGACCTGGACGCCGTTGACCAGCAGCTGGACCCGCCGCACGTGCGAGGAGCCCATGACGTACATGGTCTTGGTGGTGTTGGCCGGGTAGGTCCAGTGCCCGATGATGTGGATCGCCGGGCGCGGGCTCTGCATCACCTTGAAGCTGAAGAAGTACTCCTTCGGAATCCGCACCGCGTCGACCCGGCCGGAGAGCCGGGAGGTTTCCCAGCCGTACTGGCGGCCGTGCTGGTTGGAGTCTGACCAGATCAGTCCGGCGGCGCCGGAGTAGCGGCGACTGTCTGCGCCGCCCGGGCCCTGGATGCGCTGGCCCCAGAACTCCCACCGGGTGCTCGCGGCCACCGTGGCGGCGATGTCCTCGGAGGTCAGGTGCCAGGTCACGTCCGGGCCGGTCTTGTACCCGAAGTCCGGCGGCGAGTAGTTGTCCCAGACCCGGCGTGGTGCCTCGTCGCGGGAGTACTCCAGCTCGATGATCGGCATCCGGTCCCGCGCGTACACCGAGTAGTGCCGGTTGAGCATCGTCCCGGTCCACTCGGCGGCGTCCACCGACGCCGGCCCGCTGTAGCCGGTGTTGTCGGTGATCGACCGGCAACCCATCACGCGGCCGCCGCTGGGGTCCCACGTCCGCCGCAGCGCGGTCATCTCCCGCATGTGCGGTGCCGAGATCCACTGGTTGCCGGCCTCCCAGAACAGGATGCTCGGGTTGTTGCGGAAGTAGATGATCGTGTCGCGCATCGCCTCGACGCGGTGCTCCCACTTGCGGTCGGTGACGTCGGCCTCCTTGTCACCGGCGGGCTGGATCGACACGATGCCGTACCGGTCGGTGGAGCGGATGTCCGACGGGGTGGCCGCGAGGTGCATCCAGCGCATCAGGTTGGCGTTGCTGTCGCGGATCATCGCGCCGTCGTAGTTGCGCAGCCACTCCGGGACCGCGCCACCCAGGATGGCCCACTCGTGGGTGGAGCGCTGGGCGTACCCGCTGAGCCAGATGTACCGGTCATTGAGGTACACGCCGCCGTTGGTGGCGCCGCCGCGGAACTCGGTCTTCCGGAAGCCGGTGACGATCGGGTACGCGTCGTGCACGGTGGAGCCCTCGCGCAGCACCATCTCCACGGTGTAGAGGTACGGGTTCTCCACCGACCAGAACGTCAGGTTGCTCGCCGCACCGCTGACGCGCACGATCTGCGTCTGCCCGGCACCCAGGGTGACCGCGGGGGCGGTGAACGTCTGCACGACCTCGCCGGCCGCGTTGATCAGGTTGGCCGACACGGTGAGGGTGCGCGCGTTGGTCTGCTCGTTGCGGATCTGCGCCTCGGCCGTGATGGTGGCCGTCCGGCCGCTCACCGAGTGGTTGGTGGCGTAGACGTACGTGCCGACGGTGCGCAGGTTGGAGTAGAGCGGCAGGGTGAAGTAGGTCCGGGGCAGCACGTACAGCCGCACGTCGCGGGTCAGGCCACCGTAGGTCGGGTTGAAGTCCCGGGAGTCCCACTGGTAGGTCACGCCGGTGGCCTGCTCCGGGCGCCACTTGGTGTTGTCGGCCTTGACCGCGATCACGTTCTCCGCGCCGAACCGCACCGCGTTGGTGATGTCGAACCCGAACGGCGTGACGCCGGCCTCGTACAGCCCGACCTGGGTGCCGTTGACGAACACGGTGGCGGCCTGACGGATGCCCTCGAACTCGATGAGGACCTTGCTGCCGGCCTGGCTCGCCGGGAGGGTGAACCGCTTGCGGTACCAGGTGATCTGCATCGCCACGGCGGTCTCACCGGAGGTGCCGATGTAGTCGTCGAACGAGTCGACGTCGTTGTATGTGTGCGGCACGCTGACGGTGGTCCACGGGGCGTCGTTGAACGAGGCGGCGCTGGCACCGGAGACGTCGGCCTGGATGAACTTCCAGTCGATGTTCATGTTGTACACGGTGCGGCTACTCGCCGTGACGCCGCCGATGATCGCGGCGTCGGCCCGGGTGAGCACCGTGGACCCGACCGCGAGGGCACCGGTACCTGCGGCGGCGGTCAGCAGCACCGTCCGGCGACGGACGCCGCGGGGCGATTCCGATGGTTCAGCTATTTGGGTCATAACCAGCATTTCCTAACTCAGCGGCGGAGGGCCGGTGGTCGGCGGTCTGGCACCGGCGACACGCATACCCAGTCATCGACATCATTACATGCACCGGCGTCGGGACAGTCTCGTCGGGCGCCTCCGAGTGTGTCAAGAAAGCGCTTACATTGCTATCCGCCGATTTGCTGAACCATGGAGTACAGGCCGAGTACGGCGCACGCGACCGGGACGGTCGCCACCACGCAGAGTGCGTCCAGCACATCGGCCGCCCGCCCGAGGTACGGCGACGGCGCCCGGGTGGCGTACCGCGCTCCGGCCAGCGCGACCACCAGCCCGGCCGCCGCCGCACCGAGCGCGATGCCGAGGTTGCCGACGCCGGCACCGGTCAGCGCCCGGCCCAGACCCAGCACGGCGAACCCGGCCACGCCCGCGGCCAGTAGCGGCAGCCGCTGCCGCACGGTCACGAAAAGCCGGGCGCGCAGCAGGAACGCCGTCGCGGCGACGCCGACCAGCAACGGCCCGGCCAGACCGGCCCCGGCCAGCACCGGCGCAGCGGCGCCGGCCAGCACGGCCAGCCCGGTCAGCAGCCCGGTGAGCATCTCGTCGGTGCGGGCCACCGCGGCGGCGACGCGGGCGCGGTCCGGCCCGGGTTCCAGACTTTCGACACTGCCGGCGAGGTCGGTCGGCAGCGTCAGCACCGGCAGCGGCAGCTTGCCGAAGCGGATGGCCAGCAGCGGGATCGCGGCCACGCCGGTGACCAGCAGCGTGAGCAGCACCGCTGCGGCGCCGGACCCGGCCGTCGCGAAGGACAGCAGCACCGCGGCGCCGCCCAGCGCGCCGGCACTTCCGCCGGCGACGAAGACCCGCAGTGCGTACGCCACCCCGACCGCGGCCACCACGCTGCACAGCAGCAGCGCCACCGCGCCGGTGAGCAGGCAGGAACTCAGGTCCCCGGCCGGCATCCCGGTCAACGGCCGGTCCGGCGCCAGCACCAGGAGCCCACCCACGAACGCGTACGGCAAGGCGTACGTCGCCAGGGCGGCACCCACCGCCGCGTCGCCGTACGCCCGGGCGGCGAGCACCCCGACGATGGTCAGCACGGCCGCGACGGCGAGCGCGGCCAATCCCGGGCCGGTCCAGGCCGGTCCGGACCGGAGCACGGCGATCAGGCCGAGGGCGAGGATGACGCCGGCCCCGACCACGCCGGTGATCCGGCTCGCCCGCGGACTCCAGCCGACGCCGTGGCGGCGCGCCCCGGAGGCGATCGCCTCGACCACGTCGTCGTACTCAAGTTCCGGCCACGACGCACGGGCCGGCACCAGGTTGAGCACCGCACCGTCGCGCACCTCCTGGGCGGCGAGCCCGGAGGCCGGCGACAGCGCCGTCCCGTCAGCGCGCCGGAGCAGCCAGCCCCCGTGCTGCTCACCGTCGTCGGCGAGCCCTTCGCCGGCATGGCGCAGGATCTCGGGCAGCAGCTCAGCGAGGGGCACGCCGTGCGGCAGAGCGACGTCCACCCGCCGCTGGGGCGAGCTGACAGTGACCCGGGACAGACCGGTCGAGGGGGCGGGCACCGGACATGGGTACCACGGTCGCGCCCCGTCCGGGGACCCCGGGTAGCGGTGTGACCCCGATCCGCGACCGAAGGGTCTGCGGCTGCGGGCCGCCACCCAATAGCATCGACCGTCGTGAGGTGGCTTGCAGTGCCCCGGGCGGACCGGTGACCACCGTGGTGGTGAAGCGGCCGGCCCGTCGGGCGGCGCCCGAGATCCCGACCGGTGAGCTGGTCGTCGATGCGCCGCCGGAGATCCCGGAGGAGACCGGCTCGCGGTGGGGTCAGCTGTTCCAGGTGCTGCCGATCCTCACCGGCACCGTGGCCACCGCTCTGCTCTTCGCCGGCCGGGAGGGCGGCGCGTACTCGTACGTGATCGGCGGCATCTTCGGCGTCTCGATGCTCGCCATGCTCGCCGGCTCGATGGGCAACGGATGGGGCGGCCAGCCCCGCAAGGCCGAGATGATGGCGGCCCGGCGCGAGTACCTGCGTCACCTGGCCGGGCTGCGGCGGCGGGTCCGGGACACCGCCGCCCGCCAGCGCACCGGGCTCTACTACCGCCATCCCGACCCGGCACAGCTCTGGTCCACGGTCGCCAGCCACCGACTCTGGGAGCGCCGGCCCGCCGACGCCGACTTCGGCATCGTGCGGGTGGCGGTCGGCCCGCATACCCTGGCCACGCCGCTGGTGCCGCCGGTGACCCGACCGCTGGACGAGTTGGAGCCGATGACCGCCGGCGCGCTGCGCCGATTCCTGGACGCGTACTCGGTCGTCAGCGACCTGCCGGTGGCGGTGTCGATGCGCGGCTTCGCGCAGCTCTTCATCCGCGGCGCCGGCGCCGGAGCCGAGCCGGGTGCCGGCGAACCGGCGCGCGGGCTGGTCCGGGCGATCGTCGCGCAGCTGGCGGTCTTCCACGCACCGGACAATCTGCTCATCGCGGTCTGCGCCGCCCCGGAGCGGCGCCAGGAGTGGGAGTGGATCAAGTGGCTCCCGCACTGCGTGCACCCCACCAGAACCGACGCGGTGGGCGGCGTCCGACTGCTCGCCACCAGTGCCCACGAGCTGGAGACCCGCCTCGACGACCTGCTCGGCAACCGGGCCAGGTTCAACCCGGTGTCGGTCACCGCGGCCTCGCCGCACATCGTCGTCATCTTCGATGGCGGCGACCGGATCGGCAGCCGGCACCTGGCCACCGACGGCGGCATCGACGGCGTGACGCTGGTCGATCTGGACGCCAGTCCCCCGCGCCTGCTGGACCGCACGATGCTGGTGCTGGATCCCACCGGGCCCGGTCGGCGGCTGTCCACCACCGCGGCCGACGGCGAGGACGCCGTGGGCACGGCGGACTCGCTGAGCCGGGCCGAGGTGGAAGCGCTGGCGCGGCGGCTGGCCCCGCTGCGACTGGCCGCCATGGCGCAGACCGGCGACGCGCCGATGAGCCGCGAACTCGGGCTGCCCGAGCTGCTCGCGCTCGGCGACCCGTACCGCCTCGATGTGTACCGCTCCTGGGCGCCGCGCCCGCACCGCGACCGCCTCCGGGTCCCGGTCGGGCTGGATGCCGACGGCCAGCCGGTCGAGCTGGACCTCAAGGAGTCCGCGCAGGACGGCATGGGCCCGCACGGCCTGCTCATCGGCGCCACCGGGTCGGGCAAGTCGGAGCTGCTCCGCACCCTGGTGCTCGCCCTGGCGGCGACGCACAGCTCGGAGACGCTCAACTTCGTGCTGATCGACTTCAAGGGCGGTGCGACGTTCGCGTCGCTGGACCGGCTGCCGCACGTCGCCGCCGTGATCACCAACCTGCAGGACGAACTGCCGATGGTCGACCGGATGACCGACGCGATCAACGGCGAGTTGGTCCGGCGGCAGGAGCTGCTGCGCCGCAGCGGCAACGTCGCGTCGGTACGCGACTACGAGAAGGCGCGTGCCGGCGGCGCCGCCCTCGCCGCGCTGCCCAGCCTGTTGATGATCTGCGATGAGTTCTCCGAGCTGCTCTCCGCCAAGCCTGACTTCATCGACCTCTTCGTGCAGATCGGGCGGGTCGGCCGCTCCCTCGGCGTGCACCTGCTGCTGGCGTCGCAGCGCCTGGAGGAGGGCCGGCTGCGCGGTCTGGACACCCACCTGTCCTACCGGATCGGCCTGCGGACCTTCTCCGAGCTGGAGTCGCGCACAGTGCTCGGGGTGCCGGACGCGTACCGCCTGCCCCGCTCCCCCGGGCACGGGTACCTCAAGTCCGGCACCGAGCCGCTGGTGCGGTTCAAGGCGGCATACGTCTCCGGGGCGTATCGCCGGCCCAGCGAACTCGCCGCTGTGGACGGGCGCGGCGAGGGCCGGCGGGTGGTCGACTACACCACGCACTACACCCCGGCGCTGGAGCAGCCGGTGCCCACGCCGCAGCGGCCGGCCGCCGACAGCACCGAGGCCGCCGCGCAGGGCGAGAGTGTCCTGGACATCCTGGTGGACCGCCTGACCGGGCAGGGCGTGCCGGCCCATCGGGTCTGGCTGCCCCCGCTGGGTACCTCGACCGGGCTGGATGAACTGCTCGGCCCGCTGGTCGCCGACCCGGTCCGCGGGCTGGCCGTGGCCACCCCGCAGCTGCGAGGTGCGTTGCGGGTGCCGGTGGCGCTTGTCGACAAGCCGTTCGAGCAGCGCCGCGACCTGCTCTGGCTGCAACTGGACGGCGGAGCGGGGCACGTGGCGGTGGTCGGCGGGCCGCAGAGCGGCAAGTCAACCGCGCTGCGCTCGATCATCGCCGGGATCGCACTCACCCACACGCCGGTGCAGGCCCAGGTGTACTGCCTCGACTTCGGCGGTGGGCAGCTCGCGGCGATGCGCGAGCTCCCGCACGTGGGCGGCGTGGCCGGCCGCCTGGACGTGGCTGCGGTCCGCCGTACCGTCGGGGAGATCTCCACGCTGCTCGCTGAACGGGAGCGGCGCTTCGCCGCGCTGGGCGTGGACAGCATGGCCACCTACCGCAAGCGCCGCGCGGCCACCGCGGCCGGCGCCACGGTGAGCGCGGTCGCCGACGACCGGTGGGGCGACGTCTTCCTGGTGATCGACGGCTGGTCCACCCTGCGCGGCGAGTTCGACGACCTGGAGCCGGTGGTGACCGACCTGGCCGGCCGCGGACTGTCCTACGGCGTCCACCTGGTGGCCGCCAGCTCCCGCTGGATGGACTTCCGCCCGGCGGTGCGCGACCTCTTCGGCTCCCGGCTGGAGCTGCGCCTCGGCGACCCGAGCGACTCGCTGGTCTCCCGCCGGGCCGCGGCCAACGTGCCGGAGCGGGCTCCCGGCCGCGGGGTCACCGCCGAGTCGCTGCACTTCCTCGTGGCGCAGCCACGGCTGGGCGCCGGGGAACCGGCCGACCTGGTCAAGGCGGTGGCCGTGGCGTGGCCGGGCCCGCCCGCGCCGTCGGTCCGGATGCTGCCGCTGCACCTGGCGTACCCGGTGATCGACGCGGATCGGGACGCCAACCCGCTGGCCCTGCCGATCGGCATCGCGGAAGCCGACCTGGCACCGGTCCGGGTGGACTTCACGGCGGAGCCACATTTCCTGCTCTTCGGCGACGCCGAGTGCGGCAAGTCGACGTTCCTGCGCAGCCTCGCCGCGACCATCACCCGGCGGTTCAACCCCGAGCAGGCCCGGATCATCCTGGTCGACTACCGGCGAAGCCTGCTCGGGTCGGTGCGGACCGAGCACCTGATCGGCTACGGCACCGCCGCGACGCAGACCCAGGACCTGATCCAGTCCGTGGCCGGGTACATGCAGCGGCGGCTCCCCGGCCCCGACGTCACGCCGGACGAGCTGCGGTCCCGATCCTGGTGGAGCGGGCCGGAGTGCTTCGTGCTGGTGGACGACTACGACCTGGTCGCCACCGGGCCGGGCAATCCGCTGCTGCCCCTGCTGGAGTACCTACCCCAGGCCCGCGACATCGGCCTGCACATGATCGTCACCCGCCGCAGCGGCGGCGCGGGCCGGGCGTTGTACGAGCCCTTGATGCAGCAGCTACGCGAGCTCTCCTCGCCGGGGCTGGTGATGTCCGGGGATCGCGAGGAGGGCGCGTTGCTGGGTAATGTGCGGCCATCGATGTTGCCACCCGGCCGGGGGTGGCTGGTCACTCGGAAGGAGGGTGCGCGGCTGGTTCAGCTCGCGCATGCCCCGCCGGCCTGACACTGTCGGTTCTGACTTCTCATACCGGCCCAAACCGGCAGAATGGCTGGCATCGTGGTACCGCAACGCGAGATTCGCCGAATCGCGGCGATGGCCACCCTCACTCTGTCCACGCTCGCCGCACTGCTGGTCAGCCCGGCGGCGGCCAGCGCAGCGGAACCCACCCGCAGCGACCAGTGGCAACTCGCGGCGCTGGACATGGCGACCGCCTGGCAGTACGCCGACGGCGCCGGCGTCACCGTCGCGGTACTCGACTCCGGCGTCGATGCCAGCCACCCGGATCTCGCCGGTCAGGTGCTGCCCGGCATCGACCTGGTCGACGGCACCACGAAGGACGGCAGGGCCGACCCGGTGGGCCACGGTACGAGCGTGGCAGCGCTCATCGCAGGGCGGGCCGACGACAGTACCGGCGCCGTCGGGATCGCCCCGCGGGCGCGGATCCTGCCGGTCCGCGTCCTGGACACCGGCAACAAGTACGACGATGCCGCCGTGGTGGCCCGTGGTCTGCGGTGGGCCGTCGACCAGGGCGCCTCGGTGGTGAACATGTCCCTCGGCGGCGCGGCCCGCAGCGCGGAGGTCGCGGCGGCGCTGCGCTACGCCGGGTCCCGCAACGTCGTCGTGATCGCGTGCACCGGCAACAGCGGCGTCGACCCATCCGGCTCCGACCGGGTCTGGTACCCGGCCCGCGAACTCGGCGTGGTCGCCGTCGCCGGACTCGCGGCCGGCCCGGCGGACGCCGCGGCGCCCGGCGCCGGCGCGGCGGATCGGGCGACCGCCGACAACGACCGGGAAGCACCCAGAGGTGCGACCGCCGAGGGCGAAGAGACCGAGTCCGCCAGCGGCTCGGGCGGCGCGGCCAAGCATTTGTGGCCCGGCTCGCTCACCGGGCCGCAGACCGTGCTCACCGCGCCGGGGGCGAACCTCCTCGGGGCCCGGCCGGGCGGGTACTGGCGCGTGCAGGGCACCAGCTTCGCCGCTCCGCTGGTCACCGCGACGGCGGCGCTGATCCGGTCCCGTTGGCCCACGATGAGCGCCGCCAACGTGATCAATCGGCTGGTCCACACCGCACGGGACCTCGGCGTCGACGGCCGCGACGACCGGTACGGGTACGGCGAGGTGAACCCGGTCGGCGCCCTGACCTGGCCGGTGGCCGAGGTTGGCGCCAACCCTCTGGTGGGCGGCGCGGCACCCGCCGGGCCGGATCGTGCCCCGACGCCGCCTGCCCAGCCGACGCCGCCTTTCCCGCCGACGCCGTCCGGCCCGGCCCAGCCAGCGCCGTCCGACCCGGCCGGCGAGCCCTCCGCCAGCGCGGACCAGCCCGCAGCGGCGCGGACGGACGGGTGGGCGCGATGGCGACTGGCGTCCGGGCTCGCGGCCGGCGCGGTGGTCCTCGCCATCCTGCTGCTGGTCGGACTGGGCCGGCTGCGACGGCGATGGCCCGGATCCGGCGGGCCGCAGTCGCCGGTCGACTGACCTGGGGTCAGGGTCGCAGTCCTCGGTCGAGCCGAGCTCCTAGGCGCACTTCCCGGTGCCGGTCGCCGTGGTCTGGGCGATCCCGGCGGACGCGACCGGTGCCGCCTCGGCGGCGGTGACGGCAAAGCCGGTCTCCGGATCATCGGCGGCGGCCGCGAAGATCACGCCGAGTACGGCGCCGTCGGAGCCGACCAGCGGACCGCCCGAGTTCCCGCTGCGGACCAGCGCCCGGATGGTGTAGATCTGCCGGGTCACCTGGGCGGAGTCGTAGATGTCCGGGCCGGTGATGGACCGGGAGTCCCGGATCCGCGCGGACTGGGCATCGTAGGGGCCGTCCAGCGGAAATCCGGTCACCACGGCGCTCGTGCCGGTGGCGGCCGGACGCTGGGCGAACGGCATCACCGGTGCGGTCAGGCCGGGCACGTAGATCACGGCCAGGTCGCGCTGCGGATCGTAGATCACCACCCGGCCGTTGTGCTCGGTTCCGTTCAGCTCCACCACCACCCGGCGGGTGCCCGCGACGACGTGGGCGTTCGTCATGATCCGCTGAGGGGCGTACACGAAGCCCGAGCCCTCGATGCGCCGCGAGCAGCTCGGCGCGGAACCAAGGATCTTGGCAACGGACTTCCGGGCGTTCTGCACGACCGGCGAGTTGGCCACCGCCGGGTCCGGGGCGGCCACCTCCCGCACGCGGGTGGGCGACAGCCCGCCGAAGACTTCGGGGAACCCACGGGTGTTGACCGTGTCGCGCAGCGACTGGGAGAGCGTCCGCGCCTCCCGGGGCATCATCCGGTCGAGCGTCTCCAGAATCGCCGAGCTGCTCACCGACCGGGCCAGCCACGGCAGGGACGACGATCCCAGCGGCGCCGCCGCCAGCCAGACCACGAGCAGCACCGCCGTCACGGAGACCAGCGCGCCACCGGCGTCGTCGATGCGCCGCAGGCCAGGGCGGCGCAACGCGTACCGCAGCCGGATCCCGATGAAGGTGGCCACGGCGTGCCCGATGATGGCCAGACCGAAGATCGCCACCAACGACACGATCACTCGGCCGAGATCGTTCTCGAACCGCTGGGCAACCAGCGGGCCGACCCGCAGGCCGAGCAGGGCACCGCCGAAGAGGCCGACGAACGACAGCAGGGCGACCAGGAACCCCTGGCGGTAGCCGCTGATCGCGAAAACGACGACGAAAAAGATCAAGCCGATGTCGATGACGTTGCCTGACACCTGTCCTAGGGTACGGGGGTCGATCCCGCCGCGGGCATCTCCTCGACCCGCCCGGTCGGCCAGGGCTTCGCCCAGCCACCCATTTCGAGCAGGGTCGACAGCACCCCTGCGGTGAATCCCCAGACGAGCATGCCCTGCACCCGGAACGCCGGCCCGATCCAGCCGCTGGGATGGCGCACCCGCAACCGGTTCTGCGGATCGACGAGCTCATCGACCGGCAGCCGCACCACCCGGGCACACTCGGCCAGATCCGCCGGCGCAACCGGGTGCGGCGACCGCCACCAGGCCAGAACCGGGGTGACGAGGAAGTTGCTCACCGAGATCCACAAGGTTGGCAGCACGCTCACGACCTGGACACTCGACGCGTCCAGCCCGACCTCCTCCCTCGCCTCCCGCAGGGCGGTGGCCACGGCGTCCGCGTCGCCGGGCTCGGTCGCGCCGCCCGGAAAGGCCGCCTGATCAGCATGATTACGCAGCGTGGCAGCACGCTGCATGAGCAGGACATCAGGTCCTTTGCCCGGTTCCTCGCCAAAGAGAATCAGGACCGCGCTCGACCGGGCGCCGCGCCCCGCCGTCGGCTGCGGGGCGAAGGAGGCAGCGTCCACGGCCTCGACCCGGGAGCGCAGCGGCTCCCACCAGGCCGGCAGGCCACTCAGGTCGCTCCCGTCGCCACTCGCACCGCCGCTCACGTCGCTCCCACCGCCACTCACGTCGCTTCCACCGCCGCTCACGTCGCTGGTCGCACGCCGAGGTGGCGCTCGGCGAGCGCTTCGATGCCGGCGGCGTCGAGCTCGACGCCGTTGTACAGGTGGGCGATCCGCCCATCGGGGCGGATGAACAACGTGATCGGGAGCCCGGTCCGCCCCACCCCCTGCAGGAGCGTGCCATCCGGGTCCCACAGCATCGGGAAGCGCAGGCCCAGGTCGTCAACGAGCGACTCCGGCCCGATCCGGCCCTTCTCCTTCGTCACCACACCAACGACCGACACCCGTTCACCGACCCGGGAGTGGTACTCCTGGAACGCCGGCAGCTCCGTACGGCACGGCGGGCACCAGGACGCCCAGAGGTTGATCACTGCCGGCCCGGTGACCTGGGAAAGCTTCGCCTCCCCGCCGGACATGCACGCCAACACGAGATCCGGTAGCGACTCCGCCCCGACCGCCGGCACGCTACCCGGGGTGGGCGCCGAACCCTCGGACGCCGAACCCTCGGACGCCGAGCCCTCGGGCGCTGAGTCCTCGGGCGCTGAGTCCGCGGGTCCCGAAGTCGCGGGTCCCGAAATCGCGGGTCCCGAAGTCGCGGGTCCCGAAGTCGCGGCGGCCGGTGCCGCCGGTCCCGAACCCGCGGCGGCCGGTGCGGCGGGCGCCAGGCACGATGGACCGCTCGACGCGGAACCGGCGACATCGGCCGGCGCCGCCGCACCGTCGCAGCCCATGACGCTGAGTCCCATGGTGACGGCCACCGCCGCCACGGCCGGCAACCGCCAGCGCGGTACCGGTCGGGCCATCGAGCCGCCGATCATCGCGGCCCCGGCACCATCGCCGCGAGTTCGTCGACGCGCGGTCCCTTGAGCAGCTTGACCGCCACCGCCGGGTCGACCGGGCCGATCCCGTACGACGGGCAATCCCGAGCCAGCGTGCACGCGCCGCACGCGGGTTTACGGGCGTGGCAGACGCGGCGCCCATGGAAGATCACCCGGTGCGAGAGCATGGTCCAGTCACGACGCTCCACCAGCGCCGCGATCGCGTACTCGATCTTCACCGGATCGATCTCCGTGGTCCACAGCCAGCGCTGCACCAGCCGCGAGAAGTGCGTGTCGACGGTGATGCCCGGGACGCCGAACGCGTTGCCCAGGATCACGTTCGCCGTCTTCCGGCCGATCCCGGGCAACGCCACGAGATCCTCGATCCGGCCGGGAATCTCGCCGTGGTGCCGCTCGACCAGCGCCTGACCAAGCTTGATCAGGGAGTCTGTCTTGTTGCGGAAGAAGCCGGTGGACTTGATCATTTCTTCCATCTCGGCACGGTCCGCAGCGGCATAGTGGGCCGCCGTCGGATAACGGGCGAACAGCTTCGGCGTCACCTCGTTGACCCGCACATCGGTGGTCTGCGCCGACAGCAGGGTCGCAACGGCCAACTCGAGGGGCGTGCGGAAGTCCAGTTCGCAGTGTGCGTCCGGATGGGTCTCGGCGAGCACCCTCGCCATCCGTCGAGCCCGACGCTTGCGCGCGAGGTCCGTCTCCACCGCCGCAGTCACCCGCCGAGCCTACTGCGCGCCCGACCGAGCACCGCAACGCCGTCAGCACTGGCATCCGCGTGCCCCGCCCCGCGCGCTTATTCGCCAACCTGCTCGCCCTTCCGGATCGCCTCCGGCGACCGGGTCGTCTTATCGGCGTGTCGCCACGGCGTGTCGTTCTGGTGCGCCGCCATGCAGGAAAAGCACGTTATAACCGGCCGATACGGTGCTTCAGCCACATGGCGAGGGCGGCCTCGGCGTCGGCCGGGCGTGTCGCACCCGGGGCACACGCCGCCGAGCACACGCCGCCGAGCACACGCGGCCGGCATGCCGGGTCGTCGTATCGGCGTGTCGCGACGGCGTGTCGTTCTGGTGCGCCGCCATGCAGGAAAAGCACGTTACAACCGGCCGATACGGTGCTTCAGCCACATGGCGACGGCGACCTCGGCGTCGGCCGGGCGTGTCGCACCCGGGGCACTCGCCGCCGAGCACACGGGTCGGGCACACGGGGTCGGGCACAGGCGGCCGGCATGCCGGGTCGTCGTATCGGCGTGTCGCCACGGCGTGTCGAACTGGTGCGCCGCCATGCAGGAAAAGCACGTTATAACCGGCCCATACGGTGCTTCAACCACATGGCGACGGCGGTCTCGGCGTCGGCCGGGCGTGTCGCACCCGGGCACACTCCCCCGGGCACACTCCCCCCGGGCACACGGGGCCGGCACACACCGCCGGGCAACGCACCCGAGCACACACCGCCGGGCACGTGCGGCCGGGCACACACCGCCGGGCACACGCCGCCGGGCGCGCGCGGCCGACAAATGCCGCGTATCTACCGGCGGAGAACCGCCGCAGCGGGCCCGGGGCTACGGCGTGATGGTGCCGTCCGCGCCGATCTTGGCTCCGGTGGTCGGGAAGTCGGCCTTCGACAGGCCGCCGACCAGGGTGATAGCTCGCTTCGAGGAGTCCGGCCTGGGCAACCCGGGCTCCACCATGACCGTCGGTGCCAACGTGCCGCTGACGTAGCTGCCGTCGGCGTTCAGGGTCACCTTGAGCACGCCACCGACGCCGGTGACGCCGGCGATGCCGAGTGACTCGTACCCGGCGAAGTTGCCCAGGCTGTACGCGATCAGGCGGCCCTTGTGGAACTCGATCCCGCGCATCACGTGCGGCCCGTGCCCGACGACCAGGTCTGCACCGGCGTCGACGACGGCGTGGCTGAACGCGATCGGGTCGCCGCGGTTCTCTCCCAGGAACATCTCCACGCCGGGTCTGACGTGGGTCATGCCGGCGCCCTCGGCACCCATGTGGACCTGGACCACGACCAGGTCGGCCTGCCCGGCTGCGCGCTTGACCAGCGCGGCAGCCGAATCGATCCTGGTGACGTCGTTGGACCAGGTCGGGTACGAGGCGAAGCCCACCACGGCGACCTTGACACCCTTGACCTCGACGACGGTGATCTGATCCGGCGCACCGGCGTACCTGATCCCGGCCGCGTCGAGTGCCGCCTGGGTGTTCTTGTAGCCCTGCGCCCCGAAGTCGTACGCGTGGTTGTTGGCCATGTTCATCAGGTCGAAGCCGGCGTCACGCAGCACGGTCGCGTAGCTCGGCGGCGTGCGGAAGGCGTAGCAGGTCCTGCTGCCGGGAGCGCACTTCGTGCTGCCGGTCGCCTCGGTGAGCGTCTGCTCCAGGTTGCCCATCTGCAGGTCGGCATCGAGCGCGCTCCGGACCGGGTCGAAGAAACCCTTGCCGCCATTGGGCGGCAGCCCACGTGGCGCGTTGCCCATGATGATGTCGCCGGTGGCGGAGAGGGAGATGGGCCCGGCCGCCTTCGCCGGTGGCGCGGCGGCCTTGGGCGCGGCCGCGGTGGTGCCGGCCGAGGACGCCTGACCCGATGGTGCCGGGCCACCGACCGGCGCTGACCGCCCGCCCCCGCTGAAGACACCGGTCGCGAACGCCGTCCCGGCGCCGACCACCAGCACGCCGACCATGACGAGCAGGATGGCGGTGCGCCGGCCCACCAGCCGGCGGGTCGACCCGGGTCGCACCGGCGCCGGTGAGGCCGGCACCGCAGCCCGACCGACCGGCGCCATCGGCGTGGCCCGGCCCACCGGTCGGCCCGCGCCGGCCGGGCCGTAGGGCTGCGGGCGCGGCGACGGGTCCGGCCGGCGTTCCGGCTCACCCGGCGGAGCGCCGTAGTACGTCATTCTGGCACCATCCAGACATCCGCCGCCGAGGACCGTTCACTTCGCGCGAACATACCTCACGTGCACCACCGGTAGACCGGTCAGGATGATCTCTGTGGTCCACCCGGCGCCACCCCGCCCAGACCGTCGGCCATCCCGCCGGCCCGCACCGCCCGGTGCACCGCACGGGCCACGCGCGAGCCCCAGTACGAGCGCGTGCCGCCGTAGAGTGCGGCCTCGCCATCGGCCGGACAGAGCACGCAGATGGCGTCGCTCGGTGTGCCGGTGCCGGGCAGGCCGAGCTCCAACATCGCCTGCGCGCGCGCCTCGACCACCGTGGCCACCGCGTTGACCAGCGCCGCGTCGCACAGCCGGGCCGGGACGAAAACCACGATGTTGACCGTGCCAACCGGACCCGGACCGCCCGACGACGCCCGGCCGCCGCGCCGCGGGCCGGGAGGCCGCCCGCCGGCCGGCTCCGGGCCACCGGCCGGCTCCGGTGCCGCCGCCCAGACCGCGCTGCGCATCCCGACGGTCGCCGTGACCTGGACGTCACCGTCGGCAACACTCACCCGGCGGGCGACGTCGACGGCGGTCATCAGCCCGACGCCGGGCCCGTCCAGGCCCAGGCCGCCGGCCACCTCGGCCAGGTGCGTGGCGGGATCCATCCGGGCGTACATCGGCGGCACGCTCATGTTGAGCACCCACCGGCGGAGCCCGACACCCCCACCGAGCGACCCGGTCGACACGGCCAGACGGGGTTCCGCGAGACGCCAGACGAGCGCCGGAAGGACCTGCCCGCCCTCCGATCGACCGGTCAGCTCTGCAAGCACGCCGACATCCTGCCGTATGTCCGACCGGTGGACAGCCACGCGCAGATCACGTACGCCTAGACTGACCCTGCGCGACGCGCATGACCGCCGATGTTGGGGTGACGCCGATGGATGACGTACTGGCCCGCAGCGGCATCTTTCAGGGTGTTGACCCGGATGCCGCCGAGTCCCTGGCCAAAGAGATGGACATGATCGAGGCCCGCCGGGGTGAGATCGTCTTCAGCGAGGGCGAGCCCGGAGACAGCCTGTACATCGTGCTCTCCGGCAAGATCAAGTTGGGTCGCCGAGCCGCGGATGGGCGGCAGAACCTCATCGCCCTGATCGGGCCGAGCGACATGGTGGGCGAGCTCTCCATCTTCGACCCGGGGCCGCGCACCGCCACGGCGACCGCGGTGATCGACACCCGGCTGGCCCGGCTGCGCAAGCCAGCGCTGCGGACCTGGCTCACCAACCGGCCGGAGATCGCCGAGCAGTTGCTGCGGGTGCTCGCGCGCCGGCTCCGACGCACCAATGACGCGCTCGCCGACCTGATCTTCACCGACGTTCCCGGTCGGGTCGCGAAGAACCTGCTCCAGATGGCCGGCCGCTTCGGCACCCGGGACGGGGGCATCCTGCGGGTGACCCACGACCTCACCCAGGAGGAGTTGGCGCAGCTCGTCGGCGCCTCCCGGGAGACGGTGAACAAGGCGCTCGCCGACTTCGCGTCCCGTGGCTGGCTGCGACTGGACGGGAAGAGCGTGATCATCATGGATCCGGAGCGTCTGGCCAGACGCGCCCGGGTCTGAGCACCGACCCCCCAACCGCCCCCTGCCGCGTGTCGCAACCGGCGAGCCGCTCGTTACGGAGGTGGCACGGGCAGCAGGACAGTTGGGGGTCGAGCGGAGATGCCGGTACTTCCCACCTTTCTCGACCCCCGGGCGCCGTCCTACGCTGACAATCGGGCGGCGATGCTGGACCGGCTCGCGGAGTTGGACTCGGCGCTGGGTCAGGCGCGTGCCGGTGGTGGCGACAAGTACGTCACCAGGCACCACGCGCGCGGCAAACTGCTGGCCCGGGAACGCATCGAGTTGCTGGTGGACCGGGACACCCCGTTCCTGGAACTGTCGCCGGTGGCCGGCTGGGGCACCGAGTACCCGGTCGGCGCGAGCGTGGTCACCGGCATCGGCGTGGTGGCGGGCCGGCCCTGCGTGCTGATCGCCAACGACGCGACGGTCCGCGGCGGCACCCTCAACCCGTACACCCTGAAGCGGTCCACCCGGGCGCTCGAGATCGCCCGCGCGAACCGGCTGCCGGTGATCAACCTGGTGGAGATCGGTGGCACCGAACTGACCGCCCAGGCCGAACTGTTCCTGCCGGGCGGGGCGCTCTACCGGGACCTGGCCCGGCTGGCGTCGGCCGGCATCGGCACGGTCGCCGCGGTCTTCGGCAAGGCGACCGCAGGCGCCGCACTGCTGGCCGGCCTGGCCGGTACCACAATTCTGGTCCGGGACCGGGCCAGGGTGTTCCTTGCCGGCCCGCCCGAGGTCCGGATCCTCACCGGCCAGCAGACCGATGAAGAGTCCCTGGGCGGCGCGGTCATGCACGCGACCCGCAGCGGGCTGGCCGATGCTGTCGCCGAGGACGAGCGCGACGCGATCCGGCTGGTCCGCGACGCGGTGGCCCGACTTGCCAGCCGGACCCGGATGGCTCCCCAGGCGCTTCCCGAGCCACCCAAGCACGACGCGGACGACCTGCTCGGCATCCCGCCCCCGGATCTGCGCGTGCCGTTCGACCCGCGCGAGGTGCTCGGCCGGATCCTGGACGGGAGCCGGTTCGACGAGTTCAAGCCGGCGTACGGCACCGGGCTCTGCACCGGATGGGGCACCATCCACGGCCACCGGATCGGCGTGCTCGCCAACGCCCGCAGCGTCCTGCTCGACCCGGAGGCCGGCAAGGCCACCCAGTTCATCCGCTCGGCCGACGCCAGCGGAACACCGCTGCTGTTCCTGCAGAACACGACCGGGTACGCGGTCGGCGTCGAGCACGCCCGGACGGGCATCATCAACCAGGCCGCCATGATGATCAACGCGGTCGCCAACTCCGCGGTGCCGCACCTGACCGTCAACATCGGCGCGAGCTACGGCACCGGCAACTACGGCATGTGCGGTCGGGGTTTCGACCCGAGGTTCCTGTTCGCCTGGCCGAACGCGAAGTCGGCGGTGCTGGGGCCGGCTGAGCTGGCCGGCACGCGGGCCGGCCTGGCCGAGCGCATCGACGAGGAGTCGACCGCACTGCACCTGTCCGGACTGCTGCACGACGATGGCGTCATCGACCCGCGCGACACCCGTACCGTCCTGGGTCTCTGCCTGTCCGTGCTGCCGGCCGCCCCGGTCGGCGACAGCCCCACCGGGGACCGCCACGGCACCGTACGGATGCGAGGTAGAGCATGATCCGCAGACTGCTGGTGGCCAACCGGGGCGAGGTCGCCCGGCGGGTCTTCGCGACCTGCCGCGCCGTCGGCATCGAGACGGTCGCCGTCTACTCCGACGCCGACACCGCCGCGGCCCACGTCGCGGAGGCCGACTACGCCGTGCACCTGCCCGGCAACGCGCCAACCGCCACGTACCTGCGCGGCGACCTGATCATCGCGGCGGCCCAACGGTGCGGCGCCGACGCGATCCACCCGGGCTACGGGTTCCTGTCCGAGCAGCCCGACTTCGCCGCCGCCGTGATGGACGCCGGGCTGACCTGGGTCGGGCCGTCGCCACAGGCCATGGCGACCATGGGCGCGAAGACCAGGGCCAAGGCGCTGCTCGCCGACGCCGGCGTGCCGGTGCTGCCGACCTATCTGGAGCCCGAGGAGGTCGACACGTTCCCGGTCATGGTGAAGCCGGCCGCGGGGTCGGGCGGCCGCGGCATCCGGCTGGTCCGCGAACCGGACGCACTGTCCGAGGCGGTCGCCGCGGCCCGCCGGGAGGCTGCCGGTGCCTTCGGCGACAGTACGGTCTACTGCGAGCCGTACCTCGACCGCGCCCGCCACATCGAGGTGCAGATCGTCGCGGACACCTTCGGCAACACGATCACCCTGGGCGAGCGTGAGGGCTCGGTGCAGCGCCGGCACCAGAAGCTCATCGAGGAGAGCCCGTCCACGGCGGTCAGCCCGACGATGCGCGAAGCGCTCTGCGCGGCGGCGGTGACCGCTGCCCGCGCGGTGGGCTACGTCGGCGTCGGCGCGGTCGAGTTCCTGCTGGCACCCTCCGGTGAGTTCTACTTCCTGGAGATGAACCCCCGGCTCTCCGTCGAGCACGGCGTGACCGAGTGCGTGATCGGCGTGGACCTGGTCCGCCTGCAGCTGCTTGTCGCGGAGGGCGGCCCGGTGCCGTTCGCCGGGCCGCCGCCGATGCGCGGGCATGCCATCGAGGTACGCCTCTGCGCGGAGGACCCGGCGTCGGCCTGGCTGCCGGCGACCGGCACCCTGCACCGGTTCGACATCCCCGGGGTGAGCCAGCGGTTCGGCCCGATGCCGGCGCCCGGGCTGCGGCTGGACGCCGCCGTGCCGCAGGGAACCGTGATCGGGGTCCACTACGACCCCCTCCTGGCGAAGATCATCGCCTGGGCGCCGACCCGGTACGAGGCCGCCCGGCTGCTCGCCACCGTCCTCGCCCGGTCCCAGGTGCACGGCGTGACCACCAACCGCGACCTGCTGGTACGCGTCCTGCGGCACCCCACGTTCCAGGGCGGCGGGACCGACACCGGGATGCTCGACCGGCACCCGGAGGTGTTTGCCCCGCTGCTCTCCTCCGTCGATGCCGTACGGCTGTCCGGCCTGGCCGCCGCGCTCGCCGGTGCGGCCCGCCGCCGCGCCGCGGCACCGGCTCTCGGCTCCCTGCCCCCCGGCTGGCGCAACGTCGCGTCCGCGCCGCAGACCGTGGCCTTCGACGGGCCGACCGGCACCCTGGAGATCGGGTACCGCCTGGACCGGCTGGGCGAGCTGGCGGCCTGGTCGGTGCGCGGCGTGGACCGCGACGACGTCGGCATGCCCGGCTCGCTGGAGGGCGCCGCCGGGGACGACCACCCCCGGGTCGCGCTGGTCGCCACGTCACCGACCCGGATCGAGCTTGATGTCGCCGGGGTACGGCTGACGTTCTCCGTCGCGGAGGTCGCCACCGAGGCCGGCACGGTGTCCTACGTTGACAGCGCCGAGGGCTCGGTCACGCTGACCGAGGTGCCCCGGTTCCCACTCCCGGCCGGCGAGCCGCTGGACGGATCACTGACCGCGCCGCTGGCCGGGGCCGTGGGACGCGTACTGGTCGCACCCGGGCAGCGGGTGGCCGCCGGGGATCTGGTCCTCACCGTCGATGCGATGCGCCTGGAGCACCCGGTGCACGCGCCATCCGACGGGGTGATCCGCGACCTGCGGGTGATCCCGGGCGCCCGGGTGGACAGCGGTGCCCTGCTGGCCGTGCTCGCGCTCGACTGAGGCCGCGACTTCCGCGGTGCGTCGCTCGTCGGGATGCCGGTTTCGCGAACGTTACACGGCCGAAGGTGCTGCCCGATCGCGCCAGAACTGACTCCGGGTCGCTGAAGGTCGATTGCGGACGGCGCCGGCAGCGCTGCCCCCTGTGCCGCCCGGCCAAGAGCATCCGCCGAGGTCAACGGGCGCGTTACGGCACCGCAACGACGGTGCCGGCGGGGGCATCAGCCGCGCGTCGCCGACCCGGCCGCGGTCGGGCGCCAGCGTCGAGAGCCAGGTCAGCGGCAGGCGAACCGGTTCAGTGTTGTGTCGTGTGACACATCTACATATGCTGATGCGCGGCTGCGGCCCGCTCGCTGTTCGCCGCATGTCGACAACCCGTCCCGCCCACGCAATTCAGACCCGGGGTGTTCATGATCAAGAAATTGAGCTTCGCCGCGGTGGCCCTCCTCGCCACCATCGCCGCGGTCGCCATCGCCGTCCAGCCGGCCCGCGCGGCCACTGGGTTCTACGTGTCGAATGGCCGACTGTACGACGCCAACGACCGCGAATTCATCATGCGCGGCGTCAACCACGGGCACGCCTGGTACACCGGCCAGACGAGCTCCTTCGCCAAGATCAAGGCCTTGGGCGCCAACACCATCCGGGTCGTCCTCAGCGCGGCGAGCGGCGACCGGAGCACCGCGAGCGACGTCAGCAACGTCATCAATCTGTGCAAGCAGAACCGGCTGATCTGCGTCCTCGAGGTGCACACCACCACCGGCCTCGGCGACAGCGCCGGCGCGATCACGCTCTCCCAGGCCGCGGACTACTGGGTCGGCATCAGGAACACCCTGATCGGCCAGGAGCGGTACGTCATCATCAACATCGGGAACGAGCCGATCGGCAACGCCAACCCCGGCCGCTGGACCGCCGACACCGAAGGCGCCATCGCCAAGTTGCGCGCCGCCGGCCTCAACCACACCTTGATGGTGGACGGCCCGAACTGGGGTCAGGACTGGACCTTCACGATGCGCAACAACGCGCAACGGGTCTTCGACAGCGACCCCAACGACAACGTGATCTTCTCGATCCACATGTACGGCGTGTTCGACACGGCCGCCGAGGTGGACGCCTACCTGAACTACTTCGTCAGCCGCAGACTGCCGATCCTGGTCGGCGAGTTCGGCCACAACCACTCCGACGGCAATCCCGACGAGAACGCCATCATGGCCACCACCCAGCGGCTCGGCCTCGGCTACCTCGGCTGGTCGTGGAGCGGCAACGGTGGCGGCGTCGAGTACCTCGACATGGCGACCAGCTTCGACGCCAACCGGCTCACCTCGTGGGGCCAGCGGATCTTCAACGGCGCCAACGGCATCCGTGCGACGTCACGTGAGGCGTCGGTCTACCCCATCGGCAGCACCGGTGGCGGCACCACCCCACCGGCTGGCGGTGGCGGCACCACCCCACCGGCCGGTACCGGCAGCACGTTCGTCTCGCAGCACGCCAACCGCTGCCTGGACGTGCCCGCCGCCAGCACCACCAACGGCACCCAGCTGATCGTCTGGGACTGCTCGGGCGCAGCGAACCAGCGGTTCACCCACACGTCCGCCGCCGAGCTCCGCACGAGCAGCGGCAAGTGCCTCGACGCGTGGGGCCAGGGCACCGCGCCAGGCACCATCGTGGCGATCTACGACTGCACCGGCGGCAACAACCAGAAGTGGAACATCAACAGCAACGGCACCATCGTGAACCGGCACAACAACCTCTGCCTGGACCCGTCCGGGGCCGGCACGGCCAACGGCACGCTGATCCAGCTGTGGACCTGCACCGGCTCCACCATTCAGCGGTGGACCCGCCGCTGATCAGGAATCCAGCCGGCACCGTACGGCGACATTGAACGCTCCACCGGCGCGTTCCCCGAATCTCCGGGGAACGCGCCGGTGGCGTTTTTCGTCAGGCTGTGCCAGGCCGGATCAGCGCCCGGAAGGGGACGGCCACGGCGCCGGAGCGGCGGACGTGCCGAGAGTGGGCGAGGTCAGCTGCCCCGCGCCCCTGCCGGCGAGGCAGCGGTACGTCCGGTCGCCGCGCCCGCCCGGTGGCAGGACATCGACCCGCCACGAGGTCAGCTCCTCGAGCGGCACCAACGTGACCAGGCCGACCTGGCCGCAGATGCCCTGCACCGTACGGTTGCCGCGCACCGCGGCGTAATCGGTGCCCGGCTCGTCCGCCGGCAACTCGGCGAGTGCGAAGACCTCCCAGGTGTGCCGCCCGGCGCAGTCGACCCGCGGGGCGGTGCCCGCGGCGGAGAGGTCGCCGTAGCATTCATGGCCGCCCGGGCACCGGGCGTCCGGCAGGAGGAACCGGCTGCACGGCTGCGCCGGCGTTGACGGGGCGGCGGAACGCGGCGTGACCGACCAGGCCAACGAAGCGCCGGGCAGCAACCCGCCGAACGCGTGGCCGATGAGCGGCGACAGCGCCAACGACGCCACGGCCGCCACCGCTCCGAGCGGCCACCACCAGCGACGCCGCTCCGGCTTGGGCCGTACGCCGGACGCCACCGTCACCTCGTCAGCGCCCGGCTCCGCCCCGGCATGGCCAGCACGGGACACCGCCGCGGCAACCGGGCGTTGTTGCTGACCCCTCGGCCCTCTCGACTGATCCCGCGCCTCCACCGCCGCGACGTCGAGTTCCAGCGCGGTCAGTCCGTCGCGGAACTCCAGCGCTGTGGGGCGGGACGCGTGGTCGTTCGCCATCCCGGCGCGCAGCAGCCCCATGAACGCGGGTGGCACTCCGGGCAGGTCCGGTATCCGCTGCGAGAACATGTCCATCACGGCGACCAGGCTCGGTGTTCCCTCCGTCGGCCAGCGGGGCGGCCGACCGCGCATCAGTGCGTAGAGCGTGGCGGAGAGCGCGTACACGTCGCCGGGCGCGCCGGGCTCGGCGTGGCGGAAGATCTCCGGCGCGGCGTACGCCGGGGTGAGCACGTCGAACGTGACCGATGTGTCCCGGACCTCGGCCAGGATGGCGAGCCCGAAGTCCGCGAGGGTCGGCTCACCGAAGCCGGAATGGAGAATGTTCGCCGGCTTGACATCGCGGTGCAGCACGCCGAGAGAGTGCGCGTCGCTGAGGGCATCGGCGATCTTCACACCGACGTCACGCACCTCGGTCGGGGCGAGCCGCGCCACCTTCATCCGGTCGGCGTACGAGCCCTCGCACAACTCCATGATCAGATATGGGTGGTCGTCACTGGTCACGCCGGCGTCGAACAGGTCGACGACGTGCGGGTGGCTGGACATCCGGCCGGCCGCGCGTGCCTCGCGGAGAAACCGACGCTGGTCGTGCTCGGTCTCGAGGCGACGATTCTCGATCTTCACCGCGACGTCGCGGCCAACCGACTCCTGCACGGCGGCGTACACGGTGGCGTACCCGCCCCTGGCCAGCACGGTGAGCCCGGTCAACCCGGGGACCTTGGGCGCTGGTCGGACGGTCACGGTACGACGGTACGACAGGTACCGCCCGGACAGTGTCAGCCGTCGGTCAAATCGGCCCGAAAGGTCCGCGGATCTGGGACCTCCGCGCCGTGCCGACAGTCACAACGCACGTCGATGCCCCGAATGCCGCGAAAGCTTCGCGCTGCCGGCCCGGTTGTGGTCAACCAGGCGCCTGGAGCGCCGCACGCACCGCCTCCGCGGCCGCCCGCTCCGAGACCTGCTGCGTCGCGTACGCCTCCTGGACCGCCGCCTCCGCGACGATCCGCGCCTCGGCTCCCTCGCCGGCGACGGCCAGCGCGCACGCCAGCACCCGACCCGCCACCACCCGGCTGCGGACGTCCTCCCCCGGCGTCGCGACCGCCCGCTTCGCCCAGACCAGCGCATCCGCACCGCGGCCGGCGGCGAGCAGCACCTCGGCGTAGGCGGCGACGGCGTGCCGGCGGGGGAACACCAGCGACGGCGCGTCGGTGGCCGCGGCGACGGCGGAGAGCAGGGCCAGGGCGGTCGCGGTATCGCCCTGGGCCTGCCGGGCCAGGGCGAGGAGCACCCGCGGGCCGACCTGCGCCGGCTCGAGTACGCCGTGCGGCTCCACGAACTTCAGTACCCCCCGCGCGTCCGCCTCGGCGGCACCCGGATCTCCGCGGTCCAGGCTCACGAATCCACGGATGGTCCGGGACATGCCGATCAGCAGCGGGTGCCCGCTGCAGTCGGCGCAATCCGCAGCGTCGGTGAGCAGGTCGTACGCGTGCGCCGGCTCGCCCAGGCCACGGGCCACGACGCCGCGTACCACAAGCGAGAGCCCGCGCCCCCAGTCGTCGTCGGCGGCGGCGAAGTCCCGGTACGCCTGCCGGGCGGCGGCGTCGGCCTGCGCCAGGTCGCCCAGCTCAGCCGCGGCGAACGCGGTCACCGCGCGCAGCGTCCCGACCGCCCACGCCTCGCCGACCCGTTCCCCGAAGGGCAGGAAGACCTGGGCGAGGCGCTGCGCCTCGCCCAACCGCCCGGCGAGCAGCCGGACGAACGCCGTGGTGCCGCGCAGCCAGGCGCGGCCGACCGGGTCGCCCAGCTCGGCGAAGCGCCGGGCCGCCCGGCCCAACGCGGCGTCGGCACCGGAGAAGTCGCCCCGCGTCGTGGTGACCCAGGCCAGGTCCTGCAACGACCACGCCTCACCGCGCCGGTCCCCCGAGCCGAGCGCCACCTGGTACGCGGCGGCGAAGCGCGCTCCCGCCTCGGCGAGCCGTCCGGCCAGGTAGTCGGCCATGCCGAGCTGGCGCATTGCTGTTGCCCGCTCGTCGACCAGTCCCGCCGCGGTCGCCGCGTCGAGCGCCTCCTGCCAGGTCTGGTACGCCCGCTGCCCGTCGCCGGCGGCCCGGTACGCCCCACCGGCCACCAGCAGCGCACCGACCCGCACGCCGACATCGTCGCCGGCGTTGACGGCGATCTTCTCGGCGTAGGCGAGCGCTTCCGGGGTGCGTCCGAGCTGAAGCAGCGCCCTGGCCTGGGTGAGCCGGTCGGCCGGTGGCAGCACCCCGCCGGCGAGGGTGGCGGCGCGTTCCGCGTGCCGGGCGGCCTGGGCGGGCTCGCCGGTGGCCAGCGCGTCGCGGGCCAGCCAGCCGAGCGCGACCATGCCGAGCGGCCGCGCCACCCGCGCGGTCGACTCGGGTCGCAGCCCCACCGCGTCGGCGAGGGCCGCGGCCCGTTCCGCGTGCTCCGCGATGAAGGCGTCCGCCGCGCCGACGGTCATGCCGAGGCGCGGTACGGCCAGCACGGTCCCCTGCGTGCGGGTCACGTCGGTCAGGGCGGCCGCGGCCCACTGCGCCAGCCGCGCGTGCCGCTCGGCCAGGTCGGCCTTGCCGATGCCGGCGTACGCCGCCTCGCGCAGCAGCGGTGTCGCGAAGGCGTACCCGCCCCGGATCCGGCGCAGCATCCGCCGCTGCAGCAGCTCCTCGACCGCCCGGTCGGACTCCACCGCGGTCACCGCGGCCGGCCGGGACAGGCCCGGATCACCGATCCGCAGCGCGGCCAGCGCACCCAGCGGCACGCTCTCACCGACCACGGCCGCGTCCCGGAGCACGGCCCGCGCCGCCGCCGGCAGCGTGTCGATGCGGGCCGCAAGCACCGCCGCGAGATCCCGGGAGAGCAACCGGCCGGCGAGCGAGCCCGGTGCCAGCCGCCAGGCGTGCGGTGCCGCACCGTCCACCTCCGGCCCGGTGGTCAGGGCGCCCCGCTCACGCAGCAGCGTGACCAGCTCGGACAGGTAGAACGGGTTGCCCTGCGCGGTGGCGAGCAACCGGTCCTCGTCGGCCTGGGCCGGCCGGCCACCACCCAGGTACGCCGAGAGCAACCGGGCCGCGTCCGCGCCCCGCAGCGCGGGCAGCGCAGCCACCTCCGCATCGGCGAGCCGGGTCAGTACGCCGGCCGTGCGCACCAGCTCCGGGCGGCCGAGCAGCAGGATCAGCACCGGCCCGGCCAGCCGTTCGATCGTGGCGCCGAGGGCGTCCACCGTCTCCGGTGTCGCGTCATGCAGGTCGTCCACCACCACGAGCAGCGGTGTCTCCGCGGCCAGCCCGGTGAGCACCTCGGCCACGGCGGACGGGATCGCCTCCAGCTCCAGGTCGGACACCTCACCGCTGGGCGCGACCCAGCCACCCCGGGAACCGGCCTGCCGCCCGCCGCCGTCCGGGCCGGCCGGATCGCCGTACCCGATCAGCGACAGCAGCAGATCGACCGGGAGTCGCGGCTCCACCGGCGACACCGTGGCGCCGGTCCGCGCCTCGCCCTGCCGGTCGCGGCGCAGCTCCCCGCGCGAGCGCAGCACCCGCACGATGCGCGCGGACAGCCGGCGCAGCCGCTCCTCGGCGGCCTCCCGGGTCACCGCCGCCGAGTCGGCCGGCAATCCGATGGCGGCGCGGATGAGGTCGGCGAGCGGGCCGAGCCGGCGTCGCTCGCCGTACGCCGCGCACTGCACCGACAGCACGCGGGCGCCCCCGCCCGGTGCGAAGCCCGGCGCGCTGGCGAAGCCCTGCCCGCTGGCGTACCCGGCGGCGAAGCGCTCCACCTCCGCCGCGAACCGGGTCTTGCCGAGGCCCGCCTCGCCGGTGAAGACCAGCACGCGGGGTTCGGCGCGGTCCACCACCTCGGCGAACCGCCCGGCCACCCGGCCGAACTCGGTCTCCCGGCCGACGAACGGCGCCTCGTCGCCCAGCCCCGAGCGGGTGCCCGGCGCGTCGCGCAGGCCGAGCAGCTCGTACGCCTCGACCGGCTCCCGCTTGCCTTTGAGCCGCAGCGGCCGCAGCGTCCGCCAGGACGCCAGGTGCCGGGTGGTGGTGGAGGTGAGGGCACCGGCGTACACGGTGCCGATCGCGGCGGCGTCGGCGAGCCGCGCGGCGGTGTTCACGGTGTCGCCGATGACCGTGTACTCGATCGCCGCCTGCATCCCGGCCACCACCGTGCCGGTGTTGAGCCCGACCCGCAGGCCCAACGGCGCGCCACCGCCGCGCTCGTCGTCGAGGACCCGGCGCACCGCCCGCTGCATCGACAGCGCCGCCCGGACCGCCCGTTCCGCGTCGTCCTCGTGCGCCACCGGTGCGCCGAAGACCGCCATGATGCCGTCGCCGGTCAGCTTGTCGACGTGCCCACCGAACGTCTTCACCGCACCGGCGAGGGCGGCGAGGACCCGGTCGGTCACCGCACCGACCCGCTCGGGGTCCATGTCCTCGGCCCACGCCGTGAAGTCGGAGAGGTCCCCGAAGAGCACCGTGACGATGCGCCGCTCCGCGGCCGGGGTGGCGGCAGCCGGCAGCGCCGCGCCGCACTGGTGGCAGAACCGGGCGCCGGGAACCGCCACGGTCCCGCACACCGGGCAGGTCACGGCGTCTCCCCGGCGCCGGCACGATCCGCATCGTCGAGGTAGGCGAGCTGGGCCCGGACCGACCACTCCGCGGCGGTCAGCAGATTCGGGTCGACGTCGGCGTACACCCGGGCGAGCACCTCGGCGGGCGTCACCGCCCCGGCGGCGCGGGCCGCCCGCACCTGGTCGAGTCGGACCTCGCGGTGGCGGAGGTAGTACGTCGCCGCGGCGGCGCAGTCGGCGAGCGCCGGTCCGTGGCCGGGCAGCACCGGCAGCGGCCCGAGCCGTACCAGCCGCCGCAGACTTTCCAGGTACTCCCGGAGGTTGCCGTCCGGCCAGGCCACCACCGTGGTGCCCCGGCCGAGGATCGTGTCGCCGGTCAGCACCGCCGGCTCGCTGCCGTCCGCATTACTCACCAGGAAACAGGTGGAGTCCCCGGTGTGTCCAGGTGTTTGGATCCGGCGCACGCGCAGGCCGGCCGGCGCGGCGCTGGCGCCCATGCCATCGTGGGAGTCGACCACCGCCGCGCCGGTCAGGCTGCGGAGCCGGTCCACGCCGTCGACATGGTCCGGGTGGCCGTGCGTCACCAGGATGCCCGCCACCGGGCCGGCCGCCGCGACCGCCGCCAGGTGCCCCTCATCAGCCGGCCCCGGGTCGACCACCAGGCACTGCTCGGCGTCGCCTGCCCGCAGCACCCAGGTGTTCGTGCCATCGAGCGTCATCGGGCCTGGATTGGGCGCACGGATCAGCGTCGCCCACGAGGGCAACGCGTCGATGGGGACCGCCGCCGGGGCGGTCACCTGCCCTACCACCCAGCGATCGTACGGCCCGGTCGCCACGACTGCCTTGCCGCGGCCACCCGCCCCCACCCCCCGGGAGCGGGTCATGAAATCGCGCACGCCCGGATCTTGGAAACTGGGGCACCACTATTGGTGCCTGGACTTCCAAGATCCGGTCTGCGTCGGCTCGTCCGCCCGAGAGACCAAGCCATGTCCTCACTGGAATGGTGAGGTCACCGGGGGGTTCGGGTAACCGCTGTCTGCAAAGCCGCGGGCCGCCACTCGACCTCGTGGACGCCGAAGCACTGCGGACGGAGATCTCAATGGATTCCCTGCCGACTCAGCTCATCGAGGCTCTGCGTCGCACAGTCGCGAACGGCCCATACCAGTTCGAGCACTACCTCGGGGCCCGTTCAGACCACGGGATCTCGATGACGACGCAGGGATACGTCGACTTCGACGGGCCGATTGTCGCAGCCGAGATGGCGATGGACCTGCTCCCGGAGGAGCAGGGCGACATTCTCCGCATGTGGACGTACCACTCCGGCTCGACGATCTTCCAGGCCACCTCGGCAGACGGCGCGCACTGGGTGAGCCTGGAAGCGCATGGCATCGGGGCAACGACGTTGGCGATGCTCTACTGGCTGTACGGCGTGCGCGACGTGAGCGAGACCGGCACCACGGGGCGGTACCGGTTCACGCTGCACTTCCCGGCCATCTTCCGCACCGCGCCCGAGCCCGAGGCGGCGTCCCTGCGACGCGGACTGCACGAGACCCGCACCGATCTGATCAACCGCTCCGCCGAAGGCATCGTCGAGATCACCCCGGACCACCTGATCCGTTACGTGGAGATCGAGTTGCCGGGTTACCAGGGTCCCGACCCGGAGTTGTCCCAGCCACCCAGCACGGTGACGCTCACCCTGACCCGCACCGGGCGGCGGGAGATCGCCCTGCCGGAGCCCGACGCGCAGATGAGTCCGGACACGTTCATGAAGGTGCTCCTCGCGGAGCATCACTGATCCGCGGTCACCTCGAAGATCACTTCGACCTCCACCGGTGCGCCCAGCGGCAGTTCGGCGACGCCGACCGCGCTGCGGGCGTGCCGCCCCGCGTCGCCGAACACCGCGCCGAACAGCTCGCTGGCACCGTTGACCACCTGCGGCTGGGCGGTGAAGCCCTCGGCGGAGGCGACGAAGCCGACCACCTTCACCACCCCGGCCACCCGCTCCAACCCGACCAGCGCGTGCACCGCCGCCAGCGCGTTCAGGGCGCACTGCCGGGCCAGACCGCCCGCCTCCTCCACCGACACGTCGGCGCCCACCTTGCCGGTCGCCAGCAGGGCGCCGTCCACGATCGGGACCTGCCCGGAGACGTACACGAGCGTGCCGGACTGCACCGCCGGCACGTACGCCGCGAGCGGCGCGACGACCGGTGGCAGGGTCAGACCCAGTTCGCTGAGCCGATCGAGTGCGCTGGCGCCCATGCTGCTCCCCTGCGGTTGCGGTGACGTGTCGGACCGATGCGTATTCTCACAGACCGGCGGCTGCGCAACGTTGTGGAGGGTTTCGTCCGTGGTGACGATCGGTGTCGACGTTGGCACCACCGGGCTCAAGGCGGTGGTGGTCGACAGCGGTGGCCGCCTGCTCCGCGATGCCGCCGTGCGCTACCCGACGGCGCTGGCCGGGCTCGGTGCCGAGCAGGACGCGACGGCCTGGTGGCGTGCGGCCGGCGAAGCCCTGCGCGCCGTCACCGTGCCGGGCGAGCGGGTCGACGGCGTGGCGGTCACCGGCCAGGGCCCGACGCTCGTCGCGATCGACGCCGACGGGTCGCCGGTGGCTCCCGCCCTGACCTGGATCGACCGCAGATCCGGAGCGGAGGCGGCGGAGATCGCCGCGGCGCTGGGCCCGCAGCGCAATCCGGTCGACCCGTTCTTCGGCACGTCGAAGCTGCTGTGGTGGCGACGGCGGGGCGTCCTCGACGACGCCGCGGCGGTGCTCTGCGCGAACTCGTACGTCGCCTTCCACCTGACCGGGGTGCCGTCCTTCGAGACCAGTACGGCCGGGCTCTTCGCCGGCTGGGACGGCCACTTCGACGCCCGACTCGCCGAACTCGGGGTGCCCACCGGGCTGCTGCCGTCGGCGGTCGAGTGCACCGCGATCATCGGTACGGTGACGCCGGCCGCCGCGCAGGCGACCGGCCTGCCGGTGGGCACACCGGTCGCCGCCGGTGCGATCGACGCCGTCGGCGCCGCCCTGGAGGCCGGGCTGTGGGGGCCCGGCGACGGGGTGGTCGAGATGACCGGCTTCTCCACCGTCTCGATCCAGCCGGTGCCGCGCGGCGTTGCGGTGCCACACATGATCCACACCCGGCACTGCGTCCCGCACACCGATCTGCTGATCACCGCGCAGGTGTCGACCGGAGCGATCGTGGACTGGCTGACCCGGCTCACCGGCCGTGCCGACGCGGCCGCGCTCGACGCCGAGGTGCCGGAGCGCCGCCCGGGCCGGCTGCTCCTGCTGCCGTCGTTCGCCGGCGAGCGGACCCCGACCTGGGACCCCGCGGCGCGCGGTGCGGTCGTCGGCCTCGACCTCGACGTGACACCGGGCGATCTGCTGCTCGCCGCGTTCGAGGCCACCGCGCTGGCGTTGCGGGCCGATCTGGAGACCGTCGCGGCGTACGTGCCGTTCGACGGGCCACTGCTCGCCACCGGGGGCGGCGCCCGGAGCCGGCACTGGCCGCAGATCAAGGCCGACGTGCTGGGGCGGGAGATCGGCGTCCCGGTGGCCGGCCACGGCGCGGCGCACGGCGCGGCGCTGCTCGCCGGACTCGCCGTCGGCGTGTGGTCCGGCCCCGACGACATCGCGGGGGCCACCCGGACGATCGACCGCAGTTACCAGCCGGACCCGGGCAGATTCTCCGGGTACACCGACCGTCTGGCGATGATGCTCCGGCTGCGCGAGGACCTCCGGCACACCACCGCGGCGCTCGGATGAGTCGCGACCCCTCGATCCTGGACACCCGCCGGCGAGCCACCACGCTGCGGGCCGCCGCGGCCGGCGATCTCGACCTGGTCGTCGTGGGTGCCGGCGTCACCGGCGCGGGGTGCGCCCTCGACGCGGCCGCCCGGGGGCTGCGGGTCGCCCTCGTCGATGCGGGCGACCTGGCGGTCGGCACGTCGTCCCGCTCGGGGAAGACGTTCCACGGGGGCCTGCGCTATCTCGAGCGGCTCAACTTCCGGCTGGTGAGCACGGCTCTGCGCGAGCGGGATCTGATGGTCAACGTGCTCTGCCCCCACCTCACCAGACCGGAGCGCTTCCTGTACCCGCTGACCAGGCGCTGGGAGCGCGGCTACGCCGGTGCCGGCATCGCGCTGTACGACCTGATGGCGCTGCGCGGCCGTGCCGTGCCCGGCCACCGGCACCTGACCCGGGCCGGTGCGCTACGCGAGGCGCCGGCGCTCGACCCGGCCGCGATCACCGGGGCGATCCAGTTCTCCGATGTCCGGGTCGACGACGCCCGGCACACCATGACGCTGGCTCGGACGGCGGCCCGGCACGGGGCGTACGTCCTGCCCCGGGCCGATGTCGTGGCGTTCGCGAAGGACGGCGACCGGGTGGTGGGCGTGACCGTGCAGGACGCCGACACCGGGGCCCGCCACGAGCTCGCCGCACGCGCCGTGATCAATGCCACCGGTGTCTGGGCCGACCGGTTGCAGCAGCTCGCCGGCGCGCAGACGTTCGCGGTACGACCCGCGAAGGGCGTCCACCTCGTCGTCCCGGGTGACCGGATCGATGCCGACACCGGCATCCTGGCCCGCGCCGAGGACTCCACGGTGGTCGCGCGCCGGTGGTGGGACCACTGGATCATCGGCACCACGGACACGCCGTGGACCGGGCCGTTGACCGCGCCGGTGACCACCGACGCCGACATCGAGTACCTGCTCCGCAACCTCAACCGCCTGCTCCGCACGACGGTGCGCCGGTCCGACATCGTCGGCACGTACGCCGGTCTCCGGCCGCTCCTGGCGCCGGCCGGCCGGGACCCGGCCACGACGTCGGCGCTCTCCCGCGACCATGCGGTGATCCCGGGCCCGGACGGGCTGGTGACCATCGTCGGCGGGAAGTACACCACCTACCGGCCGATGGCGGCCGACGCCGTGGACGCCGCCACCCGGTGGCTGGGCCGCGACGTGCCGGCCTCGTCCACCGCCGCCCTGTCGCTGGTCGGCGCGGCCGGGCTGACTACGGCCCAGCGCCGCGACCTCGCCGGGCAGCACCGGCTCAGCGCGGCCGAGGTCGATCGGCTGGCGGGCCGGTACGGCGACCGAACGCCCGAGGTGCTCGCGCCGGCCCGCACCGATCCGGCCCTCGCCCGGCCGGTCGCCGGGGCACCCGGCTACCTCGGCGCCGAGTACGTGTACGCGGTGGCCGCCGAGGGGGCGATGACGCTGGAGGATGTGCTGACCCGGCGTACCCACGTGGCCATGGAGGTCCCCGACGGCGGCGCCAGCGCCGCGCCCGCGGTCGCCGCCCTGATCGGCGCCGCGCTCGGCTGGGACCGCGCCGAGCGGGCCCGGCAGGTGCGGTCCTACGTCGCGTCGCTGACCGCCGAGCGCGCCGCCCTCACCGGCTGAGCGGCGACCCGCCGGGTGCGTCGCCGCCAGACCAGGTACCCCAGTCCGGCGACCATCAGCAGCCCGGCGCCGATGGTCGCCCGCCACCACCACGGCCACGGCCCCCGGTCCGGCGCCCCGCCGGCGCGGAACTCGGCGTCCTGCAACACCCCGGCGGCGACCTGCAGGTCATAGGTGTGCCCGAACTCCGCCGGCCAGCCGTCGCCCATCCGGATGACCTCCCGCATCTCACCGTCGTACGAGGTCTCGTAGACCGGCCGGTTGCTGAGTGCGCTGAGCGGCGTGATCAGCAACCCGCCGGATCCCCGCCAGCCCACGACCCCGATCTCGCCGTCCGGGCTCGGGATCGGGGCCGGCGGGCCGATGGCGAAGTCCGTGGCCCCCAAGAAGGTGACCAGGCACTGCTCCTTGCCCACGCCCGCGTTGTCCACCATCGCGATGAACATGCCGTCCGGCAACCACGCGTTCGGACCGGCGATCTGCAACCCGAACTTCCCCGAGACGCGCGTCGCCTGCTTCGCGCCGGCCAGGTCGACGATGTGCACGGCCCCCGCTTCCGGACCCTCATCCGACACGCTGATGTTGCCCTGAATGGCCAGCCGGTTGCCGTTGGGTGAGAAGGCAGCGCCGGAGACCGGGCCCGGCAACGGCGTGGACCCGCCGGTGTCCAGGTTGAGGATGGCGGCCGGCACACCGAGGCCGAGGTCCGGCGGTGCGCCGTCGGCGCGGGTGCCGTAGGCGACGCGGGTGCCGTCCGGGGACCAGGCGAAGGGTTGCACCACACCGGCCGGCTCGATCGGGTACTCCCGGGTCTTGCCGGTACGCAGATCGACCACGGCGAGCGAGCGCACCGACCGGACGCTGCCCACGGCCACCCGTCCGCCGTCCGGGGAGAGCAGGATCGGCGCGTCCCGCCAGGAAGCCCACTCGGCCGGGCCACCGCGGCGCTCCGCCTCGTCGACGCGGCGGTAGCTCTTTCCGTCGATGCCCACCACGATGGTCTGGCTGGTGCGCAGCCGGCGCGGGCCGGTGTTGCCCTGGACGTAGCTGAGCCCGGCCGGGCCGGCGGGCGCGGTCGACACCGGCGCGGTGAGCAGGGACAACCCGGCCGGCCGGGCCGGCAGCACCGGGCGTCCGGTCACAGCCCCCGGCAGTGGCTCGAGCGAGGTGAGCAGCCCCGGTCCCACCACCACACCGCCGAGCAGGGCCAGGACGGCCGCGGCGGTGACCAGCGGACCCAGCCAGCCGGCCCGCGGCGCCCCGACGCGTGGCGGTCTGGCCGGCTGCGACCTCGGCGCGGCCGCACGCGCGAGCAGCTCCGCGGGGTCCGGCGGCGTCACCGGTACGGCGTCGGCGAGCGCACGGACCGCGACGGCGATGCGCTCGTTGGGATCAGTTGACCTCATCGAGATCCTCCTTGATCGCGGTCAGCGCCCGGTGCAGCAGCGACTTCACCGTGCCCGGTCGACAGTTGAGCGCCTCGGCGATCTGCGCCTCGGACAGGTCGAGATAGAAGCGCATGAATACCGCGGCACGCTGGCGGGGACTCAGCCGGTGCATCGCGGCTCGGACCACTGCGGCGTCGCCCCCGACGGCCGGCGGTTCCGGCGGTACGCCGACGGCGGCGTGCCGGCGCTCCAGCTGGCGGCGCCGCACCCAGGAGGTACACCGCGACACCACCGCGCGCCGGAGGAAGGGCACCGGATCTCGGACCTGTCCGGCCCGCCGGTACCACTCCAGGAACGCCTCCTGCGCCACGTCCTCGGCCGCGGCACGGTTGCCGGTGGTGAGGTAGGCCAGGCGGACCAGGGACGGGTAATGGGCGGCGTACACAGCCCGGAACGCCGCATGGTCCAGCCGGGATGCGGGGTCGTCAATCGCCACGGTCACGAACCAGCAGGCGCACAGGTTGGCCGGAAGGTTCCATCACGGCCGGAGAAATCTTCGTCGTACGGATGGACCGGCGCTCAGCCCGGCCACCTGACCCGTCGACGAAGATGAAGGATCGCGGGCGCGACGGTCAGCCGTTGGCGTCCGGCCTGGGCCGCTTGAGGTAGGCGACGACGTTCTCCGGGTTCGGGCCGGGGGCGACCGCGACGAGTTCCCAGCCGTCCTCGCCCCAGTTGTCGAGAATCTGCTTGGTCACGTGCACCAGCAGCGGCACGGTGACGTACTCCCATTTCTGCATGGCGCACCCTAACCCGGACTCCCCCGGCCCGGGCGCGGCAGGCCGGGGTTCAGGGACAGCACCGCGCCCCGCGGACGGCTACCCTGTTGCCCGCGCATCGATCAGGCGCGACGTGGAGAGGACCAGGCGTGAGCCAACCACCGTCACCCGGCAACCCGCCGCCCGACACCCCGTCCGCGCAGCCCTCGGGTCCACCCGCCGACGCGTCGCCGGACAGCCAGCCGCCCCCGCCACCCGGCCACCCGTCGGCGCCCCCGCCGGGATACCCGTACCAGCCGCAGTCCTGGGGCCCGCCCGCCGACCCGCGCCCGGGCTACCAGCCGCCCCCACCGCCCGGCCACCCGTCCGCGCCCCCGCCCGGATACCCGTCCCAGCCGCCGCCCGGATACCCGTCCCAGCCGCCGGGCGACCAGGCCAACCCGTTCCCCGGGCAGCCGCCCGCGCCGCCACGGAAGAAGCGCCGCGGCCTGCTGATCGCGATCATCGCCCTCGCCGTGTCCCTGGTCCTGTGTGGTGGAGTCGGGCTCGCCGCGTACCTGACGTTCCGGGCGAGCGAGGGCGCCGGCGCCGAGACGCCGACCGAGGCGGTCACCCGGTTCCTCGAGGCGATCTTCGTGGACAACGACGCCACCGAGGCCGGCAAGGTGGTGTGCCGTGCCGCGCGGGACCGGCCGGCGCTGGTCAAGCGGCTCAAGGAAATCGAGGAGTCGGACCTGAAGTACCGGTCACCGCGCTACACCTGGGAGCCGCCGAAGGCCGTCTCCGAGGAGCCCACGAAGGTGACGCTGACCACGACGGTGAAGCTCACCACCGCCGACGACCGGGTCGCCGAGCAGGTGCTGTCGTTCGTGACCATCAAGGACAACGGCTGGTGGGTGTGCGACATCGGCGGAGGGACCTGAGCGGGCGATAGGCTCGACGGTGTGACACGGCAGGAACGGGAGCGGGAGCGGGTCGGCCACGGCTGGCCCGGACGACTGCATGTCATCACCGGCAAGGGCGGCACCGGCAAGACCACGGTGGCCGCCGCGCTGGCGCTGGCGCTGGCCCGGGGCGGTCAGCGCACCCTGCTCGTCGAGGTGGAGGGCCGGCAGGGCATCGCCCAGCTCTTCGACCTGGATCCACTGCCCTACGAGGAGCGCCGCATCGCCACCCCCACGGGCGGCGGGGAGGTCCGCGCGCTCGCCGTCGACGCGGAGCAGGCGCTGCTGGAGTACCTCGAGATGTTCTACCGGCTCGGCGTCGCCGGCCGGGCGCTGCGCAAGGTCGGCGCGGTCGACTTCGCCACCACCATCGCGCCTGGCCTGCGCGACGTGCTCCTCACCGGCAAGGTCAAGGAGTCGGTCACCCGCACCGCGAACGGTCGCCGGGTGTACGACGCCGTCATCCTGGACGCCCCGCCCACCGGGCGGATCGGGCGATTCCTCAACGTCACGGCGGAGACGGCACGGCTGGCCAAGGTGGGTCCGATCAAGAGCCAGAGCGAAGGCGTCATGGCCATCCTGCGGTCCCCGATGACAAGCGTGCACGTGGTGACCCTGCTCGAGGAGATGCCGGTCCAGGAGACTCTGGACGCCATCGTCGAGCTGGAGCGACTCGGCATCGGGGTGGGCCGGATCGTGGTCAACGCCACCCGGGAGCCGGTGCTGACCGACGCCCGGGTCACCCAGGCGGAGCTGCGTCGCGGGCTGGTGGCCGCCGGCCTGCCAACCGACAAGGACACGCTCGCCGGGCTGGTGACCGAAGGGAAGGCGCACCAGACCCGGGTGGCGGTCGAGGCGACCCTGCGCGAGGAACTGCTCGGTGTGGGTCGTCCGGTCGTCGAGCTGCCGGTGCTCCCCGGCGGAGTAACCCGGGAGGGCCTGGAGGACTTCGCCTCCCGCCTCCTGACCGCAGACTGACCCCGGTCCCGCCCCGTCCCCGCGCCCCGCGCCCCGCGCCCCGCGCCCCGCGCCCCGACCCTCCGCGATCTTGCAGGCGTGCTCGCAATTTCGCCACGAATGACCAGTTTGCCCGTGGCAGAACTGCAAGATCAGCGGGCTGGGCTCGGGCCCGCGGCGGGCGAGGGCCCGGCCGCGGCGGGCGAGGCCCGGGCCGGGCGGGCAAGGGGTCGGGCGGGGCACGTCACACCGCCCCGGCCGTGCGATCTCTGCGCCGGCGCCGCTGTGCCGGATACGCTCGCAGGCGTGCAGTCAGACTCCGCCGGCTCGTTTCTGACCAGCCCGGCGCTCGACATCGACGCGATCCTGAGTGACCCCGGGATCCGCATCGTGGTCTGCTGCGGGGCGGGTGGCGTCGGCAAGACCACCACCGCCGCGGCCCTGGCGCTGCGGGCCGCTGAGCGACACGGCCGCCGCACGGTCGTGCTGACCATCGACCCGGCCCGCCGCCTGGCGCAGTCGCTCGGGCTGACCGAGCTGGACAACACCCCGAAGCCGGTCAAGGGCGTGCAGACCGACCAGGGCGAGCTGCACGCGATGATGCTCGACATGAAGCGCACCTTCGATGAGGTGGTGCTGACCCACACCGACCCCGCGAAGGCCGAAGAGATCTTCGCGAACCCGTTCTACCAGGCGATGAGCTCCACGTTCTCCGGCACGCAGGAGTACATGGCGATGGAGAAGCTGGGGCAGCTCCGCGCCCGCGACGCGTGGGACCTGATCGTGGTGGACACCCCGCCGTCGCGCTCGGCGCTGGACTTCCTGGACGCGCCGGCCCGGCTGTCGCGGTTCCTCGACGGCAAGATGCTGCGACTCCTGCTCGCCCCGGCCCGGGCCGGTGGCCGAAGCGTGTTCAGCCTGGTCTCTGCCTCGTTCGGAGTGTTCAGCCGCACGGTCACCAAGATCCTGGGCACCCAGTTGCTCACTGACCTGTCCGGTTTCGTGGGCGCGCTCGACTCGATGTTCGGTGGGTTCCGGGAGCGCGCCGACCAGACGTACCGCATCCTGCAGGCCCGGGAGACCGCGTTCCTCGTGGTCGCCGCCCCCGAACCCGACGCGATCCGGGAGGCGACCTACTTCGCCGGCAGGTTGGCGGCGGAGCGGATGCCCCTGGCCGGGCTCGTCCTCAATCGGGTGACCGAGGTGGGCGCTCCGGCGATCACGGCGGCGGCGGCACGGGCCGCGGCCGTCGCGCTCGACGACGTCGGTGACGCGAAGACCACCGCGGAGGTGCTGCGGGTACACGCCGACCTGATGGATCAGCGCGCCCGGCAGACCGGGGTGGCCCAGCGGTTCGAGCAGGCCTGCCCAGGCGTACCGGTGATCGCGGTAGCCGCACAGCCCGCCGACGTCCATGACGTCGACGGGCTGCGGGTTATCGGAAGCGCGCTCGGCGCCACCGGGTGACCTGATTCGGCTCACCCGGTAGGCACCAGCTCCTTCTGCTCGGCGTCGGTGACGTCCCGGTTCTGGCTCAACGCCGCCTCGAACGTCTTGCGCCAGCTGGGCACCTGTGGATGCCGGCGCAGCAGAGCCCGCCGTTCCCGTTCGGTCATGCCACCCCACACGCCGAACTCGATGCGGTTGTCGAGCGCATCGGCCAGGCACTCGTACCGCACCGGGCAGCCGCGGCAGATCCGCTTTGCCACGTTCTGCTCGGCCCCCTGCACGAACAACGCGTCCGGGTCTCCGTTACGACATGCCGCCATACTCGGCCAGTCAACGACCATACTCATATTTCCACGCCCCCCTTTGATCTCCCCCTGGCCGGTCCGCGCCCGCAGGCCCGACAACCAACCGCCCAAACCGGGTCCCCACTCGGGAATTGGACGGTGATCACAACGCCGCTGTTTGGCGACGCGGCTGCCTGACGCGGACACCCCGCAAGTTGCTTGCTGAACCATCATGCTCTGTAGTCATACGATTACGCAACGCTGTTGTGCCAGGTTAACCGCTTGATCGCGATCAGCCAATGGGCTGATTTCGGCGGCGATCGTCGACGGTCGGGGAGCGATCTGCCTGAAATGCCGGCACGACCGCCTTGCTCGGGAGGAGAATCGGCAGGCGGGGGACGACCAAATCACCCACCGGTGACGCGTCTTGGACAACGAGGCGGGCATGCGCGAGGACGCGGCCTGCGACGCGGTCGCGTACCCTTTTGCGCGTGACCTCAGTGCGCAAGCGGGACCGCAGCCTGCTGTCCAACATCGTGTCGCTCGTCCTGTGCGGCCTGCTGGCCGGCCTCGTCGTGGCCGCCGCGGCATTCCCGGCGGTGGCGATGTCCGGCCTCGCCGCCAAGGGCAGCGCCGACGCCTTCGACAAGCTCCCGTCGGACATCATCGAGCGGCCGTCCCCGCAGATGAGCTACATGTACGCGTCCGATGGGGTGACCCTGCTGACGCAGCTCTACGACGAGTACCGGATGGATGTCCGGCTCGACCAGGTCGCCGAGGTCATGCAGCAGGCGATGGTGGCTGCCGAGGACGTCCGGTTCTACAAGCACAACGGCGTCGACGGCAAGGGTGTCGCCCGTGCGTTCGTGGCCAACCAGACGAAGAACAAGGTGTCCCAGGGTGGGTCGACGCTCACCATGCAGTACGTGCGGCAGGCCATCTCCTACTCGGCCGCCACCCCGGCTGAGGTCGTCGCCGCCACCGAGCAGACGCCGACCCGCAAGCTGCGCGAGATGAAGTACGCGATCGCCCTTGAGAAGAAGCTCAACAAAGAGCAGATTCTGGAGCGCTACCTCAACATCGCCCCGTTCGGGCACAGCTCGTACGGCGTCTACGCCGCCGCGAGCGTGTACTTCAACAAGCACCCCAAGGACCTCACCCTCGGCGAGGCGGCGTTGCTGGCCGGGCTGCCCAAGGCGCCCTCCACGCTCGACCCCACCACCGAAAAGGGCCGCCCGCTGGCGATGGAGCGGCGGACCTACGTGCTCGAGCAGATGGTCGAGATGGGCAAGATCACCGAGGAGCAGAAGGCACAGGCCGAGCAGGAGAAGATCGAGATCTACAACCAGCGCGCCCCCCGGGACTGTACCGAGACGTTCCGCCCCGAGTTGGGCGCCGGCTTCTTCTGCGACTTCCTGGTGCGCTGGTGGCTCGACCAGGCGGCGTTCGGCGAGCACCCGTACCTGCGGGAGCAGGCCCTGCGGTCCGGCGGATACAAGATCATCACGTCGCTCGACGTCGGCACCCAGGCGGCGGCGTTCCGCGAGGCACAGCACCAGTCCGGCGCCGTCGGCAAGAATCTCCAGGTCGCCATGGGCAGCCCGCTGGCGATGATGCTGGCGGCGGTCGAGCCGGGAACGGGGCGGGTCCAGGCGATCGCCACCAACCGCCGCTTCAGCAACGACCAGACTCAGAACGGCGCCCACAGCGACCCTGAGAAGCGCGCCCGCGGGCTGAAGGGCAACTACCCCAGCACCACGGTCCCGTTCGTGACCGGGAGCCCGGAGAATACCGGATTCCAGTCCGGCTCCAACTTCAAGATCTTCGCGGCCGTGGCGGCGCTGGAGAAGGGCATCCCGCTCGACTACACAATCGATGCCCAGAAGCGCGCGAAGACGAAGTACGCCGACAAGTTGGGCGCTCCGTCGGCGTGCCCCGGCACCAGGTTCTGGTGCCCCAGCAACGCCGTGGACGGCATGAGCGGCGTCCACGACATGTGGAGCGCGTTCGGCAGATCAGTGAACACGTACTTTGTCCCCCTCACCGAGCAGGTCGGTGCGGACCGCGTCATCGACGCCGCCAGACGCGCCGGCATCAAGTTCCGGTCGCCGACGGAAGCGGAGAACGCGAACGACCCGAAGCGGGCGGCCACCCAGGGAGCCTTCACCCTGGGCACGTACGCCTCGGTCCCGCTGGATCTCGCCAACGCCTACGCGACCCTCGCCGCCGACGGCAGGCTCTGCGAACCGACGCCGGTGGTGGAGGTCCGGGATCGGCAGGACAACAAGGTCCCCGGAGCCGAACCCGTCTGCAAGGACGGGTCGATCAGCCCGGACGTGGCCCGCGCCGCGATGGATGCCGCCCGCTGCCCGGTCGGGGACAGGTCGGCGACCTCCCAGTGCACCGGCGCAACGGCCGGTACCGTGCGCGGCATCGTAGGTCGGCCGACGGCCGGCAAGACCGGCACGACCGACGACGACCGGAGCGCCACCTTCGTCGCGACAACGAAGCGCCTCTCGGTCGCCGGCTTCCTCACCGACCCGGACTATCCCAAGCATGGCCGGAAGATGGAGCACCCTCCGGTGAACAACGCCGTGGCATACACCCTGCGCGACGGCATGAACGGCCGCCCGGCGGACAACTTCGCCGCCCCGAGCGAGGCACTCATCCGGGGCAACCAGGTCAGGATCCCGGACGGCCTGCGCTGCGGCGATGTCGGAGCGGCAACCGGCGCGCTCCGAGGGGCCGGCTTCGCCCCCAGGGTCGACAACGAACCGATCGAGTCGGACTGCCCGGCCGGCTCGGTGGCCAGTACCGTGCCGTCGAACAAGGCACCCAAGGGCTCCTCCGTGACGATCAAGATCAGCGCGGGTGGCGGCGCGCCGCCGCCGGCCGATCCGGGCCGGCCCAACCCACGCGGCCCTGGCCGGGCGCCCGCAGAGTGTTTCCTCTGCCCCAGCGACCTGTTCTAGCCCGGCCGGCCGGGACCACGTGCCCATCCGAGGAACCGATCGTAGAGTTCTTCGGCCGGCAGGTCGCGCCGGTCACCGGCGGCGTCGCTGAGCCGTCCCGCCATGTAGAGCGTCAGGGAGGTGGGCGCGTCGGTGAACTCCGCCAGTAGCTGGCGCTGTTTGGTGAGGCAGGGCCACGGAGCGCCGCACCCGTTGCACAGCCATGACGGCCCCGCCGGCATGTGCGTACTCACCGCTCGGGCCTTGTGGACATCCAGCCGCCACGCTCCCTTGTAGCCTCAGGGTTAACGCTGAGGTACGGGTACCTCAAAGCTGTCCGCACCTGGCTGCGGACAGCGGACGATGGACATGAGCAGTCGGTTCGGCGATGCGCTGGTGCAGTTGCGCACAGACCGCGGACGAGGCAGCCGGCGTCGCGCTGCAGGCCGTCACGTCCGGGCGTCTCGTACCGTCCAACTTCTGGCGGGCCGAAGAGGTCGCCAACGCGGTAGCGGCCAGCGGGGTGCCGGAAGGAGCCGACCTGGCCGAGGCATTCCGCGCCCTGTGTCCGGCGTGACTCGTGGGACGCGCGCTGACGACCCCTCAGCTCAACTGACGGCGTACCTCTGCGGCGACCCGACCGCCCTCGGCCCGGCCCGCCACGATCACCTGGGCCGCCTTCATCGCCGCGCCCATGCTCGGCATGCCGGAGAAGCCACCGGCCGCCATCACATCCGCCACGATCGCGCGCAGCTCATCGTCGGAGAGCTGGCTCGGCAGGTACCGCTCCAGGACCTCCTCCTCGGCGCGCTCCTTCGCGGCCTGCTCGGCCCGGCCGGCGTCGGCGAACGCGGCGGCCGCCTCCCGGCGCTTCTTCGCCTCCCGGGTCAGCACCGCGAGCACCTCGTCGTCGGCGAGCGCCCGGGCCTGCGCGCCGGCGACCTCGGCGTTACGCACGGCGGTGATCGCCATCCGCAGCGTCGAAGTGACCAGCTCGTCGCGTGATTTCATGGCCGCGCGCAGGTCGGCTTCGATCCGCGCCTTGAGCGTCTGAGGCGTCGTGGGCGTCGTCATGCCGGGCAAGCTACCACCACGGACCCGATCGACGCGGACGGTTTCCCGGCCCCACGCGCGCAGCCTGGCACCATCGCACACCGGTCGCGGCGCCGCGCCGGTAATCTTGGCATATGCGTACCCGCTCCCTGCTCCGATTGACCGCCGGCACCGCCGCTTTCGGGCTCGGCACCCTGGCGTACGCCTCGCTGGTCGAGCGCAACCTCTTCACGCTGCGCCGGGTCGACGTGCCGGTGCTCGCGCCGGACGCCGAGCCGCTGCGGGTGCTGCACCTGTCCGACCTGCACATGACGCCGGGCCAGCACCGCAAGCAGCGCTGGGTGTCCGAGCTGGCCGGCACCGACCCGGACCTGGTCATCGTGACGGGCGACAATCTCGCGCACACCGATGCGGTTCCCGGCGTGGTGCGGGCGCTCGCGCCACTGCTGGAACGCCCCGGCGCGTTCGTCTTCGGCTCCAACGACTACCACGGCCCGGTGCTGAAGAACCCGTTCGGGTACTTCACCCCCGACCGCCCATACATCCAGGGCGCCCCGCTGCCCACTGAGGAACTGCGCGACGTGCTCGTCGGCGCCGGCTGGGCCGACCTGAACAACCGCCGGACCGTGGTCAAGGCCGGCGGCCGGGTGGTCGAGCTGGTCGGCGTGGACGATCCGCACGTCGCGCGGGACGACTACGCCTCCGTCGCGGGGCCCGCCGACCCGGGCGTTGACCTGCGCCTGGGCGTGACGCACTCGCCGGAGCCACGGGTGCTTGACGCGATGGCCGGCGACGGGTTCGATCTGCTCCTGGCCGGCCACACCCACGGCGGGCAGGTGTGCGTGCCGCTGTACGGTGCGCTCACCACCAACTGTGGACTGAGCCGCACCATGGCCAAAGGGCTGCACCGTTGGCCCGGCTCCCCGGCGTACCTGCATGTGTCGGCCGGCCTGGGGACGCATCCCACCGCACCGGTCCGCTTCGCCTGTCCTCCGGAGGCCTCCATGCTCACCCTCGTCGCCCGATGACCACCCAGGCCGACCTCGGTACCGCCGACGCCGTCGAGGCCGGCATCGGCCGCCGCTGGCCGGTGCGGGCCGCCGTCTACGGTGCCGCCAGCCTCGCGGTCCTGCTGCCGACCAGCACCGCCGGCGCCGGCTGGTACCTGGCCAGTTACCTGCTCGACGCGGGCCGCGCCAAGCCGTACCCGATCCGGGTCCGCAGCGTCGGTGACGGGACGGTGACCCTGCCCCGCATGGAGGAGTTCGCCGGGCCGCTGCGGATGGGGCTCACCTGGCTGGGCGGTCACGCCGTGCTGGGCGACGTCCTGAGCACGGACCGGACGAGCGTCGTGCGCGAGGTGGTGGAGGTCAGCCGCGGCACGCTGCGGCCGGGCATCCGCGCGTACTCCAACGCGTACGTCTACGAGGGCGACCCCACCTCGGCGCACGGCCTGCCGTTCGATGAGGTGACCGTGCCAGGTGAACTCGGCGGCATGCCGGCCTGGCTGGTGCCGCCCACCACGCCGGCGCACGGCACCTGGATCATCGCCGTGCACGGCCGCGGCGCCCCCCGCGGCGAGGTGCTCCGCGTGCTTCCGACGCTGGCCGCCAGCGGCATGCACACGCTCGTCATCACCTACCGCAACGACACCGGCGCCCCGCACAGCCTCGGCCGGCAGTACCACCTCGGCGACACCGAGTGGCGTGACGTCGCCGCCGCCATTCAGTACGCCGTGGCCAACGGCGCCCGCAGCGTCGTCCTGTACGGCTGGTCGATGGGCGGCGCCGCCATCCTCACCACGATGCGCCGCCTCGCCGCGCCCGATGTGGACGCCGTCCGGGGCATCGTGCTCGACTGCCCGGTGGTCGACTGGGTCACCACGCTGCGGATGAACGCCCGCCGCCTGGCCCTGCCCCCATCCTGGGCATGGGCCACGCTGCGCCTGGTCGAGCGGCGGATCGGTGTCCGGCTCGCGCAGTTGGACCACCGCAGGTACGCCCCGGACCTCGCCGTACCGGTGCTGGCGTTCGTGGACCGCGACGACATGCTGGTGTCGCCGGGCCCCACCCTGGAGTTCGCGGCGGCCCGTCCGGACCTGGTGACGCTGGTGGAGACCCGGACGGCCGGGCACTGCCGGTCGTGGAACCTCGACCCGGAGCGGTACGAGGCGGCGCTGGCCGACTTCCTGCACGACGCCGTCCCACGACCGGCCTGAGTTGGGCGCTCCGGGGTATCGAGTTTGCCGCTGGTACCCGGTGGGCTACTATTGCTCGGCACGCTCGGGGTGTGGCGCAGCTTGGTAGCGCGCTTCGTTCGGGACGAAGAGGTCGTCGGTTCAAATCCGGTCACCCCGACAGCGAGAACAGCAGGTCAGGGCCGGTTCCCCAGCACGGGGGGCCGGCCTGATCCGTTTTCCAGCCCGGTTCGGAGAAGATCTGGAGATGATCTTGCCAGCGGTGCCAGGACCGAGCCATCGGGGCACTTGGAGTCCCGCACCGCGACCAGGCCGCCATCCAACGGCGCCATCTCCACACAGTTGTCGGAGTACGGACGCTCGCCGCGCTCTTCCGCCACCGGGCCGACCACTGCGCTCGACGCTCTGCCCGCCGCCGAGGGCAAGCAACGCGTCGTCGTCTTCGATGACCTGGCCGCAGTCGAGGCCGCCCGTAAGCATCCCAACGAAGCGTGCGTCTACGCGCAGCAGGCCATGGACCAGTTCACCATGACCTGGTATGCGACCGGCATGGAACGCATCCGCGACGTACGCCAAGCCGTGCAACCCTGGGCTGACAGCGACGCCGTACGCGAACTCGATGACCGCCTGTACGGCTGGCAGACCACGCTCAGCGCGCTGCAGCGTTGAACGCCTCTATCCGCTCCGGCAGCTCCGCGAGCGAGTCGATCCGCATCGTGGGTAACGGCGCCACGTCGCGCTCGTCGTGCCAGATCGCCGCCCACGGCTCGCGCCGGATCAACGCGGTACGCAGGCCCGCAGCGTGCGCCGGCCGGATGTCGTTGTCCAAACGGTCACCGACGTACAGGATCTCCCCGCCCGGAGGAGTTGGGCAGCCGGCAGGTGCGCACGGCGACGCCTTCACGACCTCGTCGAAGAATGCGACGTCGGGCTTCGCCACGCCCCAGTCATCGGAGGTGGCGATCATGTCCGCCTCCAAGTTCAACCCCCTGAGGAGACCACCCGCCCGTACGGTCTGGTTTCCTGCAGTACCTACCCACAAGCCGTCACGCGGTATCGGGGTTCTTGATGATTGCCGCCCAGACCGGGAACGGGTCCAACTGCTTGTCCAGATGGCTTTCCGGCTCATCGGCGCCCTCGACGAGGTCGCTCCACCGGACCGTGCCGGGATGCGAATCTGCCGCGGCAAGGCGAACGACCTCAGCGGCGTCGGCCACGGTCCGGTAGGCCGCACCGAACGGAAGGCTCTCGGGGGCAACCGAACGCACCGAGCACCGAAGCTGGCCCGTCTGTTCGTCGTACCACGCGTAGAACGTCGCCACGCCGACATGGCTGGCGAATCGGTCGCGGAGCCCTTGGGTAACGTGGTGGAGGGCAGCGACAACGTCGGCCACATCGATCGAATTCGGTTCGACGCTGTAGGACCACGTGTTTCTACGATGCTCGGCGTCCCGATCTTCCGGAACGAGAGCGACCTCGCCGTCGTCGAGGAACGACCGGACCATGTCCGCCAACGACTCTCCCGGAGCATCCGCCACCGCCCGAAGATACTCGGCTGACTCGACACGTGGGTGCGCCCGTCGCATCGACGCGGCCGAGGTGGCGCCGTACGGGCCACTCGGACACACGAGCCGGCCTCCGGCGGGCGCGTTCGGCTGCGCCACGGCCTCGCACGCTACGGTCAGCCGGCGGAACGTAGCCGGCCACGGCCAGCGGTCTGCCGTAGCACGCCCCAGCCCGCCAAGCGCCACCGTAGCGACGGCCATCATGCCGTCTACCGATTCGCGATCCACTCCGGCTGTCCGAACTCCCGTGCAATTCTCATGACACTGAGCGACACTCCCGGCGCATTGTCGCTACGACCGAGAGGTGGACATATGTCCGAACTATCGACTACTCTGACCACCCGAACGAGACGTGCTGCATCGGCGATATTCAATGCCTCATCGGTCACGGACCCCGGGGCACCAGCCTCTGGAGGGTCAACAGATGCGGCTCAAGCACACCGGACTGGCGGTGCTGGTCATCGCGGCGGTGGGGTTGACGATCGGCGTGATACGCGTCGCCGACGCCGCCACCATCCGAGTGGACACCCCCACGTACAAGGCCACCGACTTCGAAGACAGTCAATTATCGCCGTACTCGGTATGCACCACCCAGAGCCCGAACTACGGTCGCGTCGAGTCCATCGCCGGCACCCGGGCGGCGAAGTTCTACTGGACCCAGGCAGGCTACAACGGCACGCGAATGGATCGCGGAGCCGAAGCATGCAGCGACCTGAAGTCGTACAAGGCAGGCTGGTACGGGTTCAAATTCCGCCTGCCCTCCACCGGTTTCCCCCGTGACAAGTACACCATCATCGCCCAGATCTTCAACGAGGGCGGCTGCTCCTCCTGGGCCGGCACACTGGCAGTGGAGAACAACGAACTGTGGTTCGACCACCGCGGCGCCTGCGGTACCGCGACCCGTACCCGCCTGGACACGAACATCCCCCGGGACACCTGGTTACCCATCACCATGCAGTACATCGTGTCCAAGGCCAACGCCGGCCAGATCGGCGTCTGGTACAACGGCGCTCCACAAGACCGGCCGACCTACCGGGCGACCAACATCAACTTTGCCTCGTGGGGCACCTACGCCGGCGACCAACTCGCCGCCCAGACCGACAACCACATCGGCCTGAAGTTCGGAATGTACTGCGCGGACACCGCCGGCTACACCCCCAACGAGAGCCGCGTCTTGTACTTCGACGACGTGAAACAACTCGCCGGCAACCCGGCCGACGCGTTCCAACTCGTCAACCCCTCGACCGAAGTCGTGCCGACCACCCCGGCGGCCGGCACAGTGAAGCTGGTCAACCGCAGCAGCGGCAAGGTGCTCGCGCCGAGCGGCAACTCCGCCGCCGACGGCGCCGCCATCGTGCAGACCACTGACACCGGCAACGCCAGCCAGCAGTGGCGGGTCGCCGATGCGGGCGGCGGCTACGTCAAGCTGGTCAACCGGGCCAACGGCAAGCTGCTCGACGTCGGCGGACGGTCCATCCTGGACGGCGCGGCCGTCCTGCAGTACAGCGACACCGGCGGCACCAATCAGCACTGGCAGGTGGTGACCACCGGCGGGCACCGCAAGCTGGTCAACCGCAACAGCGGCAAGGTACTCGACGTGACCGGTGCCTCGACCGCCGACGGCACCGCCGTCATCCAGTGGTCGGACAACGGCGGCGCGAACCAGCAGTGGACACTGGCCGCCGGGTAGCCCGCGGCCACCGCGACGACGCCGCCGGCTCGTCGACCCACATACGTTGTGGCTTGCCTTCGGGCCGCGACGAACCTCGCCAGCACAGCCGCTGATCGCGCCCGGCTCGACGAAGCATCGAGCCGGGCGCGTCGAGTCAGCTATGCCACGAAGCGGGAACGGCGTCGGCGTCCGATCAGGTAGCCAGCGCCGCCGAGGAGCAGAAGCGCACCGCCGATGCCGGCCAGAGCCCCGGTGTCGACACCGGTCACGGGCAGCCCCCCGCCCTCGCCGACCGGGGTACCTGGGCTGGCCGAGGAAGCGCCGGGGGTACCCGGGCTGGCCGAGGAACCAGGGGTCGGTGCAACGGTCGTCGTGGCGCTGGGCGTGACGCTCGGTGTCGGTGTGGGCTGAGACGCGCAGTCAAGCGTACGTGCGGCGTACAGGCCGTCGTTCAGGTAAGCCAGGTAGGCATCGATGGCCGTGGTGTCGAGCACCTCTTGAGCGGCCGCCTTCACGTTGGCACCAGCGCTCGTCAACGTCCGGACCGCCGAGATCCGCAGGTCCGTTCCCCAGGCGTTCAGCATGCCCGTCTTGAGGAATGCCCGCAGGTCATCCGCGGTGCCGTCGAGCCGCTCCTGCATTGCGCGAGGCAAAACGGGCAACGAGTCGGCGTTTGCCGCGGCCATGATCTGGTTGGCCAAGATCCGAATCTCCACATTGGTGGCGGTATCCAGATCGATGGTGACAAGCTTGCGCATGTCCTTGTAAACCTTGCGCTCGACCGTTTGACAGGCCGCGTTGAGCCCGGGCGCTTCGATTTGTGCCGCCGCCGGCGCTGCCGGGACAATAAAGGCCAGCGCCATGAGGGCGCCGGCCGAAGTCTTCCATCGCATATGGATCTTCCTCCCCGTTGCAGGCCAAAGCACGGAGATACTACCGACAGTCGGCGGAGAAGCAAGAAGGATCGATGTCGGCGACGGTGCCCACGGCTGCCGGCCAGCGGGGAATTTGACGCCCGAGGATGGCTGACGTCTGGACTGCGCATTGAGCGGCACCTCTGCGGCCGTGCCGGTCAGGTGGTCCGAGCAAGCCGATGTCTGCCCGGATCGTTGCGCGCACCGCCGTACCTGCCACCGACCCGGTGCTCACTGTAATGGTGTCAAGCTGTTGGATTCGTCGATGGTGGGCGGCACGTTGTAGCAGAACCGAGACAAAGCCCGGACGGCATCCGGACGTCGGGCCACCAGTCTCCATGGCGACGAGGGCGCACCCGCGCCCGCCCGAGGAGCTTCGCCATGCCGACAGATGCAGTCCGAGTACGCTTTCGCCACGCGCGGCGCCGTGGGCCGCTCGCATGGCTCGCAGTCGCAGTCGCGGTCGGTGCCGCCGGGATCCTGGTCCTCACGACGGGCCCCACAGCGACGCGGGCCCGCGAGGCGGATCGCGCTCCCCAGTCGGTGACAGCGACATGGACACCGCCACCCGGGGCACCCGGCACGGCGGCACCTGCCGACGGCGCGGCGGAACCCCCGCGTCTCCCGGCCGAAATCACCTTCCCGGACCAGGGTGCGGGCACATGGCAGCTGGCCAGCGAGCCCAGCATTGTGGCGGGCGCCGCCGGCAACCTGCTGCGTTACCACGTGGCCGTGGAACGCGGCATCGCAAACGTGGGGGCCGAGGAGTTCGCCGCGGCCGTGACCGGCACGCTGTCCGACCCGCGGAGCTGGATAGGCAACGGCGACATCAGGTTGCAACGCGTGGGCGGCGGCGAGGCCGCCGACTTCGTCATCTACCTGGCCACGCCCGTGACCCGCGACCGGCTCTGCGGCAGCTCCTACGACCGGTACACATCGTGTCGCAACGGCGACACGGTGGTGATCAACGTGGCCCGCTGGGTGAACGGCGCGTCAGCCGTCGGGGGCACCCTGGCCGCGTACCGCGATTACGTCGTCAACCACGAGGTCGGCCACCGCCTGGGCCACGGCCATCAACTCTGCCCCGGCCCCGGGGCGGCGGCCCCGGTGATGCAGCAGCAGACGCTCGGCCTGCACGGCTGCCGGCCGAACGCCTGGCCGGTGCCGGACGGGGCAATGTACCGGGGCCCGGCCGGGGAGTACGACGACGCACCGCCCAGCTCGTGACAGCCCGGCGGCGCCGGGTCCTTACCGGTTCGCCAGTATTCCCGGCGGGCAGTCCGCCAGCTTCGACTGCCTCCCGCTGCCGTCGTCGACCCGCAGCGGCAGGGTGGCGAAGATTCCCCGCCGTTCCCTTATCGTGCAACTCAGCTGCTGTTGGGCCAGGATCGAAAGATCGCCCGAGGCCACGTTGACGACCATGACCGGCGGTCCCGGTCCGTCGCCGTCCGGCCGGAAGAACACGGAGAGAGGATCCACGGGCGGGATCGCGGTCCCCGTGCCGGCTTCGAACTCCGCCGCGTCGGGGCCCACGAACAGATAGTGCAGGGCGGCAGACGCCGGGTCGGTAACCAAGCCGGTGTCCGGGCCGGGGAACGACGCGGGGCGCTCAACCCTGCGGAGTTTGCCCTGGTGCAGGAAGTACACGCCGACGGTGAGGGGTTTGTCGGCCGCGGGCCCCGCAGCTGTGGCGATGCCGGACGGCGGGTCGCCCGCGTCGACCGCGGCGGTCGGGCGGATGCCGCAGCCGGTCAGCACCAGGAGGGCCGCACCGAGCACAGCCCACCACGACCCGGGCCTAGGCATGCCGAGTGCTTCCACCGGCCCGGCGGGGCAGGAGAACGTGGAAGTACGCGCCGCCGCCCGGCAGATTGCCCGCCTCGATGGTGCCGCCGTGCAGGCGGGCGTTCTCCAGGGCGATGGCGAGCCCGAGACCGCTGCCCTCGGACCGGGTGCGGGCGCTGTCGGCCTTGTAGAACCGTTCGAAGACCTGCCCTGCGGCGCCCGGCGGTAGCCCCGGCCCGGAGTCGGTCACCAGGACACCGGCCTGTTCCTCCGCGGAGCCCGGTAGGCCCTGGCAATGGACACGTACGGTGACCGGGGGCTGCCCGTGCCGGAGGGCATTGCCGACCAGATTGGCAACAATCACGTCGATACGCCGCCGATCCACCTCAGCCAGCACTCCCGGCGTCACCACGGTCTCGACCCGGTCCGTCCAGCCGCGGGCGGCGAGGCTGGCGGCGACGACGGCGGCGAGGTCGACGTCGCCCTCGACGCGCAGTTCGGCCCGGCCGGTGTCGAAGCGACTGATCTCGATCAGGTTGTCCACCAGGTGCACCAGACGGCGGGTCTCCGTACTGACCAGGTGGGCGGCGATCCGGGCGTCACCGGGCAGGTTCGCCGACTCCTCGTCGAGCGTGTCCGTGACACTGGTCATCGCGGCCAGCGGTGTGCGCAGCTCGTGCGAAACGTCGGCGACGAACCGGCGGGCGTTGGCCTCCATCCGCCGGATCTCGGTGACGTTGTGTTCGAGTTGCGCCGCGGTGTAGTTGAACGTGTCCGCCAGATCGGCGAGCTCGTCGACGCCGCGTACCCGTAGCCGGGTGTCGAGCTTTCCGGCGGCCAGCTGGCGCGCCGCATGGCGGAGCTGGCGCACCGGTCGCAGCACGCCCTGCGCGGCGATCAGCGCCATGATGACGGCCACGATCAGCGCCAGGCCGGCGAACTGCGCCGTCGAGGTGGAAAGCCGGTCGATGCTGGCCTGTGCGCCGGCCAGGTCCTGAAGGACGTAGACCTCCAGACCCGACGCCGTGCCGTCGGTCGTCAGCACCGGCATGCCGTAGGCGAACATCATGGTGCCGCTGACACCGAACCGCTGGTACATCAGTCTGTTGTTCTCCCGGACCGCACGGCGCAGGCCGGCCGGAATCGGTGGCCAGGCGTCGACGGCCGGCTCCTGCCGCTCGCGGAAGACCACGCGAACGGACCGGCGCAGTTTACCGCTGTCCGGGTCGACGGCAGCCCCGGTGATGCGGCGGGCCAACTCCGACAGGTCCGCGTCGGGCAACGTCTCGGTGGTCTCGGACACCGCTATCCGGGCCACTTCCTGACGGGTACGTTCCATCGCCGGAGTCTGTTCCGCCGTGAGCACGGCGGTGCGTGCCGCGCGGTAACTGGCCATCGTCGTCGCGGCGACGCTCACCAGAACCACCAGCAGGAAGGCGAACACCAGGCGCGCCCGCAGACCCCGCAGCCTCGCCGGCAGCCGCGGCAGCGGCAACCGCCGGCGATGTGGCTGGACGCTCACAGCGGGCCGAACCGGTAACCGAATCCGCGGACCGTCTGCACATAGACGGGATCCGCCGGGTTCTCCTCGACCTTGGCGCGCAGGCGTTGCACGCACGCGTCGACCAGCCGGGAGTCGCCGAGGTAGTCATGTTCCCAGACCCGCTCGAGCAGTTGCTGGCGACTGAACACCTGCCCCGGGAACTGCGACAGTTCCAGCAGCATACGCAGCTCGGTCGGGGTCAGGGCGACCGATGCACCGTGCCGGGTCACGGTCAGGGCCGCGCGGTCGATGGTCAGCCCACCGAAGGTGTCGCGGCTGTTCGGTTCGCGCTCCGAGCGGCGAAGGACCGCTTTGATACGGGCGTCGAGGACGCGGGGCTGTACCGGCTTGACCACGTAGTCGTCCGCGCCGGCCTCCAGGCCGCTGACGACGTCGATGTCGTCGCCGCGGGCGGTGAACATGATGATGGGCACGGAGCAGCTGGCCCGGATCCGCCGGCACACCTCGAACCCATCCATACCGGGCAGCATGACGTCGAGAACGACGATATCCGGCCGGGCAGTACGCAGCAGGACGAGCCCTTCCTCACCAGAGGCGGCCAGGAGCATCTCATGTCCCTGCCGACGCAGTGACAGGTTCAGGCCGTCGCGGACAGCCTGGTCGTCCTCGATCACCAGGACCCGATGCATGTCGACAAGTAGTACCACGCCGCGCGGAGCGATTCCGCGTTCACGGTGCTGGTGAGGGTGTCGTTACGACAGGGCCCATCGGATCCGGGCGCGGCAGTCCTCAACGCCGGTGAACCAGGTGTCGTACCCGAACGGGGCGACCTCGAAGTCGAGGTCCACGTCGTCGGCGGTGCCGCCGACGTTGTCCGCGCCGACGCCGTAGATGGCCGATGACTCGGTGCCGGGCATCATCAGGTTGGGTTTGCCGCCGGCCCCGAACGCGTGAAAGGCGCCGAGCAGGTGACCCACCTCGTGACTGGCGAGGTTGGCGATCGCCGTGCCCACGAACCTGACCCGGTCACTTGTCGGCCCCAGATGGGTGTTGAGTGACATTTCACCTGGCGGTGCGGACATCGTGTCCAGCAGGATCAGCGCCGTCTCCGCCATGGCGAAGTTTCCCGGGTCGATGGACTGAGCGCTGCCGGTTCCATCGCGGCCCAGCTCTGCCTGGATGCCACCGATCACGACCCGGCTCACGTGGGGCTGGCCGAACGGGTCCCGGTGGTCCCGGCTGTTGAGGATCGTCACCTTGCTGCCGGTACCGGCGAAATCGCCCTGCAGGTTCTCCGTCAGGGACGTGATGATCTGCTCCACGAGCGCGCCCTGCTGCGCCTCGCCGGTGATCCCCCACCTACTGATGAACGCCGCCAACGGGGACAGTTTCCGCACGCCACCCACCTGGGAGTCGTGAAATATGGCTGGGTCGAGGCTCGCGCCGTCGAGGTCGACGAAGATGATCTGGGTCGCGCGCTTGGATTCCGGCCCGGGCCGGTTCACGTTCAGCCGTACGTCGTATTCGCCCTTCCCACTGGAGACCGCCACGTAGTACCGCCCGGCACGGGCCGCGATGTGGTTGACCGCCGCGTTGCCGCCACGGAGCAATGGGGAATCCTTGGGGAACCAGGACGACAGGGTGTCCGCCATCGCCCCGACGGCCAGCTTCTTCGCCCGGTCGAAGATCTGCAGCCGCGCCGCGCTGCCGGACACCGACCCGGACAGTACGTCACCGGCGGCGAGGTCGATCGCGTACACATCGGTGTCCCCGGCGTCGAGCGAGAACGTGGCGGTGTAACTGCCTTCGCTGGTCGCGCCGTTGCCGCTGCCCGAGTCGTTCGGGTCGGCCTGCTCCGACCCCTGGGCTCCGACAGTGAAGTAGAAGTCACCGTCGGTATGCAGGTCGGTGGTGATGAGGTAACTGCCGTTGCCGTTCGAGGCGACGCCTTCAGGCTCGCCATCCATCCAGAACCGCACGGTCGGGCGCAGTTCGCTGTCCGGCGTGTCGACGTACACACTGAGCACCTGACCCATCGTGGCGCCACGCACGACGTAGAAGTCGAAGTCGCCTGTCTTGTCGCCGGCGGAGGCGTGCGGGCCGTCGCCGATCGTGCCCGTCGTCCGCGCCGACCGACCGGGCTTGAGCCCGGTGTCGGCGGCGGAGGACTGCGAGCCGTCGTCCTCGCGCGCCGCGGGCAGCATCGTCGGGGACGTGGGACCGGCCAGGACGCCCTGCACCCGGGCCTCCCCAGCCGCGCCCGCCGCGGTGCCGAACCCGGAGATGCGCTGGTTCGTCCCCGGCGTGTCGTTGCGGCCGCTCACCGTGGCCGGTTCCTGCTCATGCACCGTCACCGGTGAGGGGAACGCTCCCGCCTTCGCCGCCGACCAGCCCCCGAACGCCAGCGCGGACACCGTCACCGCCGCCGCGGCGACGGCCACAAGCCGCCTCCACGGTGACGCCTGCCGGTGCCTGCCCCCACGCGAGGCGCCTGGACGATCAGCCAAGCCCGCCGTACGCGTCGACCCTGTTGTGGAACCTGTGGTGGAACCTGTGGACTTCAACCGTGGACCCTCCCTCGGTGGTCGTGCTCTCGAGGGCAGCGTCCGCCGGACGTGTCATCGTCCTGTCCGGCTCATGTCACAGCTGTGCCACAAATCGACAACGGAACCGGCCACCGGGATGACCCGGCAGCGTGCGCAGAAGCCGCTACGAGCAGGCAGCCTTGAGCTTGATGCCAGCGTTGGTCAGCGGGGCCTGGTCCGGGGCCTTCGTGCTGCGAGCGCCGACCTGCTTACCCAGGTCTTCCAATGCGGCCGCGACATCATTGGCGGCGGCCTCGACGTCACCGCCTGCCGTCTTGCCCTCCGCACGGATCTTCGCCGCACCGTCCTGATAGGTCTTTTCCACCGCTTGCGGGTCGCTGACCTGCTTCATGCCGGACGTTGAAATGTTCTGGATTTCCGCTTGAATCTTGTCACAAGCGGCTTTCGAGTCGCCACCGCAGCCACTGGTCGCGAGTGTTGCCGCCAAGCCCAAGCAGCACAGTGCCAGCCGAACCAAACGCATCGTGTACCCCCGGTGCTGCTGATGTCCAAACCTCATGGCGGCGCCACGCTACCAGCGATGTGTCCTCTGTGGGGGGTGCTGGCGTACCGTCGCCAGAGCGTGTACGGACCGGGCGACTTCCTCCCGGGATATCAGTGGTTCAGAATGGGCTGCCGTGAATACTGACCCGATCGAGTCTGCGCGCGACCGGGCCGTACGCCATGTGGCTTCCCGGTCGGCAGGACCACCGGTCGACCCGGCGCTGCGGGTGACGCTCAATTTCCACCCCGATCGCTGGTCACATGGCCAGCTCATCCTCGATGCCTTCGCGGCCGGAGGGATCTACCACTCGCAGTTCGTGACCGGTACCAGTAATGGCGGGCTGACCGCTTACCCCGGTGGGGACCGGTCGCGCTGGTAGAGCCGCATGTTCGGCGGCGCCTACGACAACCTCCCCGGCCACGCGCGGCCGGTCTATGGGGCGCTCAACTTCCGGCGCAAGCCCGTCGGTGCAGCGCCTCGCTTTGGCTCGGCCCACCTGCGGCTGACCGCCGCGACGCTGGCCCGAACTACGTTCTGCTACCCGGACAGCGCCGTCGAACCGACCGCCTTCGCCGTGGCCGACAGCATGTCCCTCATCGAGCTTGCGACGGCCGACCACCCAGATGAACTCGACGACTACATCGAAGCCCAAGTACACGGCCCGGTCCGGTTGGGTCAGGACGTCGAGGCGCTCGTCCTCGATCCCAGCTACCGGGGCAGCCAGGTGGAACACGCCGCCAAGCGTCTCCCATGCCCGCTGGAATGGCACCCCGGGTTCGTGTTGACCGTGTCCGAGCTGCGGCGTCACCCGGACTACCGCGGCCAGCGCTACGTCGACCTCGGTGCCGCCATCGCCGTCCGCGGCCAGCTCAACCCCCGAGCGATCGGGGACGCCGCGCGGACCGGCCGCTACGATGAGCAGGCCCTCAAACGCGTCTGGCACTACGTCGCGCGGTTCGGACAACGTGCCAGGCCGCAGCCTCCGGTCGCCGCGTAGGCGCTCGCGATCTGGGCATACTCACTCCTCGATCCCCGGGTCGGACGCGGCAGCCGCGTAGCCCACCAACATGTCCGCCAACTCTTTGGGGCGGCTGAGTGCGACGCAGTGGCTGCCGGCGATCTCGTCGGGGGCGATGCCCAGGCGGGCGGGCACCAGCCGGCGGAAGAAGTCGGGCGGGAAGAAGCGGTCCTCGCCGCAGAGCACGAACCGCGTCGGCACGTCCGGCCACGCGTCCAACGGCCAGGGAGCGGCGGTCGCGGCGCTGGACGGATGCGCGCGCTCCTTGCTCAGCGCCTCCGCGGCCAGCTTGCGCGGTACATCGTGGTAGTAGCTCACGTAGGGATCCGCGTTGCCGGTCAACCCGCCATCGCGCCTGGCCTGGTCCTCCACCGCGCGCTGATAGCCGGTGTTGGCCCACCACTCGTCCGGCGACTCACCCGGCGACGGGATCATGCCGGCCAGGAGGACCAGCACATCGACGGGTAGCCGATCGGCGACCAACGGGGCGGTGAACGCTCCGAACGAGTGGCCCACGACCACCAGGTTCGGCCGCTCACCGACAGCCTCGACCACCGCGTCGGCGTAGTCCACCAGCGTCTTCGATTCGTCATCACCCGGGAGGTCGGGCGCCACCACGTCGTGCCCACGCGCCCGCAGTTCGGCCTCGACCAGGTGCCAGGACCAACCGACGTCTCCGCCGCCGTGGATCAACACGAATGTACTCATTGGACTGTGCCTCTCGCCGTTGCCTGGATCATTTCTGGAATTCGGAGCGCCGCGAATTTCTGCCGGCACACCGGTTGCGGTGGCCCCTGTCACGCCACTCACGCTAGGACTCAGCCGCCATCACGAACAGCATCCGGTACGGTTTCCTCATCGGTGGAGGTGATCCGTGACGGCACGGCGGGTGGAGCGGTTGCCCTTGCGGGCGAGCGGCCTCCCTGTGCTGCTCTCGCTGCTGTTCGTCGTCCTGTTCGGCGCCGGTGTCGAGGGGACGCCGGGGACGCCGGGGACCGTCGCGCCCGGTAGCCCGGCGCTGAGCAGCGCGGGCACTCCGGCCCACCCCGCCACCGCGGCCACCCGGACCGACATCCGGTTGCTGGCCAAGCGCGGCGCGCAGCTTCTGCCCGGGCCGTTGTTCGCCGGCCACCCGCCGGTGTACCGGCTCATCGCGCCGGCCGGGTGGCAGGTGCGCACCAGCGTGGCAACCGGTTGGTTCCCCGCTGTTCCCGCAGAGGTGTACCAGGGTCGGGCTCCGCCGTTCGCGGCGTGAATCTCCGTCTGACCTTCGGGAGCCCGCCACGGTGGCGGAGCGCCCGCCCTTCCCTCTGCGAGGAGTTCCATCGTGTCGCGCGCTTCGGCCGCGCGCGCGGTTCTCGCCCTGATCGTGCTGATCGTCGCCGGGTGGCTTGTCGCCACCCGGCCGGCGCGGCTGGGGCTGGACCTGCGCGGCGGTACCCAGATTGTGTTGGAAACCCGAAACGGTGAGCTGGCCAAGGCCACCGAGGAGACCACCGAACAGGCGCTGGAGGTGCTGCGCCGCCGGGTCGACGAACTCGGGGTCGCCGAGCCGACGCTGGCCCGCTCGGGAGAACGGCGCATCATCATCGAACTGCCCGGGGTCACCGACCCGCAGCAGGCGGTCGAGGTCATCGGGCGCACCGCCCAGCTGACCCTGCACCCGGTCCTGGGCGCGGCGCCGACGGGCACCAGTCCGCCACCCGGCGGCACCGGCGGGGACCTTGTGCTGAACGACGAGTCTGGACAGCCACTCCGGCTGGGGCCGGCCGCGCTGACCGGTCGGGAGATCAGCGGAGCAGATGCCCAGGTGAGCCAGATCGGGCAGTGGCAGGTGGCGATCGACTTCTCCGGCGGCGGAGAACGGGCCTGGCAGCAACTGACCGGCAAGGCCGCCTGCGCTCCGGCCGGGGATCCGACCCGGCGGGTGGCGATCGTCCTTGACGACAGAGTCGTCTCCTCGCCGCAGGTCGAGCCGACGGTGGCGTGTGAGGCGGGCATCACCGGAGGCTCCACGGTGATCACCGGTTCATTCGACCGGGCCGAGGCGAACGACCTGGCGCTACTGGTACGCGCGGGTGCGCTGCCGGTACCGGTGGAGATCATCGAGCGACGATCCGTCGGGCCGACCCTGGGCAAGGCGGCCATCGAAGCATCCGCACAGGCGGCGGTCCTCGGCGTGACGGCCACGATCCTGTTCATCATCGCGGTCTACCGCATCGTCGGTGGCCTGGCCGCGGTGGCGCTGATGGCATACGGGCTGATCTCCTACGCGGCGCTGCTCGCTCTCGGCGCCACGTTGACGCTGCCCGGCCTGGCCGGCTTCGTGCTGGCGATCGGCATGGCCGTCGACGCCAACGTGCTCGTCTTCGAACGGGCCAGGGAGGAGTACGCCGGCGGGAAACGCAGCCTGCGCGGCGCGATCCGGGCCGGATTCGGCAACGCCTGGTCGGCGATCATCGACTCCAACGTCACCACCCTGCTCGCTGCCGGGCTGCTCTTCTTCCTGGCCTCCGGTCCGGTACGTGGGTTCGGTGTCACGCTGACCATCGGCGTGCTGGCCGCCATGTTCACCGCCCTGGTCCTCACCCGGGTCCTCACCGAGGTGGCCCTGCGGCAGCGGTGGCTGTCGGCTCGCCCCAGCTGGAGCGGACTCGCCAACGTCGGCTGGGTGCGCCGCACCCTCGAGCGGCGCAATCCGAACCTGATGGGCCGCCGTCGCCTCTGGTTGGCCATCTCCGCGGCCGCGGTGGTCCTTGCCCTCGCCGGCATCGGCGTTCGGGGCCTGTCGTTCGGGGTGGAGTTCACCGGTGGCCGGCTGGTGGAGTACGGCAGCAGCCGCACCATCGACGTGGACTCGGCACGCGCGGCCGTCACGTCCGCCGGGCTGCCCACGGCCGTGGTGAATGAGTCCGATGGCGGCAACATCTCGGTGCGGTCCGGCAGCTTCGACGACACGGCCGAACGACGGGTCCGGGAAGCCCTTGCCGCTACCGCCGGCGGCAGCGTCGAGTTGCGACGCGACGAGAAGATCGGCCCAAGTCTGGGAGACGAGCTGCGGCGCAAGGCGCTCATCGCCCTCACGGTGGCGCTCGCGGCACAGCTGGCGTACCTGGCGATGCGCTTCCGATGGCAGTGGAGCGCCGCCGCCGTGCTCGGCATGGTCCACGATGTCCTCATTTTGATCGGCGTGTTCGCGTGGCTCGGCAAGCCGGTGGACGGGGTGTTCCTCGCCGCGCTGCTCACCGTGATCGGCTATTCGGTCAACGACTCCGTCGTGGTGTTCGACCGGGTACGCGAGTTGGTGCGGGGCGCCAAGACCAAGCGCCGGGAGCAACGACCCGCCTTCGCCACGCTTGCCAACACCGCCTGCCTTCAGACCGTGCCACGGACCGTCAACACCGGGCTGGGCGCGCTCTTCGTCCTGACCGCGCTGGCCGTGCTCGGCGGGGAGTCGCTTGCCGACTTCGCGGTCGCACTGCTGATCGGCATCACGCTGGGCACGTACTCGTCGGTGTTTCTTGCCACGCCACTCGCGATCGGTCTGGAATCGCGACGCGGCGGTCTGGCCGCCACCCTCGGCCCGGTTGCGCGGCGAGCCCCTCGGCCCGCGCCCGCGACACCGGGAGGCATCGGCCTGGGACCGAGGTGAGCATCGGGACCGAAGGACCACCATGGCGCGCCGACGTAACGAAGGTGGCGCGGTGGGTGGGTCACCGCCGCGCGCGGGCTACCGTTCGCGGGCTACCGTTCGCGGGCTACCGCAGCAGCCACTCGCCGGTGAGTTTCATGACGTCGGTGCGGCTGCGGCCGGGGTGGTCGGCGCCGACGACATACGCGCCGATCCGCACCGAGAATGTGAGCATGGACCGGACCTCGACGTCGTCCGGGTCCGGGCAGAAGGTGGCGAACAGCGAGCGAAGATATTCCATCCGCCGGTTGTCGACGCGCCGCAGCCGCTCGGCCACCGCCTCGTCGCGCCGGGCCCAGTCGCGGATCGCGAGGTCGACCAGCGGGCTTCGCACCGACTCGGCGGACACGGCGGACGCGGCGACGATCGTGAACAGCCGGCCGAGCCTGGCCCGACCGTCGCCTCCGTCCCGCTCGACCTGCTCGATCACGGCCTCGGCGACCTCGCGCTCCCACATGTCGAGCATCTCGGTGAGCAGCACGTCACGGTTGGCGAAGTAACCGTAGAAGCCGCCCTTGGTCACGCCGAGCGCCTGGGCCAGCGCCTCAATCCGCACGGCCGCCGGGCCGCCAGCGGCGAGCGCGCGCAGTCCTTCCTCGATCCACTTCCCGCGCGAGGTGCGGGCCAGGGCCATGTGGGTCTCCTCACGTGCGACCAACTATACGGTTGCGTACAGATGGGTTAGCCTCTGATTTATACGCCAGAGTACAGATCGGAGCTTTCATGAGACTCGCTACCACCGCGCACACCTCCCGTCCGTGGCGGATCCACGAGATCGCCGGTGACTTCACCGTGGAAGACGTCTGGGCCCTGCCGACGCCGGGCGGCCCCGACGACCTCGACCGTCTCGTCCGCCAGCTCGCCGGCGGCGAACGCACCGGCACACCGGTCCCCGGGGCGATCCCGCGCGCGCTGTTCACCCTGCGCTGGAAACTCGGGGCGCTCTTCGGCTGGGACGGGCCCGGATCGGGCATCGGCGGCCGGGTGCCGAGCCTGCGCGACCGGCTGCCCGACGATCTCCGCGCCGGGCCGCGCGGGCCCGACCTGCGCGCGGTCCCGTTCACCGCGATCTACCAGACCCACGACGAGTGGGCCGCCGAGCTGGCCAACCGCACCGTCCACACGGTGATGCACCTGGGCTGGGTCCCGGACCCCGCCGGCGGGCACCGAGGCCAGATGGCCGTCCTGGTCAAGCCCAACGGGAGGCTCGGCGCCCTCTACCTGGCCGGCATCAAGCCGTTCCGGTACCTGGGGGTGTACCCCGCCCTGCTGCGCATGATCGGGCGCGGATGGCGGGCCGGCGAGGCCTGACGCCGGTCGCGCCGACTGCGGTTCGGGTGCGCTACGGCGCGCTGCCGGCTCACCTGAAGACTCGTCGCCGGGCCTCAGTTCATGACCACCTCGCATCGACGCCGCCCTCGGCACCCGCTGCCGCGGCCTCCTCCCGGTCGGCGGTCACGGTGCCGGTGCCGGTGCCGGTGCCGGTGCCACCGTGCCAGCTTCTCCACAACTCCGCGTACACACCGCCGCGGCGGACAAGGTCCGCATGTCCGCCGAACTCCACGACACGGCCGTGTTCCATCACCACGATGCGGTCGGCGTCGCGCGACGTGTGCAGGCGATGTGCAACGGCGACGATCGTACGGCCGCGCAAGGCCACCGCGAGCGACCGTTCGATGTCGCGGGCTGCTCGCGGCGCGAGCTGGGCGGTGGCCTCGTCGAGCACCACCACCTGCGGGTCAGCCAGAATGACGCGCGCCAAGGCCAACTGCTGGCCTTGCGCAGCAGACAGATCTGCACCACCGGAACCGACGCGCCCCTCCCAGCCGAGGCGACTCGCCCATCCCCATGCGCCCAACACCGTCATGACGTGCTCGAGCTCTGCGTCATCGGCATCGGGCTTCACCATGACCAGGTTGTCGCGCAGCGTGCCACTGAAGATGTGGTACTCCTGCGTCACCAGGGCCACATGCCGGTGGCGGTCGCGCGCCGGCAAGGCCGCGACCGGTTTGCCGTCCACCACGACCGAGCCCTCGCTCGGGCTGTGAACGCCTGCTATGAGCCGCGCGAGCGTGGACTTCCCCGCCCCGGATGGCCCCACGATCACCAGGGTCTCGCCCGGCTCCACCACGAGGTCAACGTCACGGAGCACTTCGTGGCCGTCACGGTAGGAGAACCCCACCCCCCGCAACTCCACGGCGCCTGTCGCGGCCGCCATCGGCGGCGGGGGAGGTGGGACGCTCGCCTCGACCACCTGCGCCCGCGGTCGCATCACCCCCACCAGTCGCGCCAGCGATGCACCGCCGATTTGCAACTCGTTCAGCCAGTAGAGCAGTACGTCAACGGGCGCCACCAGTTGTTGCACGTAAAGTGTGACAGTGATGATCGCCGCGAGCGTCACCCGGCCGTCCACGTAAAGCATGCCTCCGACCAGCAGCGTCGCGGCCACCGGCAGTACATAGCTCAGGTCCGAGATGGGCAGGAACACTGTGCGCAGCCGCAACGTGTACCGCTGCGCCTGGTAGGACTCCCCCAGGGCCTCGTCCATCAGCCGGACCCGCCGCCGCCCGACACGTAGGGCCTCCACGGTACGCGCTCCGTCGACCGTCTCCGCCAGCCGTTGCGTGATGTGGCCATAGGAGGCGTTCTCGCGCAGGTAGCCGTCCCGGGCGCGGGCGAGATACCACCGGGCCGCGAACCAGAGGCCGGGGACGCCGACGAGGCAGGGAAGAATCAGGACGGGGTCGACGAGCATCACCGCGCCGAGCGTCAGCACGATCGTGGTTGTCGCCATGAACGTGTCAGGCACAGCCTGCCGGACAGCCCGGGCGAGCAAATCCACGTCACGGGTCGAGCGCGTCACCAGATCACCTGTGCCGGCGCGTTCGACATCCTGGAGCGGCAGGCGCAGAACTCCGTTGACGAACTCGGTGCGAATGTCGGCCAGCACCCTCTCCCCGAGCCGGGCCGATGCGACTGCTGCCAGTCCGACCAGCACGGCTTGGCAGAGAAGAAACAGCAGGATCAGCAAGCCGATTCGAGTGACGTCGACCGTGCCTGCGGTCACGTCGCTCACAAGATCGCCGAGCAGCCGCGGCGCGGCCAGACCGGAACTCGCCGCGAGCACGTGCAGCAGGACTGCGACGCCGACCTGGCGGCGGTGCTGCCAAGCCAGCCGGCGTGCGTATCGGCGCACCTGCCTGGCGGTCGCGATCGGCAAGCTGGTTGTCATTGGCCGCCCTCCCTGGCCACGACGTCCTGGTAGCGGACGTCGGCGAGCAGTTCCTGGTGAGTGCCTTCTGCGGCCACCTTCCCGTCCGCCAGCAACACGACGCGATCAGCAACGCTGGCGAGAATCGGGCTGCTGGTGAAGACGACCGTGGTCCTACCTCGCCGGTAGGCACGTAGCCCACGCCCGATCCGGCCCTCGGTGTGTACGTCCACGGCGCTCGTCGGCGCGAGCAGCACCAGCACCTCGGGATCGGCCATCAGGGCCCGCACCAAGCGAAGGCGTTGCTGTTCGCCGCCCGAGAACTCGCGTCCGGAGCCGACGATGGCACCGTCCAGGCCGTCACGTCGCGCTTCGAAGATGTCGTCGGCCGACGCCGCCCGGATTGCTCGCCGCAAGCTGCCTGGCCGCGCGCCGTCCAGACCCAGCACATCGAGCTCGGTGCGCAGTGACCCGGAGAACAACCAGGCGTCGTTCGCGGCCACGAGTATCAGCCGGCGTACCTGCGCCAATGGCAGGCTCTCCAGGGGTACGTCGCCGTAGGTGGCGCCCCCGTCCACGTACCGGCCGAGCCGGTTGGCGACGGGCACAGCGTCATCGGGATCCGGGCTGACAATCGCTATCATCCGCCCGGGCGGCACGGTGAGCCCGGAGATGGGATCGTGCAGCATGGCGGTCTCCGCCGGAGGTTCGGCCGTGCCGACATCGGGCAGCTCCGGCGTCGTGTTCAGGATGTCCACGACCCGGCGTGCCGCGACGTGCGCTGCGGTCAGCTGGCCCGCCGCATTGCCCAACCTTGCGAGCGGGACCGCCAGGAACACCGCATAGCCGTAGAACGCGACAAGCTGTCCGGGCGTAAGCCGGCCGGACACAACGTAAATAGCACCGACCCAGACCACGGCCAGCGTCAGCAGGCCGGGCATCAGCGTTCGGATCATGTCCAGTACCGCGCCCAACTGAGCGACCCGGACACCGGCGCGGCGCACCTGTTGAGATTCAGCGCGGTAGCGGTCCGCCACGTAGCCCTCTCCGCCGATCCCGAGCACGACGCGCAGTCCGCTGGCGAGATCAACGATCCGGGTGGTCAACCTCGCCTGCTGTCCCCGTAGCTCGGAATGGCGGCGGCTCAACGGGCGCAGCATCAGCCCGGTCAGCCAGGCCATGGCGGGCACGCCGATCAGAACAATCAGACCGAGCTGCCATGATGCGGCCACCATGATCGAGCATGCCAGGACGACCGCCGCAGCGGAACCGGCGACCCTGCCCACCAGTTCCATGCTGCCGCCGATCTGCGTGATGTCCGCGACGCCGATGTTCAGCACCTCGCCCGTGGCGCTGCGCTTCGCCATGGAGGCACCCAGGTCGCATGCGTGCCGGTTCACCAGCTGGAGCGTTCGGTACCCTGCGCCGAGCGATGCCGTGAGCGACCAGCGGTCGTACATGATGCTGGTGACCGCTCCCACGACGCCCAGTAGCACCACGACCCCGGTCCACAGCGTCAGTAGTCGCTGGTCGCGACCAACGATGCCGGTGTCGACGGCCTTGCCGACGGCAGTAGGCATGAGCACCTGGGCCGCCATGCAGACAATGCCGAGCATGGTGGAGGACAACAGTGCCGTCCAATGCCGTCGTACGAGCCAGGTCAGGTATCGCACCGGCGAACGCGTGTCGGGTTGCCCTGGATCCGGGGTTGGATAAGAGCGCATGGTGCCCGTCATCTACTAGTCGAGGATTTCACGAACAAGGACAAACGGTTCGGCTGCGGGTCGGCCGATCCATGTGCCCCAGTGCTCGGCGGTCGTCTGGATGGCCCGGCTCGATCGCGGATGGGGCCAAGGGCGCGTCTCGGTGGTGTAGCACTCAAAGGCGCTCACCTTCTGTGCGAGAGTGCCGGATATGTCGACGAAACTGTTAGGGGCGAACGTCTGCTGGAACGGCGGCGTCCACTCTATACCGGATGTAGTGGCATAGCTGAGAACCCTCCGCACCGAGCTACCGGAATAAGGGCGCGTCGCGACCATAACGGAGTGGAAGACGGTCCGGTGGTCCATGTTGACGTCGGGGTGCACGGTGTAGACAACCTCAGGCTCGAACGACCTGACAGCGTCTTCTACGACACGATTCACCTCGATATGGGGCGTCATGTCGAGGCGCATGTCGAGCAGGTCGCGCTGCCAGCAATGGCTCACGCCCAGCTTACGGGCGGCGGCTTCCGCCTCTTCGAATTTAAGTCGTTGGATTTCTTCGTTTCCTGGGTACTGCGTCGAACTGCCTTCGGTGATCCACAACACGGCCACCTCGGCGCGATTTTCGTACGCATGCTTGGCGATTGTCCCCCCCATGCCGAGGATCTCGTCATCCGGATGAGCGGCGACAACGAGGACACGATTGGCACTCAATGTGGGCTGCCTCCTAGTTCGGGAGTCGCCGACGCGCCGGCAACTTCCTTCGAAACTACATACTCGTCAAGGACGAGCAGGTCCAGGCCGGTGGCCCAGAAGGTCCGCAACGCATCCTCGGTCGTGGACACGATCGGCTCACCGCGCACGTTGAAGGATGTATTGAGCAGTACCGGCACGCCCGTCAGCGCCTCGAACTCGCATAGCAGTCGATGGAAGCGCGGGTGCGAGTCGGCGTGAACGATCTGCACGCGCGATGTTCCGTCAGTATGGACCACCGCAGGCGCATCCCGCAGCAATTCGTCCTTCGCATTGAACGCCATCATCATGAACCGCGAGTCGGTGACGCGATCGAAGTATCGCTTCGCCGCCGACGCCGTCATCGCGGGCCCGAACGGGCGCCACAGCTCCCGCTGCTTGATGGCTGCGTTTACGCGGTCGCGAACCTCGACACTGCGGGGATCCGCGAGAATGCTGCGCTGCCCGAGCGCCCGGGGACCCGCTTCCAGCCGTCCTTCGCACCAGGCGACGATGTTGCCTGCGGCGAGCGCGCGACTGATCGTCCGGCAGATGTCCGGGCTACGTTCGAACCGAACGCCGGCGTTGCGCAATGTCGTCACCACGCTCGCGGCATCGTCGCGCGGACCAAGCGCCAGGGTCGTCAGTGGTCGTGGCAACGCGCCGGTCTCTTGGAAACACGTGGCGAGTGCGGCCCCGGCTGCTGCCCCGCTGTCCGCGCACAGAGGATGCACGAAGACATCGCTGACGTTCGGCAGCTCCCATATCCGGGTGTTCATCCGCACATTCAATCCAACACCGCCACCGATGCATACCTCGCGAAGGCCGGTCTCCCGCACCCCCCACGAAACCATCCGGCAGGCGGCGTCCTCGAGAGTTTCCTGCACCGCGAAGGCCAGGTCCTTGTGCCAGGCGGTGATGTCCTCGCGGGGCAACCGAGGGCTTGCTCCCAGCAGCTCGACGAGGCTGTCGGTGAAGCGCCGCGAGTACGAGTGGGCGCCGTAGTGAATATACGTCGGGTCCAGACGGAATTCCACGCCGTCCGCAGCTACGCCAAGCACCTGCCGGACGGCGGCTCGCAGCGACGTGCTCGGCTCTCCGTGGGCGGCCAGTCCCATCACTTTATATTCACCGTCATAGGCGTCGAAGCCGAGGTACTCGGTGAAGGCGGCGTAGAACCAGCCCAGCGAATGGGGCATCTTGATCTCTCGAAGCGCGGTCAGTGAAGAGCCGCGCTTCGTCCACAGGACGGTGGTGTGCTCATCCCCCGATCCGTCGATCGTCAACACGAGGGCCGACTCGAAAGGAGACTCCATCGCAGCCTGAAACGCGTGCGTGTAGTGATGCGGGCTGGAGCGGATGGGCGGGAATCGAAGATCGCCGTATTCTCGACGCCAGTGAAAGTAATGACGGCGCTGTTGCTCAGCGATGTGGAACTGCTTTAGACAGGCTCGCTGCCAGTCTCGCGTTGCCTGATCGAGCGGCCACCGCGCGGCCATTCGCTCGAAGAAGTCGGCCATGCGGCCGTCGGTGTAAGCGTCCAAATTGTAGCCGATCGTCACGGCGGCCACCTCGTCAAGGCTCCGTCCGGTGGCTTCGAGGCAGTACCGGAGCGCGTGGTACGGGTAGCGGCCGACCGCATGCTTGTCGCGCAGGAAGCGCTCTTCTTCGGCGTACGCCAGTACCTGCCCGCCGGACACCGCGGCGACGGCCGGGTCATGCGGCCCATCGGCCGCGATGCCGATGTACACCTTCTCGGAATCCATGCAGTGTCCGCTCCCTGCCTAGTCTGCGCTGGCGTTCGTCAAGAGTTTGTGCAACGAGCTAGCGGTGATGCGAGGGCGCGGGCGCGGGCGCGGATACACTCCCCGCTGAGCGCGTCACTGCCGCCACCTGTGGCCCATGGTCGTGGATCCGCCGGATGGCCCCGCATATCCTGTCCACCACCAACTCGTCCAGGTGCAAATGCAGCGGGATGGTCAGCGCTCGGGCGGCGAGTAATTCAGTGTTCGCCAGCGGCGCACGCCGCGCGCCATCTTCCCGCCGATACGCCTCCTGCCGATGCATCGGCGGGTCGTAATAGCTCCGTGTGGCAATGCCTTCGGCCCGCAGTGCATCGGCAAGCCCATTGCGATCGACGAGGAACCTGCCCGGATCGACGGTCAGGCAAAAGTCCTTGAGCGTGCTGGTGGCGCCAGCCGGCACGTCCTGGAAACCGATGCCGGGCACCTCAGCGAGGCCGCTTTGGTATCGGCGCGCCAGCTCTCGCCGACGCGTCAGCTGCGCTGGCACTGACGGAAGGTTGGCCCTACCCAGTGCCGCGGACAGCTCCGGGAGCCGTCCACTCAGGCCGACGGTCGTACTGCCATAGTCACCGTCATTGCCGTACTCCCGCCCGACCCGAACCCGTCGAGCCAAGTCCGCATCATTGGTCGTGACGATGCCGCCCTCGCCCGTGGTGAACGGCTTGGTGGGACTCAGGCTGAACACCTCGGCAATGCCCTTGGAACCGGCCATAGCGCCGTCGGCGTAGGTGGCGCCGAAGGCGGGCGCCGCATCGGTCACCAGGGGCACGCCCGCATCGGCGGCGAGGGCTGCCAGGCCGGCGCTGTCACACGGCGTGCCGAACGTGTGTACGCCGAGGATGGCAGTGGTTTGTGGACCGATCACCTGCGCTGCCGTCTCGGGCGTCAACGTGAACGTCCGTGGGTCGATATCGGCAAAGACCGGTGTAAGGCCGTTCCATCGCACGGCGTGGCCGCTCGCCATGAAGGTGAAGCTCGGCAACACCACCTCCCCTCGCAGGTCGAGGGCGCGCATGACCAACATGAGCCCTGTGGTGCAACTGGAGACGGCCACTGCATCGGCGACGCCGAGGAACTCGGCCACCTCGTGCTCGAAGGCGCTCACGTGCCGCCCCTTGGTGAGGATGCCGGTATCGAGGATCTCCCGGATCGCGGCGTCGAGTTCCTGGCCGCCGCCGAGGCTTGGGCGTGCGAGCGGCACGCTTTGCTCGATGAGGGCTGTCCCGCCGAGAATCACCGGCCGGTCCTGAGATGACATCAATGCTCCTCGTCTAGTAGCCGCGCGCCGAACTGCCTTGATGTCACGCGCTGTCCCCGTAGAGCAGCCACAGCGCCGTTGTTCCGATGCCGTGGTGCAGGTCGACACCTGGACTCCAGCCGAGATACCGCCGAGCCGCGTCGCCGTCGAGCGGTTGAACGGCAGGGACCGCCGACGGGCCGTCCGGGACGCGATGGGGATTGGCCAACACCGCGGCGGCCAACTGGTCCGCCGTCATAGGGTCCGTCTGGCAGATGTCGTAGGTGGCGCTTGTCCGCTCGGTAACGATGACCCGCTCCACCACATCGGCGATGTCCCAAACGTGGACGAGCTGGAATGGAGGGGGCGGCGGCTGTACGGGTTTCACCGGACGGCCAGCAAACATGTCGCGAATCAGCTCGATGAGTGGTGAGTACCCGTACATCAGCGGGCCGTAGGGGACTGCCAGGCGGAGCCGCGTCAACACCGGCGGTGCGGTTCCGGCCACTACGCGGTATGGCTGGTCATTATCCGGATCCTGCGCTGGCGCTCCGATCACCGGGACTTCGAGCCGAATCACATGGCGCAAATTCCGGGGCCGTGGAGCGTCCGCCCGCTCTGCGTGGAACCGGCCGGGTGGTGACGGTGGGCCAGGCCGCCGGGTGGCAATCTCCACCAGGACATCGCTGCTCGCCTGCTCGACATTGCCGCCGGACCGGACATCGACCGGCACGACCGGATATCCCCTGTCCGTCAGGTCCGCAGCGAGGTAACGGCCGAGGGGATCGTCGTCCCCGAACGCGATGGAGACTCGGGGGCGCGTCCGACGGATCCCGCTGCTCGCGCCGCGCTCCCTCCGGTGGGCTCCTAGCAACAGCGCCTGGTGGGCGAAGGCCCGAAGCGGTTCTTCCAGCCTCGGAATTTCTTCAATTCTCAAGCCGTCACTGATTCCGCCTAGGCCCAGCGTGCGCAACGCGGTCGCCACCAACGGATCGGTCGCCCACAGTCGGGACGTCTCGGACAGGGAGCGCCGCCGGTTCACCATGCGTCCGAGCGCGCCCAACAGATACGCTGTCTGCCACAGCGCGCCAAGGACGGACGAGTTCAGTCGGGCCTCCAGGCCGGCGAAAAGCTCACCGCTGCTGCTTAATGCGGTTGCCAGGTCCTCGTGGCACGTATCGATATCCATACCGAGCCGACGAAAGCAACGGCCGGCGTGCACCGGCTGCCACCGCTCGTCGGGGGCGTCTTGCAGCAGACACTGCGCCAGGTCGTCGAAGACCGGCACGACGTCCGGGCGGGTGATGCCGGCAGTGTCCCAGGACGTGTCGACGGGAAGGGCTCCGTAGCAGGCTGCACGGCCCAGGATCGAGAAGTTGTTGCCGACCGTGCTGGGCACATCGCGTTGCTCCACAAGATTGGGCACGGTGAGGTACGTCGGGACACCCGCCTGTCTCAGGTACCGCATCATGAGGATGTCGTCGGGCAACGCCGCGCTCGCGCGCCGGGCATAGGCCGCGAACCCGCGGCCGACGGAGGCGGGAAGCAGGAGAGCGACCGTTGGCGTGTACTCGTCCACCGCGGCTGCCCACCGGGCTCCCGCCAGCGCGCCGATTCGGACCGCCGCCCCATTGCGGGAGTGCCAGTTCGTGTAGAACGCGATAGCGGCGTGAGGTGCTGCTCCGGCGGCACGCGCGACGTGGCCCAGAAAGCCTGTCGACGGCACCGCGTCGTCCTCGAGGACAAGGTGGTGGGTGGAGTCCTCCGGGACGGACGACCACGCTTTGATCATTGTTCGCAGCGCTGTTGGGGGGCCCTCCGGATCCGGGTCGAGTACCAACTCCAACGGTTCCGGCGCGAGCGAGCCGATCAGAGAACGCGCAAGGTCGATCCGACGGTGATGCGAAATTACCGCCCCGGACAGTCGGATGTTGTTCATGGCGGCTCCGTCACGTAGTCCTGCAAACCCGAACACGCTCAAATCTCACCCCGCTGCAGCATGAGACGTAGATCATCCACGGTCAGCCAAGCCTCGTTGGTGTCCGACCGGTAGGCGAAGTCATGGGGGACCGGCGCGCAGCCGTGAGGAAGCGCGAGATCCGGTGACCGCGTGGAGGAGAGCACCACGTACCGGTCACCCATACGGAAGGTCCGGCGGCTGTTCTCCTTTGCAATCATCTCCTCATGAAGCTTTTCGCCCGGCCGACAACCGACCTCGAAGGTGGGGCCGCCCGGGTATATTGCCTCCGCGAGTTCGGCAATCTTTACACTGGGCAGGAGCGGGACGAACAGCTCACCGCCCTGCATCACGTCAAAAGTGCTCACCACGAAGGCCACCGCCTCCGCCAGACTGATCCAGAACCGAGTCATCCGCTTATCCGTGATCGGAAGGCTGGCCTCCCGTTCGGCGAGCGAACGGAAAAGCGGCACCACCGATCCCCTGCTGCCCATGACATTGCCGTAGCGCACCACTGACAGTCGCGTGTCCACGCTCGAGGCGGCGTCGTCGGCAGCAGTGAAGAGCTTGTCGGCGACCATCTTCGTCGCACCATATAGGTTGATCGGGCTGGACGCCTTGTCAGTCGATATCGCCACCACTTTGCGCACGCCGCCCGCGGTCGCAGCATCGATGACATTCTGCGAGCCTACGACGTTGGTTTTGACGTACTCGTAGGGGTGGTACTCGGCCGTGTCCACTTGCTTCAGCGCCGCAGCGTGCACGACGTAGTCCACCCCGAACATCGCCCGCATGAGAGCGTCACGTTCGCGGATGTCCCCAAGTGCCCAGCGCAATCGCGAGTCACCGCCCAACGCGTGCCGCATCTCGTACTGCTTGAGCTCATCCCTGGAAAAGATGATGATCCGACGCGGATCCAGGTTGGCCAGCGCGAACCGCACGAACGCGCGGCCGAATGAGCCAGAGCCGCCAGTGATGAGAATCGATGAACCTCGGAGCGAACTCATCAACGACCTTTCGACTCGGACTCGATCACGGCAACGGCGGCGCAAATCGGAACATCTCACCAAGCCGCATCTCGATGTCGGCAGCGGCTTCAGGATTCTCTGCCACGACGCAGTACGGAACGGAGTTCGAGTGCGGATCGAACGGGTGCACGTAGATGACACCACGCCTGGTGGCCGGGTCGTAGGCGAGACCGGAGGCAGTTAACGCGGTCACCGCGTCGCTGAAGGACGAGGTGGACCAGGCCTTGGTCTCCAGGCGCTCGACAATCACGCAGTCGTCGGCGTAGTTCGGGCCCACCAGCTTCTCGCCTATGACAGCGTATGTATGGGTGGAACCCGTGTACCGACCGTTGTACTCAGTGAAATATACTTCGCCGTGCGGAGTGACGATCGCATCGGCGCTCAGCACGCCGCGGTAGCCGATGGCTCTGAGCCCTTCACACAGTTTGGCGCCACCCTCAATGACTCGCCCAACCAGCAGGGGATCTATATTGACCGCTGGGATGATCTCCGACATCACCTCATGTGGAAGGGACATCAACTGGCCTTGACCGCCCAGTCGGACGCCGTCACCGCCGATAGTGAACTCTGCGAAGACCGCCATGCTCTCTGGGAAGTATCGTTCGACGACCAGAGCATGCCGGCCGCCGTCAGTCAGCCCGTCCCAACGCTCGCCCAGGTAGGAACCCACAAGTTGGGACGAGGCCAACACCGCCATGCGCGCGGCACCAATCGGTCGCAGCCCGGCCGATGTCGTGACGATGTCGTTACCTGCCCCGCCCGAGCCGAACTCGTGCTTAACGATGATGGGGCCATCCGTTAGGAGCCGTTCCGCTATGTCGACGGCTCGCTTGAGGGTTAAGCACACCGCTCCCTCCGGGATCGCCAGGCCTACACCCGCCGCGACAGCACGGAATACGGCTTTGCTGTTGGCCAGCGTGTCACCGCCCTCCGCGAAGAACCGGTGGCCCGCCAGTGCGTCCACGGCCCCGAGCGCGGATGCGAGATCCACGACGCGACGGTCGGTCCACAACGCTTGGACCGACGTGATCCGCCGTCGGTCTAGCGCCTTCTCCAATCGGCCCAGCAGATCGGGATCGCGCAATCGCCGGCCGGACAGTGAGGGCGGCGCGCCGTCGCCGGACGATGGGACAACCACCTTCACCGTCGAACTGTCTACTCCAGTCAGGCCGAATACGTAGTCCACGAACGCCGCTTCGGGCTCCACCGGCAACAGCAGCACGTCATCATCTTCGGCGAACCAGAGGAGTCGCTGGACATTCCAACCGGCCGATTCCGCGGTGAGCAGATCCTCGTTGTAGTCGCAGCCCACCAGCAACCGTGCTGTCGAGGGTTCCTCCACGTCGCGCATGGGCTGCTGCTGTTCAGTCACGATGAAGCTCGACTCGTTGGGGAGTCAGGTCAGCGCCGCCGCTCCGGGGAAGGTCGAAGGTGGCCGTGATATGCGGCGGGCACATGGATTGGACCTGCTCGCGCGTCTCCCCTGGGTTGAAGAAGTTCATCTGGGTACTCGCCGACCGCACGTGGCCTGCGGACGCAAGTTCGGCCTTCGGGTGAGAGCGCGAACCCGTCCACACGTAGCCGTTGCTCATGTCGGTTATCGTCGATGCCTTGCCGTAGACGAAACCGGGCTCCAGGCGGGTGTTCGCGACCAGGTGGCTGTCTGGAAACGCGATCCTGAGCCGGGCGCAGATTTCCAGATAGAGATCCTGGGACACGCCAAGCGGCGGAACAGCGTCGAAGCCCTCCGGCGCCGGGACGCCGACGGGCAATGTGACCTCCTGCAGCACCGGTGTCGCCACGAAATCGAATCCGCCTACCGCTGCGGACCAGGCCACGAACCTCTCCAGTTCGGCCTCCCAATCGGGCACCAGCCCCCACAGCAACGCGTTGCCGACTGCCATCCCGGCATCGCGGATACGGCCGGGCGCTTCCAGCCGCTCAGCCTGATCAGACTTGAGGCCACCGCGGTGCTTGTCCCGGTACAGCTCGGGCGTCATGACCTCCATGAAGGTCCAGATCGCGTTGGCGCCAGCGTCGCGCAGCCGGCGGTACCCGGCAGGCTTCAGCGTGTCGCAATTGACGATGACGTAGCTGTCCGGGTCGACGCGCTTCGCCCGCTCGCACCACTTTGCGACCCGGTGAGAGAGCCGTTCCTGGTCGGTGCTGACGGTTCCGAACACCAACTCGTGGACCTTGTAACCCGTGTCGCGCAGCCGACCGACCACCAGATCGAAGGTCTCGGGCGGCATTGCACCCCGTACACCGTGCGCGCCGCTGTCTGCGAGAAGGGTACTCAGGCCGCAGTACGTACATGCCGACGTGCAGTAATCAATTGGATAAATTACGGAATGCAAACCCAACTGGGAACCGAAGTTCTTGCTCCGCAATTCCTGGGCGTGGTCAATGGTGGGACTGGTCACTTCAACCTCCGTGTACAGATGCCGTTCGCCATGTCGCAGGACCGACGCGCTTCTTAGACGAGATAGTCTTCCGGCCCGCCGTCGCGCACGGTGTCGAGCGTGAAGCAGTGCAGCCCGCCGCCGAATATGCGCCGATGGCGATGCCGCACCGGCACGACCGTGAACCGGTTTCGCTCGAGCTCCCGGATCAATGCGGTGCTCGCTTCGTTCACCATCACCGTCTGTTCGTCGATCGACAGCACATTCAGGTCAATGTAGGGACTCGCCAGGATGAGGTCATCGTCGTCATATTTTGGAAAGCCGTCCAGGTCCGGCGGCGGTGGAACGATCGCGTCCCACTTCTGCAACGCAGGTGGCAGGTAGTCGAGCACCTGCATCGACCGCACGAGCAGCGTGCCGGGGCGCAGGGCGAGGACTGCGCTGTCGATGTGGTTGTCGGTAAGTCGATGTATCCGGTGGAACCGAAACCGGCCCTCGAAATGCCGCTCGAGCCATTCGCAGGCCATCGCATGGTTGGCGGTGGAGATGTTCACGACGACGTCGCGGCCGAGGCGAAGGCATTGCGCGCCGTCGAGCATCATTTCCAGGCCAACGTCGTAGCTTGACGGCTGCGGGTCGAGTGGCGCCTCGGTGTTCGGAGCTGTGCTTTCTACATATGACGGGTCGAATGACGCGTCGGTCATCATCGGTCGGGGCATCACGGACCATCGGGCGCCCTGCGCGAAGTAATGCATGAACGCCGGCGCGAGCAGCTTTGTCTCGAAATACCGGGCCCGCAACATCGGCGGCGTCTCGATGATCTCGTCGCCGAGGATGAGAGTATTGTCCCGGACGTTCAACGGCGGCGTGACAGGTGCACTCCACGCCGGCGTGGAGACGCGCATGCTGGCGCTGTCAAGCTCGAGCGGACGGTGCACTGTTATTGAGAGCGACGTCATAGCCGCGGCGATGCCCTCGATGTCCTCGATGAGTTCCTCGACATAACGCTTCTTGATTGCCACACGGCGATGGGCATCAACGTCAGTGTCGGCCTTGGCGCCGATCCGCGGATAATAACCGCGGGAGCCCGACACGTTGTCACTGAAGAACATCTCGAACGAGAGGTCGCGCACGTGGTCGGAGTAGTTGGTCCCCGAACCAAGGATTACCTCCCGCAATCGCGACCATTCGTCAAAGCTGTTAAGCCGCACGTCCAAAACCTCCATCGATCAGGCAGCACATCCCGCGCCGCGAGCCATTGGCGGGCCGGCCCTCGGAGGCCCTATTGCGATCTGAAGCCGACGATCGCCCGAGTCCGTCGTTCAGCGAGACCCTGTCGGGATCATGTGGCCAGCCCATAGGAGGGGACGCGCCATCCTTTGAGGTCACGCAGGTATCGCTGCTTCCATTCAAGGCTGAGCTCATCAGCCTGTTTGCGCAACGGGCTTTGTGGGCGCCGCCCACTCGCCGGATCCAACCCGAGGTACTCGAGGATGCCTCCGACGACACCGGCCGCGTCGACGGTCAGCTGCTCGTACTCCACCAGGAGGGGTTGAATCCCCAATCTCCCAAACCAGGTTCGCCACGCGTAGTCATCGGCGACAGCACTGTAATAACACATGTCGATCATGTTGAAGTCGTATTTGGGATCAGTCGTCCGTGGCTCTTCGTAGCTTCTCCACTGGCCGCTTTGATGCGCTCTCGCCCAGGACACGGCCTGGTCCAAATGGTCAACGCGATGCAGGAAGACGAAGCGGTCGAGACCCGGAAGCACACGGCGGAATGTCTCGTCGTCGGCCACGCCGTCCAGGCTCAGTGTTTGCCTGATCCTGCGCAGTGCCGACGGCACCTGCCGCCACATCACGTTGATTCCCAGCACGCCGTTCTCCGTCGCCGCCGCCGACCGGACATACTGCAGGTAATCAGGAAAGGAAGTGATCTGCTCGTCCTCCGCAGTCAGGGTCTCCACGATGTTGCTGAAGTATTCCCAACGCGGGTTGCCCGCAATACCGGTGCTCTGCAACATTGTCGAAAGCCAGGTGCTCCCGGTTCGTTCGACACTGCAAAGCATATAGCTTAACACTGATGGCTGCCCCCGTACACTTCATCGCTGGACGCGCCGCTCCGACAAGGAAGGCGCGCGGCCGGTTACCCAAGGCGCATGTGTTCGCTTGAACAGCCGGCATCGCTGTTCCAGACTCTTGTCGACGTTGATGGATTTGTCAACGGCGAAGTTCGCGCCCTCCATCGGCTCTATCCGGAGGGCCGCCCGGTCGCGTGACCTGCACCGGACCGCCCGATTCGACCGCCTCCTGACCAGTGCAACCGCGTCTCGCGCTAGTCGCTTGACCGGGAACGTTGGTGAGTGTTAGGCCACACAATTCGGTTAGCGCGTTGGCGACAGGGTCGTTGTCGTGCCTGCAGATACGGGCCGTCCGGAGCGTTGAGATGGCCAGATGAGCCGACCCTTGTGAACCGGTTCACATTTCGGCGCACTCCGGTCCACTGTGCGGACGTCCAGCTGCCTGAGTGTTTCGAGCGTGGCGGCGTGCTGCAGACGCGCGAGCGTGCCCTGCCACCAGGCCACTGGCAAGCTCTCCGAAGATCCGGGTCGGCCGATCCATGTGCCCCAGTGCTCGGGGGTCGTCTGGATGGCCCGGCTCGATCGTGGATGGGGCCACGGGCAGCGACGGGATGGCGACGCCCTACGGCCGGCGGACGGCCAATCAAGCCTCGACCAGCCGGGAGAATCTTCGTTGCGCTGGTCAGAGCGGAGGGCAAGGGATTCGAACCCTTGAGGAGCTTGGACCCCTAGCGGTTTCAAGACCGACGAGGCCCATCCCGGACCGTACCGGCCAGTCCCCCTACAGGTCGTTCAGCAGGTCAGAAGCGATCCGGCGTCCCGGTCCATCACGGGTCGTACCGGTCGGTCCTCTGCGGTCCGCGGCCAACTTGCGGCCACCGGCGACCCGTCTTGGAGCGCAGCAGCGTCAAGGTTGTCAGCGACCCGTGGCGTTGCACAACGACGGGATACCGGCGCATGACGCCACCCTGGACAGGACTCGGGCTCAGCCCCCGTTGTTGACGTTCTGGGCGCTGCCGAGCCGTCAGCCGGAACAGGTGGGTTGGTGCTCAAGCTCCGGGAGATAACGCGCCCACTCATCCTCGGTGAGGCCCCGGCCAGTAATCGCGCACGCCTGCGCGCTTGGGTCGGCGCGCAACTCAGCCGGCTTCGAGAGATCCCAGAGCCCGACGGCGCCCATTTCGAGGTCGAAGTCTCCCTCGTCGATGGCCAAGGTGCGCCCGTCCCGGGCGAACGTCGCCTCGTATCTCGTCGAAGAAATCGCCGGCCGGCGACCCCAGAAGTCTGCGACCTTAACCGGCTCGCCTCCGCCTGCCACGTCCCACAATATGGCCGGGGCAAAGCGAGCCACCGTTGCCAGCGTCTTTCCGTCCCGGAGGAGCCCGCCGCGGCTTGACAAAGATAGGAGCGACCCAACAGGCCCGTGTTGCAACGACAGGTTGAACTCAAGTTGTCACATCCAGGAGATCAACGAATGGCGTGCCGTACTGATAGGCGGCGACCGTCCCTCGGTCCGGGTTGATCGCCCAGCGGTAATACACGCCCAAGTCCGCAATCTCGTTGGGGTTCGCCCGGTCGGCCACGTTCCACAGCTTCAGCGCGTCGCCGGAGGGGCACCCGGCGAGCAGCACGTCGTCGGAAACGTATCCCACCTTCACTGCCCCCGGCACGGTGCCGGCGTAGTGCGTCGAGGTGAGCATGCCGGCGAGGTGCGTGCGGGCCTCGTCGCGCTGCACCTTCGCCGCGGCCACCCCCAGCATGAGGGCCAACGTCGGATCGCCCGGCGCCATCGCCTTCGCCTGATTGTTCACCCGGCGGCTGATCGCGATCCGCCGCTGCTCCTCGGCGTTGGCCCGCTGCCGGTTGGCGTCCTCGGTCGCGTCGTCCGCCAACTCCTGCATCTGCTTCGCCCGCACCTCTTGCCGCTTCGCCACCTCCTCCTGCTCGCGAGCCGCCTCAGCGAACCGCGCCGCACTACCCCGCTGCTCCGCGGCCAACCGCATGCAGCAGGCTCCAACCGGCCGGCTCAAGAATGTCGGTCAGTCGGTTCGGTTTTCGCCCGTTCGACTTGAACCCCGCGCCACCCCACCAGCGGAGCCTTGCTCCCGTCCGCGCGGATCGGCACAACAGAACAACCTTCGTCCTACCACGCCAACGCCGCATCCTGTATGTACCCAGGCCGGTCCACCAAGCCCCCTGCTCGCCGATGCCATGCCGCCCGAGATCTCTATGCGCTCGTGGCTGCACCGCGGCCGAGCCACACATCTCGAAGAGCCATCGGCGCGATGACCAAGGCGGCACCCCTCACCGACCCGACCCTTCACCTGACCGTGACTCATGAGAAGTGGACGATGGTGGACGGGGTGGACGCAGGTCACGAGGGTCGACATACAGCCGCGACACTGCGCCTGGAAGCCGGTGTCGACATCCGGGTGGTGTCAGAACAGCTGGGCCACTCGAAGACTGCCATCACACAAGATCTGTACCAACATGTTCGACGTGCGGTCCTCGATCAGGCCACGGACAAGGTCGTAACCCTTCTTGCCAGGGGCCCCCGCAAGGACACCCGGAGGCGCCCCGCAGCGGCCGAGGCGACGGGATGACGCCGCCGTACGGCCAGTTTGCGGCCAATCGGGCCTTGATCACTTGCTTCCCTTGCAGGCGATCTTCGTTTGTGCTGGTCAGAGCGGAGGGCAAGGGATTCGAACCCTTGAGGAGCTTGCACCCCTAGCGGTTTTCAAGACCGCCGCCATCGGCCTCTAGGCGAGCCCTCCCGGCATGGCCAATCATCGCAGTCACCGTGCGGGCGCTCGTTCACCGGACGTTCGCCGGCGCCCGCGAGTGTCGCGGGGAGGCCGGGGTAGCGCGACTGCATGAGCACACCAGAGAACCCACTGCCGCCCAGCATGGCCGAGGTCGCGTCGGAGCCGGCCGCCGAGTCGGTCGATCGGGAACGCGACGTCGTCGGGGACCAACCGGACCTCGGTGGGCTGGTTCCGGGGGACAACGCCCAGTCCGAGCCCGAGCAGTAGAGACGCCGAAGGCCCCGCCGGAGCGGGGCCTTCGGTGTGCCGGGCACGAGGCCCGGATGTTGGTTGAGCTCTGGAGCCGGTGAGGGCCTTGCGAGCTCAGACGGCGCTGCGCGAACTCAGATGCCGCGGACGTTCTCGGCCTGCGGGCCCTTCTGACCCTGGGTGACCTCGAACTCCACGCGCTGACCCTCGTCGAGCGAGCGGTAGCCGGAGCCGCTGATGGCGGAGAAGTGGACGAACACGTCGGCGCCTCCGCCGTCCTGCTCGATGAAGCCGAAGCCCTTCTCGGCGTTGAACCACTTCACGGTGCCCTGTGCCATGTGCTGTTCTCCTCTAGACGGATGGCCCCGCACGGTGCGAGACCCCCTGGTTGCGTGGCGATGTGCCCCGCGGTTCCATCCGACGCCCAGATATGCCGAACGCCCGCGGCTAAGTGCTCCGCGGGCGTTGTACAACGTACGAGGAACTGCTGACTGCAACCAGGGGCCACACTACACACGGGCGCCCGGCTTGTCGCCATTCCGCTCCCACCGAATGCACGTGCGTGTGCAAGTACCTGGGAGGAACAGGCATGGACCGCCCAGCCCTCGAACCCGATGC
>DATHBD010000025.1:0-78408 GCA_035296325.1 Micromonosporaceae bacterium | reverse complement strand
CTGGTCCGCGGGCACTTCCACACCGCCTGCCGGATGCTCTCCTCCGAGGACAACGCACCCGACCCCGCACCGGCACCCGCCTTCTTCGTCGCCACCGAAGACGGCAAAGGCGGAAAGAACTCCGACACCCTCAAAATCCAGATCACCGGCATGCCCCAGAAAGGCATCGCCCAATGCGCCTCCTGGGCCGGCGACGGCTCCCACCGCATCCCCATGATGGAACAGGCCAAGCAGACCCCGGCCTTCGACGCGGTACGCATCAAGGTCCAGTAGCGGTACAGCGCAAAGGGGGGTCGGCCGCCAGGCCGACCCCCCTTTGCGGCGGGTCACCGGGAACTCAGCCGACCAGGCGGCGGTGCCAGGCGGCGGTGCCAGGCGACTGCCGCCGGGTCGGTGAGGCTGGCCACCTGGTCGACGACCACGCGCAGCCGGGCCGCGTCGTCCGCAGCGGTCAGCCAGCGGGGGGCGAAGACCGGGTCCAGCGCCGCCGGCGCCCGCGCGAGGAGCGCCTCGACCAGTTCGCGGAGCACACTCTGCTCGCGGGCGTACCGCGCCGCTGAGCCGGGGCGACGCATCACGTACCGCAGGGCAATGCCCTTCAGCAGCGCACAGTGCGCCCGGACCGGTCGGGGCACGACCAGGTCGGCGGCGTAGCGGCGCAGCGGGCCGGGACCGTACAGCTCGCGGGTGGCGCCGACCGCCGCCGCGACCAGGCGCCCGGTGAGCACACTGGTCACCCGCTTGAGCGCCGCCTGCGCCCCGTGGCTGCCGTCGTAGCCGTCGAGCGGCGCGAAGACCGGATCGTGGAGCAACTCGACCAGCGCGGCATCAAGGTCGCCGGCGCTCTCCGCCGAGTACGTGTCGGCCACGTCTGCGCAGAGCGCGGCCCGCTCGGCGGCATCCTCGCGGAGCGGCCGCAACGCGACGTACCCGCCGTGGAAGCCGTCCTCGACGTCGTGCACCGAGTACGCGACATCGTCCGCCCAGTCCATCACCTGCGCTTCCAGGCACCGCCGGCCCGCCTCCGGCGCGCTCGAGCGCAGCCACGCGAAAATCGGTGCGTCATCGCCGTACACCCCGAACTTGCGCTCGCCTGGCCGGCGCGGCCACGGGTACTTCGACACGGCGTCCAGCACCGCCCTGGTCAGATTCAGCCCGGCCGAGGCCCCGTCCGGACCGATCACCTTGGCCTCCAGCCTGGTGACGACCCGCAGCGTCTGCGCGTTGCCCTCGAATCCGCCGAAGGGCGCGGCCATGTCGTTGAGCACGTCCTCGCCGTTGTGCCCGAACGGCGGGTGGCCGAGGTCGTGGGCGAGACCCGCGGTGTCCACCACGTCCGGATCGCAGCCGAGCCGGGTGCCCATCTCCCGCGCGATCTGGGCGACCTCGAGCGAGTGGGTCAGCCGGGTACGCGGAAACACGTCGGCGCCGACGGCCTCGGCGGCCGTGTGCACCTGGGTCTTCGCCGCCAACCGGCGGAACCCGGCGGAGTGCAGCACCCGCGCGCGGTCACGCTCGAACGGGCTGCGGGCGTCGGGCGGCGCCTCGGCGTCCTTCGCCGGCTCGACCACGAACCGCTCCGCGTCCGCCGGTTCGATCATGGGTGAAGCCTAACCGGGTGGCACCGCCTTCACCCGGGTCACGCGGCAGTTGGTGGGGGCACGGGTGCGGGCGACACGGGTGGCACGGCGGGCGGATCGGGATGGCCCGGTGGCGCCTGGTTGAGCGCTTCCATCCTCGGCGTCATCAGGACCTTCACCGCCGCGACCATCGGAATCACCATGATCGCGCCGACCACACCGAGGACTGTGCCGCCCATCAGCGCCGCCAACAGCACCGTGATGGACGAAAGGTTCACCGCGTTGCGCATCACGCGGGGTGCGACGAGATAGTTCTCGATCTGCTGGTACGCCAGGAAGAAGATGGCGACCACGACGACGTCCGGCCAGAGGTCCACCGTGAACAGCGTCACCCCGACGACGCCGACGGCGCCCATGGTGGCGCCGACCAACGGGATCAGGTCGGTGAGCGCGACGAAGAGCGCGAGCGGCAGCGCGAACGGCACGCCGACCACGGTCAGGCAGATGAAGGTGGAGACGCCGGCGACAAGCGAAATGACGAGGTTGCCGATCATGTACGCGCCGACCTTGTCCACCACCACGTTGACTGCCTGGGCCACGTGCGGGCGCCGGTCCCGCGGGAACGCCCGCACCAGGCCCCGGCGCAGCCGCGGCAGGTCAAGCATGAAGTAGATGGTCAGCACCACGACGAGCAGCAGGTTGAGCACCGCACCGAGGAAGCCCTGCACGAAGCCGAGGGCCTGCGGACCGATCTTGGCGGGCAGGCCGGCCGCCCATGAGGTGAGCCGGTCGGTGAGGCCGTACCGATCGGCGAAGCCCCGGTAGGCATCCGACCGCTCGGACAGTTGGCTGACGTAGCTGGGCAGGCGCTCGGCAAGGCTGACCGCCTGGCTCACCAACGGCGGGGCGATCGACCAGATGAATCCGGCCAGCCCGCCCAGCGCCAGCAGGAAGATCACGGTGACCGCCACCGAGCGGCGCACGCCTCGGTTGATCAGCCAGCGCACGGCCGGGTCCAGGCTGACCGCCACGAAGAGCGCGACGACCACCTGCACCAGGACGGAGCGGACGGTGTACAGCGCGAGAACGGTTGCCGCGACGATCAGCACACCGAGCGTTGCGGCAACCGCCCAGCGAAAGACCGTGCCGGTCGGCACCGCCGCGGCGCCCATGCCCCGCGACGACCCGTTATCCGGGTCATCCACCCGCTGTTCGGCGCTCATGGGCAACAGGCTGCCAGCAGCCGGGTGACCTTGTCCATGCGACACCCGGAGTCGAAGATCGACCGGTCACTGCTCCCGGGCCCGCAGCACGCAGAATTCGTTGCCCTCAGGGTCGGCGAGCACCACCCAGGCGGCCTTGTCGTCCTGGCCGACGTCGACGTGCCGGGCCCCCATGTTGACCAGGCGCTCCACCTCGGCGTCCCGATCGTCGGGGTTCAGGTCGATGTGCAGGCGGTTCTTGCCGGTCTTGGGCTCCGGGACCGGCACGAAGATCAAGCCGGGGAACGTGTGCTCGTCCCGCGCGATGACCACCTCATCGGGCCCCTCGTGCAGGACCCGGTAGTCCAGCACCTCGGCCCACCACCTGGCGAGCCGCGCCGGATCGGTGGCGTCGACGACCACGGTGTACCACCGACTGCCCATCCCGTGTCCTCCTCGAAGGCGTCCACCAGTTGCCGGACCACCCTACGCCGGGGAAACGGACAATGTCGCCCTGGTAGCGCCGCAGTGGACAGCGCGGCCTCCGCGCGACCGCTCAGCCGCCGGAGTCCTCGAGCTCCGCGCCCTCCGGTACGACCTCCGCTTCGCGATCGTCCAGCCAGCCCTCGGGCAGGTAGACCTTGCCCGGTGCGTTGGTGCGACCGCGCGGCTGGCCCAGCGTCTGCACCGGGAAGGGGGCGGTGAGATCCAACTTGCCGAGCAGGTCGTCCAGCTCCGCGAGACTGGCCACCATGGACAGTGCCCGGCGCAGCTCGCCGCCGACCGGGAAGCCCTTGAGGTACCACGCGGTGTGCTTGCGGAAGTCCGCACACCCCCTGACCTCGTGCTCCTGCCACTCGACAAGGAGTTGCGCATGGCGGCGCATCGTCGCGGCCACCACATCGAGTCGGGGCAGCACCCGCTCCGACCGACCGGCGAAGGCAGCGGCCAGGTCGGCGAAGAGCCATGGCCGGCCGAGGCAGCCACGGCCCACCACCACTCCGTCTGCGCCGGTCTCAGCAATCATCCGCAGCGCGTCGTCGGCCTCCCAGATGTCGCCGTTACCGAGCACCGGCACGTCGAGGGTCGCCTTCAGGGCCGCGATCGCCGACCAGTCGGCCGACCCCGAGTACCGCTGGGCGGCGGTCCGCGCGTGCAGCGCCACCGCCGCGGCGCCCGCGTCCTGCGCCGCCAACCCGGCATCCAGGTAGGTCAGATGATCGTCGTCAATGCCCTTGCGCATCTTCACGGTCACCGGTACACCGGCCGGCCCGGCCACCGCCACTGCGGCCCGGATGATCTGCGCGAACAGCCGACGTCGCCACGGCAGCGCCGCTCCCCCGCCCCGTCGGGTCACCTTCGGCACGGGGCAGCCGAAGTTCAGGTCGATGTGGTCGGCGAGACCGTCGTCCACGACCATCGCCACCGCCCGGGCCACCACGGCCGGGTCCACGCCGTAGAGCTGCAGGCTGCGCGGGGACTCATCGGCGTCGAACGCCACCATGCCGAGAGTCTTGGGGATCCGCTCCACCAACGCCCGCGTTGTGATCATCTCGCAGACGTACAGCCCGGCGCCCTGCTCGCGGCAGAGCCGGCGGTACGCGAGGTTGGTGATGCCGGCCATCGGCGCGAGCACGACCGGCGGGTCGATGGTGTATCGGCCCAGCACCAGGGGAGCAATCACGCGCTCAACGATGACACAAGCCCGGCCGTGCTCGTGAGACGGCTCAGCGACCCTCGTCAAACGCGCCGTCGTAGCAGGTGGCGATCGCGGCGGCACGGTCGCGCAGGGCGGTGCGCAACCATTGCGGGGCGAGGGCCTCCGCGTTCGTGGCCAGTCGCCACAGCGCCCATTCGGCATGTCTCGGATCTTGGAAGGTCACCTCCAGCCGCAGCCAGCCATCTGCATCAGCCTCTTCGGCGCGGACTGCCACAGCGGAGCCCACCAGGTCGTCGCGCCGCATCGGGTCCACCCGGACCAGCACAGTGACCAGGTCGCCACCGGTCCGAAACTGCGTGCTGCGTTCCTGCCAGGCCCGGTCCAGATCCACCCGGTCGGGTCGCTGTGCGGGTTCGGAAAGCTCCTCGGCGGCCGAGATGCGGGACAGCCGGTACGTGCGGTCCGCACCAGATCTCGTGGCCAGCAGGTAGCCCTTCTCGCGTACGGTAACCAGACCGATCGGGTCCACCGTGCGCCACTTCGGGGTCTGGCCCGCAGCCGCGTACCGGATGCGGAGCTTGTGTCCGGCGAACACCGCGCGTCGAACCTCGGCCACCACGCTGTCGGGCACCTCCTCGGCGACCATCCGACGCGACAGCAGGTCGGTCTCCGGGTCGATGAGCAGTCGCTCGACCGCGCCGGCCGCGGTGTCCCGGTAGCTCTCCGGCAACGCATCAACCACCTTGAGCATGGCCGACGCCAGTGCCGAGCCGAGACCGAATGCCTGCGCGCCGCGCCGCGATCCGGCAACGAGCAGGGCGAGCGCCTCGTCGTGGTTCAGCCCGGTGAGTTCGGTCTGGAAACCGGGCAGCAACGCGAACCCGCCGTGCCGGCCGCGTTCCGCGTAGACCGGGACGCCGGCCGTGGACAGCGCCTCGATGTCGCGCAGCACGGTGCGGGTGGAGACCTCCAGTTCGCGGGCCAGTGCGGCCGCGGACAGCCGCCCGCGCTGGCGCAGCAGCAGCACCAGCGAGACCAACCGGTCGGCCCGCATCCGGGGATTATGCCAGGAATACACGACACAGGATGTCGTGATTGCCTTGAGAGGCTCACCGCACGTGGGGCCCGATCATGCGTGCCCCAGTCTCAGGAACGGGAGTTCAGATGGCAACGGTTCGATCGGCGGTCAACCCATGGACATGGTCGGCGGCGTTCGGGTACAACCAGGGTGAGATCGTCTCCGGGCACACCCGCACCCTGTACTGCGCCGGGCAGACCGCGATGCGCGGCGACGGCAAGCCCCAGCATGCCGGGGACATGGCGGCGCAGTTGGCGCTGAGCCTCGACAACCTGGAGGCCGTTCTCGGCGCGGCCGGCATGTCCCTCGCGAACCTCGTCCGACTCAACGTCTACACGACCGACGTCGATCTGCTCCTCCAGCACTACGGTGCGTTGGCGTCACGGTTGGGCGCCGCCGGGGTGGCCCCGAGCAGCACGATGCTCGGGGTGACCCGGCTGGCAGTCCCCGGCCTGATGGTCGAGATCGAGGGGACGGCCGTCGCGTGACGGCACCTCGCCGCCTCCGGCGGGCGGTCAGCAGCCGGGGAGGCGCTCGATGAGGTAGCGCTCCACCTGGTCCAGGGACACCCGCTCCTGCGCCATGGTGTCCCGGTCGCGGACGGTCACGGCGTCGTCGGTGAGGGTGTCGAAGTCGACCGTGATGCAGTACGGGGTGCCAACCTCGTCCTGGCGGCGGTACCGTCGGCCGATCGCTCCCGCGTCATCGAAGTCGACGGTCCACCGCTTGCGCAGCATCGCCGCCAGGTCACGGGCCTTCGGCGAGAGGTCGGTGTTGCGCGAGAGCGGCAGCACGGCGACCTTGATCGGGGCCAGCCGTGGGTCGAACCGCAGCACCGTGCGCTTGTCGACGCCGCCCTTGGTGTTGGGCGCGGTGTCCTCGCCGTACGCCTCGAGCAGGAATGCGAGGACCGCGCGGGTCAGACCGGCGGCCGGCTCGATGACGTAGGGCACCCAACGTTCGCCCTTCTCCTGATCGAAGTAGGACAGGTCGATGCCGGAGTGCTTGGTGTGCGTGGTGAGGTCGAAGTCGGTCCGGTTCGCCACGCCCTCGAGCTCGGAGAACTCCGTGCCGCCGAAGCGGAACCGGTACTCGATGTCGACGGTGCGCTTGGAGTAGTGCGAGAGCTTCTCCTTGGGGTGCTCGTAGAAGCGCAGGTTCGCCTCGGAGAGGCCGAGGTCGGTGTACCAGTTCCAGCGCTCGGAGAGCCAGTACTCGTGCCACTGCTCGTCGCTGCCCGGTACGACGAAGAACTCCATCTCCATCTGCTCGAACTCGCGGGTCCGGAAGATGAAGTTGCCGGGCGTGATCTCATTGCGGAAGCTCTTGCCGACCTGGGCGATGCCGAACGGGGGCTTCTTGCGCGCCGACGTCATGACGTTGGCGAAGTTCACGAAGATGCCCTGGGCGGTCTCGGGCCGCAGGTAGTGCAGGCCCTCCTCGCTCTCCACCGGACCGAGGTAGGTCTTCATCAGGCCGTTGAACATCTTCGGCTCGGTGAAGGTGCCCTTGTTGCCGCAGTTGGGGCAGTTGATCTCGGCCAGCGAGGTGGGCGGTGCGCCGTGCTTGGCGACGTACGCCTCCTCCAGGTGGTCCGCCCGGAAGCGCTTGTGGCAGGACTGGCACTCGGTCAGCGGGTCGACGAACTCGTCGATGTGGCCGGAGGCGGCCCAGACCTGACGGGCCAGGATGATCGCGGAGTCGAGGCCGACGATGTCGTCGCGCTGCTGGACCATCGCCTTCCACCACTGGCGGCGCACGTTGTCCTTGAGTTCCACGCCGAGTGGGCCGTAGTCCCACGCCGAACGGGTCCCGCCGTAGATCTCGCTGGACGGGAACACGAAGCCCCGTCGCTTGGCGAGGCTGACAACGGAGTCGATCTGATCGGCGGGCATGGGTCTCCTCCTGCGCCTTACGACGGCTGGATGTCGGCGGGGCGTGCCTACGGGCGGGGCGTGTCGGGCGGGCGTGTCAGGCGGGAGCCCAACGCAGCGGGTGCTGTCGTCGTCAACGCCACAATCGAGCGTACGGTTACGTACCGCCCGGCCGCATCCAGGTTACCCGCATGGTCGCAGGCCGTCGGCGCGGGTCAGCGCTCCCCGCAGATGCGCAGTCGGGTGCCCCCGACCGGCACCACGTACTCCCGGTCGACGGCCTGCCCGTCCTGGTAGGTCACCGACGCTCCCACGATCAGGTCGCCTTCCGTGCGGACGTCATCCACCTCGTACTCGCTGATCGGGCGAGCCTGCTCACGGTCGGTGAAGGCCTCCAGCGAGGTCCGGCGGGTGGTGGCCGGGCAGAGCATGCGGTACGCCTCGGCGTACTCCTCCTCGACGAGCGCGCCGAGGTAGTCGTCCACCAGCACTCGGGCCTGCGCCTCGATCTGCCGGGGCGCGCCCGCCATCAGGACGCCGAGACCGACCGCACCGGCCACGCAGCCCAGCACGAGGATCAAACTGCTGACGCCGATCCTGACCCAGATCGTCTTCTGGTCGCGGTCCATGGGAGGGGCGGCGAAGGGTGGTGCAACGCCCGGGCCGCGCGGCGGCAGCGGTGGCTCGACCGGCCCTGCCGGCTGCTGCTCGGGCGGACCAGCCGGTGCTGCCGGCTGCTCGGGAGGCGGCGCCTCGCTCAACGCGCCGTTCGGGGTCATGCCATCGATCGTAGTGTTCTCAGCGCGCGTCCGCGCGGTCGCTGATGGCTACCGTGATCTCACCGCCGGCATCGGCGTCGGCGAGCACCTCGTACGCGGACGGCTCGTCCGCGGACTGCGCCAGGAGCGGGGTCGCGTGGACCTTGACGTCGTACGACGAAAGCGCCCGCCGGTACGCGCCCACGGATGCCCACTCGGTGAGCAGCAGCCAGTGGGTCGACTCGTCGAGTGATCTGGCCAGTCGACCACGCAGGTAGCCCTTGCACCCGGCGAGCACCCGCAGGGCGGTCTGCGCCCGGGCCACGAAATCGGCCTGGCCCGCGGCGTCAGCGTCCCCGATCGTGAACCTGGTGACTACGAGCATCCGCGCCTCCGGAGTAGGGTTTGCCGTCGCAGTAAGGTGTGTCGTCGCGCCCAGCATACGGAGGACCCAACGATGACCGGCGACGCGAACCTCACCGCCCAGCGGCTACGCCGGGTGAGTCCGACCGCGGTGTTCCTGGGAACACTCGCGGTGCTGCTGATCTCACTGTTGTTCCTGGGCTTCCTGGGTGCGGTGATCCTGCTGCTCCTCTCCGCGGCGATCGTGGTGCTGCTGGCGCTCACCTGGACCCGCCACGACCGCCGCGACCGCCTGGTCCGGCTCGCCATGGCCGCGGCGCTGCTGCTCCTCGCGGTGCTCCGACTGGCCGCGCTATGAAACCGTGCTGACCCGGCTCCTGCGCGCATATCTGCGGCCGTACCGGGGCGCCATCGCGCTCGTGGTGCTGCTGCAACTGGTACAGACGCTGGCCACCCTGTACCTGCCGACGCTCAACGCCGACATCATCGACCGCGGCGTGGTGCCGGGCGACGTGACCTACATCATGCGGGTCGGTGCCGTGATGATGGCCGTGACACTGATCCAGATCGCGACTTCGGCCGTGGCGGTGTACTTCGGCGCCCGGACCGCGATGGCCGCGGGCCGCGACATCCGCTCGGACATCTTCGAACGGGTCCAGGACTTCTCCGCACGCGAGGTGAGTCAGTTCGGCACGCCGTCCCTGATCACCCGTACCACGAACGACGTCCAGCAGGTGCAGATGCTGGCGTTGATGACCTTCACCCTGATGGTCTCCGCGCCGATCATGTGTGTGGGCGGCATCATCCTGGCCCTCAACCAGGACGTCCCGCTGTCGCTGCTGCTCGTGGTCGCCGTTCCGCTGCTGGCGCTGGCGGTCGGGCTCATCATCGTGCGGATGCGTCCGCTGTTCCGGCTGATGCAGGTACGGCTGGACCAGATCAACCGGGTGCTGCGCGAGCAGATCACCGGCGTACGGGTGATCCGGGCGTTCGTCCGCGACCGCCCGGAGCAGGAGCGCTTCGCGGTGGCCAGCACCGAACTGCTCGACGTCTCGCTCGGCGTGGGTCGGCTGATGGCGCTGATGTTCCCGATGGTCATGCTGGTGATGAACGCCTCGAGTGTCGCCGTGCTCTGGTTCGGCGGTCACCGCATCGACAGCGGCGCGATGCAGATCGGCGCCCTGACGGCATTCCTCAGTTACCTGATGCAGATCCTCATGGCGATCATGATGGCCACCTTCATGTTCGTCATGGTGCCCCGCGCGGAGGTCTGCGCCGAGCGCATCACCGAGGTGCTCGACACGCCGTCCAGCGTCGTCCTGCCCGCCGATCCGGTACACGCGACAGCCACCCACGGCCATCTGGAGCTGCGGGATGTGGAGTTCCGCTACCCCGGCGCCGAGGAGCCGGTGCTGCGCGGCATTGATCTTCTCGCCCGGCCGGGCGAAACCACCGCGATCATCGGCAGCACCGGCAGTGGAAAAAGTACGCTGCTCAACCTGATCCCCCGGCTGATGGACGCCACCGCCGGCAGCATCAGGGTGGACGGCGTGGATGTGCGGAGCTTCGATCCGGCGGCGCTCTCGCAGGCGGTCGGCTTCGTGCCGCAGCGGCCGTACCTGTTCACCGGTACGGTCGCCTCGAACCTGCGGTACGGCAAGCAGGACGCCAGCGAGGCGGAGCTGTGGCAGGCGCTGGAGATCGCGCAGGCCCGGGCGTTCGTGGAGCAGATGCCGGACGGCCTGGACTCGCCGATCGCTCAGGGCGGCACGAACGTCTCCGGCGGCCAACGCCAGCGCCTGGCCATCGCCCGGGTCCTGGTCCGCCGGCCGGAGATCTACCTCTTCGACGACTCCTTCTCCGCGCTGGACTACGCCACCGACGCGGCGCTGCGCTCGGCGCTGGCCCGGGAGACCGCCGACGCGACCGTGGTGATCGTGGCGCAGCGGGTCAGCACGATCCGGCACGCCGACCGCATCCTCGTGCTCGACCAGGGTCGGGTTGCGGCGACCGGCACGCACGACGAGCTGATGGAGACGGATCAGACCTACCGCGAGATCGTGCTGTCCCAGCTGACCGAACAGGAGGCAGCGTGAGCGCGAGGAGCGAGAGCGCGAGGAGCGACGCTGGGCCGGTGGGTGAGCGCGCCACGCCGCGGCGCGGTCTGGGGCCCGCCCCCGGCGGCATGAACCGCGGCCCGGCGGCCTTCATGGGCGGCATGCCGACCGAGAAGGCGCTCGACTTCAAAGCATCGGGTCGGCGGCTGCTGCGGATGCTCCGCCCACAACGGATGCGGGTGGCCGTCGGTCTGGCGCTCGCGGTGGCGAGCGTCGTGCTGTCGGTCCTCGGCACGCGGATCCTCGGCTGGGCCACCGACGTGATCTTCATCGGGGTGGTGGCCCGGGAACTTCCGGCCGAGGCGAGTAAGGCCGACGCGGTGGCCGACCTGCGGGCCTCGGGTGCGCAGACCCGGGCGGACATGCTGGCGGCGATCGACCTGGTGCCTGGGCAGGGCATCGACTTCGACGAACTCGGCCGGGTCCTTCTGCTGGCGCTGCTCGTCTACCTTGGTGCGTCGGTCTTCAGCCTGGTCCAGGGGCGTCTCACCACCACGATCGTGCAGCGCTCCGTCTTCGAACTGCGCGAGCGGGCCGAGGCGAAGCTTTCCCGGCTGCCGCTGGCGTACTTCGACCGCCAACCCCGCGGCGAACTGCTCAGCCGGGTCACCAATGACATCGACAACCTCGGCCAGACGCTGCAGCAGACGCTGAGCCAGATCGTGATCTCACTGCTCACCATCGTCGGTGTGCTGACGATGATGTTCGTCATCTCGCCGCTGCTCGGGATCATCGCGCTGGTCACCGTGCCGCTGTCGGTGGTGGTCGTCGCGGCGATCGGCAAGCGGGCCCAACCGCAGTTCGTGCGGCAGTGGGCCACCACCGGCCGGCTCAACGGCCACATCGAGGAGATGTACACCGGGCACTCGCTGGTCAAGGTGTTCGGCCAGCGGGAGGAGGCGACGCGGCAGTTCCGCGAGCACAACGACACGCTCTTCGCGGCGAGCTTCCGGGCGCAGTTCATTTCCGGGCTGATCCAACCGACGATGTTCTTCATCGGCAACGTGAACTACGTGCTCGTCGCCGTGGTCGGCGCGCTCCGGGTGGCCTCCGGGGCGCTCTCGCTCGGCGACGTGCAGGCGTTCATCCAGTACTCCCGGCAGTTCAGCCAGCCGCTCACCCAGGTTGCCAGCATGGCCAACCTGTTGCAGTCCGGCGTCGCGTCGGCGGAACGCATCTTCGCGCTGCTCGATGCGGCGGAGCAGAGCCCGGACCCGGCCCGGCCGGCCCGCCCGCACAGGGTCCGCGGGCGGGTCGACTTCCACAGCGTTTCGTTCCGGTACGCCGCGGACACTGCGCTGATCGAGGACCTCTCGCTCAGCGTGCAGCCGGGGCAGACCGTCGCCATCGTCGGGCCCACCGGCGCGGGCAAGACCACGCTGGTCAACCTGCTGATGCGGTTCTACGAGATCACCGGCGGCCGGATCACCGTGGACGGCGTGGACATCGCCACCATGTCCCGCGAAGAGCTGCGGGCGATGACCGGCATGGTGCTCCAGGACGCCTGGCTCTTCGGCGGCACCATCGCGGACAACATCGCGTACGGAGCGGCGACGGCCACCCCGGAGCGGATCGTCGAGGCGGCCCGGGCCACCCACGTCGACCACTTCGTCCGCACCCTGCCCGACGGCTACGACACCGTCATCGACGAGGAGGGGTCCAATGTCAGCGCCGGCGAGAAGCAGCTGATCACCATTGCCCGCGCCTTCCTCGCCGAGCCGGCCATCCTCATTCTCGACGAGGCCACCAGTTCCGTGGACACCCGGACCGAGGTGCTGATCCAGCGCGCGATGAGCACGTTGCGGCGGGGCCGGACCAGTTTCGTGATCGCCCACCGGCTCTCCACCATCCGCGACGCCGACCTGATCCTGGTGATGGAGTCCGGGCGGATCGTCGAGCAGGGAACCCACCGCGCGCTGCTGGACGCGGGCGGTGCCTATTCCAGGCTGTACGCGGCCCAGTTTGCGCAGGCCGTCGCCGAAGTGGCGTAACTGGGGTACGTGGCACAGCGCCACACCGCGTACCATGCGCTGTTGGCAATGATTGTCATTATAGGAGAGAGTCGACCCATGGCGGCACGGCGATGACCGAGGTTGTGGCGTTGGACCGGATCGCCGTCGGCTACAGCGCTCGCCGCGTGCTGGACGAGGTGTCGCTCAACGTCGCCGCCGGCGAGACGGTCGCCATCCTCGGCGCCAACGGCTCGGGCAAATCGACGCTGATCCGTGCCGCCCTGGCGCTGGTACCGCTCGGCAGCGGCACGATTCGACTCTTCGGCACCCCGCTGCGGCGGTTCCGCGGCTGGCGGCGGATCGGGTACGTCCCACAGCGGATCACCGCCGGCAGCGGTGTGCCGGCGACGGTCGGCGAGGTGGTCGCGGCCGGCCGGCTGGCCCGCCGGGGTTTCCTGCGCCCGGCGTCCACGGATGACCGGGCCGCGATCGGCGACGCGCTGGCCGCCGTCGGCCTGGCCGACCGGGTACGGGATCCGGTCGGCACCCTCTCCGGCGGCCAGCAGCAGCGGGTACTGATCGCGCGTGCCCTGGCCGGGCGGCCGGAACTGCTCGTCCTCGACGAACCCACGGCCGGCGTCGACGCCGCGAGCCAGGAGGCCTTCGCTGCCGCGCTGAGCCAGTTTGCCGGTGCGGGCGGCACGGTGCTGCTGGTCGCGCACGAGCTCGGCCCGCTGCGCCCGCTGATAAGCCGGGCGGTGGTCGTGCACGACGGCGCGATCGTCCACGATGGACCGGTCCCTGATCCGGCCGGGCACCACGCCGACCCGGACCACGACCACGTGCACCCCCACGGCCCGATCGAGCACGGAGGGCTCTGGTGAACCCGCTCGCCCACGACTTCATGATCCGGGCGCTGATCGGCGCGATGATCACCGGAGTGACCGCGCCGGCGATCGGCATCTACCTTGTGCAGCGACGCCTCTCCCTGATCGGTGACGGACTCGGCCACGTCGCCCTCACCGGTGTCGGGCTGGGCCTGCTGCTGGAGCGCTCGCCGGTGATCACCGCGGTGATCGTCGCCGCGATCGGCGCCGTGGTGGTGGAACTGGTGCGCCAGCGCGGGCGTACCTCCGGCGACGTGGCGCTCGCGATGCTGTTCTACGGCGGGATCTCCGGCGGCGTGCTGCTGGTCAACCTGTCCAGTGCATCGAGCAGCAAGAGCCTCGTTTCGTACCTCTTCGGCTCGCCCCTGACCACGTCGCGCGGCGACCTGGTCATGATGGGCGCGCTGGGGGTGGGGGTGCTGGCGGTGGCCCTGTTGCTGCGGCCGTGGTTGTTCTCCGTGTGCCACGACGAGGAGTACGCCCGGGTTTCCGGCCTGCCGGTCCGGACCCTGAACCTGATCCTCGCCATCACCACGGCGGTCACCGTGACGGTGGCGATGCGGGCCGTCGGGCTGCTGCTGGTGAGCGCCCTGATGGTGGTCCCCGTGGCGACCGCACAGCAGGTCAGCCGCGGCTTCCGGGCAACCATGGCGCTCGCGATGGCGCTCGGCCTGAGCGCGGCGGTGGGTGGGGTGTTCCTGTCGGCCAACCTCGACACCGGCGCCGGCGCCACGGTCGTGCTGCTGGCCATCGCCGGCTTCTTCGTGGTCAGCGTGTCGGCCGCGGCGTGGCGCCGGCTGCGGCGTGCCCGGGTGCCCACGGCGTCGTCGGGTACCCGTGGCCTCCCACCGGATCCGCCCGGCGTGCCGGCGCCGCCGGAGGTCGTGCTCGACCGGTCGTGACAAGGGCCGTTATGGTTGCCCCCACGATGTCTCCCACCGACCCGTACGAGGCCGCCGGCGAGCTGCTCAAGGCACTCGCCGCACCACTGCGTATCCGCATCGTCACGGAGCTGGCGATCCGGGAACGCTGCGTGCACGAACTGGTCGACGCCCTCGGCGTGGCTCAGCCGCTGGTCTCCCAGCACCTACGGGTGCTGCGCGGTGCCGGTGTGGTCATCGGCACCCGCCGCGGCCGGGAGATCACGTACGCCCTCACCGACGAGCACATCGCCCACATCGTGGCCGATGCGGTCAGCCACGCGCACGAGCCGCACTGACCCGCCCCCGCCCCGGGGTTACGCGGGCGGCTCCGATCGGGCAGGCTGTCGACTCGTGAAGCTGTATGCAGACACTCCGGTCCGCAGCGCCACCCAACTGCTCACCGACGTCCTGGCGATCGCGTGGGCATACATCTGGGTAAGCCTGGGGTTCAAGCTGTACGACCTGATCCAGAAGCTGGCCGTGCCCGGCGCGAAGCTGGAGAGTGCCGGCACCGGACTGTCCGACAACCTCCGCGGCGCCGGTGACCGCATCGACGACGTGCCGGGCGTCGGCGGCGCCATCGCCACGCCGCTGCGGCGGGCCGCCGACGCCGCCCGGGCGCTGGCCAACGCCGGGCAGGATCAGCAGGACGCCGTGAACGACCTCGCGCTCCTCCTGGTACTGGCGCTGGTCGCGGTGCCCGTCGGGCTGGTCGTCTTCGGGTGGCTACCGCTGCGGATCCGGTGGATCCGCCGTGCCACCGCGGCCGCTCGGCTGCGCGCGGCCACGAACGGCCGGGATCTCCTCGCCCTGCGGGCGCTGGCCACCCAGCCGCTCAACAAGCTCACCAGCATCGACCCGGACATCGCGTCCGCGTGGCGGCGCGGCGACCCGGCGGCCGTCGACGCGCTCGCCACGCTGGAGTTGCGGGGCCTGGGTCTGCGCTGATCAGGGACGGCGGCGACGCACGTCGGTCTCGGTGGACGGGCCGGGCTGCCACGACGACACCCACTCCCCCACCTCTGGTGGGGCGATCACGCCCTCTTCCAGGAACGCGTACCGGCCCGCGATGACCTGCTTGGCGGCGGCCACGTCGGCTCCGTCGGTGTTGTCCCAGAGCGCGGAGAACAGTCGCTCGGCGCGCAGTCGTGCCTGGTGGCAGAAGAGGTCCGCGAGTTCCACGCCCTCCGGGCGGGTACCCCGCTCGGCGCGCGCCTTGACGCAGGCGGCGGACATGGCGAACAGCTCCGCGCCGATGTCCACGATGCGGCCCAGGAAGCCCTGCTTGCGCTCAAGCCTGCCCTGCCAGCGCGCCATCCCGTAGAACGTCTCCCGGGCCAGCCGCCGGGAGGCCCGCTCGATGTAGCGCAGGTGACCGGCGAGCGGGCCGAACTCGGCGTACCCGCCGGGGACCTGCCCGCGACCGACCGCGAGGGTCGGCAGCCACTTCGCGTAGAACGCGCCGGCCCGTCCGGCGGCGCGCGCCTTGCGGGCAAGTGCGGCGTCCGGGTCGATGATGTCGCCGGCCACCGCCAGGTGCGCGTCGACCGCCTCGCGCGCGATAAACAGGTGCATGATCTCGGTCGAGCCCTCGAAGATCCGGTTGATCCGCAGATCACGTAGCACCTGCTCGGCTGCGATCGGCCGCTCGCCACGCGCCGCAAGCGAGTCCGCGGTCTCGTACCCGCGGCCGCCGCGGATCTGAATCAGCTCGTCGACCACCTGCCAGGCCAGTTCGCTGGCGTACAGCTTGACGAGGGCCGCCTCGATCCGGATGTCGTTGGTGTCGTCGTCGGCGAGCATGCAGGAGAGTTCGAGCATGGCTTCCATGCCGTACGTCGACCCGGCGATGAACGCGATCTTCTTCGCGACCGCCTCGTGCCTGGCGACCGGCAGACCCCACTGCACCCGCTCGGCCGACCACCCGCGGGCCACCCCGAGTGCCCACTTGCCGGCACCCACACACATCGCGGGCAGCGAGAGCCGGCCGGCGTTGAGTGTGGTCAGGGCGATCTTGAGGCCCTTGCCCTCCTTGCCGATCAGGTTCTCTCCCGGCACCCGGACGTCGGAGAAGCGGGTGACGCTGTTCTCCAGACCGCGCAGGCCCATGAAGGCGTTGCGGCGCTCGATGGTGACCCCGTCGGAGTCGGCCTCCACCACGAAGGCGGTGATGCCGCCCTTGCGACCCGCCGACGGCGGCACCATCGCCATCACCACGAGCTGGCTGGCGAGCGTGCCGTTGGTGGCCCAGAGCTTGACGCCGTTGAGCAGATAGGTGCCGTCGGGCTGCGGCACGGCGGTGGTCCGCAGTCGGGCCGGGTCGGAGCCGACATCGGGCTCGGTGAGCAGGAACGCGGACACCTCGCCGGCGGCCAGCCTGGGCAGGAACCGCTGCTTCTGCTCGTCGGTGCCGAAGAGCTTGAGCGGCTGCGGCACCCCGATCGACTGGTGCGCCGAGAGCAACGCCCCGACGGCAGGGCTCACCGAGCCGGCGAGCACGAGCGCCCGGCAGTAGTGCAGGTTGCTCAGGCCGACGCCGCCGTACTTCTCGTCGATCTTCATGCCGAAGGCGCCCAGCCCGGCGAGCCCGTCAAGCACCTCGTCGGGGATGTGCGCCTCCCGGTCGATCGCCAGGCCGTCCACCGAGCGCACGAACGGCTCCAGCTTCGCCATGAACGCGTCGGCCTTGGCGACCTGGGCGGGGTCGGGCGTCGGGTACGGCTCGATCAAATCGAGCCGGAACCGCCCGAGGAACAGTTCCTTGCCGAAGCTGGGCTTGCGCCAGTCGCTCTCCCGGGCGGCCTCGGCCATCTGGCGCGCCTCCCGCTCGGAGGCGGACCCGGTGGGCGCGGCGGCCGCCACCGTCGCGGCCTCCCCGCCCATCGGCTCGTCGAGCGCTCCCGGCGCCGATCCCGGGCTTCCTGTGGTCGTCATCGCTACCCCCTGCTAGGCGTGGCCGCTCCCAGCGTTATGTTACCCGCGGGTACTACCCCTCGGTAGCCCGGTTGACCCGGGACAGCACCTCCGCCACCACCACGTCCGGCACCTGGTCGACAATCCAGTGACTCACGCCGGCCAGCGGCACGAAGCGGTACTCCCCCGTCACGAACTCGGCGCAACCGTCCGCCGCGACCCGTCCGATCGCCACGTCGCCATCGCTCCACAGGAACGTCGTGGGGACGGTCACCGGACCCGCCGTGGGGAAGGCGCCGATGTCGACCGCCCGGTACCAGTTCAGCGCCGCGGTGAGGGCTCCCGGCGCGCGCAGCGGAGCCACGTACCGCTCGACGCCCGGACGGTCCAGGCCGGAGCCGGCGAACGCCCGCCGCAACGCCGCGGCGTCCGCCGCGAGCAGCACCTTCTCCGCGATGCCCTTCTGCCGGAAGAGCGCGATGTATGCGGAGCGCGCCTTCTGGCCGGCGTCGTGGCGGATCGCCCGGGTCATGGCGACCGGATGCGGCACCGAGAGCGCGGTCAGCGTGCGGACCCGCTCCGGGTGATCGACGGCCAGCAGCCAGGCGACGACGGCACCCCAGTCGTGGCCCACGACGTGGAAACGATCCGCGCCGACCGCGTCCATGATGGCGAGCGCGTCCGCGACGCACTCGTCGAGCGCGTAGTCCGCGACGTCGGGCGGTCGGGCACCCGGTGTGTACCCGCGTTGGTCCGGCGCGATGGTGCGCAGCCCGGCCTGGCGCAGCGCCGGGACCACGGCGTCCCACTCCCCGCCGTGCTGTGGGAACCCGTGCAGCAGTAGCACCACCGGGCCATCGGCCGGTCCGCCGCTGCGAACGGTGAAGGTCAGCCCTCGGGCGGTCAGCTCCATGCCTGCCAGCCTACGATCGCGGTATGTCGAAACCGACGCCGGTGTATCTGGAGGTTGGCAAGGCGAAGGTGTTCGCCTGCGCCGTGGACTGGCCCGGCTGGAGCCGGTCGGGCACCGGTCAGCGCCGCACAGGCCAACCGGCTGGCGGGCTTCGTCACCGCGGCGTGGACGGTGTTTGACCGGGTGGCCGGGCAGACCCGTCGTCTCCCGGCGCGCGGGCACCGCCGGCTCGGCGCAGAAAGTCGGCGATGACCGCCAACTCAGCAGCGTCATAGCGGCCCAGCAGCGCCACCATGGCGGCCGCCTGCCCGGCGTAGTGCGGCTGGACCCGCTCCCGGATCTGCTCATCGTTACGCGACACGATCACCTTGCGTCGATCGTCCGGTGCGCGGTCACGCCGCGTGAAGCCGGCGCGTTCCAGCCTGTCCAGCACCCCGGTCACGGTGCCGGTACGCAAGCCGGTCAGGTCGGCCAACTGCCCCGGCGTGAGCGGTCCGTGGACCTCCAGCAACGTCATGAACTGGGCGTCACTCGCGCCGAGGCCGAGCCGCTCGGCCACCTGATGGCTGTAGAGCATGGCCGAGGCGATCAGCCGACGGATCGAGCCGACGATCTCCGCCTGCAGCGCCGCGGTCGGTGGACTCTTGGACAACTTATCTCGCTTCCGCTAACATCTCGTGTAGCCGAGATATTTGGCAGTACGAAGTATTTTCCCACAAGGAGGTCCCGTTGTGACTGAGGCCCGGACAGCAATCGTGCTCGGCGGTGGCATCGCCGGCCCGGTGACCGCGATGGCCCTACGCCTCGCCGGCATCGACGCCACCGTGTTCGAGGCACACCGTCAGCAGGCCGATGGGGTGGGCGGGGCGCTCACGCTCGCCTCGAACGGCATGGCTGCGCTCCAGGCGATCGGGGCGGACCGCGCGGTGGCGGACGTCGGTCTGCCCACGCCGCGGATGGTGATGGAGACCGGCGCCGGCAGGCGACTCGGCCAGTTCGAGGACCTGCCGGGCCTGCCGACCAGCCGGACCTTCGCCCGGGCCGACCTCTACCGGGCGCTGCTGGACCAGGCGGTCAGCCGTGGCGTCGCCGTCGAGTACGGCAAGCGGCTGGTCGGACTGGACGATGCCGACGGGCGCGTGGTGGCGCACTTCGCCGACGGTACGGACGCCGCCGCCGACGTACTCATCGGCGCGGACGGGATCCGGTCCACCGTCCGGACCCTCCTCGACCCGGCCGCACCCGCACCCCGGTACGTCGGGCTGCTCGGCTTCGGCGGGTGGGTGCGCGGTGACGGGCTGGCGAGCACGAACGGCGCGATGCACCTGGCGCTCGGCAAACGCGCCTTCTTCGGCTATCTCGTCACCGACGACGGCCGCGCCGGATGGTTCGCCAACATCGCGTCGGCGCAGCCGCTCACCGCCGCGCAGGCCCGCGCCATCCCGGCCGCCGAGTGGCTGCGCCGGCTCAGCGCGCTGTACGCCGACGACAAGTTCCCGGCAGTGGAGATGCTGTCCCGCGTCCGCGAGGAGGATCTGGTCAACGTGGGCGGCATGGAGGACATGCCCCCGGTCCCGGTCTGGCACCGGGGTCGGTCCGTCCTGGTCGGCGACGCCGCGCACGCCACGTCCCCGAGTTCCGGGCAGGGCGCCTCGCTCGCCATCGAGAGCGGCGTCGAACTGGCGCGCTGCCTGCGCGACCTGCCGACGATCGAGGGAGCGTTCGCCGCCTACGAAGGGCTGCGCCGTCGACGGGTGGAGAAGATCATCGCCCAGACCGCCCGGGTCAACAACGACAAGGCTCCGGGGCCGGTCGGACGGGTCCTGCGCGATCTGATGTTCCCCATCGCGATGCGCACGTTCTACACCCAGGAGCGGATGTTCGGCTGGATCCACCGCCACCGCATCGACTGGGATGCTCCCGTGCCCGCACTCGCGCCAGCCGGGGTGCGCTGATAGCGTCACCAGCACAAGTTCACATCCGACAGGGGAGCGCACCACGCGCTGAGAGTGCGGCCACCGCCAACCGGCAACGGCCACAGACCCTCGAACCTGATCTGGGTAATGCCAGCGCAGGGAGTTCGGTCACTCACGCCGTAACGTCATGTCCAACGAGGGACGTGTCGTGCGTCTTCTCCTGGTTCCTGTCGAGGACTGGGAGTTCACACCATGACAGCATCAACCACCGAAACCCGCGGGTGGCGCACCGTCGACATCCTCGTGGCGTCGGCGATCGCCGTCGCGTTCGCGGTCGTCTTCTGGGCCTGGAACACCCTCTGGAGCACCACGAAGCCCGCGTTCGCCGGCTTCCCGCCGGCGCAGGCGCTGCTCTACGGCGTCTGGCTGCTGCCGGCCGTGCTCGGCGGCCTGATCATCCGGAAGCCGGGCGCAGCGGTGTACTGCGAGACGCTCGCCGCGATCATCGCCGCGCTGCTCGGCAGCGAGTGGGGCCTCATGACGATCCCGCAGGGCGTGGCGGAAGGAATCGGCGCCGAACTGGCGTTCCTCATCTTCGCGTACCGGTCCTTCAACCTGCCGGTGGCGATGCTCGCGGGCGCACTCGGCGGGCTGACCGCGACGCTCTTCGACGCGTTCGTCTGGTACCCGGGGTTGTCCTGGACGACGTTCCGGCTGCCCTACATCGGGTTTGGCATGCTCAGCGCACTGGTCATCGCCGGCATCGGTGGCTGGGCGATGACCCGGGCGCTGGCGCAGACGGGCGTGCTCGACCGCTTCGCCTCGGGCCGGGAACGGGCCGCTGTCTGAGCATCGAGCTGCGGGGATTCGGTTGGCGGCACGCCGGGCGCAGAGCCTGGGCGGTCCGCGGCGTCGACCTGCGCGTCGAGCGTGGCGAACGGGTGCTCCTGCTGGGGGAATCGGGCGCGGGTAAGAGCACCCTGCTCGCCGCGTTGGCCGGCCTGCTCGCCGGGGACTCCGGCGAGCAGGAGGGCACCGTGACCATCGACGGGCTCGACCCTCGGCACGCCCGGGACCGGGTCGGCATGGTGTTCCAGGACCCGCAGACCCAGCTGGTGATGGCACGCTGCGGCGACGATGTCGCGTTCGGCCTGGAGAACCGGGGCGTCCCGGCCACCGAGATCTGGCCCCGGGTTGACGCCGCCCTGGCCGCGGTCGGCTTCCGGTACGGGCGGGAGTGGCGTACCCACGCGCTCTCCGGCGGCGAGCAGCAACGGCTCGCGCTCGCCGGCGCCCTGGTGCGCGAGCCCAGCGTGCTGCTCCTCGACGAACCGACGGCCAACCTGGACCCGGCGGGCGCCATCCTGGTCCGGGGCGCGCTGACCCGGATCCCGCGCGAAACCACGATGATCCTGGTCGAGCACCGGGTCGCCGAGGCGCTGCCCCTCGTGGATCGGGTCGTGGTGCTGGCGGCGGGGGCCGGGGTGGCCGCCGACGGGGCGCCGGCCGAGGTCTTCGCCCGGCTCGGGGCCGCCCTGACCGCCAGCGGCGTGTGGGTACCGGGGCACGAGGTGGTCCCCCGGCGCGCCGCCGGGCCGGCCGGCCGGGAGCTGCTACGGGCGGTCGGCCTGACCTACCGCCATCCCGGCGCGGACCGGCCCGCACTGTCCGAAGTGGACGTCGTGGTACGGGAGAACGAGGCGCTCGCCGTCGTCGGGCCGAACGGCGCCGGCAAGTCCACCCTCGCGCTGCTGCTCGGCGGCCTGCTCACCCCGCTGGGCGGCGCCTTGCGCGCAGGGCCGGCGCTGACCGGGGATCTCCAGCCTCCGCACCGCTGGCCCGCGGCGGTGCTGGCGCGTCGGATCGGCTCGGTGTTCCAGGAGCCGGAGCACCAGTTCCTGGCGAGCCGGGTGGATGACGAACTGGCCATCGGCCCGCGCCGGGCCGGGCAGTCGACTCCCGCCGTCCGCTCCATTGTCGACGATCTCCTGCAACGGCTGCGCCTGGCGCACCTCGCCGCCGCGAACCCGTACACCCTCTCCGGCGGCGAACAGCGGCGGCTCAGCGTGGCGACGGCCCTGGCCACCGCGCCGCGGATCCTGATCCTCGATGAACCCACCTTCGGCCAGGACCGGCGCACCTGGCTGGAGTTGGTCGAACTGCTGGCGAAAGTCCGCGACGAAGGGCGCGCGGTGGTGGCGGTGACCCACGACGCGGACTTCGTCGCGGCCCTGGCCGACCGGACCCTGCACCTGGCCGGTGAGCAGCATGCGCCTCGGTGAGCCGATCGCCGACCGGACCGCGCCGCTGGCCCGGCGCAACCCGGTGGCGAAGCTCGCGGCCGCCTTCGCGATCGCGTTCGGACTGCTGGTCACGCTGGACCCGGTGGCACCAGCCGTCGCGCTCGTGGTGGAGATCGCGGTGGTGCCGCTCTTCGGTGTGCGCTTCGGCGCCCTGGCGCGCCGCGCGTGGCCGCTGCTGTTCAGCATGGTCAGTGTGGCGCTGGTGCAGTTGCTCTTCGGCACCGGCGACACCACCGCGGAGCGGATCACCGCCGCGGCCGCCCTGGCGTTGCGGGTACTCGCGGTCGCCCTGCCCGGCGTACTGGTCATGGCCACCGTCGATGCGACCGATCTTGCCGATGCGCTGATCCAACAGCTACGGGTACCGGCCCGCTTCGCCATCGGGGCCCTCGCCGCGTTCCGACTGCTGCCGTTGCTCGCGGCGGACTGGCAGATGCTGACCATGGCGCGGCGGGCCCGCGGAGTGTCGGCCGGGCGCAGCCCTACGGCGCGGGTGCGGCTCTTCGCCTCGACGACGTTCGGGTTGCTGGTCGGTGCGATCCGGCGGGCGACCCGGCTCGCCACGGCGATGGAGGCGCGTGGCTTTGATGCCGGGGTGCCGCGGACCAGCGCGCGTCGGCAACGATTCACCTGGGCGGACGGGGCGCTGGCCGCCGGCGGGGTGGCCGTGGCCGGGGTGGCCGTCGCAGCGAGCGTGGCGCTCGGGATGTTCCGAACGCTGTTGTAGGAATTCGCCCCGGCGCCCTCGCCGCGCCACCCACCGTTTGCCCTGGTCGGCCAGATTCCGTCCATGGAGCACCATCACCCACACCAGCACGGACATGCCGCAGCGTCCGGCCCGGCTGACGTGCCGCCGGCCCTCGACCTGTCCATCCCCGACGAGGCCCTCGACCCCGGCGACGTGTCGCGGCGGGGCTTTCTGCGCAGCGCGGGCCTGCTCGGCGCCGGCCTGGTCGGCGCCGGCGCGCTGGCCCCGGAAGCCGCCTTCGCGGCACCCCGGCCGGACGACGACGACGCGGACCGGCAGGGACGGCCACGGCGGCAGTCGGCCGGCTACCGGTGGCTGGCCGGTGATCACCACATCCACACCCAGTACAGCCCGGACGGGCTCTACCGGGTCAACGACCATGCCCGGCACGCCGCGGCGTACGGCCTGGACTGGATGGTGATCACCGACCACGGTGGTCCGCAGCACGCAAGGATCGGGGTGGAGCGGGTGAACCCGGACATCCGGGCCGCCCGCGCCGACTTCCGCGATCTGCTGATCTTCCAGGGTCTGGAGTGGAACATCCCGGCAGCCGAGCACGGCACCGTCTTCGTCCACCCCGGGTCCAACGAGGTGGCCGTCCTCCAGGAATTCGAGCAGGCGTACGACGGCGTGGTACGTGCGGCGACCGCCTCCACACCCGCCAATGAGGCTCTGGCCATCGCCGGGGTGAACTTCCTCAACGACGCCGTCACCCGGCGTCGCATCCGGGATGCGCTCTTCCTCGCGAACCACCCGGCCCGCAAGGGCATCGACTCGCCGCACGAGATCCGCGGGTGGCGGGATGCCGCGCCGCGGATCGCGGTCGGCATGGAGGGCGCGCCCGGCCATCAGGCGGCCGGCATTCCGGCGCCCCACGGCCCCGGCGCCGCGCGCGGCTACTACGACAACGGCCCGGCGCCCGAGTCGTTCCCGCTCTACCCGGCGGAGAGTTACCGCACGTACGGCGGCTTCGACTGGATGACCTCCACCGTGGGTGGCCTGTGGGACAGCCTGCTCGCCGAGGGCAAGGCATGGTGGATCTCCGCCAACTCCGACTCGCACGTGGTCTACAACGACACCGCCACCCGGGGGCCGGGCAGCGACTTCCCCACCAACGGCTACTACAACGACCCGGTGTACAGCGGCACGCCGAGCCGCACCGCAGGGGACTTCTGGCCCGGGTACTACAGCCGTACCCATGTCGGCGCGCGCTCCCTTTCGTACGCGTCGGTGATGGACGGCATCCGCGCCGGCCGGGTCTGGGTCGACCACGGCGGACTGCTCAGCGGACTCGATGTGCAGGCCCGCGTCGTCGGCGCACGCTCGGGTGGCGTGACCCTCGGCGGCACCCTGTCGGTCCGCCCCGGCGCCCGGGTCGAACTGGTGATCACGATCGACCTGGCGACCAGCCCGAACTGGGCCCAGTTCGTGCCCAGGCTGGCCCGGGTGGATGTCATCGCCGGCGAGGTGACCGGTCCGGCCACCGACCGCGATGCCTTCGTCGCACCACGAACCCGGGTGGTCCGGTCCTTCGATGTGTCCGGCTCCACCGGCCGGGTCACCCTGACCTACCCGATCGGGGCGGCCGACCGGCCGATGTACTTCCGGCTGCGCGGCACCGACGGCAAGCGGACCGCCGTCGGGCTGGGCGGACCGACGGTCGACCCGGCCGGGCCCGCCATGGACGAGGTGGGCAATGCCGACCCGTGGCAGGACCTCTGGTTCTACGCCAACCCGATCTGGGTCCTCCCCGGGTCATGACAACGATCCTCGGCATCGACGCGGGCCACACCGATCTCCGGGCTGCCGAGCACTGGCTCCACGCGTTTGTGGACCGGCTCGACCACCCGGACGGACTGATGGCCTGCACACATCTGGTGCGGCAGCCGTTCCCGCACGTGGCGATCAGTCTCTCGATGCCGTCCCCGATGGCGGACGACCAACTGCCGGATGACGCCGTCGTGGTGGGCGGCCGAGCCGACCGGGCCGCCCGGCGCGGGCTTGCCGACCTGGCCCGGCCGGCGCATCTGGCGGCGCAGTGGCACACCACCCGGCGCGGCGGTCGAGCCGTGGTCTATCCCGGTGTGGAGCGGCTCACTGGCCTGCGCACCGTTGGCGAGGTCCTGAGCTGGAGCGCGATCGATCGGATCGCGCTCCTCGGGGGCTCGACACTGGGCCACGCCGAGCCTCCGCTCGACATGGTGGTCGACACCCGGGATTTCCTCCGTCCGCAGTGGAAGGACGGCACGCTGACGCTCCTTGTCCAGCAGGCCGCCGGAGCCCGCCTGGTCCCGTTCGAGGTGCCGGACCCCACGCCGTGCTGCTCCTGATCGCGAGATCGACGCCGGCCCGGTCGGTCGTCCCGATCCGGACCCGTCCGTGAACGGCTCCGGCGTGTCCCAGGTGGTTCGGGTCATCGGTTCGCAACGTATAGACCTGCTCGCACCGGTGCGAGCAGGTCTATACGTTCGGTGAGAGCGACTCCATCGGTCACCTCGACCCAGCCTGGCCGGGCTGCGGTCGTACCACCAGTCGATCGGTAGCCGCGAGCCGGGCGTCAGCCGGAACCCCAACGGCAAATCCGTCCTCGCACGATTTTCAGTAGCGGACGACCTTCTCCACGATCCGGACGCTCCCGGCGACGACCATCATTGCAACGGTTCCAGTGGCCGTCTCAGCGTCCCACCCGAATAGATGATGCCCCTCATCGGAATGCTCCGCTGCTTCCCCGGCGGCACCCTGGACCACGACGGACAAAGCAGCTGTTTCTCCGGCTCGATGTCACATCTGCGGCCCGGTCGGTGTCTTCATGGCGTGCCGACCTGCAACCCGTCGGCACAGCCACCGACACAGGAGGAGCCATGGAGCACACCACCCGCATCCCCCCGGCCGAGATCACCGGAGTCAAGGGAGCGCTGATCAAGCGGATGATGGAGAAGAAGCTGGGCAAGGTGCCGACGGCGGTTGGCGTCTACTGGCACAACCCCAGGGTGCTGTTCGCCAGCTTCGGCCTCGGCGGCAAGTTGCAGAAGTGGGACGCCTGCGACGAGGGCCTGAAGTCGTTCGCCCACATGGCGGTCGCGTCGCTGGTTGGCTGCACGTGGTGCCTGGACTTCAACTACTTCGAGGCCCGCAATAAGGGGCTCGACGTGGAGAAGGCGCGCGAGGTCCCGCGGTGGCGGGAGGCGGACGTCTTCACTCCGCTGGAGCGGGACGTCCTGGAGTACGCCGAGGCAATGAGCCAGACACCGCCGACCGTGACCGACGAGTTGGTGGACCGACTGCGCGCCGAGCTGGGGTCTCCCGCCGTGGTCGAGCTCACCTCGGTGATCGCCTTCGCGAACATGAGTACCCGTGCCAACGTGGCACTCGGCATCGAGTCCGACGGCTTCGCCGCCGCGTGCGGCTTGAAGCCGTTGGCTGAACGACCCGGAGTAGCGTCCGCATCATGAGCGAGGATCCCTTCGTCGCCCACCGCAGCCTGCTGTTCACCGTCGCGTACGAGATGCTGGGCTCGGTCGCCGACGCCGAGGACGTGGTGCAGGAGACCTGGCTGCGGTGGGCAGCCGTGGTCGGAGCCGAACGCGGCGAGGTCCGCGACCCCCGGGCGTACCTCGTACGGATCGTGACCCGACTCGGCCTCAACCGGCTGCGCACGCTCGCCCGGCAGCGCGAGGAGTACGTCGGCGAATGGCTGCCCGAGCCCGTGCTGACCAGCCCGGACGTCGCCGAGGACGTCGAACTCGCCGAGAACGTCTCGATCGCCATGCTGGCGGTGCTCGAGACGCTGCTTCCGACGGAGCGCGCGGTTTTCGTCCTCCGCGAGGTCTTCGACGTGCCGTACGACGAGATCGCCGAGGCGCTGGACAAGTCGTCAGCGGCGGTGCGCCAGATCGCGACGCGGGCCCGCAAGCACGTCGCGGCGCGCCGCCCGCGGATGTCGGTGAGCCGCGCCGAACAACAGCAGGTGGTCGAGCGGTTCCTCGCCGCAATGACCACCGGCGACGTGCCCGGACTGCTCCAGGTGCTGGCTCCCGACGTGCTCGTCGTGGGCGACGGCGGCGGCCTGGCCCCGACAATCCCCAAGCCGGTACGCGGGGCGGCGAAGCTCGCGCCGGTCATGGCCCGCTTCACCGATGCCGCGCCCGGCGCCAAGGCCTTCATCGTCGACCTCAACGGCGCCGTCGCGGCACGCATCGACCCCGGCGGCGACAACGACACGGCTGTGTCGTTCGTCATCGAGCACGGCCGGATCACCCAGATCTACGCGATCCGCAACCCGCACAAGCTCCAGCGACTGGGCAGGGTGGCCGAGCTACGACGATGAGTCGAGGCTTACTTCCCGGACGCCCCGCTGACCGGCCATGCTTGCCCGATGAACTCACCGGAGCCTGCCGCACAAGAGCTACTCGCGACCCTCTACGCGGCCTTCAACGAACGCGATTTTCCCACGCTGTTGGCCGCCATGACGCAGGATGTCTCCTGGCCGAACGGCTGGGAAGGAGGCGTCGTACACGGCCGTGATCAGGTGATTTCCTACTGGCGTCGGCAGTGGGCCGAGATCGACCCGACTGTGGTGCCCATCGCGTTCGCCGCAGAACCTGATGGCCGCATCGCTGTCACTGTCCGTCAAGTGGTCCATGACAAGAGTGGAGCGCCACTCGCCGACCACACTGTCACGCACGTTTACCGCCTCAACGACGGGTTGGTGGCCGAGATGGAGATCCGCGAGTGACGCAACCGTCCGCACATGCCGCTCAGCGACGTCTTTCCGGAGACTTCTTGCGTCGGCTGGTGGGCCGAAACGCTGCGGTGCGCGAAAGCCCAGCAGCCCTACGACGGCTGAGCGCTACGGCGACGCGGGCGGCGCGACCGGGTTCGGCATCGCGCCGCCGAAACGGCGGTCGCGCTGGGCGTAGATCTCACAGGCGTACCACAGGTGCCGCCGGTCGAAGTCGGGCCAGAGCGTGTCCAGCGACACGTACTCGGCGTACGCCGCCTGCCAGATCATGAAGTTCGACAGGCGCTGCTCGCCGGAGGAGCGCATCACCATGTCCACATCGGGCAGGTCCGGCTCATCGAGGTAGCGCGCGAAGAGCCGCTCGTTGACCTTCTCCGGTTTGATCTTCCCGGCGACCGCGTCGGCGGCGAGCCGGGCGGCCGCGTCGGCGATCTCGGCCCGGCCGCCGTAATTCACGCACATGGTGAAGGTGAGCTGGTCGTTGCGTCGGGTCAGTTGCTCGGCGTACTCCAGCTCATTGATCACACTGCGCCACAGCCTCGGCCGGCGCCCGGCCCAGCGCACCCGGATGCCCATCTCGTGGAACTCGTCGCGGCGGCGGTGGATGACGTCGCGGTTGAAGTTCATCAGGAAGCGCACCTCATCGGGCGAGCGCTTCCAGTTCTCCGTGGAGAAGGCGTACGCGCTGACGTAGCGGATACCAAGCTCCAGCGCGCCCTCGATGACGTCGAAGAGGGCCGCCTCCCCGGCGGTGTGTCCGGCGGTGCGGGGCAGGCCGCGCTGCTTGGCCCAGCGCCCGTTGCCGTCCATGATGATCGCCACATGCTGCGGGATCACCTGCTCCGGCAGCAGCGGAGGCCGGGCACCGGAGGGGTGCTTGGAGGGCGCCCGGTAGTTCTCAGCCCTGCTCACGCCGTTGCTCCTCACCGTTGTCGACCGGTCGCGTGGCCGGCGCACCGCGGTCCACCAGCGGCAGCGAGCGCAGGCCCCGTTCGAGGTGCCACTGTAGGTGCGCGGCGACCAGCCCGCTGGCCTCCCGACGCGCCGGCGCGTCGCTGCCCTCCGCCGTGGGCCAGTCTCCCTCCGCGAGCGCCGCCATCAGCAACAGGGTCGCCGGCGCCGGATGCGCCGATCCGGGCGGTCGACAGTGCGGGCAGACCGAGCCGCCGGCCGGCACCGAGAACGACCGGTGCAGCCCGGGCGTACCGCAGACGGCGCAGTCGCGCAGCGCCGGCGCCCAGCCGGCCAGGCCCATCGCCCGCAGCAGGTATGCGTCCAGCACCAGGTCGCTGGTGCGTTCGCGCTGGGCGAGGGTGCGCAGCGCGCCGAGGGTCAGCAGGTACAGCCGCAGCGTCGGCTCGTGCTCCTCCGGGGTGAGCCGCTCGGCGGTCTCCGCGATGGCGCTCGCCACGGTGTAGCGCGGATAGTCCTCGGCCAGCCAACCGCCGTACCGGGAGATGCCCTCCACCTGGTTCACCACGTGCAGCGAGCGGCCCTCGGCCCACTGCACGTCGATGTGGCCGAACGGCTCAAGCCGACCGCCGAAGCGGGAGGTGGTCTTGCGGACCCCCTTGGCCACCGCGCGCACCCGGCCGTGCTGCCGGGTCAGCAGCGTCACGATCCGATCGGACTCCCCCAGCTTCTGCACCCGCAGCACCACCGCCTCGTCGCGGTACAGCCTGCCCCGGAAGCCCTTCATCTAGAAGCCCAGTCGGCGCAGTTGCTTCGGATCGCGCTGCCAGTCCTTCGCGATGCGGACGTGCAGATCGAGGTAGACCCGGGTGCCGAGCAGGTCCTCGATGGCCAGCCGGGCCCGCGTGCCGACCTCCTTCAGGCGGGCGCCCCCCGCACCGATCACGATCGCCTTCTGACTCTGCCGCTCGACGTACATGTCCGCGAAGATCCGGGTCAGGTTGCCCTCGACCTGGACCTCCTCGACGAGTACGGCGATCGAGTGCGGCAGTTCGTCGCGCACCCCCTCCAGCGCCTGCTCCCGGATCAGCTCGGCGATCAGCACGTTCTCCGGCTCGTCGGTGAGCATCCCGTCCGGGTACAGCTGCGGTGACGGCGGCAGGTGTTTGATCATGACGTCGATCAGCGTGTCGACCTGCTCGTTCGCCACGGCGCTGACCGGCACGATGTCGGCGAAGTCGCCGAGTCTGTCCACCGCCATCAGCTGGGAGGTGAGCCGGGCCCGGTCCACCAGGTCGGTCTTCGTCACCACCGCCACCACGGTCGCCTTCAGCTCAGCGATCTCCGCGGCGATGAACCGGTCCCCGCGGCCGATGTCCTCGTTGGCCTGCAGACACAGCCCGATCACGTCGGTCTCGGTCCAGGTTGCCCGCACCAGGTCGTTGAGACGCTCACCGAGCAGCGTCCGGGGCCGGTGCAGGCCGGGCGTGTCGACCAGGATCAGCTGAGCGTCGGGGCGGTGCAGCACGCCGCGGATGGTGTGCCGGGTGGTCTGCGGCCGGTTGGAGGTGATCGCGATTTTCTGGCCGATCATCGCGTTGGTCAGCGTGGACTTGCCGGCGTTCGGCCGCCCGACGAAACAGGCGAAACCGGCACGGTACTGCGTCGAACTTCCACCCTTGGCCACTCCGACGAGGGTACGCGGTCGGCCACCGGCCAACCGCGCACCCATCGGCTCAGGAACTCACCAGCCGACCAGGTAGAGCTGCTCGGCGTAGGGAAGCGGCTGGGGCCGGACGCCGAACGGGAGGTTCGTGGCGTGCGTGTTGAACACCACGCCGGCGTTGCTGCTCGCGAACGGGTGGACCGCGGCGTCCAGCGGGGCGCCGCCGGTGGTGTACACGGGTATCCGCCGGGTCGTGCCGGTCACCAGGTCCCGGCGGTAGAGCGGCACCATGGACGGCAGCGGCGGGGCCAGGTTGGTCGCCGACGAGAAGTACGTCACGTACCGGCCGTCCGGACTCACCAGTGGCGTGTGGCTCCCCTCGTTGCCCGGCACACCGGCGCTGTTTGCGCTCCCCAGCACCGTCACCCGGCGCGCCCGGTCACGGACGTACACCTGCCCCTCGTAGGCGGCGAAGGCCACCATCCGGCCGTCGGAGCTGATCGTCGGTCCCTGCCGGACCCCGTCGGCGAACTCGGCGCCGTCGGCCTCGTAGTTCACCTTCTCGGTCAGGCCGTAGCGCAGATCGCGGACGAAGACGTCGGGCGCGCCGTCCGGATCTCCTGGCACCAGATTTGACGCGAAGGACTTGAACGCCACGAACCGCCCATTCCCATTGAGTACCGGCGCTGAACTCAGGCTGTTGGCCTGCACGCCGCGCGGCCCGACGCTTGCCCGCCGCACGGTGGCCGACGCCCGGTCGTACACGAAGACGTCGGGCGCGCCGTTGGTGTCGCCGCGCACCAACGGGCTGTCGTCGGCCACGAACGCGACGAACCGGCCGTCACCGCTGATCGAGGCCGGCTCGGCGTGGGTCAACGGCGCCCCGCCACTCACCCGCGACGTGGTGCGGGTCTGGCGGTCCCGCACGTAAATGTCGGCGCCCTCCCCGTTGGCGTCGCCGGGCACCAGATCCGTGGCGGTGGACCGGAACACCACGAACCGGCCGTCGGCGCTCACCGCGTTGGTGCCGAGCGTGCTCTCCGCATTCGCCGAACCGCCCGCACGGTTGACGCTGATCCGCTCGACGGAGTACCCCCACCGGTCACGCAGGAACACGTCGCGCTGCCCGTTGTCGTCGGCTGGGACAAGGTTGAATGCGTAGGACTCGAACGCCACGAACCGGCCGTCGGGAGTGACCGACGCGGAACCGCTCTGAGCGTTGCCCACGACGCCGGCGCCGTTGATGCTGACCGCTATGGACGGCGGGATGGCGGCGGCGGCCGGGGCGGCGGTGGCGATGGCGGTCGCGGCCGCCGCCCCGGCGATCAGGGCGAGCCCGTTGCGGCTTCGGTTGGTGCGGGAGGTAGGCATGGCTACTCCGATTCTCCAGAGGCGGGCGAAGCAATCGTCATCTGAGCACGGCGATGGAAGTCACCAGTTCGCCAGGTAGAGCTGGACGGTTGCCCCCTCGGCCCGGCTGGGCCGACCGTCCACATCGAGGTTCGGCGCGTCGGAGGAGAAGACCACGCCGGCGTTGCTGGTGGCGTACAGGTACGCGCCGCGCACAAGCGGGGCGCCGTCGGTGGTGTTCAGCCGCAGCCGGGTGGTGGTGGCGGCCCGCAGATCACGGCGGTAGATGGTGACCATCGACGGATCCGGCGCCGTCAGGCCCACGCCGGAGTGGAACGTGACGAACCGCCCGTCCGGGCTCAGCATGGGCGTGTGGCTGAACTCCCCGCTCGGCTGGCCGTCGCGGCCGGCGCTCACCACGGTGGTCACCCCACGGGTGCGGTCGCGCAGGTACACCTGAAGGTCGTAGGCGGAGAAGGTGACCAGCCGGCCGTCGGAGCTGATCGAGGGCGCACCCCGGACGCCGCCGTCCAGGTCCCCGCCGGTGGGGCCGTAGCTGACCCGCTCGGTCCGGCCGAAGCGCAGGTCGCGCACGAACATGTCGGGGACGTGGCTGTCACCGGCGACCAGGTTACTGGCGAAGGAGTGGAACGCCACGAAGCGGCCGTTGCCGTTGAGCACCGGGGTCGCGCTGACCGCGTTGCCCTGCACGCCGTCGGGGCCGACGCTGGCCCGCCGGACGGTCGCCGACCGTCGGTCATGCACGAACACGTCAGGCACCAGGTTCGTGTCGCCCGGCACCAGCGTGGTGTCGTCGGCCACGAACGCGACGAACCGGCCGTCCCCGCTGATCGATGGCGACTCGTTGTGCGTCAGCGTGGCGTCACCGCTCACCCGTACCGTGGTGCGGGTCAACCGGTCGCGGACGTAGGCGTCCACGCCGATCCCGTTGCCGTCGACGCCGGCGACGAGGTCGGTGGCGGTGGACCGGAACGCCACGAACCGGCCGTCGGCGCTGATCGCGGTCGTGCCGACCAGGCTGGCGCCGTTCCCCGGTCGTCCGGTCCGGGCCACGCTGATCAGCTCCGTGGATCCGGTGCGCCGGTCGCGCAGGAACACGTCGTCCTGCCCATTCGCGGCGCCGCCCACCAGGTTGGTGGCGCCGGACTGGAACACCACGAACCGGCCGTCCGGCGTCACGGAGGCGGTGCCGCTGGGCCGGTCACCGGGGATACCCGCGGTGTTCACGCTGATCGGGGTGACCCGCGAGCTGATCGGCGGGGTTACCGGGTCCGACGCGGTTGCCTGGGCCGGCGCCGCGACAGTGAGACCGGTGAGGAGCAGCGTGGCGGCGATGGCAACGGTCGAATAACGGACTCGGCTGGTGCGTGGTACGGGCATGTACGACTCCGGATCTACGGTACGGGGAGCAACGCCACCACTGTTGTCGATGGTCGACGACGGCGAAACGTCTGTTGGGGCCGCCGTTCGGGCAGGTCCGACACCGGACAACGGGGTCGCCGGGGTAGCCCCTACGGGCTACCGTGTGGTCCGCGGACGGGGCGCATATCACGGGGAGCCACAATGTCGATCACGCAGCCGGGGCAGCCTGGTGGATTCACCCAGCCGGATCCCGGCTGGGTGGCGGCCTACGACGAACCCGGCACACCGCCAGCCTGGTCCGCGGGGCACGGCCGGTTCGATCCGCACGATCCGCTGATCAGTGCCGACTACGCCGGGTGGTGGGCGCGGGGCTGGGCGGCCCTGGCGGCGAACTGGCGCCCGCTGCTCGCGCTGCAACTGATCGGCCTGGTCATCGGTCTGGTCGTGGTGGCACCAGCTGATGTGTTCGTCGCGCTGGCGGACCGGGACGCGTCGCTGGCCGGCGAGCCGGTGGGTGCCGTCCGGCACGCGGTCGCCGGCGGCTCGGGCCTGCTCGCCGCCATCCCGCAGTTGCTGCTGACGTTGGCTGGCATCCGCCTGATCGTGGCGGTGGCCGCTGGCGGCCAGGCTCGGCTCGGCCGGGAACTCGCCGCAGCCGCCCGCCGCATGCTGCCGGCCCTGGGCTGGTTCGCGGTGGGGAGCATCATCATCGTCGCCGCGCTGTTCGCGTGCCTGCTTCCGGTCTTCTACGTCGGCGCGGTGCTTCTTATCCTGCCGGCAGTCGTGGTGTTCGAGCGGACCGGCGCGATCTCACGATGCTTCCGGCTCTTCAACGGTGACCTAGGCGCCGCCGCCGGCCGCACCGCGACGATGATTGGCCTGGTGATCGCGATCTTGGTCGCGGCTACCGTCCTCAGCGAGCTGGTCGCGTTCGCCATCCGGAGCGTCGGAACTGCGTCGGATACCGGCACGGTGGTCGCCGCGACGCTCGCATCAACGATCATCTTCCTGATTGCCGAGGCGTTGTACGGGCTGATTCTCATACCGTTCACCGTCGTCACCTACGCCGACCTTCGGGCCCGGTACGAGCCGGTGAGCACCAAGACACTGGCACGAGGGCTGGGTTCGGGGAGTCGGACCTAATCGCCGATCACATCGAGCACGGTGCCGTCCGGCGCAGCGAGGATCACCGGCGCGTCCGCGGCGAGGTCGCGCACCGCGGCGAACCCCGATCCGTCCAATGTGGAGGCCTCGGTGACCACCGCGGCCGCCTCCAGCTTCCCCGCCCCCGCCGCGACCGCGCTCGCCACGGCGAGTTGCAGCGCCGTGAGGGACAACGATGGCAGGCCCACCGATGCGGCCGCGTACGTCCGCCCGTCGCCGTCGCGCACCGCCGCGCCCTCCACTGCCGAGACCCGGGCCCGGGCCGCCCGCGCCAACGTGACCAGCTTGCTGTCCTCGGCGGAGAGGTCCTGCGACGGCTCAGGCATCGGCGGTCTGCCTTTCGGTGGCGGGAGGCGCGTCAAGCTCGTCGGGCGAGGCCCGGCGCACCAGGACCGTATCAATCCGGTTGCGTCGGCCGGTGGTGCCCTCCGCGATCAGGATCAGCCCGCCCACCATCGCGCTGGCGCCCGGAATCGGCACGCGTCCGAGGGACTGCGCGAGCAGCCCGGCGACGGTCTCCACCTCGTCGGTGGGCAGTTCCACATCGAAGAGCTCACCGAGGTCCTCGATCGGCAGGCGACCGGTGACCCGCGCGGCATCGTCGGGGAGGCGCTCGATCGGCGGTCGCTCACCGATGTCGTACTCGTCGGTGATCTCGCCGACGATCTCCTCGAGGATGTCCTCGATGGTGACCAGACCGGCCGTGCCGCCGTACTCGTCGACGATGACCGCGATGTGGGTGCGCGCGGCCTGCATTTCCCGGAGCAGATCGTCCACGGGCTTGGACTCCGGCACATAGGTCGCCTCGCGCATGATCTGCGCGACCGGTGTCGCGTCGGCGTCCGGGTTGCTGCCGACGGTGAGCCGCACCAGGTCTTTGAGGTACACGATGCCGAGCACGTCGTCGACGCTCTCCCCCACCACCGGCATCCGGGAGAAGCCGCTGCGCAGCGCGAGCGCCAGCGCCTGCCGCAGGGTCTTGTGCTCCTCGATCCAGACCATCTCGGTGCGGGGCACCATCACCTCGCGCACGATCGTGTCACCCAGCGCGAAGACGGAATGGATCATGTCCCGCTCGCCGTGCTCCACGACACCCCGCTGCTCCGCGATGTCGACCAGCTCACGCAGCTCCACGGTGCTCGCGAACGGACCTTCCCGGTAGCCCTTGCCCGGGGTCACCGCATTGCCGATCAGGATGAGCAGGGACGCGAGCGGGCCGAGGCCCCGGCCGAGCGCCCGGACCAGTGGCGCGGCGAAGGTGCCCACGGCGTACGCATGTTGGCGTCCGATCGTGCGCGGGCCCACGCCGACCACGACGAAGCTCACCACGGTCATCGACGCGGCGGTGAGCAGCAGCGCCTGCCAGCCCGCGCCGAACTTCTGGTAGGCGACCAGCGCCACCAGGCTCGTGGCGATCAGCTCGCACGCCAGCCGGAGCAGGAGCAGCAGATTGATGTGGCGGGCGGTGTCCGCCGCCACCATCTGCAGCGCCTTCGCGCCCCGGACGCCCTCGCGGGCCAGTTCACCTGCGCGGGCCTGCGAGACGGTGTTGAGTGCCGCGTCAGTCATCGCGAAGAGCCCGGCGAGGATGACCAGCCCTGCCGCGAAGCCCAGTGTGGCCGGATCCGACATCAGGACATCAGGACTTTCCCGCAGCCCGCCAGGTCTGGAGCAGCCGGCCCTGCAGACCGAACATCTCGCGCTCCTCGTCGGGCTCAGCGTGGTCGTATCCCAGCAGGTGGAGCGTACCGTGCACGGTCAGCATCGCCAGCTCGTCCACCGCGGAGTGCCCCGCCGTCGCCGCCTGCTTGGCCGCCACCTCGGGGCACAGCACGATGTCACCCAGCAGCGCGGGCTCGGCACCGGATGCCTCGCCGGGCCCATGGTCGACGCTGCCCTCGTCCATCGGGAACGCGAGCACGTCGGTGGGGCCCTCTCCGTCCATCCACCGGTGGTTGAGCTCGGTCATGTACTCCACGTCGACCAGCAGGATCGACAGCTCCGCGAGCGGGTTGACCCCCATCTCGTCGAGCGCATGCCGGGCGACCGCCTGGATGCTGTCCGAGTCAACCGGCACGCCGGACTCGTTGGCGATCTCAATCGACATGTGCTCCCCTGCTCCGGGCGGTGGTGAAGGTGGTACCGGTCGGCGTAACCGCCGTTGGCAACGGTGCCGCCTGAGGCTATCGGCGTCGGCTGCGGTTGCCGGTGGCGGCACCGCCCGGGGGGCCGCCGGCGACGGCATGGACCGGCTGCTGGGTGGCGTCCCACCGGGCGTAGGCGTCGACGATGTCGCTGACCAGCCGGTGCCGCACCACGTCGGCGCTGCCCAGCGCGGAGAAGTGCACGTCTTCCACGCCCTCCAGGATGTCGCGCACCACGCGCAACCCGCTGGTGGTCCCACCGGGCAGGTCGACCTGGGTGATGTCACCGGTGACCACGATCTTCGAGCCGAACCCGAGGCGGGTCAGGAACATCTTCATCTGCTCAGGCGTGGTGTTCTGCGCCTCGTCGAGCAGGATGAACGCGTCGTTGAGCGTGCGGCCCCGCATGTACGCCAGGGGGGCGACCTCGATGGTGCCCGCCGTCATCAGCTTCGGGATCGACTCCGGGTCGACCATGTCGTGCAGCGCGTCGTAGAGCGGGCGCAGGTAAGGATCGATCTTGTCGTACAGCGTCCCGGGGAGGAAGCCCAGCCGCTCGCCGGCCTCGACCGCCGGGCGGGTCAGGATGATCCGGTTGACCTGCTTCGCCTGCAGTGCCTGTACGGCCTTGGCCATCGCCAGGTAGGTCTTGCCGGTGCCGGCCGGGCCGATGCCGAACACGATCGTGTGGGCGTCGATGGCGTCCACGTAACGCTTCTGCCCGAGCGTCTTGGGCCGGATCGTCCGCCCGCGCCGGGAGAGGATGTTGAGCGTGAGGACCTCGGCGGGTCGCTCCGTCGTGCCGTCGGAGAGCATGCCGACGGTACGCCGTACGGCGTCTGCGGTCAGGGTCTCGCCTTTCTGAATCAGCTCGAGCAGCTCGCTGAAGACACGCTCGGCAAGCGCGTTGTCGGCCGCCCGACCGGTGATGGTGATCTCGTTACCACGCACATGGACGTCACTGACCACGGAGCGCTCGATCAGCCGCAGCACTTCGTCGCGGGCTCCGAGCAGCTTGACCATGGTGTGCGGGTCATCGACTGTGATCTTGGCTTGGACCTGCACGGACTTCTCCGGGTCAGGGGTTCGCGTCTCGGTCATGGGTGGGCGCTACGGCCTCACGCACCTGCTTCCGCGTGTCGTGGATGCTACGGACACTCCATGATATCGGCTGACCGGCGCAGCGGCCCGCCCGATTTCCGCCGGCCACACACCGGGGCCACCCTTCCGGGCGAGAGGGGCGGATTATCGGGCCAGCATCGGGCCGAGTGGCGCACCGCCCACCACGTGTGCGTGGACGTGGAAGACCTCCTGACCGCCGTATCCGCCGGTGTTGAAGATGGTGCGGTAGCCGTCGGTGACCAGGCCCTCCGACTCGGCCACCGCCGCGGCGGCCGCCAGCACCGCGCCGGCCAAGTCGGCGTCGGCCTCGGCGAGGGCGCCGATGTCGGCGTGGTGGGCCTTCGGGATCACCAGCACGTGCACCGGAGCCTTCGGGTCGATGTCGCGGAACGCCAAGGTCCGCGCCGTCTCGTGCACCACGGTTGCCGGGATCTCCCCGGCGACGATCCGGCAGAACAGGCAGTCAGGGATCACGGTCACCGATCGTAGCGCTACCAGCGCCCGAGGCGTGCGGAGAGCACCGACAGCGCGGCGACGCCCGCGGTGGACGTGCGGAGGATGGCATCACCCAGCCGGACCGGCACCGCTCCGGCGTCCTCGAAGATCGCCAACTCGACGTCATCGATGCCGCCCTCGGGGCCCACGATCACCACGATCGGGCCGGTCGCCGGCAACTCCACGGTCGCCAGTCGGGCGGACGCCGCCGCATGCAGGACCACTGACGTGGCCGCCCGGAATCGCGCCGCGACGGCCGCCGTGCCCTGCGCCTCGCCCACCTCGGGGAGCCAGGGCCGGCGGGCCTGCTTGGCGGCCTCCCGGGCGGTCGCCCGCCAACGCTGCAACGCCTTGGCGGCCCGGTCGCCGCGCCACTGCGCCACCGAACGGGCCGCGTTCCACGGCACGATCTCGTCCACTCCGACCTCGGTCATCGCCTGCACCGCCAGTTCGCCGCGATCACCCTTGGGCACACCCTGCACGACGGTCAGCCGCGGATCCGGCGCGCCGACGGCCCGCTGCGCGTCCACCGCGACGTCCACCCAGCCGCGGCCGGCGGCGGTCACGGTGGCGTCGGCCAGTCCGCCGCGACCGTCCCCCAGGAGGATCACCTCACCGGCGCGCAGCCGCTGCACGGTCGCGGCGTGGTGGCCCTCCGGACCGTCCAGCCGGTACTGCGCGGTCGGGGGCAGCGCGTCCACGAGAAACAGCGGCGGGCTCACGGTACCGGCGGTCAGGCGTGGCCGTTGAAGGCGTCGCGCATCCGCGAGAAGAAGCCGCCCTGCTTGGAGAGTTCGGCGACCTCCTCGCCCCGTTGCCGCGCGAACTCCCGCAGCAGCCGCTCGGACTCGCCGTCGAGCTTCGTCGGCGTGCGGACGTCAAGGTGGACGAAGAGTTCGCCACGCCCGGTGCCGCGCAGGTGCGGCACGCCCTTGCCCCGGATCCGCAGCGTCGACGAGGGCTGTGTGCCCGGCCGCACCTCGATCGCCTCCTCCCCGTCGAGGGTCTTGATCGTCAGTTTGGTGCCCAGCGCAGCGGAGGTCATCGGCACCGTGACCCGGCAGTGCAGGTCGTCGCCCTTGCGGGAGTAGACGTCGTGCGGCCGTTCGTGGATCTCCACGTACAGGTCACCGGGCGGACCGCCGCCGGGACCGACCTCGCCCTGCTGGGACAGGCGGATCCGCATGCCGTCCTCGACGCCGGCCGGAATCTTCACGGTCAGCGACTTGCGGGTGCGGACCCGGCCGTCCCCGGCACAGGTCGCACACGGGTGCGGCAGCACCGTGCCCAGGCCCTGGCAGTTGGCGCACGGGCGGGCCGAGACCACCTGGCCCAGGAAGGTCCGCTGGACCGACTGGACCTCGCCCCGACCGCCGCAGACGTCGCAGGTGGCCGGGTGGGTGCCGGGGGCCGCGCCGGCGCCGGCGCAGGTGGTGCAGACCACCGCGGTGTCCACGGTGATCGGCGCCTCGACGCCGAAGGCCGTCTCCACCAGGTCGAGTTCGAGACGCAGGATGGCGTCCGCGCCGGGGCGGGTCCGCGGGCGTGGCCCGCGGGCACCGGCATTGCCGAAGAAGGCATCCATGATGTCCTGGAAGCCCACGAACGGGCCACCCGCGCCGGGCCCCGGCCCGCCGCCGCTGGGTGCGAGCGGGTCACCGCCCAGGTCCACGATCTCCCGCTTGCGCGGGTCGGACAGCACCTCGTACGCCGCGCTGATCGCCTTGAACCTGTCCTGCGCCGCCGGATCGGGGTTCACGTCCGGGTGGTACTCACGCGCCAGCCGACGGTAGGCCCGCTTCAACTCGTCCGGCGAGGCGCCCTGGCTGACGCCAAGGATCGCGTAATAGTCCTTAGCCACTGCGTCTGTCGTCCCTCTCAGCCCTGCCCGGGGGCAGGTCGCACTTCAGCCCTGCGCGAGCAGGTCGCCCACGTAGCGTGCCACGGCGCGAACCGTGGCGATGGTCTCCGGGTAGTTCATCCGGGTCGGGCCGAGCACGCCCAACCCACCGACGATCGTCGTGCCCGGACCATAGCCGGTACTCACCACCGAGGTGGTTCGCAGATCCTCGATCTCGTTCTCGTCACCGATCCGGACCCGGGTGATGCTGGGTTCCACCTCGCCGAACAGCTTGAGGAGGATGACCTCCTCCTCGAGCGCCTCCAGGATGGGCCGCAACGAGCCCTGGAAGTCCAGCATGGCAGCCCGGGTCAGGTTCGCCGTGCCGGCCAGCGCGATGCGCTCGTCGCCGCGTTCCACAAGCGTCTCGAGCAGCACGGTGGCCAGGGCGGTCATCGCCGGCCGCAGCGGCTGGACGATCTCGTCGGTCAACGCCTGTACCAGGGGCGGCGTGTCGGCGAGCTTGGCGCCGCCCAACTTCTCGTTGACCACCCGGCGCAGCTCGGTCACCTCGTCCGGCGGCAACGGCGTCGGCAGGTCGAGCTGGCGCTGCTCCACCCGGCCGGTATCGGCGATCATCACCACCAGTAGGCGGGTCGTGGAGATCGGGACCAGCTCCAGATGGCGGACCGCGGAGCGGGCCAGGCTCGGGTACTGCACGACGGCCACCTGCCGGGTCAGCTGTGCGAGCAGGCGAACCGTCCGGTGCACCACGTCGTCGAGGTCCACCGCGCCGAGCAGGAACCGCTCAATCGCCCGGCGCTCGGCCGGCGAGAGCGGCTTGATCCGGGAGAGCTTGTCGACGAACAGCCGGTACCCCCGGTCGGTGGGCACCCGCCCCGCGCTGGTGTGCGGCTGGCGGATGTACCCCTCCTCCTCCAGCACGGCCATGTCGTTGCGCACCGTCGCCGGCGAGACCCGCAGGTTGTGCCGCTCCACGAGGGCGCGACTGCCGACGGGCTCCTGGGTCGCGACGTAGTCCTCGACGATGGCGCGCAGCACCTCGAGCTTGCGGTCATCGAGGGCCATCACACCTCCTTGTCGGCGGTCAGTCCGGCACCGGCGTCAGCCGGCACCCCGACGCCAGCTGGCACTCCGGCGAAGTGAGTGCCAGTCTACGACGTCGGCGAACTCGCACGCGATTCGCGATTTGACCGGTCTGGGCGGCTCCGGGCGAGGTCTGACCATTCCAATGCAAGGAGATGTCAGGTCGTGTCGCTAGCGTGGGGTGAGCGGTACCCCTACGGTGGCGACATGAGTGAACCACCGCGCCCCCCAGGGGGCGACGCGCCCGGCCAACCGCCAGACCCGACCGCCTTACCGCCGCCATCCCCCGGGTCCTACGCGCCGCCCGGCGATACGACCGGTTCCGGCTACGCACCCCCACCGTCGGCCCCGCCGTCGTCGTCGGCGCCCTGGGGCGGCTCGCCCGCCGCTCCGCCGCCCGGTGAGCACAACCCGCCGCCTCCCGAGCACAACCCGCCGCCTCCCGAGTACGGCTCGCCGCCTCCCCAGTACGGCTCCCCACCACCCGAGCACAACCCGCCGCCCGGCCAGTACGGCTCGCCACCGCCCGGCCAGTACGGCTCGCCACCCGGCAGTGGCTACGTCCCGCCCGGCGGTTACCAGACCGGTGGCTTCCCGCCCGGTGGCGGCGGCTTCGGCAGTGCGGACGACAAGACGTTCGCGCTCGTGGCGCACTTCGGCGGTGTCGCCGGCGCGGTGCTGACCCTCGGCGTGCTCGGCTTCGTGGGCCCGCTGATCGCCTACCTGGCCAAGGGGCAGCAGTCACCGGCGATCCGGGCACACGCTGTGGCAGCGCTCAACTTCCAATTGCTGTGGTCCGTCCTCGCGCTGCCCGCGCTTCTCCTCAGCTTCTGCACCTTCGGTATCTCGACGTTCGCCGTCATGGCGGTCCAGGTGATCTTCGGAGTCATCGGTGGGCTCAAAGCCAACGATGGTCGGGTCTACAAGTACCCAATGTCGGTCGCGTTCATCAAGTAGGTTCCGCGCCCTCGGGTGGCCTCAGGTTGACGTCCGGGTGGCGTGAAGCCGTAATTCGCGCACCACTGAGGTGATCTCATCAAGGTTCGCGGTTGCGGTCGGTTCGACACGGGCATTTTCGGCCATAGCGGACGGTGCTGGATAGGGCGTGGGCCCTCGGAAGGTCGTGCCATGCTCGACGTCCCGAGGGAACTCGCCACGTACGTCGCTCGGCTGCTGCACGCGTAGCGTCGCCAGCTCTCGATCTGGACCTCCGAGGCGATGCCCGGCAGCCAACCGACGGCCAGCGTCTCGCCGTGGACAACCGCACCCACAACGCCAACCCTTCGGTCAATGCGCTGCGTCGGGGAACGCGGCTTCGCCATCCTGCTCAGCCGATGGCGCACCCTCCGCCACACGACCGCCAGCCCTCGAAAACTCACCGACATTGACCGCGCCTCACTCAACCTGACCCATTTCGAGAACCGGCACCTACCCGATCCTTGCTGAGATCACCTCTGCGACCGCGAACATTCTCGGTCCACTTGGCATTCGCGCCACGGCCACCACTCCGGGGGAAGCTGCGAGGAGGCCGTTGGGATGTTGTACACCACCGCCGCATGAGGGGTTCGTCCGATTCCGGAACTTGTTGCGTCCGCTGCCCTTATTGAGAGCTAATCCGCATTTGGCGACGCCTGAGGCGAGTAACCAGTTGTGACCTGATGCCTTCGGATGAACCGAGGATTAACCGAACGAGACGGCGAAGTTGCGTCCTGCGGCCGGACAATTAACTCACTTCCTCAAATTGACATGCTTCACTGTTCAACCTACCCTCGGCTGCGGCGAGCGGCCAACCGATCTTTGGTTTGCGCCGACGCTACGCCTACGTCGGAAGGTTTACCGTGAACAAGAAGTGGCATTACCCCATCGTCCTGAGCGTTGCGGCATCGGTGCTGCTGGCCGCGCCCGCAAGCGCCGACCGTATCCCGGACCGTAATGCCGCGTCCGGCTTCCAGGCCGTTGAGAAGCTCGGGCTGCTGAGTGCCACGGCGCAGAACGGCCCGGCGGAACTCCACACCGATGGGACGACCACGCTCGGGGGCTCCAACATCATTCCCGAGGTCAATGCCGCTCGCACCGAACGCCGCCCCGGGCTCACGGTCATCCGCGATGCTCAGCCATATGCCGATACTGTTGTGCAGGCGCTTGAGGACGGCGTCCGGTATCTGACTGTAATTAAAGGCCGCAAAGCCTCCACCGAATCACGTTATCGTTTCGTGGATTCTGAACTGACGGCCCGCGCTGACGGATCAGTGACCATCCGCAGGAACGACGGCTCCACGCAGTCCATCGCACCGGCTTGGGCTGTTGACGCCCGCGGCGCCACCGTGCCGACCCGGTACTCCGTGAGCGGCGATACCTTGATTCAGCGGGTGGACCATCGCGGTTTCGCGTACCCGGTAGTGGCGGACCCACGGGTCTCCACCTGTCTTATCGACGGCTGGCGACCATCTATCTGCTACAAGTACAACCGAGACGAGGTCGTGGCGGCCAAAGGCCGATTGGCCGGGCTGGCCGGCGCCGCGGCCGCAATCGGGTTCATGTGCAGCCTGATCCCGAACTCGCCGGCGGCGTCGGCTGCCGTCAAGTTGGTGTGCGTAACCCTCCTCGCGACACAGACGGCGAATCTGGTTAATGGCATCAACGATGCCTACAGCTCCAACAGGTGCCTGGAAATACGGTTCCCGATCCCCACGCCCGGGTTTTACCGGATCCGGGTGATTAACTGCTGAGCTGAGCCTGCGGACTCATTCGCACTGTCCCTGTGATGCTGGCTGCGAGGGCATCACAGGGACACCAGCGGTCGCTTCATCGGCGACGCGGCGATGGCCTCAGGCCAGCAAGGCGCGTGCCACCGCGTCGGCGAGCAGTCGGCCGCTGAGGGTCAGCACCGCACGCCCTCGATGGAAGGCGGACGGGTCGAGTAGGCCGTCGTCGAGCGCCACCCGGGCGCCGGCGAGACCCGCCGCGTCCAGCGCAACCAGCGGCATACCTGTGGCGAGCCGGATCCGCAGCAGGACGTCCTCGACGTGACGCTGCGCGGCGGTGAGGATCTCCCTCCCCTGGCCCGGCGAGGCTGCCGCGGCCAAGCGTGCGCCGTACGCGGTCGGGTGCTTGACGTTCCACCACCGCACCCCGCCGACATGGCTGTGCGCACCAGGTCCCAGACCCCACCAGTCCCCGCCGGTCCAGTACAGCTCGTTGTGCCGGCAGGCAGCCGACGTCCCGCGGGCCCAGTTGGACACCTCGTACCAGTCGAATCCGGCGGCGTTGAGCGCGGCGTCCGCCGTCAGGTAGCGGTCCGCCGCGACGTCGTCATCCGGGTACGGCAGCTCGCCGCGGCGCATCCGGGCGGCCAGTCGGGTGCCGTCCTCAATGATCAAGGCGTAGGCGCTGACGTGGTCCACCCCCGCGTCGAGCGCCGCGGCCAGCGAGGCTGCGAAGTCCTCCGGCGTCTCACCGGGCGTGCCGTAGATCAAGTCGAGGTTCACATGGGCGAAGCCGGCCGCACGGGCCTCCATGGCGGCGGCCGCGGCGCGTCGTGGCGAATGCCGCCGGTCCAGCACGGCCAGCACGCCGGGCGCCACCGACTGCATGCCGAGTGAGATCCGGGTGAAGCCGGCCGCTCGGAGGTCCCGTAGCGCCGCGGCATTGACGGATTCCGGGTTGGCCTCGGTGGTGATCTCCGCGTCGGATGCCAGCCCCCAGGTGGCATCGATGCCGTCCAGGATGCGCCCCAGCTCGGCCGGGCGGAGCAGGGTCGGAGTACCCCCGCCCACGAAGACGGTGCCCACCCTCGGCGCCGCGCCATCCAGGATGCCGGCGGCCAACTTCAGCTCGGCGAGGACCAGGTCGACGTAGCCGTCGGAGACCACGCCCTCCTGGGGGGTGTACGTGTTGAAGTCGCAGTACCCGCAGCGGGAGGCGCAGAACGGCACGTGGACGTAGACGCCGAAGCCCTGTGCGCCCACCGCGGCAAGGGCGTGCTCCGGCAGCGCGCCGTCGACCGGCATCGGCTCGCCGTCTGGCAGTGTTCCCGGCATGCCGTCTAGTGTCGCGCGCATGCCCAGCGACCCACTCATCCGGACCAGGTACGCCGCCGGAGTGGCCCGCCTCACGCTGGACAGCCCCGCCAACCGCAACGCCCTCTCCTCCGGGCTGATCGCCCAACTACTCAGCGCCCTGCACGCCGCAGTCACCGACGAGTCGGTGCGGGTGGTGCTGATCGACCACACCGGCCCGGTCTTCTGCTCCGGGGCCGACCTGCGGGAGACGGCGGCGGCCACGGCCGGCGGCACGCCTGGCGGCACGCCCGGCAGCGCGCTGCCGGCGGGCCGGCTCGGCGAGCTGCTGTTGGCGGTCTGGGGGTGCCCGAAGCCGGTGGTCGCCCGCATCGGCGGGCCGGTGCGGGCCGGTGGACTGGGGCTGGTGGCGGCGGCCGACATCGCGGTCTGCGCGGCCACGGCCACGTTCGCCGCCACCGAGGTGCGCCTCGGCGTCGTACCGGCGGTCATCTCCGCCACCGTGCTGCGCCGGCTCAGCCCGCGCGCCGCAGCGGAGCTCTACCTGACCGGCGAGGTGATCGGCGGCGATCGAGCAGCGCAGATCGGTCTGGTCACCGCCGCAGTACCGGCCGACGAACTGGACGACGCGGTGGCCGGCTACCTGTCCGGGCTCATCCGCGGTGCCCCGGGGGCGCTGGCAGCTACCAAGCAACTTCTGCACGCTCAACAACCAGCCGACCTCGCAGACGCCCTCGTCACGCTGACCGAGCTGTCGGTGCAGCACTTCGGCTCGCCGGAGGGGATCGAGGGCATATCCGCATATCGGGATAAAAGGAATCCTTCATGGATACCACGTGGGTGATTCGCGTGGCCCGGGGTGCGCACGATCAGGGGTGGGTGCGGCCGGGTCGTAGGGTGGGTCTGGAGATCCAGGCGGGGGTGGCGCGGTGCGTGCTCGAGTGGCAATTGCCACACTGACCGGCCTGCTCGTGCTGGCCGGCGCCGGGCTGCTGGGCCGCCACTTCGCGTCGGATCTGCCCTTCCGACTGCCGGTGGGGTCCTCATGCACGGTCACCGGAACAGTCGCCGGGTCGACGACGGCGTCGGCTCCCGGCTCGGGCGGCGGCTCGGCCGATAACGACCGCGGCTCAGCGAGCCAGCCGATCGAGGTCACCGTCGATCCCGCCCAACTGGCCAACGCGGCCACGATCTCCGCGGTGGGCATCCGGCGCGGCGTTCCGCCCCGGGCTGTGGTGATTGCGCTGGCCACCGCGATGCAGGAGTCGAAGTTGGAGAACCTGCCCGGCGGCGACCGGGACTCGATCGGCCTCTTCCAGCAGCGTCCCAGCAAGGGGTGGGGCCGTCCGGACCAGGTTGGCGACCCACGGTACGCCGCAAACGCCTTTTACACGGCACTGCTGAAGGTGCGGCGCTGGGAAGGGATGCGGCTCACCGACGCGGCGCAGGCGGTGCAGCGCAGCGCCTATCCCGAGGCGTACGAGCAGTGGAGCGCAAAGGCGTCGGTGCTGGCGGACGCCTTGACCGGCGCCGCCCCGGGCACGGTGACCTGCACCAATGCCAGTCGGCCGCCGACCCGCGGACCAGCGGCAGCGCAGGCGCTCGCGTCGGATCTGCAGTTGGACTGGGGCCAGGTCGGCACCGTGCCGACGAACGACCCACCCGGCCTTGCCGTCGCGGTCGGCGCACCGCGGACCGGATGGCAGTACGCCCACTGGTTGGTGGCGCACGCGGAACGCCACGGTGTCACCCGCGTGCGGTTCGCGGATCGTGAGTGGACAGCCAGGCGGGCCAGCTGGGATCGCGTCGCGAATCCCACGCCGGACACCGTCGAGCGGGTGCTCGCCGAGGTCCACCGCGGCTGAGACAGCACCGAGCCCCTCGGCCGGGGGACCGAGGGGCTCGAAGCGGATGTGCGGCGGATCGTTACCGAACGCTGCGACGGCTGCCGGCGCCGGCCACGATGGCCACACCGATCGCCGCGAGCACGACCTGGATGATGAACTTGATCCAGTCGAAGCCGGGGGTGTTGCCGACGTTGAGGGCGTTGGCGATGAACGTGCCGATCAGGGCGGCGACAATACCGACACCGATCGTGAGCCAGATCGAGATGTTCTGACGACCGGGGACGATCAGGCGTCCGATGACGCCGACAATGGCACCGACAATAATCGCTGAAATAATGAGCCAGAGCATGTGTGCCTCCTCAACCAGGGGGTTGGTGGTGCTTTGCGGTTGAGTCATAGATGCCCGCTGGCGCCATCGATCAAACACACGGGAAGTCCTATCGTGGCGAAACAGCCCTATCGTTCACTTCTTTCCACCCGTTTTGTCAGCCGCTGTCTCCCCAGTGGACAGCGCGGCGATGAACGCCTCCTGCGGGACCTCCACCCGGCCGACCATCTTCATCCGCTTCTTGCCCTCCTTCTGCTTCTCCAGCAGTTTGCGCTTGCGGGTGATGTCACCGCCGTAGCACTTGGCGAGCACGTCCTTACGGATCGCCCGGATTGTCTCCCGGGCGATGATGCGGCTACCGATGGCCGCCTGGATCGGCACCTCGAATTGCTGCCGGGGAATCAGGCTTCGCAACTTCGCCGCGATCGTGACCCCGTAGTTGTACGCCTTGTCCTTGTGCACGATGGCACTGAACGCGTCGACCGGCTCGCCGTGTAGAAGGATGTCCACCTTGACCAGATCGGACACCTGCTCCGTGGAGGGCTCGTAGTCCAACGACGCGTATCCCTTGGTCCGGCTCTTGAGCTGGTCGAAGAAGTCGTAGATGATCTCGCCAAGCGGCAGGGTGTACCGCAGCTCGACCCGGTCCGCCGACAGGTAGTCCATCCCGAGCAGTTGCCCGCGGCGGCCCTGGCAGAGTTCCATGACCGCGCCCACGTAGTCGTTCGGCGTGAGCACGGTGGCGCGCACGACCGGCTCGTACACCTCGGCGATCTTGCCGGTCGGGTACTCGCTCGGGTTGGTCACCACGATCTCGGCGCCGTCCTCCATGATCACCCGGTAGACCACGTTCGGTGCGGTCGAGATCAGGTCCAGGTTGAACTCGCGCTCCAGCCGCTCCCGCATGATCTCCAGGTGCAGCAGGCCGAGGAAGCCGCAGCGGAAGCCGAACCCCAGCGCCGCCGACGTCTCCGGCTCGTAGGCCAGCGCGGCGTCGTTGAGCTTGAGCTTGTCGAGCGCGTCCCGCAGGTTCGGGTACTCCGAGCCGTCGATCGGGTACAGGCCCGAGTAGACCATCGGCTTCGGGTCCTTGTACCCGCCCAGCGCGCTGGATGCCGGCTTTGCGGCGTTTGTCACGGTGTCACCGACCCGGGACTGCCGCACGTCCTTCACGCCGGTGATGAGGTAGCCCACCTCACCGACACCCAGCGCGCCCGACTTGATCGGCTCCGGCGAGATGACGCCGAGTTCCAGCAGTTCGTGCACTGCGTTCGTGGACATCATCCGGATCCGGTCGCGGGCCTCGATCCGCCCGTCGATCACGCGGATGTAGGTCACCACGCCGCGGTACTGGTCGTACACCGAGTCGAAGATCATCGCTCGGGCCGGCGCGGCGGCGTCCCCCACCGGCGGCGAGAACTGCCGCACGATCTCGTCAAGCAGATAGGACACGCCGACCCCGGTCTTGCCGGACACGCGCAGACAGTCGTCCGGGTCGCAGCCGATGAGGTGGGCGAGCTCCTCGGCGTACTTGTCCGGCTGGGCGGCCGGCAGGTCGATCTTGTTGAGCACCGGGATGACGTGCATGTCGTTCTCGAGTGCCAGGTACAGGTTGGCCAGGGTCTGCGCCTCGATGCCCTGGGCGGCGTCCACGAGCAGGACCGCGCCCTCGCAGGCGGCGAGGGACCGGGACACCTCGTACGTGAAGTCGACGTGGCCCGGGGTGTCGATCATGTTCAGGACATAGGTGTCGCCGGCCAGTTCGCCTTCGCGCACCCGCCAGGGCATCCGCACCGCCTGGCTCTTGATGGTGATCCCGCGCTCCCGCTCGATGTCCATCCGGTCCAGGTACTGCGCGCGCATCTGCCGGGCGTCGACGACCTCGGTGAGCTGCAGCATCCGGTCCGCGAGCGTGGACTTGCCATGATCAATATGCGCGATGATGCAGAAGTTACGGATGCGTGCCGGGTCGGTCACTCCCGGTCCGGTGCCGCCGGCCCAGCGGGAACCGGCAGGGACGGCGCCGGGGAGGGTCGCGCCGGGCTCGATCGTGGGCACTGGTTTCCGTTCCTGAGGTGGGTGCGGGGGCGTACGGCCGGCGGTCGAATGGAGCGCCGCCGCGTTCCATCGTCCCATGCGCTCCGGGTCCGATCGGGCCGGGTTCGCCGAGCGGGGTCGCCGGCATCGGCGATCCCGGCCGGAGTACCGCCTACCACATCAGGCACCGATGTCTACGCAGTGTGACGCCCCGATCACGGGCCCTTGAGCCGATGATCGGGGCGTCATCTCATGTCTTGCACGTGTTGCAGGGTTTCCGGGATGTAAAAAATCTTGCAACACCAATGTAATTTTCATGAAAATAGGAAGGCAAGGGCTTTCCTCGCCTAGAGTAGCGCTCCCTCGTCGTGGAGCCAGTCGACGAACCCCATGGCCACCGCGGCCGCGCAGTCCACCAACTCCACGAGCAGTGCGTCGTGCGCGCCGGACAGCAGCGGCACCTGGATTTCCGCATAAATGGGCAGTTGGCCCCGGTCAGTAGGATCACCGACGTAGGCCTTGTAGAACCGGCGGGTGTGGTTCCACTCGTTCACGACCTGGTACGACCGCTCCGTCCAATCCGGCGGCACCGTGGCGTGCGGACGCGCCCGGATGACCAGAATCTCGTCTGACGGTCCCTCCAGCGCGAACAGCACCGCGTGACGCTCCCAGAGCGCCAGCAGACTGCCGTCCCCGTCGGTGAGATAGCGGATGTCGAGGCGTTCCAGGATGGTCGCCAGCCGGTCCAGACTCACCGGTGCGACCTTCACCGCCTCGTCCGTGACCTGGTTGGTCACGGTCGTGGTCTCACCCCGCGCCAACCGCATTGTTGACGTGTCGCTCTGTCCAGCACGCCAGAGCCACTTTGACATCGCCCGTGCTCCTCGCTCCCCGTGCGCATCGCTTCGGTGGACCCGCCCGCCCGCGGAGGCCGCCAACCATGCTCGGCGGGCGACCCGTGGAGGACGCTACTCGTTCAACTGGCATTCAGCACCCCACCGATTCCGGCCTCCGAAGCGCCGGCCCTGGACCGCATTGATGGTGGTCAACGGGGCGGCGGCCGGCCCCCGATGATCAGTGACGACGCCGTTACAGCAGCGGTCGCAGCGACAGCGGACCGCCCGGCGGGCGGTACCAGGCGGTGCCGAAGGTCCCCGCCAGCCCGATCCATTGACCGGCGACACGGACCCCCACCGAGGCGTCCGCTGCCCCGTCCGCGTCGCCGGCCCGGGCCACGAAATCCATCCGCGTCATTGCCTGCACGAGGCGCTGCGGCACGGCGATCTGCTCACCATTCTGGACATTCACCACGATTGGTACATGATCTAGCAAAGCGTCGCGTAGTACTCGTGAGCCGATCGGACGGCCGGACACCCCACCCGACTCGGCGGCCCGTACCGTCGCCGCCGCGGCGGCACTGATCCGCAGCACCGCCTCGGCCGGGAGCGTCTCGATCTCACGTCCGCTCTGTCCCGGCACCGGCCACCGCCAAGCCGCGTCGTGGCGGGCCGGCAACACCCGGAGTGGTTGCACCGCGGTGTCGTCCCCGGGTGGCACCCGGAGTCGGTCCAGCGCCACCAGCAGGTCACTCCCGCGGACCGTCGCGTCCACCGTGGTGGCGGCCCGCAGCCCTCGGGTGACCAGCACGTCGAACGGCAACCGCGCCCACAGGCTGCCGCCGCGCAGCCGGACCAGCGCCGCCGCGTCGAGCCGGAGCAGGCGGACCAGGAACGCGCCGGCGTCCGGAACGCTCGCCGCCTCGATCACCGCAGCCTGGGTCATGCCTGCCAGGGCTCCAGATAGCTTCGTTCAGCGTCGCTGAGCCGCCGGGGTCGAGCGCTGGCCAGGTCGAATGGCACGCACACCGTCCGGGCCCGACTGGCCAGCACGCCCGCGCCGTCGAAGAGCTCGTAGGCGATGGTGAACCGACTGGCCCGCAGGTCCTCGATCCACAACTCCACCCGGACCGTCGGCGACCCGCTCTGCTCCGGCGACCCGCTCTGCTCCGGCGCGCCGTAGTCGACCAGCCGCACGTAGTCGATCTCGTGCCGGGCGATGACCACACCGCGCTCGAAGGACACCAAACCGGCCCGTCGCGCGTCGGTGAACATCAGCCCGACGCGCGCCTCCTCGTACAGCGTGAGGAAGCGCGCGTTGTTGACGTGACCGAATGCGTCCAGATCGGACCAGCGCAGCGGGCAGTGATAGGTGTACCGACCCATCAGGAAGATCAGTCGCGGGTCAGTTTGCGATAGGTCACCCGGTGCGGCCGGGCAGCGTCGGCACCCAGGCGGTCGACCTTGTTCTTCTCGTACGACTCGAAGTTGCCCTCGAACCAGTACCACCGGGCCGGGTGCTGCTCGTCACCCTCCCAGGCGAGGATGTGGGTGGCGACCCGGTCCAGGAACATCCGGTCGTGGGAGATGACCACGGCACAGCCGGGGAACTCCAGCAGCGCGTTCTCCAGGCTGGAGAGCGTCTCGACGTCGAGGTCGTTTGTGGGTTCGTCGAGCAGCAGCAGGTTTCCACCGATCTTGAGCGTGAGCGCCAGGTTCAGCCGGTTCCGCTCGCCGCCGGAGAGTACGCCGGTGGGCTTCTGCTGGTCCGGGCCCTTGAAGCCGAAGGCCGCCACATACGCCCGGGAGGGCATCTCGACCTTGCCCACCATCAGGTGATCCAACCCGTCCGAGACGGTCTCCCAGACGGTCTTCCCGGCGTCCAAACCGGCCCGGTTCTGGTCCACGTAGGAGACCTTGACGGTCTCCCCCATCCGGACCTCGCCGTCGTCCGCCTTCTCCAGTCCGACGAGCGTCTTGAACAGCGTGGTCTTGCCGACGCCGTTCGGCCCGATGATGCCGACGATGCCGTTGCGGGGCAGCGAGAAGGAGAGGTCGGAGATGAGCACCCGACCGTCGAAGCCCTTTTCCAACTGGTTCGTCTCCAGGACCAACGAACCCAGCCGCGGACCCGGCGGGATCTGGATCTCCTCGAAGTCGAGCTTGCGGGTCTTCTCCGCCTCGTTGGCCATCTCGTCGTAGCGGGCCAGCCGCGCCTTGGACTTGGACTGCCGCGCCTTGGGGTTCGAGCGCACCCACTCCAACTCGTCCTCGAGGCGCTTCTTCATCTTGGCGTCCTTGCGTCCCTGCAGGCCCATCCGCTCGGCCTTCTTCTGCAGGTACGTCGAGTAGTTCCCCTCGTACGGGTACGCCCGGCCCCGGTCGAGCTCGAGGATCCACTCCGCGACGTGATCGAGGAAGTACCGGTCGTGGGTGATCGCGATGACGGTGCCCGGGTACTTCGCGAGGTGCTGCTCCAGCCAGAGCACGCTCTCCGCGTCGAGGTGGTTGGTCGGCTCATCGAGCAGCAGGAGGTCGGGCTGCAGCAGGAGCAGCCGGCAAAGGGCCACCCGGCGCCGCTCGCCGCCGGAGAGCACGTCGACCGGCGCGTCCGGCGGCGGACACCGCAGGGCGTCCATCGCCAGCTCCAGCTTGGAGTCGATGTCCCAGGCGTCCGCGTGGTCGAGCTGCTCCTGCAGGGTGCCCATCTCGGTCATCAGGTCGTCGGAGTAGTCGGTGGCCATCAGCTCGGCGATCTCGTTGAACCGGGCCAGCTTCGCCTTCGTCTCGGCGACGGCCTCCTCGATGTTCTCCAGGACCGTCTTGGAGTCGTCCAGCTTGGGCTCCTGGGCCACCATGCCCACGGTGTAGCCGGGCATGAGGCGCGCCTCGCCGTTGCTCGGCGCGTCCTCGCCGGCCATGATCCGCAGCAGGCTGGACTTACCGGCGCCGTTCGGGCCGACCACACCGATCTTGACTCCGGGCAGGAAGCTCAGCGTCACGTTGTCCAGGACAAGCTTGTCGCCATGCGCCCTGCGGGCCTTGTCGAGCGTGTAAATGTACTGGGCCACGGTTGTGCCCTACCTCCGCCGTCGTGGGTTGTCGCGCGCGGGTCGTCGTCACCGCCGCCGCAGCTCCAATGATTCCAGGTCGGTGCCGCAGCATCTACACCGCCCCTGCGGTGCGCGAACCCACACCGCCCTACGGGAAGGCGTCGACTGCCGGCTCGACCTGCTGTGAGCCGTCCGGGTTGGTGATCGTCACATTGTCCCGCGAGACGGTGTACTTCGTGCCCCCGTTGAAGGCCTCGTAGCCGTCCTCCGTGACGGCCCTGGCGCGGATCAGCAGAGCGTTCTGCCCCTCGACCAGGTCACCGTCCGGGTACCGGCGATCGCCCGGGCCCTTGCGGTGCCCCTGGTACCAGAGCTGGCCGTCCCGGCCGACGCAGATCCACACCTGGGACAACTTCGTCTCCACGTAGCGCCGCATCCCGACGACGCTGCCGCCGCCGGCAGCCGCCACCGCGCTGACCGTTGGGGGCGGGCAGGTGTCCCGGTACCCCCCCGACCCGCCGCTTGCCGGGGGCTGGCTCTCGACCGGAGACGAGGGAGGCCCCGGCACCTGGCCGTCGACCGGCGCGAACCGCTCCGCGCGCAGCTCCCGCATCCCGACGATCACGCCGGCCGAGCCGCCGATGACCGCGAGGAACACCGCGGCCAACGCGACGGCGAGCGCCGTCCGGCCCGATCCTGACGGTGCGTTGTCGCGGGTCATACCGGCAGCATCCCATCCAAGCCAAGGCTCACCACGATGTGGGCCGTTGATCTCACTGACCGGTGGATGCCCGGACGGTTCAGTACGCTCAACTGGCGGGTGACCTCACCCATGGGAGGTAGGACACAGGTGTCTGGCGAGAGTGATTTCGTGGTCGTGGCCAATCGGCTTCCTGTTGACCAGGTCCGCGACGCCGAGGGGGAGACGGAGTGGCGACGCAGCCCCGGAGGGCTGGTGACCGCCCTGCAACCGGTCCTCGCCGAGCACCGTGGGACGTGGGTGGGGTGGCTGGGCCGGGCCACCGAGCCGGACGAGGAGACCCCCGAGCCGTTCGAGCTCGACGACATGCGGCTGCGGGCCGTGCCGCTGACGGCGGACGAGATCACCCGGTACTACGAGGGCTTCTCCAACTCCAGCCTGTGGCCCCTGTTCCACGACGCGGTCGAGACTCCGGTGTACAAGCGCCGCTGGTGGGACGCGTACCGCCGGGTGAACCTGCGCTTCGCGCAGGCCGCCGCCGAGGAGGCGGCCGAGGGTGCCACCGTCTGGGTGCAGGACTACCAGCTCCTGCTGGTGCCGGCCATGCTCCGCGAGCTGCGCCCGGACGTGCGGATCGGGTTTTTCCTGCACATCCCGTTCCCGCCGGTCGAGCTGTTCATGCAGCTGCCGCGGCGGCTGGACGTGCTGCGCGGACTGCTCGGAGCGGACCTGGTCGACTTCCAGCGCCCGCTCGGCGCGCAGAACTTCTGCCATCTCGCCAACCACCTGCTGGGTCTGGAGTTCGACGACAAGCGAATCACGCTGGCGGATGGCCGCGTGGTCATCGCCGACGCGTTCCCGATCTCCATCGACGTGCAGCAGATGGAGCAGTTGGCCCGCAGCGAGGAGGTCCAGGCCCGCGCCAAGGAGATCCGCCAGGAGCTGGGTGACCCGGAGGTCGTGCTGCTCGGCGTGGACCGGCTCGACTACACCAAGGGCATCGAGACCCGGATGAAGGCCTACCGGGAGCTGCTCGCCGAGGAGCGGCTGTCGGTCCCCGAGACGGTGATGGTCCAGGTCGCCACGCCGAGCCGGGAGCGCATCGAGCACTACCAGACGCTACGGGTGAAGGTGGAGCGCGAGGTGGGGCGGATCAACGGCGAGTACGGCAAGGTGGGCGTGCCGGCCGTGCACTACCTGCACCAGTCGTACAGCCGCAGCGAACTCGCCGCCCTCTACTGCGCCGCCGACGTGATGATGGTGACGCCGCTGCGCGACGGCATGAACCTGGTCGCCAAGGAGTACGTGGCCGCCCGGGTCGACGATCGGGGCGCGCTGGTGCTCAGCGAGTTCGCTGGCGCCGCGGCCGAGCTGCCCGAGGCGTTCCTGTGCAACCCGCACGACCTCGACGCCGTCAAGGAGTCACTGGAGCGGGCGGTGCACGTCAAGGCGGGCGACGCCGAGACCCGGATGCGGACCATGCGCGAGCACCTGCGCGAGTACGACGTCCATCGTTGGGCGGAGGACTTCCTCAACCAGCTTGAGGCCACGAACGGCGGGGAGGTCGCCGGCCCGCGCTGAATCGTTAGCCCTGCGTCGGGTGCACCGCCCCGATGCAGGATCAGATTCACAAGGACGTGACGCAGTACGACCGTGCGTACCGCTGGCCGCCCGTACCATACCCAGGATATTGGTGGGTCGGAGCGTTTCCAGGAGACTCCCTCTCCTGGTGGGCGGTACGCGGTGCGGCGTGCACCCATCGACGGCCCTGCGCCCCGGCAGCTTCGGCAAATTCGGCGTTTTGGACAAGGCAGGTATGAACGAGCTGATAAATACGTCGGCGGGCACCGATGAGGTGCTCGATGCCGACCTCCGGGCCGCGGTATCCCGCATCGCCCGTACCCCGAACCTGCTGGTCGCTTCCGATTACGACGGCACACTCGCCCCGATCGTGGAGGATCCGACCAAGGCGGTCCCACTCCCCCAGGGCGTCGCGGCGCTGCGCGCGCTGGCGTCGCTGCCGCAGACCACAGCGGCGGTGATCTCCGGGCGGGCGCTGCGCGACCTCGCGACGCTGTCGCGCCTGCCGGCCGAGGTGCACCTCGTCGGCAGCCACGGGTCCGAGTTCGACATCGACTTCGTTGACGCCCTGCCGCCCGACCTGCAGCTCCTGCGGTCGGAGCTGATCGAGACGCTCACCGGCATCACCCGGCGCCACGAGGGTGTCCGGCTGGAGATCAAACCGGCGAGTGTGGCGGTGCACTACCGGACCGCCCCGACGGAGGTCATCGACCGGGTGGTCGCCGCGGTCAAGATGGGCCCGGCGAGCTGGCCGGAGATCCAGGTCACCCACGGCAAGCAGGTCATGGAGCTTTCCGTGATCAGTACCAACAAGGGCCTGGCCATCGATTCGCTCCGCGCCCAGGTCGGCGCGAGTGCCGTCCTCTACCTCGGCGACGACGTCACCGACGAAAACGCGTTCGCCCGACTGCAGGGCCCCGATCTCGGCGTGAAGGTCGGCACCGCCCACACCACCGCACAGTTCCGCATCGCCGCGCCCACTGACGCGGCGCGACTGCTCGGGGCGGTCCTCAACACCCGCCGGCGCTGGCTCTTCGGCGAGCAGGCGGTGCCGATCGAGCGACACTCGATGATCTCGAACGGACAGACCGTCGCCCTGGTCGCCCCGGACTCCCGGATCAGCTGGCTGTGCTACCCGCGCGCCGACTCCGCCGCCGTCTTCGCCGCGCTGCTCGGTGACGCCGCGGCCGGGCACTTCACCATCGGCCCGGAGCGTGGTGGCCAGCCGCTCGGCCAGCGGTACCGGCGCGGCACGATGACGGTGGAGACGCGCTGGTCCGGCCTTGAGGTCGCGGACTCCCTCGACTGTCACGACGCCGGCCCTTCGGTGCTGCGCGTGCTCACCGGGACCGAGCGCGCCCGGGTGGAGTTCGCCCCGCGTCCGGAGTTCGGCCAGGTGCGGATCCGGCTCCAGCCGCTCGACGACGGGCTGCTCGTCGTGGGCTCCAACGAGCCGATCGCCCTGCACTCCCCCGGCGTGCAGTGGCACATCATGTCCGACCACGACAACGACACCGCGCGAGCCGTGATCGACCTTGCCGCGATGGGCGGTCAGGCGGTGCTCGAACTGCGCCTGAGCTCCGACGACGTGACCGCGCCGGAGCAGGCTGCGGCCGTCCGCCAGGCCGCCGACGAGCAGCGCTGGAAAGACTGGTGCGGCTCGCTGAAGCTTCCCTCGGTCGCCCGCGACGCCGTGCTGCGCAGCGCGCTCACCCTGCGCGGCCTCTGGTACCGGCCGGCGGGATCGATCCTTGCCGCCGCCACGACCTCGCTCCCCGAGGAGGTCGGTGGCATCCGCAACTGGGACTACCGGTACTGCTGGCTGCGGGACGGCTCAATGACCGCGCGGATCCTGGTGGATCTCGGCTCGACCGAAGAGGCGGAGTCGCTGCTGCAGTGGACGACCCGGGTGGTCGAGCACACCGGCGGGCACCCCGAGCGCCTGCACCCGGTGTACAACCTGGACGGCACGGAGCTGGGGCCGGAGGCGGTGATCGAAGGGCTGCCCGGGTACGCCGGATCCCGCCCGGTGCGGATCGGCAACGCCGCCAACCGGCAGGTGCAACTCGACGTCTTCGGGCCGGTCGCCGACCTGATCTGCGAGCTGGCCAAATTCCGGCCCCCCGGCGAGATGGACATCACGCTGATGGAGGCGATGGTCGCGGCCGTCGAGCGGCGCTGGCACGAGCCGGACCACGGGTTGTGGGAGGCCCGCCGGGCACCCGAGCACTACGTGTACTCCAAGGTGATGTGCTGGTTCACGGTGGACCGGGCCATTGCCATGTACACCCACCTCGGTCGACCGGTGTCGCAGTCCTGGACGGCACTGCGCGCCAGGATCGCGAAGGACGTGCTCACCCGTGGCTGGCACGAGGGCACCGGGGCGTACACCATCGCCTACGGCGATCCGGCATGCGACGCCGCGGCGCTGTGGATCGGCCTGTCCGGTCTGCTGGCCGACGACGACCCGCGCTTCCTCGCCACGGTGCTCAAAGTCGAGGCCCAGCTACGCACCGGGCCGACCGTGTACCGGTACCACTGGGACGACGGCCTGCCCGGGCACGAAGGCGGCTTCCACCTCTGCACCACCTGGTTGATCGAGGCGTACCTGCGTACCGGTCGGCGGGCCGACGCCGAGGAACTCTTCGCCCAGCTGCTCGACTGCGCGGGCCCGACCGGTCTGCTCCCGGAGGAGTACGACCCGGAGACCGAGCGCGGGTTGGGTAACCATCCGCAGGCGTACAGCCACCTCGGCCTGATCCGGTGCGCCATGCTGCTCGACCGGATGTAGCCGGACCCAAGACAACACGCAGGGCCGGCGCCACCGGCGCCGGCCCTGCGTCGTGCTCGTCGCGTTCGTGCTAGGAGCCACACACCGCGTACGCCGTGATGACGGCTGACCCATTACCGCCCGCGATGACGAGTGCGGTCGCACTCCAGGTGGTGGCATTGCTCGGGTACGAGGTCGAGACAGCGGCCCGGACGGTGTTGCCCTGGTCGATTTTTGCGCCTCCACCGAGGAGCTTCGTGCCTGCCGGGCACGCCGCGGTCGAGGTTCCCGTGGTCGAGCCGACCGTCGGGTTGCCGCCCGTCGAGCCCGCCGTGCCAGTGATGATCACTGTGGTCCCGATGACTCCCGCCGGACCAGCCGGACCGGTCGTGCCAGCCGGACCAGCCGGACCTGCCGGACCCGCCGTGCCAGCCGGACCTGCCGGACCGGTGTCGCCCGGACCGCCGGCGGGACCAGCCGGACCCGTTTCGCCCTGAGGGCCAGCCGGACCAGCCGCACCGGCTTCGCCGGGAGCGCCCGCTGCACCGGTAAGGCCGATCTCGCCCTGCACGCCCGCCGGGCCGGTGAGCCCGATCAGACCCGGCAGGCCGACCGCACCGGTCGCACCGGTCGCGCCGGTCTCCCCGGGCGCACCCGTGGCACCAGCCGGACCGGTCTCACCCGCCGGACCGGTCTCACCCGCCGGACCGGTCTCACCGGCCGGACCGGTCTCACCCGGGGCACCAGCCGGACCAGCCGGGCCTGCCACTCCCGGCTCGCCCTGCTCACCCTTCTCGCCACGCATGCCCGGCAGCCCCTGGACGCCCATCGGGCCAGGCTCGCCCTGCGCGCCCGGCAGCCCAGGCAAACCCGGCAGCCCGGTAGCACCGGCCACGCCGGCCTCGCCCTGCGCGCCGGTCGCACCAACAGCGCCGGTCGCACCGACAGCGCCGGTCGCACCTGTGTCGCCCTGAACACCGGCCGGGCCAACCTCGCCCGTCGCGCCCGTGTCACCCTTGGCACCCGCCGGACCAACCTCGCCCGTCGCGCCCATGTCACCCTTGGCACCCGCCGGACCAACCTCGCCCGTCGCGCCCGTCGCGCCCGCCGGACCAACCTCACCTGTCGCGCCCGCGTCACCCTTCGCACCCGCCGGACCAACCGCGCCCGTCGCGCCCGTCGCGCCCGTGTCACCCTTGGCACCCACCGGACCAACCGCGCCCGTCGCGCCCGCGTCACCCTTGGCACCCATCGGTCCGATTGGACCGATTGGACCGATTGGACCGGTAGCTCCGGTCGCGCCCTTGGCGCCCGTCGCGCCGCTCGCACCCTTCGGTCCCGTTGGACCCGCTGGACCCATCGGGCCGGTGGCGTTCCACTGAATCGCGCGCTCGCCGTACCAGCATGGCTTGTACCACTCGACGATCCGAACAAGTCCGGTGCTGGTGTTGCGACAGGCGTTGATCACGTTCGGCGATGAACGATAGTCGCCGGCGTACGCGGCGGTCGGGCTCAACAGCGCCGCAAGGGAGCCGATCGCCACCACCGTCAGGGTCTTCTTCCTGCTGAACAAGGTGTACCTGCCTTCACAATTGGTTGGCGTACTCAGGACCGGACAGACGGGGTGCCTGCCGAAAATTCACGTACCGATCCACGCAATTGAACGGACGCGCGTGTAGCGAGGGTCTTGGAGAGATCAATATCGTCGGCGACGTTCCAGCCATTTCCCTCGGCGTACGCGCCGCCGCGATGCGTGTACTGCGGAATGAGGGTGTTCGTCAGAATCGCGAAAGCGCGCTGCTCACCGGCACTGTTAAAGGTGGTGATTTTCACGGTGAATCCGTCCAGCCTGCAGCTGCCCTGATTATGGAAGTCCACCGATCCCGGCCGGCGCGGCTGCTCGACGTACCCATCGCATCCCAACGCCTTCGCGACGCTGGCAGCGGGCTTGCCGAGGTACGACGGCGGTTCGTTGGCATTGGCCCGCGCCCAGCCCGCGCCGAGCCCGCTGGTGACCAGTGCGGCCACCGCAACTACAGCGACAGCGGTCCTCCTACGCGCGATTCGCAGCACGGCAACTCCATTTCTTGGTTACGTACAAGGCGGCGGATCCACCTGCGGGAAAACGAAGCGAGCCAGGGTGGTACTGGCAACGGGGATGGTCGTGGTGTTCCGGCGGGCCGGCCGGCCGGCGAAACTCCGTCAATCAGCCACCGCGGAATGCGCCGAACGTTGCGGCCCCGGTGGCTGTCATGATCCGGTAAACGCGTGGCGGTCCCGGGGCCGGTTCAGAAACCATTACTCTTCCGGATCTTGGGTTCGGCGATCGTGCTGAGACGCTCCTTAGGAGTAGTGATTCCTAAGGCGTCGGTTTCGCCATTGACTCCCCACCGGATCTGCGGCGACCAATTACGCCCGGTGGATCACTGCCTCGCCCCGACCCGTTACGGGTCCCCACCAACCTTGCCTATCTGAACAGGTCATGCTGTCAGCCGGTTCGGTGCAATCTGCCGGTATTGGGGTAATCCGCTTCGCTGCCATGACGGCGCCATTCACCGACCCGTCGAGAAGGACCGGGCGTGGGCAGTGCGGAAGAGTGATGCCGGCTCGGACCGGTCCGACGGGCCAACGGAGCGGCGCTCGGAAACCCGGGTCAGCCCCGCGGAAAGGCGCGCCGACGTGATCGTGGTGTCTGCGCGACGACGGGACGGCGACACGCGGGAGAAACCACCGCTGCGTCAGTTCTCATGCTCTGGAAAATGACGAATCTCCTCAGGAGTGTTGAATCCTAAGGCGTCGGTTTCGCCATTGACTCCCCACCGGACTGGAGGCGACCAGTCGCGTCCGGTGGATCACTGTCTCGCCCTGACCCAGGTGTGGGGTCCCTATGAATCTCGCGTATCGGCACGCGATCCGGTATCGACCAGCAGGGCGCTAAAACCTCAAACCGGTGTCATCCGTTCAGGCCGTCGAGCCCGCCGAAGATGCATCTGACCTCGGGATCGCGTCCACCACCGGCCCGACGACGACCAGAGCCGGTGGCTGCAGGCCCGCCGCAGCGACAACGGCGGCGATGGTGGCCACGGTGCCCCGGACGACGCGCTGCCCGGTGGTCGTACCGTCCTGCACCACGGCGACCGGCGTCTGCGGTGACCGGCCCCCGTCGCGCAACGCGGCTGCGATCGCCTCCAGATGCTTGAGGCCCATCAGGACGCAGACCGTGCCACGCAGGCGACCCAGTGCCGCCCAGTCGACAAGTGACTCCGGATGCCCCGGCGGGAGGTGCCCGGACACCACGGTGAACTCGTGCGCCACTCCCCGGTGGGTCACCGGAATGCCGACCGCGGACGGAACGGCGATGGCACTGGTGACCCCGGGTACGACCAGCACCGGCACGCCGGCCTCGGAGCAGGCCAGCACCTCTTCGCCACCCCGGCCGAAGACGTAGGGATCGCCGCCCTTCAGTCGGACGACGAACTGCCCGGTCAGAGCCCGATCCACCAGGATCCGGTTGATCTCCTCCTGGGTCTTCGACGGGCCGTACGGGATCTTCGACGCGTCGACGACCTCGACTCCGGGCCGGAGCTCGTCCAGCAGCAGGCCGGGCGCCAGGCGGTCGACGACGACCACGTCGGCGGCGGCAAGCAGGCGCCGTCCTCGCACGGTGATCAGTTCCGGGTCGCCGGGGCCCGCCCCGACCAGAGCCACACCCCGGTGCGGCAGCGCGCCGTCCTCGCCGGCGGCCGGGTCGGCGGCCGCCCCACCCCAGAGCATCCGGCGGATCGCGTCCCGGACGGCGACCGAGCGGCGCGGATCGCCGCCGCCGAGCACGGCGACGGTCACCGGGCCGTGCCGGGTGACCGCCGGCGTCCATGCCGTCGCGGCGGCACGGTCGTCCGCCCGTACGCAGAAGATCCGGCGCTCCGCGGCGGCCGCGCTCACCGCATCCGCCGCGACGGGATCGTTCACGGCGACGTGCACCAGCCAGGAGCCCTCCGTGTCGGCGGGCCGGAACGGGCGCGGCACCCACTCCAACCGCCCGGCGTCGGCGAGCGCGCGCAGTGCCGGAGTGATCTCGGGCGCGACCAGCACCACGGCGGCACCGGCGTCGAGCAGCGCGGGGATCCGACGGGTGGCGACCGCCCCGCCGCCGACCACGAGGACCCGTAGGCCCTCCAGGCGCAGACCGATCGGGTACGTCATCGCTGTGCCACCCCGGCCGCGTCGAACGTGGCGACCTCGTGCAGGACGCGGACCGCGCTGGCCACCACCGGCAGCGCGAGCACCGCCCCGGTGCCCTCGCCGAGGCGGAGCCGCAGGTCGAGCAGTGGCGTCAGGCCGAGCGAGGTCAGCGCGACCGTGGCGCCCGGCTCCGCCGACCGGTGCCCGGCGACCATGCCGGCCGGGGCGTCCGGCGCCAGCGCGGCGGCGACCAGCGCGGCGGACACGGCGATCACCCCGTCCAGAATCACCGGTACGCGTCGCGCGAGCGCACCGAGGATGTACCCGGCCAGTGCCGCGTGCTCGTAGCCGCCCAGCGAGGCCAGCACGCCGACCGGGTCCGCCGGGCGGGGCCTGTCCAGCGCCGCCCGCACGACGGTGACCTTGCGCTGGTACGTCTCGTCGTCGATGCCGGCACCGCGGCCGGTGACCGCCGCGGCATCGGCACCGGTGAACGCCGCGATCAGGGCGGCTGCCGGCGTGGTGTTGGCGATGCCCATGTCGCCGGTGAGCAGCACGGCCGCGCCGCCGTCGATCAGCAGGTCGGCCACCTCGACGCCGACCGCCAGCGCCCGGTGGGCCTCGTCCTCAGTGAGGGCCGCCTCCACCGCCAGGTTCCGGCTACCGGAGCGGACCCGCCGGATCAACAGACCGTCGACCGGCGTCAGCGGCGCCCCGACGCCCACGTCCACGACGGTGACCGGCACGCCGGCCTGACGCGCGAAGGCATTGACCACCGCGCCACCGGCGAGGAAGTTCGCCACCATCTGGCCGGTCACCGCCTGCGGCCAGGGTGTCACGCCCTCCGCGTGCACACCGTGGTCACCGGCGAAGATCGCCAGCGCTGCCGGCTCCGGCAACGGCGGCGGGCTCACGCCGGTGAATCCGGCCAGGCGTACCGCGAGATCCTCCAGTTCGCCCAGCGAACCCGGAGGCTTCGTCAGCCGGCTCTGGAGGGCGCACGCCGCAGCCGCGGCCGCGGGGTCGGCCGGCCGCACGGCCTGGACCACGCGGCGCAGTACCGCCCGGTCCCGCGCCGTGCCCTCCTGCGCCGTGCCCTCCTGCAATTGCATCAGCAGATCGTCCATGACAGATGCGGCGCCGGGAAACACCTTTTGGGAGTGCCTTGGTGCAATTTGTCCTACCTTAGGGAGTGTGATTGCGCGCACGCTCCGGATGACCTCCGGCCTCGCCACCCTGGTCCGCACCGGCCTCGTCTGCGGCGTGATCGTCGCCGCCCTGCTCTACCCGCTGACGGCCATTGCCGGCCTGGGCGCGAAGTCGGGGGCCGAGACACTGTCCACGCCGATCGACGCGCTGCAGCTTACGCCCGCGGCACAGGCGTCCCACCTGTATGCGGCGGACGGCACGACGAAGATCGCCCAGTTCTTCGAGGAGTACCGCTCCCCCAGCACGATCGGTGAGATCGCACCGATCGTGGCGCAGGCCGTCGTGGCCGCCGAGGACGGGCGCTTCTACGAGCACAACGGCGTCGACCTCAAGGGCGTGGTGCGGGCCTTCGTGGCCAACCGGCAGGCCGGCGAGGTGTCCCAGGGGGCGTCCACGCTGACCATGCAGTACGTCCGCAACGTGCTGCGGGACTCCGCCGACACACCGGCGGAGGTCCAGGCGGCGACCGAGCAGACCGGTACCCGCAAGGTCCGCGAGGCGAAGCTCGCGCTGCAGTTGGAGCAGCGGCTGTCCAAGACGGAGATCCTGGAGCGCTACCTCAACGTCGCCTACTTCGGCCACCGGGCGTACGGCATCACCGCAGCCGCCGAGGTGTACTTCTCGAAGAAGCCGGCCGACCTGACGCTGCCCGAGGCCGCCTTGCTGGCCGGGCTCGTCCAGGCGCCCTCCGCGTACGACCCGGCGAGCAGCAACCCCACCGCCGCCGTGGACCGCCGCGACTACGTGATCGACCGGCTGGCCGAGTTGCAGTACATCGACGCCACCATGGCGGCCGTGGCAAAGGCCACTCCGCTCGAGCTGAAGCAGAGTGAACCCGCCAACGACTGTGCCGGCGTCAATCCGCAGCACGTCGACTGGGGGTACTTCTGCGATTTCTTCCGCTCCTGGTGGATGTCGCAGGCGGCCTTCGGCGCGAGCCCCGGTGAGCGGCTGAACCGCCTGCGCCGCGGTGGGTACTCCATCGTCACCTCGCTCGACCCCGCGTTGCAGGCCGACGTCCAGCGCAAGATCGTGGCCCGGGAGTCGGTGCACAGCCAGTTCGCGCTCGGCCTGGTCGCGGTGGAGCCACGCAGTGGGCGGGTCCGGACCATGGGCGTCAACCGGGTGTACTCCCTCGACCGGTCGGCGAACGGCCCACACTCGGATCGGGCCCTGCGCAGCAAGATGCGGGGCAACTATCCGAACACGGTCAACCCGCTCCTCGGCGGCGGGGACCTGCCCGGCTACCAGGCCGGTTCCACGTTCAAGATGTTCACGATGCTGTCCGCCCTGGAGAAGGGGATGCCGCTGGACACCGAGATCTACTCGCCCCGGCGGTACCAGTCGATCTTCAAGTCCGATCCGAGCGACCGGACCCGGTGCGGGAACAACCGGTGGTGCCCGCAGAACGCCAGCGCCTCGATGACCGGGCGGCAGAGCATGTGGACCGGGTTCGGCAAGTCGGTCAACACGTTCTTCGTCCAACTCGAGCAGCGCACCACCGTGCCGGATGCCGTGGCCATGGCCGAGCGGCTCGGCATCACCTGGCACACCGACATCGACCGCCAACAGGCGTCACCGGCGAAGTCGAAGACCTGGGGCGCCTTCACCCTGGGCGTGGCCGACACCACGCCGCTGGAGATGGCCAACGCGTACGCCACCGTGGCGGCCGACGGGACGTACTGCGAGCCGTTGCCGGTGACGTCCATCACCGACGTGGACGGCAAACCGGCGACCTGGACACCCAAGCAGGGTGAGCCCGCCGTCGAGATCGCCGCGCCGCGCTGCCGGCAGGCGATCCCCACCGAGGTCGCCCGGGGAGCGCTGGACGCCGCCCGGTGCGTCACCGGGTACAAGGCCGCGACCGGCGACTGCGGCTCCTGGTCGACCGCGCCGAAGGTGCACGCCACCGTGGGCCGCCCGGTCGCCGGCAAGACCGGGACCACCGACAACAACCGCGCGGCCTGGTTCATCGGGATGACACCGGCATTGACGACAGCATCCTTCATCGCCGACCCGGACAACCCGTTCCACCAGGTAGGCAGTGGGGCCAACCATGCCAAGCCGATGCTCACCAGCGCCGAGTTCCTCCGCGACGCGCTGGCGCCGACGCCGTACCTGGACTTCTCGGCACCCGCACCGCTCACCGCATACGGCGCGGACGGCAAGAACAGCACCAGCCGGGCACGGGGACGAGGCCGCGACTCCGGCTCCGACTCGGGCTCCCGCTCGCGCACGAACCGCCGCCGGGACTGAGCCGCCGACGCGGGTCCGGCCCGTTGCTCAGCGCAGGTCGGCGACGACCAACGACCACACCTCAAGATCGACGCGGCCACCGGAGACATGGCCGGCGTTGCGGAACAGACCCTCGTACGTGAAACCCGCCTTCTCGGCGACCCGCCGGGACGCCACGTTCCCGGAGGCCACCCGCAGCTCGACCCGCTGGAACCGGTGCTCCAGCAGCAACGCGAAGGCCAACGCGTCCACCGCCTCCGCGGCCACGCCGAAGCCGCGGGTCTGCGGCGCCACCGCGTAACAGATCTCCGTGGAGTGCGTGACCCAGTCCGTGCGCTTGGTCCACAGGCAGCCGACCAGGCGGTCGTCCTCGCGCCGGATCACCGCGTAGTGGTCACCGGCGCCACTGTCCCGCCGTTCCACGGCGAGCTCGGTGCACCAGGCGTACGCCTCCGCCGGCCCGTACTCCCCGGGGAGCGGCAGCCAGCGCTGCGTCTGCCGATCGGCGAACACCTCGCCGACCCACTTGGCATCCTCGGCCTCGACGGGCCGGACGTACAACCGAGGTGTCGCCACGGTCACCGGCGGAAACCGGCGCAGCGCAACCATCCAGCTCGAGCCCATGACGCCGCGCCTCCCGGTGATAGAGCGGCAGATCCTGCCGGGCGGGGCGCCGATGGGACCACCGGGGCCCGCCGCAGTGCGACCATACCGGGTGGCCGGCCGGACACGCCCGGAGAACTGTTGGGTACCGTCGTGTTGTGTACCGGTTCCTGTTTCTGCCGCGCTGGCTGGGCTACGCGGCCCTGACGGCGGGGCTGGCGACGGTCATGGTGCTGCTCGGCCTCTGGCAGCTGGACCGCTATTCCGAGCGCAGCGCGATCAACGCGCGGATCGACGCGGCCGCGACCGCCGAGCCCACGCCGGTCGAGCAGGTACTGGCCGACCCAACGGCGGAACCGGCCGGGGCCTCGGCCGGCCGGGTCGGCCCCGCACCGGCGGCGTCGGCCGCCTGGACCCGGGTCACCGCCACCGGCCGGTACGATCCCGCGCACGAGATCCTCGTCCGCAACCGGACCGTGCAGGGCGCGGTGGGGTACGAGATCCTCACGCCCCTGGTGCGCTCCGACGGCACGGCGGTCCTGGTGGACCGGGGCTGGGTGCGTCCCGCCGCCGGCGGGGCCACGGCTGTACCGCAGGTGCCACCGGCGCCGGGCGGAACGGTGCGGGTGACCGGGCGGCTCCACCTGCCGGAGAGCCGGGCCGGGCGGGTCGAGCGGGTCAACGGCCGGCTCGCGCTGCGGCGGATCGCGCCCGAGCAGATCGCGCCGTCCGTGCCGTACCCGCTGCTGGGCGCATACATCACCCTGGAGCAGCAGGATCCGCCCGCCGACCCGGCGTTCGTGCCGGTCACGCCGCATCACGAAAACGCCCTGCAGAACGGCGGGTACGTCCTGCAGTGGTGGTTGTTCGCCGCGATGACGGTGGTCGGGTTCGGCTACGTCGCCCGGCGCGAGGCGCAGGGCCCCCCCGACCACACCGATCGGGACGTCGAAGCCGATCGGGACGTGGAAGCCGATCGGGACGCCGGAGAGGTGCCGGCCCGCGCCCCCGCCGCGCCACTGCCGTGACCCCGCGGCCCGCGCCCGGGAGCAGGGTGGTCAGCCCGGGGTCACCCGTCCGGCGTGGACGGCCCGAACCGCGTCGATCGTGTCCGCCTCGTCGGCGCGCTTGTCCTCCCGGTAGCGCACCACCCGCGCGAACCGCAGCGCCACCCCGCCCGGATAGCGCGTCGAGGCCTGCACCCCATCGAAAGCGATCTCGACGACAAGCTCCGGTCGGACCGTCACCATCCAGTCGTTGTCGTCGATGGCGAGCCCGCGCAGCCGCTCGGTCTGCCAGCGCAGCATGTCGTCGGTGAGCCCTTTGAAGGTCTTCCCCAGCATCACGAACCCGCCACCGGACGGATCCCGGGCGCCGAGGTGGAGATTGGACAGCCAACCGCGGCGGCGGCCGTGGCCCCACTCGGCGGCCAGGACGACCAGGTCAAGCGTGTGCCGAGGCTTCACCTTGACCCAGGCCGCACCGCGCCGGCCGACCTCGTACGGAGCGTCGGCGGATTTGACGACCAGCCCTTCCTGGCCGGCGTCGAGCGCGGCGGCGAATGCGGCGGCCGCCTCCTCGACACCGGTCACCACGGTCCGGCCGGCCCGCAGGTCGGCGGGGACCGCCGCGTCGAGCTCTGACCACCGCCGGGAGGCCGGCTCATCGATGAGGTCCGAACCGTCGAGGTGCAGCACGTCGAAGAAGAACGGCCGGAGCTGGCCGGACTCCGCCGAGGGTGCGATGTCGGCCGGCCGGCCGTCGACCCGGCGGGTGGCGGCTCGGCTCGACGTCTCCTGAAAGGGCAGCGGGCGCCCGGCGAGGTCCATGCCGACCGCCTCCCCATCGAGCACCAGTCGCGTCACCGGCAGCGTCCGCACCGCCGCCACCACGCCCGGCACCCGCGCGGTGAGATCGTCGAGGCTGCGGCTGAACACCGCGATGTCGTCGCCGTCGCGGTGCACCTGCACCCGGATGCCGTCGACCTTCACATCGGCGGCGGCGGGCGTGCCGGTCGCCGCCAGGGCGTCCGTGACGGATGGTGCGCTCTGCGCCAGCATCGGCGCGAGAGGGCGGCCGACCGTGAGCCGGAACTGGGCCAGCACCGGCGCGCCGCCGGTGAGCGCCGCCACAGCCACCGCCTTGACGTCACCGGCGAGCAGGAGCGCCCGGCGGACCAGCGCGGCTGGCACCTCGGCGGCCCGCCCCACCGCGTCCACGAGCAGACCGGCCTGCGCCCCCTGGCGCAGTTCACCGGTGAGCAGCCCGGTCAGCATGCGCTGCTCGTCCAGGGTGGCCGCCGCGTACAGCGCGTGCACCTGGCGGCGGCGCTCGGACTGCGAGCCCGCGCCGGCCAACCGGGAGATGCGCTCGAGCGCCGCGTCCACCTCGGCGACGGTCAACGTCGGCACCGCCGCAGCCGTGGGCACATCGCGCAGGCTCGCCCAGCCCACCCCGGTCTGGCGCTGCCGCAGCTCGCCGGCGAGGTAGGCGGCACCGGCGGCGATCGCGGCCGGATCCCGGCTTCCGGTCTCCGGGTCGGCCAGCCGGCGCAGACAGTCGGCGAGCAACGCAGTCTTGGCCAGGCGACCGGAGGTCGCCGCCACCGCGGCCGACGTGGCCGCCAGATCCAGGAATCGCACCCCACCATCCTGCCTTGACGCTGCGACAGGACCGGGGCGACGGCTCAATGCGGCCGGCAGCCCGGTCCGATCGGAACCTCGGACCCGATCGGAACCTCGGACCCGACCGGAACGTCGGGTGGCGGCGCAGCGGGCAGCGGGCCCGGCGGGTTCGAGCGCATGAGCATCGGCTCGATGTCGCTGGCCGGGACCGGCCGGGAGTACAGGAAGCCCTGGGCGAAGGGGCAGGCCAGGTCGCGCAGCGCGGCGGCCTGCTCGCAGGTTTCCACCCCCTCGGCGATGGCGAGCAGGTTCAGGCTGCCGGCGAGGTCGAGAATGGCACGGGCAAACGCCCAGTCCCGGGGTTGCGCCCGCGCCGCCGGCGCGGCGAACGCTCGGTCGATCTTGAGGATGTCGACCGGAAGTTCAGCCAGGTGGGACAACGACGAGTAGCCCGTACCGAAGTCGTCAAGCGCCACGCGGACGCCGTGCTCCTGCAGGCGACGCAGGGAGTTCGCCGCCTCCGGGTTGCGGATCAGGGTGCTCTCCGTCAGCTCGAGCACCAGGGCCGGCGCCGGCAGCCGACTTTCCCGGAGCGTCTCCAGCACCGTTTCGGCGAAGTCGCTGCCGGCGAGCTGTCGGCCGGAGACGTTGACGGTGACGGCGATGCCGTAACGCTGGTGCCAGCGAAGGCTGTCCCGGCAGGCCCGGCGTAGCACCCAACGCCCCATCGGCACGATCAGACCGGTGTCCTCGGCGATCGGCACGAACTGCCCCGGCGGGACCTCCCGGCCGTCAGGTCCGGTCCAGCGGGTGAGCGCCTCCACCGCGACCATCCGGCCATCCACAAGATCGACCACTGGCTGGTAGTGCACCGTCAGGGCACCGTCGGACAGCGCCCGCCGCAGGCCGTCGGCGACCTGGCTGCGCACCACCCGCGCCACCCGCAGCCCCGGGTGGAAGGCCACGACGCGGTCTCCCCCGGCCTCCTTCGCCGCGTACCGGGCGAGATCGGCGTCGCGCAACGCCTCCGCCGAGCTGGCGAGGCCGGTCAGGTCAAGCAGACCGACGCTTGCGGTCAGACAGGTGTCCCGGCCACCCACGGAGTACGGCCGCCGCAGCGCGCTCACCACACCGGCCGCCAACTCGCTCACGTATGCGCCCGGCCCGCCACACAGCACCGCGAACTCGTCGCCGCTGGTGCGGGCGACCAGGGCGGCATCGGGCACGGCGATCCGGAGCCGTCGCGCGGTCTCCACAAGCACCTGGTCACCCGCGACGTGCCCGAGCGTGTCGTTGACGCCGGCGAACCCGTCCAGGTCGAGCAGCAGCATGCTCACCGGACCCCCCGGGAGGTACGGAGGCGACCGGTATGGCCAGCCGGTGTCCTCCTGCGCCGGCGCACCCGTCAGGGTGGCGTCCAGACGCTCCGAGAGCAGCGCCCGGGTGCCCAGCCCGGTGAGCGGATCATGGGCGCCCAGCTGACGCAGTTGGCGCTCCAGCGCGTCACGCTGGCGTAGCACCCGCTCGAGCTGGGCCAGATGCCCGATCGCTGCCCGGCTGAGCAGGGCCAGCCGCATCACCAGTGCCGCGGCGATCAGCGCCGCGACCGCCCAGAGCCCGATGGTGGCCGGCGGGTCGTGCCGCCCCGGCACCAGGGCCAGCGCCACAGCGCCCACCAGGATCGCGACCACGGGTGCGGCGACGGTCGCGAGCCCGCGGGGCGCGATGGCCCGTACCGTGTGCCGACCCGCCATACCGCCGCACCCCCGTACCGAGAGACTCGGCACCATGGTAGTGACGAATGGCGCTAGACAGGAACAAAGCGGGCGCGCTACAGGATGACAAATGGCCCCTGACCCTCGCGCTTGCGAGTTCAGGGGCCATCGGCCCGGTTGGGCTTGGCAGGGGTGCTCGTCACCGGGCGCATGCTCGGCCGGAGCGCTGGATCAGCGGGCTTCGTCCTCACCACGCCAGGTGAAGCCGGTCTCCACGTCCACGGTGGTGGCGCTCGCGGCGATCCGGTCGGTGAACCGGTTGGCGTGGTGGCCGCAGAAGGCCAGCGTGCCGCCGGCACCGAGGTGAGCGCGCAGCTTGGCAGCCGCGCCACACCGGTCGCAGAGGTCGCCGTGCATGTCCGCGACGTTGACAACCGGCTGCGGCTTGAGCGTCTGGATCATCGCGTTCTCCTTGGGCTTCGCTGCACGTGGTGAGCCGAAACCGGCGTCGCCGCTTCCATGATTCACAGTACGTTCGCCGGTTTTGCGGGGGTAGTTCCGAACAGTTGGCGTTGAGTGGCGGAACGGGTGCCCCCCAACCGGCCGACGAGGCGACGACGAACTCGTCACTCTGCGTAACTTGATGCGCTGACACCCCAACCGCAACGACCGGTCACCCGGCACTGAACCGTGGCCCGCACAACCTCGAAGTAGTCCATGACGGACAACCCGAGGAGAGCCACATCGTGTCGAACCACCCGCTGCATCGCATCGTGTACTCGACGGTGGCTCTGGCGCTCAGCGCCGCCGCTGGCGCCAGCCTTCCAAGCGTGGCAGGTGCCGCCGGCGCCACCGCCGTCGGCGCCACCACCATCGGACAATATGCCCCCACCGACGATACCTACACCTCAACCGATCGCCCGACCGCCCCCAACGGAGCCTCCGCCAAGCTGGTCGCCGGTCGGCTGTCCGGCAACACCACCGTCACCTACCTGAAGTTCCGGATCGCTCCGCTGCGGCCCGGTGCCGTGGTGGGCGCCGCGCGGATCAAGCTCACCCGCGACGAGCACCGTCTGCCCGGCACGGTGCGGATCAGCGCCGTCAGCAACACCTCCTGGTCGGAGACGTCGCTCACCGCCCGGACCGCGCCCGCGGTGGGGGCGGTACTGGACACCGCGAGTCCGACGCCGGCCACCATGTCGGTCACCTTCGACGTCACCAAGGCGATCAAGGGCGCGGGGACGTTCACCTTCGCCATCACCTCACCCGCAACCAACGACGTGGCGCGGTTCCGCTCCGCCGAGTTCGGCCCCGACGGGCCGGCACTGTCGCTGAGCGTGACCGTGCCCGGGGTGCCGACGCCGGCCCCACCGACCACGCCCGCCCCGCCGACCCCACCGGCGGACTGCACGCTCAGCGCGAAGCTCGTCCCGAGCTGCGGCATCCTGTGGGGCGCTGCCGCCGGTGGCTTCTCCACCACACCGCGGGACACCGCATTGCGGACCTGGGAGAACAAGGGCGGCCGGACCGCGGCGATCTACCACACCTACCACCGCGGCGACGAGCTGTTCCCTACGCCGGCGGAGATCGCCATGACCCGCGAGGCGGCCAAGCCCCGCATCCTGATGCTGAACTGGAAGGTCGCCTACGGCACCACCTGGGCCAAGGTGGCCGCTGGTGAACAGAACGCCCGGATCGACCGGCTCGCCGCCCACATCAAGGCGACGTTCGCCGACCGGTTTTTCCTGGTGCTGCACCACGAGCCGGAGAACGACGTCAACCCGGCGGCCGGATCCGGACAGCAGGCGACAGACTTCGCCGCGATGTTCCGGCACACCGTCGCCCGGTTGAAGGCCGGCGGCGTCACCAACGCCGTGGTGACCGTGGCCTACATGAACATCGAGAAGTGGAACAACGCCTCCTGGTGGGCCGACCTGTACCCCGGCGACGACGTCGTCGACTGGATCGCCCTGGACTCCTACGTCGCGTCGGAGCCGAACGCGTACCACGCCGGTGGCCTCGACGAGCTGCTCAACCGCACCAATGACCCGGCCAGGTTCCCCGGCTTCTACACCTGGGCCACCACCCGCCACCCCACCAAGCCGTTCCTGCTCGCCGAGTGGGGCGTACACGAGAACAGCGTCGACCCGACCGCCAAGCCGAAGATCTTCGCCTCGGTACTCAACGACCTGAAGAAGTACCCGGCCGTCAAGGGGATGGTCTACTTCGACACCGCCGCCGACCAGGCGGGGCACGACATCCGGATCGACAGCTCGGCGGCGGCGCTCACCGAGTTCGCCAAGATCGCCGCAGATCCCCGCTTCAGCGTCAAGCTCCGCTGAGCGCCCCTCGACCGGCCGATGGCCGCCACGGACCCACCGGTCCGCGGCGGCCATCGCCCTGTCGGCCGACCCGGTGGCCCGCAACGCGGCTACTCCCGTGCGGGTACCGCTGGCGCTCTCCGCCCAGCCGACTCTTTGGGGAGAAGGAAATTCGCCCAAGGAAGGGACTCCCCCAATGCGACGCAGGTTCTCCGGTATAGCGCTCATCGCAACAGCCTCAGCCATCGGCGCACTCGGCGCGAGCACGCTCTTCAGCTCAGCAGCCGTTGCAGCACCGGCCGAGGGTTCGGTACGCGGTACCGACGCCGCCGGCGTCCTGAAGGACAAGTACATCGTGGTGTTCAAGGATGGCAGTGCCGCCGCAACGTCGGTGGACGCCGCCGCGAACTCATACGTCGGCCGCGTGGGTGGCAGCGTTGAGAAGTCCTACACGAAGGCCGTGCGTGGCTTCTCCGCCAAGCTCAGCGAGAAGGCCGCCAAGCGCCTCGCCGCCGACTCCTCCGTCGCATACGTGGAGCAGGACCGCCAGGTCACGCTGACCGGCACGCAGACCAACCCGGTGTGGGGTCTGGACCGGTCCGACCAGCGCGACCTGCCGCTGTCGAAGTCCTACACCTACTCCAACGCCAGCAACGTCACCGCGTACGTCATCGACACCGGCATGCGCCTGACCCACGCCGAGTTCGGCGGACGGGCCCGCAGCGGGTACGACTTCATCGACAACGACACCGACGCCAGTGACTGCCAGGGTCACGGCACCCACGTGGGCGGCACCGTCGGCGGTACGACCTACGGCGTCGCCAAGGACGTCAAGCTGGTGTCGGTACGGGTGCTCGACTGCAACGGCAGCGGCTCGTACTCGCAGATCATCGGCGGCGTCGACTGGGTGACCGCCAACGCGGTGAAGCCCGCCGTCGCCAACATGAGCCTCGGCGGCAGTGCCGGCAGCGCGCTCGACACCGCGGTGAAGAACTCCATCGCCGCCGGCATCACCTACGCCGTTGCCGCCGGCAACGAGAGCACCGACGCCTGCACCAAGTCCCCGGCCCGCCTCGCCGAGGGGATCACCGTCGGAGCGACCGGCGCCAACGATGCCCGCGCATCCTTCTCCAACTACGGCACCTGCCTGGACATCTTCGCCCCCGGCGTGAGCATCATGTCGGCCAGCAACGCCAGCAACACCGGCACCACCTCCATGCAGGGCACGTCGATGGCCACCCCGCACGTCGCCGGTGCCGCCGCGCTCTACCTCGCCGGCCGACCGACCGCCACCCCGTTGCAGGTCCGCGACGCCATGGTCGCCAGCGCCACCAACGGTAAGGTCACCGACCTCAGCGGCTCGACCAACAAGCTCCTCTTCACCGGTGCGACAGCCACCGCGCCGGTCACCCCGACGCCGGCCCCGACCACCCCGACGACGCCGCCGACCACCACCCCGACCACCCCGCCGCCCACCACCACCCCCACCACGCCGCCGACCACCACCCCCCCGCCCACCACCACCCCCACCACGCCGACCGCGTGTGCCGCCATCACCAACGGTGTCGACACCCGCATCCTGGACCGCTCCTCGGTGACCAGCTCGATCGCAGTGAACTGCGCCGGCCGGGCGTCGACCACCAGCAAGGTCGAGGTTCACATCAAGCACACCTTCCGCGGCGACCTCGTCATCGAGCTGCTGGCCCCGGATGGCTCGGCGTACATGCTGAAGACCGCGAACGCCCAGGACGCCGCCGACAACGTGGACGTCACCTACCAGGTCAACGCCTCCACCGAACTCCGCAAGGGCAACTGGCGCCTGCGGGTCAGCGACAAGTACACCGGTGACACCGGCACGATCGACAGCTGGAAGCTCAGCCTCTGAGCACCGCACGCACACGATGGCCGTCACCGCCCCAAGGGCCGTGGCGGCCATCGCCGTTGGCAGGGCAACGCCGCCGGCACGCCGCCGCTCCCCCGGCAAGAACGGGGCAAAACGTACGTTCTTGCCCTGAGTACCGGGTCGGTGCACGTAAGGTGACTGATCAGCCGGAGCAAGCCGCAGGAGGAGTCATGACCGAGCCGTACCTCCGGTTCGACCGGGTGAACCAGCGGCCGATCGCCGGGCCACCGCAGGCCGGCAACCTCGGGCCGTTGCGCCGGATCACCCACAAGTTCGCAGCCGCCGGGCCGGCCGCCGCGCCGGACGGCACCCGGCGACAGCCGGAGCGACCCGGAAGAACGGGCGATGCCCACAGCCCCGAGCACGGCGACAGCTTCTAGAAGCCGGAGGACCGATGACGGCGATTCTCGTAGCCGACGATGACGTGGACATCCGTGACCTCGTCGCGTTCAAGCTGGAGCAGGCCGGCTTCGAGGTGACCGTTGTTGACAACGGCGTCGCCGCCCTGGAATCCGCCCGGGCCAACCCGCCGGACCTGCTGGTGCTGGACGTGATGATGCCGGGGATGTCGGGGATCGACGTCTGCCGCGAGCTCCGGGGGGAACGCGCCACGGCCAACCTGCCGATCATCCTGCTCACCGCCCACGCCGCAGAGGGCGAGGTCGAGTTGGGATTCGGGGCGGGAGCCGACGACTATCTGGTCAAGCCGTTCAACCATCGCGAGGTGGTGAGCCGGGTGGAAGCCGTGCTGGCCAGAGTCCGCACATGACCGGTACCGCCGCCGCTGTCCTGGCGCTCGTGGTGCTGCTTGCCGCCACCGCCGGCATCGGCGCCACGATCGTCACCGGACGGGCTGCGCGACGGTCCCGGCAGCGCCGGGACGAACGGCTCGCCGCGCCCGCGCGCCAGGTGCTGCTCGCGATCGCCGCGGGTGACGACGATCCGGACGGGATCGAAGCGCTTGTCGCCTTGCCACCGGCGCCGTGGCGCGCCGTGGAGCCCACCGCAATCGCGCTTCTCGGCACGCTTCGCGGCGACTCGCACGCGAAGCTCGTGTCGGTCTTCGACCGCCGCGACGCCGCGGCGGGGGCCATGCGGGATCTGCGGCGACGCGACCCGGTGCGCCGGGCCCGGGCCGCCGACGTGCTCGGGCACCTGCCGCGTACGGACTCCATTCCGGCGCTCACCGCGCTGCTGGACGACCGGAGCGCAGATGTCCGAGCGGCCGCTGTCCGGGCACTCGGCCGGATCGGCGATCCCAGCGCCGCGCAGCCGCTGCTGGCCTGTCTGGCTCGGCATCGCCCGGTTGCGGAGCAACTGGTCGCGCAGGCGCTGGTCCGGCTCGGCGTCGACGCTCTGCCGGATCTGCTCACGGCACTGCGGCATCGCGATGAGGCGGTGCGTGCCACCGCGGTCCAGGTGCTCGGCCTGATCGGTGCCGTGGACGCGGCCGACGACGTCGCGGACACCCTGCGATGCGACGAGTCGCTCGAGGTACGCATCCGGGCCGCGCGCACCCTGGGCCGGTTGGGTGCCCGCCATTCGCTCGCGCCGCTCCTGCACGCCGTGGAGCCGGCGGAGTCCACGGCGCTGCGCTCGGAAGCCGCGCGCGCCTTGGGCGACCTCGGCGCGGTCGCCGCCGCCACGCCGTTGGCCGTGTTGCTGGCCGACCCGGCGTACCCCGTCGCCCACGAGGCGGCCCGGTCACTGCTGCAACTCGGTCCGATCGGTCACGCCATCCTGCACGGTGCCATCGACGACCCGGAGAGCCCTTCCGCCACCGCACATGCCCGCGAGGCGCTGGGCGTGGCAGCGTCGGAGGACAAACGGATCCAACTCACCGCCGGGCTGCCGCGGCGCGAGCCCACAGCGCTCGTTGCGGTGCCCACCCGGGGATAGTCCGAGGTCCAAACTGAATACGTCACTGCCCGCCGCCTGAGACCAGGAACTCCGCCTGAGCGGTCAGAGTGCCGTAACGCGTACGGTTGGCGGCCGGGTGTGTTCGCGCCCGCACCGCGCCACCTGGGCCACCGTCGACGCGTTGGTCGCCCGCCTGGTCGACGCCGCACACGTGGCCCCAGGCGGCGATCTGCTTACGCTCCGTTCCGCGTCATCAAATGGGTTGGCGACACCCTCGAGCAGGCCCACACCTCCCTGCCCCGCCCAGACACCCCGATCACCGTGGACGGCCTGAGCCCCGCCCAGACCTGGCGCAGGGTCCGCACGACCCTGCGCGCCGCCGCTGAGAACCTCGACGCCACCGGCCACGCCATCATCGCCAAGTTGCGGGTCCGCCACCGCCGCCTGCATCGCGTGTGGGAACTCAAAGAGCGCCTGCGCGATCTCTACCGCAACGTCGCCCCCGACGCCGCCGCCACTCACCTCACGCGCTGGCTCACCGCCGCCACGCGCAGCAGAGCCCCGGCTTCCTCACCCTCGCCCGACGCGTGCGCCGCAACGTCGACGGCATCATCAACGCCGTCCATCACGCTCTGTCGAACTCCCTCACCGAAGGCCTCAACGCCGGGATCCGCCTCATCCAACACCGCGCCCACGGCTACGCAAGCCTCGACAACCTCATCGAAATGATCCACCTCTGCCACGGCGGGACCCTTCCCCACCCACAGAAACCCACCGATTGGCACGCGTGTTCGATTTTTTGTCGTACCTGGTGCCTAGGTTCGGAGGCATGGACGCGGCGTTGGCGGTGCTGGAGGAGGCGCTGGATGAGTGCGGGTCGGTGTTGTTGGGTGCGGTGCCGGAGGCGTCGCTTGTCGCGTATCTGGATCGGGTGCAGGTGATCGCGCAGCGGGTGGCGGCGGTGCATCTCGGGTTGGTTCGTGAGGTCGACGCGCGGGGTGTCGCCGCGGCGCAGGGCGCGTCGAGCACCACGGCGTGGTTGCGGGACCGGCATCGGATCTCCGTTGGGGCGGCCCGCCAGCTGACCGTTCTGGCCAGGGCGCTCGACACCGGGCTGCCCGCGACGGGGGCGGCGCTCGCCGATGGGGTGGTGAATGTCGAGCAGGTGAAGGTGATCGCCGCTGGGGTGGCCGAGTTGCCCGCCGACGTCCGGGGCGGTGGGGAGGTTCACCTCGTCGGGCAGGCGGCGGTGTTCGGGCCGCGTGAGCTTGGCGTGCTCGCCCAGCGGCTCTTCGAGGTCGTCGACCCTGGGCGGGCCGAGCAGGCCGCGCTCGCCGCGTTGGACCGCGCTGAGCAGCGCGCACACCGCGACCGGTGTCTGTACCTCACCGACGTGCCCGGCACGGGCCGGGTCCGCCTCACCGGGTGGCTGCCCACCGAAGCGGCCGCGATGGTGCGCGCCGCCCTGGACCCG
>DATHBD010000024.1:0-16342 GCA_035296325.1 Micromonosporaceae bacterium | reverse complement strand
GCGCGGACACGGCGCTCAGGCGTGGCCATGGCGCTGTCAATGACGGCGGTGGGCGGCGCGGACACGGCGCTGGGGTGCCGGCGCGGACACGGCGCTCAGGCGTGGCCATGGCGCTGTCAATGACGGCGGTGGGCGGCGCGGACACGGCGCTGGGGTGGCGGCGCGGACACGGCGCTGGGGTGGCGGCGCGGACACGGCGTCCGGGCGCGGACACGGCGCGAGGTTGGATACGGCGCCGTTGGACACTGCGGGCGGGGCGGCGGACACGGCGCGGAGGTTGGTGCGGCGCGCGGACACCGCGCTCAGGCGTGGCCATGGCGCTGTCGATGACGGCGCGGGCGGGCGGACACGGCGCAAGGTTCGACACGGCGGCAGGCGCGGACATGGCGGGGAAGTTGGCCAAGGCGCGGACGTCGCCATGGTGCCGGCGGGCACGGCGCGGACACAGGCCACCGTGCCGGCGGCGGTCACGGCCGCGATTGCCACAGGCGGACATGTATCGGCCGGCGGAGGCCGCGACAGTGCGCATCGATGAACGCGGGCAGGCGGCTCAGACTCGTACCACATCCGCCTGACAGGCAATTGATCTACCTCAATCATGCTCGCGAATGAATCGCGCGACCTGAGCTGCCTCGTCAGATGCATTGGGCCCATGTTGCGCGTCGATCGCCTGCTGAGCGTCCCATCTGTCAGCCTGCGAAGGTGATCTGGCAGGTGCGACCGTGACTGTCAGACACCGATCGTGTCTGACACGTCGCTCAATGTATCTGACAGTTTTCGGTGCGGGCGGCGCTGGCGAGCCGGTGAGTTTGTGCGCCGCTTACGTGATGCGGAGTTAACCCCGTGACGCGGCGTCACGAGGCACTTGGTCGGCTCCGGTGCCGTGACCTGCTGGGATGCGAGTCCACCGAAGGATGTCGGTTACTTGCTGTATCTGACACCTCGGGATGTCGGTGCGAGCACCAGGTCTGGCAGACAGTTGGCAGATCGGGAGGTGTTCGCCCGGTCTGCCAAAAGGCGATTGGTAGGTGAGTAGGTCGTTCGGCACGACCGCGCGACGGATGGAACGCCCCGGCGCGGTCCCGGCGGCAGGCAGTCGCCCACGTAGTTGCGCCGGCCACGACGGCGCACCGGCCCTGGTTGCACGCACGGTGCCCGTTGGGCACGCCGTCAGTCGGGCTGCTCAGACCGTCACGTCGCGGGTCCCCATGGTCGGCGGGGCGGCCCTCCTTGCCGTGTGGCCGGGCGGGCACCGATGCCCCGGCAAGGGGAACTGATGTCGCAGACGTCGATGTCGCCGGACCTGACCGGCTGACGATGATGACGCGGCCACGGCTCGGGGTCCTCCTCGCAGTCAGCGCTGCCGGTTGTTTCGGGGTCCGTCTTCAGACTGACCCCGACACGGGGTTGGTTCCGGTATGTCACCGCAGGACACGGCCGCTTCGGCGGTTTCCCGTTCTGCTCAGGAAGACCCTTCCAGTTTCGTTCTGCCCAGTCGCTATGAGAGATGAGATCCGTTGTGCCTGACCACGTTTTAAGAATGCAGTCCGTACTGACCACCCGCGACCATCAGTTGCTGGAATGGCTGTGTGACCACGGCGTCCTCACCACGTTCCAGATTGCCCACGCATTGTTTCCTTCGCTGGATTTCGCGCAGCGCCGGCTCACCCGGTTGCGGAGTATCGGCGTCGTGGACCGGTTCCGTCCATTCAGGCCGGACGGGGGTTCGTTCCCGTACCACTACGTCATTGACCAGCTGGGAGCGGAGATCATCGCGTCGCAACGCGACGAGCCTGTGCCGCGCCCCGGCCACGCGAAGGTCCGGCGGCGGCGATGGACCGCCGCCCGGACCCTGACCCACCGCCTCGGCGTCAACCAGTTCTTCACCGACCTCGCCGGCCACGCTCGCACTCATCCCGGGTACGAGCTTGTGCGGTGGTGGCCGGAGTCCCGGTGTGCTGAGAGGGGTGCGTTCGCCACTCTCGACAGCCCGATCGACGTGCGTGCGCTCGCCGCGCCGATCCACCCTGACGGACACGGCATCTGGCGGTACGGCGAGCGGCAGGTGCCGTTCTTCCTGGAGTACGACACCGGGAGCGAACCGCTCACCGAACTGACCCACAAGCTCATCGGCTACACCCGGCTTGCCGCACTCGGCGGCCCGGACTGGCCGGTGTTGTTCTGGCTGCACGCCACCGACCGCGAGCACCATCTGCACCAGCGCCTCGCCGACGTAGGCCTCGTGATCCCGGTGGCGACCGCCGCGCGAGACCACGCCGGCGCGCACGGCCTCGGCCCGGCCGACCGGGTGTGGTGGCTGCACGGCGACCGCGAAACGCGTGCCCTGGCCGACCTCGCTGCCCCAACGGGCGCAGAGGCGCGAACACGCTGACCGCACCCGGCTGAGCCCGCCAAATCCCGCCGCCGCTCGGCACCGTGCCGAGTGGCGGTTCTGTTCATCCGAACGACCCGTCGGAGCCGACGCTCCGGCGGCAACCCGCCGCGCCACGCGGCCCTACCTGGAGGTCACTGTCGTGACGACCACCCAACCCACCCTGTTCACCGTCTGGTCCACCAAACCGGTGGACATCGAACTGTTCGGCCGTGCACTGCGCCGGACGACCACCGGAGACCGCTGGGCCATCGCGATGCTCGCCGAGCACCGCGTGCTGACCACCGGACAACTCACCGCACTGGGCTTCCACGCAACGGCCGAGGGCACTGAACGCCGGCTGCGGATCCTGGCCCGCCGCGGCTGGCTGACCCGCTTCCTGGTCCTGCGCGGCGACATCCCCGCGATCGAAACCGCGTGGTCCATCGGCCCGTTCGGCGCCGCATTGACCTCACCGCTTGCCGAGCCACTCCCGAACCCGGCACGCGTCTTCCAGGAGCGGGACAGACTCCGCGCCGACCCCCGCACCGCCGTACTCCTGGACACCAATCAGTGGTTCGTCGACCTCGCGGCGTACGCACGAACCCGTCCGGGCACGGACCTTCGGACCTGGTGGTCACCGCGAACCTGCAGTGGTGTCCTTGCACCGGCCCGCCACGCCGCCTGGCACGGCGAACTCGTTCACCACGGCCGGCGGCACGGATTCTGGCTCGAACCCGATCCCGGCGACGTTCCGGTCGCTCCGATCGCCGACCGGGTGCACAGGTATCCGGACCTCGCCCAGCGGACCGGCGTGGCCACGGTGCTGTTCCACGCGGCCGACGCGCGCCGCGAAGCCGCCATCCGCCGGCGTCTGGACCGGGCCAACCTGACCGGCCTGACGGTCGCTACCACCAGCCGCGGGCACGGAGACCCGGCCGAGGCGGTGTGGCTACCGGTCCGGGGCGAGCAGCGGCTCGCGCTCCAGCAGTTGCCCGTCACGGAGCAGGTGTGTCATCCCAACGACGACGCGCATGTCACCGAGGCGGAGAACCTCGCGCCGCACCCGATCCGTGACCCGAACCGGCCGTACGACGAAGCAGTCGTCGACGGTGCCCACAGCTACATCGAGCGCTCGTAGCGCCACCGCCGCGATTGCCCCCGAGCCGAACCACCTCCGGTTCGGCTCGGGGGCGCACGGGCGCTAGTCAGGGCGCCGTCGCCGCCGTGCCGTCAACGCGGCCGCTGACGAGCGGGCACCCCGGTCGTGGGACCTGGCACCAACCGACTCACGCACTGGGCGGGATGCGACCGCAACCCGCCGCACTAGCCAAGCCAGCCACTCCGCGAAGGACGAGATCACCATGTCGAACGCCGACCACACCACCACGCCAACGACCGCCACCAGCGCCGATCACGGTGACCGACCAGCGGCCTGGACCGCCGACCGCATCCGCGCCCTCGGCGCCGTCACCAATCTCCGCACGGCCGCCGACATCTTCGGCCTGTCCCGCGCCGTCGCCTACGACCTCGCCAAACGCGACCAGTTCCCCGTCCCGGTGCTCCGCGTCGGCGGCCGCTACCGGGTCCCGGTGGCGCCCATCCTCACCGTGCTGCACGTACCGGGGGAATCCGCCGCACCGACGACTTGACCTGTCGACGGATCCACGCGTGGATCGCTGACACGGACCCGGCACCACCCCCGACACGCATCGAGGAGTCCTCATCCATGACGGAAGGATCCGTCTCCAAACGCTGTACCTGCACCGACAGCGGGCGCCGGCTCGGCGCCCGCTGCCCCAAGCTTCGCCGCACCAGCGGCGGATGGAACCCGACCCACGGCACCTGGGCCTACCAACTCGAACTCCCCGCTCTACCCGGCAACAAGCGCCGCCAACTGCGCCGCAGCGGCTTCGACAGCCGCGACGCCGCCGTGGCCGAACGCGACCACGCCCGTGGACTGCTCGACCTCGCCGGCACCGACCAGGCACTCGCCATCGAGATCGGCACCCTGCTGCAGAACTGTAAGCCCGGCGCCCCGCTACCCGACCGGGACACCATCGCCCGGCGGGTACGCGCCGGCGTCCCCGCCACCACAGCGGTCACCGTCGCCGAGTACCTCACCGGGTGGCTCGCCGGCCGGCGCGGACTGGCCGAGAAGACCATCCGCGGCTACCACGACCACATCACCACATACCTGATCCCGCACCTCGGCAAGATCGGGCTGCAGGACCTACGGTCGCACCACATCGAAGCCATGTTCACCGCTATCAGCGTCCGCAACGCCGAGATCGAGAACGCTCGCGCGGGCACGGACCCCAAGGCGCGGGCCGCCGTCAGGGGCATGCGCACCGTGGGGCCGGCCAGCCAGCAACGGCTGCGCGCCACCCTCCGCAAGGCCCTCAACGACGCCATGCACAAGGCCAAGCTCATCGACACCAACCCCGCCATCGGCGTGGAGCTACCGTCCGCGAAACGACCCAAGGCGCGGGTCTGGACCGACAAGGCGGTCACCCGGTGGAAGAACAACGGCAACCGCCCCAGCCCGGTCATGGTGTGGACCCCTACTCAAGCCGGCGCCTTCCTCGACTACGCCGAAACCGACGACATCGCCCTGTACGCCATGTTCGCGCTCATCCTGCACCGCGGGCTTCGCCGGGGTGAAGCCGTCGGGCTCCGCGATGACGACGTCGACCTCGACAACGGTCACGTCGCGATCACACAACAGATCACCACCGTGGGCTACCGGACCATCACCACCCCAGTCAAGAGCGACGCCGGCGACCGCGTCATCCCGCTCGGCCCCACCACCACTTCGGCCCTGCGCTCCTACCTCGCGATGCGCGCCGACTGGCGTCAAGCACGCGGCGACACCTGGCCCGACACCGGCCTGTTCTTCGTCCAACCCGACGGCCAGGCCTGGCACCCACAGACCGTCTCCGACCGATTCGAACACCTCATCGCCCGCAGCGGTCTACCGCCGGTGCGTCTCCACGACCTCCGCCACTGCGCCGCCACCTACCTACGCCACGGCGGCGCCGATATGAAAGAAGTCCAGGAAACCCTCGGTCATGCCAACCTCGCCATCACCTCCGACACGTACACCTCGGTCATCCTGGAACTCCAACACGCCAACGCCGACGCCGCCGCCGACCTCATCCCCCGCCGCCGGCCAGAGGCCGGCATAACTGCTCGCGCTTCGGCGTACTCACGTCGGCCGCTACTGTGCTGCGGCGTGGAACGGGTTCGTCTCGTTCAACGACGACGATATTGAGGTCAGCAAGGTGATGATTTGCTAAACGAGTGCGATTTGTTCTTGCCCTCCGCAAGGCGGTACATGTACGGGACCGTTTCCCGACGGCGTAGGCCGCTTTTGAAGCGTCTGAATGTGTGGCCGCAGCCTGCACTCCACCGGCACCGGCACCGGCCACGCCCGACGGACGATGCGTTAGAAGCCGGTTATCAATGCCGTCGCCATCACGTTCGGTGACCGCTGGCTGGCCGCCGAGACTAACGGCTTCAGGCTCGACGCGGCGCTCGCGCAGAGCGAACTCGGCTGCTGCCGGACGCCCGGTTCCTAATGACCGCCCGACTGCGCGGACACTTCCCGAGGACCAGGGCCGCGGTTGAGGACCACTACGTGATCTTGAGCGTCCACGGCTCAAACCGGGCCAGCGTGACGGAGACGGTACTGACAGCGTCCGCTCGGCGACCACGCCGACACGCCGACGGCGCGCTTCCCGTTTCTGGTCCTCCGATGAGGGAGAATTTCGGGAAGCGGGCGGTGTCCGCGGGGAGGGGACCGGGATGCGGCAGCAGTGCCAGGTGTACGACGGCGAACGGGTGGGGGACCGGCTGGCCGAGTTGGGGTTGACGGCGGAGTTCCTGGAGTTCGCCCTGCGCGGTGCCGACGCTGAGGCCCGCACGTATACCGAGCTCGATCCGCCCAACATGCAGGGCATGGCCCGCTACTCGCGCACCGTACGGCTCCTCCGTGAGCAACTTGTCCCGCTCGGCTGGTCGTTCGACAACCCCCGCAACCTGGCACGGACGGTCAGCCCGGACCGGCGCGTGGCGATCATCGCGACGCTCGGCGACGCCGCGACCGGGGTCGTCCAGCTGATGCCGTCGACCCGGTATGAGAAGGGGGTGGCCACCGTCGAGGCGGTCAGCCGCAACTTCCTGCAGCTGACCCTCCCCCTGGACCTCGGTGATGAGGAGCCGGTCGACGTCGACATCGATGGCACCACCACCTGGGTGCTGCTGTACAACGTCACGGACGGGGAGATCCGCTCGGAGTTGTCGCTGCCCGACTCGATGGTCGACGGCTACATCGATACCTGGATTGAGCGGCTCATTCTGCCAGCGATCGCGGCGGAACCGGTGGTGCGCCCGACCCAGCAGCAGCCGGTGGCCGAACCGGACGTCGTCGTCACCCGACGCACGGCGTGAGCGGCGCCCGACCCATCTCCGGCCACGTGAGGTTGACGCCCAGCCGGCTGATCCTGGCGCGCAAGCGGAGAGGCATGACGCTCGTCGAGTTGTCCGCGGCGACCGAGGTCAGCGTCCGGAGCCTGTCGGCGTACGAGAATGGCCGGCAGACTCCCAGCCCTGGCGTCCTACGCCGCCTCGCCGCGGCCTTAGACATGCCAGTCGAGTTTTTGCAGGCCGGCGACGTCGACGAGATCCCCGTCGACGCCATCAGCTTCCGCGCGATCAGCAAGCTCACGGCGGGCCAGCGCGACACCGCCCGCGGGGCTGGGCGGATCGCTCTGCTGCTCGCCGAATGGATCGAGCAGCGATTCCACCTTCCCGAAGCGCAAGTCCCCTCCCTGCCAACGTTGGATCCGGAGACGGCGGCAGAGGTCGTCCGGGCCCGCTGGGGGCTCGGCGTCGCACCGCTGGGGAGCCTGGTCCGGCTCCTGGAGGCCCACGGTGTTCGGGTGTTCTCCCTCGCGGCCGAATGCGCCGCCGTGGACGCGTTCTCCTTCTACTGGCGCCAAACCCCGTACGTGCTGCTCAACACCACCAAGTCCGGTGAGCGCGGACGATTCGACGCCGCCCACGAACTCGGCCACCTTGTCCTGCACAGCGAACACCACGTTCCGCACGGCCCCGACGCCGAACAGGAAGCCAATCGCTTCGCCGCCGCGTTCCTCATGCCCCGCGCCAGCGTCCTTGCCCACGGCCTGAACAACGCGACGATCGACCGGATCCTGGTTGCGAAGCAGACCTGGCGGGTCGCCGCGATGGCGCTGACCCACCGCCTGCATGAACTCGACCTGCTCACCGACTGGGGCTACCGCACCGCCTGCGTCGACCTATCCCGGCGCGGGTACCGCACCAGCGAACCCGGCGGCATCACCCGGGAAACCTCACCACTGCTCGACAGCGTCTTGCAGGCCGTGCGAGCCGACGGTTCCGCCCCCGCCGATATCGCCCGCGACCTGCACCTCACCGTCGCTGAACTCAACCGCCACGTCTTCGGACTCGTACCCACCGCCATCGACGGCGGTACCACACTTACCCCACCCAAGCGCGCCAAGCTGACCCTCGTCACCGAGTGAGCCGCGAACCGCGCGACTCCGGCCGCGCGTTGATCTGACCAGTACCGACGCGGTGTGTTCCAGGCAAACCCAGGCGAGCAACCCGAGATCAATCGCCGTGCTCCGGGGCCGAGCGCGCTCCGATCAGAGGTCGCCGAAAGCCGAAAGCCGAAAGCCGAAAGCCGAAAGCCACGGGGCTGAAGAAGTTCGGTGTAACTCACTGATCAGTGAGAGGCCCCTGATGACGATCACGACGAGCGCGGCGGATACTGCTGCGATGGCTTCGGACGACACGACGAGTAAGCGGCCGCGGCGGGTCAAGACGGTGCAGGCCGGGGTGGATCCGGCTCTAGTAAACCAGCTGGTTAGACCGGGCCCTGAGCAGGGCCTGCAACTGTCCGGCGAGGGCGGGTTGCTGCAGCAGCTGACGAAGATTGTGCTGGAGTCGGCTCTGGATGGGGGAGATCACCGACCATCTCGGCTAAGACAAGCACAACTCGGCCGGGCGAACAGTGGCAACTCGCGCAGGCGCACCCCGGGTCAACACCGTGCTGACCGACGTCGGCCGGTCGAACTCAGCGCGCCGCGCGACCGGGCCGGCTCGTTTGAGCCGACGATCGTGCGGAAGCTGCAGCGCCGGTTGTCCGGGGTCGAGGACATGGTGCTGTCGCTGTCCGCGAAGCGCTGACGACCGGGGAGATCAGCGCTAACCTGGTCGAGGTTTACGGGCCGACGCGTCCAAGCAGACGATCTCCGCGATCACCCACAAGGTCATGGACGGCGTGGCCGAGTGGCAGAACCGCCCCCTAGACCCGTAGCAGTTTCTACTGGTCGTTTTTGGGACTCGATCAACGTCAAGATCCGTGATGGGAAGGTCGCCAACGGGCCGGTCTACGTCGCGTTCGCCGTGACGGTCGAGGCACCCGCGAGATCTTCGGGCTGTGGACCGGTGACGGCGGTGCGCCCGATCGGGCTTTCCGTGAGACCCGGGCCTTGCCGTGCAGGAGGTTCAACTTTATGCCGGCCGGACCAGCAGGTCTGCCCAGATGGCCAGACGTTGGGCAATGACAATCAGTTCGACTCGCAGCACGCAGCCCAGAGTGCCAGCCGAGCGGCCTCTCTTGGCTCCGCGTATGATTTTTTGGTGACTCGACGAGATTCGCCGTTGGCAGAGGTTCCCGTTGTGGTTGGACCATCTCCCGCTCCGTCGTCTCCTGGTAGGCGGCGCGCCATGCAGTCACAGCGCTCGCGAGACACGGGGCCTGAGGTGGCGTTGAGGCGGGCGCTCCATCGACGTGGCCTCCGCTTTCGGGTCCACCAGCGGCCTCTCCAGGAGATTCGGCGCACGGTTGACATTGCTTTTCGGCTGGTAAAGGTCGCGGTGGAAGTACGCGGCTGTTTTTGGCACGCCTGTCCGGATCACGGTACTCGCCCCCGATCGAACGCTCAGTGGTGGGACGCGAAGTTGTCCCGCACACAGCAGCGCGACCGGGAAACCGCAGCCCGGCTGCAAGAGGCGGGCTGGTTTCTGATCGTGGTTTGGGAACACGAGGATACTGAGGCGGCCGCTGAGCTCGTTACCGGGGTTGTTCGGCAGCGACGCAGCGACCGCTCGCTGGTGTTGTTAGCCAAAGAGGAGGGGTTGAGTCGAGGCGTGCCCGTCGGCGACGAGGGCCATGCGGGAGTTTAGGAACTGCAGGAACCGCTGGACGATCTGCGTGGCATTAGCGGGCTCGTAGAGCTCGCGGACCGCGCGGTGTGCTTGATCCGTTCCTGCTGAGTGCAACGCTGCCGCCTGATAGATGCGCCCGGCACCAGTGCCCTCTGTTGTCAGCGCGTGTACCTCAAACTCCACCCGCGGGGCTCCTAGATGTCCCTCCAGGAGGAATTGCATCACGTTAGCTTCGTACAAGGGTTGGTAAAGCCGGTCCGATCGGAGGCTGCTCTTGAGCGCCATCGCCAAAATGAGCTCACCAGGCTCTACGAAGCTTTCGATTAGGCGATGTGCCCCCGAGACAACCTGTTGTGCGCCGCGGGACATGTTTCCTAGCGGTGTCCTCCAGATGTCGGCACCCCGCGCCTTGTCGGGTAAGGCGACGATCGCGATATCCGGCGTTGAGGTCGGCATCGCCAAGGCACGCTCGGCCAACTTGGCGCGGATTCCGGCGATTTTCTGTTGAGCCTCCGGTACGAGCAAACGGACCCAGTCGTATCTCCGGGGAAGATTTACTACGGCTACCTGCCGCCGGGCGTTGCGACTGACTGTAGGCCTCGCGTACCGAGGGGATGTCGCCGGCCACGGGCCGCCGCACATATAGGTGTTCCAGTGGGCCGCCGTCTCCCACAGGATTGCCGACGTGAGCAATTCATAGAGGTCGCCCGTGACTTTTGCGACCGCGCTGTCCTTCACGACGAAGTCTGGGCCGTAGAAGAGGAGACCTTCAGCCTTGGCGTTCTCCACTGGCTGCATTGCGACCTCGCGGAACGGCATCCCATTCAGGCCGGACGGCCCCCAGCCAGGCACACTCGTGTCAAAAGTGTAAGCGAGCATGTTGTGCTGGGCCAGTCGAAATTGTGTATCCCTGCCCCGAACCGGTGCGCTGCGAAGATCCTCGATGAGGCGCATTCCGTGCTCGAGTCCCTTCGTGGAGACCTGGCTGAAACGGAACGGCATTACGGCATCTCCTCCGCCTGCGCAACAAGATCAGCGACCCGCATGCCAAGGGCTGCGGCGAGCCGCTGTTGGGTAGTAAGCGTCGGATTGCGTCTGCCGCGTTCCAGCCCGCTCACGTACGTTCGGTCGAGGCCAGACGCGGCGGCTAATTGTTCCTGGGACAACCCAAGCCCGGTACGGACGTGGCGCACAGCGAGTCCGAACGCCGACAGGAGGTCCGACGTGGACTTTGGCTCAGGCACGCCCAAACCTAACCGTGTGTAAACCATGTAACCACGGAACATAAGTCACATCCTGCGACCAGGTGACACGAAATGTTGACTTTGAGCCACATTCGCCGGTGCTGCGTGACGATGTCTCACCGACCCTGTAGGTTCAGCCGGGAAGATCGACGAGGAGTGTGCCGTGTGAGTGGATATTCAGCAGTCTCCCTGTTCTCCGGGTGCGGGGGGTTCTGTGAAGGGGTTCGCCTGGCCGGCTTCAGTGTGAAGGCTGCCGTCGAGATGGACAGGTTCGCGGCCGAGACTTACCGGGCGAACTTCCCCGAAGTGCCGCTCTTCGCTGGCGACGTGCATCATTTCCTCGCCCCTGGTGCCGATGAGTGGGTCAAGGAACGGGAGCGGTTTCCCGCCTTTGAGCCGGACTCCACTGACTTGCTGTTCGGCGGGCCGCCTTGTCAGGGTTACAGCCAGATCGGCACCCGAGTCCTCGACGACCCCCGCAACGAGCTGTACCGGCAGTTCATCCGAGTGCTTACTACGCTGCGTCCCAGGGCGTTTGTCATGGAGAATGTTCCAAACATGCTATTGCTGGCCAAAGGTAGATTTAAGAGAGAGGTGCTCGATGCATTCGCGATGGCCGGTTATGGGGACTGCGGTGTGCAAGTGCTTGCCGCCTCCGACTACGGTGTGCCGCAGCTCCGAAAACGCGCCATCTTCATGGGTATCAGGGATGATCAGAGCCTTGGGATGCCAGTCGGAAAATTCATCGACGCAGCCCTCGCGGAGGAGCGTCAGCCACTCCAGACGGTATGGGGCGCTCTTTGTGACTTGCCAGAGAGCACGGCTATTCACTACGAGTCGCTGCCCTATCCCCGTTCCGGAATTCGAAGTGAAATTCTAGACGAGTTGCGCCTCGACCGCGACGGTCGGTGGTATACGGCCGCCAACAAAACGCAAGCGCCTCGAACCGACAGCCGCCGCTTGCACAACCACCACACCAAGGAGATACAAGAGCGCAGGCAGAAGCTGATCGCGTTGCTTAAGCCCGGCGCGAAGGGCGATACCCTCCCGAAGGATGTTTGGGACGGGCTCAGGCCGGAAAAATGGCGTCGACTGCCCTTGGACCGTCCCGCATATACCATTCTCGCGCAAATGCATCGGGACTTATCTGAATGGGTTCACCCGCGGCACGAGCGATGGATCACCGTGCGGGAAGCGGCTCGCCTCCAGTCCTTCCACGACGGATTCGTCTTCTACTCGAGCGAGTGGCAAATGCTCAAGCAGATCGGCAATGCAGTTCCGCCCCTCCTCGCGAGAGCCGTGGCGTCGGCAGCGAGGCAGGTGTTGGAAGCACTTGACAGCCCTGAGGCCATGCCGTCTCAACGCGAACACCAGGGAGATTTGCTTTACGACCTTGCAATGCGTGGCTGATCTTCGCCGCCGTCCCCAACCGCACTCTGAGTTGCTTGGCTTTGGCGGAGCTATCGCCCCCGGCTCGAAACCGGACGACGCCGGCGGCAACAGCGTGCCGGTGATCGCCCGGCTGGTCCAGGCCGACGAAGATTCCGTCCGGCAGGTCATTCACCGGTTCAACGAGATGGGGATGCCCAGCCTGGACCCTCAGTGGGCGGGTGGCCGTCCCCGCCTGATCAGTCCTGACGACGAAGCGTTCATCGTCTCGACGGCCAACACCCGCCCCATCACACTAGGCGGGCCGTTCACCTGCTGGAGCATCCGCAAACTCGCCGAGTACCTGGCCGCCAACCCCCAACCGAACCGTGCTCGTGGGCCGGGGAACGGCTACGGCAACTCCTGCGCAAACACGAGATCACTCCCAGCGCACGAAGACGTGGAAGGAGTCCAACGACCCGCAACGGGAGGCGAAATTCGCCCGGATCGAGCACGTCATGCACCACTTCCCGCACCGGGTGTTCGCGTTCGACGAGTTCGGACCGCTGACGATCCGCCCGCAGGCCGGGTCCGGCTGGCGGCCCAAGAACCACCCAGGCCGGCTGCCGGCGAACTACCAAAGCTCCACGGCGTCCGGCAGTTCCACGGCTGCTACTCAGTGGGGTGACGCCACGATGTGGGGTGTCATTCGCGCCCGCAAATCGGCCGCGAACACCCTCGCCGCCCTCAAGTCCATCCGCGCGCAGCGGCCGGACGGCGCCCCGATCTACGTCATCCTCGACAACCTGTTCGCGCACAAAGGCACCGCCATCCGCCACTGAGCGGCCCGGAACAAGGTCGAACTCTGCTTCACACCGACCTACGCATCCTGGGCCAGCGGCTACCACAGACGGCCGTGGTGTGCCCTCCTGGCGGTCCCACGATGCCAGTTACCCAGCGTGACGGGGCTCCGGTGGTGCTCCGATGTTCGGCGCCTGGGCGATACGCCGCCAACCAAATCAGCACGCCGCGAAGGTCGTCGCGCGTTTCTGGCCCCTACGGATCAGAAGGTTAGGGGTTCGAATCCCTTCGGGCGCGCCATAGCTGAGCAGCGAATATAGATGAACAGCCATATTGATTCGGCCCGTGTGGGTCACGTGTGGGTCACGGGGGTGACCCACACGTACCTGCGCGTTTTCCCGGGTCAGCTGGCTGGTCTCAGCGGTGGCGCATGAGTTCCGAAGGCACTCGAACCCCGGACCTTCATGATCCGTAGTCCTCTATCCTTGAGAGGACTTTTGGTCATGTTTGTTCAGATCGCGACTCGACTCAGGTGCTCGAGATGGTCGTGAGGGGTGAGCAGACCAACGGTCGTGTGTACCGCCGGTGCGGTTGCCGTGACGACGCGGGCCGGCAGGTGTGGCGGTGTCCCGGTCTTCAGGAGGACGAGCACGGCCGGTGGTACTTCGCGGTGCAGGTCACCGGGCCCGACGGGCGACGGATGCGAGTCCGGCAGGGTGGCTTCCTGACCCGCGGCGACGCGGAACAGGGCTGGTGGGACCTGTTGCAGGTGCCTGGCCCGAAGGCGGTGGCACGGACGTGGACGGTTCGCCGATGGCTGGAGTTCTGGCTGTCGGAGGTCGAGGGAAGGCTGCGACCCTCAACTGTGCTGAACTACCGCAGCATCGTCGATCGTTACCTGATCCCGGAGCTGGGCTCGTACCGGTTGAGCAAGCTCAGCACCCGTGACGTGCAACGAGCGATGGATCGGATCTCGCGTCAGCGGGTTCGTGGAGGTCGGTTGATCTCCCCTGCGTCGGTGCACCGGATCCGGGCCGTGTTGCGCAGCGCCATGTCCGAGGCGCAACGGCAGGGGCTGATCGGCCGGAACCCGGCGCAGCGACTGCGGCTGCCCAGCGGTGCCCGGGCGCATGCGGTGCTGTGGAGTCCCGACCGTGTCGAGGCGTGGCAGGAGTCCGGGATCCGGCCGCGGGTGGCGGTCTGGGACCTGCCGGACCTTGCACGGTTCCTGCAAGGGGTGCGCAACGATCCGCTCTTTCCGTTGTGGTGGCTGGTCGCGCTTCGCGGGCCTCGCCGCGGTGAGATCGCCGGCCTGCTGTGGGAGGACATCGACCTGGTCGCTGGCGAGCTGACGATTCGGGAGCAGGTGCCCGTCATCAACGGCGAGGAGGTCCGCAGCCCACCGAAGTCGCCCGCGGGGGTGCGGACGTTGGCACTGGACCCCTTCTCCGTACAGTTGCTCAAGGACCATCGCGAGCGGCAGCGTCGCCGGTTCGGCCGGGTCGACGCCAAAGATCGGGTGTTCCGTCACCCGAATGGCCGTCCAGTGCGCGCTGACTGGTTGACACGCCGTTTCGCGAAGCTCGTGGAGGAACTCGGGTTGCCACCGGTCCGTCTGCACGACCTGCGGCATGCGGCCGCCGGCGTTGCGGGTGCTGCTGGGGTGGACCTGAAGGTCATCCAGCACGACCTCGGCCACTCCAGCGCGGTCACCACGGCCGACACCTATGTCACCGTGTTCCGCGAGACCGCGCAGGCGGCGGTGCAGGCGACAGCGACATTGCTGCTGGCACACGCACGCATCCGGATGTCGTTGGAGGGCGCGTCACAGGCCTGAGCTGCTACCCGCGATCGGGATCGCTCCCGCCGACCCACAGGCGGCGCTTCGGCGATGTACTGCGCCGCGCGCCGCCTGGTGGGTCACGCGGGTACAGCGAACACGCCCATGGTGCGCCGAGTTGATGGTCCGCGAGAATTCGCCGCTTCCCGGCGCGCAACGTGCCGTCCGAGCAGTCGGTGAAACCCTGGAGGACACCGCCACCTGCGCCAGCCCGCTTGTACCGTCTCAGCGGTCCTTCGGCCTGCGTCGCCGGGGTTTCGCCGCGGGTCGAGGGCCCGAGGCCTTGCGGAGCAGCTTGGCGGTGGCGTTCGCGCTGTGCCGCTGCGTGGCTGGCAGCACGGTGGTGTAGGTGTCGGCCGTGATCGCGATGGTGGCGTGACCGAGTTGCTGCTGGATCGTCTTCAGGTCCGCGCCGGCGGCGTGGGCGAGGCACGCGGCGCCATGGCGCAGGTCGTGCAGCCGAATCGGCGGGAGCCCGGCTGCCGCCACGAGTCGGGTGAACCGGCGGGTGATGGCGTCTGGGTGCAGCGGCCGGCCGTCAGTGCCGGTGAACACGTACCCGCCATCGGTCCACATACCGGCGCTGGCGGCTCGCTGGCGGCGGTGATGGTCTCGGAGGACCTTGGTCGTGCGCTTGTCCAGGGCGACGGTTCGGCGACCGGCGTCGGTCTTCGGTGCGCCTTCGAACACCTCGTAGCCGGCGGTCGTCCGGGCGCGGTGGACATCGAGTTCACTGTGGTCGAGGTCGACGTCGCTCCACCGCAGGGCTGCCGCTTCGCCACGCCGCAGCCCGCGAAGGGCCAGCAGCCACCACAGGGCGAACAGGTAGTCGTCACGTACCGCCTGGAGGAACTCGGCCAACGTGGCCAGGCCCCACACCGCGATTCGGGGCCGGGCACCGGTGGCCCGCCACGCCGCGACCCGCGCCGATGTCCACACCACCGGACGCGGCCGTGGGTTGCGTGGCAGTTCGACGTGGCGGGCCGGGTTGTCGGCGATCACCCCGTCGCGTACCGCGGCGTTGAGCGCGGCCCGCAGGGTGGTCCGGATGTGCGCCAGCGTGGACGGGGTGTGCCGTAGCCCGGCCCGATTGGTCTGTGAGCCGATCCGGGTGAACATCTCCGACAGCCGCGTCACCGTCAGCTCCGCCAAGGTGAGGTGGCCGACGTGCGGGATCAAGAACTGCTCGATGTAGCCGGCGTGCGACAACCGTGTCGTGGGCCGAATCGCAGTCCGACCGTCCAGCCATTGCCGCAACCAGCGTGCCACCGTCCACCCGTCGCCTGTTCGGTGCGTGGCGCTGACGGCTAGTGTCGCGCGTCTGAAGTTGGTTGACGGGTGGCGTGGGGAAGGATCTGATCGGCGGTTTTGGTCCAGATGAACGGGTGGCAGCGTTCGTTCCAGCCGTCGATGAATCGTCGGATGGCGGCGACGAGGTCTTTGACGGTGGGGAAGGTCCCGCGGCGGATCGCTTGTCGGGTGATGATCCCGAAGAACACC
>DATHBD010000023.1:0-386927 GCA_035296325.1 Micromonosporaceae bacterium | reverse complement strand
GAGCAACTACGAGCGGATGAAGCAGAAGGTCAACGACGAGCTGAAGCAGCACTTCCGCCCGGAGTTCCTCAACCGCATCGACGACACGATCGTGTTCCACCAGCTCAGCGAGGAGCAGATCCTCGGCATCGTTGATCTCATAATCAACCGGATCGAGACCCAGCTCCGCAACAAGGACATGGGCCTGGAACTGACCGACAACGCGAAGCGGTTCCTGGCCAAGAAGGGGTACGACCCCGTGCTGGGCGCCCGGCCACTACGCCGGACCATCCAGCGCGAGATCGAGGACTCCCTGTCCGAGCGCATCCTCTTCAACGACCTGCGCGCCGGCCAGATCGTCGTGGTCGACTGCGAAGGCGACCCGGAGGACATCGACAGCTCCGAGCTGACCTTCCGCGGGGCCGACCGGGGAGCCGCCGTCCCCGACGCCGTGCCCGCCGACCTTGACGCGGCGGCGGCCGAGGAGTAGCCACCGGCGCGAAATCGACGGCCCGGCCACCGCCGGTGGCCGGGCCGTCGAGGACCTCGACTCAGCTGCTGGTATCAGCCGATGGCGCAGGAAAGGCCGTTGACGGAGATGGCAGTCGGCGCGGCGTTGCTGGTGGTGAAGGTGCCCTGCATGCCGACCGATGTGCTGCCGCCCACCGGGATCAGCCGGTTCCAGTGCAGGTTCCGCATGGTCACGGCTTTGCCGGTCTGGCTGGAGGTCGCGGCCCACGCGGAGGAGATTCGCTGGTCACCGCCGAAGGCGAAGGTCAGCGTCCAGCCAGTGACCGTGGCCTGCCCGATGTTGGTGATCGTGACAGTCGCCACGAACCCGCCCGCCCAGTCTGCCGTGTTCTTGTACACGGCCCGACAGGTCGGCGGGGTGGCGGGCGGTGCGGTCGACCCGATGAGCCGGACGAGGTTGGACACCCTTGAGAGGTTGCCCGCCGCGTCCCGGGCCCGCACGTAGAAATTGTTGGCGGGGGACCCCAGGACAACCGTGTATGAGGTCCCGGACACCGTGGCGACGTGCGCGGAGGTGTACCACCCGTCGAACCGGTAGATCTCGTATCCGGTCACGCCCACGTTGTCAGTCGCTGGCGACCAGGTCAGCTCGGCGAAGCCCGGGACGGTGTTGGTGCCGGTGAGGTCGACCAGGCCCTGCGGCGGCGTGGTGTCCGGGCCGGTGTCCGAGACCGGGGTGACGACAATGATCGAGTTGGAGAAGTGCCGGCGCTGCCCCGTGCTGTCCAGGGAACTGACCGAAAACGTGTACTGCGTCGTCCGGCTGAGTCCGATGATCGTAGCCGTGGAGACGTTGCCCACCTGGGTGCGGTGAAGAACATCGTCGAACGGACGGTAGTACAGCACGTCGTACCCGACGATGCCGCAGCAGCCGGCGGTCGGCGAGGTCCAGGAAAGCGTGACCGACGTCGCCTGGACGCTCGTCACGGTCAGGATCAGCTGGGGCGGCGGCATCGGCCCTGGTTGCGACGGTGAGACCGGCGTTGGGGGCATCGAGTGCCCCGGGGCCGGCGTCGTCAAGGGCTTGACGGCGTTGGCCGATGAAGCGGGCGGTGCGGCGCCGCCCTCGGCAGGCTTGACAGCGACGATCGCCGTCGCTGTGAAAGCGGTGGTCAGGGTGAGTGCGGCGAAGAGCCGCAACGCCAAGGTGGATCGCGCTGCAGACATGCAATTGACGATCGCCGGTGGCAATCGCGGGAGTCAAGCACTTTCGGGCAGGGTCGGCGCGGTGACGGCGGTAACCCGTCCAGGCCCGCGAAGGCGCTCGCGGCTTTCGGTTCACCAAAGGCACAAGGTAGGCCCGAGTCGCCACCTCGTCCGGCGGCATTGACGTGTACCGCCCTCCGACAATGGAGATCATCGATTTACCGCGCCTAGCGGTGCGGTGAGTCCAGACCGGAAAGCCGCAGAAAGTTTCGTACCGCTCCGCTCCCGATGGAACGGTTCACCTGATGACGACCACCCGGGTCAGGGCGGAGGCAGTGGAGCGGCTCCACCATGGTGAAACGGTGGTGGAGGTCAAGGGCTCGGACCACGATCTCGGGGTTTGTGCCGCGGTTCGCGACGAACCCAACTCCGTCGATAGTTGACTTAATCGGTTAAGCCCCAGAAACTAATGTCTCCTGATCGAGCTAGATCAATGAGTGGAGTGAAAGCCGATGACCCGTCGCATCCTGCTTGCCGCTCTTTTGGCCGTGGCCACCGCCAGCACGTCGGTGATCATTGCGAAATCCGCGAGCGCCGAACCCGCCCCGAATGGCTACCAATACTGCGTCAACGCCGCCAGCGACCCCGACCGCGACGGCTGGGGCTGGGAGAACAGCCAGTCCTGCGTCGTGCGCGGCGGCCCAGCCGACGGCGCCGCAAGCGGCGGCGGTGGCGGCACAGCTCCCAACGGATTCCCGTACTGCGCCAGCGCCGCCAGCGACCCCGACGGCGACGGCTGGGGCTGGGAGAACAGCCGGTCCTGTGTGGTGCGCGCCGGCAGCAGCGGCGGGGGCACCGGAGGAAGCACGGGGGGCAGCACCGCCAGCTGCCCCGGAAGCGCGACCTGCGGTTCGTACACCGTCGGTGGCCTGGGTGCCCGCAAGCGCCTCATCATCGCCGCTGGCGGCGACGCGCTCGACCTGGCCGTCGCCATGCTGGAGACGGACAACATGGGCACCAACTATGCGTACGGTGACAACAAGAGCGGCGACGCCGCCAACTTCGGTGTCTTCAAGCAGAACTGGCACATGCTGCGCAACGCGTGCAGCCGGTTCAGCGGCCAAAGCGCAGCGAGCTACGGCAACGGCGCCGTGCTCAACGGCAACCTCGCTGCGGACGTGCAATGTCTGAACGCCAGCCAGAGTTACTACGGCATCGACAGGTGGTTCGCCGGCCACCGCAACGGTGAGACGGGTCTGAACAACTCCAACACCGCCGACATCAACCGGTACCGCACCGCCATCTACTGGATCCGGGACCGGATCAACTCCAACTCCGCCAACCTCACCAACGACACCCGTTTCTGGGTCAACGTTCCGGCCATCTGATACGCAGGTCCCTCCGGTCGAACCCGGGAGCCACTGGCGAGCACGGCGTGCCCGTCAGTGGCCCCCGGTTCGATTCGGCGCTCCTCGCGATCATTACTTTTTGCGCGCGGCTCCCCGGTTCTCTACCGTCCCCGGGGTGAGTTTCCTGCGTGCCCCTGACCTGCCGCTGGCCAGCCCCGGCATCCCACCGCACACCACCCCGTGGCGGCTGTTCGGCTGGTTGGCCACCCGACGCAAGGCACTCGCCGCGGCGGTGCTGGTCTCGGCGGTGTTCTCGCTGGGCGTGGCCCCGGTCACGCCGATCTTCCTCGCCGGGGCGGTCGACGACGGACTGGCCAAGCGCGATTGGGCCGCGCTGGCGGCCTGGTGTGGCGCTCTGGTCGCTGCCGGCCTGCTTACCGGGGGCGGGATCGTGCTGCACCACCGACTCACTGTCTGGTGGCGGGAAGATGCCGCCTACCGGACCCTGCAACTGATCACGTACAAGATCAACCGGCTCGGCATCGAGCTGCGCCAACAGGCCACCACCGGCACCGTCGTCAGTGTGGGCATCGGCGACATGCACCGGATCAGGAACGCGGTGGAAGCGTTGGCCCCGACCGCCGGATGCCTTTCCGGGATCGCCGCCGTGGGGTTCCTGCTGTTCGACATGTCCGCTGTGCTCGGCGCCACGGTCCTGCTCGGAGTACTCGCCGTCGCCGCGCTCACCGGGCCGCTGCTGGGCCGGCTGGAACGCAGGTACCGCACGTACCGGGAGCACATCGGCGTGATCACCGAACGGGCCAGCGATATTGTCGCCGGCCTTCGGGTGCTCCGTGGCGTCGGTGGCGAGCAGCGGTTCAACGACTCGTACCGCCGCGACTCCCAACGGCTGCAGGAGGCCGGGTTTCGCATCGCCGCCCCGGGCGCCTCGATAGAGGCCATCGGCCAGGGCGCTCCTCTGGTCCTGCTCGGCGTCGTGGTGTGGCTGTCCGGCCGCCTGGTCGCCGCTGACGCGATCACCGTTGGCCAGATGGTGGCCGCCTTCGGCTACACGGCCGGGCTGTTGGTGCCGGTGCGGTGGCTGATGGGCATGGCCGTGGTACTGGTCGAGGGCCGAGTCGCCTGTGCCAAGATCGGCGCGCTGCTCGACCTGCCCGAACCGGCCAGCCCCACCAACGCCCACCCCGGCCCGGCGGCCGGCGCTGAACTGGCGGACCCGGACTCCGGCCTGGTTCTGCGAGCCGGCCTTACCGCAGTCGTCGCGGCCGAGCCCGACGGCGTCGCTGCGATCTTCGATCGCCTGGGCGGACTGCGCCACTCCGCGGCCACCTTCGGCGGTATCCCGGTCACCGACATCGACCCTGGCGAGCTCCGCCGACGCGTGCTCATCGGCGATCACGACGCATACCTCTTCGCCGGTACCCTCGCCAGCGTGCTCGCCACCGGACGTGATCGCGAACGGATCGACGAGGCCGTTGCGGCCGCTTCAGCCGGCGACATCGTGGAAGCCCTGCCGAACGGCATCGACACCGAGCTCGACAACCAGGCCCGCACGCTGTCCGGGGGTCAGCGTCAACGGCTCCGCCTGGCCCGGGCACTGGTGGCCGACCCTGAGGTGCTCCTGGCCATTGAGCCGACGTCGGCCGTCGACTCCCATACCGAAGCTCGCATCGCCGCGAGGGTGGCGAGCGCGCGGGCCGGCCAGGCGACCGCCGTAGCCACCACCTCGCCGCTCTGGCTCGGCCGGGCCGACATCGTGGCCTACCTCCGCGGTGGCCGGGTCGTCGCCACCGGCACCCACGCCGACCTGCTCGCCACCTGCCCGGAATTTCGGGCAACGGTCAACCGGGAGTTGTCGTGAGCGTTGCACTGCCGACAGCCGCGCCCGGCCAGGTCCGCCGCGCCTTCGTCGCCCTACTGGGAACCGAACGGTGGCGCGTGACCGTCGCGGTCGCGCTACGGGTCTTGGCCGCGGCCGCCGCCACCTCGGCGCCGTTGCTGCTCGGTCGCATGATCGATGGCCTCGCCGCCGGGTCGACCGGTGCCGACATCGACCGTCTTGCCGTATTCCTCGCCGCTTCGATCGCCGCCGCCATCGCGTTGACCTGGCTGGCCAGCTACACCGCCAGCCGGTTGGCGGAACGGCTCGCGGCGCGCATCCGGGAGCGCTTCGTCGACCGGTGCCTGCACATGCCGCTGCACACGGCCGAGCAGGCCGGATCCGGTGACCTGATGACCCGCTCCACTGTGGATGTTCCGGAGGCAGCCAACCTCATCCGGACCACCTTGCCCAACGCAGCGGTCTCCGTCCTGACCGCCGTGGTCTACCTTGGCGCGATGCTCTGGGTCAGTCCGGTGTTGACGTTGTCCGTACTGCTCGCCGTCCCCAGCATGGCCGCCGGGTCCCGCTGGTACCTTGCCCGCGCCAGGGCCGGGTACCTGCGGCAGCGCAGCACCGAGTCCGACGCCGGCGAGGCGCTCGCCGCCTCATCGGACGGTGCCCGGACCACGGCGTTGCTCGGGCTCGGCGAAGCCCGACGCCGCCTTGCCGACGACACCATCGCCGCCCACTGGGCCGCCAACCGCTACACGCTGTATCTACGCAGCGTGTACTTCGCGTCGCTGGAGAGTTCCTACCTGCTCCCTACCGCCGGTGTGCTGTTGCTGGGCGGTGGTCTGCACTTCGCCGGCGCGGTAAGTGTCGGCACGGTCGCCACGTGCGCGGTCCTGAGCCGCCAGGCGATGACCCCGCTGTACTTCCTGCTGATGCAGGTCGAGCGGCTGCAACGCGGATTCGCCTCGCTGGCCCGGCTCGAGGACGGGGCCGACGTGGACGCGCAGTCCGATCACGCCGTCAGCGTTCCGCCGCGGGGAGCCGTTGTCGAGCTGCGCGACGTGCACTTCGCGTACCGCACCGGAGGCGATGTACTCCACGGCGTCGACCTGACGGTGCCGCAGGGCCAGCGACTGGCGGTGGTGGGGCCCTCGGGCGCGGGAAAGTCCACCCTGGCCCGCCTCATCGCCGGGATCGACGCGCCACGGCGGGGAGCGGTCACGCTCGGCGGCGTGCCGGTGGCTGCGATGCCTCTGACCCGCCGTCGTAGCCATGTCACGCTCGTCACCCAGGAACACCACGTGTTCGCCGCCAGTCTTCGCGACAACCTCATTCTCGCCCGGGACGGAGCCGGCGATCACGAGCTGACGGCCGCGCTGAGCACCGTGGGTGCGCGTTGGGCGCTGGAGCTGCCGGACGGGCTCGACACCATGCTCGGCGGCACCGACGGCGAGCTGGATCCGGCCGCCGCGCAGCAAATCGCGCTGGCCCGCATCATTCTGGCCGACCCTGACGTGGTGGTGCTGGACGAGGCAACCGCCATGCTCGATCCCCGAGCCGCGCGCGACACCGAGCGGGCCCTGGCCGCAGTGCTGGCCAGCCGCACGGTGATTGCCATCGCCCACCGCCTCCACACCGCCCACGATGCCGACCGGATCGCCGTGGTCGAGGACGGCCGGATATCCGAGCTGGGCAGCCATGTCGAACTCCTCAAGCTCGACCGGGCATACGCCAACCTCTGGCGGAGCTGGCACGGAGAGGAGGTACCCGCCCACCGATAGCCGCGAGGCGACATGATCGGAGACATCCAAGCCTCGCACCTCGACCTAGGAAAATGAGGAGCGGGACATGAGCCCATCACGTCGCTGCCTCAGCCGATCCTGAACGGACCGCTGAAGGCGATGGTGTAGTGGGAATCAAGGGCGCCCGGGGCGAGCACCGGGTGCCGGTCACCGGCGACTTCTGGCCGGCATATGACCGCTACCTGACGGAGGAACGCGGCGACCAACCGACCGACGCCGCCTGGGTGGGACATCGCCGCGGTGCCGGGAAATCGTTGCGGTATAGCGCCTTCGAGGCCGCACTGCGGTACCTGGCCGACCGGCTGGGTGTGCGGGTGAAGGCGCACATGTTCCGGCACGGGCTGGCGCAGCGGGTGTACGAGACGGCCGGGCTGAAGGTCGCCCAGGAGATCCTGGGTCATCAGCACGTGTCCACGACCGCGGACACGTACGCACACGTCGAGCAGCAAGCGATGGTGGCCGCTTTCTCCGAGGTGGCGGCCCGCCGACGCACCGAGCTCGCTACGCCGCCAGAACAGATCCGGCTCACCTGTGCGCCCTGCCGACCGGAGCACACTGCCCCAAGGGCCTGGTCTGCCTGGGCTGCAACCACGCCCAGCCGAAGAAGAGCGCGGCGCCGACGTTTCGTCGCATGCTCGCCAGCCACACCCGTGCCCTGGCCCGCGCCCAGGAGATCGGCGACCCCGCCGGACAGATCGCTGCCCGGCAGCTGGAGATCGAACGTATCCGTAGCGCGCTGCGGCGCGCCGAAGAGCTGTCCAGCAACGTCGCCGCCGCGATCGAGGCCGCCGCTTCTGCCTGACACGCACGGGCGGCGGGCGAGGTTGTCGTGACGCCTGTCATGCATGAGGCCGCGCGGCCGGCGCCCCTGAGCCTGTAAACGGACGATCAGATTGTGCGAGGGCGGCGACGGAGTAGCCGGCTTCTTCGTTGGCGTAGGTGATCCGCTCCAGGACGTGCTCCAACACCGCCCGCCGCCCTGGCAGCCGTCTAAGTTCCACGGACGGGTTGATCTGGTGGCGGACAAGCGGACCCGGAACGGCGTCACGTCGAGTTTGTCCCCACTGGATTCGAGTTCCCCCGGTGGCGATGGTTGACATCGGGTTTCAGCCCGAGCCGGGTCAGGCCGAGCGGGTCGAGGCCAGGTTGGCCGGCAGCGGTTTCCGCGCGCGGCGCTGCGACAGGAGCAGAAGCCCGACAACGCCGAAGAGCAGCATCGTGATGATCGAACTTGGTATCGGAGAGAAGAGCACGTCACTGTGGCCGGCGAAGCCGAGGTGCCCGTTGACGAGCAGCGGCGTCGCGATCGCGTTGCACATGGTGTGCAGCACGACGCCCGGCCAGATCGAACCGGTCTGTACGCGTAGCTCACCGTAGACAAGGGCGGTCGCCATCACGCCGCGGCCCAGGACTCGGCCGAAGAACAGGCGCAACAGCAGTCCGTTACGCGGGGGTGTTTCCTGAGTCGGTTCCCGCCCACGCCGGTCAGAGTCCGAACGCGCCGCCTCCGACCAGGATCGTCACGCCGATGCCGATGAGGACGACGGGCAGAATGAGGTGACCCCAGCGGGACAGGGTCTTTGCGATCAGGGGCCGGGTGGCGAGGAACCAGCCGGCGGCGCACCAGATCGCGACGCCGATGAGGAACACGATCACGTAGATCGTCATGCCGCTGGTGCCGGCCACGGTGAAGACGGGGACGTAGACGCCGATGTTGTCGCCGCCGTTGGCGAAGGTCACGGCAGCGACTTGCAGCGCTGAGGGCCCGGCCTCGTGCTGGTTGCCGGGTTCGTCGTCGGTGTCGTGGCGGTGGCGCCAGGTGTTGACAGCGGCGCGGATGCCCAGAGCCAGCGGGAGCAGTCCGAGGTAAGGGATCACGGATTCGGGGAGCAGGCCGGCGCCGAGCGCGCCAACGATAGCGGCGACCAGGATGGCGAGGAAGCCGAGGTACTGGCCGGCGACCACGCGCCATGCCGCCGCTTTGCGACCGCGGGTCTGGCCGAAGAAGACGGCCAGCACGAACAGGTCGTCGATGTTGGTCACGGCGAACATGCCAACGGCCTGGCCCAGCAGCGACAAGCCCACCGGCGTCTCCTTCGTTTGCCTGCTGCGTGCTTTAGCGCAGTTGCCGGCAGTCAGTCGTCATCGTCGTCACAGACGAGTTCGCCTTCCCAGGCTTCTTTGCCTTCCATGATCGCAAAGGCCAGCGATGACGAAACCGGCGACCGGGTCGAGCCGGGTCCAGCCGAGCACGGCGTAGGCGAGCAGGCCGACGAACGTTGGTGGAGCCGCGAGGCGTTGTCGCATTGATCATGAACTGGCGGCGTGTGGGCTGCCGATGCGTACTTGGTTGCCGTCGGGGTCGGTCAGGATGAACTCGCGGAGCCCGTAGTCCTGGTCGGCGATGTCCCCGACGCCGTCGACGCCACGGTCGCGGAGCTGTTTCCACATCTTCGTGGCGTCGGTGACGTGCATGAAGCATGTGCTGGGGGTGACGGTGTCGTGGTAGGCGAAGTGCAGTTCGACGTCGTCGTTGTGCAGGACGAGGTAGCCGTCGTGGCGTTCGGCGTCGGCGAACCCGGCTCGGGCGTAGAACGCGGTGGTGCGGTCGAGATTGCTGCTGGGCAGGATGGGGATCGTGGCCGTGGCCGTGCAGGGAGCCTGGGCTCGGTTCGTGAAGCGGGAGAGCAGGGCGCCGATCCGGATCTGGCGCAGCGCGGAGAGCAGTCCGGCGCGGCGGGCGGCCCACAGAGCGCAGCCGGCACAGATGTAGACGCCGGGGGTGACCCCGAGTGCGGCGACGCGATTGGCGGGTCGTTGCCGGCCGCAGCAGCCGCAGCGGCGTAGCCCTGTGCCGGGGATGGTGTCGGCGGGACGTGTCATGACGTCACTTTATTGGTGAGGGCCGCGACTAGAACTGCGTGCCGTCGCCGTACGCCGTCACTTGTGCGGTGCCGACGTCGGGGTTCGAGTTGGCGAACATCATTCCGTACGTGCCCGTGGCCGTACGGGTTCCGGTGGCCGCGGTGTTGGTGAAGTTGCGGAACCGGTAGGAGGTGTCCGGGCGGTAGGACGCGGTACTCGGCTCGTTGGCCCAGGAGTACGCCGAGTCGTGGCCGTCCGGGTCGAAGCCGGTGGAGAGGCCCGGGATGTTGCGCTGGTTGACGTACGTCAGGGTGAAGTTGACGTCCACGGCAGCGCCTAACCGGTCGTAGCATCCCACGTCAACCAGCTGGTCCGAGCCCGACGGCGCCGCTTTGCTCAACCGGTCCACGTCGGTCGGGGCCCCGCATGACCCTCCCCCACCTCTGGCGGCCGGCCGCGCACGACCCAACCGGGCTGGTTGAGCCGGGCCGCTTCTGCGGTTTCATGCAGAGCCACTGGCTAGGCCGGTTTCAGCAGGTAGTCCAGTGAGGCGCGGGCCGTCGCGTTGGGGGTGCCTTCGACGACCGCGCGAAGCGAGGCCCGCCACGCCGCCGCCAGGATCGCGCCGGCGGCGTCGAGTCGTCGGGGCACGAGCGATCGCAGGGTGGCCTCGACGGGGTCATCGCGTTCGACCGGTACCGGTTCCGCGAGAATGCGGCACACACCGAAACGCACGGCCGCGTCAAAGGCCACGAGCAGCGCGGCCCGCGCCGCGCCAGGGCCGGGCGACGCGGCCGCCGCGCCATGCATCCTTTCCACGATCCGCCGCTCCATCTCGTCGCGCACCACCAGGTAGAGCCCGAGCTTGGAGCCGAAGTGGTGGTACAGCGAACCGGTGGTGACACCGGCCTTGCTCGCCAGCTCGATGACGTTGACCGCGTCATATCCCGCCATCTCGAACTGGTGGATGGCGGCCTCGACCAAACGCGCCTTGGCCGTTCCTGGAATCGGAATCCACTCCTGCATCAGACCCAGCATAACCCGTTGACGTTCACCCGTAATCCGATTACGTTCATGGGCATGAAGCTGACGTTCCTCTACCAGCCGGTCGACGATCTCGAAGCCGCTGTGGCGTTCTACCGCGACACCCTTGGCCTGGACGAGTCGTGGCGCGAGGGCACGACGACCGCGGCGTTCGCGCTGCCCGGCACCGATGTCGAACTGATGCTCGACGTTCCGCGGAACGGCGGTGCCGAACGGCAGGCGGGAGGATTCTTCGGAGTGGAGAGTGTGGACCGCTTCTTCGCCGAGCGCCCGGACATCAAGTTGGTCGGCGAGATCATCGAGGTCCCCGGCGGCAAGGCGGCGACGTTCCTGGATCCCGCCGGCAACGTGGTGCGGGTCTTCGATCAGAGCGAGCCCGCTCCGGAGTAGCGGGCTCGCAACGCAGCCTCGGCGGCGGCGCGGGTCAGCCGGGTGGCGAAAACACAACGTCGGACCCGAGGTGTGCGTCAAGTGCCGCCCGCAACAAGGGCTCCGCCTCGTCGAGACCCACCGTGAACTGAAGGCTCCCCCAGCCCCACAGTTGGGCGATGCCGTGCAGGTTCGACCACAGCGCACCCGCGACGATCGGCGCCGGGGCGGCCGCGACGTGGCCGTCGACGCGGGCCCGGGTGACCAGGTCGACGAGACGACCGAAGAGCGGCAGGCCGAGATCCCGCAGGCCGAGCCGGTTGCTCTCGAGCAGGTCGTGCCGGAACATCAGCTCGAACATCCCCCGGCTGTTCAGCGCGAACTCAAGGTAGCTCCGACCCAGCGCCAGCAATTGCGCCCGCGGCGGCAGTTGGCCGTCGCCTACCGCCTCAGCGAAGCGTGCGTCGAGTTCCGCGTAGCCGCGCCGCGCGATGGCGGACAGCAGGTCGAGGTGGGTGGGGAAGTGTCGCCGCGGCGCGCCGTGTGACACCCCGGCCCGGCGGGCGATCTCGCGCAGCGAGAGCGCAGCCGGTCCCTCGGCGGCGAGCAGGGCCGCACCCACGTCGACCAGCCGGTTCCTGAGGTCATGGTCGTACTCTGCCATAGACAGTGTCTACCAGAGCGTAGACACTGTCTACGCGGCCGGATACGCTGGTGTTTCGAATGCATGTTCGCGGATTCCCGGGAGATCTCATGGCCGCCATCGCAACGATGATCGCCCTTGCCCTCGTCACGGTCGCGATGCTGGCCGGTGGACGATTGGTACGTAGACCCGCCGACGCGCGCGGCATGGTGCGGTTGGCCGCATTGTCGATCATCCTGCTGACCGTCGCGCTGCTCGCACCATCTACTGTGCAGGACTCCGGCTGGGCGGTGGCCGCGATGCTGCACGGCGTTCCGGTCGTCGCGGCGCTGCTTCCACTACTGGCTCAGCGGCTGGGACGTGCCGAACGGCTCGCCGACCTCGTCGCCGCGATCGTCCTCTTCGGGTGGGGGCTACTGCTCGCCCTCGGCCTCAGCGCCGCGTTCCTGCCGCCCGTCCTGCTGTACCTGATCAGCGCCCTGGGCGGCCTGGCACCCCGCCCGCCCCGTGCCGCCTGACGGCGCACCGCGTCAACGCTGGCCGGCGACCGCCGGTGCCCCGGCCCGCTTGGCCTTCTGGATCTGTCCGTAGACCTGGGTACGCAAGCTGGTGAAGCGCTGGTCCGCCCGGGTGTGCAACTGGTCGCGCTGGTCAGGAAGGTCAACGGCGAGCCGATGCTGCACCACCGTCGGTGATGCGGACAACATGATCACGTGCTGACCCAGATACACCGCCTCGTCGATGTCGTGCGTCACGAACAGGATCGTCACGCCGAGTCGCTTCCACAGCGACCGGACGAGGTCCTCCAGGTCCGCGCGGGTCTGTGCATCGACTGCGGCGAACGGCTCGTCCATCAACAGGACGGCCGGCTCGTACGCGACCGCCCGCGCGATGGCCACGCGCTGCTGCATGCCGCCGGAGAGCTGCCACGGGTACGCCTTGTGGTGGTCCGGCAGTCCCACCGCGACCAGCGCCTGCTCCACCAGGTCCCGGCGACGCGCCTTGGGCAGCTTCTTCTGCCTGAGTGGGAGTTCCACGTTGTCATAGACGCTGAGCCAGGGGAACAGGCTGCGGCCGTACTCCTGGAAGACCACCGCCATGCCCGGGGGCGGGCCGGCGACCTCGCGACCGCCGAGCAGCACCTGTCCCGAGGTGGGGGCGAGCAGGCCCGCGATGCACCGCAGCAGGGTGGTCTTGCCACACCCGGACGGTCCGACCAGACAGACCAGGTCGCCGGCGTCGATGGTGAACGTGAGGTCGCGGACCGCCTCGACGGCACGTTCCTTGCCGGTGTACACCTTCCGCAGACCGCGAACCTCGAGTTCGAGCATCTCGGTTGGCCTCCTCTCGGACGGACGTCGGGTCAGGGCTGGCGCTGGGCTCCGCGCACTCCGCGGTACCAGCCCAGAATGCGGTTCTCGGCGAGGGAGAAGAGCGCCGACAGGGCAAAGCCCAGCAGGCCGAGCAGGATGACGCCACTCCACATTTCCGGGATCGCGAAGCTCCGTTGGAATTGCACGATGGTGAAGCCCAGGCCATTGCTCGCCGCGAACATTTCGCTGATCACCATCAGAATGATGGCGATGGACAGCGCCTGGCGCATGCCGGTGACGATCTGCGGGCTGGCGCCGCGCAGTACCACGTGGCGCAGCCGCGCCCACCCGGTGATCCGGTACGAGCGGGCGGTGTCGGACAGTACGCCGTCAACGGCGCGCACCCCTTCGACCGTGTTGAGCAGGATCGGCCAAATGCAGCCGGACACGATGACGATCACTTTCATGCCGTCACCGATGCCCGCGAACAGCATGATGACCGGCACGAGTACCGGAGGTGGGATGGCGCGGAAGAACTCCAGTACCGGCTCCAGCGTGGCCCGGATCCGCCGGCCCGTGCCGATGACGACGCCGAGCGAGACGCCGAACGCGACCGCCAGCCCGTACCCGGCGAGCAGGCGCAGCAGACTCGGCAGCACGTCGACACGCAGCCGGTCGAGCGTCCAGGTGTCCACGAAGGCCGCCAGGATGGTGCGCAGCGGCGGCACGTAGAAGCTCCGGCTGCTGTCGGTCGCGACGTACCAGATCGCGAACAGGAGCAGCGGAAGGGCAAGCACGAGACCGACGCGCCCGGCCACGGCGGTCATGCCGGCAGCTCCCCGCGTACGGACTGGTGCCACCGCAGCAGCCGGCGCTCCGCAGCCCGCGCGAGCAGGTTGATGCAGACCCCGAGCAGCCCGGTCACGACAATGAGGGCGTAGAGGGCCGGAATCGCGTTCGACGCCTGCGCGACAGCGATCTCCTTTCCGAGACCCGGAGCACCGATGACGAGTTCGGCCGTGATCGCCAGTACCAGCGCGACGGCGGCCGCCAACCGCACACCGGTGAACACGTAGGGCAACGCGGTCGGCCAGAGGACGTAGCGGATCCGGTACCACCAGCCCAGCCCGTAGCTCCGTGCGGTTTCGTCAGCCACCGGGTCGACATCCTGCACCCCGGCCAGGACCTGGATCATCACCTGCCAGAACGCGGCGTAGACGATGAGCAACAGGGACGACTTGAGGCTGCTGCCGTACAGCAGCACAGCGATGGGGATCAGCGCCACGGACGGGATCGGGCGCAGAAACTCCACCGTTGACGCCGTCGCGGCCCGCAGCAGCGGCACCGCGCCGATCAGCACACCGGCGAGCACGCCGGCACCCGTCGCGATCAGCAGCCCGATGGCCCAGGCGGCGAGCGTGTCGCCCAGTGCTTGCCAGAATTCGCCGGTTCCCAGTTCCTCGCTGAGCGCGACCACGATCCGGCTCGTCGGGGGCAGATAACGGTCGGAGACGAGGCCGGAGCGGGAGGCGAACTCGACGACGAGCAGCAGGCCGGCGAGCCCGGCCAGGCCCAACAGCCCCGAGCCTCCTCGCCGCGGCGGCGCGGGTGTGCCCGCCGCGTCAGGACTGGCGTCGGCGGAAGTAGCGATCGCCGCCGTCACGGCAGCAGCTTGGCCAGATCGGGTGCGGTGGCGAAGAGCCCATCCTGCTGGCCGAGCTTGGCCAGCGTATCGATGGAGGCCCGGTTCATCTCGGTGGGCCAGGTAGGTAATGTGAGTTTCGCCCGGATCGATGGATCGATCTTGGTGTAGCTGCCGAGAACCTCGCGGACCTCGTCGGGGTGCGAGGTCGCGTACGCGAGAGATTCGTTCATCGCCTCGGTGAACCGCTTCACGAGGTCGGCGTTCTCAGTCGCCAGCTGCGTTGAGGTGAAGTAGGCGGCAACGGTCAGGTCCGGTGCCGAGTCCACGTAGTTCCACGCGACCACACGCCCTCCCGTGCTGAGCACCTCGGAGAGCGACGGCTCCACCACCCAGGCCGCGTCGACCTGGCCGTTCGCCACCGCGGCCGGCATGTTCGCAAACGGCATCTCGACGAAGCCGATGCCGCCCGGGTCGCCGCCCGCCTTACGCACCGACTCACGAACGGTGGTGTCACCGATGTTCTTGAGCGTGTTCACGGCGATCTTCTTGCCGGCGAGGTCCGACGCCGCCTTGATCGGGCTGTCCGCCTTGACCACGACGCCGGAGAAGTCCGCGCCGGACTTCCCTGTCGACGCGACCCCGTTGGAGACGACCTTGATCGGCACGTTCTTCGTCTGGGCGACAAGAAGCGACGTCATGTTGCTGAACCCGAACTGGAACTGGCCGCTCACCACGCCGGGCACGATCGCCGCCCCGCCCTGGCCACTCTCCATGGTCAGATCGATCTTCCGGCTCGAGAAGAAACCCTTCTGTTGGCCGAGATAGATCGGAGCAACGTCCACGATCGGGATGATGCCGACCTTGACCTGGTTCGTGCCGCCAGTCGTTGTCGTGCCTGCCGGATCCGAACCACCGCAGCCGGCCAGCGACGCAAGCAGAACGGTGGCAGTCATGCCGACGATGAACCGGCGCATGGGCCCTCCAGTGGATCGTTCCGGCCGGTGGTCAGACCAGGCGTTACGGCTGTTGTGCTGTGCGCTGTGCGAACATACGTTCTTCATAAGAACCTATGCGGTGGCGCAAGCGGCGTCAACGAACTTCGTCGGACCGATACGAGGTGCGTTTCATGAGTGCTCCGGGTGGAAGCCGACGGGCCTCGGGCAGTTCGCCCGTTCCGGGTGTGGAGCGGTGATGCCGGCCGCGCCGACCGAGGAAACCCGGGAACCCCACCACGTCCAGTCGCTGAAGCGTGGTCTTGCGGTGATCCGTGTCTTCAGCGCCCAGACGCCGGAACTGACGCTGAGCGAGGTGGCCCGCAGCTGTGACCTGACGCGTGCGGCGGCGCGCCGATTTCTCCTGACGCTCGTCGATCTCGGCTACGTCCGCACCGACGGACGGCTGTTCTCCCTGACGCCCCGGGTGCTCGAGCTGGGGTACGCGTTCCTGTCCAGCCTCTCCCTACCGCAGGTTGCCGAGCCGCACCTGGAGGAGCTGGCCCGGCAGGTGCGTGAATCGTCGTCGTTATCGGTCCTGGACGGCGACCAGATCGTGTATGTGGCCCGTGTGCCGGTCAGCCGCATCATGACCGTGGCGATCACCGTCGGGACCCGGTTCCCCGCGTACCCCACGTCGATGGGACGGGTACTGCTCTCCGGCAAGCGGGACGACGACATCGAGGCTTACCTCGCCCGGCTGCAGATCGACCGGCTGACGCCGCACACCGTGCGGAACGTCGAGGACCTGCGCAGCGAACTGCACCGGGTCCGCGCGGACGGGTACTCGGTCGTTGACCAGGAACTCGAAGAAGGGCTCCGGTCGATCGCGGCACCGGTCCGCAACGGGTCCGGAACCATCGTCGCCGCGGTGAACATCTCGATGCACGCGAGCCGGAACTCCGTTGAGTCGATGCGGCGGGACCTGCTGCCACTCCTCCGTAACGCGACCGCCGAGATCGAGGCAGACCTGCGCGCCGGCGGCCGGCGGTGACAGTCGCGTCCCGAACGATCGACAGCACCGTCGACCACCTGGGGAAATCGTCGTGAAAGCTTCTCACGTGCTTATCAAGATGGCGTACATTGACGGTGCTGCATGAAACAGATGGCCGGTCAGCCCTCCCCGCCAGGGCGGAACCGGCTCCCACAAGCCCGACTCCCCGCCACCGGAGGCACAAATGCCTGCGACGCTCGGCTCCCGCCACCGCGCCACCGCTCCACACCGACGCGCACTCGCGCTGCTGACGGCCGCCATGGTGATGCTGGCGGTCCTACCGGTGCTGACCAGTGCGCCGCCAGCCCAGGCCGTCACCGTGTCGATCACCAATCGCACCCAGTTCCGGGACACCGCGGGCAACGTCATCCACGCCCACGGCGGCGGCATCATCAAGGTCGCCCAGTACTACTACTGGTTCGGTGAGAGCCGCAATGCGGACTTCACCTTCCGCGCGGTGACCGCCTACCGCTCCACCGACCTCAAGAACTGGGAGTTCCGCAACAACGTCCTGAGCCCGGCGTCGGCGGCGGAGCTGCGGGTCTCCAACATCGAGCGGCCGAAGGTCATCTACAACCGCACGACCGGACAGTTCGTGATGTGGATGCACAAGGAGAACGGCCGGGACTACGGCGAAGCCCGCGCCGCGGTCGCCACGTCCAGCACCATCGACGGCAACTACACCTACCGGGGCAGCTTCCGCCCGTTCAACCAGCACATGTCCCGCGACATCACCGCGTTCGTCGACGACGACGGCACCGGCTACATGATCTCCGCCGCCCGCGAGAACTACGACCTGCACGTGTACCGGCTGACCGCCGACTACACCAATGTTGCCGCGCTGGTCCGGGCGTGGCCCGGCGACCACCGCGAGGCGCCGGCGCTCTTCAAGCGCAACGGCGTGTACTTCATGCTCACCTCCGGCGCCACCAGCTGGGTTCCCAACCAGCAGAAGTACGCCACCGCCAGGAGCATCACCGGGCCATGGAGCGCGTGGCAGAACGTCGGCGACTCGACGACGTTCGGCACCCAGACGACGTTCGTCCTTCCCATCCAGGGCAGCCAGACCACGTCGTACCTGTACCTCGGTGACCGCTGGGGACCCGGCTTCGGCACCACGTACGCCAACTCCCAGTACACCTGGCTGCCGCTGAACTTTCCGAGCGACACCACCATGACGATGAGCTGGCACCCACAGATCACCGTCGACACCGCGACCGGAGTCGTCAGCGGGGTCAACGGCGGCGGCGCCTCGGGGCCGTATGTCCAGCTGGTGTCGAGGCACTCGGGGCGTTGTGCCGACGTGGTCGACGGGAGCCTGGCAGACACCGCCGAGGTTGCCCAGTGGGGCTGCTGGAACGGGCCGAATCAGCAGTGGGAGGTCCGTGACGCCGGCGGCGGGTTCGTGCGCCTCGTCGCCCGACACAGCGGCCTGTGCCTCGACGTGGCCAACGCCTCCGCCGCCGAAGGTGCCCCGGCGATCCAGTACACGTGTGGTGCAGGCACCAATCAGCAGTGGCAGTTCGTCGATGCGGGCGGCGGCTACAGCCGGATCGTGGCCCGGCACAGCGGCAAGTGCCTGGACGTGTCCAACGCATCTCAGCAGGACAACGCCCGGCTGGTGCAGTACACCTGCACCGGCGCTGCCAACCAGCAGTGGCAACGCCGGCAGGTCTGACGTTGTCCGCCGCCACCTACGTCGATTCAGCCGAGCCGATGTGGGACGAACCAATCGCCGAGCAGGCGGTTCAGCCAGTACACCAGCAGGCTGCCCACGATGCCGGTGGCGATCCCGAGCACGATCCCCGCGTACCAGCGGCGTCGACGGTCCGTGCCCGCCGGGTCCGGTGGCGTCTGCGCGGTTGCCGACCACGGACGCTCCCGGGCCAGCCAGAAGAGCAGGCCCAGGCCGAACGGCACGATGGCGCCCAGCCAGAACCAGTACCACCGGGTGCCGGTCGCCGGCGCCGGCCCCAACACGAGCACGGCCAGGGCCAACAGGTCGAGCAGACCTCCCGCTCCGGTAGCCGGTGGCTGATAGAAGCCGCCCCATCGGGTGCCGGGGCCGGCGTCGCGGATCGCCCGAGCCAGGGACGCGGCTTCCGGGCCGGAGTACGTCTGTCCATCGACGGTGTCGTCGGCTGGGGCGCCGCCACCACCGGAAGAGCCCAACCCCTCCTCCACGACGGCGTAGTGCACACGCCGATCCGGCGTCCACCATACGAAGAGTGGGCCCGGCTCGCCCGACGACTCCAGGTTCGTCGGATCGGCCCAGTGCCAGGCGTTCTCGTCGTTCCAGGCGTCAGCCCACTGGTGCGACACCATCCGCCCGGCGGCGAGGTCGGCCCTGGCCTGCATGACAGTGCTCTCCCGAGGCGTCATCCACCAACTCAGCGCCGCCCAGAGCACCCACAGAAGCACCAGCGCGCTTCGCAACAGCGACCACCAGAAGCGCCCGGACCGCAGGAATTGACTGCGGTCCATCCGCTCCACGACTGCATCGCCTGTCATGCCAGCATGGTGTCAGGACCTCGCAAAGCTGGTACATCCGGACCGCACACTGGCTGTCCGGCGAGCCGAATCCCTCAGATGCCGTCCGCGAACAGCCTCCCTCCCGCTGCTTGCGAGCACGACATTGACATTCCCGCAACCGTGCCCATACGGTGGGTTGCCGCCGAGAGAGGTCGACCATGATCGATGTAATTTCCGCCCGCAGGCCGTCCGTCTCGCGCCGTTTTCTCGCGGTGGCGGTCACGGTCGCGGTTCTGGTAACGACTGTCGTCATGGCCAACGCCCGGTCGGCCGACGCCCTGACCGGGGACCTCCGCATGCACGACCCGAGCGTCATCAAGGTCGGTAGCTGCTACTACGGGTTCTCGACCGGCTTCGAGGGCGGCCCCGGCAGCGGCTCCGTCACGATTCGCAAAACCTGCGACGCGACCCTCTACGGCGGGTGGGCCTACGTCGGCACGGTGTGGAACTCGGTACCGTCCTGGATCACGGCTCGCCTCGGCTCCACGCCGCCGAACATCTGGGCTCCGGACATCACGTACTTCAATGGCAGGTACCGCCTGTACTACGCCGCCTCGATCTGGGGCCGCTCCGCCGCCGTCACCGGTATGGCGACCGCGACCAACATCGAGGGTCCGTGGACCGACGGCGGTGAGGTGACCAACGTCAACTACCCGATCGACCCGAACATCGAGTGGTCCGGCAGCACGCCGTACATCATGTGGGGCTCGTGGAACGGCATCTACATGCACGTGCTCGACCCGTCGACCGGCAAGCTCTCCACCACCGACCACAACCTGTGGAAGCTCGCGACCGGCATCGAGAACGCCACGATGGCGTGGAACGGCGGCTACTTCTACCTGTTCGGCTCCCGCGGCACCTGCTGCAGCGGGGTGAGCAGCACGTACTACACGGTTGTCGGCAGGTCGACCAGCATCCAGGGCCCGTTCCTGGACCGCAACGGCGTGAACATGGCCAACGGCGGTGGCACGACGATCCTGACCGGCAGCGGTACGCAGGTCGCCGCCGGCGGTGGCGACGTCTTCGCGGACGGCTCGACCCTGCGGCTGGCGTACCACTTCTACGATGCCAACGCCAACGGCCGTGAGACGCTGAACATCCGCACCATCGGCTTCTCGGGCGGCTGGCCGACCCTCAGCGCCCCGCTCGCCGGCGGCACCGGCGGCACCGGTGGCACTGGAAGTGGCAGCACCTTCGTCTCCCAGCACGCCAACCGCTGCCTCGACGTGCCGGCCGGTAGCACGACGAACGGCACCCAGCTGATCCTCTGGGACTGCCAGAGCTCCGCCAACCAGCGGTTCACCTACACTCCGGCCGGCGAACTTCGAACCGGCACCAACAAGTGCCTCGACGCCTGGGGCAATGGAACAACCGCCGGCACCATCGTGGCCATCTACGACTGCACCGGCGGGAACAACCAGAAGTGGAACCTCAACGGCGACGGCAGCATCGTCAACCGCCACAACTCCCTGTGCCTTGACCCCGCCGGCGCCGGCACCGCCAACGGCACCGGCATCCAGCTCTGGACCTGCACCGGCAGCGTCATCCAGAAATGGACCCGACGCTAGCCGACCGATCGGCGTCGCGTGGCGCGAGACCCCTCACCCCGTCGCTCAACGACGGGGTGAGGTCCGTACCAGGGGTGGGATCAGCGTCAGGCCTACCGCCAGGTGCATCAGGCCGAGGATGAGCCGGGCGCTGCCGGTCAGTTCGGCGGACAGCAACGGCGCGAAGGAGAGCAGCAGCACCAGTGTGGCGATGATCGCCCATCCGGTGCGGGCGCGGCTCCACCACCGCTCCAGAACCGCCAACAGTGCCCAGCCGGCGGCGACGGACAGCACGGAGATGAACAGCACTTCCCCGAGGCCGATTTTCGTACTGGTGCCGGCGGTACGGCCGGGCACGAGGAGTTCCGTGCCCAGGACGGGGACCGCGAGGATCCAGATCAGCACCGGGGCAAGGACGGCCGCCGCGGCAGCGAGCCCGCGCAGGCGGCGCCGAGGCGCGACCGGCGGCGCCGCGTCGTTGGTGGTCGGGGTGATGGACGTGGTCATCGTGCGCCTCCAGTGGTGGTGAGAGCTCCGTGCAGGAAGAGATCGATCAGTTCGGGGGTGCTCAGCGTCTCGCCGGCCACCGGCCGCTGCCTGCTGAACAGCAGCCCCAGGAAGGCTCCAGCGAGCCGGTCGGGCGGCAGGCGGAGCTGATCCGCCTCGGGTACGAACAGCTCCGCCAGGGCCTCGTGCTGCTCCGCCATCGAGGTATCGGGCCGGCACCCCGCGCCGCTCTGGTCGGCGGACCGGGGCTCGCCCGGCCGGCGTGGGTGCCCGGAGGCCATCAACGCGCCGACGACGGCGCCGAGCCGGTCCATGTGGGCCTTTAGCGCGTCACTGGCCTCGATGAGCCGGTCGGCCAGCGGCTGGTCGAGCGAGATCGTGGCGAGTTCGGCGAGCACCGTGTCGGGCCGCAGCGCCTCGGCCATCACGGCGTCCAGCAGCGCTTCCTTGTCAGCGAAAACCCGGAAGATCGTCGCCTCGCCGATGCCGGCTGCACGGGCGACCTGTTGTGTGGTGACGGCTCCGCCGTGGGCGGTGACCAGCGGGAGTGCCGCCTTGATGATCATCTCGCGGCGTTGCTCCGGGCTCATGCCGGGCGCTCGCCGCCGGGGTGTCGATACGATCATGCGTCAAGTATCGGAGTGAACACTCACTCCGTCAAGACCGAAGTGAGTGTTCACTCCGCGACTTTCTCCGGTCAGCGGTGGGCGGGGACGTCGACCGCCAGGTGCGCAGCGGGGACTGCCCAGCGTTGCGTGAACTCGTCCGCGCCGACCGCCCTCCCCCACAGCCAGCCCTGGCCGAGTTCCACGCCCAGTGCGGCGAGGACATCGCGCTGGGCGGGCGTCTCGACGCCCTCCGCCACCACGGACAGGCCCAGTGCGGCGCTCATCGCCGTAATGGCCCGCACGATCTCCTCGTCCTCCGCATTCGCGCCGAGCCCTGACACGAAGGAACGATCGATCTTCACGCCGGTGACCGGGTGGCTGCGCAGGTAGCTCAGCGCCGAGAAGCCGGTGCCGAAGTCGTCGACCGAAATCCTCAGGCCCAGCTGTCGAAGCTCGCGCAGCACCCGCTGCGTGGTGTCGGAGCCCTGCACCATCACGGATTCGGTGATCTCGAGGACGACGCAGGCCGCCGGCACGTCCGCCGCCATCAACTCGGCGGCGACCAGCGCCGGGAACTCGGCGTCCGTCAATTGCCGTGGCGAGACGTTGATGGACATCCAGAAGTCGTCCCGGACGACGCCCGCGCCCCGCCACCGGGCCAACCGCCGGATCGATTCGCGCAGCACCCAGGCGCCGAGCTGAGCGATGAGGGTGGTGTCCTCGGCGATCGGGATGAACACCGACGGCGGTACCGGGCCACGCAGCGGGTCGTCCCAACGCACCAGCGCCTCGGCCCCGAGCGGCCACCCGGTCCGCAGCTCCACGATCGGCTGATAGGCGAGATCGAGCTGCTGGTGCGCTACCGCAGCCCGTAGTGCGAGCTCGATGCCCATCCGTTCCCGGACGGCCTCGTGCATCGAGGCATCGAAAACCGTCCAGTGCCCGCGCCGTTCGGCCTTCGTCCGGTACATCGCGATGTCCGCTTCGCGCATCAACGCGTCAGCGCACACCGTTGCGGCGCTGTCCGGGTCAGCGCTGGAGATACCCATCGAGCCGGTGATCACCACCTCGGCACCCGCCACCGGCAGCGGGTCGTCGAGGCACTCCATGGCTCGTCGGGCGAGTTCCATGACGACCGCCTGCCCGCACAGCTGGACGATCACGAACTCGTCACCGCCGAACCGGGCCACCGTCGCAGAATCAGGCATCGCGGCCCGCAACCGGTTGCCGACCGTGGTGATCAGCTCGTCGCCGGCGGGATGCCCCCAGGTGTCGTTGACGAACTTGAAGCCGTCCAGATCCAGGTACAGCATCCACAGCCGCTCGTCGCCATCCGGTCGGTACGCCAGCCGCAGACGCTCCACCGCGGTCGTGAGCATCCGACGGTTCGGCAACCCGGTCATCGGGTCGTGGGTCGCCTGGTGCGCGTACCGACGCTGGGCCGCGGCATAGCCCTGTACCGCTGAAATGGCCCGCATCAGCAGCAGCCCGACCAGCACGGCACCACCGACCGACAGCACCACCCGGTCCACCGCCGTCGCCTGTGGTATCACCGCGATGAGGAGGAACGGGACCGCGAGCGCCGGCCCGATCATCAGCAGTCGCTGCCAGGACCATGCCTGAACCGGCAGCGGGGTGGCGCTGGCGATGTCCCGGACGGACGGGTGCAGGACGAACGACCCGATCGTGGTGAACGCCAGGAGGAAAGGCAGGTCCAGGAAGCGCGAACCGGCCAGGGCGCCGTCCAGGCCGATGATGGCGTAGGCGACGTCGCCGGTGAGGATCAGCAGAATGACGCCGACCAGCATCAGGAAGCTCGGCTGACGCAGCGCGGTGGTGAACGCGAGGTTCGCCGCCAGGAACACCAACGCGGCGTCCAGCAGCGGGTAGAGCCCCGCCATGACGGAGATCATGACGGGTCGGTTGTGGATCTGCGCCGCAGGCAGGGCCAGCAGGAGGCCCGACGCGAGCCCGGCCCCGACGCCGACGATGAGACCGTCGATGACGGCGTGCCGCCCCAGCGCTCCGCCCGCCGAGCCGCTACGAGCCGACAACAGCCGCCAGAGCCCGCCGATGAGCAGCAGATAGCCCGGGATGGTGAACGCGTCGGCCAGCAGCGCGGTCAGCCCCGAGTGGTGTGCCACGGCAGGCCTGACCAGCGCACCGACCAGAAAGAGCGCACAGGCGCCGAGCATCAGCGTCAACGGGCGCCGGGGCTCGGGCCGGTGCCAGCGCGGACCGACGTGGAGCGCGACCACACTGCCGCCGCCGACCACGACATACGCGGCGAGCGGGGCGACGTTCGCGGCGTACAGGGCGGTCGAGGCGACACCACACAGCGTGAAGACGAGCCACCACGGCACCTGGCTCAGGGCCGCGGGCTGTGCACGCACGTCACCGTCTCGCACCGCCACCGCCCCCGGTCGACACCCGACCGGTACCCATCGGCGCGGAGCGCGGCCACCTGAACGTTTCGCGTCGCCGCGGGATCCGTCGGGTCCTACGGCGTCCGGTGTGCCGGGTGAAAGCCTAGGAAAGCGTACGGAGCCTGGCGTTGAGCCGTGCGGCCTGGCGCGTGAGGTGGTCGCGTTCGGGGAGATTGGGCGCTGATCGGGCCGCTTCGGTGTATAGCCGCGCCGCGGTCACCGGGTCACCGTCACGCTCGTGCAGGTACGCCACGACGGCGGTGTGGCGGGGCAGGGCGGGATCGAGTCCTGCCAGGGCTGCCAGGCCCGCCCGCGGGCCGTCGGCCTCGCCGACGGCGACGGCCCGGTTGAGCCGGGCCACCGGGCTGTCGGTGATCCGCACCAGTTCGTCGTACCACTGGACGATCTGCACCCAGTCGGTCTTGTCGGCCGCGCAGGCATCAGCGTGGAGCGCCGCGATGGCGGCCTGGGCCTGGTACTCGCCCAGTCGGTCCCGGGCGAGCGCCGCCTGGAGCACGTCGACGCCCTCGGCGATCAGGCGGGTATCCCACAGGCTGCGGTCCTGTTCGGCAAGGACCACGAGGCTTCCGTCACGGCGGGTCCGTGCCGGGCGCCGCGCGTGGTGGATCAGCATCAACGCGAGCAGGCCCGCCACCTCCTCATCCCTGGTCCTGGCGGCGAGTTGGCGGGTGAGGCGAATCGCCTCGCCGGCCAGGTCGACGTCACCGGAGTAGCCCTCGTTGAAAACGAGGTAGAGCACACGCAGCACCGTGTCGACATCGCCAGGTTTGTCGAACCGGACTCCCGAAACGGTTCGCTTGGCCCGGCTGATCCGTTGGGCCATGGTCGCCTCGGGCACGAGGTAGGCCTGCGCGATCTGACGCGTGGTCAGGCCGCCCACAGCGCGCAGCGTCAGCGCGACGGCCGAGGCCGCAGTGAGGGACGGGTGCGCGCACAGGAAGTACAGCTGGAGCGTGTCGTCCACCAACTGACCCGGGCCGGGCATGGGCTCGCCCTCGACGAGCACCTCACGCCGCCGCCGGGAGGTGTCAGCGCGCGCGGCGTCGACGAACTTGCGCCAGGCCACGGCGATCAGCCAACCCTTGGGATCCCGGGGCGGATCGTCCGGCCACGCGCGCACGGCTTCGATCAGGGCGTCCTGCACGGCGTCCTCGGCCGCCGCGAAGTCAACTCCGCGACGGACGAGGATCGCGATCACCGTGGGGACAAGGGTACGCAGCAGGGCCTCGTCCGCCATGCGTCACTCCGTGATGGTCGGCGGCGCGGTCAGGAACGGGCGCACCTCGAGCCATTCGTGGATCGGCTTCCCACCTGCACCCGGCGCAGCGGACAGCTCACCGGCCAAATCCAGTGCCCGCTGGTAGCTGTCGACGTCGATCACCATCCAGCCGGCGATCAGATCCTTGGTCTCCGCGAAGGGGCCGTCAGTGACCGGCGGCCGCCCCTCGCCGTCGTAGCGCACGAACGTGCCCTCCGGCGACAACGCCTGCCCGTCAACGAACTCGCCGGTGATCTCGAGCCGGGCGGCGAAGTCGTTCATGTACTCCACGTGGGCCGTGAGCTCGTCTGGCGTCCACTGGTCCATCGGCACGTCGTTCACCGGTGCCGGCGCGCCCCGGTAGTGCTTGAGCAGCAGGTACTTGGCCATCATGTTCTCCCTCATGCGCTACGGCCCATTGTGGCCGTGTTCGCTGCAGGGACGGAACCGGGCCGGGGATCTCGACATCCCGTCGCCATATTTCTTGTCGAACCCGTGGCGCATCCCGCCCACGAAGGAACCGGCCGCCCCACCCGGCCAGGCGCAGCCCGAAGGTCGGCCCGGTTGCGGCGCTGATCGGCACCTCCGCCCCCAATGCGGCGCAGGCAGTTCAGAGCGCATTGTCGGCCGAGCCCGTGGTCATGTCGATGTACGTCGCGCCAAGGATCAGGATGATGGCAACGGCATGGGACGCCGATGGCCGCAGCCCGTGGACGAGGTAGGCGGCCGGCACGCCGAAGAACGGCTCGGTCAGCAGGACCGTACCCGCAAGGATCGGCGTCAGCCGCCGCATGGCGAACCAGTACAGCCAGCATGCCGGCGCGAACAGCGCGACGCTGACGGCCAGCAGCGGAGCGAGGCTGCTGCCGTGTTGACGCAGGTCCATCAAGGCCGGACAGAGCACGAGCCCGGACACGAGCATCTGGAAGCCGGCCGCCGGGGCGGGCGCAATGCCACTCGCCGTGGAACTGACCAGGGTGAGGAAGACCGCCAGGCAGGCGGCGCTGACGAGACTGAGCGCCAGGCCCTGCAGGACAGCCGGGTGTCGAGCGCCCTCCTGACCGGACAGTGCAACCAACGTCAGTGCCGCCGAGATCATCAGGATCGCGGACACGTTGCGGATGCTGACCGATCGCCTGCCGCGCGCCAGCGCGACCACCGTGAGCAGTACCGGCGCCGCGAGATGCAGTGCCATGACCGGTCCAACCGGCGCCATTTGCAGCGCCACGTAGTAGCACAGCACGTTCGCCGCCTCCACGGCGCCGAGCAGCGCGATCCGCCGTCGCCGGCCGACGATGGCCGCGCCGGGCCGCTCCCCAGTCGCGAGCGCGAGGCCGAGCAGCACGACACCGGTGGTCAACTCGACCACACAGGCAGCGGCTGCGCCACCCACCTGCAGGCCCGCGACGACACCGCCGGTCCCACCCCACAGTGCGGCCGCACCGAACATCGTGGCGACAGCGAGCAGGCTCGCACGGCTGGACGCGGACACGCTGCCCCCTATCCTGCTACGGCGCCTGGTGGTGCCCGGGGCCGACGGTGCAACGGTAGGGGAAACGCGTCCGGATCCCGTCGCAGGCGCCCACAGCCGCCGTCGCCCGTCCCGGTGCGCCGCGAGTGTAGGGGTTGCTACCTCCACCGCGCTGATCGCGCGCTCCGTCATTGCTCCCGGGGTTGAGCAATTGCTCAATTCTCGGATACCATCTTGAGCAACCGCTCAATAGGCCGGGGCAGGAGGAGCTATGAGGCACGCATCCCGGACTGACGACTGGGTGTGGCACGAGAACCGGGGCGTGCGGGGGGCGCTCTGGATGATCTGGTACGGCGGTGCCTACGTCGCCCTGTGGCTGCCCTATGCGGTGGCGGTCGCGGTACTGGGCCAATTTTCGGTCAGCCTGATCAATCCAGGTGGCGCGGTGGGGTACGGCCAGTCGGTGTCGCTGGTGGTGTGGACACTCTGGTGCACCGTCCTGTTGGCGCCCATCTCGCTGGCCACCTTCGCAGTGGCCACCGGCCTGGCCATGGCGGTGCTGTATCCGCTCGGGCTCGCACTGCCACAGCGGGCTTTCCGGCCGCTGGCGGTGGTGGGGTTGACCTCGGTCCCGGTCCTGATGTCGCTGGCCTGGAACGACTGGGGGCACCTGTGGTACTTGCCGCTCCACCTCGGGTACGGCGCGATGGTCCGGATGCCTCGTAGGCCAAGGGACGAAGGTCCGGCACGGCGGACCCGATCGGCGGCCGATGACGATGCGCCGCCCGGCGCGCAACTTGCCGAGGCCATCGCCTGGTCGGCGCACCGGCGCCGGTGGCCCGGCCGACCGGCGGTTGCGCCCGCTCTATCGCCGGCCGGGAACGGCGGGACGGGAGCCGAAACCGCGCCCGACACGTGCGCTGCGACCGGCGACTTTACTGAGTAACTAGTTACTTGGTAAGTTCGACGGCATGCAGCGAAACGCGGTCCGGTGGGGCCTGCTCGCACTCTTCGCCGACGGCCCGAAGTACGGCTATCAGGTCAGGACCGAGTTCGACACCCGCACCGGAGGAACCTGGGCGCTCAACGTGGGGCAGGTGTACACCACGCTGGAGCGTCTTGCCCGCGACAGCTACGTCTGCTCCGTGGGCAGCAACGACGACGGCCGCGAGATGTACGCCATCACGGAGGTCGGCCGGACGGCGCTCGCGAGCTGGTTCATCACTCCGGTCGCCGACACGGATCGGCCTCGCAGCGAGCTGGCGATCAAGCTCGCCATGGCGGCGGCGACTCCAGACATCGACGTGGCCGCCGTAGCCCAGGCGCAGCGGACCGAGTCGATGCGCCAGATGCGCGACTACACCGACCTCCGTCGGCGGGCGGACCCGGCGGACGACCTCACCTGGCTCCTCGTCCTGGACCACCTGATCTTCTCGTTGGAGAGCGAGATCCGCTGGCTCGACCATGTCGAGGCGACCGTGCTCAGGCGGCGGACATCAGGCCGCCGACAGCCGACCGCGGCCGCCGACGCACAGCCCGCCCCCGCGAGAGGCACGCAGGACCGGACGGCACAGCGATGAGCGGAGCGGTGCTGCGGTTCACCGCGGTCAGCCGGGTCTATCCGGCCGGCGATGGTGTACTCCGGGCCCTTGACGATGTGAGCTTCGAGGTGCACCCCGGCGAATTGGTGGCGGTGATGGGCCCATCCGGCTCCGGGAAGTCGACGCTGCTCGCGTTGGCCGGCGGGCTGGACGCTCCCACCTGCGGGTCGATCCAGATCGAAGATGTCAGGCTGGACGGTCTGGACGCCGCAGCACTGGCCCGGCTTCGCCGGGACCGGGTCGGTTACGTCTTCCAGGACTACAACCTGGTCACCGACCTCACCGCGGCTGAGAACGTCGCCCTCCCCCGGGAGCTCGCCGGAGTGGGCAGCCGCAACGCACGGCGGGAGGCTGTGGCGGCCCTGGCCGAGGTAGGGCTACGCGGGGTCGCCGACCGGTTCCCGGATCAGCTCTCCGGCGGGCAGCAGCAACGCGTTGCCATCGCCCGGGCCCTGATCGGGCAGCGCAGCTTGGTCCTCGCGGACGAGCCCACCGGAGCCCTCGACTCCCACACCAGCCTTGCCGTCCTGGAGGTGCTCCGGCACCGGATCGACCGGGGCGCGGCCGGGGTCCTGGTGACGCACGAGCCTCGGTACGCCGGCTGGGCCGACCGAACGATCTTTCTGCGCGATGGCCGGTTGGTCGACGCGACGGCGCCTCGGGGCGGGCCTGAGCAGCTCCTCGGGACGGTTTCGTGATGGCCGAGCTTGCCGGCTCGTGGCGCGTCGCGCTGCGCATCGCCCGTCGTTCCACCCGGCGCCACTGCGCTCGCAGCGTTCTGGTGCTGCTGATGCTTTTTATCCCCGCCTATGCCGGCACGGTTCTGGCGGTAGCTTGGGCGAACCTGGGCGGCACCTCGGCGCAGGAGACCACGTTCTCGATGGGCCGAGCCGACGTGATCCTCGATGCCGACGATCTGGACGAGGTCGCGGCGAGCCTGCCGCCGGGAAGTCACACCGTCCCGATGGCGCAGGCTCAGACGGTCGTCCAGGCGGCCGTCGGGTTGCGGACCCACCCGTACGAGGCGACCGACGCGGCGCACCCACTACACAGGGGTCGATATGTGCTGCGAGTTGGGCGCCCGCCACAGGGCCCGGCCGAGGTGGCGCTGACCCGGGCGCTGGCCAGCGACCTCGACGCCGAGTTGGGCAGCCAGATCCAGGCCGGAATGCCGCAGCGCCGCCTGACCGTGGTCGGCATCGTGGACTGGAGCCGATCCCTGCGCGCCAGTGGCCTGCTGGTACCGGCCGATGCGCCGCTCTCCCCCACCGCGCGGGCGACACTGCTGGTGCAGCTGCCGGCCGGGCGGCATTGGTCGCCGTCACAGGTGCAGATGACCCGGGGCTCCCCGGGTTACGTCGACCGCCGGGAGGCGGGGCCGACCGCCGCTGACCGGGCCGTCGAGGCGGCCGCGGCGGCGCTGGTGACCAGCTTCGCCGGTGCGCAGATGGTGCTGCTCGCGGCGGCGGCGTTCCTGGTGGGTGCGCATCGCCAGCGTCGGGAGCTGGCCATGGTGGCTGCTGTTGGTGGCACGGGCCGGCAGGTCAGCCGCGTCGTGCTCGCCAGCGGGCTGGTGCTCGGTGCGGGTGCCGCCACCACCGGCGCACTCCTAGGACTACTGACCTTCGCGTCGGCCGGGCGGGCCATCGAGCGCATCGCCGATCACCCGTTGATCGATGTGTCCCTGCCCTGGTGGTCGCTGGCGGCGGTCGCCGCGGTGACGGCATCCACGGGCGGTGCCGCGGCGACGCTGGCTGCGCGGTCGGTGCGCGACCGCCCGGTCCGCGACCGCCTCGGCGGCCAGCGAACGCGCTCCCGCGCCGACATCGTCGGCTTGGCCTCCGGCGTGAGCCTCCTCGCCGTCGGCACGGCGGCCCTGGTGACCTTCGGCAATCCGCATGGACGCGTCGATGGGCTGGCCCTGGGTGCCATCGCACAGCTGCTCGGTTTGGTGGCCTGTGCGCCGGCCCTGCTGCGGATCGCCGGCCCAGTCGCGCGTCGCATGCCACTTTCCGCACGGTTGGGCCTGCGCCACGCGGCTCGGCACCGGATGCGTACCGGAGCGGCCATCGCTGCGGTCACCGCCGCCGTCGCGGGCAGCGTCGCGCTGGCGCTTGTGGGCGCCGCGCGGGACGAGGCGACACCGCTACGGGCCGAGGCAAGGACGGGGCAGGTGGTACTGCCCGCGGAGGGCGCCAGCCTGCTCGGACCGGACGGACTTCGTCGCTTCGCCGCCGCCCTACCCACGCGGGAGGCCGTTGCGCTGCAGATCGCCACGGTGACCGTCCCGTTCCAACGCCCCCTCCCGGACGGCCCCACTGATCCCGCCCAGTTGGCAGCCCTGGATCACCGCCACATCGCAGTGGGCGGGCCGGCGGTCATCCGACTGGTGACCGGCCGCGCCGCCACCGCAGAGGAGTCGGCGATCCTGGACCGCGGTGGTGCGGTGGTCTTCAACGCCGCCCTGATCGACGGCGACACCGTTGCGCTGCCGCTCAACGCCGCCCAGCCCGTCCCGGTGCCGGCGGTGCTCGCCGACGCTGGGCAGACCTTTGTCAGGCTGCCGGCAGTCGTGGTGGGACCGGCCACGGCCCAGCGGTTGGGGCTGACGCTCGAACCCTGGTGGGTGATCGTCGACACCACCCGCACGCCCAGCGAAAGGGAGGTCGCCGCAGCCAACGATGTACTGCTGCGGGCACAGCTTGCCGCCGCACAGCCACCGGGCTCGCCGATCACCGCCACAGTGGCGAAGCTGACGCCACCCACCGGCAGCACCACCCTGATGTTCTACCTCTTGGCCGTGATCAGTGGCCTCGTCACGCTTGTGGCCAGCGCCGTCGCGGTCGGGCTGGCCACGGTGGAACTGCGCAGCGACCTCGCCACCATGGCGTCAGTCGGTGCGACACCCCGGATTCAACGACAGATCACCGCGACCCAGGCCGCGCTCATCGTCGGGCTCGGCACGGCTCTCGGGCTGCTCGCCGGCATCGGCCCGGCAGCCGGCTACATCGGATACAGCACCGAGGTGCACTGGCACACGCCGTGGCGGGCGCTGCTCCTGATCGGCCTCGTCCCGCCGGTGCTCGCAACACTCGTCGCGGCCTTCGTCGGCCGAGGCGCACGGCCCCTGGCCCGGCTGTCCCGCTGAGTGGACAGCGCAGGGCGCAGCCCTGTCCGGGCGGCGCGGCTGCCAGGCGGTCCCACGCCGCCTGGCAGCGTGGGACGGGTCAGGCCCAGCGAGGAAGGCCGGCTCGCTCCGTCGGATCGTCCGGCTCGCTGAATCGCAGATGGTTGCCGAACGGGTCGGCAATTGTCAGCACCCGGCCCTCCCACTGCGCCTTCTCGATCTCCGGCGTCCACACGGCCGGCCCCCACACCGGCACCTCGGTACGCCGATGGTTCAACCGCTCGCGCAACTGGTCGATGCCGTCGATCCAGATGAAGACGGTCGCGCCCTGCGAGGCGCTATACGCTGCTTCGGCGAGTGACCGTCAGTCGCCGGCGCTCGGCAAGGGATGCGACGCCGGATCACCAAATGCCGTGGTAAGCCAAGTTCACCACGAAGCGAGAATGTTGATCGTTACGTACGCGGCGAACACGAACTTCCTTCCGTGCTGACATAGCGGATCGCAGGTCAGCTCGTTGCGCTGCATCAGCCCCGGTGGGCGACGATGTTGATGACGTTGCCGTCCGGTGCTCGAACAAGGAACCGGCGCACACCCCACGGTTCGGTGGTGATCGGATGCACGATCTCGTAGCCGAGTTTCTGCGCCTCCTCATAAGCGCCGTCGACGTCGCCCGTGTGGACGGAGATGACCGAATCCTGTGGCGCGGATGCGTCCCTGGTCACGAGCTGGACGTTCGCCCCGGTGTCGGGCGCGGTATAGCGGGCCACCCAACCCATGTTGAACTCCTCGGAGGTGAGCCCGAGGTAGTCGGCGTAGAAACTTTTCGCCTCCTCGATGTCGGCCACTCGAAGGTTGGCCGTGATGCGTACGGCGCGCACGTGGTCCTCCTGCCTGCAGTGCCGGTGGGCAGTTGCCAGGATGTCACTGGGGTGCTCCGGCGACGCCCCGAGCCGCGGGTGCAGCCGGTGACTGGGCCGGCCCGGTGAGACGGACTGTTGTCTCAGGCGCAAATGTCGTCGCGGTCCAGTAGGGCCATCCAGCTCACCTTGCCCTCGTCAACCCCGAACTGGTACCGGTAGTCGGCCCGTTGCGACGATGCCCGCATAGTGTAGAAGCCGCCCTTGTCCGACAGCTCACTGCCATAGGCGCGTTGCAGGTCCATGTCGCTGGAGCCGACGCTGACACCTTTGGGGGTGCGGGCGCCTGGAGGCGCATAGATTCGGACCAGTTCGCCTCGGGCGTTGAACGTCAGCGCTCCGTTGGCCCGCAGCGCCAACATGCGCTCCTTCCCCAGCCGCAGCAACTCATCCAGAGCGACGCCCTTGGCCTGCGTGGCCTCCAAGGACGCCTTCATGCGCTGCAGCTTTGCCTGGAGTTCCTCAATCGTCGCGCCGTTGCCGAGCGTTGCACCGGCCGCGGCTTCGGCATCCTCGGCGGCCTTGGCTGCCCGCTCGTACGCCTTCAGTGCTTCCTCGGTGGCCGTGAGCATCGCCGCGTCGGGTTGAGGGCCGGTCCGCCGCACGTGATCCGCGCATTCCTCCCGCATCGCCGTCACCGTCGGGGACGGCACTCCCGTCGCCAGTGCGGCGTCCCTGGACATTCCCAGCTTGAGCGGACCATGGCCGCTCGGACCGAAACTCTCGAACTGGTGTCTGCGGGTGTGATCTACGGCCCGCCACGTCACCAGGCCGGCGGTGGCCACCAGTGAAACGACGATGCAGGCGACGACGGCCACGGTGATCCAGATCCAACGTCGACTGCGCCGCCCGGCCACGGTCTGCGGGGGCACGTTCTGAGGGGGCACGCCGGTGGCCGCCGGGATTGGCCACTGCGATGCAGGGTCCTGAGGGCCCACCGGACTCTGTCCGTGAGGCCCCGGATAGCCGCCGGTGCCCGGCCCTGCCTGGGGGCCGGCTCGTTCATAGTCCCCGTCTGCCACCTTCGGAGGTTAGCAACTGTGGCTGCCTCGGGTTGTCCCATAATATCGTTGTGCGTCAATGACGTACGTGGCGAGAGTTCCGTCCGCACGAAAGCCACACGAGTCCCGCGCGGCGCAGCCGATCTGTCCCCCGATAGCGCAAGATGGGCTGATGCCCGTAGTCGAGGCCGTGACGATCGTCCCGCTTTCCCCGCTGGCGACGTCACGAAGTGTGCGGTTGGCGTCCTACGACATCGCGCCGTGAACACCGGCACCTGCCGTGATTTACCGTGCGAAACGTCCGGTCCCGGAGCGGCGTGCCGATGCCGGGCCGGGCCTGTCCCGTCGGATGGCGGACCCCGACGGACTGTGCCTACGACGGTACTGTGTGCCAACCGCCTGGCTTTTCACCGTTTGCGGGTGTCGGGCCGGGGTAGCAGGCGGCCAGGCTCGCGTACGCCTGGCGTGCCCGAGCATCCGCTGGCGAGGGGATTTGAATGTCGGAACACGCGTGCGACGCGCCGTACGAACTGATCGTGGTTGGCTCCGGGTTCTTCGGCCTGACGGTCGCCGAGCGGGTCGCCCGGGAGCACGGGCGACGGGTGCTCGTCTTGGAACGCCGCAGCCACATCGGTGGGAACGCGTGGTCGGAACGGGAACCGACCACCGGCATCGAGGTACACAGCTACGGCGCTCACCTGTTCCACACCTCCAACGAGCGGGTCTGGGAGTACGTCAACCGCTTCACCGCGTTCACCGATTACCAGCACCGCGTGTACTCGGTGTTCAAGGACAACGTGTACCCCCTGCCGATCAACCTGGGCACGATCAACCAGTTTTTCGGTCGGCATCTCAGCCCCACACAGGCCAGGGAACTCGTCCGGGAACAGGCTGCGGAGGTCGCTGAGGGCACAGCCGCCAATCTGGAGGAGAAGGCGATCTCGCTGATCGGCCGGCCGCTGTACGAGGCGTTCGTTCAGGGGTACACCCAGAAGCAGTGGCAGACCGACCCGCGCGACCTCGGCGCCGACGTGATCGCTCGGCTGCCGGTCCGGTACACGTACAACAACCGCTACTTCCAGGACACGTACGAGGGCCTGCCTGTCGACGGGTACGACGCGTGGTTGCTGCGGATGGCCGAGCACCCCTTGATCGACGTGCGGCTGGACACCGACTTCTTCGACGTGCGCGACGACCTGCCCGCCGATGTGCCGATCGTCTACACCGGGCCGCTGGACCGGTACTTCGAATACGCCGATGGGCCGCTGAACTGGCGCACGCTTGATCTGGAGCAGGAGGTCCTGCCCATTGGCGATTTCCAAGGCACCCCCGTCATGAACTACGCCGACGAGTCGGTGCCCTGGACCCGGATCCACGAGTTCCGCCACTTCCACCCGGAGCGCGCCTATCCCGAGGACCGCACCGTCATCGTGCGGGAGTACTCACGTGCCGCGCAGCCCGGTGACGAACCGTACTATCCGGTCAACGCCGCGAGTGACCGTGACCGCCTGGCCCGGTACCGCGAACGGGCCCGCAACGAACCGCGCGTGCTGTTCGGCGGACGGCTGGGCACCTACAAGTACCTGGACATGCACATGGCGATCGCCTCCGCCTTCGCCCTGGTCGACAACACGCTGACCCCGCACTTCGCCGGACGGCCCACCGCCGCCGGACCCACACACTGACGAGCGGACCTTCCGGCCGGATCGCTCGTGCCGACGGTGATCCGAAGTTCGGCCCGAACTGGAACGCGTGGGTGTGCGGTCATCACCACGCTGCGACACCGCGGGCCGGCTCGCCACCCTCGCGCCATTCGGCGCGCGATGACGGTTCGTGCCCGTCATTGCGGCCGCGTCGCGGCGCGGCGAACCCGCCCCCACGGTTTGAACACCGACAGCACGAACGCCAGGACCAGCGCCACCGAGGAGACGATCGGCGGAAACACCAGGTCACGGGAGTTCCAGACGGCGTCCGCCCCCGCTGCCATGTCACGTCCCGCTTCCGCCGCCTCCTCCACGCCGCCGCGCAGTGCAAATGCGATGAGCACGCACAGCACGATGTTGAGTGCCAGCTTGATCGCGACCCACCAGTAGCGAACGAGGCCGTACCGACCTCCCAGCCCCAACACGATCCCGGTGACAAGCGAGAGCAGGCCGGCGGCGAGCATCGGCCAGACGGTCACCAGCTGCAATGCCTGCAGCGCGAACGCTTCCGTCCCCCGGTCCTGCGTGCCGAGGGCGGTGAACACCAGCACGGCCATCGCGACGTCGAGCCCGATCCAGACGCCGGCCGCCATGATGTGGGTGACCAGCACCGCCTTGCGGGTACGCCCCGCGAGCCGCCACGAGCCGGTCCGGGCCGGCGGACGCGTAGTAGCTGCAACAGTCATGTCGCCAGCTTTCCGCAACAGATCCGATCGGGCGTCCGCCACCGGGAGACATCCGCCGTACTCCCCCGGGCGTACCGGGAGGGACGGTCACCTGAACCCCTCGAACCGGCTCAGCGGTGGCACTCGAGGGCCAGCCCTTCGGGGCCGCGCAGGTAAAGTTCAACATCACCTCGAGGTCCGAGCTCGCGCTCGTACTGCCGAGCCGGTAGCGGATCAGCTCGGCGGAGGGATCGGCAGCGCCCCGCACCACTTGCCATCGAGGGTGAAGTCCTGCGGTGCCGCGTTGGCGGTGTTCCGGGTACCAACGAAGCCGACCTCGACGGACCCACCAGGCGCGATGGTGGCATTCCAGGCTTCATTGCGAACGGTGACCAACCCGGCAACCTGCCCGTGGAGCACGCCGCTCCACAGATGGCGCACCGTCTGGCCGCTCGGGAAGAGCCAACCCAGCTGCCAGGTGGAGACCGGCTGCGCCGTGGTGTTGGTAACCCGGACGGCAGCCTGGAACCCGCCTGGCCAAGAACGGGTGACGCGGTAGTCCACCACGCACGACGGCACGGCCGCGGCGGTGGTGACCGTGACCGGAGGCGACAGCGGAGAGACCCTGCCTACCTCGTCCACGGCCTGCAACACGAAGGTGTACGTCGTCTCCGGCGCCAAGTACAAGATCAGCCAGCTGAGCCGGTTACCGAACATGTTCGGTCGCGGCGGACTCGGCATCACCCGGACGAGTTCGCCCCCCACCACACCGAACACCCGGTAGAACTCGACATAACCGTCGTCTGTGGATGGCAGCCAGGACAGGATCAGCGAGGTGGCGCTGATGCTGGACGCCACCGGTGCGCCGGGCGCGGTCGGTGGTGCATGGTCCCCAGGCTCCATCGTCACCTGCAACCAGCTCGTGTCCCCCGAGAAGTTCCCGGCGGCGTCGTAGGCGCGGACCACGAACCCGTAGGTCCGCGCCCGCATCAGGCCGGTGATGGTGATGGAGTTGGTCGCGGTCAGCCGCGTCTGACCGGTGTCCTCGAATCCCTGGCGCACCTGGTACCCGATCACGGCGACATCGTCGACCGACGCCGCCCAGCGCAGCGTCACCGAGGTCGTGGTGAGCTCCGTAACCTCCAGTGGCCCGGGTGTGGTGGGCGCAACGGCGTCGGACGCCGTGGCGCCGGCCGGTGACGCCAGGGTGACCGCCACCAAGGCGGCGAGCATCGGCACGAGGATCCATCGACGTCGACGGGAGGACCCGGCCGGGATCCTGGTCGGGATGTTAAAGGTCAGCATGCCGCCACCTCATCCTCGTGTGCGGGCCGGGCGCGAGGGCGATCGCAGTGGCCGTCGTCCACAACATTGTCGCGGATGACTGCCTATTCGCGGCAGCGTTCGGCGTCCATAGTGCCCCATCGGGCAGGCCCAGGCCACCGCCTGAGGCGACACATTGACCGGTCGGCCCCTGCTCCTCCGCCTCGCTTTCCCGCACTCCAACTTCAGCACGAACACCCGGATGCCCACGGCCAATCGCGCGATCCAGAGCGCCCACTACCTCGATCGCCGACTGCCGGTCGTTGGCCGAATCCGAGGCAGCAACGGGTCTGTCTGTGACACTGGTGGGCGTGACGCAACAACTCCTCGAAGCGGCAGCAGCGGTGGCTGACGCTGTTCTCTCCCATGCCAGGGCGGTGGCCGCGGAAAGTAGTGACCGCCCCGCCGCCGCGAGAGCTCTCACGAAGGCCTTGGATCGATATGGCAACGCGGTGAGCGACGTGGGAGAGGACATCCCGCTGGGAGTTGACACATTCGAGGACTACCTCGACGAGAAGGACGGCGTCGAGGAGGATCCGGAGTTGCCGACCACAGGCGAACGCGTGGCGGTTTTCATTCAGGCCGACTTCAAAGTTGAGGACGGGGACCTGCTGCGCGCCGCAGCCGTTGCCGAGGTGCGGTTGTGCTGCGATAACAAGGACGATCCGAATTCCGAGTACGAAATGCACACCGCCGCTCAAGCGGTATCCCACCTGATCGGCCACCGGGCACTGTTCGATGCGGATTGGCTTGCCTCAGCTGGCGTGTTCCCCGTCGCCGAAGGTTCCCTCGCATTGACGCCGACGCCGTCGGCAGACCCGGACGATTTCCTGGATGACAAGTGGCGACCACTGCTGGAGCACCTGAATCGCCGTGAGGACCCGGAGTGACCACTCGTCTTCACTCCTGCTGTGTGCGCTGAATCGCCTCGGCGATGCGCCTGATCCGCTGCAGCCGGGCGTCCCATGCCGACCCGACCGACGACAGCTGGGCCACCGCGCGGGCGATCTGGGCATCGTCGACCCGGTACCGCTTCTCCCGGCCTGCCGGCGTGGCCTGGACCAGACCGACCCGGTCCAGCACGCCGAGGTGCTTGGCCACCGCCTGACGGGTGACCGACATCTGCTGACTCAGCGAGGTCGCGGTGCCGTCGCCCTCGACGAGCAGCAGGTCGAGCATCCGACGCCGGGTCGGGTCGCCGATCGCGGACCACAGCTCGTCGTCGACCTTCTCAGCCACCGCGGCGGTCACGGCCGAACCTGCAGCGTCGCGACATACGGAGCCAGTCGCCGCAGATAGAGGTCCCAACCGTTGCCGTGCTCCTGGTACTGCTGCTCCAGCACGGCGATCTCCCAGCCCATCTCGCGGAAGCCGGTCTCGGTCATCTTGAGCAGCGTGCCGTCCCCCGCAGGCGTCAGGTCAAACGTGACGAGCAGCGAGTTTCCCTCTGCGGCGGCCTGGTCGGCCGGGTGCGTCCACCGGAACGAGAAGGTCCGCGGCGGTTGCACGTCCACAACCGTGAACGCCACCGCTACCCCGCCGGCATTGCAGTCACCGAAGCGGATCTCCCCCACCGACCCGGGCGTCGGGTCGTACCGGGCATCGTCCGGCCACCACTGCTTGAGATGGTCCGGACTGCTCACCACCTCGAAGACGACCTCGGGCGACGCCTCGATGTAAATCTCGCGCTCGACGGTTCCCGGTTCCACAACACCCTCCTGCAACCTTTGGTTGCGCGTGACAGTAGCTGGAGGATCGGAGTCGCGCAACCATCAGTTGCACGTTGGGGTGATGCCGGCACTTGACATACGAACTGTAATTCGCGAATACTTGAGCCTAGTTCGAAGGGGAGTACCCGACGTTCGACGCGGCGCCGTCAGTACGGACCCGGCCTATCCGGGTTCCGGCGATGCAGCCACCGGAGCGGTGGCCCGGGGAGACCTTCGACCAGCAACGCCGGCCCGCATCGGGCCCGGCTGGTCGAAAGGTCTCCCGTTGTCTGTCTCATGGCTGGTCTGGGCAGTACTGGTGCTGGCGATCGCCGCAATGCTGGCCGTCGACCTGTTCCTGCACCGCGACAATCACGTGATCGGCTTCCGCGAAGCGGCAGTCTGGTCCGGCATCTGGATCTGCGCAGGGCTGCTGTTCGGCGTGATCCTGTGGGCATGGCAGGGCGGCGACATGGCCGGCGCCTACTACGCCGGCTATCTGATCGAGAAAGCGTTGTCGATCGACAACGTGTTCGTGCTCGCGTTGATCTTCTCCTACTTCGCCGTCCCGGCCACGGTGCAACACAAGGTTCTGTTCTGGGGCGTCATCGGCGCCCTGCTGTTCCGGCTGGTGTTCATCTTCGTCGGAGCCGAACTGCTGGAGACGTTCTTCTGGACCGCCTACGTGTTCGGCGCCTTCCTTATCTACACCGGCTACACGATGGCCTTCCGTCATGGCGAGCCGCCCTCCCCGGACCGCAACCTCGTGGTACGCCTGGTCCGCCGGATCGTTCCCACCGACACGAACTACCACGGCGACCGGTTCTTCACCCGCGTGAACGGCAAACGTGTGGCGACCCTGCTGTTCGTGGTGTTGATCGCCGTGGAGGCCACCGATCTGATCTTCGCGATCGACTCGGTCGCCGCGGTTCTCGCCATCACGACCAGTACGTTCATCGTGTGGACCGCCAACGCGTTCGCCATCCTCGGTCTTCGCAGCCTGTACTTCTGTCTCGCCGGGATGCTGCGCCGCTTCGTGTACCTGCACTACGGCCTGGCCGTCCTGCTCGCGTTCGCCGGCGTCAAGCTCGTCCTGTCCGAGACCCCGATCGGCAAGCTGCCCATCCCGGTCACGTTGGGCGTCATCGTCGTGACGATCGCGGTGTCGATCGTATGGAGCCTGCGCAGCACCCGCGCCGCCGACCCGGGCACCGACCGCACTCCGGATGCTGTGGCTTCCAGGTCAGCCGCGTAGGTCGCGGCGCCGGTAGACCGCCGCGCCGATCAGCGCAGCGATCGCCGCGGCGCCGGCCATGACCGCGCCGGCGGGCGCTGCCCGATGGTGCACTGTGGAGGCCGGACCCTGCCGCGAAGGGGCGCCATCCACGACAATGGTTTCGACGACGGCCACTGCCATCGACCTGGCGCCCCGGCCGGCCGGTAGACGAGGTGAGGTGGCGGCATGCTGCGCTTGGGTATCGCGAGCCGGGTGACGGCGAGGTCCTCCCGCCGACGGCCCACGCTCCTCGTGCCGTTGCTCGCCACGCTGGTGGCGGTCACCCTGGCGGCGCCGGCCAGCGCTGCCCCTTCCGACGCGGTCCCCCCGACCGAGCCCGGGCCTGTGGAGGTTACCGACGTCACCACCACGTCACTGACACTGCGGTGGGCGGCGTCCGTAGACGATGTCGCGGTGGCCGGCTACCAGGTGCGCGAGGTGTTCGAGGACACCGTCCGCACGCGTGTCACCGCGACCAACTCCATCACCATCACCGGCCTGATGCGGTCGCGCACCTACCGGTTCTGGGTCAGCGCGTTCGACGCCGCCGGCAACCTGTCACCGTCGACCAGCACGGTGCAGGTGACCCTGGAGCCCGGGGACCATGCTCCGCCAACCGCGCCCGGCACCCCGGTGGCCTCCCGAATCACCGGCTACTCGCTCATGCTCACCTGGCAGGCATCGACAGACGACGCCTACGTGGCCAGGTACCAGATATTCCGGGTGGTGGGCGGCGAGCTCATCGGGATGCTGTCGAGCCCGCTACCGACGCCGATCGGCGACCTGCGGAGTTCGATGGTCTTCAACCTGTCGCCGGACACGACCTACACGTTTGTGGTGCGGGCCGTGGACGAGGCGGGAAACCTGTCTCCGCTGTCACCTCCGGTGACGGTCACCACCGCTGGCTCAGTGCCGTGGTGTCGGGTGCAGTACCGCGTCACCAGCCAGTGGCCGGGCGGGTTCCAGGCTGCCGTCCGGGTCACCAACACCTCCGCCGAGCTGGTCTCCGGATGGCAGTTTGGTTGGCTGTTCCAGGACGGCCAGACCGTGCGCCATCTCTGGCACGGCGTGTTGGATCGGCAGGAGGCAGGGTCGGTCACCGTCCGCAACGCAGCCTGGAATGCCAGGATCCCGTCCGGTGGCAGCGTCGAATTCGCCTTCCTCGGAACTTGGAACGCTGCCAATGGTGTGCCAATGCACTTCACCCTCAACGGCCGGCGGTGCGGAGAGCCACCGCCTCCTCCGCCGAGCTGAGTCTCGGTTCCGGTCACAACCCGAACGCCGCGGTCACCCGTGCGAAAAGATCATCTTCGGTCATCGCGGCGTCGACCTCCACGACCGGTAGTTGCAGGCGCCGCGCCTCGTCGTGGAGGCGTTCGGTGAACTGGCGATCCCGTTCGAGCAGATTGCGCAGGGCCCGGTCGGGGTCGCCGGTCTTCCGCGCGATCTCCCACAGCGAACCGCGGCTTTCGAACGCCGCCCGACGGAAGTCCGGCGTCGGGAGGAGCCAGACGGCATGGCCGGGTACGGCGAGGATCGGCTTCACCAGGCGGGGCAACAGGCGGAACCCCTCGGCGATCACACACGGCGTCCCCGGAAGACGGCCGAGGTCTTCGGCGATGAGGCCGAAGCCCTCACCTCGAAACCAGTGGAAGGTTTCCAACATGGTCTCCGGAGATCTGTTCACCCACCGCTCGTCCATGTCCATGGCCATGAACTCGCTCAGGAACGGACTGTCCGCGGGCGTGCTCCGGACGGCATGATCCGACATCACGTCGTCGGTCGCGTACAGACGCAGGCCGTACCGGTCCGCGATGCGACGAGCGATTGTCGACTTGCCGGCACCGCTTCCGCCACCGATCCAGTACACGTGCCGCAGCCGCGCACGGAGGGTCGCGGCATCGGAGCCTTTCGCGGTTGGTGCAGCCTCGTCCTGCGGTCCGTGCAGTTCGTCGGTCACGTTGACCTGCCTACCAGCTCTCGAAATCGTCGACCTGCCGGGCCGGCCGATATCCGCTCAGCACCACCAACCGTCGGACCCGGTGTAGCCGCGCCCCATCCGTCGAGGAACACCTCGACTGCGCACGGCTCGACACGCAGCTCCAGCACGTCCCTGCCCTGCCGGCGTACGTGGTAGGGCGCCGCGGCGAGGTCACCGCCGTTCCGCCTTCGGGGGCGACCGTACGCTTGGCGCGAACCGTCAGCCACCGGCCCGCCCGGCCGCGATCACCCCGGTACGCTTCACGTCATGGGTGCGAACCGCGGCCGGATCGCTGCGACGCGAGTCGCGGGCAGCATGGCGCTGGTGGCCGGGGTCCTGCTCGCGGCCGTGGGCACTTCCACCGACGAGACCAGGCATTACCTGGTCGCTGGGCTGCTGGTTGTCATCGGCATCGGCCTTCGGCTGGAGGGAGCGATCATCGACCGACGCCGGGAGTGACAACAGAGCCGGTCCCCTGCCGCAGCCTCGCCAGGCTGGCCGACCCAGTCGCGAGGTGCGGATCCAGTCAAGGGCTCGCCCTGCGCCGGTCCGTCGCAAGAAGTACGCCGAGCGTCACCAGAGTCACCACCACCGCCGCGATTAGTGCGGCGACGACCGCCAGAGCGTCGAACTCCCCCGCCAGCCGCGTCTGCACCAGTCGCGCGCCGACCATGACGCTCGGCAGCGCGAGAAACCAGGCCCGGCTGCCGAACCACCTGGGCCGCTCGTCAGCGGTGAAGCGGCTGGCCCGCTCCGCCTTCGCCGCGGCCCACCGGACGAAGACGACGAGTACCACGGTCACGGTCACCCACGCCACGCCGATGGACTGGCCAATCGCCGTCGCCGCCCCCGCAACGACATCACCACTGATCCATGCCAGCAGTGTGCCGAACAACACGATGCCGAGCGCGACCGGCAGAGCCACCGCCGCAAGCCAGAGCACGACCATCACATCCCCCCGGACCATTCGCTGACCGGGACCATTGTGGGCCATCAGCACAACCGGCGCCGCCCCGGAAGGGTGTGCCGGCAGGGTCGGCTCAGCGGCGGGCGGCACTCCGCTTGAGACCGACGTACTGCAGCGCAGCAAAACCGGCGACCGTCAGCGCCTGCAGAACCAACCAAACCTGACCAAGAGCGGTCGCTGACATCGCGTCGGTGATCACCACATCCGCGCTGGCGAGCGCCCACGTTACATTGACAGCAATGATTGCCCACACGGCGAGGCGGCTGATGGCGCGCCGGGTGGCCACCGCCCACACCGCGCCGCCGTAGAGGAGCAGGAAAATCCCCACCGGGTACAGAACGGCGGTGGGAACTCCCAATGCATCGTGCAGGGGTCCGGCCAGCGCCAGGTACATCAACCCGTTCGCGGCTGTCACCACCGCATCCAGCTTGAGCACCACCCGAAGCAGTTTGTCGGTGCGGGGAGAAATCGGCGTGGACAGTGACGCCGCGGAGGATGTGACGGTCATTTCTTTCCCTTCTGTCGGTGAGCGACCGAGGGGTCGCGTACCACATATCCAGAAGCTAGCCGTCGGTCAATCCTCGGAGCAATTACCCGGCACGTAATGGCCGGCCACGAACCCGTTCCGGCTGCTCTTGAGTGAAGGCGAGGATCCGGTGCCCGGAAACCGCCCCAAAATATGGATAGCGTGGGAACGCCTCGCCCGGCCGCTGAGTGCAGTAGCACCCTCGGTGCGGAACACGGGGTCCTCGAGGAGGCGCGGGCCGGTGAGCAGAGCCCTGATCTCTGCTCACCGGCCCGCCGGTGGTCATGCCACTAGGTCAGAACGTCGACCCGGAGGACGCGTAGATGGTGTTGCCGACCGCACCGACCACAGTGAGGGCGCTTCCCGTGACGGCGAGGCCAACGACGGCGGTCGAGTCGATGCTGGACGCGGTGATCCCGGTCGGCTGCGTGGTCCACGTGCCGCTCGTCGTGGTCCGCTTGGCGACGATCGTCCCGTCGGAGGGGTACTCGTCTCCGGTGCTGTAACCCACCGCCACCTTGACGCCGCTGGCCACCAGGACCGGGTTCCAGGCTCCTTCGCCGTTGGTGAACTGGGTCGGCGGCTGCTGCACCCGCCATGACCCGGTGAGGTTGTCCGCCACCTGGACCGTGTGTGCGCTGAAGCGGGACTGGGTCCAGGCGGTGAACGTCCCCGCCGTCGAAACCACGACGTCGAGCTGGCTCAACCTGGCGTCCGTCGGTCCGGTCGCGACCGCCTGGTGGGCCCAGGAGGTACCGGTTGTGGTGCGGGCAATCCGGATGCTCTGGGTGGAACCCACGGTCCGTCGCCAGGCCACCGTGGGCGCCCCGTCGGGACCGAGGGTGAGCACCGGGTACGAGTCAGCGGCGGTGCTGTTGCGGACCAGGGACGTGGCGGCCGTTGACGTGCCGAACATGTTGCCGGCCTGGTAGAGGTCGGTGTCGCCGGCCGCGCTGCCCGGCCCGGTGAACGCTACGAGCCACTTTCCGCCCTTCGCGACGATGCTGCCGCTGCCCTCGCCGGGGGAGGTTGACGGCACTGTGGCCACGACCGCCAGGCGGTTGGTCCGGCCGTCGAGGCCGCGCTTGGCGACGACGAGCTGCGGGGTGGTCGAAGTCTCCTGACTGATGTAGAGCAGGTACGTGCCGGTGGTGTCATAGGCCACGCTGACCACCGTGCCGAACAAAGCCGTGCGACCTGCCGTCCACGACGTACCGGAGCCCTCGAAGTAGTGGATCCGGTTCCCGCAGGTGGGGCTGTCGCCGTAGGCCGCAAAACCGTGGACCACCCCGTTGGCGTCCGTCGCCATGTCGACATTGTCCGGGTAGATGAACCCATCGGTGCAGGCTCGCAGCACAGTGGACTGTGTGGTCGCCGCGTGCGCGGGCGTCGCCACGACACCGGCGGCCAGGGCCGCCAACGTCAGGGCACAGATTGCGCGTTTCATGCATCTCCTCGGGTGGTCGGGTGCGCGTACAGATGAGCCGCCACGGCCTGCCGCCTGGGCATCGGGATCCGATGGACGGCAGGATTCTTCGTGCGGCGCGGACACGATCACCGGCTCGCAGCGCGGCGGCTCGAGAGCACGCTAAACATATCGATTCGCCGCCGTATATCAATTGATCAGGAAGCTGAGGGCCCGCCTCACCCGTTCGGTCATGAGTACGGCAACCGCGCCGGGCACGTCCGTCCAATCCAGACACCGTCGGGTCGCGACGCCACGACTGCGCCGGCCGGGAGGCCTGCCCCGGGCGGTTCGGTCAACGACGGGCCAGTCCGGGAATGGTGATCTCGATGAGTTCGGTGTCGTCCGGACGGCCAGCGATCCGACCGTCATTTCCGGGGAAATTGTTGTCGTTGGCTACCAGGACTCGATCACCGCGAAGCGGCAGGACCGTCTCCACGGACTGCAGCGGAAAGGAGAAGATCGGGCCGACGCCGTACTCCCCCGCCCGCGCGGGGGTCGACACGCCCCGGGGGTCGGCGATATGCAGCAGGTCGGCAACGGTACGCCGGGGTAGCAACCCAGCCCCGTCAGCCGCGTCCAGGTCGGTGACCACCAGCCGCTTCACCAGCGCCGTCGGGCCCTGGCCGTTGTCCCGTTCGATGAGAATCAGGCGTCGCCCGTCCCTGTCCAACATCGCGGCGTCGCCGATCACGAGTTCGGGCGCGTCGACGCGGAAGGTCCAGGTCCGGCCGGTGTACCGGTTGGCCCGGATGTCGAACTCGTAAACCACGCGCCGGCGCTGGTCCGCATCCCCGATCCGGGCTCCCTCGAGCACCGGGTAGAGGGTCCAACCGTCGCCGCTGACAGCCATCGCCTCGAAACCCCTACTGGCGGGCAGGGTGGGCTGCTCGCCCGCACCGAGTTCGGGTGACTGCGGCGACTTCGTCCCGTCCGGCAGCGGGATCGGCGCGTCCAGCACCTTGCCTGTCCGGTCCAGGTGCAGCAGGTACGGGCCGAACTCGTCGCCGACCCAGAGGTCACCGCGGGCGTCGCGCTGCAGCGACTCGATGTCGAAGTCGGCTCCGGTCAGGAGTCGCTCCGCAGTCTCGCCTCGGACGATCGGAAACGGCACCTTCCGGTCAGGGTCCCGGAAGCTGACGATCCCGTTGACGCGGACCGTGTGGGTGCTGTACCGGGGTTGGATCTCGTAGGCGCGCAGCAGGAAGTCCGCGGAGTTCGTCTTGGCACCGAAGCCGTTGTCGGGCATCGCGAGCAGTCTGCGCCCGCTGCGATCGCCGGGGGTGGCGGTGATGATCGCCGAAAAGCCGGGGATGGGCTGGCCCGGGAAGGGCGGTGTGATGCCGTTGACCGGAACCGGGTCGAGTTGGGTGCCCGACACGGGGCCGGGCTGGTAGGCGGTGGCGGACAGCAGGGCACGCGCCCGCAAGGTGACGGTTCGGTCGCCGCCATGGGCGGCCGCCGGGGCGGCGCCCGGCACGACGGCGGTTACCGCGCCGACCACCAGCATCGCCAAAGATCTACGCACAGGGGACCTCCCGGGTCGTGGACCGGCCGATTCCGGTCCGACGAATCCGATGGAAACCCACGATCAACCACGGACACCGGAGCGTCCGGTCGAACACTGCATGAACGCCAGCTCCCGGCTCACGCGGCAGTAGACAGCACGCTGCGCTGGGCGGCGAGCAACTGCGACATGTCCTCCGCCGACATCGGGCGGGCCAGGTGGAAACCCTGTCCCAGGCTGTACCCGAACTCACGCAGCCGGTCCACCTGGGCGGCGTTCTCGATACCCTCGGCAACGGCGTCCAACCCCAGTGCGCCGGCGAGCTGGATCACCGCCCGAGCGACCGCCTGCCTGGCGTCGCGCGTGGCCAGGCAGGAATCGTCGATCTCGATCCCGTCGACGAACGACTTGTCCAACTTGATGATGGCCACCGGGATTGATCGCAGCAGGCTCAGCGAGGACTCGCCGGTACCGAAATCGTCCAGCGCGAGCTTGATGCCCATGCGGTCCAGTTCGTGCAGCGTCCGGGAAATCTGACTGCCACGCAGCACGGCGGACTCGGTCAGTTCGAGGACGAGCCGGTCGCACGACAACCCGCTGTCCGACAGCGCGGCGGCGACCTCGGCAACGAAGTCCGGCTCGTGCAGTTGCCGGGCCGACACATTCGGAGCGATCTTCTGCAACGCATCGGGTCCGAACTCGGCGATCCAGGTGGCGGCCTGACGACAGGCCTCCCGGAGCACGTACCGACCGAGCGGCACGATGAGGCCGGTCCGTTCCGCGACGGGGACGAAATCGCCCGGCGGTATCGTCCCGCGCGTCGGGTGATCCCACCGCACCAGGGCCTCGACGCCGATCACCTGGCCGGCATCGAGGCCGATGATCGGCTGGTACACCAGGCGGAACTCTCCGGCGTCGAGCGCCCGGCGGAGGTCACGCCCGAGTTCGATCTGAGCCCGGGCGGGCTCCTCCATACCCGGCAGGTACCTGATATAGCCGGCATTGCCGCGTTGCTTGGCGGCGTGCATGGCGGCGCACGCGTGGTGCACCACACCGTCCGGTGAGGTGTCGGCAGCAGCGGTGGCGATGCCGACACTCGCCTGCACCATGAGCCGGTGCTCGCCGATCGGGCGGCTGAGGGCGTCGAGCAGGCGCTCGGCAACGGTTTCGCCGGCCGGAGCGGCGCCCGCGAGCAGCACCGCGAACTCGTCGCGGCCGGTTCGCGCCGGCAGGCCGTCATTCTGCACCGCGGCGCGGATAGCGACCGCCACGGACCCGAGCAGCCCGTCGCCCACGTCCTGACCGAGCGACTCGTTGACCGTCTCGCAGCCACCCAGCTCCAGCACGAGGACGGTGGCGCCGGAGTCCTGCCGGAGCGCAGCCGCGAGCCGCTCCCGGAAAAGCGCGCGGTTGGCCAGGCCGGTCAGCCCGTCATGGGTGGCCGCGTAGTGCAACCGGTCATCTTTGGCGCGCACGTCCCGGGCCAGTCGGGCATAGCCCTGGTAGGCGAGCAACTGGCGTACCGCGACGAGCGCGGTGACGGCCACCGCAGCCAGTACAACCGATCGGACCGGCCAGTGCGGACGACCGAACGCGACCGCGAGCAGCGCCCCGCTGACCGCGCCGATGGCGACAGAGGGCAACACCGCATGAAGCCGGTTCGGCAGGTCGCCGGGCGGGCCCCGCAAGTGTGTCCTCGCCCGCACGCCGAGCGCGATCAGCACCGCGGCGACCGGCACGAGCAGGGCGTGGGCCGGCACGCCGCCGAGGTCGCCGGCCGGGGCGGTGAGCATCGGAAGGACCGCGAAGTACCACAGGGCCGTCGCGCAACCGAGCGAAGCGATCGTGCGGTCGAGGTGGATCTGCCACCGCTCCGCACGGCCACGGGCGGCGGCGGGCACCTGGGCGACGGCCAACATCGCGATGCCGAACCCGAAGGTCACCGCCACGGCCGCCGGGATGGCCATGGCCGGTGGCGATGCACCCGACGCCCGTCCGCCGATCTCGGCGGCCAGGACCAGGTAGCCGATGCTCACGGACCCGATGGCGATGAGCAGCCCGAGCCAGAAGCGCCGCCCGGCCGGGTGGAGCGGCACCGCCGGGCGGAGCCGGTGCACGGCGACACAGGCGATGATGCCGCTCAGCGCTGCGACCGCATAGCCGATCGCCGCCGCGCCCGCCCCGACCGGTTCGGCCTGCGCATACCAGGCGGCGCTCAACGCCGCGAGGCCGGTGGTGATCCACACCGTGCCCCGTGCGCGGTGAGCATCGTCGGCCACAACCGGAGCATCGGCCGGGAGCGGCGCCGATGAAGGAAAACGTGCGCGGCACCACCGGCTCGTATCACCGGTGCGGGTGCCAATTGCGTGGCGGCATTGTGGGGCCTCCGCAAATGCCATTCGTTGCAGCGGGCAGGACACGGCCGTCCTTTGCTATTCACCCGGATGCGCCCGATTTGACAGACGCAGGGTCGACCGTTCGGTCAGCAGTCTCTTCCATTCGGTCCGCCAGCGAGTGCAACACGACAAGCGATGGCGCCAGGGTGTCTATTTCATGGTGATTATCGCCTTCTGCGGCGATTCCTCATACTTAGACCGTTCCGCAGGGAGAACTCGTGAGCTCTGAAGTCCAGCACGCCTCGGATCCGACCACATCCGAGCCTCCGCCGAGGGAAGGCGCATGGACCCGCCGAGGCGTCCTCGCGGCCACTGCCGCCGGCATCGCAACGGCGGCGGTGGGAGGAGCGGCCCTGGGCGCGGAGACCGCGGGCGGCGCCGATGTCGCGGCAACGGACGTTTCCGCCCAACCGGCCGCCACGCCCCCGGGGGCATGGAAGCACGCGCTCGGTGACCCGCGCGGCAGTGACATCGCTGTCACGTCCGGGCGGTCGCACGAGGCCCGCTTCGGGGTGATGTTCAAGGATGCGCCGGCCTACGCGCCGCCAGATCCCCTGCTCACCGACCTCGCGGCCCAGATGCGTGAGGCCAACCCGTCACCGAACCTGGACAACCCGTCGGTGATGGCCGGCTACACCTTCCTGGGCCAGTTCATCGACCACGACATGACCCTCGACCGGACTCCACTCCCCCAGCAGAACACCGACGTGAAGGCGCTGACGAACTTCGACACGCCGCTCTTCGACCTGGGTTCGGTGTACGGCAGGGGACCCACCGCCGATCCGCAACTGTACGAGAAGGACGGTATCCGGCTCCTGGTCGCGAAGAACTCACAGGGCGTGGACGACCTTCCCCGCAACGGCGACGGCACCGCCATGTGCGGCGATGCGCGCAACGACGAAAACCTCATCGTCGCCCAGCTCCACCTGCTGTTTCTGCAGTTCCACAACCGGTGCCTGTCCACCGGGCTGGCGAAAACCTTCGCGGACGCCCAACGCCTCACCCGGCTGCACTTCCAGTGGATCATCGTGCACGACTTCCTCCGGGTGCTCGTCGGCAATGATGTGGTGCAGGACTTCCTGGGCGCGGACCGGACGAAGCCGGCGATGAAGCGGCAGTTCTACAAGCCGAAGAACCCGGGCCGTCCGATGATGCCCATCGAGTACTCGGTGGCGGCATTCCGGTTCGGGCACAGCATGGTCCGCAACGGCTACCTCATGAACGCTGGGAATTTCGCCTTCATCTTCGGCACCGCCGGTTCGGACCTGCGCGGCTCCCAGCCCGTGCCGGCCCGGTTCAAGATCGACTGGCCGCGGTTCTTCCCGTCACCGGACATTCCGGCGAGCGGCGGTAACCTGGCAAGACTCATCGATGCCAGGCTTTCCAGCCCGCTGTTCACCCTTCCGGTCGTCCCCGACAACGGCGTCAGGTCGTTGGCGGAGCGGAACCTGATCCGCGGCAAGCGTCTCGGGTTGCCCTCCGGCCAGGCCGTCGCGCGCGCGATGGGGATCCCCGCGTTGTCGAACGGCGAACTGGGCGTGCCAAAGCCGGACGACCCCGGCTGGGGCGGGGAGGCGCCGCTGTGGTTCTACATCCTGCGCGAGGCGGAGCTGAAGAAGTCCGGCAGACAGCTCGGCCCGGTGGGCGGCCGGATCGTAGCCGAGGTGATCCTGGGAATCCTCGACGCCGACAAGAACTCGTACCTTCACGCGAAGGGGTGGCAGCCGACCGCGCCCATCGCGCGCACCGCCGGCACGTTCGCGATGCACGACCTGATCCGCTTCGCCCAGGGGTCCTGACGCAGGTGTCCGGCGTGCACCTGGCGGTGTACGCCGGCCCGGCGCCGCGGCGGCCGACCGGTCAGGGCGGCAGCGAACCGGCTCCGTCCGCGGGCTCCGGCCGTTGCACGACCGCCGGCCAACGCGCCGTCGCTTCGTCGCCCGCGACAGCGACCCGATTGCGGCCGGCCGCCTTTGCCGCGTACAGGGCGGCGTCCGCCCGATGTACCAGGTCCACCACCCCCCGACCCTGCGCGCAGGCACAGCCGGCGCTGACGGTGATTGCCCGGTCGTGGCCGGCGATGGATACCGGCAGATCCCCGACCGCGGCGCGCACCCGCTCAGCGAGGTGGGCCGCTCCCTCGATGTTGGTCATCGGCAGGATGGCCAGGAACTCCTCACCACCCCAACGCCCGACGATGTCTTCGGTGCGCACCGAGGCGAGCACCCGGCGGGCGAACTCCTGCAGCACGATGTCGCCGCCCGGATGCCCCTCGGCGTCGTTGACCTGCTTGAAATGATCGATGTCAAACATGATCACCGAGTGCATCTGATTGTGCCGGCGGGCGGCGCTGATCAGCCGGGTGAGTTCGGCGTCCATATGGCGTCGGTTGAACGTGCCGGTCAGCGCGTCCGTCCGGCTCAGCGCATGCAGTTCGGCGTTGCGCTCGCGCAGCTGGTCCTGCAGCCGCTTGATGCGCACCGCGCCGCCGATGCGGGCAATCAGTTCCGCCGGCTCGAACGGCTTCTTGAGGTAGTCATGGGCCCCGGCCCGCAATCCCTGCACCATGTCGATGGTGCCGGTCCGTCCGGTGAGGAACACCACCGGGATGTCGGTCAGCGCCGGGTCAGCCTTCAATCGGACCAGCACCTCGTGTCCGTCCAGACCAGGCATCTCGATGTCGAGCAGCACGGCGTCGGGTCGAATTTCGGCGCAGTGGCTCAACGCGCTCTCACCGTCCGCAGCCTCCACCACCCGGTACCCCTGCTCCTCCAGCTGACTGCGGACCACGGCGCGGATCACCAGCGAGTCCTCCGCGACCAGGATCGTGGCGGGCCCGGTCACAGCTGACCTGCCAGGGCCACCGGATCGGCGATCAGGACGACCTCGCTGTCGCGTTGCAGCATGCCGGTGAAGAACCGCCGGTCCTGACCGGTGGGGGGCGGCCCGACATCGTCCGAGGAGACCAGCCGCAGGCCGGTCACCTCGTCGACGAGCAGACCGTAGTCCCGTCCGTGTGACCGCACCACGAGCACGTGATGACGGCCGCGGCCCAATGTGGTCAGCACGGTCAACGGCGGCTGACCCGGCAGGACGCCGGCCACGTCCGGGAAGGAGCCGGGCAGCGGCACCAGCCCTGACGCCAGCCGGACCGCAACCGTGGACTCGACCGGGAGCGCATAGGCACCCTGCTCGGTGCGGAAACATACAAGCGTTCTCATCACGCCCGACCCTTCTCAGCCAACAACCGGTGCAGCTCGGCGACGTCGTAGTGCCCGAGCGCGGCGTCCAGCCGCGCCGGATCGGCGTGGTCCAGCGCAGCCCGGGCCGACCGGAAAGCCCGACGGGCGGCGCGGTCATCGCCCATTGCTTCGAGCGCCAAGGCCAGGTGCAGATGCGCCTGGGGATCGTCGGGCTCGAGGTAGGCCCATCGCCGGAAGGCGGTCACCGCGGCCGCCGGGTCGCCGGTTCGCGCCGCCTCCCGCGCCGCTTCGGCCGGCGGGATGACCGGTCCCGCCGTCCCGGCCGGTGGTGCTACCGGTCGGCGCGGGCTGCGCCGGTCCGGCGATGCCACCGTGGCCGGCTTCGTCGCGAAGCGCCGGGGCGCTACCGGAGTCGGCGGCTGAACCGTCAGGCCCCGTGCCCTGGCCCGGTAGACGAAGGTGCCGCCAGCGTAGACCGCGTCGTAGCGGTCCCCGGGCCGAATGGTCTCCGCCGACCCGACGAACAGGTAGCTACCGGGTGCCACCACGTCGGCGAGGCGTTCGAGGAAGTGCGCCCGATGCTCCGGAGTGAGGTAGATCAGAACATTCCGGCAGAAGACAATCTGACAACTGGCAATGTGGGCGGGAACCGGACGGAGCAGGTTGTGGGACTGCACGGAGACCGTCTTTCGGATCCCGTCCACCACCTGCCAGCCGCCCTCGACGGCGGAGAGGTGGGCGGCCCGGCGCGCCGGCGACAACATGGTGATCTCGCGCTCGCTGTAGCGGGCCGCCGCGGTGCGTCGCAGGGCCGTGGTGGAGATGTCCGTGGCCAGTACCCCCCCGGTGCGACCCTGCTCCGCGAGCACCATGGCCAGGCTGTACGGCTCCTGGCCGTTCGCCGATGCGGCACACCAGATGCGCACCGGGCCGGGCACGTTCGGCAGCACGTGGTCGACGAGGGTACGGAATTGATCCGGGTGGCGGAAGAAGCCGGTCTCCTGCACCGTGACGCGGTCACACAGGTCCTGCATCCCCGCGTCGTCTCCGGGCAGACTGTCGACGTAGCGCTCGACCGTCATCGCCCGGCTGGCGGCGGCATCGACCACACAGCGGCTCAGGCGCGAACGGAGCGTCGGGTCCGCCCGCAAACCGATCAGGCGATCGAGCAGCACCCCGACCCGATCCAGAGCCGCCGCGGTCTCGGGTGTCATGGGACAGCCACCTCCCGGGCCAACGTCAGGATCCGCGCAGCGATCTTCGGCAACGGCAGTACGAAGTCCGCGGCGCCCAGCCGGAAGGCGGCCCGGGGCATTCCGAACACCGCAGACGTCGCCTCGTCCTGCGCGATCGTCCGGCCACCCTGCCGGCGGACCTGCAGCAGACCTCGAGCGCCGTCATCGCCCATACCGGTGAGGACGACGGCGATGGAGGCAACCCGCGGCAGTTCGGCGACCGACCGGAAAAGCTCGTCGACCGACGGCCGGTGTACCGACATCGGCTCCGGGTCGAGTTCCAGCCGCAGTCCTGGCCGCACCCGCAGGTGGGCGCCACCGGGGCCGATGTACACCCGGCCCGGCCGGACGACCTGGCCGGCCGCCGCCAGCTCCACGGGCAGGGCGGAGACCCGGGCCATCCACTGCACCAGGCCCGCGACGAAGTCGGCGTGCATGTGCTGCACGACCAACACCGGGGCGGTGAGTCCACCGAGGCCGCCGAGGACCGTTGCCAGTGCTCCCGGGCCACCGGTGGAGGCGCCGATCGCGACGATCGAGCGGACCCCGCGCGGCGACCCGGGCCGGGTGTCGGGCGGCGTCGTCGGAACCGTGGTCGATGTTCCGTTCATGGCACCGACACGCCGGGGGCTGCGCACCCGGACCCGGCTTGCGGTCCGTACGCCTCGCCGAAGTTCGTCCTCTGCTTCCGGGGTCCACCGGCCAGGTCTGGGCAGGGCCAGCACCGCACCCGCGGCCAGCGCCTGAGCAACGAGGACCGAGTCCGGGTGCCCGTCCGACGACGAGAGCACCACGACCGGCGTCGGGGTGCTCGCCATGGTCTGCGCCAGCGCCGACCGGTCGCCGCCATCGTCGATCTGCAGGTCGAGGAGCACGACGTCGGGGCGCAGGCGGGCGACGACGTCGGCCGCCTGCCCGGCGGTGTGCACCTCGCCGACCACGGTGATGTCCCGGGTCCGTTCCAGCACGGTGATCAGCCGGGTCCGCTGGATCGGAGAGGCCTCGACCACCACGACCCGGATCGCCGCTGTCACGACCGCGCCCCGAGGACCCGGTCGACCGCGCTGAGCAGCGACTGCTCGTCGAAGGCGCTCTTGACGATGTAGCCGTCGGCACCGGCGTCGAGGCCGCGCTGCCGGTCGATGTCACTCGACAGCGAGGTCAGGATCAACACCGCGACATTGGCGAGGGTCGGCCGGGCACGGATCTGCTCGGTGAGCGCGAAGCCATCCATCCGCGGCATCTCGACATCGGTCAGGACCAGATCGGGTACCTGCTCGCCCAGACGGCTCAACGCCTCCACGCCATCACCCGCTACCACGACCTCGAACCCGGCGCGCTCCAGAATGGACCGCTGAAGCTCGCGCACGGTGAGGGCGTCATCGACCACGAGCACCCGGCCGGAGTGCGCGGACGGCTCCACCACCGTGGTTGCACCGACAACCGGCATTGGTTGGAGTTGGCGTGCGCGCTCGATGAGGCCGGCGAGATCCAGCATGAGCAGGATCGACCCGTCCGGCTCCACGCTCGCGCCGGCGATCACGTCGGGTCGCCGCACCAGCGGGCTGAGACTCTTCACCGCGACGTCCCGCTGGCCGATGAGCTGGTCCACCCGCAACGCGTGCCGTCCAGCGGCCCCGTTGACCACCACGAGCATGCCTGGTCCCGGTCCGGCGGGTAGGCCAAGTACCTCCGCGACGTCGGAGATGGGCACCGACTGCCCATCGAGGACGAGCGCCCGGCGGCCCTCGGCCGCCACCTCCTGATCGGCGTTTCCGGCCCGCGCCAGCACCACCTGATGCATCGGCATCGCGAAGCGCTGGCCCGCCACCGCCACCATGAGGCACCGCCACACCGCGAGGGTCACCGGCACCACCACCCGGAACTCGCAGCCAAGCCCGGGTTGCGAGTGCACCTCGATCCGCCCGCGAGCGGCGTCCACACTGGCCCGCACAACGTCGAGGCCTACGCCGCGACCGGAGATGTCGGATACGAAGGATGTCGTCGACAGACCCGACTGGAATATGAGCTGCAGAGCGTCGTCGTCGTTCATGGCATCGGCGGCGATGCCGAGGTGACCGGCCTTCCGTCGGACCCGGTCGAGATCGATGCCCCTCCCGTCATCGGTCACCACGATGGTGACCTCCGACCCGAGTTGCATGGCGTGCAGCCGGACGGTGGCCTGTGCGGGTTTGCCGGCGGCCGCCCGCTCGGCGGGACTGTCGATGCCGTGGTCGACGGCGTTGCGTACCAGATGGAGCAGCGCGTCCGAGAGTTGGTGCAGGACGCTCCGATCGAGTTCGGTGTTCCCGCCGCGCACCTCCCACTTCACGTCCTTGCCGAGCGTACGGGCGGCGTCCCGGAGCGCGCGGTGGAGCTGATCGGTGATGTTCGCGATGGGAACCATGCGCGTGTGCATGGCGAGTTCCTGGAGCTGGTTGAGCAGGCGGGAGAGTTCGCTGAACTCGGGCATGCCGGTCGGCCCGATACCCAGCCGCTCGCTCAGTACCCGCCCGATGCGCAGGTGGGCGCCGGCCGCTTCACCGACAAGGCGGACGAGTTCGTCGAGCCGCTCCATCGGCACCATGATCATGCTCGACGCCTCCCGGCGCGGGGGGGCTGGAGCGGCCACCACCGGTGCGGATGGCGGAGCCTCATCGGGCCGCCCTTCGACCGGGACCGGAGCCGGCATGGCCGGCGGCTCGGGCGGTGCCCCCGGTTCCGCCGCGAAGGCCGAAACCAACTGGCGGATCGCCGGATGGTCGTCGACTGCACCGGCCTCGTCGTCGCCCTCGACCGCCTGCCAGGTCAGGGCCTTCAGGCCGTCGCTCGCCACCAGCAGGGCGTCGATGATCTGCGGCGTGGATGCCGTCCGGGTCGATCGCAGCGCGTCGAGGTGCTCCTCGAAGATGTGGGCATACGCCCCGACCCCGGCGAATCCCACCATTGCGGCGGCACCCTTGATCGTATGTACCTCGCGGAAGATCTCGCCGATGGCGGCGAGTTCCGCCGGGGTGCCCCCGGTGGATTCCTCCAACTGCAGCAACAACGTGCCGAGCCGACCGAGCCGCGCCTCGGCCTCCTCAGCGAACAGCGCCCGAAAGGCCTCCGGCCCGGTGCCAGTCATGCGATGAGACGCTCAAAGTGGAGCAGGACGGCAATGCCGCCGTCGACGGCGAACCGGCCGTCCGTGCCGGGGAGTTCGCTCGGCCCGATCCGATCGGTCAGCGCGGCGATGCGAGGCAGGTCATCGACCACGAGCGCCGCGGGGCCACGCGCGGTGTGCAGAACAATCGCGTACGGGCTGGGTTCCGGGTTCGTCGGCGGCAGACCGAGCAGCGCGGCGGTGTTGAACAGCGGCACCACCTCGCCACGCAGATTTATCACTCCGAGCAGGGTGGGCGGCGTGGTGGGCAGTCGCGTTGGTCGCGGGACGGCGACCACCTCGCGTACCAGATGGGCCGGCACCGCGTACAGATCCTCGCCCACCGGCAGCAGCACCGACTGGACGGGCATCACAGGTCCTGCCGGGCCCTGGCAGCGCTGGACTCCATGTGTCCCGCGAGGTCTGCCAGCGTGCCCGCGGAGGAGGCGATGTGTTGCGCCGTCGCGGACACCTGGCGGCTGGCATCGGTCAGCTGCTCCATGGTTTCCACGACCTGCGACGTCGCGAGGCGCTGCTGCTGGGTGGTCAGCCGCACCTGGCCGGCCGCGTCGGTGACCTCCTCGAGCAGCGCCAGTCCGGCCTGCATCTGCTTCGCGCCCTTCTCCATGGCCATGACCGTCGCGTTGGTCTCCTTGTGCACCGCCTCCACGATCACGGCGATGTCCCCGGCCGAGCCCTTCGACCGTTCCGCCAGCCGGCGCACCTCTTCGGCGACGACGGCGAACCCACGGCCCTCCTCACCCGCCCGCGCCGCCTCGATGGCGGCGTTGAGCGCAAGGAGGTTCGTCTGATCGGCGATCTCGTTGATGAGGTCCAGCAGCGCACCGATGTTCTGCACCCGTCCGGCCAGCGCCAACGTCCGCTCCGACGACACCTTGATGTCGGACTCGGCTCGCTCCAGGTTGTCTTTGGTGTCAGCCGTCTGGCGGGCCACCTCGTCGACCGTCTCGGCGATGGCGACCGACGCGCGGGCCAGTTCCTCGGTCGTGGCGGAGGCCTGCGTGATGGCAGCCGACTGCTCGGTGGTGGTGGCGGCGAGCTGCTCCGAGGATGCCGACAGCCCGTCAGCCGCGTGGGTCAGCTCGGTGCCGGCGGTAGCTACCTGCGTGACGAGTCGTTCGCACGTGTCGAGCATGGCGTTGAGCGACCTTCCCAGCGTCCTCAGCTCCACAGAGCCGGCCGGCTTCACCCGCGCCGTGAGGGAGCCGGTAGCCACCTGGCGCGCCACGTCGGTCAACCGCCGCAGCGGACGGGTGGTACGACTGGCGAAGAGGATCGAGAAGCCAACCACCAGGCCGGTACCGATGGTCACCAGAACCAGAGCGAGCGTGCGAACCTCCTCAACCGGGGCGAGGGTCAGGCGTGCCGACTCCTGGGCGAGGATCGTCCAGCCGAGGTCGTCGACGGAGTCGAAGCCGGCGATGACCTGGTTTCCGTGCACGTCGTCGTAGGTGCGGTGACCGACGGTGCCGGGCGGGCTCGTGGCCACGGCCCGGGTCGCCGCGTTGTCGACCCGCGTGGTGAAGGCCCCGCCATCGAGCAGGACAGCGTCCGATGTCACCTCCCCCATGGAGGTGGCGTAGATGAGGATGCCGTCGGCACCGACCACCACGATCTCGCTGGACTCCTGAAGCTCCGGATTGAGCAGCGGCGCGAGGGCCGCCGGGCTGAGATAGCCGATGACGACGCCCTCCGGCTTGCCGTCGCGGGCCAGTACGGCCTCGGCGATCGCCCATTCGAACCGCCCCTGGGCGCGGTTGTACACCGGAGACGTTGTGACACCTTCGCCGGCCGCAGCCCGGCGGAACCACGCCTGCCCGGACGGATCAATGGACTCGGTCCGGCTGGCGGAGAGCACCACGCCGTTGAGATCCACGACTTCGATCAGCGAGAAGTGGCCGTACGTCTTGTCGACGAGCGTCAGCAGGTCGGTCTGGGCGCCAGGAACGAGTTGACCGGACGCCTGGTGCGCGATGAGCTTCAAATCACCGTGGCGCTCCGGCATGAAGGCCTTGACCCGGGTCGCCACCGCCCGGCTCAGCGCCTCGCCCTGGTGTTCGGCGGCGTTGGTCAGGTTCTCGGATGACTTCTTGGTCAGCCAGAAGGCCAACCCGAACATGACCGGGAGCATGATCACGAGGATGCCCGCCACCAGGCGGACGGCGAACCGACCGGTGAAGTCCCGCCCGCGTGCCCGGCGCGCGCGCTCCGGCAGCGCCCCCGGGGCGCGGTCGGCCGCTGCGAACCTTGGCGTGTCATCGCCCATGCCCACTCATCGGCCGCAGGCCCGTCGTCATGAGGACTTTCCGACCCGTTCGTGACAGCCGCCGGTGCCGCCGCCTCAACCGGCGCCACCCGACATCATGGCTCGACACGCTTCTGAAGGACATTGACGCCCGATATCCGTAAGCTGTAGCTTACCGTTCGTGGAAGCTTACCAAGCACGTGACGGGTGGGAGGTGTTGGGCGACCCGACCCGGCGCGCCATCGTGGCGTGCCTGTCCGAGCGGCCGCAGGCCGTCGGCGAGCTGGCCGAAGCCCTCCCGATCAGTCGGCCCGCGGTCTCCCAGCACCTGAAGGTCCTCAAGGACGCAGGACTGGTCACCGACCACGCCGCCGGCACGCGGAGGGTCTACCGGCTCGATCGGGTGGCGATTGCCGCGCTCCGAGATCAACTCGACACATTCTGGAACCGCGCACTCGACGGCTATCAGCACGTCGTCGAACAACCGACAGAGGAGAGTTCATGACCCAGGTAGCGGCCATGGCGGTCCGCCGGCATATCGTCGTCGAGGCGCCGATCGAGCGCGCCTTCACCGTGTTCACTGACCGGTTCGGCGACTTCAAGCCGCCGGAGCACAACCTCCTCGGTGTGGAGATAGCCGAGACCGTGTTCGAACCGGAGGTCGGGGGTCACATCGTCGACAGAGGCGTCGATGGCAGCGAGTGCCGCTGGGCACGCATCCTCGCCTTCGACCCACCGCACCGCGTCGTCTTCAGCTGGGACATCGGGCCGCAGTGGCAGATCGAGACCGAGCCGGACAACACCAGCGAGGTCGAGGTCCAGTTTTTCGCCGTGACCGCGCACCGGACCCGGGTCGAACTGGAGCACCGCCACATCGACCGGCACGGCCCTGGTTGGCAGGCTGTCAGTGACGGAGTCGCGGACGACGCCGGATGGCCGCTGTACCTCGCGCGGTATGCCGCACTCTTCGTCGAGAGCGGCTGACCGTCAGCCGTTCACCGGCAGTCATAAGGACCGGCCCGCCGTGGCGTCGGCGTACACGCCACCGGCGGGCCTGGTCCTTATGACGTCAGATACACATGCGCGGTTGCCAGGCAACGCCAAGGCTGGACCCAGGGTTCTCCCACCCGGGTTGGAGATTGTGTGCCCCATGACGATCACATCAACGCCGCTGAGCAGGCATTGCGAGTCGGCCACGATCGTCAGCCACCGGCGCGAGCACGGCTGCGAACGCTCGGCTGGAGACCATTGCCACCGAGTTTTCCGCAGGCGTCAGGAACGCCCGGCACGCACGTCGGTGGTCGCGAACCGAGAAACAGCCCAGTCGACCGCCATCGGCGAAGGCACCAGCACCCCACGTCCGGCCGACCTCCCCCGGCCGGATTCGGCTCCCTTCGTCAGCGAAAGGTCATGACCATGACAGGATTCACCCGGCGGACATTCGGCGGTCTCGCCGCCGCCAGCGGGCTGGCCATCGCCACCTCAGCTACCGCCGCGTCAGCCGCTGAAGACTCGCCGCGCCGCAACGCCGTGCCGATCGAGCCCAAGTCGCTCGACGAGCTCTACCAGGAGGCCGTCGCTGAAGGCGGCCAACTGGTCGTGTATGCCGGTGGCGACTCGCCCACCCAGAACGAGGGCACGCGCCAGGCGTTCGCGCAGCAGTTCCCGAACGTTCAGATCGCGATTCGAACCGACCTGAGCAAGTACCACGATGCGCGCATCGACAACCAGATCGCCCGCGGGCGACTGGAACCCGATGTCGCGCAGCTGCAGACGCTGCAGGACTTCGACCGCTGGAAGCGTCAGGGCCACCTGTTGCCGTACAAGCCGGCAGGCTGGGACGCGGTGTACTCACAGTTCAAGGACGCAGGTGGTGCCTACACCGGGATTTTCGCTCTGAGCGCCGGCTACCTGACCAACAAGGCACTGGTGCCAGCCGACCAGGTGCCGCGCGACGCCCTGGATTTCCTCGACCCGAAGTACCAGGGCAAGCTCACCATCACCTGGCCCAATGACGACGACGCGGTGCTGTTCCTGTTCAAGAACATCGTCGACAAGTACGGGTGGTCCTACATGGACAGGCTGCTCACCCAGCGGCCGACGTTTGTGCGCGGGCTGCCGGCCGCGATCGGCGCGGTCTCCAGTGGTGCAGCCGCAGCAACTCTCGCCGGCATCGGTGCGCTGGTCCCCAACCCGAACAGCCCGACGACCTTTACCCTCCCGACTGAGGACTTCTTCATCTCCTGGGCCCAGACCGCAGCGATCTTCGCCAAGGCCAAGCACCCGGCCGCCGCCAAGTTGTACCTCAACTGGGTGCTTTCCAAGCCGCAGCAGGCCCTCCGGCAATGGTCGGTCCGTCAGGATGTACCCCCGCCGGCCGGCTACCGGCCGCTGGTGGAGTACCGCAACACCAGCCACGTTGCATTCCGTGACTTTATGACCGATCGCGCGGGCGTCGAACGGTTCAAGTCCCAGATCGAGCTGTACGTCGGCGCCCCGCAGGGACCGAACCCAGCCGGCGCCACCGGCCCTCTCCTCACCCCCTGACCCCCGCCCCCCTCCCCCCGCGTCCCTCCCCCCGTGCCCCCCACCGGAGCCCGGCGATCTTGCAGTCGTGCCGCGGGCATAACGGCCCGAACGCCGCATGACGTTGCGCACACCTGCAAGATCGCCGAGGCCCGGGTGGGTGTGCCGCGGGGCCGCAACCTCGGCCGCGGGGGTCAGCGGCCCCGGCGACGCGGGGATCTCGTCGGGGTGACTCCGCCGCGACGCTCGCCTGGCTGCCCTGGCGTGGGCGTGCGGCGGGTGGTCGAGGGCTTGGCGGGGGGTGCCGGCGTCTGGACGCGCCCGCGGGTGCTGTTCGCGGTCCGGCCACGAACCACCCCGATCATCTCCTCGACCAGGCCGGTGTGCCGGTCCCGGACCCACGCGAGCCCAACCGAGGATGTCGGGGCGTCGGTGACCGCACGGTAGGTGAGGTCACGCCGGTGGTGGAGGCGGGCGAGGGACTGCGGAACGACGAGGACGCCGGCGCCTGCGGCGACCAGTTCCACGGCGGCAGCCGTGGTATCGGGCCGGTCTGCGGCCATGAACGCCGGCGCGGCTGACGCGTCCGTCCAGACAAGCACGTCGTCCAGGGGCCGTACCAGCGTCTCGTCGAGGAGGTCTGCGACAGTCACCTCATCGGCGGCGGCGAAGAAGTGATCGCGCTGCACCACGACGACCGACACCTCGGTGTACAGCGGGATGGCGTGGAACGTTTCCTGACCGACCGGCAACCGGATGAGGCCCGCATCGGCCCCGCCGGCCAGGAGCGCGGCGGCCTGGCCGGCCTCGGCAGGTACCACCTCGAGGTCCACCGCCGGCAACCGCTCGGACCAGGTGCGGCCCCAGCTGGCCACGGTGACACCGGGGACCACCACCAGGCGGAACCTCGCTTGAGGGCGGTCGTCGGCGACGGGCACGTGACCTCCGAAGCGTCGGCCGGCCGGACGCCGGCGGAAGCCGGCACCGTGATGACACGGAACGTGGCCAGGATACCGGGAACGCCGGGCCGGGCCGGTGACGGCGGACCCGGGCTGTGCCGGGCCTGTTGCCGGGTCGCTACCCTGGCCGGGTGAGCAAGCCGAAGAAGTCCCAGGTGATGAAGCCCTCCACGGCTGCGCTGAAACTCGACGTGTACCTGCCGGCCACACCGCCCGAGTTCCAGGAAGGGTTGGTGTCCCGGGAGCAGTTGGACGAGCTCCAGCGCAATCCCCCGCCGTGGCTCGTCGACCTACGGCGCAACGGTCCCCACCCGCGCAATGTCGTTGCCGCACGACTGCGGGTGTCGAACAGCGGACTGGCCCGCGGGGGCATCACGGGACCGCTCACGACCGCGGAAATCGCGGCCCTGATCGCCGACCCGCCCACGTGGCTCCGGCGGGAACGCGCGACACACGCGCAAGTGCTGCGCGAGGAACGCCGGTTGAAGGAACTGCGTGCGGACACCAACGGCACGCCCGACCCACGCTAACGTTCGGCGTCGAGCACGTTCGCCGCGACCCGGGCCGCGATGCCGCCCTGCATGGCAGCCGCCGCCGAGCTGGCCGGCTTGCGCCGCGCCTGATCCTCGAAGCAACGAAGAAACTCCTCGCCCAGCGTCAATCGCGGAACTCGGCGGACGACCTCGGTACGCAGCTCCGGTGGCCAACCGTCCGCCCCACTTCCCGAGATGTCGAGGCCAGTCGCGACGGCAAGCAGGTGGCCCTCAGGGTCCACGTTGACGTCGACCTCGTCCCACATGTGTCGAACGATGATCTGCGCCGCCCGGCCGCGTCGCTCGACCGGCCAGCCGGCGCCGGCACCGAACACCCAGGCGACGTGACCGCCGGCCTCCTCGAACGGAGCTGTGTGATTGTCGAACGCCGGCACCAACCCGATGTCGTGCAGCATCGCCGCGACATAGAGCAACTCTGCGTCGAAGGCCACGCCGTACCGCATCCCGTACGAGGCTCCCCACACGTACGAGCGGAGACAGTGATTCACCAGGGCCGGGGAACAGTAGGCCGACGCGATCTCCATTGCGGCACGGGCAATGGTGGTGTCGGGTCGCGTGACATCGTCGAAGTTCATGCGTCAATCCTCCCTGAAGGCCCCCAGTTGGCGTGGAGGCTGGACCTTAGGGTTCCCCGCCGTTGCATGAGTACGAGGCCCGTACCCCGTGGGCGGCGCCGGCAGCCCGCCGGTCGCAGCGTGCGCCGCGCTGCGCCCGTCCACCATGCCATTGGCGAACCGCGTCACCGGATCGGCTCGGGTACCGCCGTTGGCGCGGCGGAGCCTCCCTCGTCGTGCCAACGCTCGGGCGCAGCCTCCTCCGGGCGGCGTCGAACTGCATTCACGCTTGGCGTGTGTTTCGGAGTTTCGGCGTACCCGCCACGGTTCCCCACCGGTTGACCGGTTCCCGGTGACCCTTTCCACGACACACAGCAACCACCAGCCGGCACGCGGGGCGTGGTCGCGGGCGTAGCCGGGGTGCGAGGATCGGTAGCCGTGGCGGCTACCGATCCTCGCAGCGTGGTGGAGGCTGTCTGGCGCATCGAATCAGCCCGGATCATCGCCGGACTCGCCCGCATCGTCCGCGACATCGGGCTCGCCGAGGAACTGGCGCAGGACACTTTCGTGATCGCCCTCGAACAATGGCCACAGACCGGCGTCCCGGACCATCCCGGGTCCTGGCTCATGGCCACAGCCAAGCACCGTGCCGTGGACCTGCTCCGCCGGCAGGCCCGGTACCGGCAGAAGCTCGATGAGGTGGGTCGGGCGACTCCGGATACCGACGAACGCGACCTCGCCGCGGAACTCGATGACTATGTCGGGGATGATCTGCTGCGGCTGATCTTCACCACCTGCCATCCGGTGCTGTCGGTGGAGGCGCGGGTCGCACTGACCCTCCGCCTGCTCGGTGGACTGACCACGGACGAGATCGCCCGGGCGTACCTGGTCCCGGAGCCCACCGTCGGCCAGCGCATCACCCGGGCCAAGCGGATGCTTGCAGAACGCAAGGTGGCAATCGAACTGCCGCCGCCGACCGAGGTCGCCGGGCGGCTCGCCTCGGTGCTCGAAGTCATTTACCTGATCTTCAACGAGGGGTACTCAGCCACGACCGGCGAGAACTGGATGCGGCCGGCGCTCTGCGCGGAGGCCCTGCGGCTCGGCCGGGTACTCGCCCAGTTGGCGCTGCAGGAGCCGGAGGTGCACGGACTGGTCGCGCTGATGGAACTGCAGGCGTCACGGACCCCGGCCCGGACCGATCCGGACGGGGTCCCGATCCTGCTGCAGGATCAGGACCGCCGACGGTGGGACCGGCTCCTGATCCGGCGAGGCCTCGACGCGCTCGCCCGCGCCGAGGGCACCTTCGGACCGTACGCGCTGCAGGCCTCCATCGCCGCCTGCCATGCCCGGGCGGCCCGCGCCGAGGACACCGACTGGGACCGCATCTCCGCACTCTACGAGGTGCTCTCCTACGTCTGGCCGTCGCCGGTGGTCGAGCTCAACCGGGCGGTCGCGGTCGGCCACGCGCACGGCCCCGGACGCGGGCTTGAGATCGTCGACGCGCTCGACCTGCCGAACTACCCATTGGTGCCGGCGGTCCGGGGAGATCTGCTGGCCAGACTGGGCCGCCCGGCCGAGGCACGGCAGGAATTCCAGCGCGCCGCCGCGATGACACGCAACGCGAGGGAGCGCGCCCTGTTCCAGGCCCGAGCCGCCGCGATGGACTCCACCTGACACGATCAGGGGTCCCGCGGACCGGTCCCGACGCGACCCCTGTCGCTGCAAACCCTACGACCGTCGGGCGACGCAAAGCGCCGCACCGGGATGCCATGCATCCCGGTGCGGCGCTCGGCCGCTGACCGCGGTCAGGCGAGCTTCTTGTTCTCGGCGATGCCGCCCGCCAGGGTCGCTGCGGTCATTGGCATGTGCGCGGTCGCTGCGGCGAGTTTGGTGAACACCGTCGGATCCCCGGCGACGAGCGCGTCGATGGTGTCGGTCAGACTCTGCACGTGCGGCACGAGTTCGTCAGCGACGGCCGCTGCCGGGAGCTCCGGTACCACGGAGTTGATGAGCTGGCCAAACGCCGTGCGGTACCCGTCCAGGTCGACCTTGGCCTTGTCCATCTTCGCCTTGTCCTTCGTGGCCGCACCCAGGGTGTAGTCGACAAAGAAGCCGATGTGCTGACGCCACGACTGCAGGAACGGCTCCTCCGCCGCCGGGTACGCGCTCCCCACCGCTTTGGACAGCGCGACGGAGTTCACGTCGAGCGCGGCGACAGCGGCCTTGACGCTCGCCTCCGTCAGATCCCCACCCTTGCCGACGGCCTGCACGATGGCGATCGCGGCAAGGTCAACGTGGGAGGTGAGCAGGTACGTCAGCCCGGAGCGCAGCTCGGCGGCCGGCTCGGCCGGATTGCCGGCGAGTTTCTTGTTGGTCGCAATGCCGCCGGCGAGCACCTTGGCGGTCATCGGCATGTGCTCCGCCGCGGCCTGCAGTTTCGCGAACACCTGTCCGTCCCCGGCGACGAGCGAGTCGATGGTGTCGGTCACGGTCTTGACGTGCGGCACAAGTTCCTCGGTGACGGCGGCTGCGGGCAGCTCCGGCACAACCGAGTTGATGAGCTGGCCGAACGCGGTGCGGTAGCCGTCCAGGTCGACCTGGGCCTTGTCCACCTTGGCCTGGTTCTTCGTTGCTTTGCCCAGGGTGTAGTCCACGAAGAAGCCGATGTGCTGCCGCCACGACTGCAGGAACGGCTCCTCCGCCGCCGGGTACGCGCCGCCGATGGCCTTGGACAGCTCGACGGAGTTCGCGTCGAGGCTCGCCACCGCCGCGGCGACCGTCGGGTCCTCGAGGTTCCCGCCCTTGTCGACGGCGAACTTCAGTGCGATGCCAGCCCGGTAGACGTGCTCGGTGAGTAGGAAGGTCAGTCCCGCGCGCAGGTCGGCTGCCGCCGTGGTGGTGGCCGCCTTACCCACGGCCCCGTCCATGGATGTCACCGACGCCGCCGGCGCCGCAGGTGAGTCGGCCGTGTTGTCGCCGCACCCGGTCAGCGCGAGCGCGACAACGGCGCCGATTCCAACGATGGTCCTGAAGCGTGAAGCCATGTGGTCGTCCTCCTGAGGTACCTGAAGCGTGGAATCACGCCAGCCGGGCCGGGCGGGCGCGCCAAACGAAGCAGTCGTTACGGCGTGACCTCGACCTCGCCGTTCATGCCCTTGTGGATCGAGCAGTAGTACCGGTACGTGCCCGGCGTGGTGAACGTGTGGGACACCGACCGGGCTTTGGTCAGCGCGGAGTCGATCGTCCGATCCGGCGCCTCTGAGCTGCGCAGACCGTCGGCGCCGAGAGTGAACTCGCCGGTCGTGACGGTGTGGTCGATCGCGTCAGCCACCTGCCATGACACGGCGGTGCCGGCCGGCACCGCGAGCTTCTGCGGAGCAAACGAGAGCAACCTGGCCGTCACGACCGGTTGTGACCCCGAGGGTGCGCCGGAAGGTGACGCACCGGCGCCAGGACTCGTCGAGGGGCCGGCCGATGAACCGCACGCTGCCAGGCTGATCGACCCGGCGACCGCGCCGGCGGCGACCAGCGACCTCAACGAACGCGTCAACCGACCCAACTCTCTCCGCGTCCCGCGCTTGGGCACCCGGCGACACCGCCGGGAACGACATTTGGGACATTACGCCGGAGATCGCGGATCTTGGGAACGATCGCGGAAACCGCACCCGGGCAGCGGCGGACGTTCCAGTGATCGCCGTACCCGGGCGGGCGCCGACACCACCGCGAGACGACGCGGCGCCGATCGGCGGGACCCGGCGCTTCAGCTCCGTGGCACCGGCAGGGGCTCGACGTGCCAGATGGTGCGGCAATAGTCACGGACGGTGCGGTCGGACGAGAAGAACCCGCAGTGCGCCGTGTTGAGCACCGACATCCGGGTCCACCGGGCGGGATCGCGCCACGCGGTGTCCACCGCATCCTGACAGTTGACATAGGACCGGTAGTCGGCCAGAGCGAGGTACTCGTCCCGTCCGAGCAGGGCATCCACCACCGGAGCGAACGCCGCCCGGTCGTCGGCGGAGAAGACACCGGAGGCGATGGCATCGATGGCCGCCATCAACTCCGGGTCCTGCTCGTAGTAGGAACGCGGTGCGTAGTCGTTCGCCCTCACCGCTGCGGCCTGCCCGGCGTCCAGACCGAACAGGAAAAAGTTGTCCGCACCGACCCGGTCCCGAATTTCGATGTTGGCACCGTCGAGTGTGCCGATGGTGACCGCGCCGTTGAGGGCGAGTTTCATGTTGCCGGTGCCGGACGCCTCCTTGCCGGCCAGCGAGATCTGTTCGGACAAATCCGCGGCGGGCACGATCAGCTCGGCGCGGGTCACGTTGTAGTCCGGCAGGAAGGCCACCCGCAGGTAACGGGAGACCTCCGGGTCGCTGTTCACGGCGTCCGCCACGGCGTTGATCAGCCGCATCACGTGCTTCACGGCGTGGTAGGCCGGCGCCGCCTTCCCGGCGAACACGAATGAGCGCGGCACCAGGTCCACGCCGGGATCGTGGCGGATCCGGTTGAACAACGTGATCACATGCAGGACCTTCAGCACCTGCCGTTTGTACTCGTGGAACCGCTTGATCATCACGTCGCTGAGCGCGTCCGGGTCCAGGACCACGCCGGTCGCCTGCAGCGCGTGCGCTGCCAGGTCGAGCTTGTTCAGCCGTTTCACCGCGCGCCAGCGCTCGACGAACGCCGGGTCGTCGACCGCCGTGGCGAGCCCGGCGAGCTGATCGAGGTCGGTCAACCAACCCTCGCCGCCCAGGCGCTCGCTGATCAACGCGGACAGTCGGGGATTCGCCAGGCGCAGGAACCGGCGAGGGCTCACGCCGTTGGTGACGTTGCGGAACCGGTCCGGCCACAGTTCCGCGAAGTCACGCAGGGTCGTGGCGGCCAGCAACGAAGAGTGCAGCTCGGCCACCCCGTTGACGGCGGAACTGCCCACCACCGCGAGGTTTGCCATCCGTACGCGCTGATCGGGACCCTCCTGGATCAGCGACAGCCGGCCCAGCTTCTCCGCGTCGCCGGGATACCGGGCTGCCACCTCCTGAAGGAACACGTGGTTGATCATGTAGATGATCTCCAGGTGCCGTGGAAGTAGCCGCTGCAGCAGCGACACCGGCCAGGTCTCCAGCGCCTCGGGCAGCAGCGTGTGGCAGGTGTACGCGAACGTACGCCGGGTGATCGACCAGGCCCGGTTCCATTCCACTCCGTGCTCGTCGACGAGCAACCGCATCAGTTCAGCCACCCCGATCACCGGGTGGGTGTCGTTGAGCTGCACCGCCACCTTGTCGGCGAAGACATCCCAGTCGCTGTTGCGGAACCGGAAGCGCCGGATGATGTCCCGCAGCGAACACGACACCAGAAAGTACTGCTGCTTCAATCGCAACTCGCGCCCGGCGTCGGTGCTGTCGCTGGGGTACAGCACCTTGCTGATGTTCTCCGAGCGAACGATGTCCGCCACCGCCTCGCCGTACTGGCCGGCCTCGAAGTGCGACAGGTCGAAGGACTCGCGGCTCGCCCGCGCCCGCCAGAGCCGGATGATGTTGACCGTCTCCGTCCCGTAACCGGGCACCAGCATGTGGCTCGGCTCGCCGCGCACGGTCTCCCCCGGCACCCAGCGCCGACGCAGGCCACTCGGGTCGTCCACCGGCTCGGTGTGGCCGTAGAAGCCGACCACCTGCCGGTCGTCCGGGGCGGCGAACTCCCATGGGTTGCCGTAGAACGTCCAGTCGTCCGGCCGCTCGATCTGCGCGCCGTCCTGGAAGGCCTGCTTGAAGATGCCGAACTCGTACCGGATGCCGTACCCGACGGCCGGGATGTCCGCGGTGGCGAGCGAGTCCAGCAGGCATGCGGCGAGCCGGCCCAGCCCGCCGTTGCCCAGGCCGGGCTCGACGTCCAGGCGCTCCAGCTCCTCCAGGGAGAGCCCGAACGCCGCGAACACCGAACGGGTCCACGCTTCGGTGTCGGTGTAGAGCAGATTCTGCGGCAGCTGCCGGCCCAGCATGTACTCGGCGGAGAGGTAGTAGACGAACCGGGGGTTCGCCTCGTACTGTGCGGCCACGGTCCGGGCGTACCGGTCGACCAGTCGGTCCCGCACCGTGAGCGCGAGCGTCTGGTAGGCGTCCGGGAGGCTGGCCGACTCGATCGTCGTCCCACGCTGGTAGTACAGGTTGCCCAGCAGGTCGCGTTCGAACTCCTCGACGGTGGTGCCGACGCCCCGCATCACGGGACCGGAGCGGACATCGGCCATGGGTCATCGTTCCTTCCCGGGGGGAGGGCGCCGGCGCTGGCGAGAGATCACCCAGTATGCCCCGGCGCTTCGCGCACCGCCGCCGGGGAATCGTCAGACCGCATCGGCCTGGCCCCGCGTGGCCCGCCCCGGACCGGGTAGTGCCATTGTGGGTCGGGCGGCTCTAGGAGGGTGTCATGGCGGAACAACGGACGAAGGACGACGTCGCGGCGGACATCCGCGACGGGTACACATTCTCCGGACCGGCGCTGGAACTCGGCGCACTGGTGGTCGACGGTGCCGGCGACCCGACCGTCAAGGTGCGGATACCACTCTCCGTGCTGAACCGTCACGGTCTGGTGGCAGGGGCGACGGGAACCGGCAAGACCAAGACACTCCAGGGCATGGCCGAGCAACTCTCCGCCGCGGGCGTACCTGTCTTCCTCGCGGACATCAAGGGCGACCTGTCCGGCATGGCCGCGCCTGGCACGGCCAACGACAAGATCTCCGCTCGGGCGAGCGAGATCGGACTGGACTGGCAGCCGGCGAGCTACCCGGTGGAGTTCCTCGCCCTGGGCGGGCACGGCACCGGCGTCCCGGTACGCGCCACGATCACCTCCTTCGGCCCGACGCTGCTGGCCAAGGTGCTGGGCCTGAACGCGGTGCAGGAGTCCTCCCTCGGGCTGGTCTTCCACTTCGCCGACGCCAACGCCCTACCGCTGCTGGACATCAAGGACCTCCGAGCGGTCATCAAGCACCTCACCTCCGCAGCCGGCGCCGACGCGCTCGCCGAGCTCGGCGGCCTGAGCAAAGCCACGGCCGGAGTGATCCTCCGCGAGCTGGTCGCGTTTGCCGACGGCGGTGCCGACGACTTCTTCGGCGAGCCCGAGTTCGACACCCGTGACTTCCTGCGGACCGCGCCGGACGGACGGGGCGTGGTGAGCATCCTCGAGCTGCCCAACCTCCAGGACCGGCCGGCGGTGTTCTCGACCTTCCTGATGTGGTTCCTCGCCGATCTCTTCCACGATCTGCCCGAGGTCGGCGACATCGACAAACCGAAGCTGGTGTTCTTCTTCGACGAGGCACACCTGCTGTTCAAGGACGCGTCAAAAGATTTTCTCGCGGCGATCACGCAGACCGTGCGGCTCATCCGGTCCAAGGGGATCGGTATCTTCTTCGTGACCCAGACACCGAAGGACGTACCCCGCGATGTGCTCGCCCAGCTCGGCAGCCGGGTCCAGCACGCGGTACGCGCCTACACACCCGAGGACGCCAAGGCACTCAAGGCCACCGTCTCCACGTTCCCGAAGAGCGGGTACGACCTGGAGGAGGTGCTCACCCAGCTGGGTACGGGTGAGGCGATCGTGACGGTGCTCTCCGAGCGCGGCGCCCCCACGCCGGTCGCCTGGACCAAGCTGCCACCGCCACGGTCGTTGATGGCGCAGGTCGACCCGGCCGTCGCCGAGGGGATTGTCCGGTCGTCGCCACTGCTGGCCGGGTACGGCACCGAGATCGACCGGGAGTCGGCATACGAGCGGTTGATGGCCAAGGTCGCGCCGGCACAACCCGCCGAGCCGGCGTCTCCGCCCGCTACCGCCCCGGCCGAGCCGTCGCGTCGCGACCCTGACGGCGACAAGAGCTTCGTGGAGAAGGCGCTGGGCAACACGGCGGTCCGCGGAGCGCTGCGGTCGGCCGCCACGGCGGCCGGCCGGGAGATCGTCCGCAATCTCTTCGGCACCGCGCGACGCCGCCGCTGACCCCGGTCCGGCCCGGCCACGCCCCTGGACGTTTCATCTCCACGCCCCGGCATCTGCGCCGCTCACGTGCCGTGAGCCGGGTCGACGCTCGGTCGAACCGATGGTGACGTCGCACCGGCGTCGATGGAACGATAGCGTCTGGAGTCGGAACCATCGTCGATGTCTTGACCCGCAGCGCTCAGCAAGGAGTCCTATGAGACGGCACCTCCCGGTTATCGCGGCGGCCGGCCTGCTTCTGGCGGGCAGCCTGGTCGCGGTCGTGATGTCGACCGCCGCCCGAGCCGACACCCTGATTTGCGACACCTTCGGCACAACCACCATCCAGGGCCGGTACGTGGTGCAGAACAACCGCTGGGGCACCTCCGCCCAGCAGTGCATCAACGTCACCAGCACCGGCTTCGACATCACCACCCAGCAGGGGCAGAACCCGTTCAACGGTGGCCCGGTGTCATATCCGTCGGTCTTCTTCGGCTGCCACTACACCAACTGCTCCCCCGGCACCAACCTGCCGATGCAGGTCAGCCAGATCAGCAGCGCGACCAGCAGCATCAACTACCGGTACACGGGCGGTGCGGTCTACAACGCGTCGTACGACATCTGGCTGGACCCGACGCCGCGGACCAACGGCGTGAACGCCATGGAGATCATGATCTGGTTCAACCGCCAGGGCCCGATCCAGCCGATCGGTTCGGTGGTCGGCAACGCCGCGATCAGCGGGCGCACCTGGCAAGTGTGGCAGGGCAGCAACGGCATGAACAACGTCATCTCCTACGTGGCCCCGTCCGCCATCACCAGTCTGAACTTCAGCGTCCTGGACTTCATCAACGATGTTCGGAACCGGGGCGCGATCACCAACTCGTGGTACCTGACCAGCATCCAGGCCGGGTTCGAGCCGTGGCAGGGTGGGGCCGGCCTCGGCGTCACCTCGTTCTCCGCCGCGGTCAACGGCGGTGGCGGCGGTGGCGGCGGTGGCGGCGGCGGCACGACGAGCGCCAGCCCGGCCGGTCCTGCCGGTCAGGCCGCGACGATCGTGTCCTCGCACGCCAACCGCTGCCTCGACGTGCCGAACGTGAGCCAGACCAACGGCACCCGACTGGTGCTGTGGACCTGCTCCGGCGCCAGCAACCAGCAGTTCGCCACCACCGCCGCCAGGGAGCTGCGGGTCTACGGCAACAAGTGTCTCGACGCGTTCGGCCAAGGCACCACGCCCGGCACGCCCGTGATCATCTGGGACTGCACCGGTGGCAACAACCAGAAGTGGAACGTCAACAGCAACGGCACGATCACCAACGTGCACAACGGACTGTGCCTGGATCCGGTCGGCGCGGGCACCGGGAACGGCACGCTCGTCCAGCTGTCGACCTGCACCGGCGCCAACACCCAGCGCTGGACCCGCGGCTAGCGGTCCACGCTCGCCGGGTCGGTGCGGGTGCGTTCGCGCGCACCCGCACCGGCCACGGTTCGACCGCCCAGCACCGCTGTCGCGCCGACGACCAGCATGGACACCAGAAACGCGACATACAGCCAGGTCCGCGGTGACCCCCCGTCGGGGACATCGGGGTAGCGGGCGAGCGCGGCGAGCTGCAGTGCTCCGGTGGCGAGGTAGCCCCATCCGGCCGGGCGCAGCCGCCGCAGGTCGCGTTCCACCACGGCGTGCGACGCGGCGACGCCGAAGCTCAACAGCCACGCACCGACGGCCCGCCCGGTGAGGGGCGTGAGGTCCCACGGCCACACCGCCGCCGCCACACCGAGCGGGTCGAGAAACAGCCAGGCGCCGAGCAGCAACATGACGAGCGCCTGCGCCACGATCACGACGAACAGCCACCGGGGCGGCGGTGCATCGCGCGGGGGGTCGGTGCCCGGCGCGCGCAGCTGCACGACCAGGACCACGATCAGCAGTACCGGCACCACCGCGTAGATCGCGATCCAGAGCCAGGTCACCACCTGCGTATTCAGCCCGTACTCGGCGCCTAGGTGGAAGACCTCCAGATACGCCAGGGTGACCGCAAGCGTCAGCACCGTGAAGACCAGGACGGTCGGCACCGTGATGCGGGCGTCGGCCCACCGCCGCTCACGGGCGGCGAGGGCCTCGATGACAAAGCTCCCCCAGTACGCGGCGCCGAGGAACGCGGCGGTCAGCGGGTTCCCGATGGTCCAGGCGAAGTACTCGTCGGTGCGCTCGGTGAACACGAACAGCTGAGTGCCGGCGAGCAGCACCAGCCCGGCCGCCACCAGGAGCAGCAGCCGCATACCGCGCATGAGTTCCCGCGGGGCCGGTGCCTCGTCGCCGGCCACGACGGGCTGCGGAGGCGGGGGCGCGCCGGTCATCGGGTCGCCGCCGGCGCGTACTGGTTGAGGTAGCGGTGCACGAGCTGGATGGCGACCGCCCCGTCGCCCACCGCGGACGCGACCCGCTTCGCCGAGCCTTGACGCACATCCCCGGCGGCGAAGACGCCCGGTGTACTCGTCTCGAGCAGCAGCGGCGGGCGGGCCAGCGGCCAGCGCTGGTGCGGCCCGGCCGCATCGACGCCGGCGCCCGGCGCATGGCCGTGCGCCCCGCCCTCCGCATCGGCCTCGGCGGCGGTCAGGTCGAGCCCGGTCAGGATGAAGCCCCACCCGTCGCGGGCAACCGCCGGGCCGACCCAGTCGGTGTGCGGCTCGGAGCCGATCAGCACGAGCAGCCCGCTCGCCGGAGCGCTGTGGCGGATCCCGGTGTCCAACTCCTCGATCACCAACGACTCGAGGTACTCGGCGCCCGTCCCGCCGACCACCTGGACCCGCGGACAGACGTCGATGTTGGGTGCGGAGTCGATCTCGCGGATCAGGTAGTCCGACATGGTGGCCGCCAGTGACGAGCGTCGAATCAGGATGGTGACCCGCTCGGCCCACCGCGCCAGGTGCATCGCCGCCTGACCGGCGGAGTTTCCGCCACCGACGACGTAGACCTGTTTGCCACGCATCGCCGGCGCTTCGCTCACCGCCGCGCCGTAGAAGACGCCGCGTCCGTGCAGCGCCTCAAGCGCGGCTATGCCCAGGTCCCGGTACGCCACGCCGGTGGCCACCACGATGCTGCGAGCGGTGATGACCGAGCCGTCCGACAGGTGCAGCCGGTGTGTTCCGTCCTCACTGTCCAGGCGTTCGGCTTCCCGCATGAACACGAATGTCGCCCCGAACGACCACGCCTGCAGATACGCCTCGAAGGCGAGCCGGTTGCCGCTGACCCCCTTCGGAAAGCCGAGGTAGTTGCGGATCAACGAACTCGACCCGGCCTGGCCGCCGACGGCCTCGCGTTCCAGGACCACTGTGCGGAGACCTTCCGACGATGCGTAGACGGCAGCGCCGAGCCCGGCCGGTCCGGCGCCCACGATCGCCACGTCGAAGATCTCGTCTTCCGGAATCGGCGCCATCAACCCGAACGCCTCGGCGATGTCCAGATTGGAGGGGTCAACCAACACGTTGCGGGCGGCTCCGAAGCGGAGCACCACCACCGGAAGCGCCGGCGACTGCAGCCCCAGGTCCGCGAGGATGCGCGCGCCGGTCGGCGTGTCGGAGTCGTAGAAGCCGAGCGGAATCCGGTTTCGGGAGAAGGTGTCCCGCAGTTCCTGGGACCGTTGCGACCATTGCGGGCCGATCACCCGTACGGCCTCGAATCCGCCGCCCTGCCGGTTGCTCCAGTCGCTGAGGAAGTCGGTGATCGACCGGTGGAACTCCTCGTCGGGCGCGCCCTCCGGCCGCATCACCCAATGGTCGATCTTCCCCATCGTCAGCGCGTCGAAGATCGGCTCTGCCGACCCGAAGTCGCCCCACTGCACGGCGGGCACGTACACCGCGGTTGGATAGATCATCCGTACCGACGTGAGGAGTTCGATGCCGTCCGCGTCCTCCCCGCCGAAGCCGCCCAGGACGAGCGCCACGGCCGCCCCCTCGGCGCGCATCCGCGTCATCTGGGAGTGCAGCGCCGCGGGCGCGACGCTGATGACGTCGTAGTCGGCGGAGTACCGTTTGGTCAGTTCCGCCTCGAGTCCCTTGGTGACGGCCGGGTCGCGGCTGACGACCAGAATTGCGGCGCGGTGCCCGTCATCAACGTGGCTCATGCTGGCCCTCCCGAAGCCCGTGCCCAACCGCTGGCCGGCCGCGAACACGGGCACACGGCCCGGAGCCGGCGGTGCTGCTCACCGGAGACGGTACGCCGGAAGGCCCCCTCGCTGTCCATCGATATGCCGTCCGTCACCTCAGTCATCTGTACCGAATCTGCGTCCGGGCCGGATGCTGCCCAGCGCCGGCTTCCCGTGTGTCGGCACGGTAGACGCGCCGTGCCGTACCCGATCCCCGCCCACCAGGGTTGATCCCGGTACCGGGACTGGATGCCTGCGGACAGGCACACCCGGAGCATCGAATCAATACAATGCCCGAAACCGTCGGGCACGTCACTACTCTGCATGGGGAGCAGTCATGAATCTCAACATCGTCCCGGTCAGGCGGATCGCCGCCCTCGGCGCCGCGCTGGCGGGGCTCGCCGCCGCGGCACTCGTCACCCCGGCGGCATCGGCGGCCCCGACGCCCGGCGCGTCGACCAGCGCGGCGCCGGCCGCCCAGCGGATCGAGCTGACCCGCAGCGGCGGCATCGCCGGGGAGTTCACCCGCTTCGTCATCGACGCCAGCAACACCGACCGGGACGCCGTGCGTGCCCTGCGGCTGGCCGGCAGCAGTCAGTTCCGGGCACTGGCACCCTCGTACCGGCCGGCGGACCTGTGCTGCGACCACTTCCAGTACGACCTGACCGTCTCGTACGCCGATGGCACCACGAAGATCGTGCAGACCTGGAGCAACGCGGAGGCCCCGAAGGTGCTCCGGAGGGTCATCGGGCTCACGGAGCAGGCCGGCACGAGGGTGCCGAGCCCTGTGCCGGCGTTGGCCCAGCGGATCGAGTTGGCCCGTAGCGGCGGGTTCGCGGGCCGGACGGTCCGGTTCGTTCTGGACCGGTCCGACACCGGCCCCGACGCCACGCAGGCCCTGGAACTGGCCGACACTGCAGAATTTCGAGCACTGGCACGGATGTACGGGCCGGCGAACCCCTGCTGCGACCACTTCCAGTACGACCTCACGGTGCTGCACTCCGACGGTGGCACCCAGACGGTCACCAGCTGGGGGCCATCGGAGGTGCCGCAGGTGCTCCTCGACGTCATCCGGCTGACCGAGCGCAGCGGCCGCACGCCGGTCGCGTAGCGCAACGGGCCGGCCGCCGCGCCGGCGGTCGGCCCTTGAAAATCTGCTATGGCCGTACTAGTATTTGCTTCAGCCGCAAGGCACATTCTGTCGGTGAGTGCTCCCGCAGGAGGTGGTCAATCATGCTGCTGATCCCGGCGCACCATCCGCGGCGCCGCCCCCGGCGACGGCAACGGCTGTGTCGTCCGCCGGGCCCCGGCGGGCCACCGCGCCGCGCGTGACACCCATCCCCGCCTGAAGCACTACGCACAACGAAGGAGTTGACCCACGATGCTGTTGCGCTTCGATCCGTTCCGTGATTTCGACCGCCTGGCCAGCGAGGTGCTGGGCGCCTCCCGCGTGCCGCAGGCCATGCCGATGGACTGCTACCGGTCCGGTGAGGCGTTCTACCTGCACTTCGACCTCCCCGGGATGGACCCGGACTCGCTGGAGGTCACCACCGAGAACAACACCCTGACCGTACGGGCGGAGCGCCGCCCGAAGGCACCGGACGACGCCGCCTACCTGGTGTCGGAACGGCCGTCCGGTTCCTACAGCCGCCAGCTGGTCCTCGGCGACGGCCTGAGCCTGGACGCCATCAACGCCGACTACCGCGACGGCGTGCTCACCCTCACCATCCCGGTGGCGGAGCAGGCCAAGCCGCGCCGGATCCAGGTGGGCCGTGGCGACAACCGCCGCGGCGACGCCGCTCGCGGCCAGGTTGACGCCGGGGAACAGCGCAGAACCATCAGCGGCCAGGTCAGCGGGTCCAGCACCGATCGCCAGCCGGTCGGCGCGTCCACGTGACGGTGCCGAGTGCGCCCCGTCCCCGGCGCCCCGCACACGGGGCGCCGGGGACAGCGCATTCCGCATCGCCCGGGACGGGGCGCGCCGCACCCCCCGGGCTGGACGACAAGATCAGTGATGAGGAGTACCCGGCGTTCAGCATGGGTGCCGCCGCGGACCTTCTCGGTGTCGACCCCGCATTCCTTCGCGCGCTCGGCCGCGGTGGACTGCTGCACCCCCGACGCTCCGACGGCGGTCACCGCCGGTACAGCCGCCGAGACCTCGACCTGGCCGCCCGGGCCCGAGCGGTGGTCGACGAAGGCATGAGTCTTGCCGCGGCGTGCCGGATCGTGACCTTGGAGTTCCAGCTGCGTCAGGCTGAGGCAGCGATCGCCCTGTTGCAACGCCGTCGATGAACGGGTGCGGCCGAGGAGGACCCGGGAAACGATGCGGGCACGCCCCCGCCACCATGCGCCGACCCACGACGGCGCCCCCGGAGCGCATGATCGGGTAGCCAATTCATCGTCGGAGCAGTGACTTCACTACCCGATCATGTCGCTATTCCTATTAAGCCGATAGGAATAATATGTGGCGTGGGTCACAAACCTGCTGACGCGGTTGGTGTTTGCGGGCTAAGTTGCTCCGCATGAATCGAGGCACGCCACTCATCCGGCGCCGCTTCGTCGACTTCCTCCGGGTGTGCAGCAGCGCCTGTTGAGTTCGACGGCGTAGCGCAGCCAGCATGCCGAGCCGCCACCACACCCGCGAATTCACGTGACCGCCAGCTCGACCCGTGTGTCTGCTGGCCACCGACATTGAGCGGACTGCCGCAGGATCCTCGCCACGCGACGCTGCGTGGCCGGATGCGCTGAATCGAACCCATCCCCCACCGCGTGGACGGGCGCCCGTCCACGCGGTCGACGGTGCCGCCGTGCCCGGATCCGCTCGCCCGGAACACATTCCCTCCCAGGACAGACGCACCCGGCCACGGCCGACCGGGGCGTTGGCCGAAGCAGGACACCCGACATCCGACATCTGACCGTGAAGAGACATCGCCATGCGCAGGAACACAGCCGGCCGAAGCGCCGCAGCGGCGGAGGCCGCCACCGAGTACCAACGACCTGACGAGGAGAGACCGGTGCGCAAGCGCGGGAGGAACGCGGCCACCCGGGTCGTCGCCGGCATCGCGGCGCTCACGGCCCTGGCCGGATGCGGTGCCACGAGCAGCGCGGCCAGCGAGCGCCAGGTGACCGAACTGCGGTACCAGGGCCAGGTCGGCACGGTCACCCTCCCGGAACTCGCGGAGGACCTGGGCTACCTCGGCGACGTGAAGCTCAAGTGGATCGGCAACACCACCAGCGGCCCGCAGGACATCCAGGCGGCCACCACCGGGGACACCGACTTCGGCGGTGCGTTCAACGGCGCGATCGTCAAGCTTGCCGCCGCGAAGGCACCGGTCAAGGCCGTCATCGGCTACTACGGCTCCAACGACACGACGTTCTTCGGCTTCTACGTTGTGGACGGCAGCCCGATCCGCTCGGCACGCGACCTGATCGGCAAGAAGATCGGGATGAACACTCTCGGCGCGCACCACGAGGCGGTGCTGAAGACGTACCTGACCCGCAACGGCCTCAGTGAGGACGAGGTCAAGCAGGTGCAACTGGTGGTGGTGCCACCGGTGAACACCGAGCAGTCCCTGCGCCAGGGGCAGTTGGATGTCGGCGTTCTGGGAGGCACGCTGCGCGACCGGGCACTCGAACGCGGCGGCATCCACCCGCTGTTCACGGACTTCGACCTGCTGGGCCCCTTCACCGCTGGCAGTTATGTGTTCCGCACCGACTTCATCAAGAAGAACCCGACGACCGTGCGCACGTTCGTGACCGGCACCGCGAAGGCGATCGAGTGGTCGAGGACCCAGCCGCGGGACGTGGTGATCGCGCGCTTCGCCGAGATCCTGCGCAAACGCGCCCGCAACGAGGACGACAGTCAGCTGAAGTTCTGGAAGAGCTACGGCGTGGCCGGCAAGGGCGGCGCCATCACGGAGCAGGAGTTCAGTACCTGGGTGGAGTGGCTGGACCGCTCCGGCGAGCTGAAAGGCAAGCAGGTCAAGGCGACCGAGCTGTACACCAACGAGTTCAACGACCTTTCCGAGCAGGGGTGAGCCCGATGACCGTGAAGATCAGCTTCGACCGTGTCGGTAAGGTGTTCGACGCGCGCGGCGCGGCGGTGACCGCACTCGAGGACATCTCGTTCGACGTGCGGGACGGCGAGTTCCTCGTCCTCGTGGGGCCGAGCGGGTGCGGGAAGTCCACATTGCTCGACCTGTTGGGTGGGTTGTCCACGCCGACGTCGGGCCGGATTCTCGTCGACGGGTCACCGGTGACCGGGCCGGGCCTGGACCGGGGCATCGTGTTTCAGCAGTACGCACTGCTGCCGTGGCGCACCGCGCGGGGCAACGTCGAGTTCGGCCTGGAGGCCAAGGGCGTGCCGAGGCGGCAACGCGAGGGCCGGGCCCGCGAGTTCCTCGAGCTCGTCGGCCTGGCCGGCTTCGCCGACCGGTACCCGCACGAGTTGTCCGGCGGCATGAAACAGCGGGTCGCCATCGCGCGCAGCCTCGCCTTCGATCCGGACGTCCTGCTGATGGACGAGCCGTTCGCGGCGTTGGACGCGCAGACCCGCGACAGCCTGCAGGACGAGTTGCTGCGGATCTGGGAGCGCACCGGAAAGACGATCGTGTTCATCACGCACGGCATCGAGGAGGCCGTCTACCTCGGCCAGCGGGTCGCGGTCATGACGTCGCGCCCCGGCCGGATCAAGACGATCGTCGACATCCCGCTCACCGCGCGGTCGGCCACCGAGGATCTGCGTTCGGACCCCGAGTTCCGGCACTACCGCCACGAGATCTGGAGCCTGCTCCGCGACGAGGTCACCAGAGCCCAGGACCACGAGTTGGCACGCACCCGCCAGGAGGCATCCCTTGTCTAGCATCACCGAAACTCCTCCGGCCGTCTGGCGGCCGGCCCACCCGGGCGGCGCGGTAGCCGAGGTCACGCCGCGCGCGACGACCGCGGTTGGTCCGGGCGTGGCCGAGCGAGTCAGCCCGGCCCGACCGGCCATCCGGACGCGGGTCCTGCGATCGATCGCAGCCCTGGGCAAGCGAATCGCCGCCATCGCCGGGCTGGTCCTGATCTGGGAGACCTTCCCGCGCCTGGGCGTGGTGGACGCCACCTTCCTGCCGCCGCTGTCCGAGGTGATCGCCGCGTGGTGGGGCCTGCTCGGCTCCGGTGAGCTCCTCGCCCACATCCAGGCCAGTCTGGCGCGCTCGCTGGCCGGTCTCGGATTGGCGATCATGGCTGCGGTCCCGCTGGGATTGCTGATCGGCTGGTACAAGCCGGTCGCGACTCTGCTCAACCCGCTGCTGGAGGTGTTCCGAAACACCGCCGCGCTCGCGCTGCTCCCGGTGTTCGTGCTGATCCTCGGGCTCGGTGAGGTCTCCAAGATTTCGATCGTCTGCTACGCCTGCTCGTGGCCGATCCTGCTCAACACCATCAGCGGCGTACAGGGTGTCGACCCGTTGCTGATCAAGTCGGCGCGGTCGCTGGGTCTGCCGCCGCCACGACTCTTCCAGAAGGTCATCCTGCCGGCCGCGGTACCCACGATCTTCACCGGCATCCGGCTGGCCGGGGCCTACTCCATCCTGATCCTGATCGCGGCCGAGATGGTCGGCGCGAAGGCGGGGCTGGGCTACCTCATCAACTACGCCCAGTACAACTTCGCCGTGCCGGACATGTACGCCGGCATCATCACCATCTCCACGATCGGCCTCGCCATCAACCAGATCCTGGTGCAGATCGAACGCCGGTTCTCCACCTGGCGCACCTCCAACAGCGGCTAGAAAGGGAACCCGGTGAGCCGTTACCCGCAGTTGAACGTCGCGCTCGCGCCACGTTCCGCCGATCTCCACCAGACCATCGACCCCAGCCCGGTGGACAGCGGCCTGTTCCGGGCGCTGCTGCGCCACCAGGCCAGCACCGTCACCGTGGTCACCGCCCCGGGGACGCCGCCCGCCGGCTTCACGGCCACGTCCTTCACCTCGGTGTCGCTGACGCCGCCGCTGGTGTCGTTCTGCCTGAACCGCGCCTCGTCGAGTTGGCCGACCGTGTCCGGAACCGAACATGTGGCGGTGCACCTGCTGTCGCGGCGGCAGCAGGCCCTGGCGCGCACGTTCGCGACCAGCGGCGTCGACCGCTTCGCCGACCCGACGACCTGGCGCCCCGGGCCGTACGACGTGCCGATCCTGCACGGCACGCTGGCCTGGCTGGTGTGCCGGGTCGTCGACCGCGTCATCGCCGGCGACCACGCGGTGGTGCTCGCGGAGCCGCTGCTGGGTCAGCACCACCGCATCGGCTCGCCGCTGCTGTACCACGATGGCCGCTACGCCGGTCTGCACGCCTGATCCAACGGCCGATCCCGAAAGGCACCGCATGACCGCACCGCCGATCGACGACGTCCTCGTCCTCGACACCGCCGCCCAGGACCTGCTGTTCCGCGCCGCCCGCACGGCCAACTCGTTCACCGACCAACCGGTCACCGACGACCAGATCCGCGCAGTCCACGACCTGGTGAAGTACGGCCCCACCGCGGTGAACGGCCAACCGCTGCGGATCGTGCTGGTCCGCTCCCCGCAGGCGCGGCGGCGGCTGCTCCCACATCTCAGCGCGACGAACCGGGACAAGGCGGCGGCTGCGCCGCTGGTCCTGATCCTCGCGGCGGACACCGCCTTCCACGAGCACCTGCCGCGTGTGTTCCCGCACCGGCCACAAGCGCGGGACTGGTTCGCCGGGCAGGACCTCGCGCCGGCACGGGAGGCGCAGGCGAGGTTCAACGCCGCGCTGCAGATCGGCTACCTCATCATCGGCATCCGCGCCGCGGGGCTCGCTGCCGGACCGATGGCCGGGTTCGACGCCGCGGGCGTCGATGCGGAGTTCTTCCCGGACGGCCGGCTCCGGTCACTGCTCGTCGTGAACGTCGGGCACCCGGGCCCGGACGCGTGGCGTGACCGTCTCCCCCGCCTGGCAGCAGACGACGTGCTGCACATCGTATGACCACCGAACCCTTGGAGACTCCGATGACGAATCCCGCCCCCGAAGCCAGCAGCCGGCACGGCCGGCTCCATCTGAACGCATTTCTGATGAGTGTGGGGCACCACGAGGCGGCCTGGCGGTTGCCGGAGAGCGACCCGCACGCGCATGTCGACGTCGAGCACTACAAACATCTCGCCCGCGTCGCGGAGCGGGGCAAACTCGACTCCGTCTTCCTGGCCGACGGGCCGGTGCTGTGGAACGACCTGGGTCGCCGACCCGCGGGGGTTCTGGAACCGACCGTGCTGCTGACCGCGCTTGCCGGGGTCACCGAGCACATCGGACTCATCGCGACGGCGTCCACGACCTACAACGAGCCGTACAACCTGGCCCGTCGGTTCGCCTCGCTGGACCACATCAGCGGCGGGCGGGCGGGTTGGAACATCGTCACCACCGCCGGCCTGGACGCCGCCCGCAACTTCAACCTCACCGAGCTGCCCGCCCACCGGGAACGCTACGAGCGCGCCGCGGAGTTCGTGGAGGTGTCGCTCAAGCTCTGGGACAGCTGGGACGACGACGCCGTGGTCGCCGACAAGGACAACGGTGTGTGGGGCGACGACGCGAAGGTGTACCCGCCGGCTCACGCCGGCCGGTTCTACCAGGTGGCCGGCGCACTCAACGTGCCCCGCTCACCACAGGGCCACCCGTTGCTGGTGCAGGCGGGGTCGTCGCAGAGCGGGCGGGACTTCGCCGCCCGGTACGCCGAGGCGGTGTTCACCGCGCACCAGTCGCTGACCGACGCCCAGACGTTCTACGCCGACCTGAAGCAACGCGCCCTTTCCCACGGCCGCGACCCGGACACGGTGAAGATCCTGCCCGGGATCGTCCCGATCATCGGGGCCACCGAGGCCGAGGCCCTCGCCTCCGAAGCGGAACTCGATCGGCTGATTCGGCCGGAGTACGCCCTTCCGCAACTCGCCGAGCTTCTCGGAATCGACGTTGCCGACCTCCAGCTCGACCGGGAACTGCCGGCGGACCTGCCCGACGAGGACCAGATCGAGGGCGCGAAGAGCCGCCGCACCCTCGTGGTCAACCTGGCCCGGCGGGAGCGGCTGACCGTGCGGGAACTCATCGGCCGCCTGGGCGGCGGACGGGGGCATCTGACCTTCGCCGGCACCCCGGAGCAGGTCGCCGACGCCATCGAGCTCTGGTACCACAACGGCGCCGCCGACGGCTTCAACATCATGCCCCCGGTACTGCCGTCGGGCCTGTCGGCCTTCGTCGACCACGTGGTGCCGCTGCTGCAACGGCGGGGACTGTTCCGCACCGAGTACGAGGGTCGCACGCTGCGTGACAACTACGGCCTGGCCAGGCCCGCCAACCGCAACTCCCCCGCCCTGCCGGCGTGGCGCCCCGGAGCCTCGGTGACCGCGTGACCTGTCGCACCCGGGAGGTGCCGGTTGGCGGGCCGGCACTCCCGGGTGCGGCGCGCCTACGCAGGCCGTCGGCGTACCGGACGCCGACGGCCTGCGTAGGCGCGCCGTATCGGGGTACCAGAGAGCAGGCGGCCGGTGCGTCCGCCGTCCGGACTCGACGTACAGGGGTGCCCGATGTTTCTACTCTTTGGCTTCGGTACGAAGGCCGAGCGGCTGGGTCTGGTGTCGATGTCCTGCCGGGTGTGCCGGCAGGTCGGGAACCTGCTGCTGGTCCGCGAGGTCACCAAGCTCAGCGTGTTCTTCATTCCGTTGTTCCCGATCCGGACCAAGCACGTGGCGCACTGCCCCAACCCGATGTGCGGCGCCCGGTTCAACGTCGACGCCGCGGAGGCACGTCGACTGGTGGCCACCGGAGTCGGGTCGGGCTACTGATCCGTACCGCGCCGGACGAGTACATCGTGCATTCTCGTCAGGTAGGCCACACTGGTGACATGGTGATGCCAGGGCCCGACCCCGACAACTATCCGCCGATCGATCCGAGCGAGCCGGTCCCGGACGACCCGGGCGAGCTGTCGCCGGACACACCGGAAACGCTCCCGCCCGCGCCGGTCGAGCCGATGCCCGGGCCGGACGACCCGGGGAACATCCCGCAGCCGGCGTAAGCCGGATCCGCAAATCCCCTAGGGGACGGGTTGGGGAGCATCACCGATCTCAACGGGTTTGATCGCGCCTAGCTTGAGGCCATGACCGCAACCGTCGCATCGCCGGCCCCACCCACCACGTCCACCCGCATCCTCCGGTTCGCTCTGTTGGCGGCGGCGCCGCTCTGGCTGCTGGGCTGGGCCATCATGCGGGTCGATGGGAAGTACGGCCCCGGGCCGGGATGGACCTCGGCCCACCTCATCTGGGTGGTTGCCTTCGCGCTCTTCGGGTTTGCCAGCCTCGCGCTGTTCCGCATCGTGGGCGGAAACCGCCGGGACGTCCCAGCGGTCGGTGCGCTCGGCGTCGCGGTGCTCGGGGCGGTCACCCTCGTCGGGCAGATGCTCATCGACATCGCCGTCGGGCTGGGCGCCACCGACAAGGCTGCGATGCGGTCGCGGTATGACGACGTCTTCGCGGTACCCGGTGTCGAGCTGGTGCTGTTCCAGGTGGGGCCGAGCCTGCTGTTCGTGGGACTGTTGGCGCTGGTCGTGATCGCCACCGTCCGCCGTCGGGTGCGCGTCACGACACTCGCACTGGTGCTCCTCGGCGTGGCGATGATGGTCGCCGGCCGGCCGCTCCCAGGCTGGCTGCGGACCGTGGAAGGCCTGGGCGCGGTCAGCATGGCGCTCGCGCTGGCGCCGCTGAGCGCCCTCGTGCCCGCTCGTCGCAGGTAGCCGGCGACGTGGAGGCCGAGCCGTTGATGATGCGCCAGCCGGCAGGCTCTGGATCGTGGTGATGGCACGATGCCCGGGTGGCACCATTGGGTACTTCCGGCCCAAGGAGCAACCCGGTGCGACTCCCACCCGCCGACACCGACACCCACGCCGACCAGGCAGCGCCACTGGTGCGGTGGCTCGCCGGCACCGGCATCGGCGCGGTGTGCCTGTGCGCAGCGCTGCTGGCATACCTGCACGTCGCGGGCCCGACGGCGCAGCTCAGCCCGGTTCGACGGACGATCAGCGAGTACGCGCTGCTGGAAACCGGGTACATCTTCAACGTCGCTGTCCTGGCCCTCGCTGCCGGGTCACTCGCGGTGCTCGTGGCGCTGGCCGTCGCCCGGTTGGTCGGCTGGTACTCCGGTGGCGCGCTCGCCATGGTGCTGTGGTGCGCGGGTCTGGTCGGCGTGGTGCTGTTCGAGAAGCACAACTGGGCGGTCGGCCCGAGCGTGAACGGGGACATTCACCGGCTGGCCGGGCTTGTCGCGTTCGTCAGCCTGCCGGTGGCGGCGCTGCTCATCGGCCGGAGCTGGCTGCACGACCCGCGGTGGGGTCGGCACGCGGGGTGCTCGGTGGCGGCCGGCATGGTGTCCCTGCTGTGCTTCGCACCCATCGCGATCGCGTTCCTGACCGAGCCGTGGACCGGCGTCCCCTGGTGGCGCGCGATCCCACTGGGGGCGGTGGAGCGGCTCCTCGGGCTGAGCGAGTTGGCGGCGGTGGTGGTCCTCGGCACCTGGGCGCTGTGCGCCACCAGCCCGGCGACACGGTCCCGGGGTCGCGCGCCGCGAAACGCGTGAAGTGAAGCCGGCGATGCAGTGAGTCGATCCGACCGGCACGAGGGCAGGTCCGGCCGTTTCCAAAGACCCTCAGCGGACTGCCGCCGCTACGCGGGGTGCCTGACGAACTCGGCTTCTTTGGAAGCGCTCAGAAAGCGGTGCAAACCACGGAAGAACTCGTCCGCGGACTTCTTCGCAGCGCGCGTGAGAATGAAGCTGCCGAGCGCACCAGCGACACCTCCGACGGTGACGCGCGCACTGTACGACAATGCCGTCGCCCCGCTCTGGGCATCGGCCAGCACGATGCCGACGTCCGCCTCGAAATCACCCGGAAGGCCCGCGCCGGAAGCCCGCAGGGCGAAGGTGTAGGGCGCCCCGGCGCCGCACAGGAGCTGGACGTCCGCGTGGTACAGGCCCCTGATCGTCGCAACCCCGACGCCGACGGTCATGCGGTAGGCGTCCTCGCCGACAAGCTCGAGATGCTGACATCCGGGTATTGTGCGGGCGAGCACCTCGGGTTGCCGCAGCGCGGCGTAAACGGCCCCGACCGGCGCCGGCAGTTTCGTTGTTCCGGTCACCTTCATCGGTTTTCCCGGTCGTTTGCCGCGTCGTTCGTCGAGCGTCTCGACATGCCTGCGCACCTTAATGCCACCGGGGCTGTCGCGTTGGTGTGGTGATCGTCTTAACAGTCCACCAGAGCCAGGTTGTGAGACGAGTTCGCGCCGGGTGCAGAGCGGTGGTACATCGACCGCCGTTTCGCGGGTCAGGCGGAGACGTGGACGACCGCCACGGTGGCGTTGTCCCGACCACCGGCGTCAATGCTGTCGGCCAGGAGTCGCCCGACGGCGGCTGCCGGGTCGCGGCCGGCCAGCACCGACGCCAACCGCTGGTAGGGCACCTGATCCGTCACCCCGTCCGTGCACAGGCAGTACACGTCGCCTGGGCGCAGGGACACGTTGAGCACGTCCGGCTCGGACCTGGCGCGGTCGCCGACATACCGCAGCAGGTGGTACCGGGCCCGCGCGGCCTGCGCCGAGTCGGCGGCGTACCAGCCGTTGACGGCGCCCAGCCACGCCATCGTGTGGTCCACCGTGAGGAGTTCCAGCACGCCGTCGCGCAGCCGGTAGGCACGCGAGTCGCCGATCTGCACGATCCAGGCATCCTCCGGGCCCGCCAGCAGTGCGGTCAGGGTGCAGCCGGCCAGGTCGACCAGCGGGGCACCGGCGGTACGCACCGCGATCTGCGCCAGGTCCACCGCGCGTCGCAGCGCGACGCCGGTGGGCGCCTCGGCCGACATCGCGGCGACGACCGTGTCCACGGCGGTCCGGGAGGCCATCCGGCTGCCCTCGCCGTCACCCATCCCGTCCGCCACGACGATGAGCGGCACCGCCGGGTCGACGTGCAGGACGTCGAAGTTGGACCGGTAGCGGTGGCCGACCTCGGTGCCCGCTGCGACGACGAGGCGCAGCCGACCGATCTGATGTGCCACCGTGACCATGCGTGCCCCCCGCGCCCGAAATCGCGCCCAGTGTAGGACGCACGCTCGCATCCGCTTGCCCGACTCGGTATCAGTGCGAGGTTGTAGCCTGGCCCGTGCCGCTTCCCCCGACGATGTCCGGACCGGTGCACCGACTCCGACGTCTCCGGTGAGCGGCACCGCCCCGGTGCCGCACCCAAGGAGCAGTCGTGAAATACATGATCTTGATGTACGGCTCACAGCGGGACTACGACGCGATGTCCGGCATGGCCACCGATCGTCCGGCCCTGTCCCCGGAGGACTTCGCGCCGATGCACGAGTTCATAAAGGCGTTCCACAACGACCTCGTGAAGTCCGGCGAACTCGTCGACGCGCAGGGCCTTGCGGCTCCGGCGCACACCCGGCGGGTGCAGTTGCGCGACGGCGTACCGGTGGTGACCGACGGGCCGTACCCGGAGACCCAGGAGGTCCTCGCCGGCTACACCATCGTGGAGTGCGAAAGCTTCGACCGGGCGACCGCGATCGCCGCCCGGCTGGCCGGGTGCCCGAGTCCGGGCGGCATCTTCGCGGACAGCGTCGCGGACGTCCGACCGGTCCTCGATGGCCGCGCCGACCTGGAAGTCTGATCCGGCCGTGCCCGACACCGGGGTCGAGGACCTGCTGCGCGAGTTGACGCCGCAGGTCCTCGGCGCGGTGGTACGCCGGTACGGCCGCTTCGACACCGCGGAGGACGCGGTGCAGGAAGCGCTTCTCGCCGCGGCCACCCAGTGGCCGGTGGACGGGCTCCCCGGCAATCCGCGCGGGTGGCTCATCACGGTGGCCTCGCGCCGGCTGACCGACCTGCTCCGGGCCGAGCAGGCTCGCCAGCGCCGCGAGGACGCCGTGGCCCGGTGGACACTGCCCGGACAGTTGTCGGCGCCCGCCGCTGACCGGCCGGCGTCGGAATCCGACGACACGCTGATCCTGCTCCTGCTGTGCTGCCACCCCGCTTTGTCACCGGCGTCCCAGATCGCGTTGACGCTGCGGGCGGTCGGCGGATTGAGTACCGGGGAGATCGCCCGGGCGTTCCTCGTGCCCGAGGCGACGATGACGCGCCGGATCACCCGGGCCAAGCAGCGGATCAGGGAGAGCGGCACGCCGTTCGGCATGCCTACCGGACCGGATCGCGCCGCCCGGCTCGGCGCACTCCTGCACGTCCTGTACCTGATCTTCAACGAGGGGTACGCCAGTACGGCCGGGCCGACGCTGCACCGCAACGATCTGTCCACCGAGGCGATCCGGCTGGCCCGCATGGTGCACCGCCTCCAGCCGGAGGACCCGGAGGTGGCCGGCCTGCTTGCGCTCATGCTGCTCACCGACGCGCGCCGACCCGCGCGGACCGGGCCGGACGGCGCGCTGATCCCGATGGCGGAGCAGGACCGCAGCCGCTGGAACGCCACCTTCATCGCTGAGGGCGTCGCGCTGCTCACCGACGCCCTGCCGCGGGGCGCCGTCGGCCCGTACCAGCTCCAGGCGGCGATCGCCGCGCTCCACGACGAGGCACCGACCGCCGAGGCGACCGACTGGCCCCAGATCCTGGCGCTGTACGGGGTGCTGATGCAGGTCTCCGACAACCCGGTGGTCGCGTTGAACCGGGCCGTGGCGGTGGCGATGGTGCACGGGGCGAGCGAAGCGCTGCACCTGCTCGACGAACTCGGCGCCGACGAGCGGATCGCGGGCGACCACCGGCTGCACGCGGTCCGGGCCCATCTGCTGGAGATGGCCGGCGAACGGGCAGCGGCGCGCGTGTCGTACCTCGCCGCGGCCTCGCGGGCCACCAGTCTGCCGCAGCAGCGGTACCTGCACGGACGGGCAGGTCGTCTGACCGACGACGGAGCGGGCCGGTGATTTTCGCACCCGACCGGCAACGTGCTTCCACCCTCGGGTCAACCGGCGCCGGCGCACAGTGAACTCCTCACGAGGAAAGACCTGAGGAGCGCACTGTGCAGATCCGTACCGTCACCGTTGCAGTGTCCCTGGTCGGCGTCCTTGCCGGCGGCGCCGCCCTGGCCTCGCCCGCGTTCGCCGCGAGCCACTCCACCGCTGCGGCCTCCCCGCCGGTGAAGAAGGCCGCTCCGGCCAAGCCGACGACCAAGCCGGAAGCCAAGCACACCAAGGCCGCGACGCCGTTTACCGTCACCGGCACGCTGACCGCGGTGGACGCCGCTGCCCGCACCGTTTCGGTGCTGGTGAAGGGCGGTAAGAACGCCCGCGGCACCACCGTCACGGTCGCCGTGCCGCCTACCGCCAAGATCAAGCTCGACGACGCGGTCAGCGACCTGTCCGCGCTGCCGCTGGGCGTCCACGTCGCGGTCTCCGGCACCGTCTCGGGCACCACCCGCACCGCGGTGAAGATCAACGCCGAAGTCCGCACCGTCGGTGCCACACCGACGCCCACGGCCACGGCAACACCCACCGCCACGGCGACGCCGACGGCGACGCCCACGGCCACCGCCACGGCGACGCTCACGCCGACCGCGTAGCAGGAATCGCCCGCGGCACCACGAGCCGCAACTTCCCGATCATCGGTAAGGTCGTCAGCACCGACGCGTGCCGGCAGGATGCCGCGTCGTTCGACCGGACCGAGCAAGGGAACCCGCATGGACTCCAGTGAGCGGACAGCAGACGACGGCGGCGCAGGCGGCGGCGAGCAGTGGGACGCGATCGAGGACGACGGAGTGCTCGACGCGTCCGACACGCTCGACGACGACGCCGTGTCCGACCCCCTCGATGTCGGAATCGGTGCGGCCGACCGGTGGTCGGGTGCTGACCGGTTCGGGACGACCCCCGCGGAGCAGCGCGCCGGCGAGTCACTCGATCAGCTCCTCGCCGCGGAGGAGCCGGATGTCGATCCCGATGCGGACAGCGCTGACGACGAGGACGAGTTGCTCCGGCGCGGGTACGACGGCGAGCCGCGGGCGGGCCGGCTGGTCGCCGACGACCAGGGGTTCGGCGAGGACACCGAGGCTGACCTGGTGGGACGCGACGCTGGCATTGACGGTGGCGGCGCGAGCGCCGAGGAAGCCGCGATGCACGTGGTGGCCGACCCGGACGGGCCGGGCGACGGCCCGCTGCGCTGACCTACCCGGCCGTCCTACCGCATCCCTACCGCATCGTGCGGCGGCCCTGCAGGATGCCGGCGCCGATCGCGACGAGCAGGGCGATGACGCCGATGATCAGCAGCCATTTGACCGCTTTCAGTACCAGACCGAGGATGATCAGCACCACGGCGACGACTCCGACAGCGGTGAGGAATGCCCGCATTGTCCTACCCTTCCGCACAACAGTGGTGGATCCGGTCGGTGGTGCTGGTGGCAGGATACGGAACGCCCGGCACATTCGCATCACGCCGGATCCGACCGGGTCACCGCCCCGGCGGACCGGGTGCCCGGCGCGCCCAGGACGCGCGACACCCCGCGGGCTGCCGCGCGGACGGCCGGAATATACGGCTCGGGCGCCCGGTCCGCCGGAACCACCACTGACAACGCCGCCACCACCTCGTTGGTCCGGTCGGTGATGGGTGCGGCGACCGAGAGTGCGACCAGTTCCACCTGGCCGTCAGTCACCGCGTACCGGTCGCGCCGGATGTCGGCGAGCACCCGGCGCAGGCCGTGCGGCGAGGTGATCGTCTTGTCGGTGAACCGCCGGAGCGGGCCGGCGATGATGCGCTCCTGCAACTCGACCGGCGCGTGCGCGAGCAGCACCAGCCCGACGCCGGTGGCGTGCAGCGGCAGGCGACCACCCACCCGCGTACGGATCTTGACGGCACCACGACCGGAGATCCGTTCGACGTACAGCGCCTCGGTGCCGTCGAGGACCGCGAGCTGCACGTTTTCGTGGGTTGCCTCGTACAGGTCCTCCAGAAACGGCATGGCCGCCTCCCGCAGCCCGACGCCGCGCGGGGCCAGCGCACCCAGCTCCCACAGTCGCAGCCCGATCCGGTACCGGCCGTCGCCGTCGCGCTCCAGCGCACCCCACCGCACCAGGTCGTCCACCATCCGGTGTGCCGTGCTCAGCGGCAGGTCCGCACGCCGGCTGAGCTGGGAGAGGGTGAGCTGCGGGGAGTCGATGCTGAACGCGTCCAGCAGCCGCAGCACGCGGGCGGTCACCGAAATCCCCGGGTCGCGACGCTCGGCCATCGCCGCCTCCTCCAGGTTGTCTTCCGTTGAACGGAAGAGTACCTGCAACTGCGGGTCGCCCCGACGCACGCTACGTATCTCGAGGGAGGTGTGATGGCCACGATCGTTCCGCTCGCCGACGCCGTAGCCGAACTGGTGCACGATGGCGATACGGTGGCCATGGAGGGCTTCACGCACCTCATCCCGTTCGCCGCCGGGCACGAAATCATCCGTCAGGGGCGGCGCGGCCTGACCCTGGTACGGATGACCCCGGACGTGATCTACGACCAGCTGATCGGAGCCGGCTGCGCGGCCAAGCTGATCTTCTCGTGGGGCGGCAACCCGGGTGTGGGGTCGCTGCACCGCTTCCGCGACGCCGTACAGCAGGACTGGCCGACGCCGCTGGAACTGGAGGAGCACAGTCACGCGGGTATGGCCAACCGGTACGTCGCCGGCGCCTCCGGCCTGCCGTTCGCCGTCCTGCGCGGCTATGCCGGGACGGATCTGGTGAACGAGACGCCGACCATCAAGACGATCACCTGCCCGTTCACCGGGGAGGCGCTCACCGCCGTACCGGCGCTCAACCCCGACGTGACGGTGATCCACGCCCAGCGCGCCGACCGCGCCGGCAACGTGCAGTTGTGGGGCATCACCGGCGTGCAGAAGGAGGCCGTCCTGGCGGCCCGACGTTCCCTGGTCACCGTGGAGGAGGTGGTCGACACCCTCGACCCTCGGCCGGGGGCGGTGGTGCTGCCCGCCTGGGTGGTGACCCGGGTCGCGGTGGCTCCGGGCGGTGCGCACCCCTCGTACGCACAGGGGTACTCCACCCGCGACAACGACTTCTACCTGGCCTGGGACGAGATCGGCCGGGACCGGGAGACCTTCGCCCGGTGGCTCGCCGACCTCCGCTCGCCCGGTGGGTCGACACCCGCGGTCGCAAGCGCCCAGGGGGCGGCATGAACACCTGGAGCGCCGACGAGATGATGACCGTCGCGGCCGCGCGGGAACTGCACGACGGTGTGGTGTGTTTCGTCGGCATCGGGCTACCGAGCACGGCGGCGAATCTGGCCCGGCGTACCCACGCACCGGACCTGGTGCTGGTCTACGAGTCGGGCACGCTCGGCACGAAGCCGGACTACCTGCCGCTCTCCATCGGCGACGGCATCCTCGCCGAGACCGCCGATTCGGTGGTGAGCGTTCCCGAGATCTTCAACTATTGGCTCCAGCCGGGCCGGATTTCCGTGGGATTCCTCAGCGCCGCGCAACTGGACCGGTATGCCAACATCAACACCACCGTCGTCGGCGGATACCGCGACCCGAAGGTCCGGCTGCCCGGCGCCGGCGGTGCGCCGGAGATCGCCGCCTCCTGCGGTGAGGTGATCGTGGTGGTGCGACAGAGCCGTCGGGTGTTCGTCGACAAGGTGGACTTCGTGACGAGCGTCGGCTACGGCACCGGCCCCGGCCATCGGGAGCGGCTGGGCCTGCGCGGACGCGGCCCCCGACTGGTCATCACCGACCTCGGCCTGCTCGAGCCGGACCCGGTGACCTGCGAGCTGACGTTGACCGCGCTGCACCCCGGCGTCACCGTCGAGGCAGCCCGGGCGGCGACCGGCTGGGACCTCGCCGTCGCGGCGGACCTGCGCACCACGGCGGCACCGACCGCCGACGAACTCGCCGTGCTGCGGCACCTGGAAGCGACCAAGGGCGGATTGCGATGACTGCTGACGTGTACGTACTCGACGCCGTGCGCACCCCGATCGGCAGGTACGGCGGTGCGCTCGCGGAGGTGCGCCCGGACGATCTGGCCGCCACGGTCCTGGACCGGCTGGTCACCCGTACCCCCGGCCTGGACCCGGCGCGCATCGACGACGTCATCCTCGGCGACGCCAATGGCGCCGGCGAGGACAACCGCAACGTGGCCCGGATGGCGGTGCTCCTCGCCGGCCTGCCGACCTCGGTACCCGCCAGCACGGTCAACCGCCTCTGCGGCTCCGGCATGGAGGCGATCATCGGAGCGTCCCGGGCGATCGCCGTCGGTGACGCCTCGCTCTGCGTCGCGGGCGGTGTGGAATCGATGAGCCGCGCACCGTGGGTGCTGCCGAAGCCGGAGACCGGGTTTCCGCGCGGCCACGAGACGCTGCACTCCACCACGCTCGGCTGGCGGATGGTCAACCCCGCCATGCCCGGAGCGTGGACGATCGCGCTCGGCGAGAGCGCCGAGATCCTCGCGGAGCGGTACCGGATCAGCCGCGAGGCGCAGGACGAGTTCGCGGCGCGCAGCCACGAACGCGCCGCGCGGGCGTGGAAGGACGGCGTCTTCGCCGACGAGATCGTCACGGTCGACGGCGTGGAACTGGCGCGCGACGAGTCGATCCGACCGGACACCTCGGTGGCGAAGCTGGCGCGGCTCAAACCGGTCTTCCGCGCCGAGGGCGGCACCGTGACGGCCGGCAACGCCTCGCCGCTCAACGACGGCGCGGCGGCGCTACTCCTCGGCGACGCCGCAAGTGCGGACGCGATCGGCCGCCGACCAATGGCCCGCATCGCCGGCCGCGCCGCCTTCGGCGTCGACCCGGACGTGTTCGGGATCGGGCCGGTGGAGGCCTCCCGGCGGGCCCTGGCCAGGGCCGGGATCGGCTGGGGTGATCTCGCCACGGTGGAACTGAACGAGGCGTTCGCCGCCCAGGCGCTGGCCTGCCTTGCCGAGTGGCCTGAGCTGGACCCCGCAATCGTCAACCCCGACGGCGGAGCCACCGCGATCGGGCATCCGCTGGGCTGCTCGGGCGCACGCATCGTGGGCTCCCTGGCCTGGCGGCTGCACCGCGCCGGCGGCGGCTGGGGCCTGGCGACCATCTGCATCGGCGTCGGCCAGGGCCTCGCCGTCGTGCTGGAAGCCTGAGGAGCGCCACGATGACCCAGCCATCCACCCGCGAGCCATCCACCCGCGAGCCATCCACCCGCCGGCTGGTACTGCCCGAGTACCAGCGCCCGGTCGGGGTACACCCACCGCTGCTGTCCCCGGCGTACCGCTCCACTGTGGTGCGCGCGCCGGCGCAGCCGCTCGTCCTGCTCCCCCACCTGCTCACCGAGGTGACCGGGCCGCTACTCGGGGAAGGGCGGGTGCAGCCCGACGACCACGATCTGACCCGCCAGCACGCCGGCGGTGAACCGCTCGGGCAGCGCATCATCGTGCACGGGCGGGTACGGGAAAGCGACGGCCGCCCGGTGCCGCACACGCTTGTGGAGATCTGGCAGGCCAACGCGTCCGGGCGGTACCGTCACGCGCTCGACTCGTGGCCCGCGCCGCTGGACCCGTACTTCACCGGCGTGGGCCGCGTCTGCACCGACGCCGACGGCTACTACCGGTTCGTCACGATCAGGCCCGGCGCCTACCCGTGGGGCAACCACCACAACGCCTGGCGGCCGGCGCACATCCACTTCTCGCTGTTCGGCCGCGCGTTCACGCAACGGCTGGTCACCCAGATGTACTTCCCGGACGACCCCCTCTTCGACCACGACCCGGTCTTCAACTCCATCCCGGATCCCGCGGCCCGCCAGCGCCTCGTCGCCCGCTTCGACCTGGCCGGCACCGAGCCGTCGTGGGCACTGGCCTACACGTTCGACATCGTGCTGCGCGGCGTCGCGGCCACCCCGCTCGAGGAGCCGCACGATGACTGACCTCGGCCTGACGCCGTCGCAGACCGTGGGACCGTTCCTCCACATCGGACTGCCCTGGCCGGACGGCAGCGACGTCGTGGCACCGGGCAGCGCCGGCGCCATCGTGGTGACCGGCCGGGTCTTCGACGGCACCGGCGCGCCGGTGCCCGATGCGCTTGTGGAAACCTGGCAGGCCGATGCGGACGGGCGGTTTCCGCACCCCGACGACCCGCGTGGCGAAGCCGGCACAGCGTTTCGCGGCTTCGGCCGCTGCCCCACCGACGCCGACGGTGCGTACCGGATCGTGACCCGCAAGCCCGGAACACTCCCCACCCCGGCCGGCACTGTGGAAGCCCCGCATCTGGACGTGTCGGTCTTCGCCCGGGGCCTGCTCGACCGGGTGGTGACCCGGCTCTACTTCCCCGACGAGCCGGACGCCAACGCGGCCGACCCGGTACTGGCCACGGTCGACCCGGCCCGTCGGGCCACCCTGATCGCCGTGGCCGACGGCGCGGGGTACCGCTTCGACATCCGCCTGCAGGGGCCGGACGAGACGGTCTTCTTCGATGTCTGACCCGTTGTTCGGGGCGATGTTCAGCACCCCGGACGCGGACGCCGCCGTTTCCGGTGTGGCGTGGCTGCAGGCCATGCTGGATGTGGAAGCCGCACTGGCCCGCGCCGCCGAGGCCACCGGCCTGATCCCGCCGGGCGCCGGAGAGCGGATCGCCGGCTCCTGTACCGTCCACCATTTTGACGTCGCCGACATCGGCCGGCGGGCGCGCGTCTCGGCCAGCCCGGTGGTGCCGCTCGTCGCCGACCTGCGCGCCGTCGTCGGCGCGGATCTCGCGCCGCACGTCCATCTCGGGGCGACCAGCCAGGACATCCTCGACACGGCGATGGGTCTGGTCGCGAGCCGGGCGCTCGGTCCGGTCGGCGCCGATCTGGCGGCTGCCGCGGACCGGTTGGCCGCACTGGCCGATGCGCACCGGCACACCCCGCAACTCGGCCGTACCCTGCTCCAACCCGCACTGCCGACCACCTTCGGTGTGGTCTGCGCCGGGTGGCTGGTCGGCGTGGACGAAGCCCGCGTCGGTCTGGCCGCGGCGCGGCGGCGGCTCGCCGTGCAGCTGGGCGGCCCGGTGGGCGACGCCGCCGGGTGGGGCGCGTCAGGGGCCGACGTGACCGCGCGGGTGGCTCGGGATCTGGATCTGGCGGTGCCGACGCTGCCGTGGCACACCACGCGGAACCGCGTCGCCGAACTGGCCGCGGCGATCAGCGTGACGGGCGGTGCGTTGGCCACGGTGGCGCAGGACATCACGCTGCTGGCCCAGGGTGAACTGGCCGAGTGCGCGGAAGGCACGCCCGGCGGCTCGTCGGCGATGCCGCACAAGCGCAACCCCGCGAGATCGGTTCAGGTGATCGCGGCGGCGCACCGGCTACCCGGCCTGACCGCGACCATCCTCGCCGGCATGCCGCATGAGCTCCAGCGGGCCGCCGGGCGGTGGCAGGCGGACTGGCCCACCGTGAGTGACCTGCTCCGGCTGCTCGCTGCGGCGGCCGCGCACGGCCGCGCCCTGCTCGGCGACCTCCAGGTCGACGCTGCCCGGATGCGGGCCAACCTGCACGGCAGCGACCCGCACGGCGACCCCGCAACCCGGTTGGCGCGCAGCGACGACCTGGTCGACCGGGCGCTCGCCGCGCACGCGGATGCGGATGCGGCGTGCTCGGGTACAGCGTGACCGGCCCGGCCACCGCGCCGGTGCTCGTCCTGGGCGGCTCTCTCGGCACCTCGCGCGAGATGTGGCGGCCACAACTGCCGGCGCTGACGGACCGGTTCCGGGTGCTGCGCTACGACCATCCGGGCCACGGCGGCACACCGACGCCGAGCGGCAGGTACAGCATCGAACGGCTGGTCCGCGACGTGCTGACGTTGCTCGATCACCTGGGTGTGGAGCGCTGCCACTACGCCGGCCTGTCGCTCGGCGGCATGGTCGGCATGGGACTCGCCGCATCGGCACCCGATCGGGTCGACCGGCTGGCGCTGCTCTGCACCTCGGCGTACCTGCCGCCGGCCGACGCCTGGCACCAGCGCGCCGCACAGGTACGGGCGCACGGCATGGGCAGCCTCACGGCCGCGGTGACCGCCCGCTGGTTCACCCCGCGGTTCCGGGCCACGGCACCCGATCAGGTGGCCACCCTGCTGGCCGCGTTCACCGAGACCGCACCCGAGGGGTACGCGGCCTGCTGCGAGGCGATCGCCGACCTTGATCTGCGCGCCCACCTGCCCCGGATCACCGCTGCCACGCTGGTGATCGCCGGAGCGGACGATCCGGCTACGCCACCCACGCACGCCGAGGTCATCGCCGACACCATCCCCGGCGCGCGAATGATCGTGCTGCCGGGTGCGGCGCACCTGGCCAGCGTCGAGCAAGCGCCGGCGGTCACCCGACTGCTGGTGGATCACTTCGATCCGGGGAGCTCCGATGACCGATCGCTATGACGAGGGCATGGCCGTGCGCCGCCAGGTGCTCGGGGACGCACACGTCGACCGCGCGGTGGCCGCCGCGGACGGGTTCACCGCCGACTTCCAGTCCATGATCACCCGATACGCCTGGGGCGAGGTCTGGTCCCGACCCGGACTGGACCGTCGCACCCGCAGTTGCATCACGGTCGCCATGCTGGCCGCGCTGCGGGCCGAGGATGAACTCGTCCTGCACCTGCGGGCGGCCCGGCGCAACGGGGTCACCGTGGCGGAACTCCAGGAGGTGCTGCTGCAGGTGGCGATCTACGCCGGGGTTCCGGCAGCCAACACCGCCTTCGCCGTCGCCGCGCGGGTCCTCGCCGAGCCCGACACCGTCCCGGACGGCACGCCCGCGCCTGGCGGTGCCGGGCGTACCTGACTACCCTCGAACCCGACGACGCGCGGCCCGGAGCGCACCGAGGTAGCGGGGCCAGAAATCCGCGGCCCCGCTGAGGTGCCATACGCTTCAAACTGGGTAGAGGGCCGCAGGTTCGGACACGGTTCGCGACAGTGTTCTGATCGAGGCCCCGGGCGGTATGAAGAATCCGCCCGGGGCCGCCCGCAGACGGAGACGGTGGCGGTATGTCGGACAGCGACAACGGTCCGGGCGTGAACGCGGGTCGAGGTGCACCATCGGGGGACTTCGGTGGCTCGCCCACCGATACCGACAGCCTTGCCGTCCGGCTGAGCGATCTGGCCCGATCGCTGCAGGACGAGGCGAGCCTGGACGACACACTGCAGGCGATCGTGAATGCGGCGGTGGACACCGTACCCGGCGCGCAGTACGCGGGAATCTCGCTTATCGAAGCCCGCCGTGAGGTGCGGACACCGGCCGCTACCGACGACCTGGTCAGGCGGGTGGACCGGGCGCAGTACGAACACCGGGAAGGCCCGTGCCTGGACGCCCTGTACGAGCAGCGCACGGTGCGCTTGGCGGACATGACCACCGAGCAGCGGTGGCCGCAGTTCGCCGACCGGGCCGCCGAGCTGGGCATCCGCAGCATGCTGGCGATCCAGCTCTACGTCGAGCAGGACAACCTCGGTGCGCTCAACCTCCAGTCCTGCGACACCGATGCCTTCGACGACGAGTCGGAGCAGGTCGGACTGCTGTTCGCGGCGCACGCCGGGGTCGCGATCGCGGGCGCGCAGAAGGAGCAGCAGTTGCGGCAGGCGATGTCGGTGCGTGACCTGATCGGTCAGGCCAAGGGCATTCTGATCGAGCGCCACAAGGTCACCGGTGACCAGGCGTTCGGGCTGCTGGTGCGCGCCAGCCAGCACAGCAACACCAAACTCACCGACGTCGCCAGGTACCTGGTGGACACCGGTGAACTCGGCAAGCGGTGATGCCGGCCCAGCGGGCCGGCCGCTGGGCGGTCAACGCCGCGCTTCGCCCACCCCGAACGCGTGCAGGAGCCCGGTGACCCGAATGATTTCGTACACCATCGGCTGCGGGTTCGTCACCACCAGCCGGCAGCCGCACTCGGTCGCGTAGGCCTGGCACCGCAGCAGCGCGGCGATGCCGCTGGACGCCATGAACGCCACCGAGGCCAGGTCCACGTCGATCTGCTGTGGAGTGTGCCGGCGAACCGCCTCAGTGACGGCGGTGAGCACGCTATCGGCGGTTGCCATGTCAATCTCGCCGGTGAACCCGATCCGGACGTGCTGGTCTCTGAGCACGGTGAGCCCGGTCACGGCCAGGGCGGAACCGGCGCGGGCAGAGTCTGTGAACTGATGCGTGGCCATGGAGTGGCTCCGTCGCTCAATGCGGTCCTCGACGCCTCACAGCAGAAGGTGAGGACCGCCCCGCTCACGCTACACCGCCTTGACCGGTTTGGAACCCATCCGGGGGACCCCGTTCCGTCTGGCGGGTTCCTGCCCGAAGGGTCCATACACTGCAGGTCTGTGGCCGGTGCCTTCAGGTATCAGCGTGCCAGCGCATGCAAGCCGCGCGGGTCCCGGGTCCCCTTCGGGAGCCGTGCAGTGAATCGCGCACCGCAGAGACCACGCACGGTGCCGGCGGGGCGCTCACGCACAGGGACACCGAGGCCGATGCAGCACCAGATGGAGCCCACGGACGCGTTCGCCGAACTCAGCCGGATGGAAGTAGGCGACACCGGACTGCAGGGCGTTCTCGTCCGCGTCGCCGCGTTGGCCAAGCAGACCCTGCGCGCCGCCACCGAGGTCTCCGTCACGCTGGTGCGCGGCCCGGGCGCGCACACCGCCACGTTCACCGGCTCCCTGGCGCTGCAACTCGACGAGTGGCAGTACGAGCAGGGCCATGGTCCATGCCTGGCCGCGGCCCAGGACGTCACCACGCTCTACGTCGCGGAGATGACGGACGAGCCGCGCTGGCCCGACTGGTCGGCCCGAGCCGCGTCGGCCGGAGCGCACAGCTGCCTGGCGATCGGGCTGACCGTCCAGGACTCGGCTGGCGGCGTGGTCGACACCCGGATTCGCGGCGCGCTCAATTTGTACGCCGTCGCGCCGCGGGCGTTCGACGCGGCCACGATCGCGCTGGCCGAGCGGTTCGCCGGGTACGCCACGACGGCCGTGGCCGGCGCGCACCTCCATGACGCCACAGCGAGCCTCGGACCGCAGATGCGGGCCGCGATGGAGGGCAGCGCCGTCATCGAACAGGCCAGAGGAATGATCATGCGGCAGCGCAGCTGTTCTTCCGAGGCGGCCTTCGCTGTCCTGACCAGGGCCTCGCGGGAGTCGAACCGCGACCTCCGCGACGTCGCCACCGCGCTGGTCGAGCAGGCGCAGGCCACGCAGCCCTGAGTCCGGTTACCGGGGGTCCGCGGGAGGGGTGTGCCGGTCGGAGTCCGCCACCTCGCGCGCGATCGCGGCGTCGTCACGCTGGTCAGTCTCCCGGTCGGAGGTCACCGCTGACCCGGCCCGGTCCAGGCCGGCACGGCTGCGCTCGAGCGCGATCCGGGCGCGCTCAATGGTCGCGTCGGTCCGGTCGTGTGCCCTCGCGGTGGTGACCGAGATCCGGCGGGCGAGATCGTCGAGGTCGTGTTCCCGATCGTCCGCCCCGGCCTCACGGACGTCGGCGGTGCGTTCCCGTACGCCGGCGGTGCCGTCCCGGTGGTCGGCGACCCGGTCGCGCTCGTCGGCGACCCGGTCCCGCTCGTCGGCGACCCGGTCCCGCTCGTCGCTGGCGGGGGCCGGGCGGTTACCCGGCCCCCGCTGATCGTCGTTGTCATCCACAGCCGTGAGGGTACGACCTCGCGACGCCCTACGGTGCGCCAATCTGCCCTGGCGGCGGCAGGTGCAGCCGGGGGACGTCCGCGAGCAGACGTTGGGTGTACTCCGCCTGCGGGTTGAAGACCACTTCGTCGGCGGTGCCGTCCTCCACCACCTTCCCGCTCTTCATCACCAGCATCCGGTCGCTGACGTAGTAGGCCTGGCCGATGTCGTGGGTGATGAACATGATGGTCAGGCCGGCATTGTCGCGCAGGTCGACAAGGACGTTGAGGATGTTGGCACGCAGCGACGCGTCCAGCATCGACGTCGCCTCGTCGGCGATGAGCAGCGTCGGGCGCATCATCAGGGCACGGGCGATCATCACCCGCTGGCGCTGACCGCCGGAGAGCTGATGCGGGTACTGGTCCAGCACGGCCCGGTGCCGCAGCCCGACCTGGTCCAGCGCGGCGTTCAGCCGGCTCTCCACGTCGGTGTCCTGCTGGTCGTCCAGCAGCCGGCGGGAGCGCATCAGCAGGCGTCGCACCGTGAAGAACTGGTTGAAGGCGCTGAACGGGTCCTGGAACACCGCCTGCGTCTGGCGCCAGTACTCCTTGAGCTGCGCCCCGCGCAGCGCGGTCACGTCCCGGCCGTCGAGCGTGATCGTGCCGGAGGTGGGTGGCATCAGCCGGAGGACGAGCCGGGCGAGTGTGGACTTCCCGCTGCCGCTCTCCCCCACGATGGTGACGATCTCGCCGCGCCCGACGGTGAACGAGACGTCGTCGACGGCCCGTACGGCCGAGTCGCCGCGCCCGAAGACCCGGGTCAGATGGTCCACCCGCAGCAGCGGGGTCGATGCCGGGGTGTTCACAGGTGCGCCCTCCGTTCCCGCTGCGGGGCTCGCAAGCTCACGCCTCGCGCTCACAGGTGCGCCCTCCGTTCCCCCTGCGGGGCTCGCAAGCTCACGCCGCGCGCTCACAGGTGCGGCCCCACAGCCTCGCCGCGGTGCTGGTCGGCCCACCAGCACAGGGCGTGTTGCCGCTCGTCGCCGACGACGGGCGGTGGTGTGGTGCAGACGTCCATCATCAGGCTGCAGCGCGGGTGGAACCGGCATCCCCGTGGCGGGTCACCGAGGTCCGGTGGCGAGCCGGTGATGCCGCTGATCCGCCGCGTCCGGACCTGCGGCTCCGGCACCAGCACCGAGGCCAGCAACGCCCCGGTGTAGGGGTGGTGCGCCCGGTCGATGATCTCTTCGGTGCCACCGATCTCGATGATCTGCCCGGCGTACATGATGGCGATGCGGTCGGCGATCAACCGCAGTACCGGCAGATCGTGCGTGACGAAGATGATGCCGCCGACCAGCCGCAGGCGCAGCATCTCGCGCAGCAACTCGGTCAACACGCGCTGGGTCGAGACGTCAAGGGCGGACGTCGGTTCGTCCGCGATCAGCAGTCTCGGGTTGAGCAGCGTGGACAGGACCGTGACCACCCGTTGCTTCATGCCGCCGGAGAGTTGGTGCGGATAGGACCCGAGCACCCGTCGGGGCAGGTCGAGCTGCTCGAGCCGCTCGGCTGCCCGGTCCAGGGCGTCGCGCCGGTTGACCTCGGGCGCGTGGGCGCGGATCACGTCGACGGCGAAGTCGCCGATCCGCAGCGTCGGCGACAACGAGTTCATCGCACCCTGCGGCAGCAGCGACACCACATTGCCGCGCCAGGAGCGTGGCGGCGTGCGGTCCGGTTCGAAGCTGAGCGTCTTGCCCGCGACATCGAGTTCACCGCCGAGGACGTACAGCGGTGGTCGGGCGGTGAGCGAGAGGATCGCGGCCAGGGTGGACTTGCCGCACCCGGACTCACCGGCGATGCCCAGCACCTCGCCGGAGTTGAGGGTCAGCGAGACGTCGTCGACGGCCACCACCTCCTTGCCGGAGCGGGTCCGGTACGCGCCGCGCAGATGGCGTGCCGACAGCAGCGGCCCGGTGGCGACGCCGCCATCGGGGGCCGCGGACGGGCTGACGAGCCGGTTCACCGCGGCCCTCCTTCGGTGGTCGGGGCGGCTGGCGCGGCGGGTCCGGCGCCGGCGGGAATCGTGGCGCCCGGACCGGCGCCACCGGGGATGGCAGTGCCCTGGGTGGCGCCGCCGGAGGTGGCGGCGCCCGGCACCGCACCACCTGGCATCGCGGTGCCGGCGATGGCACCGCCCGGCAGGGCAACCGCCGGTTCGGCATTGAGGTCGATGACGGAGGCCCCGGTCGACGAGCCGCGGCGCAGCCGGCGGATTCGACCGGCACGGCGCAGGCGCGGGTTGAACACCTCATCCAGGCTGGACTGCAGCATCAGCAGCGCGAAGGCGATGACGGTGAGCAGCAGCGTGGGCGGCACGAACGCCCACCACGCGCCGGTGCGCACCGACTCCCACATCAGCGCCCAGTGCAGCATGATGCCGAGCGAGACGCCGTTGCTCGGACCGAGCCCGAGCAGGGACAGCGCGGCCTCGTTGAGGATCGCGCCGGACACCTGCAGGACGAACGCCATGATGATGTAGGACAGCATGTACGGCAGCACGTCGTACATGATCATGCTGAACGGCCCGGCGCCGGAGAGCCGCGCGATGTCCAGGTGCTCCCGGGTGCGCACGCTGCTCACCTGCGCCCGGACCGCTCGCGCCATCCACGGCCAACTCGTCACCGCGATGACCAGAGCCACCCCGGTGGCCGAGCGGGTCTGCAGCGCGACCGAGATCAGGATGAGCACGATGATCGGCGGGATCGCCAGGATGACGTTCGTGAGGCCCATCAGGCCCTCCTCGACCGCCCCACCGAGGTAGCCGGCGATCGTCCCGATGATCACGCCGACCACCGTCGCCACGGCGCCGGCGATCAGGCCGACCAGCAGCGAGGTGCGTGCGCCGTACATCAGATTTGTCAGCACGTCATGGCCGAGGTTGTCGGTCCCGAGCAGAGCGTCGCCGGACGGCTCGTCGTAGAGGCCGCCGACGACGTCGGTCGGGACGTTGTCGGTGAGCAGGTACGGCCCCAACAGGGCCAGGAAGGCGACCACCGCGCAGAGGGCGGCGGCCACGTAGAACCTGGCGGTGAATCTGGCTGAGCCCATGGCTAGCGCTCCCCCTGACTGGCGGCCCGGATGCGCGGATCGATGATGCCGTACGCCACCTCGACGCAGAAGTTCGCGAACAGCACGGCCACCGCCACGATCAACGTGATGCCGGCGATGACCGGGTAGTCGTTGCGGGAGATCGAGGCGAAGAGCAGCGTGCCGATGCCCGGGTAGGAGAACACGATCTCGCTGATCAGTGCACCGCCGACCATCGTGCCGATGGACAGCGCCAGGCCGGTCACCTGCGGCAGCATCGCGTTGCGGAAGATGTACCGGATGATCTTCCGGTCGCGCAGCCCGAGCCCCCGGCCGTAGTTGACGTAGTCGGATCCGAGTTCGTAGATGGCCATCGAGCGCATGCCCACCGCCTGGCCGCCGATGAAGACGATGACCAGCGACAGGAACGGCAACCAGTAGTGCTCGAGCACATCGGCGATGAACGCGGCGGACAACTCCGGCGTGGCGCCGAACGAGTAGCCGCCGCTGGGCGGCAGCACCGGAAAGACGACCGCGAGGAGGTACAGCAGCAGGATGGCGAGGCAGTAGTAAGGAATGCTGGACAGGAACAGCGAACTCAGGAACGCGCCCCGGTCAGTCCAGCCGCCGCGGTACGCCGCCATCGCGCCCAGCACGTTCCCGACGATCCAGCCGATCAGGATCGCCGGAAGCTGGAGCGCGATCGTCCACGGCAGCGCCTCGGCGATGAGGCCGCGCACCGGCGCGGGATAGAGCGTGAACGACACGCCCAGGTCCCCCTTGAGGAGATTGCCGAGGTAGATGATGAACTGCTCCCACAGCGGTTTGTTGAGCCCGAACGCCTCGGAGTAGTGCTCGTAGACCCGCCGCAGACTCTCCCCTTCCGCGCCTCCCCGCCCCAGCGTGGACACGATCGTGTCCACCGGGTTGCCGGGGATGAGGCGGGGCAGCAGGAAGTTCAGCAGCACGGCGACGACAAGTGCCCCGGCATACCAGGCGGACTTGCGGGCGAGATAGCGCGAGAGGGTCACGCCAGCTCACCCCCTCCGGGGTGAGCTGGCGTGATGGTACGGCGGATGTGCACGTCCGGGCCTCCGCCTACTTCGGCTTGATGTCGTAGAGCCACAGGTAACCGGCGCCGCTGAAGGTCGGCGGCGACTTGGGGTTCTTCTCGGACGGGAACCCGGTCCACACGGTCTCGTTGACCTCGAAGAAGTCGAGTGGACGGTACATCAGCGGGATCATCGGGGCATTCTGCATGAAGATGGTATCGAGCTGCTTGAGCAGACCCTTGAGGTCGTCGCCGGTCGCGGTGGCAGCCTGGTCCAGCAGCGGGGCCACCCGGTTGTCGTTGAACCGCCCGTAGTTGTAGAAGCCCGCCTGCCCGGGTGCGGGGATGCCGCGGATGTCCATCACGTCGCGGTACCGCTGCCACGGGGTCGCCGCGGTGGTCTGTGCGCCGATGTACCAGACGGCCAGGTCGAAGTTGGCGCTCTGCACGTTGGGCGTCAACTGGTTGGCCTCGGGGAAGTTCGGCGTGATGTCGAAGCCGGCGGCCTTGGCGTTCTCCGCGACGATCTGCACCGCCGTCTGCCAGTCCGACCACCCGCTGGGCGTCTGCAGCGTCCACGGGCCGAGCCGGGTGCCGTCGCCGAGGACGTACACGCCGTCGCCGCCCTTCTTGGCGCCGAGCTCCTGCTCCAGAATCTGCGCCGACTTCGCGAGGTCGGTCTTCCAGCCGTTCTGCTCCACGTTGCTCGCGTCGAAGTACTGCTGGTCCGAGCCCTTGGGCAGGATCAGGCTGGACTTCGCCGGCTCGGAGTAGCGCGACATGGCCTGCTCGGCGATGCGCGCGTAGTCGATCGCGTGCGCCAGCGCCCGCCGGACCTTCGGGTTGTTCAGGCCGGGCTTGGTGGTGTTCATGACCAGCATCGGCATGCCACCGGGGAGGAAGTACGGGGCCTCCGCGAACCAGGTGGAGACCGGCTGCTTCTTCTCCTCCCACATCTTCCAGATCTGTGGGGTGAACTGCTGCATCACGTCGATCTCGCCGCGCTCGAAGGCGAGGTTGCCGGCGGCGTTGTCCTTGAAGATCGGGTGCACGATCTTCTTGGGCGCCGGCAGCCCGCCGCGCACGCCCTTGCCCCAGTAGTCCTCGAACCGGTTGTACACGACCTGCTGGGCGTTGGCGTCGCCCAGAGTGTACGGGCCGGAGCCGACCGGCTTGTCGTTCTTGTACTCCAGGATCTTGGGGTTCTGCGCCTCGATGGCCGTCCAGACGTGTGCCGGGAGGATGTAGACCTGCGCCAGGTTGGTCTTGGTCATACCCGGGTTCACCCGGCCGGCCTTGAGCGCGAAGGTCACCGTCTTGTCATCGGTCTTGGTCACCGAGTCCAGGTACTCCCAGGCGGCCGAGTACGGGACTCCGGTGTGCCGCTTGGCGAGCTCGTAGGTGAACACGACGTCATCCGCAGTGACCGGCTTGCCGTCGTGCCACTTGGCGTCCGGCTGCAGCTTCACCACGATCGTCTTGCCGTCGGGCATGTCGAGGGACGCACCGAGCTGCGGCTCGAGCTTGCCGGTGACCATGTGGAAGCCGAACAGCGACTCGTAGATCAGCTGCCACTGGTTCTGCTGGGTCGGGAACCCGGCGGTCGGGTTGAGCGGGTTGAAGTGAGGCGGCGGACCCCACTGCCATCCCGCGACGAAGAGCGTCTGTTGGCGTTCGCTGTTGGTCTTCTCGGCGGGTTTGTTCGGGGAGCAGGCCGCGGTGGCCAGGCTCCCGCCGACGAGGGCGGTACCGACAAGGACCTGTCGCCGAGTGGCATGCAGTGGGACTTCGGGAGTCACATCAGCTCCTGTGGACAGAGGTGCGGAGGCCACATCGGTTGGCCACTGCGGTGATGCCGCGGCGTCGGCGCCCATGCATCGCGACGACGCCCTGGCCGCCGCGCCGTTCCGGGCGGGTGATCGGCGTGGGACAGCCGCAAGCACGTCGCCGCGCCGCTGGTCCTCAGCATCTCCGAATGATCAAGTGTGGCTGGGTCGTATGAAGTGCATCACTGAACCGGTTCACATTCAAGACCATCGACCAGTTGATCTAGCGATTTGGGGCCCGCTGGCCAAACTGTTATGAACGGCTCCGGACCTTGCCCGCCACCGGTCCGCGGGGCGGGCGACCACCGCCGCGGTGCCAGCGGCACCACCACCGGTCAAACGGCCGCAGGGCGTCATCGTGGGTGACTCTCCCGTCATGTCCGCTCGACGCGGGCGGTGAAGGCGGCGAGTGCGGTGGTGAGCGGTACGGCGGCGATCAACCCGAGCGTGCCCACCACGCTGCGGACGATCTCCTGCGCCACCAGTTGGTTGGTGAGGATGTCGCCGATGGCCTGCCCGCCCTCGGCGAAGAGCAGGAGCAGCGGCAGCGACGCCCCGGCGTACGCCAGGATGATGGTGTTGATCACCGAGGCGATGTGGGCCCGTCCCACCCGACCCGCGGCCCGGTAGAGCTGCCGGCCGCCCAGTGCGGGATTGGCCTGCGCGAGTTCGTCCACGGTGGCCGCCTGGGTGACGGCGACGTCGTCCAGGACGCCGAGCGCGCCGATCAGGATGCCGGCCAGCAGCAGACCCTGCATGTTGACGTTGAGGTGCGTCGCGCTGACAAAGGTCTCCTCCTCGCTGGCGATTCCGGTCAGATGCGTCGCGGCGGTGGCGATGGCGGCGAGGACTCCGGTGAGCACCAGGCTGGTGAGGGTGCCGAACACGGCCACGGTGGTCGTCCGGTTGAACCCGTGCGTGAGGTACAGCACGGTCAGCATGATGGCGGCGGAGCCGACAATGGCGACCAGCAACGGCGGACGGCCGGAGAGGATCGCCGGCACGATGAAGAACAGCAGGATGGTGAAGGTGACCGCCAGCCCGGCCAGGGCGGCCAGGCCCCGCCATCGGCCGAATCCGATCACCGCCAACGCGAGGGCCACGCCCAGGATCCACAACTGCCGGTCGCGCCGGTGATCCGCAATCTGGTAGCGCTGATCCGGCTCAGCGTCCGGCAGGTACATCAGCACGACCTCGTCGCCGGCACGGACGGTCGGCGCCCCGGGGCCGAACGGCACGTCGGTCGCGACCAGCGTCCCGGCGTCCGGACCGTCATGGACGCGCACCAGCACCGTGCCGCAGCCGGTGGCCGGGTCCGGTCGCGCCGGGGCGGTCTGCCCCTCCGACGGCGGGCAGGGCCCCGGCTCCAGCACGTGCACCTGGCCGGTCAGGCGGGTGGGGCCCGGCGGGGTGGCCTCCCGCTCGGACGGGTTCGGCCAGAGCAGCGCCATCGCGACGAGGGTTGCCACGGCCGCCCCGACCAGGAGCAGGAGCGCGATGCGCCGCCCGCCGGGTGACAGCGGTCGCCGGCCATGGGCATGGCCGGCGTGCCCGCCACCGGCGAGCGCTCCGAGCACCTGGTCATCGGCCTCGTCGGCGGCCCAGCCGTCGCGCCGGTCGTGCACCATGCAACCTCCCCCAACGGCGTCGCGTGGCGCGCCCCGCGGTGACCCGCCACAACTATGCCGCATCGTCCGGTCTCGGGTAGGCTGGCGGCGGTCTCCGCTCGGCTGCGCCAACCCGGCGCGGGCGGCGACCGCCGCCTAATCGCCTTCGGGCGAGCCGGGGACCCACCCGGACCACTGGGGTGAATCCGCGATCCTGCGGTAGGGGCACCTTCCGTCCCGAACCCGTCAGCTAACCTGGCCGGCGGCCGATGGAGGGATCCGCTGACCATGTTCAGCCTGCACCGTGCCAGGTCGTCCGTGATCGCCGTGGCACTACTGTCCGTCGTCGCAAGCCTGATCGTCGGACCCGCGCCGGCCGGCGCGGCCCCGGCCACCGACGACGAGGGCGGCACGGTCGCCCTTCGGGAGGCCCTGGACTCCGCCAACCGCGCCTTCCTGGACGCTCAGGTCAAGCTCGAGGCGTCGAAGACGCGTCAGGCGGAGCTGACCGCCGAGGGTACCCGGGTCGAGGCTGAGCGGGCCGCGCTGAGCGAGCAGACCAGCCAGATCGCGGTGGCGGCCTACCGCGCGGGCAGCCTGCGCGCCGCGTCGGCGCTGCTGAACAGCCCGTCGCCGGACAGCCTCCTTGACAAGGCCACCACCATCAACCAGCTGGCGCTGCACAACGACCGTGTGCTGCGCCAGTACAACGAGCTCAGTGAGCGCGTGAAAGCAACCAAGGCATCGATCGACGCCGAAGTGACGAGTCAGCAGCAGCAGCTCGCCGCGATGGAGGCGCAGAAGCAGCAGGCGGAGCGGGCACTCAAGGCGGTCGGCGGCGGCCAGGTCGCCAGCGGCGTCTCGGCGGCTCGGCCGGCCACCGCGGCGGCGGCGCCGCGCGCCGCCAACGGGACGCTGCAGTCCCAGGGCTGCACGGCTGACGACCCGACGACGTCGGGGTGCCTCACGGCCCGCACGCTGAACGCCCTGCAGCAGGCGCGGGCCGCCGGTTTCACGCGACACACCTCGTGTTACCGCTCCAGCGGCGGCGGGGAGCACCCGCGCGGGCGGGCCTGCGACTTCTCTTCCAATCGCACCACGTTCGCCGGCGTCGCGACCGGGGACGACCGGACCTACGGCAATAACCTGGCGGCGTACTTCGTGAGCAACGCGGGCCGGCTGGGCGTGCTGTACGTGATCTGGTTCCGCCAGATCTGGCAACCGTCGACCGGTTGGCGCACGTACAACAGCGGCAACGGCGATCCGGCCAGCGACCACACCAACCACGTCCACCTCTCGATGATCTGACGTCAGGTCGGCGCGTAACTTTCACCGACCCGTTGTCGGTGCATTGACGTTGATGGGTTCCCCAGATGTGGTCAGACAACCGTTCCGGCACCCACGAACGCTGATTCCGAAGGCACGTTCGGAAACTTAACCAGTTCATCAGAGTCAATACGTTGCGTAATGGATAGGCGTGACCATAGCCTCGCCTCGGGTATCCGATACCGCCGAGCGGCGCACTCCAGCGACCGCCAAGTCGGGCGATACCCACACTTGACCAGCCATGCGCTGGTGATGACGAGCGACCCGGAACCGCCCACGGGCCGCCTCAACGAGGAGAACTCATGGACTCTGAACAATCTGTAGCCCGGCGCCGCCCACGCCGGACCCGGCGGCTGGCGACGGTCGGCCTGGTCGTCGCGCTCGCCGGGTCGGTCGGCGCGGCGATGTTGTGGACCGCGGTGGGCCCGGCGTCCGCGGCGACCAACCAGCCCGTGGTCAGCGCATCGTCGGGTCGATGCCTGGACGTACCGAACGCGGCGACCGCCAACGGCACCCTGGTGACGATCTGGGACTGCAACGGTGGCGCCAACCAGTCCTGGACCACGACGTCCTCCGGGCAGCTGACGGTGTACGGCAACAAGTGCCTCGACGCCGCCACCGGCGGGGACTCCGACGGCGACCGGGTGCAGATCATGGACTGCACCGGTGGCACGGCCCAGCGCTGGACGTTCAACAGCAACGGCACCCTGAGCAATGCCGTCACCGGCCGGTGCCTGGACCTGTCCGGGGGCGCGACCGCGAACGGCTCGATCGTCCTCCTGTGGACCTGCCACGGCGGCACGAACCAGCGGTGGGCGCAGACCGGCGGCGGCACCACGCCGACCACCCCGGGCGTCACCACGCCTCCGGTGACCGGTGGCGGCGGCTGCGGCGCGGCACCGGTGAACCCCAACGCCAGCCCGCAGGCCCGGCGCCTGCTCTGCTTCATCCAGAGCCAGTACGGCAACCACATCATCTCCGGCCAGCAGGAATCCACGTGGATCGGTGGGCCGGAGCACGAGATGAACCACATCCGGAACACCACCGGCAAGCTGCCGGCGATCCGGGGTCTGGACTTCGGTGACTCGCACGAGTCGCTGACGCCGCGGGCCATCGCGTGGTGGAACGCCGGTGGTATCCCGATGGTCGGCTACCACATGGGCGCCCCGACGCGTCCCGACACCTACGCCGGCACCATGGAGACGGTGTCGATCAACCGGGTGCTGACCCCGGGGACGGCCGAGTACACCTCGTTCATCCAGCGGCTCGACCAGGTGTCCGCTTCGTTGCAGCAGATGGAGAACGCGAACGTCGCGGTGATCTGGCGGCCGTACCACGAGGCCGGTGGCACGTGGTTCTGGTGGAGCAAAGAGGGCGGCGCCCAGTACAACCGCCTGTGGAACTTCACCTACAACTACATGACCAACACCAAGGGCCTGAACAACCTGATCTGGTTGCACGGCTACAACGGTCAGCCGCAGTCGTCGTTCTACCCGGGCAAGGCCACGGTCGACATCGGCGGTGCGGACACCTACGCCGGTGACGGCAACTACGGGCCGCTGACGTCGATGTACAACTCGGTCCGCAACATCGTCGGGACCAGCCTGCCGATCGCGCTGCACGAGAACGGGCCCATCCCGGACCCGAACCAGTTGCAGTCGGCCGGTTCACGGTGGGTGCTGTTCGCCACCTGGCACGGTAATCACCTGACCGTCAGCAACTCGGCGGCGCACCTGCGCCACGTGTTCAACCACGCCTACGTCGTCACCCGCGACGAGGTACCGAACCTCCGATAGGCAACTCCGCGCAAAAACGGGTGGGCACCTTCCGGTGCCCACCCGTTCGCGGTTGATGACGCGTTGTCAGCGGATCAGGATGATCAGCACCACGACCGCGATCAGCACGATCAGCGCGATACCAGCGGCCCGGGCCTCTCGGGACCCGTAGCGACGACCTGTGGTGCGTCGGTAGTGACCTCGGACCCACGGCATAACGTCCTCCTTCAGCGCGGATGCAAGATATCTGCCCCTATCGCTGCCTGCCCAAACGCGGCGCCACCCGGCGCGCGGCCGGCAGGCGGAGGGTCACTGACCTTTCAGCCGCCGCCAGACCCGCACGGCCTCGTCGACATCGACGGGGCGTAGCACCACCGGCGGGCCGTCGACGAATCCCCGGTTGGCCTGCTCGATCCGCTCGTTGAGTTCCTTCATCGCCGCGCGAACCGACCACTCTGACGACTTCGTGGCCAACGTCTGCGTCAACTCCTCGACCTCGCGGCGGATACGCAGCGTCGTGGGCGCGAGCCCGGTGAGATGCTCCCGCCGGACCAGGCCCTTGATCCACCAGTTCTCGTCATACGCCTCGCCCCGGTCCGGCAGCGGCTTCCCCGCGCCCGGAAGGTTGTCGAAGTCTCCGCGTTCCTGCGCCTCGCGAATTTGACGGTCGACCAACGACTCGTACCAGTCGGGCATGGATATCTCACCACCTCAGCGGCCCGTTCCCACCGCATTGTAGAACCGCGGCGGCGCCGTCACCCGTCGCCGCGACGCGCCCGGGCACGGCGCTTGCCCTCATGCATCGCCTGGACGCGGGCCACCGGGATCGTGCGGCCCTCCTCGATCAGGCCAGGGTCGAGCGGCTGGGGAGCAGGCATCAGCTCGGCCCAGCGATCACGACCGGCGAGCAGCCGCACGGCGGTGCGCAGGGTGAAGTCCGTCGGCGTGACGTCCTCCAACTCGTCCCAGGCCAGCGGATACGACACCGGAACGCCGGGCCGGATGCGCGGACTGTAGGCGGCCGCAACCGTTGCGCCGCCGGCCCTGGTGGAGTCGAGGAACACCTTGCCGGCCCGGTCGTCCCGGACGAACGCCGTGGTGGCGAGTTCGGGATCGAGCCGCTCGGCCCGCGCCGCGACCGCACGGGTGGCCGCCGCGACCTCCTCGATCGTCGCTGCCCCGTCGAGTGGGACGAACACGTGCACGCCCTTCGACCCGCTGGTCTTGACCGCGCCGGCCATGCCGGCGTCGGCCAGGGCCCGACGGACCAGGAGGGCGGCGGCGACGGCGAGCCGGAACGCGTCCCCGTCGGGCGGGTCGAGATCCAGGATGAGGTCGGTCGGACGGTCCCAGGAACCGGCGCGGGAGAGCGTCGGGTGGTACTCCACCGCTCGCTGGTTGCCGAACCAGAGCAGGGTGCGGCGGTCGTTGCAGAGCGCGTACGACACCTCGCGCTTGGAACTCTCCGCCCACACCCCGACGGTAGGCACCCACTCCGGCGTGTACCGGGGGACGTTCTTCTGCATGAATGCGGCCTGCCCACTGCGCACCCGGATCACCGACAGGGGTCGCTCCCGCAGCACCGGCAGGATCCGGTCCGCCACCGCGTCCAGGTAGTCCAGCAGATCACGCTTGGTGGCGTCCGCCCCGTCGAACAGCGGCTGGTCGAGGTTGGTCAGCGGCACCCCGTCCCGTACCTCGTCGCTCGCACCCATCTGATCACCTTCGGCGACCCGGGGCGTGAGGTCAAACTGGCGCCGAGAACGCCGCTGGCTGTCCCGTGCACCGCGGTGTCCGACCCTCCCCCGACCGGACCGGCCCAGATGTCCTCGGTGAGCCGGTCGACACCACCTCCGCTGCCCGCCGCCTGGCCGGATCTTGGAAGCTGAGGCACCAATAGCGGTGCCGTATTTTCCATGATCTGCGGGTGCCTCGGGTGGTGACACCGGCCAGGGACGCAGGACCGGTGCCCCATGGCCGGGTCCCGTATCGGAGGCGTATGCCTTGACAGGTATATACCCTGTGGGACATATTCATTTGGTGCCCGGGGATGCCTTCGCCGTACTTGCCGAGCCGACCCGGCGCCGGATCCTCGACGAGCTGGCGACGTCGGAGCGCAGCGTCGGTGAGCTGGTCGGCGCGCTCGGGATGAGCCAGCCGACGGTGTCGAAGCATCTGAAGGTGCTGCGGGAGAACGGCTTCGTCTCCTGCCGCACGGCCGCGCAACAGCGCATCTACCGCATCGACGTCGAGCCGTTGCGGGCGGTCGACGGATGGCTCGTGCCGTACCGCCGGCTGTGGCAGCACCACCTCGACGCACTCGAACGTCATCTCGAGAATCAGGAGCGATCATGAGCGCAGAGCCGTTCCGGCCAGGGCCTCTCGCGGCCGTCGACTGCAGCACAGCCGGTGACCGGTGGACGCTCGTCTTCACACGCGATCTCGCGCATCCCCCGGAGCGGGTGTGGGCTGCACTCACCGAGGCGGAGCAGCTTCGGGAGTGGGCGCCATTCACCGCCAACCGGAACCTTGGCACGGCCGGCGATGCCACGCTACTGATGATCGACGGCGACACCACGGTCGACCTGCCGGCGTCGATCCACCGCGCCGAGCCGCCGACGCTCCTGGAGCACACATGGGGAACCGATCTGCTGCGGTGGGAACTCACCGCCACTGACGCGGGTACCAGGCTCACCCTGCACCACACGGTCAGCGACCCGGACTGGCTGCCCAAGGTCGCCGCCGGCTGGCATCTCTGCCTCGTCGTCGCGGAACAGCTGCTTGACGGCCGGCCGGTCGGGGCCATCCGGGGCGAGGACGCGCTGCGGTACGGCTGGTCGGAACTCCACGACCGGTACGCCGAACGGTTGGCGGTGCCCGCCCCGGTTTCGCCCCGGTAGGGAGCCTCGCCCGCAGCAGTTTGCGGGAGCCGTTCCTGTCGGTGGGCCGTGCGACTATCACGACCATGGATGGCGATGGGGAGTGCTCGGCGTGCCGTCGAGTGCCGGCGCGCACACCTGGGTTGGAGAAGGGGCCCGAGGCGATTCGAAATGCCGGGCTGGTGGACCTTTGCCGGGTGCGGCGCAGGACCATGGCGATGTCACGGCGTTCCGTTGGCGCCCTGACACCGAGCGGCCCGACGCCAAGAACGCATCGGCGGTGGCTCTGGTCGCCACCGAGACGGCGGCCGGCGTCGCCAGGATTCTGGATGCCGGGCAGATTCCTCTGGTGATCGGCGGCGACTGCTCGATCACGATCGGCGTGATCGCCGGTTTCCGGCACCGTGGGCTTCGCCCGGCGCTGTTGTACTGCGACGGCGGGCCCGACCTGTACACGCAAGCCACCTGACCGAACGGCAACCTCGACGCGATGGGCCTCGCCCACCTGCTGGCCGTGCCCGGCCATGTCGCCGAAGTAGCAGCCTTGGACCGGTCGTGCCGTTGCTGACCCCGCAGGACGTCGTCTGCTACGGCCACGCGCTTTCGGAGGAGGACATCGAGCTGCGTCTGCTGGCCGAACTCGACATCGCTCACGTGCACGTCAACGAGGTCCACGCCGACCCGGTGGCCGCGGCGCAGCGGGCCCGCCAGCGGATCGAGGTCGCCGCCTTCACCGAGTCCCTACGGGCCACATCCAGAGTCGGCTGATACGGCCGGATCATGGCTGAAAACGGGCTCGGCAGTCGGAGATGAGCCGGTGGGACGGCCTCCGAGCGCAACGTGCCGGCCGGGAATTTCGCACCGTCCCCGGCCGTTATCGGGGGCGTCTGGAGGAACCGTCATGAAGGTCAGAAACTCGCTCAGGTCGCTCAAGCAGAAGGCCGGCTCGATCGTGGTACGTCGTCGCGGCCGCACCTTCGTCATCAACCGGAGAAACGCGCGCTGGAGCAGCCGCCAGGGCTGATCGCGCGCCACGTCCGAACCGGCCACCCCTGACAAAGGGGTGGCCGGTCGCGGTTCGTCCCATGATCAGCGCAGCCAGCTGCGCAGCTTTCGACTTGCCGCCGCGTGCCGCGTTTCGGGTAGACGGGCCAGGACGGCCTCACCGGCGGCCTGCTGCCGCGCGTACAGGACGCCGTAGGTGAACGCGCTCTCGCCGGCGGTGTGGGCCCGGTCGGCGTACTCCCGCAGCAGCTCACCGGTGATCACTGAATCCTGGTGATCACCCAGCACGTCCTGCAGCGCGACGAGCCGCTTCACCAGTTGCCGCGCGGGTGCGCCCTCCAGCGGCACGAACACCTCGACGGCGTACCGGGCCTGCTTGTAGGCCTTCCGCGCGTCGTGCAGGTGCTCATTCCGGTCGTGCTCCCGGTCGCTGGCAGCCTCGGGGTCGGCTTCCTGCGCCGCGCCGGCCGGGGCCGTTGCCTGATCGAGCAGGTCGTCGGCGCGGCGCAGGGGCCCCACCGCCTTGCGACGCACCCACCGGCCACGCACGCCGGTGGCGGGTGGGTCGTCGACCAACCGGTCCAGCTCGTCGAGCAGCGCGAAGTAGCGTGCTTCTCCGAGAGCCCGGTCGAGTTCCTGCCGGCCATCCTGAAGGTCGCTGTCGAGTTGCTCGGCGATGCGCTCGTCGACCGGTCCGACGACCACCTCGGGCGGCTCCGCGGCCACCGCCTTGTGCAGGCGGGCCGCCATGACCTGACGGTCGCGCACGCCGCCCAGCTTGTCGGCGAGCCAGGACAGCTCACCGCGCAGGGCCTCGGTGCGCTCCCGTTCCCACAACCCGCCGCGGAAGGTGCGGAACGTGCTCCGCAGGCGGCGGGTCGCCACCCGCATGGCGTGCACGGCGGCGGGGTCGCCACGGCGTACCGCCGCGTCATTGGCGATGATCGCATCGCGCTGTTCGCGCACGTACGCCACGACCGCCCGGACCGCCCTGGGCTGCTTTCCGTCGGCGCCGGCAGCCGGCGGGCGCTGCGACAGCCGGTCGCCGAGCGCGCGGGCGAGCTTGGACGGGCCGGTGGCCGGGGCCGCTCCGGCCGCACGGAGCCGCTTGTCCAGCGCCTTCAGCACCGGGCGGTCGCCCTCGACCAGCTCGACCTCGACCTCGCGCCAGTTCTGCTGCTGGTCGAAGGCGTCGGCATGGACCCGGTCGTCGGCGAGCAGGGCGAGCACCCGACCGGTTTCGTCCTGCAACGGGTACTCCCGGCGCCGGGTCCGCAGCCGGGCCACCGGGCGGAGCGGCCGGTCCCGGACGACCGCGCGCACCAGGGCGAGCAACTCGTCCGGCACCTGTTCGTCGTCGGTCAACGGCAGTCGGTGCTCGGTCCGGTCGTCGCCGCCACCAGGCGTCTTGAGGTGCCAACCCTCGTCGGTGCCGCCGCTGCGGCGGCGCAGCGTGATCCGGTTGCGCGCCAGCCGCAGATCCTCGGTGTCGAAGTAGGTGGCGTCCAGCTCGTGGGTCGCCACGTCCCCGCACTGCGTGATCCCGGCCTTCTTCGCCAGCCCGGCGAGGTCGGGAAAGGTGAACTTCTTCGGCGTCTGATATTTGCGTTCGGATTCGGTAGCTACATCCATGACCGTCACCTACCCCCACTGCGCCGGCTTCATACCGGCAGCGGCGCCGCGGTCGCCGTTACCCGGTTTCTGAGCCGAGGTCGTTGGGTAGCCGCTCAGCATCGCAGCAACGCGCAGCCGATACCGACGGAGGAACCGCCCGTGAGCGCCCCTCACCCCGCGAAGCGCGCCATCGTGGTCGCGGTGGCTCTGGTCGCCGTCGCCGGTTGTGCGGTGCGTTGGTCCGGCTCCGGCCAGTCCGACGATACGGATGGCGGCGGCCCGGCGCGGGGCAACGCCGCATCCAGCCGGGAGGCCAATGAGACGGTGAACACCGCCCTCAAGGATGTGGAGCGCTTCTGGGAGTCCGCCTTCCCGCGGATCGCCAACGGCGAACGGTTCCAGCCGGTTCAGGGCGGTTTGCACCCGTACACGCGCAACGACCCCCCGCCGCGCTGCGGCTCGCAGGCGGTGGAGTACCAGCCCAACGCCTTCTACTGCCCGTCCGGCGACTACATCGCCTGGGACGCGGAGCAGCTGATCCCGCAGCTGTACGCCAACTTCGGCCCGCTGCTGGCGGCGGTGGTGGCGGCGCACGAGTACGGCCACGCGGTGCAGGCACGGCTCAAGCAGGGCACGCAGCCCGCCATCGTGGCGGAACAGCAGGCTGACTGCTTCGCCGGCAGCTGGGTGGGTGACGTCAACGCCGGGAACTCCCAGAGCTTCGACAAGGTGGAGCCGAAGGAGCTCGACGACGCGCTCGGCGGAATGCTGATGCTGCGCGACGAGCCGGGAAGTTCGGCGCTGGCGCCGCAGGCCCACGGCAACGCGTTCGACCGGGTGCGCGCGTTCCAGGAGGGGTTCGAACAGGGCGCCGATCGTTGCGCGAGGTACCGCGCCGACAACCTGCCGGTGACCGAGGTCCCGTTCAGCACCCGGGAGGAGGCGGCGACCGGAGGTGACCTGCCCTACGACGACGCGGTGCGGGCCCTCACCGAGGAGAACCAGGCGTACTGGTCCCGGGTGTTCCCGCAGCTGGCCGGCCGCGCCTGGGAACCGCTGCGGGTCGTGCAGTTCAACCCGGCGGACCCTCCGGACTGCGCCGGGCGCTCCTCGACCGGTGCGGCGGCGAACACCGCGTTCTACTGCGAATCCGGCAACTTCGTGGCGTTCGACGGTCGAGGGCTCGGTCCCCGGCTGCACGAACGCATCGGCGACAACGCGGTCGGCATGCTGATCGGCGGGCTCTTCGCGCAGGCCGTACAGGGCCGGCGGGGCGAGAGCACGCAGGGCCGGGCGGGCCAGACCGCGATCGACTGCCTCGCCGGGTCGTGGACCTCCGATCTGCTCAACCGCGACGCCAGGGACACCGGCGTCCGGCTCTCCCCCGGCGATCTGGACGAGGCGGTGGCCGCGCTGATCGCATTCGGCCGGGCCAGCCCGTCCAACGAGGTGAGCGCGTTCGATCGGATCGCGGCCTACCGCGGCGGCGTGCTCCAGGGCCTATCCGCCTGCCGCTGACCCCCGCCCCTGGTTGAGCCGAGCCCTCAGCCGAGCCGTCAGCCGAGCCGGCAGGTTGCCGGAGTGCCGAACCGCTGCGCCGTGGCCTCCTTCAGGCTGCGGGGGAACCGGCTACCCGCCGCGGCGACAGCGCGCACCACCCGACGCTGCGCGGCCGCGTCCCCGTCCCAGGCGGCCAGGCACTCCTCCGGTACGAAGTTGGCGGCCCCCACGATCGCGCCGGCCCCGCCCACCCACCCGGTGAACCCGATCAGCGCCGCCGAGCCGGTGTAGACGGCGCCGGACCAGGCCAGGTCGATCTGGCGGATCAGCCGATCAGCGCTGGCGGTGGAGTCCTTGACGCCGGCGACCGGCAGCTCCGGCAGCGCGTCGACGGAGACCTCCCCGCCCGCGACACCCGGCCAGTTGTACGCCAGGACGGGGACGCCGGCCACCGCCTCGGCGACGTGCCGGTAGTACTGCTCGACCGAGTCGCCGAAGCGCGGGGGCGCGACGAGCACCGCGTCGGCGCCCGCCTTGACGGCCGCCGCGACCCGGGTGGTCGCCGGCTCCCACCACTCCCCCGACGCGCCGGCGACCACCGGCACCGTCGGGCAGGCCGCCTTCACCGCCGTGACCAGTGCCGCACGCTCCCCATCGGTCATGGCCGCGGCCTCGCCCGTGGTGCCGTTGACGACGACGGCCCGCACTCCCAGCTCGACCAGGCGCGCCGCGTGTGCGGCCGTCGCCTCGGTCGCCAATGATCCGTCAGCGTCGAAAAGGGTCACCAGCGCGACCGCGGGCCCGGTCCAGAGCGGCATCATGAAGGTCGACTGCCCAGGCCGGCAGCGAGCCAAACGAGCGGTCGAAACCGCCGCCCCGCCGGTGTGCGGCAACGCCAGCCGGGTAGGAGCCGGAGATGACAGCCGGCGACGGATGCGCCGGTCGCAGGCATGGTGGGGAGCGCGATGCAGGACACACCCGCGGCCGGGGAGCGGCTGCCGGACGCGGCCCGCGGCCGGCTGGCGCTGCCGAACCCCTCCGCCGGGCCGGCGGAGGGGCGGGTGGCGGCCGGGCCGGAGGCTGCGCCGGCCGGGCGTAGCGACGTGCATGTGGACGGCCGTCCGGTCGGCCTGCTGTACGTGCCCCGGACCGGGGCGAGCCGGCTGGTCGTGCTCCTGCACGGCGCCGGCGGCAGTGCCGCGGCCGGGCTGGAACTGCTGATCGGGCACGCCGACGAGCGGCAGTTGATGTTGTTCGCGCCGCAGTCGGTCGGCTCGACGTGGGACCTGATCCGGGGTGGGTACGGGCCCGACGTCACGCGCATCCAGCAGGCGCTGACCCGGATTCTCGGTACGTACCGGGTGGCTCGGCCGGGGCTGGTCATCGGCGGGTTCTCCGACGGCGCCTCGTACGCGCTCTCGCTGGGCCTGCGCAACGGTGACCTGGTCGACGCGGTCCTGGCCTTCTCCCCGGGCTTCGCCGCCGGCACCTCGGGTACCGCGACGCCGGCAGCCGACCCACCCGGCTGCTTCATCTCGCACGGTCGGTCGGATCGAGTGCTGCCGATCGACCGGTGCAGCCGACGCATTGTGCCGACGTTGCGGGACAGCGGCTACCCGGTGCACTATGCCGAGTTCGCCGGCGGACACGAGGTTCCCGGCACCGTCGTCGACGAGGCGATGGACTGGCTTGGTACGACAGGAGCGAAGCGATGAGCACTGCTGGGATGATCACCGGGTTCGACGTGCTCGTCGTCGGCGCCCCGTGGCGGGAACTCACCTTCGTCGAGGTGCACACCGATCAAGGCCTGCACGGTGTCGGTGAGGTGCGCATGGTCAGCAAGACCGACACATTGCTCGCCGCGATCGCCGAGCTCGGTGAGCGGTACGTGGTCGGCACCGACCCGTTCCAGCTGAGCCGGCTCGCCTGGCAGGTGCAGGTCGGTGAGTACGGCAAGCCGGGTGAGATCACCCAGTCCGCGCTGGCGGCGTTCGACGTGGCCTGCTGGGATCTGATGGGCCAGGCGCTCGGTGTGCCGGTCTGGAAGCTGCTGGGCGGACGGTTCCGCGACGCCGTGCCGGCCTACGCCAACGGCTGGTACCGCACCGGGCGGGATCCGGTCGCGGTTGCCGAACGGGCCCGCGAGGTCGTCGCCGGCGGCTACCGCGCCCTGAAGATCGACCCCTTCGGGGCCGCCGTCGCCACCCTCACCGCGGCGGAGCTGCGCCGTTCGGTCGCGATCCTGGAGGCCGTGCGCGACGCCGTCGGCCCGGATGTGGAGCTGTACCTGGAGATGCACGGCCGGTTCACCGCCGCCACGGCCCGCCTGGTTGCCGCCGCCGTCGCCCCGACCAGGCCCGGCTGGCTGGAGGAGCCGGTGCCGCCGGGGGATCTGCAGGGCCTCCGTTCGGTACGGGCCCACACCTCGCTCCCGATCGCCACCGGGGAGCGGATCCACACCGCCGACGAGCTGGTGCCCTACCTGGAGGGCGGCCTCGTCGACATCCTGCAGGTCGACCTGACCCACTTCGGCGGGATCACCGGCCTGCACCGGCTGGCCGGCTGGACCGGTGCGTACAACATCCAACTGGCTCCGCACAACGTCTGCGGGCCGGTCGGTACGGCCGCCGCGGTGCACTTCGCCGTGGCGACCGCGAATGTGGCGGTTCTGGAGCACTTCAACGATTTCGCCGACCCGTGGGTCTTCGACCTCGCTGCCGGGGCGCCCCGGGTCGACCCGGCCACCGGAAGCTTCCCGGTGCCCCAGGCACCCGGACTGGGCGTACGGCTGGACCGTGACGCCTGCGCAGCGTACCCGCGCAGTTTCGGTCGGCTGCCGCTGTTCAGTGAAGGTTGGGAGCGTCGAGCGGAGTACCGCTCACCCGGTCCGGCGGTGCTGGCACCCGCGCCTCAGGTGGAATCAGCCGGCCCGGACACCGGTGCTGGTTAGTCTGCGAGAGGTCAGCACCTTTCTCGTCCCAGGGAGCACACCGTGGCCACACGCCTGAACCCGTACCTCAGCTTCACCGACAACGCACAGCAAGCCATGGAGTTCTACCAGAGCGTCTTCGGCGGCAACCTGACGCTCAGCACCTTCGGCGAGTACGGCGCGCCGGACGCCGCGATCGCCGACAAGATCATGCACGCCCAACTGGAGACCGACAGCGGGCTCGCGCTGATGGGCGCGGACACCCCGCCGGGGATGGAGCACAACCCGGGCACCAACGTCTCGATCAGCCTCAGCGGGGACGACGCCGACGAACTGCGCGGGTACTGGGCGAAGCTGTCCGACGGGGGTGCGGTGTCCGTGCCGCTGGAGAAGCAGATGTGGGGTGACGAGTTCGGCGCCTGCGTGGACCGGTTCGGGATCAGCTGGATGGTCAATATCGCTCAGCCACAGTCCTGAAGGGTTCGGCCCCGGCGGCGCGGGTAGTGGAGGGTCAAGGAGGTGTATTGACCATGGTGAGCAAGGTCAGCGAAGTGATGACCAGGGACCCGCTGACGATGGGCCTGGACGAAACGCTTGTTGCCGCGGCGAGGCAGATGCGCGACGCCGACGTCGGTGCCGTGATCGTCGTGGACGGAACCGCGGTGCGCGGCGTGTTGACTGACCGGGACATCACGGTACGTGGCGTCGCGGAGGATCTCGACCCTCGCACCACCCGCCTCGCCGATGTGATCACCCACGACCTGGTGGCGGTCTCCCCGGACGACGACATCGACACGGCGGTGGAGCTGATGCGCACCCACGCGGTCCGTCGCCTACCGGTGCTGGACGGCGAGCAGCTGACCGGCGTGATCTCCCTGGGTGATCTGGCGGTGGAACGCGACAGTGACTCCGCGCTGGCCGAAATCAGCGCTCAGGAGCCGAACAACTGACCCACCGGGAAACCGGCGCAACATCACGGGGCAAGAACCTGGACGGCTGGCGCGGCCACTCCCGCCAGCCGTTCAGCCTGTGCCGGCCGCTGCGCCACCAGCATCAAGGAGCCTGAGCCGATGAGTTCGTCCACCGCTGCCGGGGTCGGCGCGCCGACCGGCCCGGTGGTGCCGCGCCATGTGACCACCGCCCGGACCGCCGTCGCGGTGGTGTTCGGGCTCAACGGGCTGGCGCTCGGCTCGTGGTTCGCCCGGGTCCCAGCGGTGCGCGACGCGCTGCATCTCACCGCCGGACAACTCGGCATGCTGCTCCTCGCGATGTCCCTCGGCGCCGTGCTGGCGCTGCCGACGGCAGGTGTGCTCGTGCACCGCATCGGGCCGCCGCGTGCGGTGGCCGCTGGTGCGGTGCTCGTCGCGGCCGGGCTCACCGTCGCCGGCGTGGCGACCGGGGTATGGGGCTGGGTGATCGCGGTGGGCGTCGGCCTCTGCGCCCTGGGCTACGGCTCCGGCACCTGCGAGGTCGCCATGAACGTCGAGGCGGCCGCGGTCGAGCGGCGGCTGCGGCGCACCGTGATGCCGCGGTTCCACGCCGCCTGGAGCGTCGGCACGGTCGCCGGCGCCGGCATCGGGGCGGGCACGGCACGCGCCGGGATTCCGGTCGCGGTCCACCTGGCGCTCATCGCGCTCCTGGTGGCCGGCGGCTCGCTGATCGCGATCAGGTCGTTCCTGCCCGAGGCTGACGCCGGCGCTGACCGCGGCGCCAGGCCGCAGCGGGGTGGCAGCGGGGCACTCCGGGCCTGGCGCGAGCCGCGCACCCTGCTGGTGGGCCTGCTCGTGCTGGTCATGGCCTTCACCGAAGGCACTGCCAACGACTGGCTCGCCGTCGCGTTCGTGGACGGCCACGAGGTGAGCGCGGCCATGGGCGCGGCCGTCTTCGGGGTCTTCGTCACCGCGATGACGGTGGGGCGCACCGCCGGGACGGTGGCGCTGGACCGCTGGGGCCGGGTCCCGGTCCTGCTTGCCACGATGGTGTTGGCGGCCGCCGGGGCGGCCGTCGCCGTGTTGGCCGCTTCGCTGCCGCTGGCGCTGATCGGCGTGGCGCTGTGGGGGCTGGGTACCTCGCTCGGCTTTCCGGTCGGGATGAGCGCCGCCGCCGACGACGAGGCGCGGGCGGCGGCGCGGGTCAGCGTCGTGGCGGTGATCGGCTACACCGCCTTCCTCGCCGGGCCACCGCTGGTGGGCCTACTCGGAGACCGGGTCGGCACGCTGCGCGCCCTGCTGGTGGTGCCGCTGATCGTGCTGCCCGCCCTGGCGCTGGTGCCGGCGACCCGGCCGCCGCGCCGCTGAGCCGGACAGCTGCCGCCGGGCTCCCGATGAGAGCCAGCGAGTGGGCCACCGTGATGGCGATGACCCACTCGTTCCTGGCGGGAACGGCCGATCGCGGCATCGTTGGGGGGAGAGGTGTCCGACGACCGTTCCGCTACAGGTAGTCCACCATCCTGGTACGTCACCGTCTATTGGCAGGACAACCAATGCCCGGGACGGCCCGGACGAGAGATGATGCTCCCTCGCGTCGGGTGACGGCTATTCAGGCGCGGGGCAGTGTCCGGCCGTCGGGCAGCACGCGCCCGCTCAGGAGGGCCACCAGTGAGCCGAGGTCGGCGCGAACAAGCTGGCCGCTCCCCCAGCTCCAGTCGGCATCGGTGGCCTCGAGCCGGACATCGCTCAGGTCGACCCCGAACCAGGTGCCGTGGCTGGCGGTGAGCTGGTCGAGGAGGGCCGCCGTCGCCTCTCCGGGCGCCACCGCGGGTCGGTCGAGCGCGATCGTCACGTCCAGCGAGTGGATCACGGCATGGCTCAATGCACCGACCGCGCCGCCGCCAGGCGGCTGCCACGCGTGCAGTCCCGGCGATCGGAGCTGATCGACCAGGTCGGCGATCGGCAACGAGCCGTCCCGCGCGGCCACGGTGTCGGAGAGCACGGCGAAGTCGCCACCGGCCGCCGCCATCTCGGCCCCGAACTGCTCAGGGGTCAACCGCACCGGCATCGTCACGTGCGCGACGACGTGGCGCACGAGCCACCCCTGACACAGCGACGGGGCGTCCCATGTCGCAACGGGCGCGGCGGCGAGAAGATCGGCGAGCCGCTCGTAGGTCGGCGCCACCCAGGCCTGCGGGTCGGTCATGGTAGGTCTCCTGACATGAGGTGTGCGAGGTGCTCCTCGAGCTTGTCGAGGGAGGTGAGGAAGCCTGCGCGGGCCTCGGGCGTGCGCATCGCCTCGGGCACGTGCCGCTGGTGGATGACGACCGCGGTTCTGCCGTCGCCAAGGTCGTGAAGTGTGCCGGTGGTGTGCATCCCGGTGACCGGCTCGACCCAGGCGAGCCGTTCCGGCGCGATGACCTCGGTGAAGGTGGCCACCATCCGGTAGCTGCCGTGCTCGCCGACCATCGGGGTCTCGAAGCGGCCTCCGGAGTGGAGCTCGACGATGATGCCGTCGATCGGGGTGGCCATGCCGTCCGGGCCCCAGAACTGTGCGAGTTCGGCGGGCTCCGTGAGACACCGCCACACAAGCTCGCGCGGCGCGTCGAAGACCCGTCGGTGGACAAGTTCGTCGTTGTTCACCGTTTGTCCCGCTTCGGTAGGGAGGCGAGGTGCGTCTCAAGCCGGTCCATCCGCTCCGACCAGATCCGCCGGCTCTCCTCGATCCACGAAGCCACGTCCTCGAGCGCCGCGGGCTCGATGCGACAGGGCCGGGTCTGGCGGTGCCGGCCCCGGGTGATCAGACCCGACCGCTCGAGCACCCGGATGTGCTGCGAGACGGCCTGCATGCTCATGGCGTACGGCTCCGCCAGCTCCTTGACCGTCGCTTCGCCCGTGCTCAACCGCGCCACGATGTCCCGCCTGGTGCGGTCGCTGAGCGCCGTGAACAGGGCGTCGAGCCGCTGATCCTCGATGGTGACTGACATGCGCATTACTCAATCATCTGCTTTATCAAGTGTCAACTTGGACACGAAGCCCTCCGTGCCGAAATGGGGCTTGCAGCAACAGGTCGCCCGGCGGAGGGCGCCGCGGGCGTGCTCCTTCGCACGCAACGGCATCGGCGACCCGGGGGTGCCCGATCACAGCGGACATCGTGGTCGTCTCGTGGTCGTCGCCGCCAGGGTGCATTGTGGAGGTGTTGCGGGGACCCATGGCCGGAGGGAGTGCCCGAGGTGGCGAAGAAGCACGGCACGAAGGACGCCAAGGACAAGATGGCCCAGCTGGACCCGGCCCACGCTGGGCCGGACGGCAGCCCCGGTGCCCCCGAGCGGCTGCCGAAGAAGCTCTACGAGGCTGAGCTCTTCCGACTGCAGGGTGAGCTGGTCAAGCTGCAGGAGTGGGTGCGCGTCGAGGGCGCCCGCCTGGTTGTGATCTTCGAGGGTCGCGACGCCGCCGGAAAGGGCAGCGCGATCAAGCGCGTCACCGAGTACCTCAACCCGCGCATCGCACGGATCGCGGCGCTGCCGGCACCGACCGAGCGGGACAAGACGCAGTGGTACTTCCAGCGCTACGTCGAGCAGCTCCCGGCCGCCGGCGAGATCGTGCTCTTCGACCGGAGCTGGTACAACCGGGCGGGCGTGGAGCGGGTCATGGGCTTCTGCTCCGACGTGGAGTACCAGCGGTTCCTGCGCCAGTGTCCGATCTTCGAGCGGCTGCTCGCCGAGGACGGCGTGCTGCTGCGCAAGTACTGGTTCTCGGTCAGCGACGCTGAGCAGGAGCGCCGCTTCCGGTCCCGGCTGGAGGATCCGATGCGCCGCTGGAAGCTCTCCCCGATGGACCTGGAGTCGATCAGCCGCTGGGAGGACTACTCCAGGGCCAAGGACACGATGTTCGCCCACACCGACGGTCCGGAAACGCCGTGGTACGACGTGGAGAGCGACGACAAGCGGCGCGCCCGGATCAACATGATCGCGCACCTGCTCTCCACCGTGCCGTACTACGAGGTCCAGCGGCCAGCGCTGCAACTGCCGGCGCGCCCGCTGTCCGGCGGCTACCGGCGCCCCCCGATGGCAACCACCACCTACGTGCCCGACCACGCCGCCACCCTGGCCGCCCGGTGAGCGACCCCCGGCCCGGTCCCGTCGCAGCCACCCCGCCAACCGTGGGTCAGGGGCGCCGACTCAGGTAGCGCAACGTCTGCTTCTGGTATGTCCGCGGGTTGACGTCGAGATGGCGGGCCCAGTCGGGGGCGGGCTCGCCGCGCCAGAACGCGTACCGGCCGAGCGCGTAGCCGTACATGGGCTCGGTCAGGTAACCCAGCCGGCTGGTCTGCCAGCCACCATCGCGACCGCGGTACTCGAAGGCGGCGTTCGCTGCGAAGATGCCCAGTCCGAACACAACGGTCAGCAGGTCGGTCAGTGGCTCGTGGTCCTTGGCGGTGGGATCGTGACGACCTTCTCCGATGAGCCGTTCATGGCCCAGTTCGTGGGCGATCGTGGCAACCAGCCCCATCGGATCCTGGGCCTGGTCACCGCGGACGGTGATGACGCCGCGGCCGTCGCGCCGAACGTAGTCACCCGCGGCGCCCGCCCAGGACCGCTGGTACGCCGGCAGGCTCGCGAGCAGCGCGCTCTCCTCCTGGTCGGTCGGCTCCAGCACCAGATCCACCCGCGCCGGGTCCACCTCCATGTGGGACGCGATGCGCAGCAGCACCGCGTGCACGTCGTCGTACCCTCCGGAGTACGACCCCGGGAAGAAGTCCTCAGTCGGCAGGACCACCGGTCGGCGCAGCACCGCCTCGCCGAAGCCGTCCACCAGCCAGCGCATCGAGGTGTCGATCCAGTCCTGCTCCTCGGGCCGGACCGGACATCGCGCCGTGAACCACATTCCGCCTCCCACCGTGATCCGCAAAGTTCACGGTGACAGGTGACCGCAACGCTGCCCGCGAGCCGGTAACGACCTCGCCGGTGACATCCTGAGGCACCATTGGAGCGTGCGGGAACCATCGATCGACCGGCTCGCGGCGCTGATCGCCGAGGGTGGCGTGGTTGTGCTGAGCGGCGCGGGGCTCTCCACCGAGTCGGGTATTCCGGACTACCGGGGGCCGAGCGGCGCGGCCCGCCGGCACACGCCGATGACGTTCCAGGCATTCGTCGGCGACGCCGCGGCCCGCCAGCGGTACTGGGCCCGGAGCCACCTCGGATGGCGCACCATCGGCGCGGCGCTGCCCAACGCCGGTCACCACGCGGTCGCGCTGCTCCAGCACGCCGGCCTGGTCGACGGCATCATCACGCAGAACGTGGACGGCCTGCACCAGGCGGCCGGCGCCGGTCCGGTGATCGAACTGCACGGCGCCCTGGCGCAGGTGGTCTGCCTGAGCTGCGGCGACCGCACCGGCCGGGAGCAACTCGACCACCGGCTACGCGAGGTAAACCCGGACTTCGCGGCGCGAGCCACCGCCGTCAACCCGGACGGGGACGTGGATCTGCCGGACGCGGAACTCGATCGGTTCCGGACCGTCCGCTGTGCCCGGTGCGACCAGGACAGCCTGAAGCCGGACGTCGTGTTCTTCGGTGAGACGGTGCCGGCGTCGCGGGTGGGCGAGTGCTTCGCGCTCGTCGAGCGGGCCAGCCTGCTGCTGGTCCTGGGTTCGTCGTTGTCGGTGATGTCCGGACGCCGGTTCGTGCTGCGGGCGGCCAAACTCGGCGTCCCCGTCGCCATCGTGAACCAGGGCGTCACCCGCGGCGATGACCGCGCCGCGATCCGGCTGGACGCGGCGCTCGGCGACGTGCTGCCCGACCTCGCGTGCCGGGCGACAGCGATCGCCGCCCGGCGCGGCGACACGGTACCCGCGTAACGTGCCAACCGGTTTCAGTTGCCGGTGGTGAGGACGGCGCGGAACCGCGCCTCGCCGCTGAGCATCCGGTCGAAACCGGTCGACACCTCCGGCAACGGCACGGTCTCCGTCATTGCCCGGACGCCGGTGAGCACGCTGAAGGCCAACGTCTCCTCCGAGTCCCGGGCGGTCCCGGAGGCGTGGCCGACCACACTCTGACTTCCGAAGATCAGTTGGAGCGGCGTGATCTGCAGCGGCTCGGTGGAGGCGCCAACGATCACCAGCTGACCACGGGCGCTCAGCCCACCCGCGGCAGCGCTCATCGCGTCGGCCGCGGTCACCGTGGCCAGCACCACGCGCGCGCCGCCCAGGCTGGTCAGGGCCGCGGCGACGTCCTGCGCCGTGCTGTCGATGTAGTGGTGGGCGCCCAGATCGCGGGCGAACTGCTCCTTGTGCGCGCCACGGGCGATCGCGACAGTGCGGAAGCCCAGCTTGGCTGCGTACTGCACACCGAGGTGACCGAGACCGCCGAGGCCCAGGATGGCCACCGTGTCGCCCGGCGCGGCGACGCTGTGCCGGAGGGCGTTGTACGTGGTCACCCCGGCGCACATCAACGGCGCCGCCTCCACGGCGGTCAACTCGTCCGGGATGGCGGCCAGCGCGTCGGCGGGCACCACAACGGCGTCGGCGAAGCCCCCCGGGTAGGCGAGCCCCGGGATCTGCAGACTCGGACAGGTGATCGCGTCGCCGCCACGGCAGCGCGGGCAGTGCCCGCACGCCCCGCCGAACCAGCCGACGCCGACGCGCTGTCCGACCTGCCAGTGGTTCACCCCGGCACCGACCGCGGCGACGCGGCCGGCGATCTCGTGGCCCGGAACCACGGGAAATGTCGTCCCGGGCAGCCAGCCGTTGGCCAGCACGGCGTCACTGTGGCAGATCCCGCACGCCTCGACGGTCACCCGCACCTGACCGGCGGCAGGCTCCGGCAGGTCCCGATCCACGAGCTCAAACCTGGTACCCGGCTCTGCGACCTCCGCAACCCGCATGGTGGCCATGAAGTTCCTTCCCTGGACTCCGCGATGTACCGACTTGGCCTGTACATCCTGCTCCACCGGGCGCGCAGTAGCCACAGTCGAATCCGGCCGGCTCACCCATACATGCGTCGGCGGCTGAGACGTCGGTGCCGTTCGCCGCCGCACCGGCCGGATCACGGATTGGTTTGAACGCGGCGGCGCTGCGGGCACAACGAAGTGGTGAACGAACACTGGTACCGCGAGGCCGTCGTCTACTCCCTGAACGTCGAGACGTTCGCCGACTCCGACGGCGACGGGATCGGCGACTTCCGCGGCCTGACCAGCCGGCTGGACTACCTCTCCCGGCTCGGCGTGACGTGCCTGTGGCTGAGCCCGATCCACCCGTCGCCCCGCCGCGACGGTGGGTACGACGTCACCGACTTCTACGCCGTCGACCCCCGGATGGGCACCCTCGGCGACTTCGCCGAACTGCTGCACGCGGCGCAGAGCCGTGGCCTGCGGGTCATCATCGACCTGGTGGTGAACCACACCTCCGACGAGCACCCCTGGTTCGTGGATGCCTGCTCGAACCCGGACTCGAAGTACCGCGACTGGTACGTCTGGTCGGACACCGCGCCGCCCGACCGTTTCCAGGGGATGGTCTTCCCCGGCCAGCAGCGCGAGACCTGGACCTACAGCCGCAAGGCCAAAGCGTGGTTCTACCACCGGTTCTACGACTTCCAGCCGGATCTCAACACCGGCAACCCGGCGGTCCGGGCCGAGCTGAAGAGGATCATGGCATTCTGGCTGCAGCTGGGCGTCGCCGGCTTCCGGATCGACGCCGCCCCCTTCATCATCGAGCAGACCGAGCCGGGCAATCCCGACTCCCCCAAGGACTTCGGCCTGATCACCGAGCTGCGTCAGCACGCGTCCTGGCGGCGCGGCGACGCGCTGCTGCTCGCCGAGGCCAACGCCGAGCCCGGCGAGCTGGTCCGGTACTTCGCCGACGAGGGCGGCTCGGCGAACCGCCTGCACATGCTCTTCGACTTCATGCTCAACGGGCGGATCATGCTGGCGCTGGCCCGACGCGACCCGGAGTCGATCCTGGAGGGCCTCCGCGCGACGCCGAAGCTGCCGCTTGGCGCGCAATGGGCCACCTTCCTGCGCAATCACGACGAGGTGGACCTGTCACGGCTCACCGCCGACCAGCGGGCCGACGTGTTCGCCGAGTTCGGACCGGAGCCGGACATGCAGCTGTACGACCGGGGCATCCGACGCCGGATGGCACCGATGCTCGGCGGGGACCCCGACCGGATCCGGTTGGCGTACTCCCTGCAGTTCACGCTGCGCGGGACACCGGTGCTCCGCTACGGCGAGGAGATCGGGATGGGCGACGACCTGTCCCTGCCGGAGCGGGAGGCGATCCGCACGCCGATGCAGTGGTCAACGCTGCCCAACGCCGGTTTCACCACCGCCGAGCGGCCGGTCTCCCCGGTGATCTCCGAAGGCGAGTACGGCTACCCGACGGTCAACGTCACGACACAACGGCAGGACGCCGACTCGCTGCTCGGCTGGTTCGAACGGATGATCCGCACGCTGCGGGAGTGCCCGGAGGTCGGCACCGGCACCTGTACCGCCCTCGACGAGAAGCTGCCGCCCGGGGTGATGGCACACCGGGCGGACGGCCCGACCGGCACGATGCTCTTTCTGCACAACCTCGGCGAGCAGGCCTGTCAGGTGGATCTCGGCTCGCTGGCCGGCGAGAGCGAGGAGCCGAACCAGGTGTTCGGCACGCAGCTCGACGAACCGGTCGGCCAGCTCGACGCCCTGACGCTCGGGCGCTACGGCTACCGGTGGATCCGGCTGCGCCGGGGCAGTCTCACCTGAGACGTTCGATTACTCAACGTGTGCGCCGGATCACAGGCCAGTCGTGTCAACTGCCTGGTCAATAGTCGTCAGCGCCCAGTGACAATGCGTTACCGGGGCCTCATCGTGAGTACTGCGGCGCTTTCCTGCGTCGATGCCACGGAGGGAGCCTTGTGACGCGACGGACCAGGTCGAGGACGGTGTTTCGAGCGTTGGGTGCCGCCGCTTCGGCGGTGCTGATGCCGGTTGGTGTCCTGGGGGTCTCCGCCGCCGCCATGGTCGCCGGATCGACCGGCACTCCCGGCGGTGGATGGGCCTCCGGGCTGTGGATGGGCGGCGGCGGTACGGTCGTGGGCACCACCATCAAGGACATCCGGACGATCATCAACGCCTCGACGGGAACCGCCGGCGCGCTGAACGGCACCGGCGTCGGCGTGGCGTTGATCGACACCGGGGTGGCCCCGGTGCCGGGCATGCCGGCCGGGCAGCTGGTCAACGGACCGGACCTGTCCTTCGAGTCACAGACGAGCAACCTGCGTTACCTGGACAGCTACGGCCACGGCACCCACATGGCCGGCATCATCATCGGCAACGACACCGCCACCGGCACGGTCGGCCTGGCACCGAAGTCGAAGCTCACCTCGATCAAGGTCGGCGCCGCCAACGGCTCGGTCGACGTCACCCAGGTGATCGCGGCCATCGACTGGGTGGTCGAGCACCGCCGCCACGACCCGGCCTACCCGATCCGGGTCATCAACCTCGCCTACGGCACGGCGGGCACCGCGGACTACCGCACTGACCCGGTCCAGTTCGCCATCGAGCAGGCCTGGCGGGTCGGCATCGTCGTCGTCGTCGCCGGTGGCAACGAGGGCAACGGCACCACGTCGCTGACGCTGCCGGCGACGGACCCGTTCGTCCTCTCCGTCGGCGCCTCGTCGACCAAGGGCACCACCGCCACCGACGACGACACGCTGGCCAGCTTCAGCAACCTCGGCAAGGTGCGTAACGTCGATCTGCTCGCGCCCGGAGAGTCGATCGTGTCCCTGCGCAACCCGGGCTCCAACATCGACGAGGTCTACCCCACCGCCCGGGTCGGCGACACCCTGTTCCGGGGCAGCGGCAGCTCGCAGGCCGCCGCCGTCACCTCCGCCGCCGCGGCGCTGCTCCTGCAGAACCGTCCGTCCCTCACCCCGGACCAGGTCAAGCGGATCCTGATCGACAGTGGCACCCCGCTCGCGCTCGGCACCGCCAATACACTCGGGTTGCGCCAGCTCAACGTGGGCGCGGCGCTGACCCGGGCGACGCCGACGACCGTGCAGTCCTTCACCAGGTCCAACGGCACCGGGTCGATCGAGTCGTCGCGGGGCAACGGCCACGTGATCGTCGACAATGTCGCGCTCAAGGGCGAGAACAGTGTCATGGGCCCGTTCAGCAGCAGCACCTGGGCCGGCAAGGCCGCCACCGAGTCGTCCTGGGTGGGCGGGCTGTGGATGGGCAAGCGGCTCGCCGGTCAGCAGTGGGCCGGACCGGGTGGCCCCGGCGGCACCGGGCAGATCCTCGCGCCCAACGGCACCTGCCTCGATGCCTGGTCAGGGCAGACGGTCAACGGCACGCCGGTCATCACCTATACCTGCCACGGCCAACCCAACCAGTACTGGCAGATGCACTCGGACGGGACCATCCGGATCACCGGCAAGTGCATGGACGCCGACGGCCGTACCGCGGGCGCGGGCGCCAAGATCCAGCTCTGGGACTGCAACGGTAGCGCCCGCCAGAAGTGGCAGCTCAACGACAAGCGCCAGGTGGTGCTCGTCGGCCTGAACCTGTGCCTGGACACGAACTGGTCGCCGACGCTGTACGCCCTGAAGACCGAGGTCTGCAACGACAGCAGCAGCCAGCGCTACATGCTGCCGTTCGCGTCGAAGACCTGGTCCGCCGGCACCTGGGACGGCAAGCCGTGGAGCGGCGCCGCGTCGTGGTCGGACCCGTCCTGGGCCGGCCGGTACTGGTCCGGGCGCTACTGGTCGGGCCGCTACTGGTCGGGCCGGTACTGGTCCAGCGAGGACTGGGCCACCTCCTCCTGGGGCTGAGTCACCGCACCACCGCTCCCCCGTCGGCGACCTCCTACTGCAGGAAGTTGCCGGCGGGGGACAACAATGCCCAGCCGACGAAGGCCGCGTGCCGGTCGAGCACCACCCGTGCCGACTCCACCGCCTCGGCGTCGTTGCGGTACGCCCAGATCCGCTCCGCGTCGCGCCACGCCAGGTTGCGGGCGAACTCGAGAATCCGCTCCTCGTACCAGTCGTCGATCTCACCGTTGAGCCGGTCCAGGATCAGCTGCCAGGCGTTCAGGCAGCCACGTCGCAGCTCCGGGATGTTGTCGAAGAAGACATCGTTGATCAGCAGGTAGTCGGCATGCTGGTCGCTGTGGTGCGGCGTCGACCCGAGCTTGTGCCACGTCTCGATCAGTGCGAACGGCAGGTCGTAGCCGATGTGGGCGTTGACCCCCGCCGCCGCTGCCGGCAGCGGGCGCACATCGGCATCCAGCAGCCGCCGGAACAGCACCTGCCATGCCTGTGGCGTGTCCGGGCTGCGGGCGCCCCACATCCGCAGCGCGTCGAAGTACCGCCGGGCGAACTCCACATCGAGCAGGGTCAGGAACTCGGGATCCGCGAACGCCCCGGCCCGCAGCCGCTCCAGGATGTCTTCGGTGATCGTGAGGTAGAGGTAGTTGAAGTCGGCGATCGGGTTGTCCGGGTCCGCCGGGTTGACCTGTTGCAGGAGGACCTGCAGCCGCCCGAGGACCCGGACCACGCCTTCCACGTCCACCGGGGTGTCCGCGAGGACATCGGTCATGGCTCGCTGGGAATCGCCCCAGACCGGCTCGGACATGACTCCTCCATGCTGGCTCTGTGCTGGCCGTACCCGCACGGTACGGGTGCTCGCCGGCCACCAGACATTGTTCCAGCGCGACGTCACCGGGGAATCCGCACAATGACGTACTCCGGGGATCCGGACGCTTTACCCGCCGGACGCCGACGGCGCCTCGCCGGTCAGGTGCCACTGGCTGCGCTGGTACACGGCGCTGGCCTGGACCCGGCTGCGCAGTTGCAGCTTGTTGAGGATCCGGGACACGTGCACGCCCACCGTTCGCTCGCTGATGAACAGCCGCTGCCCGATCTCGCGGTTGGTCTGCCCGGCCGCGACGCCGACGAGGACCTGGAGCTCGCGGCCGGTCAGGACGGAGAGATCGTCGCCACGCCCGGGTTTCCCGGGCGGCGCGGGCACCGCCACCCTGGTCCCCGCACCGCTCGGCGGGGGCAGCTGCCCGGCGGTCGGCTCCTCATCGAGCGGCACGCGGGCGCGCGCGGCGAGCGTCTGCATCTCCTCGGCGAGTGGCCGCGCACCAAGGCGCCGGGCGGTGCGGAAGGCCGTGCGCAGCAGGCCGGTCGCCTCGGCGTTGCGGGTACGGTGGGCGAAGAGCGCCTCGGCCTGCCGCAACTGCGCGTAGGCGGCGGGATAGGGATGGTCGCGGCGCATCCAGGCCTGCGCCGCACGCCCCCACGCCGCGGCGTCCGAGCGGTTCTCCAGGCGGCTGATCTCGCCGGCACACAGCTCCGAGTACCCGGTGACGGCGTCGCGCACCGGTGCCGCCGCGGTACGGCTGCTCAACGTGATCCGCTCCGCGAAGCGGCACAGGGCCGCGACCGCCTCCGGGTCCGGCTCGGCCGACCCGCTGACCGACGCCTCCGCCTCGGCGCGCAGACCGTGCCATACCAGCGGTGCCAGCAACCACACATCGTCGGAGCGGCCGGCGTGGGAATGCAGTCCTCGTTGGACGGCACGCCGGGCGTCGACGTGGTGCCCACGCCACATCGCCAGGCCCGCCTGCAACGTCAGCAACGGCAGCACATGGCGCGGCCCCCCGCCGACGAGGAGGGTCACGATCGCCTCCAGATCCTGTTCCGCCGAGTCGATGTCGCCGTAGCCGATCCAGATGCGGCACCGGGCGAGCAGCAGCTCCACCGCCTCGGCGCCGGACGGGCGGTATCGCAGGCCGGCCGCGACGTCCTTCTCCGCTTCGCTCCACCGACCGATCCGGAACAGGCCATTCGCTGCGATGGCGAGCAGTCGGGTCGCGAAGGTCCGTCCCAGCCCGAGTTCCTCGGCGCGGCGGGCACCCCGACGCGCCTCGGCGATGCCCTCCTCCAGGTTGTTGAGCGGCCCGGTGAGCAGCTCGGACAGGTGCACGTAGGCACACCCGACATCGGCCGGACTCGCCGCCTGCTCCGCCGCGCGCAGCGCCTGCCGCACCGCGGCGAGGCCGGCCACCGGGTCATTGAGATATGCCTGACTGAATCCCAACGCCGCGCTCGCGACGACCACCGACGATGTGCCGTCGTCGACCGCCCGGGCGAGGTCCAGCGCGTACCGCGCCCGCTCGCCGCAGTCGGCGTGCCGACCGAGCGCCAACAGCAGTTCCGCCGAGTGTGCTGCCGCGGTGGCGCGTTCCTGCGCCGTGCAGTCCGCCGACGCGAGCACGAGTTCGTACTCGGCCTCCGCGTCGGCCGGCCGGCCGGCCGCGGCGAGGTAGCGCGCGCGCCCCGTCCGCAGCCAGCACGGCGTTGCACCGGTCCGGTCCGTCGCGGCGATCTCGTCCAGCAGTCTCAACGCACTCTCGTGCTCGCCGCTCTGGTGCGCCACCTCAGCCGCCCGTCTGCGCAACGCCGTCCGGTCGACGTCGGGTAGCTGCGTGGGGCGGGCCTCCGCGGCGATCTGGAGTGCCACGGTCCACTGCTCGTAGGCTTCCGCGAACCCGTACCTCCGCTCCGCGTCCTCGGCGGCCGCCACCGCTGCGGCGAGCGCCCGCCCCGGCTCGCCGGCGAGCCGCCAGTGGTGCGCCAGCCGGGCGTGCGAACCCGGTCGGCCGGTGACGGCGGCGAGGGTCTCCGCGTAGCGACGGTGGAGGTGGGCCCGTTCACCGGGGAGCAGGCGGGGCTCCAGCACCTCCTTGATGAGGCGATGATGGCAGCGGTAGCCGTCCTCGGTGACCACCAGGACACGGTGCTCGACCGCGGTCCGCGCGGCGGTGATCAATTCGTCCGCGTCCAGCGGGACGACTTCGGCAAGCAGCTCGTGCGCCACCGACCCCACCCCCGCGGCAACCGCGTGGACGACGGCCCGGGCATCCGCCGGCAATGCGTCGACCCGGGCGAGCACGATCTCACGCAGCGTGTCGGACAGCCCTACCCGACCGTCCCTGGCGTCGCGCGCGAGCTCCTCGACGAGGAACGGATTGCCTCGACTGCGCTCCCAGAACAGTTCCGCTTCTGCGTACTCCAGCGCCCTGCCGACAACGTCCGTGACCAGCTGCTCCGTTTCGGCCGGGCTCAGCGGCGCCAGGTCCAGCATCCGCACGGACCGTAGGCGGCGCAGCTCAAGCAGCATTTGCCGGAGCGGATGGGCCCCGTGCAGCGCTTCCGCGCGGACTCCGCCGAGGAGCAGCAGCCGCATCCCGCCGAGTCCGGCCAGGAGGTAGAGCAGGAGCCGGCGGGTGGTGCGGTCGGCCCACTGCAGGTCGTCGACCACGATCACCAACGGGCGGCCCTGCGACGCTGCGCTGAGCCCGCGGGCGATCCGCTCCAGCACAGCACCGGAGCCGTCGGAGCCGTCGGCGTCACCGTCGAGCAGCGCGAGCAGCTGCCGGACCGCCCGGGACGGCGTCGTGCCGGCGACGCCGGGAAGTCCCTCGAATCGTCGAAGCGCCTGCCGCAACGGGTGCAACGGTGCGGCGTCCCCGATATCCAGGCACGCGCCGGAGAGGACGAGGGCGCCCGACCCGACCATGTCGGCGGTGGCCACGGCGAGCAGACGGCTCTTTCCCACCCCACTGTCGCCCGTGACGAAGACGCCGGCGGTTTCGCCCTGCTCCACCTCGGCGAACGCGCTCCGCAGGGTCTCCAGCTCGCGAAGCCTGCCGACGAATCGGACCGCAGCCACGTCTCTGGGCATGCCCCGGAGCCTAGTGGTCGCCGGCGCAACCCACCCAGGCACCCGCAGGCCACACAAGATCTGAACAGTCGGACGCGACGACGTACGTGGTTGTGCGGATTCGCTGGTGCCGCGGCGCTGACAGCGTATGGGGAGTCCGAGAGGTCAGCACACCGGAGGCAGTCGTGATTCGATCGTCCGGGAGTTTGGCGAGTGCGCCGGGGCCGGGTCGACAGGCTCGCGGCCCGGGAACGACCGGGGTGGCCGCGCCGCGGGAGGAACTGCGCACGGTCACCATCGTCTTCGTCGACATGGTCGGGTTCACCGCCCGCACCGACGATCTGGACCCGGAGGACGTCCGGGAACTGCAACGCCAGTACTTCCAGCTGGTCGGCGAGGTACTCCGGCGCTGGGGCGGGGTGGTGGAGAAGTACGTCGGGGACGCGGTCATGGCGGTGTACGGCGCCCCCGTCTCAACCGAGCACGACGCGTATCGGGCGGTCCGGGCCGGTCTGGAGATCCAACAGACCTTTGGCGGTGTCGGCTGCCGCATCGAAGGCGCGCCGGTGCAGGTCCGGGTAGGCATCGCCACCGGGCCTGCGGTGGTTGACCTCGCGGCTGCGACGGACGGCGGTCAGGCGCTGGTCAGCGGCGCCGTCGTGAGCACGGCGGCGCGGGTGCAGGCATCCGCTCCGCCCGGCTCGGTGGTCGTCACCACGCCGACCCGGGAGGCCGCCGGCACGGTGCTGCGCTACGCCGCGCTCCCTCCGGTCGCCGTCGCACCCGGTGCCCCGGCTCGAGAGGTGTGGCTGGTGCACGACGCGATCCGGCCCGTCGTCAGCCAACCCGCGAACGACGAAGCGCCGATGGTCGGCCGCCAGGCGGAACTGGCCGATGTCACCGGGCGCCTACGGCATGGATCGCGCCACCGGATCCCACAGTGGATCTCCGTTGTCGGCCACGCCGGCACCGGCAAGTCCCGACTGGTACGCGAAGTCGTCCGGACGCTCGGGACGATCGACGGCGGGCCGGTCGACTGGCGGATCATGCAGTGCCTCCCCTGGGACGACCGCCCATGCGACCCCGACCTGGGGACGCGGCTGCTGGCCGCCGCGGCGCACCGCCCGACCATCGTCGTGGTGGAGGACCTGCACTGGGCGGACCCGTCGGTCGCCCGCTTCCTGTCCGACCTGCACGTCGCCGCGGTCCGCGCCGCGGTGCCGTTGGCGCTGCTCGTCACGCACCTGCCCGAGCCCGTCGCCCCAGGTACGGCTGCGCCGGCGAGCCGGGACACGGTCAGGATCCGGCGGCTGGGCGAGGCCGCAGCCGGCGAGCTGCTCCAGCACCTGCTTCGCCGGGCGGGTCAGGCGCCGGACGTGGCCACGACCCTGCTGCCGCTGGTGGCCGGCGTCCCGCGCTACGCGGAGGAGTACGTGCGGATGATCGCCGAAGGTGGCCATCGGGCCGGTGGCCCGCGGACCGACGGCGCCGACCTTCCGGTGCCGGAACCGGTGCACCGTCTGGTGGCGGCGCGGCTGGACCGTCTGTGCGCCGCCGACCGGGCGGTGCTGCGGGCCGCCGCGGTCCTCGGCGACGGGGTACGCGCGGACGCGGTGGCCCACCTGTTGGGCGCCAATGTGCTTTACGCGGGCGCGGTGCTGCGCCGCCTGCTCGGCATCGGGGTGCTGGTTCGGCGGGGACCGGCCTCCGATGCCGAGCGGGAGTACGCGTTCGCCGAACCGGCGATCCGTCAGGTCGCCTATGGCCAGCTCCCCCGGGCGGCGCGCGGCGCGCTGCACCGGCGCGCCGCGCAATGGCTGCTGGCCGAGGCCGACCAACCCGCCGCGATCACCGCTCGCGCCCGCCACGAGATAGCGGCATTCGACCTGACCCGGCGGGAATCCGGCGCGTCAACCCGGGCGCCACATCCACCGACGGACTCCGCACCTGCCGAACGATTGACGAAGGGCTCTGCACGGGCCAGGCATGAGCCGGTGAGCCTGGCCGGGCGGTCTGCCGGGTGATCCCGGCGAACCCGGGGCCACGCCGGGGACGTCAATCGGTGACCGCGAGCCGATCGAGGGCGCGAAGTATGTGTTCGTGCGTTTCGGCGGTGCCGAGATGCCCGGCATTCTCGACAACGGTCAACTCCGCGTCCGGCCAGGCACGGTGCAGTTCCCACGCGGTTTGCAGCGGTCCACCCAGGTCGAGTCGACCATGGATCAGGACACCGGGAATGCCAGCCAGCCGGCCGGCATCGCGCAACAGCGCGCCTTCCTCCAGCCATGCCCCGTGCGAGAAGTAGTGCGCGCAGATTCTCACGAACGCCAGCCGCGCCGCTGGAGGGCGGTCGCCGTACGGGTTCGTTGCGCCGCCGGTCTCACCCGACAGCACTGCGTCCTCCCAGGCGCACCAATCGGTGGTCGCCTTCTCCCGTACGGCGGCGTCGGGGTGCTCCATGAGGTCGGCGTAGGCGGCCACGACGTCGCCGTCGCGTGGCGTACCAGGGGCATTGTCCACGAAGCGTTCCCACTGCTCGGGGAAGAACCGGCCGACGCCCCGGTACAGCCAGTCGATCTCCGATCGCCTGCTCATGGTCACGGCGGCGATCACGATCTCCGACACCCGCCGCGGATGCTGCTGCGCGTAGGCGAGGATGAGCGTGGAGCCCCACGAACCGCCGTACAGCAACCACCGGTCGATGCCCAGATGCCCCCGCAGCCGTTCCATGTCGGCGATCAGGTGCCAGGTGGTGTTGTGCCGCATGTCGGTCGCCGGGTCGCTCGCGTGCGGTGTGCTGCGGCCACAGCCGCGCTGGTCGAACAGGACGATCCGGTACCTGGCCGGATCGAAGTACCGGCGCCAACCGGTCCAACGCCCTGACCCGGGTCCACCGTGGACGACCAGCGCCGGCTTGCCGGCCGGATTGCCGCACACCTCCCAGTACACGAGGTTGCCGTCGCCGACATCGAGCATGCCGGTCTCATCCGGCTCGATCGGTGGGTACAGCTCGGTCAAGGGTTGAACCTCCGAGACGTGGGGAAGCAGCGACACCGCCCTCGGTCGGCTGCCGCAACGCGGCCACCTCGACGACGTTGGTCCAGTACCGAGAGTCTAGAGCGCGACCGGCGTCGAGGATCCAATGTGCACCCCCCGCAAGATTGACAGCCGGCTCTGTACTCGCCGCTCCCGAACTGGTTAGCCTGGCCGGGCTTGTGCGTTGGACTGAAACCGAAATTCGCCAATTGCGGAGGTACCCGGATGGAACTGCAGCGACGCCATTTCCTGGCGCTCGGAACCGCCGGCGCGGCTGGGCTGGCCACCGGCCTGTCCCCCGCCGGGCCGGCGACTGCGGCACACCCCGTTCGACCGGCCCCCGCCGGCCCCACGGCGACGCAGACGCTGCTGCTGTCGGGCGCCGACAAGGACCACGCCGTGGCCTGGGAGTTCATGGTCACGGCGGGCCGCAACGCCAATGTCTGGTCCACCATCCCGGTGCCGTCCAACTGGGACTTCCACGGGTTCGGGACATACACCAGCGGGTGGACGCTGGTGCCCGAGGAGCGCGGGCTCTACCGGCACACGTTCACGGCACCGGCCTGGGCCGGCCGCCGGACCTACATCGTGTTCGAAGGCTCGATGACCGACACCACGGTCACCGTCAACGGACAGCTTGCCGGGCCGACGCACCAGGGCGGCTTCTACCGCTTCCGGTACGACGTGACGGACCTGCTCAAGTACGGCGAGTCGAACCTGCTCGAGGTCACCGTGCTGCGCGACTCCACCGACGAGTCGGTCAACCGGGCGGAGCGCCTCGGCGACTACTGGAACTTCGGTGGCATCTACCGCCCGGTCTACCTGGAGTCCCACCCGGCGGAGCACATCGACCGGGTGGCCATCGACGCGGAGGCGAATGGAGCTTTCACGGTCGACGTGTTCCTCGGCGGCGTCACCACCGCCGACCGGGTCGTGGCACAGATCACCAACCTGGACGGCACACCCGTCGGCGAGCCGTTCTCGGTGGCGGTCACCGCCGCCGCCGAGTCGGTACGGCTGGCCACCACGGTGCCCGGTGCCCGGCAGTGGAGCGAGGAGTTCCCCAACCTGTACCGCGTTGACGTTCGGCTGTTCGCCGGGGAGCAGGAAGCGCACCGGACGACCGAGCGGTTCGGGTTCCGGACGATCGAGGTGCGCCAGAGCGACGGCATCTACATCAACGGCCGGAAGATCCGGTTCAAGGGCGCCAACCGGCACATCATCTGGCCGGATTCCGGACGCGCGGTCACCGAGGCGGAGACCCGCCTGGATCTCACGCTGATGAAGCAGATGAACATGAACGCGGTGCGCTGCTCGCACTACCCGCCGGACGTCCACATGCTCGACCTCTGCGACGAACTCGGGCTGTACGTGATCGACGAGCTGGCCGGCTGGCAGAAGGCGTACACCGAGGCGCAGGCCATCCCGAAGGTCCGGTCGATGGTCATCCGGGACGTGAACCACCCGTCCGTGGTGTTCTGGGCCAACGGCAACGAGTGGGGGCACCAGCACGCGGTCGTCGACGACTACGCGATCTACGACCCGCAGAACCGGCCGGTCATCCACCCGATCAACGCGCCCGTGGTGTTCAACGGCATCAAGACCCACCACTACCTGACGTACCAGGGGACGGTGGACGCGGTCAGCGGCCCGGCGATCCTGATGAGCACCGAGATGCTGCACGCCCTCTACGACGGGGGCGCCGGCGCGGCGCTGAACGACTTCTGGGAGGTCATGGGCAACGCGCCACTGTCCGCCGGCGGGTTCATCTGGGCGCTTGTCGACGAGGGCATCATCCGCGACGACCGCGGTGGCGCGATGGACGTCAACCCGAACTACTACCCCGACGGCATCCTCGGGCCCTACCGCGAGAAGGAGGGCAGCTTTTACACGATCAAGGAGATCTGGTCGCCGATCCAGCTCACCGACCGTCGGTACATGGAGGAGGTCTTCCCGACCGGGTTCACCGGCGCGATCCGGATCACAAACCGGTACGACTTCACGAACACCAACCAGTGCAGGTTCTCGTGGCAGCTGGTCAACTTCTTCGAGCCTGACGACGCCGACGGCCGCGACCGCCGTGAGCACCGCGGGCACCGGATCGCCGCGCGCGCCGACATCGCGAGCCCGGACATCGCCCCCGGTGCCAGCGGGGAGCTGCGGCTACGGCTGCCCACCAGCTGGCGGCGCAACGACGCGCTGATCCTGATCGCCCGGCACCCCTCCGGCGACGAGATCTACCGCTGGAGCTTCCCGATCACCAGTGCCGCCGAGCACGCCCGGCAGATCGTCGCGCCGGCACGGCGGGGGCGGGGCGTCACGGCCACCGAGGACGCCGCCGGCATCACCATGCGGGCGGGCAGGACCTCGATCACCATCGACCGGACCACCGGGCGGCTGGCCGGCGTCGTCGCCGGCGACCGGCCGGTGTCGCTGCGCAACGGGCCGGCGCCGGCGAACGGCACGGCCACCCTCACCGGCCTGACCGCTGCCGCCGACGGCTCGGCGTACGGCGTGTCGGCGACCTACCAGGGCAGCATGACCAGCGTGCGCTGGCTGCTGCACGCCAACGGCTGGCTGCAGTTGGACTACGAGTACAACCTCACCGGCAGCTTCGAGTTCCTGGGCGTCAACTTCGACTACCCGGAGGCGAACGTCCGAGGGATGACCTGGCTGGGCCAGGGCCCGTTCCGGGTCTGGAAGAACCGGATGCGCGGTTTCCCGATCGACGTGTACTCGAAGGCGTACAACGACACCGCCACCGGCTCAGACCTCTGGGAGTACCCGGAGTTCAAGGGCTTCCACGCGAACACGTACTGGGCGACGCTGCGCACCACCGAAGTGCCGATCACGATCGTCGCCGGCAACGAGGACCTGTTCCTGCGGCTGTTCACGCCGCGGTGGGGGCCCGGTGCGCAGTCCGCCGTGGCGGCGTTCCCGACCGGTGACATCTCGTTCCTGGACGCCATCTCCGCGATGGGCTACAAGTTCCAGGCCGCGGCGAACCTCGGGCCGGAGAGCCAGCCGACCGTCGCCGCCGGGCCCTACCGGCGGACGATGTACCTGCGGTTCGGCTGACGTTCGACCATCGACGGCTCCCGGTCCCGCGTGGGACCGGGAGCCGTCTGCGGGTCAGCGCCACCCGCGTAAGGAAAACCTAAGGCTGGCCACGCTCGACATTGACGTTCGCCACTGTACGTGTCAGCCGGGCACCACTATTGTCGTTCAATGTGACCGGTCACTTTGCAGATTCGGCGGGCGTACCCGCGGCAGCAGTGCATAGCCAAGCGCGATCGGACGGGTCCGAGCCCAGTCGCGGCCGGATCGGTCGACGGCAGGTGCTGGCGGTTGGCGCCGTAGCCGGTGGGGCCCTCGCTGCCCCGGCAGGGCTGTGGGGCTGGAGCGCTTTGACGTCGGCGAACGCGGCACCCACGGCCGAACCGGCGGCTCCCCCGCTGGATCTGGTGGTCTTCGGTGACGCCGCTTCGGAGTCGGCTCATGGCCTGATCGCACCCCTGTCCACCCGGGTCGCCGGCGACCTGGGGCAGTCTGCTCGGCGACTGCTGCCGGCAACGCCCGCCGGTTCGTGGGGCGGCACGCTTGCCGTCCGGGCGAAGGTCGACCCGAACCTGCCCACGTACGTGACGGTGAAGCTGAGCGGCTCGGAGTTCGGTCTGGCGCTGGGCCGACTGATGCTGTTCTGCGAAGGCAAACAGGTCGGTTACTACCATCTTGGGGACATCGACCCACTTGACATTGCTGGAAATGCACCGGTCAGCAAGGGACGGTTCTTTTACCGCACCCTTCCGTTGCCTCTTTCCGTCACCGCCGGTAAGGCGAACGTCACCGTCGAAATCCGCGCCATGGGCGAGATTTATGGGTACGGCTCCACGCTGGAGGGCTACTACCGCAATCTCGCCGCGCCCAGCCGGGCGGTGTACCGCCTCTACACCCACACCGACACATTCCTCGCGCTGCCCGCCGACGATGTGCAGGCCCCGGCGGTGATCAACCCGCCGACCCGGCCCACCCCCGGCGACGAGGTGCTGACCAAGGTCAGGACCCGGATCGTCACCAACCTCAACGCCTGGATGAACGCCACCACGCAGCCGTCGGACCAGAAGCGGATGCTGGCGCTGGCGAAGGCGTACGCGATGCCGTGGACGCCGGCCTACCGCAACCCCAAGGCGCTGGACGCCATCGTCGCGGGGATGGACGCGGTGTGCCGGTACCACGCCACGAACCCGACCAAGATGGAGCCGAACGACGAACAGTGGCTCGGCTTCGGGCGGGCCGGGTGGGCGCTCGCGCTGGTCTACCGGGACCTGGGCGACCGACTGTCGGCCACCGTCGACGTGGACGGGAGCGCGGCCACCCCGGCGGTGCCGCGCCGGCGGGCGTACGCCGACCTGATGCACACCAGTCGGGAGCACTGGAGGCGCAACCGCAGGGCGTACACCAACCAGGCGATGATCTGCGACCTCGGGATCTACCTGGCCAACCGCGCGCTCGCCGTGCTGGATCCCGGCCGGGCGCTCCCCGAGACGCAGGCCCTGCGCTATCTGTACGAGTCGGTCGGGCTCGACCCGTGGCTCGGCCCCGACGACGCCACCGGCAAGCCGACGAGGCCCTATGGCGACGTGTTCTTCCAGCTCACCCGGGCCCGGCTGACCAAGGAACTCGGGTACGTCGGTGTGTACGGCGAGGTGCTGGACTGGATCGGCCACATCTACCAGGCGACGGCCCTGGCCAGCCCCGGCGGCGACGCTCGGATCCGGCAGTTGTTCACCGAGGCCGCCCAGGCACGTGCCTACTTCCGGTACCCGGTGGTGGACGCCGGTGGCCACCGGAGCATGTCCATCGAGGCCATGATCGGGTGGCGGGACGCCGACTACCCGGGCAAGTCGACGTACGCCCAGCGCACCGGCTGGGACGGCTCCTCCATCTACGCCGCCGGGATCCTCGACGATCCCCGCATCACCGGCTACGCGCAGCAGATGTTCGCCGACAACCAGTTCTTCGCCGACATCGACAGCAACCTGTCCAACAGCTCGTCGCGGGTGACGCTGATGCTCCTCGACGTCCCCGACCACTACGCCACGCTCAAGGCCCGCCCGGCGACCGGCATCCGGCTGCCGATGAGCGACGGCGCCCCCGACTCGGTCTTCTACGACACCGAGAACGGCGCGCTGGCGATCAAGCACGGCGATGACCGGCTCTACTTCTCGGTGTACTGGCGGGCCCGGTACGGCGTCAACAACCTCGCGCGCTTCCACCACATCACCCCCGCGCTGGAGCGGTCCGGGACCATCCGGCAGGAGACCGTGATCGACGACTCCGGCCTGGTGTACACCCGCGGCGACGCGGTCAACATGGCGTTCGGCAACGGTGGGCTCAATCCACCGGGCACTCGGCCGGCCCAGGCGCTGGCCGGCGAGAAGCTGCCGGTCGCGAAGGTCCCCACCGGCTTCGCCCAGCCGCGCGTCGGCACCGAGAACCCGTTCGTCGGCCGGGCGCTGTTCTACCGCTGCCGCTACGGCCGGTACCTGATCGGTGTGAACGACAGCGGCGACCGGTCATTCAACCTGACCGTGCCGGCCGGCTTCACCGCGGTGGACCTGGTCAACCGCCAGCAGCACGCCGCTGGAGCCACGGTGCCGGTGGCCCGCCGGACCGCGGCCGTGCTGTTCCTCACGTCGACGTCCGGGTCCGCAGGTCCCACCACGCCGCCGCCGGCGACCGGCTCGTACAAGATCATTAACCGGAACAGCGGCAAAGTTCTCACCATCGCCGCGGACGGCCTGACCGTGGTGCAACGCACCGACACCGGTGCGGCCAACCAGCGCTTCCAACTGGTCGACCTCGGCAGCGGCTATGCCAAGGTCGTCAACCCCGCGACGGGGAAGGTCCTCGACGTGTTCGCCGAATCGCTGCTCGACCTCGGCAAGGTCTGCGTCTGGGCGGACACCGGCGGGGCGAACCAGCAATGGGCCGTCACCACCCTCACCGGCGGCTTCCGCAAGCTCGTCAACCGCAACAGCGGCAAGGCCCTCGACGTCGCCGAAAGGTCACTGCTCGACGACGCCGCGGTGGTCCAGTGGACCGACCACGGCGGCACCAACCAGCAGTGGACGTTCACCGCCGGGTAGCCCGGCGGAGCGTGCCGATCACGCGTCGTGCAGTTCCAGCACGCGCGTGGTCGGCGCCCGGTCACCGAGTTCCTTGCGGAGGGCGAGCCGCACCGGGTCGACCAGGAAGGACTGGTAACCGGCCCGGGACCGGAACCGGATGATGTGGACCTCGGTCGCCGCATCGGCGCTGCGCAGTCGCCGCTCGACGCGTCCACCGTGCTGATCCAGCAGTGCCAGGACGGCGTCCTCGTATCGACGTCCGGCCTCGGCATGCCCGGGTGCCATCTCCACCATGGCGACGAGCAGGACCTCGTTCCCCGGCTCGGCCGTGCCCGATGTGGTCATGCCAGCGAGTATGGCGTCGCCGGACGCGCCTACCGAACTCAGGGCTGCTGGTAGTTGCGGGTTTCCCAGATCCGCTGTGCCAGGTGGTCCTTGACCTTGACGACGTAGGCGTCCGCCGCCGCTGTGCGCCACCGCCCGGCGAACCAGACGCCCATGCAGCCCCAGGCGTCCCCGGCCGTGTACTCCGCGCCGCGGTCAACGGTGTTCAGCCACGTCAACCGGCCCTCGAAGCAGGAGCGCCAGCTCGCGAACGCGTGGTCCACGTTGAAGGCTGACGAGGTGGCGGCGTACGGGAAGGCCGCGACGTTGTACGGGTAGCGGATCTGCATGATTCCGAAGCTTTCCGGGCAACTGCCCGGCCTGCCGTCCGCGCCGAGGGGGTGACCGGGTGCGCACCGACTGGCATCGGTGGTCCAGTCACCGTGCGTGTTCATGCGCCACCAGCTCTCGACGGCGGCCTGCGCCCGGACCATGTCCTCGTCGAGGCCCCACTTGCAGGCCGCCCACCGCAGGATCTGGCCGGTGGTGCCGGTGAAGTTGCCGTCAACCCGGGCCGTGAACCCGGTGGCACCGGGCACCGGGCGGCCGGTGGTCCGGTTCGCCACGGCGTTCATGCCCTTGTTCTCAGCGATCGGGGTAGCCAGCACCCACGTCGCGCACTGGGCCCCCGACGGTAGCGCCGCGCCAGGTGCCAGCGTGGTGAAGCGCGTGGGAGCGGTGCCCACGGACCCGTTGGACGCGGTCGTCGTGGCGGGCGTCGGCGTGGCGCTCACCGGTTCCGCCGACGGCGTGGCACTGGTCGGTGCCACCGACGGGGTGGCACTGGTCGGGGCCACCGACGGGGTCGCACCGGGGGTGCCCGGGGAGTCCGTCTGCGCGGACCCCTTGACGCCAGGCCCCGTGCACAGCACGCCGTTGATCGAGAAGGCGCCGGGCGCGGGGTTCGCGCCCGTGAAGGTACCCAGGAAGCCGAAGCTCGTCGAACCGTTCGACGGCACCGACCCGTTCCATTGGGCGTTGGAGAAGGTGACCCGCTGACCGCTCTGCGCGAATGTCGAGTTCCAGCTCTGCGTCACCCGCTGACCGCCGTCGGCGAAGTCGAACGCGACGTCCCACCGGGTGACCGGGTCACCGAGGTTCCTGACCACCACGCCGCCCTGCCAGCCGCCGGTCCACTCGTTGGTCGCGGCGTAGCTGACCTGGCAACCCGTGGCGGCCCGGGCGTGGACCGCGACGGCTGCCGCGGTCGACGCGACACCCACCAGGCCGGCGACGGCCAGAGCATAGCGGCGCTTCATCGGTCCTCCGAGATCGACAACTCGCCGCCGGCGGATCGCTGCGTGCGGCACGATGTGCGACCTTGGCGCACCCACTGGCAACGGTCAATACCCTTAGGACAAACTTCAGCCAATCCACAACCAGAGCCCGCCAGGCGAGCGCCGTCCACGATGGACCGAGCCGGCACGCCGTCGGCACGACCTACAGCGGTCGGGTGGCCGTGCAGAGGTTGTCGCGGTAGGGACTGCGCCGGTTGAGTGGATGGAACTCGTAGCGCTGATTCACCTGGTAGAAGCGGTCGACGGAGGTGATCGCGCCCGGCCGTTCCCCGCCTTTCACGATGACCAGCCGGCCACTCCAGGTGCGCACCCGGGCCAGGCGGCCGCCCCACCCGGTGCTCACCACCTTGCCGGTGAACGCATACGGCGATGGCGCCGGATTGGGAAGGCAGGACGCCAGGGCCGGTGCGGCCGAAGCCACGCTGAGCGTGCCACCCAGCAGAACGCCGGCCAGAAGCACGCGAAGAGTACGGTTCATAACCCAATGAGATACACCAGCGGCCCGGGCGCTGTCCGGCAAACCCGCCAATCGCTATTCCCGGGTGAGCTGCTCCCGCAGGATGTCGGCGTGCCCGCAGTGTTGGGCGAGCTCGCGCAGCACATGCAGGTACACCCAGCGCAGCGGCAGCGGGCCGCGCCGGTTGCCGCGGACCAGGTCGTCCAGAGCAAGGGGCGACGTGGCGCGGCGTGACGCTTCGCAGGCGTCCCGGTGGGCTCGCCGCACCGCGGCGATGGTGTCGCTGTCGTCGAGGAGGAACGACTCGTCCGGCGTCGCCGGTATGCCGATCTCGGCGCGCGACCGGCACGTGACGGCTTCGTCGAACCACACCTGCTCGACGAACGTCGCGTGCTTCACCAGACCCAGCAGCGTGGTGCGGGAGGGCACCAGCGATCGGCGCGCCTGCTCCTCGGTCAGCCCGTCCAGGCAACGGTTGAGCATGCCGCGGTGTTCGTCCAGGAACACCTCGAACTGGGCCCGGACGGGCTGACCGAAGACGTCGACGGCGAAGGTTTCCGGGATGGCGGACACGTTGCGGAGGCTACGCGTCAGCCGTCTGCGCTACAGCGGTCGGGTGGCGGTGCAGAGGTTGTCGAGGTACGGGCTGCGATCGTTGGTCGGGTGGAACTCGTAGCGCTGACCGACCTCGTAGTACCGGTCGACCGACGTGACCGACAGCCGGCTGGCGCCGCCCCTGACGATGACGACCCGGCCGCCGTCGGTACGCACCCGGGCCAGGCGACCGTCCCACCGCGTGGCCACCACCGTGCCGGTGAACGCGTACGGCGACGGGGCGGGGTCGGGGAGACAGCGGGCCAGCGCGGGCGAGGCCGACGCGACGGTGAGCACGCCGGCGAGCATGACACCGGCGATCAGAATACGCGCGATACGGATCATCCTTCTGGCTTACACCACGCGGTGCGCCCGTGTCCACGAGACACACCGCAGCACGTCACTCCCCACGACGGTGCGCCGGGCCGATCGGTGACACGTCCGCTCCACCGTGGACCCGGGGCCTCGCCGCCGACCGGCGCATGGTCGCGTAGAGCGCGATGAGGAGCATGCAGAGCACCAGCAGCGCCGGCCCGAGCGCGGTCACGGCGGTCCGGGACAGCAGCACCCCGATCCCGGCCGGGATGAGCGCCGCGCCGAGTCCGGCGCCGGCGATCTGCATGCCGATCGCCCGGTCGGCGTGGGCCGCGCCCACCCGATCCGCCGTTGTCAGGGTGAGCAGCGGGAACACCGGCGCGGCGGCGAACCCGAGAACGGCCAGGCCGAATACGGCCAGCCATCCGGGGCCGGGGACGGCCATCACCAGCGCCCCGGCCGCCATGCCCACCAGGCTGGCCACCAGCACCCGGGATGGCTTCAACCGCTCCCCCGCCACGCCGTGCAGCACCCGTCCGACCAGCAGGCTCCCCCAGTACCCCGACACGCAGAGGCCGGCGACGGTGGCGCTCAGACCCCGCCCGTCGGTGAGGAACAGGAAGGCCCAGAGCCCGGCGCCGACCTCGATCGCGACGTACACCGCGAACGCCGCGACGCCGAGCCACACCGCCGGCATCACCAGCGTTTCGCGACTGCGTGGGCGCGCAGCGGCGGTCGCCGTCGCCGCGTCGCCGACCGGGCGCGTCGGGCTCCGCTGCGCCCACATCCGGGCCGTGCGCACGAACGCCAGGGCCAGCACGCACTGGGCGGTGGCCACGATGCCGTAGCCCCATCTCCAGGAGAGGCCGGCGCCCAGCGTGCCCGTCATGATCAGTGGCCCGAGCGTCGCGCCCAGGCCGAAGAAGGCGTGCATCCAGTTCATCTGCCGCGGCCCGAACGCGCCCGCGGCGTACGCGTTCAGACCGGAGTCGATGGCCCCGCCACCGAAGCCGCCGAGCAGCGCGCACGGGATCAGCACGGCGAAGGCGGGCGAGAGCCCGAACCCGGCGAGGGCGACGCCGGTCAGGGCGGTACTGCCGGCGAGCAGCCACCCCACCCCGAGTCGGGCGATGGTGAACCCGGCCGCCACGCTCGACGTGAGGTAGCCGGCGGTACCGGCGAACAGCAGCAGGCCGACCGCCTCGGTGGAGACGCCGAGCGTGGACCGCATCGACGGCCACCCGACGCCCAGCAGGCCGTCGGGCAGGGCGAGGCTGACGAACGCCACGTAGGCGAGGACGAGCAGCGAAGTGCGGACGGTCGCTGGCGCGGTCATCCGGTCAATCTGCCAGACCGGTAGATTCAGCGTCGATGAGCACCGGCCACGATCGACACGTCGTCCTGGCCTCCGCCGACGATCAGGGTTTCGTCTCGCTGCGGCGGGCGGCGACGCCGCGGGCCGAGCGCTACGCGCTGGGTCGAGCCCTGCGCCACGGAGTGCCCCGCTCGGCCTTGGGCGGGTGGGACGTGCCGGTCGGGCGGGCGGACCCGGTGGACCTCATCGCCGAGGCCAATGAGGGTCGGGTGACCGACCTGGTGCCGGTCCGGGTCGGGCGGATGGCGGCATCGCCGTACGCGTTTCTGCGCGGCGCGGCGGCGATCATGGCTGAGGACTTCGCCGGTCTGCCCGCCACCGGCATCACACCGGTGATCTGCGGCGACGCCCATCTGGGCAACTTCGGTTTCTACGCCTCCCCCGAACGCGACCTGGTCTTCGACCTCAACGACTTCGACGAGGCACATCCGGGCGCATGGGAGTGGGACCTGCGCCGACTGGTCGCCAGCGTGTGGGTGGCCGGCCGGCAGAACTCCTCGGGCGAGTCCGCCTGTGCCGACGCGGTGGCGCGCTGCGTGGAGTCGTACCGGCACCAGATCATCGACCTGGCCGAACAGCCGCTACTGGCCCGCTCCTTCGAACGGCTCGACCTCGACCGGCTGCGACTGGCCGCGCGACAGGCGACCCTGCGCGCGGAGATCGAACGCGCGGCCGACCGGGCCCGGCGGCGTACCAGCGACCGGGCGCTGCCCCGATTCACCGAGCAGCGGGACGGGGCCCGCCGCATCGTCGAGGAACCACCCCTGATCACCCGACTGAGCCCCGGCGAGGCGGACCGGATCGCGGTGGCACTCGACGAGTACCTGCAGCGGCTCCCGCCGCACTGGGCCCGGGTGGTCGGCGGGTACAGCCTGGTGGACATCGCGCACAAGGTGGTCGGCGTGGGTTCGGTGGGGCTGCGGGCGTACGTCGCCCTGTGCGAGGGAAGCAGCCCGGACGACGTGCTCTTCCTGCAGTTGAAGGAGGCACGGCGCTCCGTCGTGGCCCGGTTCGCCCACGGCGACTCCGCCTGGCACGCGCACCAGGGCCAGCGGGTGGTGGAGTACCAGCAGGCCCTGCAGACGGTCAGCGACCCACTGCTGGGCTGGACCACCATCGACGGCCGGCAGTACTACGTACGGCAGTTCCGCGACATGAAGGGCGCGATCACGGTTGACGGGATCGACGCCGCCGCGCTCGCCGACTACGCGGGGATCTGCGGCTTCCTGCTCGCCAAGGGGCACGCGCGCACCAGTGGGGCATCCATGATCGCCGGGTACGTCGGAACCGGGCGCAAGCTGGACCGGGCGATGTGCCGGTTCGCCCGCAGCTATGCGGATCAGACCGAGCGGGACCACCGGGCGCTGCTCGCCGCCGTGGCCCGCGGTCGCCTACCGGCGGACCGCTGACGCGTCACGACTCCTCCTGCAAGGTGCACGAGACCCGCACCGTCGTGCCGGACGGACCGGTCTGCACGTCGACCCGGTCACAGATCTGCCGGGTCAGCCAGATGCCCCGACCCCGCACCTCGGTGGGATCGGGCAGGTGGTAGCCGTTGATCTGACCACCCGGAATTCCCGGACCCTGGTCGGCCACCTCGCAGTACAGGCGCCTGTCATCGGCCCACATCCGCAGGGTCCCGCTGCCGCCGCCGTGCTGCACGGCGTTGCTCATCAGTTCGCTCACCGCGACCACGACGTGGTACAGGCGCATGTCGCTCAGCCCGGTCCCGGTCGCGTAGGCGCGCACCGCATGCCGCGTCGGCACGAAGTTGTCCAGGGTGAACGGCAGGACCAGCGGCTCCCGGCGCACCGCGGTGGGATCCGCGGTCGCTCCGCGGCGCGGATCGATGTCGGGCTCAGCCATGATGGACCTCACTGCCGGTCAGGGCGTTGCGCGGAGGGGAAACGAGCGGCCGGGCGGCCAGCACGCAGGTGTCGTCTTCCGGGTTGGCCCGTTGCAGCTGGGCCAGCAGCGCTGCCAGCGGCTGGTCCGGGTTGTTCCTGATGGTCCGATCGATCGTCTCGATGACCGCTGCCATGCCCTCGTCCAGGGTCCGGCTGCGGTGCTCCACCAGCCCATCGGTGTAGAGGATCAGCACATCACCGGGCACGAACGCGACGGTGCCGGACTCATACCGGGCCTGTGTCGTCACGCCGAGCAGGATCCCGGCCGGCCGCGGGAGCGGCGTGCTCACCCCGCCCCGGCTGAGCAGTGGCGCCGGGTGGCCGGCCTGGGCCCAGGTCAGCAGTTGCCGCGCCGGATCGTACCGGGCGATCACGGCGGTCGCGGTGGCCGCCGGGTTGTCGTTGGCGGTCTCCACCATGAGCTGGTTGAGCCGCGCCATCAGCTCGGCGGGCTCGGTCGTGGTGACGATCAGTCCGCGCAGCCCGTGCCGGACCTGCGCCATGGTGGTGGCGGCCAGCATGCCGTGCCCGGCCACGTCGCCGACCGCCAGCAGCGTGGAACCGTCGGCGAGGGCGACCGCGTGGTACCAGTCGCCGCCGACATGGCTCAGATCCTCCGCGGGCAGGTACCGCACACCCACCCGGAGCCCCGGCAGATCGATCGGTCCGTCCGGAATCGGCAGGATGATGCTCTGCAGTTGGGACGCGACGCGGTGCTCGGCCTGCAGCGTGCGCTCCTGCTCCACGAGCTGCTGCTGGATTTCGTCCAGACGGGCACGCATCGTCTCCCGGGCGGTGACGTCCTGCACGATCCCGTAGATCTTCAGCGGCTGGCCGGCCGCGTCGCGGACGGCGTCGGCCACGGTCCGGATGTACTTGACCCGGTCGCGCACCCGGATCCGCGACACGTAGTCCACGCTCTCGCCCCGGACGAAGGCCTCCGCCGCCGCGGCGCGGACCGCCAGGTCCTCCGGCAACGCAGCTGCCTGCGCCTCATCCTGGGAGAGTGGTCCCAGGGCGGGGTCCCGTTCATAGATGCGGTACACCTGGTCGGACCAGACCACCCGGCCGGTGAGCATGTCCCACTCGCCCCAGCCGAGGTTGCCCAGCCGCTCGGTCTGCTCGATCCGGGCCGCGAGGCGCACCTCGTCGTCGTCGTGGTGCACCCAGGTGATCACCAGCGCGCCGCCCAGCCGGCGGGCCCGCACGGAGTATCTGGACTCGGCGACGGTGCCCTCGGCCTCCGCCCGGTAGGCGAACGGGCCGACCTGCTCCGCCCGCCCGGTGGCGAGGACGCGGTGATAGGCCGCCCACAGCTCGCCTTCGGTGTCGGTCACGTACGCCTCGGTGATGCGCAGCCCGACGAGTTGCGCCCCCGATCGGCCCATCACATCGCTCGCCTCGGGACTCGCCGCCCCGATCACGAAGTCGACGATCTCTCCACCGGCATCGCGCACCGGGACCAGGAGGGCCACCGCACCCGGAAGAACATCCAGAATCTCCTGGACACTGCCCGGCCAGCCCGGGCCGCCGGTTGCCGCCGCGCCAGCGGTGAGCAGCCGACGCAGTTGCCGGCGGGTGTCAGCGGCGGCGCGGGCCACCGCCAGCCGGGCGCCGGCATCCAACGGATAGGCCGTCGGCCACAGCAGCCCGACCAGCGCCACAACGCCACGCTGGCTCCGCACGGGCAGCCACGCCCGGGTCGGCCATCGCGGCCCGGCCGGGGCACCCGGATCAGCGGCGGACGCACCGGTCAGCGCCGGATCGCTGGGGACCGGATCCGCGCCGGCCGCTGACCACACCGGTTGCCCCTGGCGCACGGCTGCGGCCGCCTCCTCGGTGACCTCGGCCGGCAGCCACCACCACTCCGGCAGATCGCCGGCGAGCGCCCCGGCGCGGCCGAGCAGGCGGATCCCGCCCTCCGGCGAGGTCGCGGCCAACACCACGACGGGCGCGCCGTCGGGCGTGGTCAGCCGGCTCTGCAGGTCGTACGCGAGGCTGTCCGCCCCGGAGCGGCCCGGCGGCCGATCCGCCGAGCCGGCCAACAGCCTGGCCGCATCGCCACGCGGCACCGGTTCTCCACCCCACGCGTTCGTCAGCTCGCCAAGCGGCGCGTCTACCTCGAGCAACTCGATCACCGCTACCGCCACGTCGTCGACGCCGCGACTCTGCTCCGCTGCGAGCCGGAGGAGATGACGGTGCGCCTCTTCCAGGCGGCACTGCAGCCGGCCGGCGAGCAGGCCGACGGCGCGATCGATCACCGTACGCCGGGCCTCACCGGCCGGACGGCGGACAGACGCGCGGAGACGCTCCATGGCCTCGGTGTACACCTGCCGCGCCTCCACTACCTCTCACCCGCCTTCCTGCCCGCACCGGTGGCTGTGGGCACCGGCCCACGCCGGTGGAACCGCCGAACGTCAAGAGACCGACATCGCGGGTGGCTCGATGCCGAACAGGTCCACCAGGCCGGTCATCCGCAACTGCTCGTACACGAACCGGGTGGGGCTGACGACCCGGTATCCCGCGTCGGCCGCCAGCGCCGCCCGGTACACGGTGACCAGGACCCCGATCCCCGAGGAGTCGAGAAACGTCACGCCGCTCAGATCGACGCGCACCTCCCGCGGGCGGGCATCGGTGACGGCTGGGCTCACCTCCGCGACCACCGCGGCACAGTTGCTGAAGTCGATCTCACCGAAGAGCTCGATGGACAGCAGTCCGTCCGACGTCGGACTCACCCGAACCGTCTGATCCACAACACACTCCTGAACCGGTAGTCCGGCGGCATCCAGACGGGCAACACGCTGGTGGTAGCCCATCCTACGGCCACCGCCCGCCACCGGGCCACCGGTCGCGGCGCATAGTGGATCAGTGCGGGAGTGTGGTGCGGTGATACCGGATGCGTGACGTGCTCGAGGACCTCGAGCGCTGGTGGCTCGCCGGCGACGCGGTCGGGATGGCCACCGTCGTGGCCACCTGGCGGTCCGCGCCGCGCCCGGCGGGAGCCGTTCTGCTGGTCGGTCCGGACGGCTCGGCCGCGGGCAGCGTCTCCGGCGGCTGCGTGGAGGGCGCGGTCTACGACCTCGCCGCCACGGCGGCGCGGACCGGCGTGCCGGTGCGCCAGCGGTACGGCGTCAGCGATGACGACGCGTTCGCGGTCGGTCTCACCTGCGGCGGGACCGTCGACCTGTTCGTCGAGCGGGTCGACCGGGCGACATTTCCCCAGCTCGGCGGTGTTGTGCAGGGCATCCGCTCCGGCACGCCGGTCGCGGTCGCCACCTGCGTCGACGCCGGCGCCGCCGACCCCGGGCGCCGGCTCGGCCGACGGATCGTGGTCTGGGGTGAGCACAGCGAGGGCACCCTGGGCACGGACCGACTCGACGCCGCCGTCACCGACGATGCCCGCGGCCTGCTCGCCGCGGGCCGCAGCAGCACGCTGCGGTACGGCTATGACGGACAGCGCCGGGGCGACGACCTGGCCGTCTTCGTCTCGGCGTTCGCACCGCAGCCGCGGATGATCGTCTTCGGGGCGATCGACTTCGCCGCCGCGGTGGCCCGGATCGGCGTGCTGCTGAACTACCGCGTCACCGTCTGCGATGCCCGGCCGATCTTCGCCACCACCCGCCGCTTCCCGGAGGCGGACGAGGTCGTGGTCGACTGGCCGCACCGCTACCTCCGGGCGCAGGCCGAGGCGGGCCGGTTGGACGGACGCACCGTGGTGTGCGTGCTGACGCACGACCCGAAGTTCGACGCTCCGCTGCTCGAGGTGGCCCTGCGGCTCGATCTGGCGTATGTCGGCGCGATGGGGTCCCGCCGAACCGCCGCCGACCGGCTGGCCCGCCTGCGCGCGGCCGGACTCACCGACGTCGAGCTGGAGCGGTTGCGCTCCCCGATCGGGCTCGACCTCGGTGCGCGCACCCCGGAGGAGACGGCGGTCAGCATCGCTGCCGAGATCATCGCCGCGCGCTGGGCCGGCAGCGGCAGACCACTGCACGGGCTGACCGGCCGGATCCACGCCGACGCAGATCAGACGCCGCCGGATGCCCGATGAGCAACGGCTAACCTGTCCCGGTGGCAGACGCATTCGAAGACGAGTCGTTCTCCGACGAGGACTGGTACGGCGAGGAACTCGTCGACCGGTCCTACACCCGGTGCACCTTCAGCGACGTCGATCTCACCGAGGCGGCGAGTCGGGGCTGCGTCTTCACCGAGTGCGTGTTCCACAACGTCAGTTTCAACGCCTCCCGCCACGCCGACTCGGCGTTCCTGCGATGCACGTTCACGAAGTGCAACTTCTTCGAGGCGGAGTTCCTCGGCTGCAAGATGGTCGGCAGTACCTTTCTCCGCTCGACCCTGCGGCCGCTGCGGGTGATCGGCGGAGACTGGTCGTTCGCTGGCCTGGCCGGCGCCGACCTGCGGGGCACCACCGTGCGCGACGTGCGGATGCGGGAGGTCGATCTGACCGGCGCGATGTGCGACAACGCGGTCCTCACCGGCCTGGACCTGTCCGGCGCACAGTTGCACAGCGCCACGTTCCTCGGCTGCGACCTGCGCGGCAGTGACCTGAGCGCGCTCGAGCCGGCGTCCGCCGCGATAGCCGGTGCGATCATCGGGTCGGAGCAGGCGGTGGTGATCGCGCAGCGGCTCGGGCTGGAGATCCGGTGAGCGGCGGCGGTCAGCCGGGGTGTGGGCCGGTCGCCGGCGGCTCGGCCGGTGCGGCCACCCCGTACAGGTGCGCCCGCGCGGCGTCGAGGTTGCCGGCGAAGGCGTAGATCATGCCGGTGGCGGCCTCCTCCCAGCTCAACGGCGTCGCCGCCGCGTCGGTGTGGCGCAGGTGGTCGGCGAGCGCCGCGGCCAACTGCGGCGGGAACACCCGCTCGGCGGCACCGTCCGCCAGCAGCAGCGCGCCGGCCAGTTGGCTGGGCGTTCTGGGCACCCCGTCCACCATCACGTGCGCCGGTCGCACGGCGGAGGAGAACCAGACCGCCAGCCCATCCAGCACCGGGTGCATATGGCACTCCCTCCCACCTCACCGGGGCCAACGAGGGCGGTCGGGCCCGGTTACGCCCGGTTCGCCTCGCCCATCCGGGGACGGACCGGCATCATGAACGAGCGGTGGGGGTTTCGCCGTACGCGAGGTACAGGAGGCCGTCCATGTCCGTCCACCCACGCGCCGGTCAGCCGGCGCAGCCGCAGGACCTCGTCGACCTGCCCGGGCTGCTCGCCGCCTACCACGCCGGGCACCCCGATCCCGGTGAGCCGACCCAGCGGGTGGCCTTCGGAACGTCCGGCCACCGGGGCTCCAGCCTGCGGACCGCGTTCAACGAGGATCACATCGTCGCGATCAGTCAGGCGACCTGCGAGTACCGCCGGCAACAGGGCATCGACGGTCCGCTGTTCGTGGCCCGCGACACCCACGCGCTCTCCGAGCCCGCCACGGCCAGCGCGGTCGAGGTCTTCGCGGCGAACGGGGTCCGGGTGCTCGTCGACAGTCGGGACGGGTACACGCCGACGCCGTCGCTGTCGCACGCCATCCTCGCCCACAACCGCGGGCGCGACACTGGGTTGGCCGACGGGGTGGTGGTGACGCCCTCGCACAACCCGCCGGCCGACGGCGGCTTCAAGTACAACCCACCGCACGGTGGGCCGGCGGACACCGATGCGACCCGGTGGATCCAGGACCGGGCCAACGCGCTGATCGCCGGCGGGCTCGCCGAGGTACAGCGGATCCCCTACGCGCGGGCCAGGGCGGCCGACACCACCGGGGAGTACGACTTCCTCGGCTCGTACGTCGACGACCTGCCCTCGGCGGTGGACCTCGACGCGATCCGCTCGGCCGGGGTGCGGGTGGGTGCCGACCCGCTGGGCGGGGCCAGCGTGGCGTACTGGGGCGAGATCGCCGACCGGCACGGCATTGATCTGACGGTGGTCAATCCCACTGTCGACCCCGCCTTCGGGTTCATGACGCTGGACTGGGACGGCAAGATCCGGATGGACTGCTCGTCGCGGTACGCGATGGCCTCGCTGATCGCGCAGCGTTCCACGTACCAGCTCGCCACCGGCAATGACGCGGACGCCGACCGGCACGGCATCGTCACTCCGGACGCTGGCCTGATGAATCCCAACGCCTACCTCGCCGTGGCGATCGCCCATCTCTTCGCCAGCCGTCCGGACTGGCCGGCACGCGCCGCCATCGGCAAGACGCTGGTGTCGTCCTCGATGATCGACCGGGTCGCCGCCGACCTGGGCCGGACCCTGGTCGAGGTCCCGGTCGGGTTCAAGTGGTTCGTGCCGGGGCTGCTCGACGGCTCGATCGGCTTCGGCGGCGAGGAGAGCGCCGGCGCCTCGTTCCTGCGGCGCGACGGCAGCGTCTGGACCACCGACAAGGACGGCATCCTGCTCTGCCTGCTGGCCTGCGAGATCCTGGCCGCCACCGGGCGTACGCCGAGCGAGCACTACGCCGGGATGGTGACCCGGTTCGGTGACCCGGCCTATGCGCGCATCGACGCCCCGGCCACCCCGGCGGAGAAGGCGGTGCTCGGCCGGCTCTCCGCGGAGCAGGTCAGCGCCACCACCCTCGCCGGCGAGCCGATCACCGCCACCCTGACCACCGCGCCCGGGAACGGCGCTGCGATCGGAGGGCTCAAGGTCGCGACCGAGTCGGCCTGGTTCGCCGCCCGACCGTCCGGCACCGAGGACGTGTACAAGATCTACGCCGAGTCGTTCCTGGGCGCAGATCACCTGGCGCTGGTGCAGGAGGAGGCGCGCGCGGTCGTCGGCGACGCGCTACGCCTGGCCTGACCAGCGGCACCGCTCCGGCCCGGCGAGGAGGCACACCACTTCGCGCGTACGGCACACCCGGACCATGCGGGATCACACAACGTAATCATGTAGTAGCTTGTTGATATGTCGCTCGGATCGGGCTGGCCACGGGTGAGGCGGGGTTCCGGATGGGTGACGAACGGCTGAGCGCGCTCGACACGGCATTTCTCTGTCTGGAGTCCGGATTGGCGCCGATGCATCTCGGAGCCCTGGCCATCTTCGACCCGCCGGCGCCGATCCCGCCTGGCCGGCTGGTCTCGCTCCTCAGCGACCGCGCCAACCTGCTCCCGCTGCTGCGCCGCCGGGTCGGCCTGTCCCGGCTGCTTCCCCGCGGCGGTGTGGGTGGAGGACCACCTGTTCAACGCGGAACGTCACGTCCACCCGCACCGGCTGAACCAGGGGGACGCCGCGGCGGTGGCCGCATGGGCGGCCGAGCTGATGGCGCAGCCCTTGAACCTGAGCCGCCCGCTCTGGCAACTGCACGTGGTGACCGGCCTGGCCGACGGGCGCTTCGCGCTCCTGGTCAAGGTGCACCATGCCCTCGCTGACGGCATGCGTGCCGCGGAACTCGGCATCGCGCTGCTGGACGGCTTCGCCCGCAGCGCACCGGCCGCGTCGGCGGCGGTTGACGCGCCGATCTCCCTTGGCGGCATGGCTCGCGACCTTCGATCCGCCGCGCAGGCGGCCACCGGGCTGGCCAGGCGCCCCGACCAGCTCGTCAAATATCTGGGCAACGTCCCCGCGGTCGCCCGGGAGTCGCGGAGATCGCCGGGATCGCTGGATCGATGCTCACCTCCGCCCGGCTGACCTCGTCAGCGTCGCCGCTCGCGCTGCTGCGGCCAGGCACCGAGGCCGCCGGTACCGAGCGCCGGCTGGCGCTGCTGCGGCTCAATCTGGGCGAGATCAGACAGATCCGACGCCGGCACGGCGGCACGGACAACGATGTGCTGCTCGCCGTTGTCACCGGCGCGCTGCGGGAATGGCTGGCACAGCACGGGCAGTGCGTGGAACGGGTGAGTCTGCGCGCGCTGGTCCCGGTCAGCCGGCGAGGCCGCACCGGCCAGCCACGCCACGGCAACCTGCTCTCCGGATACCTGTGCGACCTGCCGGTCCAGGAGAGCGACCCGGTCACCCGCCTCACCCGGATCCGCACGACGATGGACCGCAACAAGAGCGCCGGCCCGACCCGTGGCGCCGGCGCGATCCCGGTCCTGGCCGGGCGGGTGCCCGCAGCGGTACACCGGGTGGTGACCCCGCTCGCCCGGTACAGCGCGAGTCGGTTCTTCGACGCGGTGGTGACCAACGTGCCGATCCCGGCGGTCCGGCTCACGTTCGCCGGCGCGCCACTACGCGAGGTGTACCCCATCGCTCCGCTGGCGCAGGGGCACCGCCTGGGCATCGCGATGTCGTCGCACGGCGGCGCCGTCCATGTCGGACTGCACGCCGATGGCACCGCCGGGCCGGATCTGGACCGGCTGGCCAGCGGCGTGCGGGGCGCGCTGGCCAGCCTGAGCGCGGCCGGACCCGCGGGCTGACCGGCGGTCGGCATGTCGGCCGGCTGCCTCTCCGCGTTGCGGCCCTCCGCCCATCCCGGCCCGCGGTGACCCGCGTGAGCGTGCCGGTGTTGCCCGATCGCTTGGCCTGGATGTCCTTGGCGTTGCCCTGCTGTCGCGGGAGCATGACCCCGGCCGCCATCTGCGACGAATCGCGGCCCGAAGTTCGCCGAGTGGAAGGACGGACCTGTCTTGATCAATGAGGCCCGACCCACGCGGCGACGCACCCGGCTGTCGGCGTTGCGTGTCTCGTTCGTCGTCACGGCGACGAGGTCGACCTGCCACGGCGCACCGAAGCCGCCCGAGGCGTTCCCTCCCAGCGCTCCGTCCGCACTGTGACCCGCGCGCCTTCGGGGTCGGGGAGGCACCCCACGACCGGCCGGCCATGGCTCCACTAAGCCGCACCCGGGCGGACTCCCAGTGGTCAGGTCACGGTAGGTGCACCACCGTTCACCTACGCGGTACCGTGCAAGGCGTGACTACGGCAGGACCGGAGACGCTGGAATCCCTCGCCGCGGAGTTGCGCCGGCTTCGCGAGTTGGCCGGCGCGCCCTCGATGAATCGGCTCGCCACACTGACCAGCGGGTTGCCCCGCCCGCTCCCCCGGTCCACGATCAGCGACAAGCTTCACGCCCGGTCGGCGCCGGACTGGGCGTTCGTCACATCGTTCGTGAGCGCCTGCCGTGAGCACGCCGACCAAACCGGCCGACGACTGCCGGCGGAGCTGACGGATCTGTCGCGGTGGGGGGCGACCTTCCGCCGCGCCATCGCAGCGGCGCCGGCGGCGACGGTACGGGGCAACCGGCCCCTCGCCGCCGTCAGCCAGTCGACGGTCACCTCCACGGTGGCCCGGTCGACGGTCGCCCGGTCCACCGGGCGCCACCCCTCCCGGAGCCCGGTCGGCAACGCCCGGCGGCATCGCATCGTGCCGCGGCAGCTCCCCCCGGCCGTCCGGCACTTCACCGGCCGCACCCGGGAGCTTGACGTACTGCGGAATCTCGGCAACCAGGCCAACACGACGAACGCCGCGGTCATCTCGGCGATCGACGGGACCGCCGGTGTCGGCAAGACCGCCATCGCCGTGCACGGCGCGCACCTTGTCGCGGAGCACTTCCCGGACGGGCAGCTCTACGTCGACCTGCACGGCTTCGATCCCTCCGGCGCGGCGACGCAGCCCACCGAGGTGGTCCGGGCCTTCCTCGGGGCGCTCGGCGTGTCAGCCGAGGACGTGCCGGGCTCCCTGGTCGCGCAGACCGCCCTGTACCGAAGCCTGCTGGCGGATCGCCGGATGCTGGTCGTCCTGGACAACGCGCGGGACGCCGATCAGGTCCGGCCGTTGCTGCCAGGCGCCCCCGGCTGCATGGCGGTGGTGACCAGCCGCACGCGGTTGACCAGCCTGGTCGCCACCGAAGGCGCCCATCCGCTGACGCTCGGTCTCTTCGACGACGACGACGCGCGCAGGTTCCTCGAGCTGCGCCTGGGCGCGGACCGGATCGCCGCTGAGCCGGTCGCCGTCGACACCATCATCGCCAGCTGCGCCCGGCTGCCGCTGGCCATGAGCATCGTGGCCGCCCGGGCCACGGCCAATCCCGCCTTCCCGCTGGCCGCGCTCGCCGACGAAGTGGTGGATGCACACGGCGGCCTCGACGCCCTCAACGGCGGTGACGCCGGCACCGATGTGCGATCGGTCTTCTCCTGGTCGGTCGGGCAGCTCAGCCCGGACGCCGCGCGACTGTTCCGGCTGCTGGCGGCGAACCCGGGCCCGGAGATCGGGACTCCGGCCGTGGCGAGCCTGGTGGGCGTGAGCGCGGCGCGGGTCCGGCCCTGGCTGGCCGAGTTGGCGCGGGCCCACCTGGTGACCGAGTACGCGCCCGGGCGGTTCACCTTCCACGACCTGCTCCGGGCCTACGCCGCGGAGCTGCTCGACACCTGCGAGGCCGGATCGGAACGGCAGGCCGCATTGCGTCGGGTGCTGACCCACTACCTGCACACCGCCCACCGTGCCGAGTTGCTGCTCAATCCGCACCGGACCCCGATCGCGCTCGGCCCAGCGGCCCCCGGGGTCTCACCGGAGGCGCTGCACGACTACGAGCAGGCCCTGGAGTGGTTCAAACGGGAGCACGCGATGGTGCTCGCCGCGATCGAACGGGCAGCGACGACGGGATTCCACGCCTTCACGGGGCAGTTGGCGTGGACCTTGTCCACGTTCTTCGATCGGAGTGGCCGGTGGCACGATCTGGCCGCCACGCAGCGCGCCGCACTCGAAGCGAGCCGTCGCCTCGACGATCGGCTCGGTGAGGCGCGCGCCCACAGCGGCCTCGGCCGGGCGTACTCGCTCCTCCGTCGGTTGGTCGGCGCCCAGGCATACCTGCAGCGCAGTCTGGACATCTTCCGCGACCTGGACGACGGGCAGGGGCTGTCCTGCGCGCACCACGACCTGGCCTGGGTGCTCGGCCTCCAGGACCGGAACCGGGAGGCGCTGAGCCACGCCCAACAGTCGCTGGAAATCTACCGAGCCGCTGGGGACGAGACCGGACAGGCCCGCGCGCTCACCGCCGTTGGCTTCTACCACATGCAGCTGGGCGCTCACCGACGCGCACTGACCTGCTGCGATGAGGCGCTCACGCTGCAGCGCAGGGTGGGTGACCGGCGAGGCGAGGCGGTCACCTGGAAGACCCTGGGCGCCGCCCACGACCGGCTGGGCGACGCGAATCAGGCCGCGGTGTGCTACGGGCACGCGATCCGGATGTTCCACGAGCTCGGCGACCGCTACTACGAGGCCTGCGCGCTTTCCCATCTGGGCGATGCCTGGGCCTCGGCCGGCGACCTCGACGCGGCGCGCCGGAGCTGGCGGGAGGCCTTCGTCATCCTCGACGAGGTCGGGCACGCCGAGGCCGACGAGCTGCGAGCCAGGATCGCCGCCGCCGGCTGACCGGCTCCGGCCAGCGCAACGCGGCTACGGTTGATCGTGGCCGTTCAAGGATCGCGGATCGTCGCAACGGTCGCTGCCGCCCTGATCGTGGGCGGCGGCACCGCCGTGCTGCAGGCGCTCGCCCGGCTGCCCGAACCCTGGACCGGCGGGTACGTCAGCGAGGCGGGAATCGCGCCCCGCCCCGGCGCCATGCGTTACCTGCTCGGCATCGTGGCGGTGTCGATCGGGCTGGTGCTGCTCGGCGCTGCGCTGGCTCACCTGACGCGGGTCGGGTGCGTGCTGCTGATCTCCGCCGGCGCCCTGGGCACCGTCTCCGGCACGCTGCCCTGCTCGGCCGGGTGCCCGCTGCCGCCGTACGAGCGGTCCACGGTGGCGGACCTGGTGCACGCCGGTGCCAGTGTGCTGGCGGTGGCCGCGGTGGTGCTGGCCATGGTGTGCCTGGCCGCGGCCGGCGGGTCCACCCTGCGGCGCTGCGCCATCGCCGGACTCGCCCCGGCGCTGCCGCTCGGGGTGGCCCTGGCCGTCGGCCTGCTGGCGGTGGGCCGGGGCACCCCGACCACCGTGCTGGAGCGGGCCACCCTCGCCGTGCTGTACCTGTGGGCGATTGCCACCGCGCTGCTGCTGGCGATCCGCCCCGCCGGGCCTCCCGTCCGGACGGACCCCGATGCCGGCCCCGACGCCGGTTCGGACGCCGTCGGGCCCCGCTCCGCGGCCGGCCGGGCGGGGATAACCGGATCGGCACCGCCGCCCCCGGCGCGACCGCCGAGGCGGTAGGGCACCGGACGCGCCAGCGCGACCGCGACGCTCAGTCCGATGCCGCCGAGGATCGCGGTGGCGCCGACCAGTTGCACCGGCCCTACCGGGTCGGCGAAGACCACCGCCCCGGCGAGTGCGCCCACCAGCGGTTCCAGGTTGAGGAAGGCGCCGGCGACCTCGGGCGCCACCCTTGACTGGCCGTACGCGAAAAGCGTGAACGGCACCAGCGTGCCGCCCAGCACCAGGCCGGCCACGGCGAGCAGCACGCCGGACCCGGCCGGTGCCGACGGCACACCCTCCAGCCAGCCGGCCGCCGGGAGGGCGGCGAGCGTGGCGGCCGCGAACTGCACCGCGGTCACCGCCATCGGATCCCGGCCGGCCAGCATCCCGGGCTGAGCGACCAGGAATGCCGCGCACAGCAGCACGGACGCCGCGACGAGGCCGTCTCCGGCCAGCGTGGCGCTACCGCCGCCACCCGCGGCGACCAGCGCGACGCCGCCCAGTGCGATCAGGAACGCCAGCCAGGACAGCCGCCCGACCCTCGCGCGGCCGAGGCCGAGACCGATCAGCGCCACCAGGATCGGCAGCGCCCCGACGAGCAGTGCCGCATGGCTGACGCTGGTGCGGGCGATGCCGGCGTTCTGCACGACGATCACCGCGCCGTAACCGAACGCACCCCAGGCAAGCACGCCGGGCGTCACGGCCGCCCGCAGCTTCCGTCGGGCTGGCCAGGCCAGCAGCAGGGTCGCCACGCCGAACCGGAGCACGGTGAGCCAGCCCGGCCCCAGCCAGTCCAGCGAGACCTTCGTCAGGGGGACGGTCGTGCCCCACAGCACGCCGGCACCGGCGAGTGCGGCCAGCGAGGTGCCACGTTTGGTACGCATGCGACCATGGTCCACGGCGAGCCGCTAATATTTGTCCGGTGCGCCTTTGGACAAAACTTTTGGTGGTGAAATGGCGGCTTCGCTTGATGAAATTGATGTGCAGCTCCTTGCTGAGCTGCAGGCCGATGCCGACCGGACCAACGTCGAGCTGGCCCGGCTGGTCGGGTTGTCCCCCGCCGCGACGATGCACCGGGTCCGTCGGTTGAAGACGACGGGCGTGATCCGGGCCGTCACCGCGCGATTGGACCCGGCGATCGCCGGGTTCCCGTTGCAGGCCTACGTGGCGGTGACGCTGGCCCGCCAGGAACCCCGGATCAGCCGGGCCCTGGAGGCGGAGGTGCGGGCGATGCCGCAGGTGATCACGGCCGACTGGGTGGCCGGAGAGACCGACATCATGCTGCTGGTGGTGGCCCGCGACGTCGCCGAACTGCAACGGGTGCTGATCCGGCTCTCCACCCGCGGTGGGCAGCGCCTGATCACGTTCCTCCGGCTGGAGGAGATCAAGCCGGCGTCGCCGCTGCCGGTCATCGCGATGTAGCCCGCCCCGCCCCGGTGCCCGGGGTCCGGCACAATACGACCGTGGCAGATGCGGTGATCTTCGACCTGGACGGCGTACTCGTGGACTCCGAACCGGTGTGGGAGGAGGTTCGCCGGCACTACATCGCCGAGCGCGGTGGCACCTGGCAGCCGGACACGCAACGCCGGTTGATGGGGATGAGCACCGGCGAGTGGGCCCACTACCTCAGCGGCGAGCTGGGGGTGGATCGCACCCCGGAGCAGGTCGCCGGCGATGTGGTCGCCGAGATGGCCCGACGGTACGCCGAGCGGGTGCCGCTGATTCCGGACGCCGGGAAGGCGGTTCGCCGCCTCGCCGAGCACTGGCCGCTCGGGCTGGCCAGCTCCTCGCCGCCCCGCCTGATCGACGCCGCGCTGGCCGCCGCCGGGCTGACCCAGATGTTCGCCACGACGCTGTCCACCGAGCGGGTGGCGAAGGGCAAACCGGCGCCGGATGTGTACCTCACCGTCGCGGAACTGCTGGGCGTGGAGCCTCGCCGCTGTGTCGCCGTCGAGGACTCGTCGAACGGCGTACGGTCCGCGGCTGCCGCCGGGATGGTGGTGATCGGTCTGCCCCATCCCCGGTACCCGCTGGATCCCGACGCCGCCGCGCACACCGCGCTGGTACTGCGCTCGATCGACGAACTCACCGAGCAGGCCGTACGAGATCTGGGCTGACCGCGGGGCCGGGCACCGTGACCGGCCGGGCGGCGAGCACCGCAATGGCCGCCGCGGCAACGGCGCAGGCCATCGCCGTGGCCGCCAGCACCGGGGTGTAGCTGCCGGTTGCCGTGTGCAGAGCGGCCGCGGCCAACGGCGCGGTGGCCTTGGCGAGCGTCATCGGGACCACCAGGATGCCGGCGAGCGTGGCATAGCGGCGGGTGTCGTAGCGCTCGGCGAGCAGGACCGGCTTCGCGATGGTCGCGACGCCGAAGCCGATACCGAACCCGACCACGGCGCCGACCGCGCCTGCGGTGCTGGCACCGATGAGCGGCAGCAGCATTGCGGCGGTGGCCTGCACGCCGAATACGGCGGCGGTGACCGTGGCGGTGCGGTACCGGCGTTGCAGCCCGGTCGCGACGAGCCGGCCGGCCACCGAGAGCACGCCGAGCAGCCCGGCGACGGCCGCGGCGAAGGCCGGTCGGTGCCCCCAGGAGATCAGCGCGGCGACCAGATGCACGGTCACCGCGCTGATCGCCGCGGTGTGCGCGGTGAATCCGGCGGCGAGCAGCCAGAACGCACGATCGGTCAGCGCGGAGCGCACGGTGCCCGCCGACGCCGACCGGCCGGCGCGGTCGCCGCCGTGGGGACGCGGCGGCCGGCGTACCAGAAGCGCGTGCAGTGGCACGGTGAGCGCCTGGATGGCGGCGAGCACCAGCAGTGCGGTACGCCAGCCGTGCCGGTCCACCAGCCAGCCGGTCAGCGGCAGGAAGACCGTGCTGGCGAACCCGGCGACGACGGTGACGGCGAGCAGCGCGGACGAGCGGCGCCGTGCGCCGAACCAGGTGAGGACGACGGCGAACGCGGCCTCGTACAGGCTGCCCGCGGTGGCGACGCCGATGAGGATCTGCACGAGGTAGAGCTGGGTGACGGTGGTGATGTTGGCCCAGCCGACCAGCAGCAGCGCACCCAGCAGGGAACCGGCGGTCATCAGCACCCGACCGCCGCGGGCGTCCAGCCAGCGCCCGACCGGCACGGCGAGCGCCGCGCTGGTGAGCACGCTGGCGGTGAACGCCCCGGTGACCATGGTGCTCGAGGTGTGCAGATCCCGGGCGAGCGGGGTGAGCAGGACGGCGAAGGCGTAGTAGAGGGTGCCGTAGCCGACGGTCTGGGTGACGGCCAGCGCGGCGACGATCCGCCACGCCTGCCGGGTATCCGGGTCCGCGTCACGCTGCTGACCGGCGCCGATCGGTTGAGCGCTCACCCGAAGCAGCCGCCGACGGCAGGCGGGGGGAGCCCGGGCTGTCGGCGGTACGGCGGGGCGGCGGTCGACTCGGACATCCGGGCTCCCTGACTAGACATCCATCGAAGCAGTCACCAGCTTGCAGCGTACTTAGATGGGCGTCAAGCTAGACATATGTCGAACCCGCCGATGACCGACGCTCCGGGCGCCGTGTGCTGCCCGCCGCTGTCGGTCGGGACCCAGCCGGCCTGACCGGCATCGATGGCGGACCGACGCTGGAACGCGCTCGGCGGCGCGCTGGTGCACCATGGACCGGTGAGACGATGTCGATTGCCGCTGGTCCTCGTTCTCGTCCTCGGCGCGGCGCTCGGCTGCACCGCGGACAGCGGGGGCGGACACGCCGGCGGGGACGACCCGTCGCGCCCCCGCACCATGGCGGCGCTGGGCGACTCCATCACCCGCGCGTTCGCGGCCTGCGGCCGGGGCGGGGACTGCGTCGAGGCGTCCTGGGCCACCGGGACCGCCGCTGACCTCGACAGTCATTGGCAGCGGCTCGGCGGCGGCAGCGAGGGCAATGCGAACGTCGCGGTCAGCGGCGCCCGGGTCGCCGGGCTGGACCGGCAGGTCCAGGCGGCGCTGCGGGTGCGGCCGGGGTACGTCACCGTCCTGATCGGAGCCAACGACGCGTGCGCGCCGGACGAGGCGGCGATGACGTCGGTGGAGGCGTTCACGACGGCCTTCGGCGCAGCGATCGACGCCCTGGCCCAGGGGTTACCCGAGGCACGCATCCTGGTGCTGAGCGTTCCCGACCTCGCCCGCCTCTGGGAGGTCGGTAGAGACCGGCCGGACGTGCGTCGGACCTGGGAATCCTACGGGGTCTGCCAATCCATGCTGGCCGACCCGGCGGACCGCGGTGCCGCCGCACAGGCCCGGCGGGACCGGGTCCGCGCGCGCGTCCAGGCGTACAACGCCGCGATGGCCGCGGCCTGCACCCGGCACACCGAGCGCTGCCGGCATGACGGCAACGCGGTCTTCGACTACCGGTTCGACCTGGCTGACGTCAGCACGGTCGACTACTGGCACCCCAGCAGGCAGGGTCAGGCGACACTGGCGCGGGTCGCCTGGAACGCCGGCTTCTGGCGGTGACGACGGGCCGGGAGCGGTGACGACGGGCCGCGTCGAGGAGCGGAATATCGGTCGCGGTGCGCCGCCGCTGCCGGAACACTCGGCGCGTGGTGACGGTCAGGCGGTTCCGGGACGACGACGCGCCGACGCTGTGGGCGCTGAACGCGCTGCCGAACATCGGGGCGACCGCGGATCCGGCGACGCCGCTGCCGCTCCCTCCGGCCGCTGCCCCGCCCCCGAACTTCCCAGACCTTGGTGATGTGCCCGGCCGGTTCGCGGCATGTGGCGGTGATTTCCTCGTCGCCGAACTCGACGGGCACCTGGTCGGCATGGGCGGCATCCGACCGACCGGGGACGGCACGGCCGAGGTGGTGCGGGTCAGGGTACATCCGGCGACCCGCCGATGCGGCGTGGGGCGGGCCCTGATGGACGCGCTGGAGGCCCGCGCGGCGGAACTCGGCATCACCGAGCTGCACCTGGACACCGCCACCAACCAACCCGAGGCGATGGCCTTCTACGCCAGCCTGGGGTACCGCGAGGTTGGCCGGGAGCACCAACCGGGCTGGACGTGGACGCTGGCGTACTTCCGAAAGCACGTGAGCACGTGAGCCGGGCACGACCGCGACCGGGCGGGCGGCCCGCGCCGGAGTCCGGGATGCCGGTTGTCGCACGAGCCGCTACCGTTGGGCACTGAGTGGCTCGGAGGGACGGCGGCTGGCGTGCATTTCCATCTGGCGATCGTCCTGCCGCGCGACGCCCGTAGCGTCGGCACCAATCGGCGCCTCGTCGACGAGGCCTTGCGCTCCCTCGGCGTGGACGCCGGATGCCGCGAGGACCTTCAGCCGATCATCACCGAGGCGTGCACCAATGTCATCGACCACGCCCGGGACGGCGTCGACTACGAGGTCCGGGTCGACATCGACGCCGAGACCTGCACGATCGAGGTCGCCGACGACGGTAGGGACACCGCCATGCCCGAGATGAGCGCCTCGAGCGCAGACCTGATGAGTGAATCCGGCCGCGGCCTTTTCATCATCGGCGCACTCGCTGACACGCTGCAGTTTCAGCCCAGAGAACCGCACGGTCTCCTGCTGCGCGCCGTCAAGACGCTGACCTGGCAGGCCCCGGCGCCGACGCGTCCCGCCGCGAACGCCTAGGGATGGACGCGGTTCCCGATCCGTCCGGTACATTCGGGCCCCGCTGGCTCGCTGCACCGTTCGGTGCGGTGCGGTGCAGCATGAGCCAACCGCCATCGTTGGGCGCGCAGTTCCCGACCGGCGTCAGTCAGGCACGAGGAGTTCGACCATGACCACCGACATCGCTGAAGACGCGACCACCTTCCCGGATCTGGGCCTGCGGCCCGAGCTGCTGCACGCGCTCGCCGCCCTCGGGTACGAAGAGCCGACCCCGATCCAACGGGAGGCGATCCCGTTGCTGCTGGCCGGTCGGGATCTGCTGGGACAGGCCGCCACCGGCACCGGGAAGACCGCCGCGTTCGCGCTGCCGGTGCTCCAGCAGCTGCCCGCTGAGCGGGCCGGCGTCGAACCGGCGGCCCTGGTGCTGGTGCCCACCCGCGAACTCGCCGTACAGGTCTCCGAGGCGTTCCACCGCTACGGGCGCGATCTCGGCGTCCGGGTCCTGCCGATCTACGGTGGCCAGCCGATCGGGCGTCAACTGCGAGCGCTCGACACCGGCGTCGACGTGGTCGTGGCGACGCCGGGACGGGCCCTGGACCACCTCGGGCGCGGCACGCTGCGGCTGGGCTCGCTGCGCACGGTCGTGCTGGACGAGGCCGACGAGATGCTCGACATGGGCTTCGCTGAGGACATCGACGCGATCCTCAACGAGACCCCGCAGGCGCGCCAGACGGTCCTCTTCTCAGCGACGATTCCGCCCCGGATCAACGGCATGGCCCGCCGGCACCTGCGCGAACCGGTACAGCTGCAGATGGGTCGGGAAGCCCCGAGCCTCGGTGCGGCGCCGTTGGTGCGGCAGAGCGCGTACATCGTGCCGCGGGCGCACAAGCCGGCCGCGCTGGGCCGCGTGCTCGACGTCGAGGCGCCGGCCGCCGCGATCGTCTTCTGCCGCACGCGCGAGGAGGTGGACCGGCTGACCGAGACGCTCAACGGCCGCGGCTACCGCGCCGAGGCGCTGCACGGCGGGATGAGCCAGGAGCAGCGCGACCGGGTGATGGGGCGGCTCCGTGCCGGCACCGCCGAGTTGCTCATCGCCACCGACGTGGCCGCACGCGGGCTCGACATCGACTCGCTGACGCACGTGTTCAACTACGACGTGCCATCCGCGCCGGAGTCGTATGTGCACCGCATCGGGCGCGTCGGCCGGGCCGGCCGCGAAGGGGTCGCGATCACCCTCGCCGAGCCGCGGGAGCACCGCATGCTCAAGACGATCGAGCGGGTGACCAAGCGGCGGATCCAGGTCGAGAAGGTGCCCACGATCGCCGACCTGCGGGCCAGGCGGCTGGAGCTGACCTGCGCCGCGCTGCGGGAGAGCCTGCTCCAGGACGACCTGGACCGCTTCCGGGTGGTGGTGGAGACGCTCACCGACGAGTTCGACCTGATGGAGGTGGCGCTGGCCGCGGTGAAGCTCGCCCACGAGGCGGCCGGCGGCTCGTCCGACGACGACGAGGAGATCCCCGAGGTGGCGCCGAGCGGCCCGCGCGAGCAGTCCAGCCGGGATCACCCCGGCCGGGATCAGCCTGGTCGGCGGGCGTCGGGTGCACCGGAGGGGCGGCACGGCCGTACCGGGCCGTCAGCGGCCGGGATGGCAAGGGTGTTCGTCGGGCTCGGGCGCCGCGACGGAATCCGGCCGCAGGACCTGGTCGGTGCCATCACCGGGGAGTCCCGGCTCAGCGGTCGCGACATCGGCGCGATTGAACTCGCCGACCGCTTCTCGCTCGTCGATGTCCCGCGGGCCGACGCCGACGACGTGATCACCGCGCTGCGCGGGACCACCATCAAGGGCAAGCGGGCCACCGTACGCCGCGACCGCAGTACCGCCGGCTGACGCAGTTCCGCCCGTTGACGCGAGCTGAGCGCAGCCGCTCCGGCCGAAGCCGGAGCGACTGCGCTCAGGGAAGAACGGGCCGGTGCTCAGATAACCCGTACCTGCTCTGCCTGCGGGCCCTTCTGGCCCTGCGTGACCTCAAACTCGACACGCTGGTTTTCCTCGAGCGAACGGTAACCGCCGGACTGGATGGCAGAGAAGTGCACGAACACATCGTCACCGCCCCCGTCCTGCGCGATGAAGCCGAAGCCCTTGTCCGCGTTGAACCACTTCACGGTGCCCTGAGCCATTGCTCTACTCCCTTGTCGAGCGCTCCACAATCTGCGGCGCAGATCTGGAGCACCTACCCTAAAACCTCAGTCACCGTAACAAAGGGCGGATCAGGCCGCACGGTTCACCCACTCGTCGGGGCGGAAATCAGGTCCGAAGTCGGTACACATGGGCCTCATCTATCTCGGCATCCTCGGGTGCGCCGAACGTCGCGGCCCGGTAGCTGGCCACCGGCGTGAGCCGGTCGTGCGGCACATACGCCCGCCCCGGGTCCCCGACGAGCACGCTGGCACCGCGTGCCGCGGCCCGCTCAAGGAACCGCAACATCCGATCCGCCATGGCCCGGTTGTAGAAGACGTCGCCGGCCAGAACCACCTCGGCGTCACCGCCGTGGCCGCCGAGCAGCTCCCCTGAGATCACCGTCACAACCACGTCGTTGACCCGGGCATTGAGGGAGATCGCCGCCAGCGCGTACGGGTCGATGTCGTTGGCGGTGACCGAGGCCGCCCCCGCCTTCGCGGCCGCGACGGCCAGCAGACCGGAGCCGGCGGCCACGTCGAGCACCCGTCGACCGGCCACCTCCTCGGGGTGCTCCATCAGGTAGCGGGCGACCGCCTGTCCCCCGACCCATGCGTCGGCCCAGAACGGCGGCGGCACCGGCTGGCCGGCTTCCGCCTCCAGCCTGGCCCGCAGCACGATCGGGTCCTGCGCAAGGTGCAGCCGGACGCCCGGCACGAACGGGACATCCATCAACCGAAGTTGATCCAGCCCGGCCAGGCCGAGCGGTAGCAGGCGGTCGAGGATCGTGCGCTCGACGGAGGGCGCGGGGAGAGCGATCCGGTTTGTCACCGCCCAAGGATGCCGTACGTCCCCGTCGATCGGTGAGGGAACTGCCGATCCCCGTGGCGGACCCCCGGACGGGTGGTGCCGCGTGCCGGACTCCACCCGTCCGGGTGGGTCGGCGCCGGGCCGGTAGGTTGCCGGTATGGCGGACTCCGGTACGGCGCAGGTCGTGGACATCTACACCGACGGCGCGTGCAGTGGGAACCCGGGGCCTGGCGGCTGGGGCGCCGTGCTGCGGTACGGCAGCGTCGAGAAGGAGCTGTACGGCGGCGAGCCCACCGACACGACCAACAACCGGATGGAGTTGATGGCCCCGATCCGCGCGCTGGAGGGCTTGACCCGTGCGGTGGCGGTGCGGCTGCACACCGACAGCACCTATGTGCGGGACGGCATCACGAAGTGGCTGCCCCGGTGGAAGGGCAACGGCTGGCAGACCACCGGTCGGCAGCCGGTGAAGAACATCGACCTGTGGCAGCGGCTGGAGGCTGCCGCCGGCCGGCACGAGGTGCAGTGGCTGTGGGTCAAGGGCCATGCCGGGCACCCGGAGAACGAGCGCGCCGACCAGCTGGCCGGCAAGGGACTCCGCGAGGCACAGGAGGTCCGCCGATCCCCCGGGTCGGCGCGCGACGTGCTTACCAGGTGAACACCATGAGCGAGACGCCCTGCCGCGGCAGCCGGGTGCTGACGTTGGCCGCGCCGTTCTGCACCGCGACCGGCTCCGGCTGGCCCACGGTCTGCAACTGACCGGCGGCGACGAGCTGCGCCATCTGCTCCGCCGTGGGCCTGGCCGGCGACCCCATGTTCTTCCAGGCCGTGTACGAGTTGCTGTACTGCGCGTCGACCTGGTACTTGACCATCGTCGTGCGCCCCGCGGCGGCCGCCGGCAGGTTCTTCAGCGCGAACGTGATCGCGGCGTCCGGACCGGCCACGTCGTCATCGTGGTAGTTCCACGAGAAGACGGCCAGCTGGTTGGTGTCCAGCGTGGCGATTGCCGAGACGTCCGTCTGGGCGCCCCGCACGCCGCTGGCGACGATGGTGTCCAGCGGCACCTCACCGGTGCTGGTGACGCCAACGTTCTGGCCGCTCATCTTGCCGAGCATCCGGAACGCGTTCATCACCGGCAGGTTCACCCCGCCTTCGGTGGACAGCACCCGGAACCCGGCGAACATCGGCTGGTCCTCGAACTCGAAGGACCAGGTGAGCGCCCCTTCCAGGTTGACGCCGGCGCGGTCGGCGAGTTGGTAGGTGCGGGCGAAGCTCGCCGCGGTGTAGCTGGCGTACAGCGAGGTGTTGCGGTACGCGTTCTGCGGGTAGACCGCCGACGAGCAGGCCGCGCAGCCGTCCGGGTCGGACTCGCCGATGATGATCGGCTTCGGCTTCAGCTGCGGGAACGAGCCGATCATGTTGAACCCGTCACGGATGGCCCGGAGCTGGTTGGAGATGCCCATCCGGACGTGGCCGTCCACCACGGTCGGGGAGCCCTTGGCGTGGAAGGAGACGAAGTCGATCGGGGTGCCGATCCGGCCGGTGGCGTGGTTCGTGCCGGTGAGCTGGTGCTGCAGGAAGTCGCGCATCCACGTGCCGCCGGCACCGATCACGTCGGGCCCACCGACCCTGGCGGTGGGCAGCGCCCGACGCACCCCGTCGATGGCGTAGTCGTGCAGCTTGCGGAACTCCTCCGGGGTGCCCCGCCAGTAGCCGTTGGTCTGGCTCGGCTCGTTCCACACCTGCCAGTACCACTTCTCGACCTCGGCCCGGCCGTACTTCTGCACCGAGTGCAGCACCCACTGGTAGACCAGCTCACGCCACTTGTTGTAGTCCTTCGGCGGGTACGACCAGCCGGTGTAGATGTCGCTGTACGGGTCGCCCGGCTTCCAGTTGTGCTGGTACGGATCCGGGTGCGTGGAGAGCGCCTTCGGCATGAAGCCGATCTGGACATACGGCTTGACGTTGTTCGCCAGGTGCGCGTCGAAGATCCGGTCCACGATGGTCCAGTCGTACACCGGCCGCCCCTGCGCGTCCTCGGTGTACATGTTCGTCGAGCCCCACTTCAGCGCCGGTGTCCCGTCGCCGGTCGACATGAGGCTGTGGGTGCGGAAGTACGCCTGGGCGGGGCCGAGCCTGCCGATGTCGTTGAGCGTCTTCAGCCCGTCCGGCATGTACGTGTAGTTGGGCTCGTCGGAGCCGAAGAACCGGTAGATCGGCTTGTACGGCCCCTTGGCGGCGGCAGCGTCGACGGTGATCGTGACGGCCTGGCCGCCGGCCGGGGTGCCGAACACCTTGACATCGTAAATGCTCGCCCACGTCCCGGTGGGCAGCCCGGTGACGGTGATCCGGACGTAGCGCCCGGTGCCCGTCCAGGTGTCGGTCGCGGTCTGGGCCGCGCTCGTGGTGGCCGTCTTGTCGACCACGGTGGTCCAGGTGGCGCCGTCCCGCGAGGTGGCGATGCGGTACCGGTAGTTGCGCGCGAACTCCCACATCACCTGGCTACCGCTGAGGGTCGCGACGCTTCCCAGGTCGACCTGCCACCAGTGCCCGGTGGCGCTGTTCGCCGCGCACCAGCGGGTGGTCAGGTTGCCGTCGGTGCCGAGCCCCGGGGCGCGGGCGGCCTGGGACGAGTCGGCGGTTGCCGGCCGGCCGGCAGCCAGGTCGGTGGCCGCGGAAGCGGACCCCCCGGTGAACGCCATTCCGGCGGCAGTCAGGCCGACGGCCAGCAGCACGCCGATGAGCCGCCGGTACCACCGGTGACCAGCAAACATAAGAGCTCCAGGGTCCGATATGAACGCGCACACCGAACATATAGACCGCGTTCTCTGAGGGCAATCAGGCGACCGGATATGCCAATTCCACCGTGCGCGCACGGAGTGGCGGGAGGTTCGATTCCGGTCCGTCGGGGTACAACACGGTCATGTTGAAGAAAATGCTTGGACTTGCCGGTGTCAGCCTGCTGCTTGCCCTGACCCTCGCCTGCGGCATGGGTGGGGGCGGCGATGACGACGACGATGACGACGACTTCGCCCCCGCGCCTGCGGTGATCAGCGTCCGCTGATTACGTCGTCCAGGAGGCCGTATGCCACGGCCTCCTGGGCACTGAACACCCGCTGTGCGGACAGGTCGTCCTCGACGCGGCTCCGCGACTGGCCGGTGCGCTCGACGATCCGCAGCACCAACGCCTCGAGCTCGCGCAGGTAGTGCCCGGCCGCCGCGGCCACCTGATCGGCGGTGCCGTCGGTGACCGTCGCTCGGGGCTCGGCAAGCCTGATCCGCGCGTGCGGGTACGCCGAGCGCCGCGTCGTCGCCATCAGGACGCCGACGCCGGCGGCACCGGTCATCGACGTGATCACCGCATTCACCGGTGATCGCATCGAGTCCAGAACGTCGATCAGCGTGAAGGCCGCCGCGAGCTCGCCGTCCGGGGTCGCCAACTGCAGGCCGACCGGCTCCGCCGCCAGTGCGTCGAGCGCGAGCAACGCCGCGGCGGCTTCGGACGCCGGTGCCGTGGTCAGCGCTCCGGAAACCATGACCATGCGCTGGTCGAAGAGCCGCTCCTGGAGCCACGGCGGCATCTGGTGCGCCGCCCCGCCCTCGTCGGGCCGCGCCGGGCGCCACGGCGATCGGTGCCAGGGGCCCTGCTCCCGCGCGAGTGCCAGCCTCATGCCGCCTCCCATTTGCCGATCTCGTCAGTCTGCCAGCCGGCCGGTGTGCGGTCCGGTCCAGCGAGGTTCGCCCACAGCGAACTGGCGGCCGGTCGGGGAGCTCCAGGTTGGCAGGAAACCAGCGATGCACGACGAAAATCCATGGGACAGCGACTCGCCCGTCAGGCAGAGTGTCAGGGGTGACGACGGCGATCGGTCCTGACAAGACAGAGCTGCGGGCGTGGCTGCCCGGATTTCTCGCGGTGGCCTGCATCTGGGGCTCCAGCTTCGTGCTGATCAAGATTGGGGTGCGCGAGCTCCACCCGATCTACCTCACGCTCGGTCGGGTCACCGCCGGCGCGCTGACGCTGCTGACCTTCCTGGTACTGACCCGGCATCGACTTCCGCGTGATCTGCGGCTGTGGGGGCACCTCGCCGTGGTGGCCGCCGTGGGGGTGGTGCTGCCGTTCACCCTCTTCGGGTACGGGGAGCAGCGCGTCTCCTCGGTGCTCGCCGGCATCTGGAACGCGACCACCCCCCTGGTGGCGCTGCCGCTGGCGGTCCTCGCCTTCCGCACGGAGCGGCTGACCGCCCGCCGCGCAACAGGGATCGGGATCGGCTTTCTCGGCGTCCTGGTCGTGCTCGGCGTGTGGCGTGGCGTCGGCGGATCGCAGCTCACCGGCCAGCTCATGTGCTTCGGCGCGGCGATGTGCTACGCCGTCGTGATCCCGTACCAGAAGCGGTTCGTCGCCGGCCGGGTCGACTCGGCCGCCTCCATCGCCGCCGCCCAGCTGATCCTGGCGACAGTCCAACTGTCGATCATCGCGCCCCTCCTGGCCGGGGCGCCGCCGAATCCCTCCCGGCTCTCCGCCGACGTGCTCGTCGCCGTGCTCGTCCTCGGGGCCTTCGGCACCGGCGTGGCGTTCGTCCTCCACTTCCGCGTCATCCGCCTCGCCGGGGCCAGCACCGGCGCTTCGGTCACCTACCTGATGCCCGTCGTGGCGACCGTGATCGGGGTGGTCGTGCTGGACGAACGCCTGGTCTGGTATCAGCCGGTGGGCGCCGCCATCGTCCTGACCGGGGTCGCCGTCTCACAGGGCCTGCTGCGCAGACGGCCGCGGCATCCTTCGGACCCGGCGTTGTCGCCCGCTCAGGCGATGGAGCCGGTCCGCGGTTAGCGGCTCGCCACCACGTTCGGTTCCGGCGGCGCAGCGCCTCGTCCCTGTCCCGCGGCTGCGCCGTCACCACGCCGTGGCGCGCGGGCGCTAGCGTCGGGCCCCATGATCGTATGGATCAACGGCACCCACGGCGCAGGCAAGACGACGACCAGTGCACTCGTGCAGCAACTGATCCCGGACTCCCGGGTGTTCGACGCCGAGAAAGTCGGCGAGACCCTGATGGACATCACGCCAGGGCTGCCCGATACGGACAACTTCCAGCACTGGCCGCCGTGGCGGCAACTCGTCGTCGAGACCGCCCACAGCGTCCTGGACTACACCGGCGGCACTCTGGTGATGCCGATGACCGTCCTGGTCGAGCAGTACTGGCGCGAGATCAGCGCAGGCCTCGCGCACCATGCCATCCCGGTACGGCACTTCGTCCTGCACGCTGACTCGGACACCCTCCGGCGGCGCATCGAGGGGGAACACGTCATCCCCTCCCCGTTCCGACTCAAGCACCTCGAGCCCTACGCCGAGGCAGCTCGCACGTGGCTACACAGCGAGGCCGAGGTCATCGACACCACGTACCTCACACCCGCCCAAGTCGCCCAGCAGATCGCAGAAGCCCTGAAGGGCCGAGACCCGGCCCTCGCGCGAGCGGAGGCGCCGGCGGCAATCCCGGCCAGCTCGCCCACGAACGGCCGCGGTCACCGTGACAACCATCGGTCTCCGCCACCACCCGGATGACCATTCTTCGTACACATGTTCTATCCACAGCCTGTGGACGGCCATCGCCGCTGACCGGCCGGCAGCATGAGCGTCCGGGCGCGACGAGGGAACGGCTCGGCGTTGCCCGGTACCAGGCCAAGGTCCGTTCGACGCCTGCTTCGTAGGGGGTGGCCGCCCCGCCGGAGTCGCCGGGGAGCGTGAGCTCCGCACCGGCGACCGCGCGGGTGGCAATGCCCGCACGGCCGATGGCCGGCACCCCGAGCGGGGCACCGGCCATCGTCGCTGCTCGAGGGTCAGGCCTTCGCCGGCACCACGTGGCGCTCGTTGGGCACGCAGTGCGTCATGGTCAGGCCGGTCACGTCGCGCGGCGGGTTCTTGCCGAGGTTCGCCAGCCGTTCCCGGTCGGAGTCGGTGAGGTCCTGGCTGGCCAGCGGCTGCAGGTGGGCGACGTCCTCCGGGCTGATCCCGAGGCCGGCGCCGACCTTGAGGCCGAGGTCGTTCTCGACCAGCAGGAAGTGCCACACCATGCGCTCCTGGATCGGCCGGTCGCACTGGCCCAGCAGCGTGATGAAGTTGGCGACCAGGTCCTCGCGCTCCCACTGCTCCATCAGGACGTAGCGCTGGCCGGCCTGCACGTAGTCATTGGTGCGCGGCAGACGCTTGCGGGTCAGCCGACCGGTGATCACCGGACCCTGCTCGTCGTGGGTGGGGTACTGCGCCTCGCGCAGCCCTCCGGTGATCGACGGCTCGTAGTTGACGTGCGGGTTCTCCCCGTAGCCGTCCTGGCGGAACGCCATCTGGCCGTCCCGCTGGTTGGTCCGGACATCGGCGTTCTTCGCCTGGTTCACCGGCAGCTGGAGGTAGTTGGTGCCGACCCGGTAGCGCTGCGTGTCGCTGTAGGAGAACGTGCGCCCGACCAGCATCTTGTCGTCGGAGAAGTCCAGTCCGTCGACGAGTACACCGGTGCCGAAGGCGATCTGCTCGCTCTCGGCGAAGAAGTCCCTCGGCATCCGGTTGAGCACCAGGCGACCCACCGGCTTCGGCGGGAAGTCCTGCTCAGGCCAGAGCTTGGTGTCGTCGAGCGGGTCGAAGTCCAGCTCCGGGTGCTCGTCGTCGCTCATCGTCTGGACGACCAGTTCCCACTCCGGGTAGTCCCCGGCGGCGATCGAGTCGTACAGGTCGCGGGTGGCGTGGCCGAGGTCGAGGGCCTGGACGTTGGCGGCGTCCGCCTCGGTCATGCTCTTCACACCCTGCTTGGGCAGCCAGTGGTACTTGACCAGCAACGACTCGCCCTGGGCATTGACCCACTTGTAGGTGTTCACCCCGAAGCCCTGCATGTGCCGGTAGTCCGACGGGATACCGCGCGGGCTGAACAGGTTGACCAGCATGTGCATGCTCTCCGGCGTCTGCGACATGAAGTCGAAGATCCGGTTGGGCTCCTGCCGGAAGGTGACCGGGTCCGGCTTGAGCGAGTGGATCACATCGGGAAACTTGATCGCGTCCCGGATGAAGAAGACACCGAGGTTGTTGCCGACCAGGTCCCAGTTGCCGTCCTCGGTGTAGAACTTCACCGCGAAGCCGCGCGGGTCGCGCGCCGCCTCGGAGGAGTCCCGACCACCGATCACGGAGGAGAACCGCAGCGCCACGTCGGTGCGCTTGCCGCGCTCGGCGAAGAGCTTCGCCCTGGTGAACCGCTCGATCGGCTCGTCACCGTAGGTGCCGTACGCCTCGAAGTAGCCGAACGCGGTGATGCCGCGGGCGTGCACCACCCGCTCCGGAATGCGCTCCCGGTCGAAGTGGCTGATCTTCTCCAGGAACTGGTAGTTCTCCAGCGTGGCCGGGCCGCGCGCACCCACCGTGCGCTGGTTCTGGTTGTCGTACACGGGATGACCCTGCCGGTTGGTGAGAACCGGGCGGCTGTCCCCCTCCGCCGATCCCTTGCTCGCCACGTCAGTCATGATCGCCGCACTTCCCCTCGTCAACACGCTGCTTCGCTGTAAAGAATGATCTTCAAAGACCTGCTCGGACCGCCCCTAAGGCTAGTGGTCAACACCCGCCGCGGAACCCCTTTGGTGGAGCCATTCCAAAAAACACCCTCAATGGCTGTGGTGAAATCAGCCTAAGTCTGGCGTATCACCGCGACGAGGAGGACTGATCGTGACGAGTACCGCAGTGGTCTTCGGTGGCGGGGGGATCACCGGCATCGCCTGGGAGATCGGCGTCCTGGCCGGGCTCGGCGCGGCCGGGATCGACCTGTCGTCCGCCGACCTCTTCGTAGGCACCTCGGCCGGGTCGTTCGTCGGGACCGCGATCGCCTCCGGCGCGGACCCGCAGGAGCTCTACGAGGCGCAGCTCGCCGGGTTCGGCGCCGAGGCCACCGCCCGGCTCGGCACCACGACGCTGCTGCGCTACGGCTGGGCGATGGCCCGGACCCGCGACCCCCAGCGGTACCGGGCCCGGATCGGCGCGATGGCCCGTGCCGCCCGCACGGTTCCCGAAGCGGACCGGCGGGCGGTCATCCAGGCCCGGCTCGGGACCGACCGGTGGCCAACGCGTCGGCTGTTGATCACCGCGGTCGACGCGGAGACAGGTATTTTCAGAACGTTCGACCGGGAGAGCGGCGTATCGCTCGTCGATGCAGTGGGCGCGAGTTGTGCCGTTCCGGGCGTCTGGCCGCCGGTGACGATCGATGGCCGGCAGTGGATTGACGGCGGGGTACGCTCCCCCGCCAACGCCGACCTCGCCGTGGGGGCCGCCCGGGTCGTGGTGCTCGCGCCGATCGTCACCGGCGGCGGCCCGGTCACCCCTGTCCGCGCGCAAGCCGCTGAGCTGCGCAAACGCGGCGCACGCGTGGCAGTGATCGCTCCTGACCGGGCCGCCCGCGGCGCCATCGGACGCAACGTGCTCGACCCGGCGCGGCGCGCTCCAGCGGCCCGTGCCGGCCAGGCCCAGGGCGCCGCGTTCGCGGCGGAGATTCGCAGCGTAGTGAGCGGATAACCGATTCGCCCCAGACGTCCGTTCGATCCCGCATGAATCAATAGCTTTCGATCTTCTCGCGTTGACCGCAGGGTGCGTATTTTGCATGATGGTCGAGAGATTGCAGAAATCGGCGTGATCGACGCCTACAAATTGGAGGATTGATGCGCCAACTCGCATCGCTCGGCCGCAGACTGGCCGGTCACCGCAGAGCCCTGGCAGTGACGGTGACGGTTTCCACATTGGCCGCCATCACCGCCGTGACGGTTTGGCCGGCGTCGGCCGCGTCCACCGGCACGCTGGTCGGCGCCGCCTCGATGAGGTGCCTGGACGTCGCTGACGGCGGCCGGACCCCTGGCACCGACCTGAGCATCGCGGACTGCGCTCCCGGGGCCGCGCAGGCCTGGACCCTGACCGACGCGGGTGAGCTGCGCAATGCCAACGGGCTGTGCGTGGACGCGTTCGCCGCAGGCACGGTCGCCGGCACCAGAGCGGTCGTGTGGACCTGCAACAACGGGCCCAACCAGCAGTGGCGGCTCAACGCCAACGGCACCATCACCGGTGTGCAGTCCGGGCTGTGCCTGGACGTCTTCGGCGCGCTGACCGCGAGCGGTACCCGCGTGCTGCTGTGGACCTGTAACGGCGGCAGCAACCAGCGGTGGACGATGCGCGCCACCGGCGGCACCGACGACCCCGACGCTCCCACCGCGCCGGGCAACCCCCGGGTCAGCAACCTGACCTGCAACTCGGTCGTGTTCTCGTGGGACGCGGCGACCGACAACGTCGGCGTCACGTCGTACGACATCTACCACGACGGTCAGCACATGACCTCGGTCCCCGCGACGCAGCGCACCATCACCCTCACCGTGGTGCCCGGCGCCGAATGGGGCCTCTACGTCAACGCCCGCGACGCCGCCGGCAACATCTCGCAGGCCAGTGAGACCGTGGAGATCACGCCGCCGCAGTGCGGCGTCGACTCGATCCCGCCGACCGCACCGACCGGCCTGCGGGCCACCCTGTCGGGTACCACCGCCACGCTGACCTGGACCGCCTCGACCGACAACATCGCGGTCCGGGCGTACGACATCTTCCGCAACGGCACGCGGGTGGGCAGCCTGGCCGGCACCGCCGACAACCCGCCGGCAACCACGTTCTCCGACAGTGGCCTGAGCCGGAACACCACGTACCAGTACTACGTGGTCGCCCGGGACACCTCGAACACGTCTGCCCAGAGCAACACCGTGTCGGTCACCGTTCCCGACGTGGCCTGTGCCAACCCGGTCTGCGGCGTCCGCGTCGTCACCACCGACACGGACATCCCGTGGGGCCTGGTCACCCTGCCCGACGGCAACGTCGTGTACGCCCGTCGCGACGCGCACGACATCATCCACCTCAACCCGACCACCGGCGCCAAGATCAACATGGGCGGGGTCCCGAACGTGGACAGCACCGAGGGTGAGGGTGGCCTGATGGGTCTGGCGATCTCGCCCAGCTTCGCCACCGACCGCTGGCTGTACATCATGCACACCTCACCGTCGGACAACCGGGTCATCCGGATGCGGGTCGAAGCCAACAACCGGCTGAGCGGGACGCCGCAGATCCTGGTCAGCGGCATCGCGCGGAACAAGTTCCACGACGGCGGCCGGCTGCGCTGGGGCCCGGACGGGAAGCTCTACGCCTCCACCGGCGACGCCCAGAACGCCGCGTGGGCCCAGGACCGCAACCGCCTGGAAGGCAAGATCCTCCGGATCAACCCGGACGGCAGCGTCCCGTCGGACAACCCGTTCGGCAACTACGTGTGGAGCTACGGCCACCGCAACCCGCAGGGCATCGCGTTCGACTCGCGCGGTCGCCTGTGGGCGCAGGAATTCGGCAACTCCGTCATGGACGAGACGAACCTGATCGTCCGGGGCGGCAACCACGGCTGGCCGTCCTGTGAGGGCACCAGCGGCAGCGGCTGCAACACGCCCGGCTTCGTCGCGCCGAAGCGTACGTACCCGACGGCGCAGGCATCCTGTAGCGGCATCACGATCGTCCGGGACGTGCTCTACGTCGCCTGCGGCCGGGGTACCCGGATGTACCGCGCCGTGATCAGCGGTGACAGCCTCACCAACGTCACCCAGCACTTCACCGGCACCTACGGCCGGCTGCGTACCGTCGAGCCGGCACCGGGCGGCGGGCTGTGGCTGACCACGACCACCACCGGTGACAAGGACAGCACGCCGAACAACAGCAACGAGCGCATCCTGCACGTCACGCTCGGCGGCTGACCCGCAACGGCACCTCTGCACACGCAGGGCGCCCCGCTCACCGTTCACGCGGTGAGCGGGGCGCCTTTCTCTGGTACGGGAGCGGAACGGTCAGCGCCGGTCAGGGCGGACCACCGCGGCGGCACCACCGCCCCGACGGGTCGGCTCCGCGGCGGCCAACTGCCGGCCGTGCCGGCCGAACTCGATGCCGGTCGCGGCGCCGATCTCCGGGTTGGGGACGAAGACGTGGCCAAGCGCGGCCAGGGCGCCTCCCTCCGGTGAGTCGATGAACGCCGGCTCCGCCTGGGCGCCGGCCGCGAAGTTGCGCTCGGTGATCCGGGGCGCCGCGATCGCCTCCGGCAGCGTCATGCCGAAGTCGATCCGGTTGATCAGAATCTGCAGCACCGTGGTGATGATCGTGGATCCACCCGGCGAGCCCACCGCGAGGAAGGGTCGGCCGTCGCGCAGCACGATCGTCGGCGCCATCGAACTGCGTGGCCGCTTCCCCGCCCCCGGGAGGTTCGGGTCGGGCGCCGCGCCCTGGGTGGGCGTGAAGTTGAAGTCGGTCAGCTCGTTGTTGAGCAGGAACCCCCGGCCGGGTACCACCATGGCATTGCCGCCGGTCGCCTCGATCGTGAAGGTGTACTCCACCACGTTGCCCCACCGGTCGGCGACCGTGAGGTTCGTGGTGTGCAGATCCTGCCCGGCGGTCGCGCCGCCGGCGCCGACGCCGCAGCCGCCGTAGGTGCCGTCCGGGGACCCGGGGGCCACCGGTCGCGGCAGCGTGGCCGTCGGGCTGATCAGGCAGGCCCGCTCCCGGGCGAACCCGGGCGTCAGCAGTTCGTCCAGCAGGGCCCGCGGCGTGTCGTCGCCGATGTAGCGGTTGCGGTCGGCGAAGGCCAGCGCGCTCGCCTCCAGGTACTGGTGCAGCGCCTGCACCCGGGGCTCCCGGGCGAGGTCGAAGTTCTCCAGGATCTGCAGTGCCTCGCCGACCGTGGCACCGCCGCTGGACGGCGTCGGCATGCCGTACACGTCGTAGCCGCGGTAGTTCATGTGGGTCGGTGCCGGGGTGCGCACCCGGTACGCCGCCAGGTCGGAGAGCTGGAGATCACCGGGGCGGACCGGGTACAGCCAACCCGGCAGCGGCGTCGCTGCGACCGGTGGCTCCTGGACGGTCTGCACGATGTCGCGCGCCAGCGCGCCGCGGTAGAACGCGTCCACCCCGCCCCGGGCGATGAGCCGGTACGTCTGCGCGAGGTCGGGGTTGCGGAACGTGCTGCCGGCCACCGGTGGTTGCCCACCAGGCAGGTACAGCGCGCTGGTCGAGCCGAACTGGCCGAACCGCAGCCGGTTCTCCGCGATCTGGCTGACGAACGTGGAGTCGACGGCGAATCCGCGCTCCGCCACCCTCGTCGCCGGCCGCAGCGCGTCGTCCAGCCCGATTGTGCCCCACTGGCGCAGGGCCTGCTGCCAGGTGGCGACCGTCCCGGGCACGCCCACCGACAGGCCGCTCACCCGGGCCGCCTCGAACGGCAGCGCCGTGCCGACCGGGTCCTGGAACAGGGTCTCGGTCGCCGACGCAGGTGCCGCCTCCCGGCCGTCGATGGTGTGCACGGAACGGGTCCGCGCGTCGTAGTACACAAAGAATCCGCCGCCGCCGATCCCGGCGGAGAAGGGTTCGGTCACGCCAAGCGTGGCCGCGGCCGCGACGGCCGCGTCCACCGCGTTGCCGCCCCGACGTAGCACATCGAGGCCGACCCGGGTCGCCTCCGGGTCAACCGTTGCGACCGATCCGCCGTAACCGCTCGCCACCGGTTGGCGGGGCGGGGTAGGCGCGGCCGCGTGCGCGGCGCCGGCCGGGAGCGCACCGAGTGTGGCTGCCGTCAGGCCCGCGAGCACGGACTTCCACCGAAATGTCATCCACCTATCTACCCACAGCGGCCGCGCCCTCGCCAGGCGTGACGCGGTTCGGCTGCAGCTGATGCCGGCCCGCGCCGCCGGTGTCCCGACCGGCCAGCCGGGACACGGCGAGGACCAGGCCCTCGATCAACCCGCGCCCGGCGTGGACGCTGTCCGCGACACTCGGCTGGGCGGTGCGGTCCCCGCCGCCGCGCCACTCCGCGGACGGCGGCAACTGCGGCCCGTGCCCGGCCTGGGTGGCCTGCCACGCCACCCACGCCAGCTGGAACTCGAGCAGGCGCGCCTGCAGCGCCCGGGCGGTGGCCAGATCACGCTGCCAGCCCGAGGCGAGCCCGAAGAAGTGATCGAACGCCAGACAGCCCGCCGCGAGCGCGAGAAGTACATACCCCAGGTTGGGATGCACCGGGCCACGCCCGCTCCACACCACCGCCGCCACCACCGCGGCCACGATCAGCACCACGGCGGCACCCCGCAGAATCCGGGACGCCAGCCGCTTGCCACGCTGGCCCCGCAGATGCCAGGCGATGGCCCCGCCGGCGTACTGCTCGGCCCAGAGCCGCAGACGGTCCAGCGCCGGCGCCGGCTCGCCCCAATCGTCCACGGACGTCACCGGGCTGCCCGGCGGCTGCAGCTCACCCCGGCCCACCAGCCGATTCTTCGACGTGCGCCCCACTGGAATCGCCAAGACCGTTCACCTCCACCGTGTCGATACCACCCCCGACACCGGTCGGGACACCATGGAAACGGCGCAGGACCGCTGGCCTGGCGGACCGAGTGTGAGGCCCGGGCCGATTTCGGGCGGTCAACTAGGGTGGTGGGCGTGACATTCACGGCGGCCGAGGGCCGATACGAGGCAATGACGTACCGGCGGACCGGCAACAGCGGGCTGCGCCTGCCGGTGATCTCGTTGGGGTTGTGGCACAACTTCGGACACGACCGGGCGTACGACACCCAGCGGGCGATCTGCCGGCGGGCCTTCGATCTCGGCATCACCCACTTCGACCTGGCCAACAACTACGGCCCGCCGTACGGCTCCGCGGAGGAGAACTTCGGCCGCATCCTCGGCGACGACCTGGGGCCGTACCGCGACGAGCTGGTGATCTCGACCAAGGCCGGGTACGACATGTGGCCCGGTCCGTACGGTGACGGCGGCTCCCGCAAGTACCTGCTCAGCTCCCTGGACGCCTCACTGCGCCGGATGGGGCTGGACCACGTCGACATCTTCTACTCCCACCGCTTCGACCCGGACACGCCGCTCGAGGAGACGATGGGGGCGCTCGACTCGGCGGTCCGCGCCGGCAAGGCCCGCTACGTCGGCATCTCCAGCTACTCCCCCGCGCAGACCGACCAGGCGGTCGGCATCCTGCGCGCGCTGGGAACCCCGCTGCTGATCCACCAGCCCAGTTACTCGATGTTCAACCGGTGGATCGAGCAGGGCCTGCTGGACACCCTGGGCGAGCACGGCATCGGGTGCATCGCGTTCTCACCGCTGGCGCAGGGCGTGCTGACCGACCGGTACCTACACGGCGTCCCCGCCGACTCGCGGGCGAAGACCAGCCGGTTCCTGCACGAGAGCGACCTCACCGAGGAGAAGCTCGGCCGGGTGCGGGCGCTGCACGACATCGCGCAGCGGCGCGGGCAGAGCGTCGCCCAGTTGGCGATCGCGTGGGCGCTGCGGGATCCGCGAATGACCTCACTGGTCCTGGGCGCGAGCAGCGTCGCTCAGTTGGAGCAGAATGTCGCCGCACTGGCGAACCTGCACCTCACCGAGGACGAACTGGCCGAGATCGAGCCGTACGCGTCCTGAGCCGGCGCGGGGCGCTCACGGTGCGGCGCCCCGTACCCAGCCCAGAAACCGATCGTCCAGGTCACCAGACGGAACGTGCCCTAACTCGCCCGCAGCGTCAGCGAGCCGCATCGCCATGAGCAGATGCAGCGATATCCGAGCATCCGCGTACTGTGCCAGTAACTGCCGTCGCTTCGTTGCGCACGGCCATGGTCCCGTGCATCCGGTGCAGTTCCAGAACGGCCGCATCGGCATGTGGAGCCCCGGCGCCGGCGGGTGGTACAGGTACTCCGATGGGTGCGCGTACTCGCCGCTCATCGGGAACCCGGCTGGTACGGGCCAACCAAGGACTTACTCGCAGTGAGCTGCTGGTCCAACGTCTCGCGCCAGTCAGGACAGCGCCACAGCACCAAACCGCAAACGCAGCGCTGCCGGCGCCCCCAGCGCGCCTCGCATGGGTAATGGACCATCGGCCGCATCGCTCACTCCTTCATGCTGGTCAACCGCCGCGTGTCGCACCTCTCATCAGTAGCCTCACTGCGCCGCGTCGGGATATGAAGGGCATCCCCGTCAGCCGTTGTCAGCCGACGGTCGACAGTGCGCCGGCGACGCGCGCCGTTCTTGGCGATGACAGTCCAACTATGGTGCACACCATGAGCATGAACGCCCGGCGAGCCAGTGAGTGGACCATCCATGGCGAGCGCGTGGTTGACGACACACGCCGTGCGGTTCTGAGCATCGCGGAGGTGCAACTGCCCGACGGCGTTCGCTTCGAGCAGTACGTGCTCCGGGTGCCAGCAGCCGCAATGGTGGTCGTGCTCGACGATGCGGACCGGGTCCTGATGATGTGGCGTCACCGGTTTGTCATCGACAGGTGGGTGTGGGAGCTACCCGGCGGATATCTCGACTCTGACGAAGATCCGGCGGCCTGCGCTGCACGGGAGGTGGAGGAGGAAACCGGCTGGCGCCCACGCAGCATGGAACCGCTGCTGGCCTTCCAGCCTATGGTGGGCACGATCAACCAGCCCAACATCGTCTACCTCGCTCGTGGCGCTGACCACACCGGGGCACCTCCCGACATGAACGAAGCGGAGGAGATTGCCTGGATTCCGCTCAACCAACTTCAGCAGCGCATCAATGTTGGGGAAATCGTGGGAGCAGGCTCCGTCACGGGGACGCTGGCGGTGCTACTGGCAAAAGCGACCGGACGGATCTAGAGAGGCCGCCAGCACGGGCCCGACACGGTCAGCGAATGCTCGCACCGGAGCAAGGCCGACGTGCGGGGCGAGCCGGTTGGAAAGGTCCGTCAGGTTATCGTGGGCCCGAGTTGAGTGCAGACCTTCGGCGGCCTCGGCAGCCCGCAACGCCACCACGCCGGCCTGTTCCGGTTCGCCAGCCTGCGCGTAAGCCACGGCGAGTAACGCCAGGTTGAACTGCCTCCCACGGGCGTAGTGTCGGCCGTCCATCTCCAAGGACCGTGCTGCGAAGCGCTGCGCCAGGTCTCCCCGGCGCAGTGCGGTGAAGCATTGACCGAATTTCGCCGCGAGGTACGACTCGTCGAGGTAGCCGATCCACTGCGGATCGCTGGTGCGGTCCGCCCGGTCCAAGAGCCGCTCGGCCCGATCAAGTGCCGTAGCACAGGCCCGCTCGTCGCCACCCGCCGCATGGCCCTGTGCCTCCAACGCGGCCGACTCCGCTTGGATGGCCGCCACACCTGCGTCGGCTGCGGCCCGTCCAGCGGCGCGAGCCAGGTCGACGGCCTCAGCGGGAGCGCCGAGATAGGCGGCCTGATGGCTCATCGCCGCAATGATCTCCGCACCCAACGGCTGATCACCTGCGGCAGCGGCCATCCTCAATGCCTGGATCATGTACCGCTGAGCGAGACCATTCAGCCCCACGTCATATGATGTCCACGCGGCCAACTGCGTCGTCTCCGCCGCGGCGGACAGCAGCGCCGCCCCGGTCCGGGGGTCAAAGCGACCCCGGAGGAGCACCGCTACCTCGGCGTGCAGGAAGCGCAGCACGGCTTCGCGGACGTGTCCGCCACCGTGCTGGTTGTCCATCGCCCGGTAGACGGCGGTAATTCGTCGCACCATATCCACGTCTGGCTGACCGACCACGTGTTCGCCGTGTCCGGCCGGTTGCTCGTCGAGCGGGGAAGTCAGCCAACGCATGGCCGGTGTCATGAACGCCGCCGCGCTGAACGTTGCCGCGCGCAGCAGTGGCCGCCGCCGCACGTCCTCCTGCCACAGCTCTGCCGCCGCGTCGACGCCGTGTCGCCAGTGCGGCGGGAACTCCAAGCCCGACGGCAGCGGCGCTCCGCCACGACTGTCGGTGGTGGACTGTGCTCCAGGGTCTGGCGCCACCTCGTGCACCATGGCCGACAGTTCGCCTCTCGCACCGAGGACTGTGTCGAGCAGCGCTGCCACGGAAGCGCTCGGCCTCTTTGCTCCCGACTCAAGATCCCACAAATAGCCGTGCGAGCAATGGGCGAGCTTACCCAGCCTGCGCAGGGAGAGGCCCTCGCCTTCGCGAAGCTCTCGAAGTCTGCGCCCGAAGCCGGAATCGACGACGACCACGCGGCGCGACATAGCAGTCTCCCCGACTCTCGCTGCGGAGAGCGACGGTATCACCACGCCGTCAACTCAGCGGACCCCGCCACGGCGGAAGCTGCACCGTCGAATCTGACCGAGAACGAGCCGTACGCCGCCTGCGGCCGCCGCTCATCATTCTCCCAGCCGGCAAGCTGCTTCTCCACAGGTTCCGGGCGGATGCTGGCAGCAACCGCCCACCCGGGGAGTGCACATGTCCAGCGAGCCCACACCGCCCAAGGCGTCCGACGCACCCACCGAGCGCGTGGCAGCCGCGCCGCCACCGGCCGCGCCGCCACCGGCCGATCCACCACCCGCCGCGCCGCCGCCCGGCATCGCCACACCCGGCGCCTCGGCCTGGCGCGGTGCGCCACGGGGTGGTGGGCTTTCCAGGGGCCTGCTCGGTGCGATCGCGGCCGGCGCCGTGGTGCTCGCACTGCTGTGCTGTGGCGCCGGCTTCGCGGCCGGCCTGGCCGCCTCGCAGTTCGGGCGGAACGACGGTGGGTACTCCCACCGGAACGAGCCGCACGAGCGTGGGGGCCCGCGCGGTGACGACGGCTGGGGCGAACGCCGCCGGAACGGGCCCCCGGAACGCCCCGGTCCGCGGTTCCCGACCAACCCCGCGCCCCCGACCCCGTCGGCACCCGGCCCGTTGCCCGCCAGCCCGTCCGCCGCGCCGAGCCCTACGGTCTGACTCGCGACCCGTCGTTCAGTTGGCGGTGAGGTCGCGAAGCGCGGCCTCGGTGGCGCGGTGGAAGGTCGGGTACGCGTAGATCATGTGGCGCAGTCGCTCCACCGGCACCTCACCGTGGATCGCCACCGCGAGACCGGCGAGTACCTCGCCGCCCATCGGCCCGGCCGACGTGGCGCCGACCAGCACGCCGCGGTCGCTGTCGGCGACGAGCTTGATGAAGCCCTCGCCGCCCGTCTCGTGGATCCACCCGCGGGTCGACTGGGCCAGCGGCGAGCTGCCGACCCGCACGGTGAGGCCGTGCGAGCGGGCCTGCTCCTCGGTGAGCCCGACCGCACCGATCTCCGGATCGATGAACGTCACCCGCGGCAGCGCCCGGTAGTCCGCCGGCGGGCCGTCCTGGCCCAGGATGTCGCGGATCGCGATGCCGGCCTGGTACATCGCCACGTGGGTGAACGCGCCCTTGCCGGTAATGTCGCCGACCGCCCAGATGCCGTCGGCGGCCCGCATCCGCTCATCGACAGCGATCGCCCTCGCGTTCGGATCCAGACCCACCGCCGCCAGGCCCAGCGAGCCGAAGTTGGGCCGCCGGCCGGTGGCCACCAGCAGTCGCTCGGCGGTCACGTCCGAGCCGTCGGAGAGTGCCACCGTGAACGCGGTGCCGTCGTGGTGCACGCCAGCGGCCTTCACGCCGGTACGGATGCGCACCCCGTCGCCGCCCAACACACGCGCGGCGAGCGCAGAGGACTCCGGCTCCTCCAGGGCCAGCAGCCGATCGAGGGCTTCCACCACGGTCACAGTGACGCCGAATCGGGCGTACACCTGCCCCAGCTCCAGGCCGATGGCACCACCGCCGAGGATGATCATCGACGCCGGCAGCTCCTCCGCCTCGATGGCTTCCCGATTGGTCCAGTACGGCGTACCGGCGAGGCCGTCGATCGGCGGCACCACCGGGGCCGTGCCGACCGAGATCACGATGCCTCTGGTCGCCTCGACCACGGTGTCGCCGACGGCGACCCGGCCCGGTCCGACGAGTTCGGCGCGGCCGCGCAGAAAATGGCCGCCCCGGCCGGTGAAGCGGTCGACCGCCACCTGGTCGTTCCAATTGTCGGTGGCCTCGTCGCGGATCCGCCGCGCGACCGGGGCCCAGTCTGGACGGACCTCGGCGTGCCCCGCCCTCCCGTCGATCCGACGACCCTCGGCGAGCAGACCGGCGGCCCGGACCATCATCTTGCTCGGGATACAACCCCAGTACGGACACTCGCCGCCGACCAGCCGCTCCTCCACGCCGAGCACCGTCAGTCCCGCCTCAGCGAGCCGGCCGCCGACCTCCTCGCCACCGACCCCGAGCCCGATCACGCACACGTCAACCCGGTCCACCATCGCGACCACCCCACCTTCGCAGCGCCGTACCTGACAGCACCCTACGCCGGTCACGCCGCCATCCGGACCGGCCCGAGTCGAACCGTCGGCGCCCCGCAGGTGCGGGCATTACCCGGGACGTAATGGAGCCGCGACGCGGCTTCACCTACCGTCTGGGTGGTGCACACCATCGACACCAAGGTCCGTCCGGTCGGGCAGCTGCTCCGCGAGTGGCGGGAGCGGCGGCGCCTCAGCCAGCTCGCGCTGGCGATCGCGGCCGACATCTCCACGCGGCACTTGAGCTTCGTGGAGACCGGGCGGTCCAGACCGACGAGCGACATGATCCTGCGACTGACCGAGCAACTCGACGTGCCGCTGCGGGAGCGCAACACCCTGCTGCTGGCCGGCGGATACGCGCCGGCGTACCCGGCGAGCGCCGTACACAGCCGGCCGATGGAGCCGGTCCGGGCGGCGGTGCGCCATGTACTCAACGGTCACGAGCCGTACCCGGCGCTGGTGGTCGACGGCGGCTGGAATCTCGTCGACGCCAATCGCAGCGTCACGCCCTTTCTGGCGGTGGCCGCACCGGCGCTGCTGGAGCCACCGGTGAACGCGCTGCGGCTGAGTCTGCACCCGGACGGGATGGCGCCCTACATCAGCAACCTCGGTGAGTGGCGGGGGCATCTGCTCAGCCGCCTGCGGCGCCAGTGCTCGGTCAACCCGACGGCCGAGCTGGCCAGCCTCTACACCGAGCTGCGGAGCTACCCGTGCGACCAGGCCGAGCCCGACGTGGAGCTGCCGGGTCCGGGCGATGTCTTCGTCCCACTGCGATTCCGGCACCACGACGGCGAGCTCAACTTCGTCAGCACCACCACGGTCTTCGGCACACCGTTGGACGTGACGGTCTCCGAACTGACCATCGAGTCGTTCTTCCCGGCCGACGCCGAAACCGGCGAAGCGCTGCGCCGGCTCGCCGGTTGAAAACCGCCGAGGATCGCGGCCGCCGGCGTCCACCGGCGGCCGCGACCCCGGTTAGGTCTGGGCCTTGCCGCTGGTGATCCGGGACAGCATCAGCGCGATCAGGATGATTGCGCCGTTCAAGGCGCCGATCCACTGTGCCGGCACGCCAGCGAGCGTGAGGACATTCTGGATCAGGTACAGCAGCAGGATGCCGGTGAAGGCCCCGAACATGCTGCCCTTGCCGCCGTTCAGGCTCACGCCGCCGATCACCGCCGCGGCGAAGACGGTGAAGATCGCACCGTTGCCCTGCGCCGACGCGACCGAGGCGAGCCGCCCCGACAGCAGCAGACCGCCGAGCGCGGCCAGCATGCTCGCGATGATCAGCACGATCCACATCACCCGGTCGGTGCGGATGCCGGCCGCGCGGGCGGCGTCGACGTTGCCGCCGATCGCATAGAGCGCCCGACCCTGCCGGGTGAAGCCCAGCACCACGATGCCGATCGCGAACGCGACGAAGCAGATCCACACCGACGCGGGCAGGCCGAGCCACTGGGTGTTGCTCAGGTAGAGCATCGAGCTGGGCAGCCCGAAAAACGTCCGGCCACCCGAGATGCCGGTCAGCAGGCCGCGCAGCACGATCAGCATGCCCAGCGTGACGATGAAGCCGTTGAGTCCGAACCGGACGATCAACAGTCCGTTGACCGCACCGATCAACGCGCCGACCAGCAGCGTGATCGGGATGGCCCAGACCCCCGAGACCAGCCCAAGGCCCTGCGTGGTGCCCGGCGCGACGATGAGCCAGGCGGCCACCCCGGGCGCCAGCCCGAACGTGGACTCCAGGGAGAGGTCCATCTTGCCGGCGATCAGCACCAGCGTCTGCGCCAGGACCAGCAGCGCGATCTCGGACATCTGCTGCAGGACGTTGATCAGGTTTTCCGGGTTCAGGAAGACCGGGTTGTAGCTGTACCCCACGATGGCGATCACGATGATCGCCGGGATCAGCGCCAGGTCCCGCAGGCGCGCGATGGCGAGGCCGTGGCGCCGACCGACCGGTGCGGCCGCCTCCACCATCGGAGGACCCTCCGGCCCCGGCTCGCCGGGTGCCGTCTCACGCGGCTTGGACACGATCTCAGACACGGTCGAGATCAACCCCTTCCATGGCAGCTACCAGATCGTTGTCTTCCCACCCACGGGCCATCTCGTTGACGACCCGCCCTTGGAACATCACCAGTACCCGGTCGCAGGCGCTGAGGTCGTCGAGTTCGTCCGAGACGATGAGTGTCGCCGTCCCGTTCACCCGAACCTCCTCCACGACGCCGAGGAGGGTCTCCTTCGACCGAACGTCGACCCCGGCGGTCGGCGTGATCAGCACCAGCAACTTCGGCTTGTTGGCCAGCGCCCGGCCCATCACGACCTTCTGCTGATTGCCGCCGGACAGGCCGGAGACCGGCAGTTCGGGCCCGGGGGTCTTGATATTGAGATCGGCGATCAGCCGCTTCGCCATGTCGTCGCGCCGGCGGGGCTGGATGAACCCGGCCCGGCCCAACTGGTCCGGCACGGTCATCGTGATGTTGTCGGCGATGGACAGCAGCGGCACGAAGCCCTCGCGGTGCCGATCCTGTGGCACCAGCCCGACACCGGCCCGGAGCGCGGCCGGGACACTGCCGGGCCGCAGCGGTCGCCCGTCCACCTCGATCGTTCCCGCCTGCGGCTTGCGCAGGCCGGCGATGGTCTCGGCGACCTCCACCTTGCCGCTGCCTCCCCCGCCGGCCAGCCCGACCACCTCGCCGGCGCGCACCGTGAAGGACAGGTCGGTGACGTCGCCATCACAGGCCAGCCCGGTCACGGTCAGCACGGCCGGCCGGTCCGCCGGCACCGGGGGCCGTGCGGCCTGCTCGGTGAGCGACGAGTGTTCGCCGGTCATGGCGGTCACCAGATCGGCCGTCGGCAGCTCGTTCACCGGCGCCGTCAGCACGTGGCGCGCGTCGCGGAACACCGTCACCGTGTCGCAGATCTCGTAGATCTCCTTCAGGTGGTGGCTGATGAACAGGAACGTCACACCCTGCTGCTGCAGCGTCCGGATGCGGGCGAAGAGCCGGGCGATCGCCGCGGCGTCGAGCTGCGCGGTCGGCTCGTCGAGAATGATGAACCGGGCGCCGAAGGACAACGCCCGGGCGATCTCCACGAACTGGCGCTGCTCCACGTTGAGATCGCCGGCCGGGGAGTTCACGTCGACATGCACCGACCAGGTCGCGAGCAACTCGCGGGCCTGCTGGCGTAGCTTGCGCCAGCCGATCAGGCCGCCCGGCCCGCGCGCGTGGCGGTTGAGGTACAGGTTCTCCGCCACGGTCAGCGTCGGGATGATTGTCGACTTCTGGTACACGCAGGCGACCCGCTGCCGCCAGGCGTCGCGGTTGCCCAGCGGGGGCGACGGCTCCCCGTGAAAGGTCACGGTGCCGCTGTCCGGCGCCTGCAGCCCGGTCAGGATGGAGACCAGGGTGGACTTGCCGGCGCCGTTGCGCCCGACGAGCGCGTGCGTCTCGCCGGGCTGCACGGTGATGCCGACGTCATGCAGGGCCACCGTCGAGCCGTACCGTTTGAATACATGTTCGGCCGCCACGACGGGCCGGCCCTGGTGGACCGGCCCGTCTGACGCCGCCGGAGCGGATTCGCTCATGGAACGGATTTCCCCTTAGGAAGCGCTGTTGCCCCAGAGCGACTTGTCGTCGAACTTCACCGACTGCTCGCTGCCGTACTTTCCGCCGTCGAGGGTGACCAGCGGGGCGGCCAGCTGGTCCTCCAGCAGTCCCTCACGCACCTGGATGATGTTGCTGTCGTGGTCGGTCGGGCCGGGCTTGAACGTCTGTCCGGCGATCGCCGCCTTCGCGTAGAACAGGCCGTACTTGGCGAACAGGTCGGCCGGCTGGCTGACCGTGGCGTCGATCAGGCCGTCCTTGATGTTCTTGAGCTCCTCGGCGATGCCGTCGTTGGACACGACGTACACGTGCTTCGGGTCGGTCGCCGGAACGTTCAGACCCTTCTGCTTGAGGATGTTGATCGTGCCGGCGAGCGCGAAGCTGGCCTGCATGTAGATGCCCTTGACGTCGGGGTCCGAGGTGAGCCGGGTCTGCAGCTTGGCGGCCGCGACGTCACCCTTCCACTCGGTCGCCTCGCCGAACACCGTGATGCCGGGGAAGTCCTTCTTCATGCATTCGTTGAACGCCTCGGTGCGGTCCCGACCGTTGATCGAGTCCAGCCCGCCCATGAGCATGACGACCTTGCCCTTGCCGCCGAGCTTGGCGCCGAGGTACTGGCAGGCCTTCGTGCCGTACGCGCGGTTGTCGGCACGGACCACCATGAACACCTTGCCGGCGTCCGGCCGGGTGTCGATGGTGACGACCGGGATCTTCTTCGCATCGAGCTGCGCCAGGGTCGGAGCGATGGCCGCGGTGTCCTGCGGCGCCATCACGATGCCCTTGACGTTCTGGCTCACCATCGTGGTGACGTTGGAGGCCAGGGTCGCGACGTCGTTCTGCGAGTTGGTCGTCTTCGTCTCGACGCCGAGTTCCTTGGCCATGGTCGGCACGTACTTGATGTAGGCGTTCCAGAAGTCGGTGTCCGAACGCGGGAAATCCACACCGATCAGGGGGTTGGCTGCCGCCGCACCGGAGCTCGCGCCGGCGCCAGGCTCACTGGTGTTGGTGTTGCTGTTGCAGGCGGCCACCAGGCCGCCTGCCAGGACGGTGGCTAGGCCGACCTGGAATCCACGACGGAAGTGCATCCGTCTCCTCGCTTTCTAGCGTCTGATGCGACAGTGCGGGCGGCGGCGGTCAGCAGGTTCGAGACCGTCAAAGTGCGCTGGCCCACAGTGTTACTGGCGTGTAAGCGGACCGAAACATCGGATGTCTTTATAGACCCGATCAAGCCCGGTGTCGAGGGTTACCGCTGCGCCGTTAGCGATCCGATGTAAACCGGCCAGATCTGGCGTCGCGCGAGCGGTCCGGGTGTCCCCGGTGCGAGGATGCTCGCGTGACGGTGACTTCTGAGGCCCACGTGCCGTGGTGGCGCGATGCCGTGATCTACCAGATCTACGTCCGTAGCTTCGCCGACACCGACGGTGACGGCTTGGGCGACCTCAATGGGGTCCGTTCCCGGTTGAGCTACATCCGCGACCTCGGGGTGGATGCGATCTGGCTGAACCCGTTCTATGTGTCGCCTCAGGCCGACGCGGGCTACGACGTCGCCGACTACCGCGATGTCGACCCTCTCTTCGGCACGCTGGCCGACTGCGACGCGCTGATCGCCGAGGCGCACGACCTGGGTATCCGGATCATCGTCGACCTGGTGCCGAACCACACCTCGAGCGAGCACGTCTGGTTCCGTGCCGCGCTCGCCGCCGCGCCGGGCAGCCCGGAGCGGGCCCGGTACCTCTTCCGGGACGGCCGCGGACCCGGCGGTGACGAGCCGCCCAACGACTGGCAGAGCAACTTCGGCGGCCGGGCCTGGACCCGGGTGAGCGCGCCGGACGGCACGCCGGGTCAGTGGTACCTGCACCTGTTCGCACCGGAACAGCCGGATCTGGACTGGACGAACGAGGACGTCCGCGCCGAGTTCGACGACATCCTGCGGTTCTGGCTGGACCGCGGCGTGGACGGCTTCCGCATCGACGTGGCGCACGGGCTCGCCAAGGACCCCGGCATGCCCGACCTGGCCGGCCGCTACCCCGAGCACGGCCCGGCGCAGGCCGGCCACCCGTACTGGGACCAGGACGAAGTGCACGATGTGTACCGGCGTTGGCGGCAGGTGATGAACGCCTACCCCGGCGACCGCACCTTCGTGGCCGAGGCGTGGGTCGCCAGCCCGGAGCGGCTGGCGCTCTACCTGCGCCCGGACGAGCTGCACACCGCGTTCAACTTCCTCTTCCTGCTGTCCCCGTGGGACGCGCGGGCGCTGCGCCCGGTCATCGACGCCAGCATCTCGGTGCTGGCCGAGGTCGGTGCTCCGCCGACCTGGGTGCTCAACAACCACGACGTGATCCGCCACGTCACCCGCTACGGCGGGGGCGAGATCGGCACCCGTCGCGCCAGGGCGGCCACGCTGCTCATGCTGGCTCTGCCCGGCGGCGCGTACCTCTACCAGGGCGAGGAACTCGGCTTGGCGGAGGTGGTGGATCTGCCCGACGAGCTGCGCCAGGATCCGACCTTCCGCCGCACCGGTGGGGCGGAGCGCGGGCGGGACGGCTGTCGGGTGCCGCTGCCGTGGTCCGGGTCCGAGCCGCCGTTCGGTTTCGGGCCGGCGGGCGCGCCGTGGCTGCCCCAGCCACCGGAGTGGGCCCAGTTCACCGTGGAGCACGAGGCCGCCGACCCGGACTCCGTGCTCAACATGTACCGGGCCGCGCTGCACCTGCGGCGCACGCTGCCCGCGCTGGGCCACGGCACGACGGAGACGGTGACCTGGCTCGACGCCGGCCCCGACCTGGTCGCGTTCCGCCGCGACCCGGACTTCGCCTGCGTGGTCAACGCCGGCGACACCGCGGTCGCCCTGCCGCCGGAGTTGGAACTGGCACGGGCGCTGATCGCGAGCGGTCCGATGGCCGACGACGGAAGCGTGTTGCCGGACACCACGATCTGGTACGCGCTGGGTGAGCACATCGCGGACGGCGCGGGTCAGTAGCTGACGCTGTCTCCCTCGCCGCCCATCTCGTCGAGCAGTGCCCGGGTCATTTTCGGCAGTTGGCCGGTGGTCGCCTCCGCCACCACGGCCACGGCGGCGGCCTGCGCCGGCACCGCCTGCTGCGCCAGCGCGGTGAGGGCGGCGTCGTCCCCGATGTCCCGGCCGGCCTGCTCGCTGAGCAGCCACCGCACCTCGAGCAGGTCGCAGTACGCCTGGATCGGGTCACCGATCCCACCGACCGCCTCGTGCGCGCGCACCATGCCGGGTCGCAGCACCTCGTCGGCCCACCGCCGGGCCGCGACGCCGTCCGGCACGTCGCTCTTCAACTGCTGCTGCAGCCGACCCTGGTACGCACGCAGGTCACCCAGCAGGATCCTGGCCTGGCCCTCCCCGACCTCCATCCCGGTCAGGTCGTGCAGCTGTGTGGCGTGGAACCGCCGAGCGGCGACGGCCACCCTGAGCCGGAGCGTCTCGGCCCCGTCGCCGCTGGGCCGCAGCGTCACCTCGTCCACCGCGAACCCGAGTTCGTGCAGACGCCGGATCTGCCCCTCGATCTGGTACCGGTCGTCGTAGGAGAAGGTCGGCTCGGCGTGCAGCACATCCCACAGGGACTGGTAGCGGGTGGCCACGCTGCCCGCCTCGTCGATCAGCGCCGGGTAGATCTCCGGGTCCTGGTCGAGGCGCATGGCGAGGTCGATCAGGCCGCCCGCCACGTTCTCGACCAGGATGTCGATGTCGTGCTGGCGCTGCCCGTCGCTGAGTTCCGGGTGGACCTCGCTGGTCTCCGCGTCCACAAGCCAGGCCTGGAGCACCTGGCCGTCACGGGAGAAGAGCGTGTTGGCCAGCGAGCAGTCGCCCCAGAACACCCCATGGCGGTGCAGGTCGACCAGCAGGCTTGCCATGGCGTCGAGCAGCCGCTCGCGGTGCGCCGGCTGGTCCGGCGGGATCCGCATCAGCAGGCGCCGGTACTGCCACGACCGGTCCAGGTAGCGGGTGACCAGAATGGCGGTGTCGTCGAAGGGCTGGATGACCAACCCGGCGGGCCGGACCGCCGGCAGCGACCGGCTCTCCAGGTTTCGCAGGACCCCGTACTCCTTGGCCGCGATGCGCTGCGGGAGTTCCTTGAGTGCCCACAGCGCCCCGTCGGTCTCGACGAACTTCACCAGGTGCCGGCTCGGCCCGACCGGGATGTCGCGGATCGGCACCTCGGTCGCGTCCCAGTCGGCGAGGGGCTCCAGCCACGGCAGTCCGAGCAGGCCCGGTAAGGCGTCACGCAGTCGAAGGTCGAGTCGGGCGCCCGGACCGGGTCGGGTCATCGAACGGTCGCCTTCGTCACCATCCGGGCGTGCATGTGCCCACTATCCAGCCCGCGCTGCGGTGTCGCCAGTCGTTGGGGTGATCCGGTCGCTGTCCCGCACCGCGTGGACACGTCCCGCACGGCGGTGACCCGATGAATTTGGCGCGCCCTCACAGATCGTCACGTCGTGGTGTCCCGGCTCCTGGACCCGGCCGACCCGGTGGCCGTAATGACCACGTCCCCGGCCAGGCGCCCGCGCTCCGGCCGGCGCATCACCGTACCTGCGGCAAGGAGGGCGCTCAGCGCGCCGAGCGTGTCCGAGGCCCGGTACACCGTCTCGGTGAGGGTGAACCGGCGCAGGTCGGTGACCGAACACCCGCCCGCCGCCCCGAGGTGGCTGAGCAGCTCCCGGCGCAGCGGCCCGGGGTGCGGGCTCAGCGAGACGTCCAGCAGGTGACCCTCGGGGTCGCTCGGGTCGCGGTAGCGCACCCCGGCGTACTCGTCCACCGCCCACAAGGCGTTCTTGAACGCTTCCAGGCTCTTCATCGACCCCGTGGCGAAGGCGAGCAGCCGCTCGGTGCCGTCCTCGCCGACCAGGTGGACGCCGGCGGTCAGCTCGAAGCCGGCGGCGTGCAACGCCCGCCGGTGCTCCGGCCAGTCCCGGTCGGCGCTGAGCAGCAGCAACTCCGCCGGACGGCCGACTGCGACGGCGTCGAACGGCGTCCGGTGCCCGGTGCGGTTTGCCGTGTCGTCCGCCGTCTCGTCCGCCCGGCCGTCGACCGTGTCGAGGTAGACCAGCAGCGGCGCGCCGGCGGCACCGGCGGCGGCCAGCGCGGCCGGCAGCAGCGCGGCACCGGGCCCCGGCACCGGGTGCACCGCCAGGTCGGGTGGCGTGCCCAGCGCCACCTGGACCGCCTGCAGCCGGCCGGACAGCGCCACGGCGTCGGTCGCCACGACCACCATCGCGAGCCGCCGGCCCCGCATCCGGTCGGCGAACTCCCCGAACACACGCAGCGCCGCCTCGGCCGCCGGGGCGTCCGCCGACGCCGCCCACGCCTGCACGAAGGTGGCCCGCCGCGCGCGGTGCAGGGCCATCGGGGTCCACGTGTCCAGGTAGCGCACGAGCAGCTCACGGGTCAGGTCGTGGGTCGACATCCCCCAGTTGTAACAGCACGGCCCGTGTTGACTTCCACAGATCCAGACTCAAGGCTGTACGCCATGCCTTCACTCCCACGCCTGCACGGCCTCGCCTACGGCGGCGACTACAACCCTGAGCAGTGGCCGGAGTCAGTGTGGGCGGAGGATGCGCGACTGATGCGCCAGGCCGGCGTCAACCTGGTCAGCGTCGGGATCTTCTCCTGGGCGTTCCTGGAGACCGCCGAGGGCGTGTACGAGTTCGACTGGTTCGACCGGGTCCTGGACCTGATGCACGCGCACGACGTCCGGGTGGACCTCGCCACCGCGACGGCGTCGCCGCCCCCGTGGTTCTCGCACGCCTACCCGCAGAGCCTGCCGGTCGACGCGGACGGGCGGCGCCTCACCTACGGCAGCCGGCAGGCGTACTGTCCGAGTTCGCCCGAGTACCGGGCGGCCGCCGTGCGGATGGCCGAGCAGCTCGCGACCCGGTACGCCGACCACCCCGCGCTGACCCTGTGGCACGTGAACAACGAGTACGGCTGTCATGTCGCCCGGTGCTGGTGCGACGTCTCCGCGGAGGCGTTCCGGGGCTGGCTGCGCCGGCGCTACGCCGACGACATCGGCGCCCTCAACGCCGCGTGGGGCACCGCCTTCTGGTCCCAGCGCTATACCGACTGGGCGCAGGTCCAGCCGCCCCGGGCCACCCCGAGCCTGCCGAACCCGACGCAGCACCTGGACTTCCGCCGGTTCACCTCCGACGAGTTGCTGGACTGCTTCCGGGCCGAACGCGACGTACTGCACCGGCTCTCCCCCGGCATGCCGGTCACCACGAACTTCATGGCCAACACGCGCTTCTTCGACCTCGACTACTGGGCCTGGGCCCGCGAGCAGGATCTGATCTCCAACGACGACTACCTGATCAACGCCGATCCCGAGGCCCACATCGACCTGGCCTTCTCCGCCGACCTCACCCGGTCCCTCGCCGGCGGTCGGCCCTGGCTGTTGATGGAGCACTCCACCAGCAACGTCAACTGGCAGCCGCGCAACCTCGCCAAGGCGCCCGGTCAGATGCGCCGCAACTCGCTCACGCACGTGGCCCGCGGCAGTGACGGCGCGCTCTTCTTCCAGTGGCGCGCATCCATCGCCGGCGCGGAGAAGTTCCACTCCGGGATGCTGCCGCACGCCGGCACGAACACCAAGATCTGGCGCGAGGTGGAGGCGCTCGGCGCGGACCTCGCCAACCTTGCCGAGATCGCCGGCAGCACGGTGACCGGCGCGGGTGCATCGGGCACCGATCGACCGCAGGTGGCCATCCTGCTCGACTACGAGAGCATCTGGGCAGCGCAGCAGGGCGCGCACCCAAGTGTCGACGTGATGGAGCCGGACGACCACAAGGCCTGGCACGCCGCCCTCTGGCGGGCCGGGATCACCACCGACTTCGCCCACCCCACGGGCGATCTTTCGCCGTACCGGCTGGTCCTCGCCCCGGCCCTGTACCTGATCGACGACGCCGGATGCGCGGCGCTCCGCGCCTACGTCGAGGGCGGCGGCACGCTGGCGATGGGGCCGTTCAGCGGCATCGTGGACGCCGACGACCGGGTCCGTCCCGGCGGCTACCCGGGCGGGCTGCGCGACGTGCTGGGCCTGTGGGTGGAGGAGTTCCACCCGTTACCGGCGGGTGGCACGATCGCGCTCGACGACGGCACGGCCGGCCGGGTCTGGAGCGAACTCGCCCACCTCGACGGGGCGTCGGCGCAGGCCCGGTACGCCGACGAGGCGCCGGAGGGCTACCCGGACGCGCCGCTCGCCGGCGCACCGGCCGTCACCCGGCACTCCTACGGCTCCGGTCAGGCGTGGTACCTGACCACCCGGTTCGACGCCGCAGGGCTGGACTCCTGGCTGGGGCGGATCACGTCCGCGGCCGGCGTCGCCCCGACCGTGGAGGTCGGCGTGGGCGTGGAGGCGGTACGCCGGCGGCAGGCGGACGGCACGTCGTACCTGTTCCTGGTCAACCACACCGGCGACGACGTGGAACTGGCCGGTTCCGGCACGGAACTGCTCACCGCCAAGGCGGTGGACGGTGTCGTGGCGGTTCCCGCCCGCGGCGTCGCGGTCCTCCGCGAAGAAGCCTCAGCCGGCTGAGCCCTCCTCGCGGAGGACGGCTCAGCCGGCCTGTCAGCTTCTTCCCGGCAGAGTTACGGGGCGTCGCCGAGCGTCACGGTGATCCGCTGCTCGGCACCGCCGCGCTGCACGGTGAGCTCCAACCGGTCCCCGGCCTTGCCTGCCTGGATCGCGGCGACCAGGCCGCTGGAGTCGTTGATGGTCTGCGAGCCGGCCCGGGTCACGACGTCGCCGCGCTGCAGGCCGGCCTTGGCCGCGGGACCATCGGCGACGACGTCGGCGATCAGGGCGCCGCCTGATCCGTTGGTCACCTGGATCCCCATGTACGGGTGACTGACCTTCTCGCCCTTGAGCAGTTGGTCAGCCGCGGCCTTGGCCTTGTTGCTGGAGATCGCGAAGCCGACGCCGATGTTGCCGGCGCCCTGCCCCGCGGTCACGATCGCGGTGTTGATCCCGATCACCTCACCGGCCGTGTTGACGAGCGCACCACCGGAGTTGCCGGGGTTGATCGCGGCATCGGTCTGGATCGCGTCGCCGATGGATCGCCGGCCACCGCCGGCGTCCGTGGGCTCCTCGATGGTGCGGTGCAACGCGCTGACGATGCCCTGGGTCACCGAACCCTGCAGGCCGAGAGGGCTACCGATGGCCAGGACGGTGTCACCGACCCGGGCGGCATTGCTGTCACCGAACTTCGCCGCGCTCAGGCCGGACACACCCTGCGCCTTGATCACGGCGAGGTCACCGGCTGGATCGGTCCCGACGATGGTCGCCCGGGCGGTCTTTCCGTCACTGAAGGTGACCTGCAGGGCCCCGGTGGCGCCGGCGAGCACGTGGTTGTTGGTGATGATCGCGCCGTCGCTGCTGAGGACCACGCCGGACCCCTCGCCCTGGCCGGTGGAGATGTCGACCACGCTGGGCAGTATGGCCTCGGCGACGCCGGCCACCGAGGAGCGGTCGACCTGCGGCGCGGCGGCGCGGGTCACGGTCCGCGACGGTGCCTGGTCGCCGTAGACGTTCGCCGCCAGGCCGCCGGCGAGGCCCGAGCACAGCGCCAGGATCACGGCAGCCACGCTGATCCCGGCGACCTTCGCCACCCGGCCACCAGAGCCGGAGGATGGCCGCGGGGCCCCTCCGGGCGCGCCTGGGCCGCCAGGGTAACCGGCCGGTGGGTATGCGCCCGGCGGATACCCCGGTCCGGGCTGGCCGTGCTGGCCCGGTGAGGGGTACGGCCGGTACGTGCCGGGAGCCTGGTAGGGGTACTGCGCCTGTAGGTACCCCGCCTGCTGCGGGTACCCCGTTTGCTGCGGGTACCCCGCCTGCTGTTGCTGGTACCCGGCCTGGCTGTACGGGTTCGGGTAAGGGCTGGCGTACGGGCTCGCGGCGTAGGGGGCCTGGTACGACACGGTGGGCGACTCCGCGGGCGCGGAGTACGGGTGCGCGGTGACCGGTGCGGTCGGCGCCTCGCCCGGCGGGTCCAGCCGGTAGCCGGCATCGGCACCCTCGCCCTGCGGGTCGGCCGGACGATCCGGGCCACGGTCATCCCCCGGGCCGGGACCGGCTCCGCCGTCAGCGGTCATCGACCGGTCCGGACCGGCCCCGCGCTCCGCCGCGTCCGACCCGTCCGGGGCGGCCGTGGACTCCGGTGCGCCCCACTGGCTCGTTGCCGCCCCGGTCTCGGCCGCGTCCGACCGGTCCTGGGCCGCCCCGGGCTCGGGTGCGCCCCACTGGCCCGGAGCCGCCTCGAAGCCGGCGGCGTCCCGGGGGCCTGGAGCGGCACCGTCCGCCGATGTGTTCGGCGGCGGAGGCGCCGACTCCGGCTGACCGGCCGGCGGATCCTGCGGACTGATCGGGTCCTGACGACCCCAGTTGAACAAACCCATAGCGCCTAGCATGCCGTGCGCCGCTGCGGCGAAACTGGACGCCCCCTGAGAGCTTCCTGAACGCCTACTCCGCTGCGAGCACGTCGACGACGAAGCGGAGCGGGCCGGGCACCGGGCCGCCGGTGTCGCCGTACGCGAGAGCCGGCGGAATGTCGAGCTGCACCCGGCTACCGATCTTGACCCCGACCAGGCCCTGGTCCCAGCCCTTGATGACGCGGCCGGCACCGATCGGGAACGCGATCGGCTCGCTGCGCTTCCAGGAGGAGTCGAACTCCTTCCCGTCGGTGTACGACACGCCGACGTAGTTGGCGGTCACATTCTGGCCGGCCTGGACCGGCGCACCGGTGCCCTCGATGATCGGGGTGACCGTCAACTTCGTCAGCGGACCCGTGCCGGCGGTGACGGCCGGCTTCGTGCCGAGCGCGGGGTCCGCGCCGGCTGGCAGCGGGGGGAACTTCGCGGTGGACGCGGGCGTCGGCTGCTCCCCGGGTGCCGCCAGCTCCCCGGACGCGCTCGCCGACGCGCCTGCGTCCGAGGCGTTGGGCGACTTCGGTTTGCCGGCGGCCTGGAAGACCGCCACGATCACGCCCAGCACAGCGACCGCGGCAAGGACGCTCAGTGCGAAGTTGCGTCGCCGCTTGGCGACGGCCCGCTTCGCCGCGGCCTTCTGCAGCGCCGCCCGTCGGACGGCCTTGTTGGAGGGACCCTTGCCCGGCCCTCCCTTCGTCTCCGCCGTGGTGTCGGCCGCCTTGGCGGTGGCGCCCTTGGGGGTCGGTTCGCCACCGCGCCGATCCTGGACATCGCTCACGAACGTCGTCTCCTTGGTCAAGGTTCCGGCCCGGCCGGCGAACGCACCGGCCCGGCGCAGTATCCCAGAGCGTCGCACAGCCCTCGCCGGGGCCGGTGCGGTGGATCCGGCTGGCCGGCGCGGCGCCCGCGTGGCGCCCGCGCGGCGTCCGGACGCATACCGGCCGCCCGATGGGGTATCACGCTAGTCATCGGAACCGGTTGGGTGAGGCGTTGGAGGCGAGACGATATGTGGATGTTGCTACGACGTTGGGCGATCGTGGCGGTTGCGGTGCCGCTGGCCGCAGCGGGCGCGCGCCGGCTCAGTGACGCGATCGAGACCAGACGCGGGCCGTCCCGGGCCACCGGCATCCTCCGCGGCTCCGCCGACTTCCTGCAGCGCCACGGTGGTCGCTCGAGCAGCCGGCCCCGCCGCCGCTGGCGGTAGGTGCGCCGCCGCTCAGGCCGATTTGATCCGGGCTCGCTGCGGGATCGCGGATCTGAAGTACAGCGCCGCCCCGGCCTTGTAGTAATGCACCCGGTCCCAGCGGTGCCTGGTACCGGTGGCTATCTCCGGATCGGTGCAGAACTGTCCGGGGGGCGTGTCACCTTCACGCGCCCCGGGTCCGCTGCGGCGGCGGCCCGCAGCAGGGTGTTGCCGTGGCGCGTCCGGTCGTCGTCGCCACGCTCCGGCCAGTGCCCGGCGCTCGCTTTGATCGTCCGGTAGCAGCGCAGCGACGGGAGCGCGACGGTCGCCTCGGATCGGCGCAGCGCTGCCACACCCTCGGGACTGCCAGCCGTCGCAGGAGGCACTCAGGTCCCGCCGCTCACCGCTACGGCTGGTCACCTTGCCGAGCAGGACGCCGCAGCTCTCGGTGGTGCGGATCGGCTGCGCGCCCGCCCCGGTGGTGCCGAGGTGGTAGCCCACGACCGCCAGTATGGCGAGGGCTCGGACGCCATCGAGCCCGGGCGCGTACCGGAGTGCTGCTCCGGGCGGTTCTGCCGGCACGGACGCAGACGTTAATCGAAGATCGACGAATTCCGGTTCCACCAGAATGTCGAGGTGATGTCATCCGGACCGACGTTCCCGCCTCCGGGCTGTCGGCGCAGTCACAGGAAGTTCCGAGGCGAGGAGGGAAACTGGGTGGCACCGCTGGCGTAGCCTGAGGTGGCAATGGCTGCTCAGATGTGCCCACGACGCTCGACCGCCCGGCTGCTCATCGCCGCGGTCGTAGCGCTCTTTGGGCTTTTCTCGTTCGCCGCCGTGCCTGCGGCTGCGGTGCTGCGCGAAGCTGGCACCGGGTCGGGCTTCGCAGCGGCCCATGCCAGTCGATCGCAGATCGGGCGCTGGATCGGCGCCCGTCAGCTCCTGGCCGCGACCGAGGCAGTCACCGACGTCACGGTGCCGCCGGGCATGCTCGCGGCAAGCTGCCTGGCCACCGTGTTCCTGCTGATCGGCGTCGTGCCGGGGCGCCGCTCGACCGCACCTGCGAAAGCGCCGCAACGACGCCGGCCGGTCCGCGGGCCGCCAGTTCCGGCGATCTAGCGCCCACCCGGGAAGCGGAGCGGAAAGCCGGCTCCGTGTGCGGTGAGCGCTGCGCCCGTGCCGCGCATCTCCCGCGCGCGCCGAAGTCGCGCGCCCTTGACCTTCTGCCCGCTCCGAAGCCACTGTCTGGTTGGAGATTGTGATGCCCAGTACCGTGTTCCCCGTTCCTGATCGACCGCACCCGGCGCTGCTGTCCGGGCTCCCGGTCCTCCGCGCCATGCTCGAGGAGCAGCGCCAGTTCCGGCTGGACCAGCTCGCCGAGTTGGCTGCCGAGGGCGAGGTCGCCGATCGTGCCCGCAGTGAAGTCACGGCCACCCTTGTCGCCGGGGCCCGTCAGGCGCTGCACGATATCGACACCGCGCTGGACCGGATGCTCAGCGGCCATTACGGCCTTTGCACCCGGTGCCACGGCCTGATCTCGGTGGAGCGGCTGTACGTGCTGCCACAGACCGGGTTCTGCGTCGACTGCCAGCGCCACCTCGCCGGCCCGCGGTAACGGCGCGCCGCCGGATCCAATGCCACCACCACGGCCGATGTCTCGGCCGTGGTGGTGGGCCGAACCGCCCGGGACCATCCACCCGACGCTGTGCAGCGCCTGCGCGAGGCGACCCGCGGCGCGAGGAGGCCCGCGGCGCGAGGAGGCCCGCTGCGCTAGGAGGCCCGCTGCGCTAGGAAGCCCGCTGCGTGACCCGATCGGCCGGCGGCACGTGTGCCGGCAGGCGCAGCCGGTCGCGGATCTCCCGCTGCACGGTGTGCGGATCCGGCCGCGCGTCGATGCTCACCACGTACTCCTTGCGGCGGAAGAGCTCCAGCACCGGCTTGGTCTTCTCGTGGTAGTCGCGCAGCCGTGCGGCGAGCGCCTCCTGGGTGTCGTCCGGTCGGGTCACCAGCTCCCCGTGGCAGACGTCGCACCGGCCCTCGACCTCGGGCCGGTCCGCGATGAGGTTGTAGTCCATCCCGCAGCCGGTGCACAGCCGCCGGTTCAGCACCCGCCGACGCACCTCCTCGTCCGGCAGGTCCAGATTGACCACGCCGTCGATGTCGTAGCTCTCCAGGAAGAACTCTGCCTGCCGGCCGTTACGCGGAAAGCCGTCCACGACGAAGCCGTAGTTCCAGTCGTGCTCCTCCAACCGACCCCGTACGACCGACTCCACCAGGTCGTCGGTGACCAGCTCACCGGCGTGCATGGTGCGGCGCACCTGGGCGCCGAGCTTGGTGTGGTGCTGGACGTGCCAGCGGAAGATGTCGCCGACACTGATGTGCACCAGGTCCAGATCGGCGCAGAGCAGCGCGCTCTGCGTGCCCTTGCCACTGCCCTGCACACCCATCATCACGTACTTCCGCATGCCCGAAACGATGCCACCCCGCGCCACCGCGGCCAACGATTCCCGGCCATTTCGCACCCTCCTGGACGGCTCGGGTGTCGGTCCGCCCACCTGCCATAGCCGCGTCCACAAGGCCTCTTGCGGCCCCGCGATGGCCCGGGCCCGGTCGAAATGTGACCATCCAAGATCGGGGCAGCCGCTACGATGACCGGCTGTGGAGCGAACAGTGATCGATGGCGTGACCGTCCTGTGGGCCGAGCGCCCGCCGCCGCTGACCGCGACGTTGACCTTCGGGTGCGGCGTGCGCGACGAGAGCTTCATGAGTATCGGGGTCACCCACCTCATCGAGCACCTCGCGATGAGCCGATTGCCGCGGCTGCACCACGAGCACAACGCATCCGTCGATCTGGAGACCACGGACTTCTATGCCACCGGCCGCCCCGAGCAGGTGGTCGCATTCCTGCGGCAGGTCTGCGAGGCGCTCAGTGACCTGCCGCTGGAGCGGCTCGCCACCGAGGCCGGCGTGCTGGACGCCGAGGGGGGCAACGCGACCCACCCCACAGCCGCGTGCCTGCTGGCCCGGCGGTACGGCATCCGCGGGCCCGGTCTCGAGCTCTGGGCCGGGCCCGGCTACGACGCGGTCACTCCGGACGCCGTTCGCGCCCACGCCGGTCGCTTCTTCGTCGCGGGCAACGCCGTGCTGCAGCTGACCGGGCCACCGCCGGCCGACCTCCGGCTACCCCTTCCCCCGGGACCGCTGGCGTCGCATCCCGCGCCGCCGGCACGGGAGCAGACGCGACCCCTCTGGTCGCCGGAGCCGGCCGCCGCCGGCATCGGGCTGTCCCTGGTCGGCGGGCGGCAGGAGGGCTGGTTCGTCGGGATGCAGGTGCTGGCCGAGCGCCTCACCCAGCGGGCGCGCCACGATCGAGGGTTGAGCTACGAGATCGGGTGGGAGTCGACACTGCTGGATCGTGGCCGGGTCGACCGAATGATCATGGTGGACGCCCGGGACGGGCACGAGGCCACCGTGGCCGGGATGCTGTGGGAGGAGGTCCGGCGACTCGCCGACGAGGGTCCGACCGCCGAGGAACTGAAGCACGAGCGGGAGTCCATCCGGGAAATGCACGCCGATCCCCGCAGCGTGGAAGGCGAGCTGGGATACGTCGCCAACGCGGAGCTGTTCGGGTTGGAAGCGACCGCGTCCGACGAGCGCCAGGCGATTGTGGACAGGCTGACGCCCACTGACATCGCCGAGCTCTTCGAGGACGCGTTGCCGACGGCGCTGCTGGTGGTGCCGGAGGACGTCCGGCTCGAACTGCCGGGCGTCTCGGTGGGCGGGTGCTCGACCGGACGTACGGTCCCGGCCGGCACCTCGTTCCGTCCGCCGGCGATGGCGAAACTCCTGCACCGGGCGGCGCGGGCCCAGCAGCTCATCCTCACCGCCGACGGTGTCGCCCACGTCGACGAGGACGGCGACGTGCACCGGGTGCGGTTCGCCGACGTGGTCGGCGTCCAGGTCGACGAGGACGGCCGCGTGCTGTTCGGCGCCAACGGCTGCATCATCCCGGTGGACAAGTCGATGTTCCGCGGCGCGGAGGCGGCGATCCGCGCCGTAGACGCCGCAACCCCGCCCACCCTCCACTTCACCCCTTCCCCTCCCCCGTGACCCCTCCCCCCTGACCCCCGCCCCACCACTCCGCGATCTTGCAGTTGTGCCTCGGGCATTACGGCCCGAAAGCCGCATTAGCTAGGGCACGACTGCAAGATCGCGGGGGTGGGGGCAGGGCGCCGGGGCCGGGGCGCGGGGTCAGGTTGGGATCTTGTCTCCGATCAGGGCCAGACACTGGATAGCGGCCAGGCCGTACTGGGACGTGTCGTTAGTGCTGATCCAGGCGCCCTCGTCGATCGGGTTGAGCGTCGTGGGCGGCGTGACCTGGATGACGTTCCACGCGTCCGTCCGCTTGTAGCCCACCCACCCGCCGTCGTTGAACTCGGCCCAGGCCCGCGCGGCGAGGGCGTCGTCGCCCAACGCGACGGCGGCGTACGCGGTGATCCGGGAGTGTGGCTGCACCTGGTTCGGTGCCCACGACATGCCCAGCACGGCCGTCTGCTGCTCCCGGGGCGCGTTGTACAACGTGCAGTACTGCAGCCAGGCGCGCTTGAAGTCGGGCAGGTCCATCGCCGCGATGAGTTCGCTGCAGATCTCCGGCAGCCCGAACAGCGCGCTCAGGTGCGATCGGTTGACCTTCACCGTGTCGGTGGTCATCGTGCCGGTGGTGATGTCGTAGCGGCTGTCATCGGTGAAGAAGCCGAACTTCATCTGGCCGATGGCGGTGGCGGTATTGAGCAGCTTGGTCTTCGCGATCGGGTCACCGCCGCGCTCCCACTCGGTGAACCAGGCGGCGGCGAGCCCGCTCCAGTCGGTGCCCAGCCCGACCGCGAGCGCCTTCGGGTCCGGCGTGTACGGCTCGGTGCGGATCTTGCGAAGCGGATCGAGCGCCAGGAACGTCTTGTCCGCGTCGATCAGATCGTGCATCAGGTCGCCGACCCGCTCGTCCGCGGTGAGGAAGTAGAAGAACCGCCGGTAGATGGCCGTACTGATGCGCAGCTGCTTCGCACTGTCGCCCCAGTGCAGCACGTTGTGCCGGGTGCCCAGGTCGGTGAAGCGGCCGAGGTGGTAGACGTCCACCTCGCCGGTGTGCCGGGTCATCGCCTCGGCGAAGCGGAAGATGTCGGCGCGACCGGTGCGCAGGTAGCTGTACCAGAGCCACAGGTCCGGGGAGAGCTCGGAGTTGTCCCAGCCGAAGCCGCCGATGTCGTAACGCCACTCGTGCCGGTCCGGGTCGTAGGAGTGCATGATGTCGCCGTAGTTCCAGAAGCCGTACCAGGATCGCTGGTCGACCTGCTTGCGGTAGTAGGTGAACAGCAGGTCGAGCCGGTCCTCGATCTGCGCCTTGGCCGGGGTGGAGCGGTCCACCGGGGCCCAGTCGCCGAAGACGCCGGCCGCGTGGGTCCGCTCCGGCGGGGTCACCAGCAACGGCGGGGTCCGCACCACGGCGGCCTGCGCGGCGAAGCGCTCCCGGGTGGGGGTGGCGTCCAGCGCCCAGAACATCAGCTCGTTGGTGCGGGCCACGCCGTACGGGGTGCCGAAGCCGGGCTCGTAGTCCTCGTACGTGATGTTGAGTCCCTCGAGCTGCTTCGGGTAGGTGTCCTGGCCCATGCCGTCGTGGTAGAACCGCAGGTCCATCGGCTTGGCGTCGGGAGACCACAGCCACACCGTGTACTCCGCCCGGTCGGTGGCGGCGCCCCGGATGTCGAGCTGGGTCGGGTGCAGCTGCCAGAAGTTGCGCAGACCGCCGCCGAAGCCGCCGCTGGCACCGCCGACATAGCCGTGGCCGCTGGCCCGGGTGCCGGCACCGGCCTGGATCCACGAGGACCCGGACTTCGTGCGCTTCTCGATCGTGAAGCCGTTGGCGCTCAGCTGGGTCAGCTTGTAGTCGCCGTACGCGGGGATGTACTGCACCCGGGTGTTGACGGTGGTCGGCCAGGTCGAGATGTCGGGGGTGCGCTGCCCGGCGATCTGGGCGGAACGGACCGCCGCGCCCGGATCGCGCCGAAGGGCGGTGAGCCCCTGGACCGCCTCGGCGAGCACGCCGTCGCCGGTGCCGGCGAGCCGGACGTGCCGGTTGTACAGTTCGTCGGTCATCGGCACGTCGAAGCGGACCCCGATGCCACGGATGAAGTCCTTGTTCTCCTGACCGTCGAAGATGAAGGTGTGCACCATCCGGAAGCTCTCGCCGCCGGCGTAGAAGTACAGCCGGACCGTGAACGGCAGCCACTCCCGCGAGCCGTGCCGCGCCCGGTGCATGCCCTCGACCTTGATCACGGCGCGGACCGGCCCGCGCTGCTCGACGGTGACCTTCTTGACCTCGCTGGTGAACTGCTCGTGCTTCGGCTTGCCCTCGTCCTCATCATCAACGCCGTCCTGGCGTAGGACGATGAGTCGACCGTTGTTCGCGGTCTGTCGACCGTTGCGGACCACCGACTCGATCATGCCTTCGCCGCTGGTGCGGATCGTGGTCACCACCACGCCGGTGTCCACCGTGATGAGCTTGCTCTTCTCGGTCACGGTCACCGCCCTGGCGGGGGCCGCCGGGGTGCCGCCGATCAACGTGTACCGCTCGGCCTTCGGCGCGTCGCCGGGCACCGCGTGGGCGCTCCACTTCAGCGAGCCGTCCGGCCAGTACCCCAGTGGCCAGGACTGCAGCGGCAGGTCCTTGCCGTCGGCGGTCCGCATGGCGAAGGTCTGCGTCGGCGCGACCTTGCCCCTGGGCCACGGAACGCCCCAGGTGGTGCCGACCGTCTCGGTCGGCACGCCGCCCTCCAGCCACCGGATCTCGGTCGGGTCCTTCGGGTCCGCGCTGGGCGCGGCCAAGGCCGTTGCCTGCGCCGACACCATCCCGGCGACGCCCGCCGGAAGCGCGGCGCCGGCTCCGGCGACAACGGTGCCTTTGAGTACTGTGCGTCTGCTGACCGGCGACATGCGACTGCTCCCAATTCGACGAGGACCCGGCGACGGCTGGTGTGTACGGGAGCCGCCCGCCATGAAGGAGTGGACTCCCCGCAAGAGTTGAATCGATCGAAGCCCATGAGTCAAGAGAACGAACCGCTGGTTGCGGCCGGCGGCAGGTCGCCGGCGACGGGCGTGGCGTCACGGGCCGGACCCCGAGCCGACTTCTGGCCGCAACCGAGCGGCCGGAGAATAGCCGGATGACGAGCGCCCCGGCCCGCAGCGCGCGGTGCGACCTGACCTTCCAGGTGAGCGAGCCGGCCACGATCATCGCCCAGGTGGCGGTCACGGCGGAGCGTGCGGACCTGGACGAGTCCCTGGAGGTACGCGGTGACGGCGCACCGGTACCGGCCCGGGAGCTCCCCCGGGCCGGGGAGCACGGCGGGCGCCAGCACCTGATTCATGCCCCCGCCGGGACGCTGACGATCACCTACTCCGCGACGGTGCGCCCCGCGGCGAGTCCACCGGCGCCGGTGACCGACCTGGAGCGCGTGGTGGCGCTGCGGCCGAGCCGGTACTGCCCGTCCGACCGCGTCGTCGGCCTCGCCGGCGCCACGTTCGGCGGCCACCCGGCCGGGCCGGAACGGGTGCGGGCGATCTGCGACTACGTTGCGGAGCGGACCTTCTACCAGTCCGGTGCCAGCGACGCGACCACCGACGCGATCGACACTTTGCTCACCGGCACCGGGGTCTGTCGCGACTACGCGCACCTGGTCGCCATGCTGTGCCGCGCGGTCGAGGTGCCGGCGCGGGTCGCCGCCGTCTACGCGCCAGGGCTGTCGCCGATGGACTTCCACCTTGTCGTGGAAACCGAGATCGATGGGCTCTGGCGGGTGTGGGACGCGACGAGGCTGGCCCCGCGCACCGCCCTGGTGCGGATCGCGACCGGCCGTGACGCGGCTGACGTGGCGTTCGCGACCGTCATCTCCGGGCGCGCGCTGTTCACCGGGATGGAGATCACCGCCGTCGTGGACGGCGACCTGCCCGTCGATGACCACAATGAGCCGGTCTTCCTGCCGTAGCGGGTCGCTGACCTGCCTGCGGTAGGGTGCGGTTGAGCGTTCAAGGACGCGTCGGCGAAGGGTGGGACATGACGACGCCTGCCGAGCCGCGCTGGCTCAACGATCGGGAGCGGCACGCCTGGCTGTCCTTCCTGGCCACCAAGGAGTTGCTGGAAGACGCGCTGGACCGGCAGCTGCAGCGCGACGCCAACCTGCCGCACGCCTACTACCAGGTGCTGGCCATGCTCTCCGAGTCACCCGGGCGGGCGCTGCGGATGTCGCAGCTCGCCGAGATCACGAACTCCTCCCCCAGCCGCATCTCCCACGCCGTCGCCCGGCTGGAGGACGCCGGATGGGTCGAGCGGCGCAAGACGCCGACCGACAAGCGGGGCAGCGTGGCCGCCCTGACCGACGCCGGGTTCGCCGCGTTGGCCGCCGCCGCGCCCGGCCACGTCGGAGCCGTACGGCACTTTCTCTTCGACGCGCTCACCACCGAGCAGGTCGGGCAGTTGACCGCCATCTGCGCGGCGGCGCTGGGCAGGCTGGACCCGGATGGTGCGATCCGGCGGTCCCGCTTCCCGCAGGACCACGACGGGGACCCGAGCCGGTAGCCGAGGCACGGCCGCCATCTCACGGTGCAGAGAACCGGTTGACGAGCGACGATAGAGGAGCCGAGCCGAGGAGTCGTGATGCCCGATCTGCTGCCGCGGATGGCGCTCGACCCCCCGCCCGGGTACGTCGCGTTCGTTCAGCGGCACCTGGAACCTCTCCGCCGCGACGCGATGCGGGTGGTGGGCGAGCAGTGCCACCCCGATGAGCTCTATCCGGAGGTACTGACCGACGTGGCCGCCCGGTGGGGTTGGCTGGAGTTGCTCAGCACCCGACTGGGACGCCCTCGCGCCGCCGATGCGTACCTGCAGCAGGCTTTCGCCCGGCAGAGCCAGCGGTGGCGCTCCGACCAGCCGTTCGACGGCGATCAGGCGCCGACCGAGTTCGAGGTGTGGCACACCGACGTGGACTGGTCCGCCCGGGGCGCCGGGCCGGCCCGGATCAGTGCCGCCCTCCGGCTCGCCCCACAGATCCCGATCGATCCCGCAGACGCGGCACCTGTCGCCGAGGCGTCGATCGCCTGGCTGCACGCCTACGCGGCGCGTCGCCGCATCCGGATCACCGTCGCCGTCGTCGCCTTCCTGCTGTTCTTCATGGCCGTGCTGAGGGTTTCCACGTCGCTCTAGGCAGGACTTCGGATGGGCCCACGGCGATGTGGTGCTGCACCAGGTTCGGTGCCAAACTACGGTCGGGCGCGCCAGCCGCACCGGCGGTGAAACTTTCCTCTGCTGACGACCCGCATCGATCCCACCCTTGAACGGCCGGAACCGGTTCGTCTATGGTGACCTGAAACGATTCATCTCGTAAGGCGGTGCGATGACACAACGTGTCTGCTTCCTGTTGCGGGTTCGCCCGGACCGGCTCGACGAGTACCGTGCCCGGCACGCTGAGGTATGGCCCGAGATGCTCGCGGCCCTCCGCGAGACGGGATGGCACAACTACTCGCTGTTTCTTGCCGACGACGGCCTCCTGGTTGGATATCTGGAGACCGAGGACTTCGCGGCGGCCAAGGCAGGGATGGCCGCCCGCGAGGTGAACACGCGTTGGCAGAAGGAGATGGCCGAGTTCTTCATCGACCTCGGTGGGCACCATGCCGACGAGAGCATGGTCGCCCTGTCCGAGGTCTTCCACCTCGACTGAAGCGCTGGAATTTCGAGCCGACAACGGCCAGCACCGAAGACCGGGACACCAGAGAGGCATACAGTGGCGACGATCGACGCCGTGAAGCAGGCACTACGGGACCAGAAGATCGAGACGCCGTCGTGGGCGTACGGCAACTCGGGCACCCGGTTCAAGGTCTTCGCGCAGCCCGGGGTACCGCGCAACGCGTACGAGAAGCTCGACGACGCCGCGGTGGTGCACCGCCTCACCGGGGTGGCGCCGAGCGTCGCGCTGCACATTCCGTGGGACAAGGTGGACGACTACGCCGATCTCGCCCGGTACGCGCGTGACGCCGGAGTACGGCTCGGCGCGATCAACCCCAACGTGTTCCAGGACGACGACTACAAGCTGGGCAGCGTCTGCAACCCGGATCCGGCGATCCGCGGCAAGGCCACCGCCCACCTGCTGGAGTGCGTCGACATCATGGACGCCACCGGGTCGGACATTCTGAGCCTCTGGTTCGCCGACGGCACCAACTACCCGGGCCAGGACAGCATCCGCGCCCGGCAGGACCGGCTGGCCGAGGCGCTGCGCACCACGTACGACCGGCTGGGTGAAGGCCAGCGGATGCTGCTGGAGTACAAGCTCTTCGAGCCGTCCTTCTACACCACCGACGTGCCGGACTGGGGCACGTCGTACGCGCACTGCCTGCAGCTCGGGGAGCAGGCGCAGGTGCTGGTGGACACCGGCCACCACGCGCCCGGCACCAACATCGAGTTCATCGTGGCGTTCCTGCTGCGCCAGGGCCGGCTGGGCGGGTTCCACTTCAACTCCCGCTTCTACGCCGACGACGACCTGATGGTGGGCGCCGCCGACCCGTTCCAGCTCTTCCGGATCATGCACGAGATCGTCAGTGCCGGCGCACTCGACGCCAGCGCAAATGTGGCGTTCATGCTCGACCAGTGCCACAACCTGGAGGCGAAGATCCCCGCGCTCATCCGCTCCGTGATGAACGTGCAGGAGGCGACGGCGAAGGCCCTCCTGGTGGACGGCGAGGCGCTCGCCGAGGCGCAGCGCACCGGTGACGTGCTCGCCGCCAACGCCGCGATCATGGACGCGTACAACACCGACGTCCGGCCGCTGCTGGCCGAGGTGCGCACCGAGGCCGGGCTCGACCCGGACCCGATCGGGGCGTACCACCGCTCCGGCTACGCCAAGAAGATCGCGGCGGAGCGGGTCGGCGGCCAGGCCGCCGGGTGGGGTGCCTGATGACCACCGCGGCGGAACAGCTCATCGCACGCTCCAACCGGCTCGGGGCCGACCCGACCACCACCAACTACGCCGGGGGGAACACCTCGGCCAAGGGCACCCTCGACGACCCGGTCACCGGGGAGGAGATCTCGGTGCTCTGGGTCAAGGGCTCCGGCGGTGACCTCGGCACGCTGAAGCCGGCCGGCCTGTCGATGCTGCGCGTGGACCGGCTCCGGGCACTTGTGAACGTGTATCCGGGCGTCGAGCGCGAGGACGAGATGGTGGCGGCCTTCGACCACTGCCTCTTCGGACGCGGCGGCGCAGCGCCCTCCATCGACACCGCGATGCACGGCCTGGTGGAAGCGGCGCACGTCGATCACCTCCACCCGGACGCCGGCATCGCGTTCGCCACCTCGGCCGACGGCGAGGCGCTGACCAAGGAGTGCTTCGGCGACCGGGTGGTGTGGGTGCCGTGGCGGCGACCCGGCTTCCAGCTCGGCCTGGACATCGCGGCGGTGGCGGCGGCACATCCCGAGGCGATCGGCGCCATCCTGGCCGGCCACGGCATCACCGCGTGGGCGCCCACCAGCGACGAGTGCGAGGCGCGCTCGTTGGAAATCATCCGAACGGCGCAGCAGTTCATCGACGAGCGCGGCAAAGCCGACCCGTTCGGCGCCGTGATCGAGGCGTACCGGCCGCTGCCGCAGGAGCAGCGCCGGGCCCGGGCGGCCGCGCTGGCGCCGCTGATCCGTGGCCTCGCCTCGACCGACCGCCGGCAGATCGGGCACTTCACCGACAGCGACACCGTGCTCGATTTCCTGGCCCGCGACAAGCACCCGGCGCTGGCCGAGCTGGGCACGTCGTGCCCGGACCACTTCCTGCGTACCAAGGTCCGCCCGATGCTGCTGGACGTGGCGCCGGACGCACCGCTGGAGCAGGTCACCGAACGGCTGCGGGAACTGCACGCGGCGTACCGCGAGGAGTACCGGGCGTACTACGAACGCCACGCCGCCGCCGACTCGCCGCCGATGCGCGGTGCGGATCCGGCGATCGTGCTGGTCCCGGGCATCGGCATGTTCTCCTTCGGCGCCAACAAGCAGACCGCACGCGTGGCCGGCGAGTACTACGTCAACGCGATCAATGCGATGCGCGGCGCCGAGGCGATCTCCAGCTACTCCCCCATCTCCGAGTCCGAGAAGTTCCGGATCGAATACTGGGAGCTCGAGGAGGCGAAGCTGCGCCGCATGCCGGCGCCCCCGGCGCTCGCCGGCCGGGTCGCGCTGGTGACCGGCGCCGGGTCCGGCATCGGCAGGGCCACCGCCGAGCGGCTCGCCGCGGCCGGTGCCTGCGTGGTCATTGCCGATCTGCGCGGCGCCGCCGACGCTGCCGCGGAACTGGGCAGCGCCGACGTGGCGATCGGCGTGGAGGTCAATGTCACCGACGAGGCAGCCATCGCCGCCGCGTTCCGGGAAGCCGCCCTCGCCTTCGGCGGCGTCGACCTCATCGTCAACAACGCCGGCCTGTCCATCTCGAAGTCGCTGCTGGACACCACAGTTGAGGACTGGGACCTGCTGCACGACGTGATGGCCCGCGGGTCCTTCCTGGTGTCGCGCGAAGCGGCCCGGGTGATGATCCCGCAGGGCATGGGCGGCGACATCGTCTACATCGCCAGCAAGAACGCCGTCTTCGCCGGCCCCAACAACGTCGCGTACAGCGCCACGAAGGCCGACCAGGCGCACCAGGTGCGGCTGCTCGCCGCCGAACTCGGCGAGCACGGGATCCGGGTCAACGGCATCAACCCGGACGGCGTGGTACGCGGCTCCGGCATCTTCGCCGGCGGCTGGGGCGCCAAGCGTGCCGCGGTGTACGGCGTGCCGGAGGAGGAGCTCGGCAAGTACTACGCCCAGCGCACCATCCTCAAGCGCGAGGTCCTGCCCGAGCACGTTGCCAACGCCGTGTTCGCGCTTGTCTCCGGCGAGCTGTCGCACACCACCGGCCTGCATGTACCGGTCGACGCCGGCGTTGCCGCGGCGTTCCTCCGGTGAGCCAGCCGGCGAACCCGGCGGCCGCGATCACCGCGGCCGCCGTGGACCTCGGCGCGTCCAGCGGTCGGGTGCTGCTCGGCCGGGTCGGCCCGGACCGGCTGGAAGCCGAGGTCGTGCACCGGTTCAGCAACGAGCCGAGGATGGTGGACGGGCGGCTGAGCTGGGACCTCCACGCGCTCTGGGACGGCGTGCTGACCGGCCTGCGGCTCGCCCGCGAGCGGGCCGGACGGCTGGACTCCGTCGGCGTGGACTCCTGGGCCGTGGACTACGGCCTCCTGGACGCCGACGGTGAACTGATCGCGGCGCCGGTCTGCTACCGCGACGCCCGCACCGCCGGGGTGATGGAGCGCGTGCGGGCCGAGCACGGCGCGAGCGCGCTGTACGAGACGACGGGGCTGCAGTTCCAGCCGTTCAACACGGTGTACCAGCTGCTCGCGGAGCGGCCCGCGGCGTTGGCCCGGGCCGCCACGTTGCTGCTCATCCCGGATCTGATCGGGTACCGGCTGACCGGAGCAATTGGGGCAGAACGTACCAACGCCTCCACCACCGGGCTGTACGACGTCCGGCAGGGGCACTGGGCGGACGGCCTGATCGGCAAGCTGGGCCTGCCCCGGGACATCCTGCCGGAGATCCGCGAGCCGGGAAGCATCCTGGGCCCGCTGCGCCCGGAACTGGGCCTGGGTAACGCCCGGGTGGTCGCGGTTGCCTCCCACGACACCGCCTCGGCGGTGGCCGCCGTGCCGGCCGCCGGTCCGAGCTTCGCATACATCTCCTGCGGCACCTGGTCACTGGTCGGCGTGGAACTGGACCGCCCGGTGCTCAGCCCGCAGAGTCTGGCGGCCAACTTCACCAACGAGATCGGGGTGGACGGCACGGTCCGCTACCTGTGCAACATCACCGGCCTGTGGCTGCTGCAGGAGTGCCAACGCGAGTGGGGCCTCGACCTTGGGGAACTCCTCGCGGCCGCGGCGGCGCAGCCAGCGCTGCGCAGCGTCGTGGACGCGCAGTCGGCGGAGTTCCTCGCGCCCGGCGACATGCCGGCCCGGATCGCGGCGCACTGCGAACGCAACGGCGAGCCGGTGCCCCGCACACCGGCTGAGATCACCCGTTGCGTCATCGACAGCCTGGCGCTCTCCCACGCCCGGGCGGTGCGGGAGGCGGCCGCGCTGTCCGGTACCGAGGTGGAGGTGGTGCACCTGGTTGGCGGGGGCGCACACAACGCACTGCTCTGTCAGCTGACGGCGCAGGCCTGTGGTCGCCCGGTGCTGGCCGGCCCCACGGAGGCCACCGCGCTGGGCAACCTGCTGGTCCAGGCGCGCGGGGCGGGCGTGCTGGACAGTACGGCCGCCGCGCGGGCCCTGGTGGGCGCCGCAGAGCCCCCGGTGCGCTACGACCCGACCCCGGACGGGGCACGGTGGGCCGAGGCCGTCACCACCCGCCTGCGCCGCTCCGGCTAGGGCGTCAGCTGGCGGGGGTGCGGCTGGATTCGCGGATTACCAGCTCCGGCTGGAACAGGATCTGCTGGTGCACATGGTCGGGGCCGTCCTCGGCCAGCATCAGCTCCGCCGCCGTGCGGCCCAGCTGGTATTTGGGCTGGCGGATGGAGCTGAGCGGGGTGGAGAGCATCGCCGCGAACTCCACGTCGTCGTACCCGATCACCGCCACGTCCTCCGGCGCCCGCAGGCCGCGCCGGCGCAGCCCGCGCAGCACGCCGAGCGCGGTCAGGTCGTTGACGCAGACGATCGCCCGCGGCGGGTTCGGGGCGCGGAGAATCTGGTCCAGCGCGGACTCGCCACCATCGGCGTTGAGCGTCGACACGGTCACCTCCAGGAGGCTGTCCGCGGCATCCAGCCCGGCCGCGCGCAGCGCCCGGTCGACTCCCTTGCGGCGATCGGCGCACTGCCGGATGTTGTTGGAGCCGTTGACGAACGCGAGGCGGCGGTGCCCCTGCTCCAGGAGGTGCCCGGCCGCCAGTTCGCCGCCGTTGACGTCGTCCACGGCCACCGAGCACATGTCCATCCGGGCGCTGGTGCGGTCCAGCAGCACCACCGGGGTGCCCCGGTCGCGCACCTTGTCCAGCAGGTCCAGGTCGTACTGCACGGGCACCACGAGCATCCCCCGCACCCCCTGCTCCTCCAGCAGGCGCAGGTAGCGCAACTCCTTGTCGGGGCGCTCATCGGAGCTGCAGAGCATCAGGACGCAGTTGTCCTCGGCCAGTCGGTCCTCGATGCCGCGGGCCACCTCGGTGAAGAACGGGTTGCCCACGTCGAGCACGATCGCGCCCACCACGCTGCTGCGGCCGGCCCGCAACTGCCGCGCGGAGGCGTTGCGGACGAATCCGAGCCTGCGGACAGCGTCCTCAACCCGCAGCCGGGTGCCCTCAGCGACCATGTCGGGGTTGTTGAGGGCGTTGGACACCGTGCCCACCGACACTCCGGCAGCTTCGGCGACGTCCCGGATCCGGGTACGGCGACGGGCCACAGCGTCTGTCACTCGCACTCCTCTCGGTACCTCTCCGCGACGTGCCCGCCCGCCAGGATAGGCGGTCCGGGGCTCGCCGTTGCGTCCCGACCAACCCCACGCGGCGCCGGGAGATCACCGGTGCACCCGCGGGTCCACCGCTGACCCGACCGCCGGTGGCAGCAAAGTAAGGCCGGTGTACTAACGCCGCGTCTGGTCAACGAAGCGTTTCACATCGATAACAGATCGGTGGCAGCGACTTCGGCCGATGCCTGCACAGTAGACTCCGTCGGGGTGCCGGAGCGTGCGCCAACGGCGGTAGCGTGCCACGCGTAGCGCTTGGCGCGCAACGCTGACCTGCTCTCCGATCAGCCACAGTGAGCGTTTCGGTTGTGTTGCGATCTGCTTGCCAGATCGGGCGGGACTCCTTGACACGGGCCACTGCCGGGCATAGCTTGCCTCCTCAAGCGCATCGTTCGAATCGTTTCAATCCGAGGCGGGCCGATGCGATTCTGCGGCGGCGTCCGGGCGCTTCGTGCGTCGTACCCACCGGGTACCGCTTCGAGTACCTTCAATATTGATCACATAGGGACCCGACCTGACACAGGCGGGCCCCAACGGAGGGGAGTTCCATGCGGTTCAGGACCGGCTCGGGCGCTGCCCGGCGGGTGCTGGCGATCGCGGCGGTTGCCGCCATCGCCGCCACCGCGGGTTGCGGCGGGAATGAAGAGGGTGGCGGCACAGCAGCAAGCAGTGCGCCACCGCAGAACGTGACACTTCGATTCAACTTCTGGGGCAACGCAGACCGGGCGGACCTGACGAACAAGGCAGTCGCCAAGTTCAGCGAGAAGTACCCCCACATCAAGGTCGAAACCTCCTTCGCGGAGTTCGGCGCCTACTTCACCAAGCTGGCGACCGAGATCAGCGGTGGCAACGCCCCGGACGTGCTCCAGATGGACTTCCGTTACCTGCGGGAGTACGGCGAGCGCAGGCAGCTCGCCGAGCTCAACAAGGGCGGCGTCAACGTCAACGTGGACGAGATCAGCGACTCGCTGCTGACCTCCGGCAAGATCGGCGGCAAGCTCTACGCCATCCCGGTCGGCCAGAACACCCAGATCTTCAGCTACGACGCGGCGCAGTGGAAGGCGGCCGGGGCGACCCTGCCGACCGAGAACTGGACCTGGGACGACCTGAAGGCCAGCGCGCAGAAGGTCTCCGACTTCACCAAGGGCGCGGTGCGCGGCATCAACGACCCGGGCGGCATCGAGGACTGGTTCGAGGTCAAGCTTCGCCAGGACGGCAAGCTCCTCTACACCGACGAGGGCAAGCTCGGCTACACCGCCAAGGAGGTCGCCGACTGGTGGACCCTGACCGACGGTTGGCGCAAGAGCGGCGCGACCACCCTGGCCGAGCAGACCTCCAAGGCCGACGGCTCGCTCGCGAACGACCCGGTCGCCAAGAAGCAGGCGTCCTCCGGGTTCGGCTACGACAGCGGCCTCACCGCCAAGTCGTGGGAGCTCCTGGGTCGCGAGATGACCATCCACAACTTCCCGAGCAACAAGGCGGACACGCTGGGGCAGTACGCCAAGCCGGCGATGCAGTTCGCCGTGTCGGAGAAGTCGACGCACAAGAAGGAAGCCGCTCAGCTGATCGACTTCATCATCAACGACCCGGACGCCGCTCAGATCCTCGGGATGTCCCGCGGTCTGCCGGTGAACCAGAAGAACCAGGAGGCCGTCGGGGCCAAGCTCACCGGTCCCCCGGCAGCCGGCTACGCGTTCGAGAAGAAGATCGCGCCGCGGCTGAAGGACGCCCCGCCGCCGCCGCCGAAGGGCTCCGGCACGGTCAAGATCGCGTTCCAGCGGATCTACGACGACGTCATCTTCGGTCGGAAGACGCCGCAGGCTGCCGCTGACGCCTTCATGACAGAGGCCAAGCAGACGCTCGGCCAGTAGTACGGCGACGTGCCGGCCGGGCCCGTAACCCACGAGCCCGGCCGGCACCTCCGGTCCCCCTTCGAGAACGCAACACAACGAGGGCAGAGACACCGATGGTGCAACAGATGGCAAAGCCGGTCCCCCGGAGCGGCCGGCCGGCGCACGCGAGGCCAACCGGCAAGGCGAACAAGCACTACCGCTACGGCGAACGCCCCGGGATCGCCTACCTGTTCCTCAGCCCATGGCTCCTCGGGGCGCTGCTGCTGACGATCGGGCCGATGCTCGCGTCGCTGTACCTGTCGTTCACCAACTACGACCTTTTCACAGCGCCCAAATGGATCGGGTTCCAGAACTACCAGCGGCTCTTCACAGAGGACCCGCGGTTCCTGACGTCGGTGTGGGTCACCACCAAGTACGTCCTGATCTCGACGCCGTTGAAACTGGCCGCCGCGTTGGCAGTGGCGATGCTCCTCAACCGGGCCAGCCGGGCGATGGGTCTGTACCGCTCGGCCTTCTACGCACCGTCGCTGCTCGGCGCGAGCGTCGCCGTCGCCCTGGTGTGGCGGGTCATCTTCGACACCGGCGGCCCGGTGGACCGCGGCCTGGGCGCGGTCGGCATCAACACTGGCGGGTGGATCACCAACCCGACGTTCGCCCTGCTCAGCATCGCGATCCTGGCGGTCTGGCAGTTCGGTGCACCAATGGTGATCTTCCTGGCCGGGCTCAAGCAGATCCCGCCGGAGCTCTACGACGCGGCTGCGGTCGACGGCGCGGGCTGGTGGCGCTCGTTCCGGTCGATCACGATCCCGATGCTCTCCCCGGTGATCCTGTTCAACCTGGTACTCGAGACCATCCACGCGTTCCAGGCCTTCACCGGCGCGTACGTGATCAGCAGCGGCCGGGGCGGGCCGAGCGACTCGACCCTGTTCTACACGCTGTACCTGTACCAGAAGGGCTTCAGCCAGTTCCAGATGGGCTACGCCTCGGCGATGGCCTGGCTGCTGGTGCTGGCGATCGCGCTCGTTACCACGATCCTGTTCCGCACGTCCCGCTCCTGGGTGTACTACGCCGGTGAGGAGAACAAGTGAGCACCATCTCGGCCACTCGCCGGCCCGCCACGTCGCCCGCGCCGCGCCGCACGTCGCGGCGCAGCCCGGTGCCGCGCATCGTCTGGCACCTGGTCTGCGCGGCACTGCTTCTGATCATGCTGTACCCGGTGGTCTGGCTGCTCTCCATGTCGGTGAAGCCGACCACCGAGATCATCGGAAGCATCAGCATCATCCCGAAGCAGTTCGCCCCCGAGAACTACACCGAGGCGTTCCGGGGCCTCGCGGGCGTCAGCGTGTGGCAGTTCCTCACCAACTCGCTGACCGTGTCGATCCTCGCCGTCATCGGCAACGTCGTCGCCTGTTCGCTGGCCGCGTATGCGTTCGCCCGGCTGCGGTTCCGGCTCCGCGCCCCGCTCTTCGCCTTCATGATCGCCACGATCATGCTGCCGACGCACGTGGTCCTGATTCCGCAGTACACGATCTTCAACCACCTTGGTCTGGTCGGCACGTTCGTTCCGCTGATCCTGCCCAAGTTCCTTGCTGTCGATGCGTTCTTCGTGTTCCTGATGGTGCAGTTCATGCGCGGCCTGCCGGCCGAGCTCGGCGACGCGGCGCGCATCGACGGGGCCGGGCCGATCCGGATCTTCTGGTCGGTGATCCTGCCGCTCACCCGGCCGGCCATCATCACGACCAGCATCTTCACCTTCATCTGGACCTGGAACGACTTCCTGTCCCAGGTGATCTACCTCAACGATCCACAGAAGTACACCCTGCCGATGGCCCTGTCGCTCTACATCGACCAGCAGTCGCAGGACAGCTACGGCGCGATGATGGCGATGTCGGTCCTGACGCTGGTCCCCATCGGGGCGTTCTTCTTCGCCTTCCAGCGCTACCTCGTCGAAGGTGTGAGCACGTCCGGGATGGGCGGCGCCTGACCCGGAATCGCACCGTTTCGCTCCCTGACCGCCGGCGGCCTCATCACGAGGCCACCGGCGGTTTTGGCATGGTCAGGCCCGCGCGGTCCAGCGGTCCCGCAACCAGAACGCCGCCGACTTGGGCTGCCGCTCGCGGGTGAACAGCCCTTTGCGGTTGCCCACCACCCGGAACACCATCTGCGCCGTGGCGAAGTCGGCGAAGCACCAGACGTGCTCGCCGACGATGAAGTCCAGCCCGTCCAGGACGTCGGTCGTCATCCGCAGGAACTCCCGCTGGAACTCCTCGGTCCAGATCACCTCCGGCAGCGTGTGCATGCCGGCGAGCGTGTCGGCGCCGAACTCCGACATCAGGATCGGCTTGTCCGGGTAGCGCTCGTGCCATCCGCGCAGGTCGTTCGCCAACGAGACCCGGGCCGAGACCAGGTCGCCGGTGTCGATGTACCAGCCGTGGTAGCGGTTGATGCAGAGCAGGTCGAACAGGTCGCTGATCTTGTCCGTCTCCGGCGTGCTGGTGCCCGCGTTGGCGAAGCACACCACCCGGGTCGGGTCGAGTTCGCGTACCAGGTCCACCAGCGGGGCGAAGTACTCCCGCGCCCCGTCCTCGGCGGAGTCCGGCTCGTTCGCCACCGACCAGGCCACCACGCAGGGATGGTTCTTGTCCCGCGCGATCAGCTCGCGGATCACCTGGCGGTGCGCCTGCTGGGTCTGCTCGTCCACCAGGCCGGGGCCGAAGGTGCGGGCCCCCTCGGTGCCGAGGTTGCCCAGACTCAGGTGCAACCCGACGGCCGGTGTCTCGTCGATGACGACAAGGCCGCGTTCGTCGGCGTAGTCGAGGATCTCCTCGGCGTACGGGTAGTGCGTGGTCCGGAACGAATTCGCGCCGATCCACTCCAGCAGCGCGAAGTCGCGCACCATCCGCACGTCGTCGTGGCCCTTGCCCCGCATGGCCGAGTCCTCGTGCATGCCGAACCCGCGGAAGTAGAACGGCTCGTCGTTGACGTACACGCCGGTGCGGTCCACCCGGACCGTGCGCAGCCCCACCCGGACCGGGTACCGGTCGTCGCCGTGCGCCACCTCGAGGCGGTACAGGTACGGCTTGCCCGGAGCCCACGGGTGGGCCTGCGCCACCGACAGGGTGCCCTCGGCGCCGGCGCCCTCGGCGACGACCGTCCCGTCAGCGTCGTACAGCGTGACCGAGGTCGCCGCGTCCCCACCGCCGTCGACCCGGTACCCGACCGTGCCGGTGCCGGTCGCGGCGTCGAACCCGGCGACCACCGTGACGTCCCGGACGTACGTCGTCGGCGTGCTGTACAGCCACACCGGCCGGTGCAGGCCGCCGTAGTTGTAGAAGTCGTGGAAGTACCGCAGGGCGACGCTGCCGTCCGGGCGCCGCGAGCTCTGCCCCGGCGGGATGGTGGCCATGGTGAGCTCGGTGTTCACGCAGACCGTCACCCGGGTCGGCGCGCCGTAGCTCGCCCGGCCCGACTCGAACAGCCCGGTGATGTCGGCCTCGAACGGCAGGTACCCGCCCACGTGGTCGGCGACCTCGGTGTCGCCCACCCACACCGTGCCCCGGTGGGTCGCCGCGTCCAGGCGCAGCACGATCCGCCGGCCGCGCCACGCCTGCGGAACGTACACGTCGTGCTGGTACCACACGTCGCCGATGTAGTCCCGCTCGGCGACTTCGGTGACCAGGTCGTTGAAGCTGGACGGAACCGGCATCCGGCGCCCGCCCGACAGCGGTGTACGCCACCAGCCCTCCCCCCGACCCACACCCTCGGCGTCGAACGCGAACGACCAGAGCCCGTCGAGGCGGCGGCACTCTCGACTCGGGGTGTCACGGGGCGCAAGCATGTCAATACCTCCGGGCAGGGGCAACGGTCCTAGTGATCTTGTCACGGTGCCGGTGTGCACGCATCAGCAGCGCGCTGCCGCCGGCGGCTCAGGGCCTGGTGACGCCCTCGGTCAGCCAGCTGAGGTACGCCGGGTTGCCAGCGGTCACCGGCGTGCAGAGAATCTCCGGCACGTCGTAGGTGTGCGCCCCGCGCAGGTGCGCTTCCAGGTCGGCGTACCGCCCGGTCGTGGTCTTGAACGTGATCCGCCACTCCTGCGCGGTCTCGATCCGCCCTTCCCACCAGTAGGTGCTCAGGACCGGGCCGGCCACCTGGGCGCAGGCGGCGACCCGGGCCGCGACGGCACCGTGTGCGAGTGCGTCCGCCGCCTCGCGGGAATCGATCGTGGTGGTCACCTGGCAGTACCCGGAGTCGGTCACGTCGCACCTCCGCTGCGCAACAACTGGCTGGACCGGCGTAGCCGCGGTGCCGGGAACTGTACTGGTGCACGGAGTCCAGGTACGGGGCGGGCGCCTCGACGACGCGGCCGGACTGCTGGAGTTCTGGGATGGCTGGCGGTGCCACCTGTACCGGCTCGCGGTCCACCCGCAGCGGCGGCACGCCGGCGTCGGGAGGGCACTGATGCAGGCGGCGGAACGACGGTTCGCCTCGCTCGGTGGGCACCGGGTCGACGCAATGGTCAACGACGCGACCCCGAGGCGTTCGGGTTCTACCAGGCAGCCGGCTACCGGCCGGACGAATCCTGGACCCGCTGGGTCAAGCCACTCGGGGCCACGGTCGGCTGAACCATTTCGGGGCGCCGGACGTACCCGGAGATGACCGCGTCCACTCCGGGCTCCGCGCCCCTGGCCTCCGGGAGTCCGGCTTGACCCGCCGCCCATCACTGCTCGCTTCGTCGACCGCCCTGCTCGCGGTCGCGTTCGGCGTCGGTGGGGCCGTCGCCTGGTACGGCGGGGCGATCGGTGCCAGCGGTTGGAGCGGCCTGATCGTGGACACCGGGTGGACCCCGTTCCTGCTCCCGGCGGCCCGGCTGGCGATGGACATCGCCGCGGTCGTCACGGTGGGCTGCCTGATCGCCGCGGCGTTCTTCGTCCCGGGCCGGGACCCGGATGCCGACCGGGCCGTGGATGCCGACCGGGACCGCGATGCCGGCCAGGACCGCGGCCGACGACCACTGGTCATCGCGCCCGCCGCCCGTGGCTGGGTGCACGGGGCGGGCTGGGCGGCCGCCGCCTGGGCCGCCTCCGCGCTGGCCTCGATGTGCCTCACCGTGTCCGATCTCGTCGGCCTGCCGGTGGGGCAGGCGGTCACCTTCCGCGGCCTGGCCAGCCTCGCCATCGACACCGAGACCGGCCGGGCGCTCTTCGCGGTGCTGGTGCTCACCAGCGCGGTCGCCGCTGCGTGTCAGTACCTGCGCACCGTCACGTCGGCCGCGTTGACCGCTCTGGTCGCCGTGGTGGCGGTCCTGCCGCCGGCCTTCTCCGGCCACGCGGCGAGTTCGGGCAACCACCAGTTGGCCGTGTCCACCCTGGTGCTGCACGTCGTCGGTGCGGTGCTGTGGACCGGCGGCCTGGTGGCCCTGGTGCTCGGCCGGCGCCGGCCGGTGCGGGACCTCGCCGCGAGCGTCGCCCGGTTCTCCCGCCTGGCGGGGTGGTGCTTCGTGCTGGTCACCGCGTCCGGCGTGGTGATCGCCGTGGTCCGGCTCTTCGAACCGCGCGGGCTGGCGAGCACGTTCGGCGTCCTGGTGCTCGGCAAGGTGGGCGCACTGGTACTGCTGGGCGGCTTCGGCTGGTGGCACCGCAGGCGATCCATCCCATTGCTCGCCGCCGGGGACCGGGGCGTGTTCACCCGGGTCGCCGGCGTGGAGTCGCTCGTGCTGGCGGCCACGTTCGGGCTCGCCGTGGCGCTGTCCCGGACGCCGTCGCCGGCGGGCGACAGCGGCTACCGGCTGTCGCCGTTCGCGCCGGTGCTGGATGTGCTGCCGGAACCGGTCTTCCTGGCCACCGCGCTCAGCGCGATCGGGGCGTACCTGGCCGGGGTGCAGCGACTGCGCGATCGCGACCGGCCGTGGCCCGCCGCCCGCATGGCCGCGTGGCTGGCCGGGTGGGTGGTCATCCTGCTCAGCACGGATCTGGACCTGGCGCTGCAGAGCGGTCGCTTCTTCTCCTCGATCGAGAAGGTCCAGCATCTCGCGATGATCGTCGTGGTACCGCTGCTGCTCGTGTCCGCCGCGCCACTCACCCTCGCCCGGCAGGCCCTGCGGCCGGCGAGCGAGCCGGGCATGCGCGGCCCACTGGAGTGGCTCAGCCTCCTCGGCACGTCGTCCGCGGTGCGAAGGGCGGCTCACCCCGTGGTGGCGCTGGCCTGGTACGCCGGATGCCTGTCCCTGATGTACCTGAACGCATACGGCCGGTACTCGCTGCGTGCCCACGCCTCGCACCTGGTCATCTTCGGGCTGGCGCTGCTGTCCGGCGCGTTCCTGTTCGCGATCATCCGAGGGCTGCCGGCCGGCCCGGCCGGCTCGCCCGGTACGCCGGCGGACACCCGGCCCGCCATGCACGTCACCGCCGGCGTGCTGCAGCTGATCCTCGGCGTCGCGCTGATCCTGCCGGCATCACCCGGCCCGGCCACCGTCGCCCTGGCGCTGGCGCTGCCGGTCGCCGCGCTGTCCCTGTGGAGCGCCTGCCGCCCGGCCGAACAGCCGACCCCTGGGCCCCGCCAACCGCTCTCCGCCGGGATCGGCGGAGCGCGGTGACGTCGGGTGGGCTACTGCGCGAACAGCGTCCGGGCCCGGCCGAAGCCTGAGCCGATCGTGGTGGCGCCCGCCGTGTACGGGAACGAGAACATGCCGTTGACGTTGCGGAACGCGACCACCGCGCCGGCTGCGTCGATGTACCCGATCTCGTCCCTGCCGTCACCGTCGATGTCGGCGAACCACGGGCGGCCGCCGAAGCCGGTCCCGACGACCATCGGGCTCTCCGGATAGGCGATCCGGGAAAGGCCGTTCACGTTGCGGAAGGCCCGCACGGTGCCGGCGGCGTCGGTCAGCGTGATCTCGTGCCGGCCGTCTCCGTTGAGGTCGGCGAAGCCCATCCGCGCCGCGTCGAAGCCGTACCCGACGACGACCGGCTGGGCGGCGTACGGGGACCCGCCGAGTCCGTTGATGTTGCGGAACGCCCGCACGGTCCCGGCGGCATCGGTGCTGATCAGCTCGGCCCGACCGTCGCCGTCGAGGTCGGCGACGTAGGTCCGCCCCGCCACGAAGCTCGTGCCCACCACCACCGGCGCCGCGGTGTAGGGGAAGGCCGCCATGCCGGCCACGTTGCGGAAGGCGCGCAGGGTCCCGTCGTCGGCCAGATGGAGGACCTCGGTCCGGCCGTCACCGTCCAGGTCGGCGAAGAGCGTGCGAGCCGGCTGGAAACCCGACCCGATCTCGACCGCACGGTCCGGGAACGGGAAGCCGGTCAGACCGTTCACGTTGCGGAACGCCCGCACGGTGCCGTTCGGGTCGACGTGCACGATCTCCGCCCGGCCGTCGCCGTCCATCGACGCCGCCTTCCCGACGGGTCCCGCTGCGTCGTACCGGTACAGGTCGTACTTCTCCATGACGCCACGGACATTCTCCACGTAGCTGGGGTCGGTCGCGTACCCGGCCTTCCAGATCTCGGACAGGAACGCGTTGGCGTCGGTGGTGTGGGCGAATGCCGGCCGGTACCGCTTGTTGGTGGTGAGGAAGATGGCGTGGTCGCGGAAGGAGTCGAGCGCCGAGGCGTACACCCGGAACGTCGCCGTGGTGGGCGCGCACGTCGGCAGGCACTCCGACGTGTTCCAGCTCTGGCACCCGATGGCGACCGGTCCCGTGGCGCCGTTGAAGCACTTGATCCCGAAGAAGTTCTTGTTCTTGACGGCGAGACCGCTCTTGCCCCAGCCGGACTCCAGGATGCCCTGGGCGATGGTCACCGAGGCCGGCACGCCGTAGTCGCGCTGGGTGGCGCGGGCGGGCTCGGCGGAGGCCGCGATGAACTCGGCCTTGGCCATCGTACCGACCGGCTCCGCGGACGCGGAGGGCATCGCGCCCAGCGTGACGATCAGGGCGGCCACCGGACCAGCGACAAGCGCGAGAGCCCGGCGCGCGGGCCGGATGGGAGCAAGGGGCATGTCCACCACGGTCCGTAGTCGGCGTAGCACCGACGGGGCCCATCCGGGTGCGGAACGGTTGCCGACCGGCCCGCGACACGGGGGCCTGCGCGGCGGTGCAGGCGGGCATCGGGCAGGGTGGTGGGATGCGCCTCGCCACCTGGAACGTGAACTCCGTGCGCGCCCGGCTGCCCCGGCTGCTGGCCTGGCTGGCCGACACGGAGCCGGACGTGGTGTGTCTGCAGGAGACCAAGTGCGCCGCCGAGGCGTTCCCGGCTGACGAGGTGGCCGAACTCGGGTACGCCACCGCGGCGCACGGCGACGGCCGGTGGAACGGCGTGGCGCTGCTTTCCCGGGCCGGCCTCGAGGACGTCGTCCGGGGGTTCCCCGACGAGCCCGGATTCCCGGAGCCGGAGGCGCGGGCGATGGCGGCGACCTGCGCCGGCTTCCGGGTGTGGTCGGTGTATGTGCCGAACGGGCGGGTGCCCGACTCACCGCACTACGGGTACAAGCTGGCGTGGCTCGCCGGGTTGGAGCAGGCACTCGGCGCCGACCTCGCCGCCGGCGCCGACCTGGTCGTCTGCGGTGACTTCAATGTCGCCCCCACCGACGCCGACGTCTGGGACCCGGGCCGGTTCATCGGCGCGACGCACGTCACGGTGCCGGAACGTCAGGCGCTGGCCCGACTGCGCGGACTCGGGCTCACCGACGTCGTCCCCCGACCGTTGAAGGGATCCAATCCCTTCACCTACTGGGACTACCGGGCCGGCATGTTCCACCAGGACAAGGGCATGCGTATCGATCTCGTGTACGCCGGTACGGCGGTCGCCGGCCGGGTCCGGGACAGCTACATCGACCGGGAGGCGCGCAAAGGCACCGGCCCTTCCGACCACGCCCCGATCGTCGTCGACATGAGCTGAGCACCCGGCTTTCTCCACACCTGGAACACGGTGCATACTCTCTGGTGCGTCCACGCCGAACGCGGGTGTTCTCCGCGTTTGCACGCATACCCACGAGTCTTCCGGGCAGAGTTGGATCCGATGTCGGCACACTGCGGTGCGGGCGTACGAGGCTGCGGATAGCGTGGGCGGGGAAGGGTACACCGCCTCGGAGTCGAGTTCGACGCCGCGCAGACCAGGAAGGGGCCGGGGTCACGTGAGCACGGCATTCGCCGTACGGCCCGAGCTGGACACCGCCGACGAACCCGCACCGCGCGGCAATCCGCGGCTGCGTTGGCTCACCACCGCCGCGATCGCGGCAGTGGTGCTCGTCGGCAGTGCTCTTCGGTTTGTTTCCGTTCCGCCGTTGTGGCTGGACGAGGCGCAGGGATTGATGATCGCCCGGATGCCGATCCCGGAGCTGTTCCAAGGCCTTCGCGAGGACGGCGCTCCCCCGCTGTACTACCTGCTGCTGCAGGCCTGGACCGCGGCCTTCGGCGTGAGCGACCAGGCCGCGCGCAGCCTGTCCGGTGTGATCAGCGTGGCCACCCTGCCGATCTTCTGGCTGGCCGGGCGGCGACTCGGCGGCTCCTCCAGGATCGGCTACCTGACGCTCGTGCTCGCCGCGGCGAACCCCTGGCTGATCCGCTACGGCAGCGAAGCCCGGATGTACTCGCTGGTGATCCTGTTCTCCCTGCTCGTCGTGCTTGCCACCCACCGGGTCTGGAACCAGCCCACGATCACATCCGGCGTGATGCTCGCAGTCGCCGGCGCGGGCCTGCTCTACACCCACTACTGGGCCCTGTTCCTGCTCGCCGCCGTCGGCGTGATGGCCATCGTCGAGTTCGTCCAGAAGGATCGCCGCGCAGCGCTGGTGAGCATCGCCGGACTGGCCGGGGCCGGTGTGCTGTTCCTGCCGTGGCTGCCGTCGTTTGTCTTCCAGTCGCTGCACACCGGCACACCCTGGGCGAACCGTCCCAACCCGACAGTCTTTCTCGGCCTCCTGCAGGAGTGGTCGGCCCACGGGTTCCGTGCGGCGGCGTGGACGGCGTTCGTGTTGTGGCCATTGTTGATCTTCGGGTACGGCGCGGTCAACAAGGCCGCGCACCGGATTGAGATCGACCTGCGGGGCAACTCCGACACCAGGTGGCTGGCCTGGCTGGGTGGGCTCACGCTGCTGATCGCATACGTGGCGTGCACCATCCAGACCTCCGCCTACGTCGCCCGGTACACCTCCGTCGTGATCGGCCTGGTGTTCGTGCTGGCCGCCATCGGCCTGGCCCGCCTTCCCACGCCGTACACGGTCGTGCTCACCGTCGTGCTCGCCGCCTTCTGGCTCGCCGGCAGCGCGTTCAACGCCACCCAGGTGGTGCCGTCGCGGAGTTCCCAGGCCGGCCAGATCGCCAAGGTGCTCAACGCCGAGGCGGCCGCCGGCGACCTCATCGTCTTCTGCCCCGACCAGCTGGGGCCGAGCGTCAGTCGTCTGCTGCGCACCCCCGCCGAGCGGATCGCCTTCCCCGCCGGTCGGGGCGTCGACCCGGCGCGGGTGAACTGGGTGGACTACAAGCAGCGCCACCAGAACGCCTCGGCAAGCGATTTCGCCCGGTCCCTGGATGCCGACCTGCCGGCCACCTCGTCGATCTGGCTGGTGAGCTTCAGCGGCTACCTGACCTACGGTGAGTCGTGCACCGAGATGCAGGACACGTTCGACGAGCTGCGCGGCGAGGGCCGCGAACTGATCGAGCCCAGTAACAGTTTCTACGAGCGGGCCGGCCTCAACCGCTGGTAGCGCGGGCCCTGCTAGGTTCTGCTGATGGCTGGACAACCAGACGTGAGCGTGGTGATACCCACCCGTAACCGTCCAGAGCTGGTGACCCGTGCGGTGCGCAGCGTGCTGGGTCAGACGCTGCGCGAGATCGAGGTGCTCGTCGTTGTGGACGGGCCCGACGACGCCACCCCGGCGGCGTTGGCGGCCATCGCCGATCCCCGGCTGCGGGTCATCGCGCTGGACAGCTCCCGCGGGGCGCCCGGGGCGCGCAACGCCGGTGTCGCGCACGCCACGGCGAAGTGGACGGCGTTGCTCGACGACGATGACGAGTGGCTGCCGGAGAAGTTGGCGATCCAGCTGGACCTGGCCAGGAACGCCGGCATCGGAATGCCGATCGTGATCAGCCACCTGTTCGTCCGCACGCCGCGGGCGGAGTTCATCCTCCCGCGCCGGGTGCCCGACCCGGGCGAGCCGATCAGCGAGTACCTGGCCATCCGCAAGGGCCTCTTCCACGGCGACGGCTTCATCCAGACCTCCACGATCTTCGCCGCGACGGAACTGCTGCGCCGGGTGCCGTTCACCGAAGGGCTGCGTCGGCTGCAGGAGCTCGACTGGGCGCTGCGCGCGCTGCGCCACGACGGGGTCGACCTGGTGATCGCGGCCGAGCCACTGGTCATCTGGCACGCCGACGAGAACCGGCCCCGGGTGAGCTTCGACGCTCCGGTGCGCGAGTCCGTCGAGTGGCTTCAGCGCACCCGGCCCCTGGTCACCCGACGGGCGTACGCGGCGTTGGCGATGAGTGTGGTCAGCTCGATGGCGGCGCCCAGTCACGACCCCCGGATCTTCGCCACGCTGCTCTACGAGGCGGTCCGGCACGGCCGGCCGGGCCGCACCGACTATCTGACATTCGCCCAGGTCTGGCTGGTGCCGCCGACACTGCGCCGCAAGGTCCGCGACCTGATCCTCGGCCGCCGGTCGCGCCAGCAGATCAGCGCCGTCGGCCGGTCGTAGCAGCGCTCAACATGCGCCGGCGAGATCGGTGCGATGCGACAGGGCCAGCCGCCCACGGGGGGAGGCGGCCGGCCCTGTCGACTGCAAAGGTACGACCTCCAACGCGGAAACGCGAGGGTTCGATGAGGTAAATTTTTTCCCCTGCGCAGTTCCCGCGGACGACCCGCTCGATCGACCCTCGCCTACTGAGCGGGAATCCGGTTGCGGCCGCGCGGACGCGGTGACCGGCCGGCCGGCTGACGCGGCCGGGGACCCGGGTCGATCGGCGGAATCGGGTACGTCACCGGCGTCTCCCGGGACACGACGAAGAACTCGCCGTGATGGGCCAGCTCGGTTGCGTCGCCACTGAGCACCCGGTAGGTCGCCGTCTCGTGGGTGATCTCCACCCGCAGTCGCCGGCTCCGCCACACCATGCTGAAGGCGAGCCTGGTCAGGGCCGATGGCAGTCGGGGCGCGAAGGTCAACCGCGCGTTGTGGTCACGCATCCCGCCGAATCCCGCGACCAGGGCCAGCCACGCGCCGGCCAGCGAGGCGATGTGGAGCCCGTTCCCGGTGTTGTTCTCGAGGTTGTCCAGATCCATCCGGGCGGCTTCGCCCAGGTACTCGTAGGCGAGGTCCAACTGGCCCACCTCGGCGGCCAGCACAGCCTGGGTGCACGCGGACAGGGACGAGTCCCGCACGGTGATCGCTTCGTAGTACGCGAAGTTGCGCGCCTTCTCCTCGGCGGTGAACGCGTCCCCGCGCAGGTGCATCGCCAGAACCAGGTCGGCCTGCTTGCACACCTGTTTGCGGTACAGGTCGAAGTAGGTGGAGTTCAACATCAGCGGGTACTGCCCGGGTGTGGTCGACGCGAAGTCCCAGACCTCCAGGTCGGTGAAGCCCTCGGACTGGGGATGCACACCCCGCACGGCGTCGAACGGCACCACCATCGTGTCGGCGGCCCGGCGCCAGGAGTCCAGCTCGGCGTCGGTGACCTCGAGTTCGGCCGCCCGGTCGGGGTGGCGCCGGACGGCGGCCAGCGCGCCGCGCAGGTTCCGCTGGGCCATCAGGTTGGTGTAGACGTTGTTGTTCGCCAGCGAGCTGTACTCGTCCGGGCCGGTCACACCGTCGATGCGGAAGTGCCCGCCCTCGGCGTGGAAGCCCAGCGAGGCCCACAGCCGGGCCGTCTCGACCAGCAGTTCGACGCCGACCTCCCGGTCGAAATCCACGTCGTAGTCGGCTTCGGCGAGCCGGATGACCGCGTCGGCGATGTCGGCGTTGATGTGGAACGCCGCCGTGCCGGCCGGCCAGTAGCCGGAGCACTCCTCGCCGTGCAACGTGCGCCACGGAAACGCCGCACCCCGCAACTGGAGTTGGCCGGCCCGCTCGCGGGCGGCAGGCAGGCAGAGATGGCGCCAACGCAGGGCGTCGGCCGCCGCGTCCGGGTCGGTGTAGGTGAGTACCGGCAGCACGAATGTCTCGGTGTCCCAGAAGGCGTGCCCGTCGTAGCCGGTGCCGGTGAGTCCCTTGGCCGGGATCGGCCGCCGCTCGGCCCGCGCGCTCGCCTGCAGCACCTGGAACAGCGCATACCGGGCCGCCTGCTCGATCTCCGGGTCACCGTCGACCTCGATCTCGGCGCCGGCCCAGAAGGCGTCGAGGAAGCCGCGCTGCTCAGCGAGCAGACCGGCCCAGCCGGTCGCCCGCGCCGCGGTCAGCGCCGCCTCGACCTGGGCGCGCACCGCCGGGATTGAGCGCTGACTCGACCAGCCGTACGCGAGGAATTTGACCAGCCGCAACGACTGGCCCTCGGCCAACCGGGCGGTCACCGTGAACCGGGCCGTGTCCTCCCACACGTCGATGCCGCTGGACAGCCCGGGCACGTCGTCGACGACATGGTCCATGGCCGCGGCCAGCCGCAGCGCGCTGCGCTTGGTGGTGTGCAGCAGGACCGCCCGGGAGTGGTTGCTCCACTGCTGCTCCGCCTGCAGCGGCGCCTCGAGGATGGCGGCGGCGCGGGGGTCGGAGGACATCGGGGGCAGTTGCTCGTTGGCGACCAGCTCGGACTGGATGACGATCCGGCAGGGCCCGTCGACGGCGCGTACCTGGTACTCGATCGCCGCGACGGCCCGCTGCGTCATCGACACCAGCCGGGTGGACGAGACACAGACGGTACGGCCGGCCGGCGACGTCCAGAGCGCCTCGCGCCGCAGCACCCCGTCGCGCAGCTCGAGCACCCGCTCGTGGCCCCGCAGCTCGCCGTAGCGCACGTCGAAGGGCTCATCGTCGACGAGCAGCCGGATCAGCTTCCCGTTGGTCACGTTGATCACCGTCTGGCCCGACTCCGGATAGCCGTACCCGGCCTCCGCGTACGGCAGTGGACGAAGCTCGTACAGCGAGTTGAGGTAGGTGCCCGGCAGGGAGTGCGGCTCGCCCTCGTCGAGATTGCCGCGCAGCCCGATGTGGCCGTTGGACAGGGCGAACACCGACTCGGACTGCGGCAGCGCGGCCAGGTCGAATTCACTCTCCCGCACCGCCCACGGCTCGACGCCGAACGCCGGGGGCGCGTTCACTGCGCCCCCGCGACGGCGCCGGGCGCCGACGCGTCGATCAGCTCGCTGAGGTCCTGCACCACGATGTCCGCGCCGTGCGCCAGCAGTTGCTCCGCCTGCCCCAACCGATCCACCCCGATCACAATCCCGAACCCACCGGCCCGGCCGGCCTCCACGCCGGCGAGCGCATCCTCGAATACCGCCGCCTCGGCCGGTGCCACGCCCAGCAGCCGCGCCGCCGCCAGGAAGGTGTCCGGTCGGGGCTTGCCGGGCAGCCCCTCCGCCCGGGCGACCACGCCGTCGATCCGCACCTCGAGCAGGTCCTCGATACCGGCGGCGCGGACGATCTCGGCGCAGTTGGCCGACGCCGAGACCACGGCCCGGCGGAGCCCCGCCGCGCGGACGGCGTGCAGATAGCGCACCGACCCCTCGTACGGCCGGACGCCGTGGACCTGCACCTGCTGGCGAAACAGCGCGTCTTTGCGCGCGCTCAGGCTCTCCACCGTCTCGCCCTCGGCCGGATCCCCACCGCCTCCGGGGAGCGAACCGCCTTCGGGGAGCGCGATCCGGCGGGAGGCGAGGAACCCCCGGGTGCCGTCGGCGCGCGGCCGGCCGTCCACGAACTCGGCGTAGTCGGCGACCTGGTCGAACGGCACGAACGGCTCGCCGGTGCGCGCCGACCGCTCGCGCAGGTAGCCGTCGAAGAGGTCCTTCCACGCGGCGGCGTGGACCTTCGAGGTAGGGGTGAGGACACCGTCAAGGTCGAAGAGGCAGGCTTTTACAGTTACCGGTAACCCAAGCACACCGGTCACGCTAGTCGTGCGCAGCCCGTCGCGTACACCAACACCCCGGCTAACCCCCGGAGAAGCGCAGTCGTCCGCGCGGGGCGCGCGCCACGGCGGGAACCCTCAGGTTTGCGGTCCCGCCGCCGATGGCGGAAACGATGACCCGCAGGCGGCGGGCAGGACCACGAGGTAGGCGATGCACGAGGGCAGTCCCGGGGCGAGCGATCCGGTCACCGGCGCTCACTCCCGTGCGCTCCTGCAACCCCGGATCGAGCAGGAACTGGCGCGCACGGCGCGCTCCGGGACCTCCTGCGCCGTTTTCCTCTTCGACGTCGACTTCTTCAAGACGGTCAACGACGTTTACGGCCACCTGCGCGGCGACGACGTGCTGCGGCAGATCGCGGACCGGGTCAAAGACCTGGTGCGACCCTACGACGTGCTGTTCCGGTACGGCGGGGACGAGTTCGTCCTGCTGCTGCCGGACACCGATCGCACCGATGCGGTGCGCCTCGCACTGCGGCTCACCGCCGAGATGCGCCGCGACGAGTTCGACGGCGACCCGCCACTGCACGTCTCGATCAGCCTCGGCGTGGCGACCTACCCCGATGACGGCACCGACGTCGACTCCCTGCTGGGCACCGCGGACCGGCGCAACTACCTCGCCAAGCGCCGGGGTCGCGGCGGCGCGGTTGCCGACGACGTCGAGACTGGTGTCGACTCGACCTCGACCCGGCTGTGGGAGCGCGACACCGCCATCACCGCGACCCACGAGTTCTTCACCCGGCTGGGCACCGAGCGGCGGGGAGCGCTGCGCGTGGTCGGCCAGCCCGGCTCCGGGCACACCCGCTACCTGGCCGAGGTGATCAACCTCGCCCGCATGCGCGGGTTCACCACCGTGACACTGCCGCCGCTGCCCGCTCCGCTGCCCGTCCTGCCGCCGGGGCACGGAACCGGCGTCCTGCTGGTGGCCGACGTGTCGTCGGCGTCGCGGGCCCCCGCCGCCATCCGGCGCTGGCTGGAGGACCCGGACGGGCCGGGCACGATCGGTCTGGTCTACGCCAGCACCAGCACCGGGTCGGAGCATGCCTCAGTCGGGCTGCCCGCCCTGGCCAGCGTCGAACTGTCCCCCTGGTCGCCGGCGACGCTACGGATCTGGCTGCGGGCCACCCTGCACGGCGAGCCGAGCCGCGCGTTGCTGAGCTGGCTCGCCGGGCGCAGTGGAGGGCTACCCGCCCGGGCGGTGCGCGAACTGGACCGCCTCCGGGAACGCGGCGGACTGGTGGCCAGCGACGGAGGCTGGACCGTGGCGGCCTCTGTGATGGGTCGCTCCCGGCGCCGCTCGCGCATGCCGGCCCCGATCACCGGCCTGGTCGGGCGCGAGCAGGAACGCGGTCGGATCAGCGCGCTGCTGCGTGGTGGTCGCCTCGTCACGCTCGTCGGGCCGGGCGGCATCGGCAAGACCCGGTTGTCGATGGCGGTGGGCAGCTCGGTCAGCGAGGAGTTCGACGACGGCGCGGTGTTCATCCCGCTCGCCGACGCGACCCGCTCCGAGCACGTCCTGGCCGCGATCGCGCAGGCTCTGCAGATCGGCCAGGTGCCCGGCGAGTCGCTGCTCGACACGCTTATCGAACACCTGGCCGAGTCCACCATCCTGCTCGTGCTCGACAACTTCGAGCAGGTGATGGACGCCGCTCCGGCGATCGGCGGACTCCTGGCCAACGTCCCCGGCCTCTCCGTGCTGGTCACCAGCCGCGAGCGCCTCTCGCTCTACGGCGAGCAGGTGTACCAGGTACCGCCGCTGCCCCTGCCGGACCTCGCCGCCCTGCCGGCCGGCGCGGCCGGTGTCGCGCGGGCGCTCACCGACTCCCCCGCCGTCGCGCTCTTCGACCAGCGCGCCCGAGCGGCCAAGGCCGACTTCACGCTCTCCCCGGACAGCCTGGGGGCCGTCGCCGAGCTGTGCCGCCGCCTCGACGGCCTGCCCCTCGCCATCGAGCTCGCCGCCGCACGCGCCGACCGTTTCCGCACCGACGAGTTGCTCGCCCAGGTCACCCACCACCTCGACGCCCTCGGCGACGGCCCACGCGACCTGCCGGAACGCCAGCAGACGCTGCGTGGCGCCATCGACTGGAGCTTCGCGCTGCTGGACCAGCCCGGGCAGCGCCTCTTCGTGACCCTCGCCGCGTTCGGTGGTGGTTGCACCGTGGACGCGGCGCTCCAGGTCGTCCAGCCATGGTCCGCACCGCCCGACGGCCCGGCCGAGGCCGCGGAGCGGAGCAGGATGATGGCCGACCGGCTGGCCACCCTGTCCATCAAAAGCCTCCTCGTGGCGGAGTCCGACCCCGACGGCGGGAGCCGGTACCGGATGCTGGAGACCATCCGGGCGTACGCATTGGCCAAGCTGGCCGCCGACCCGGAGAGCACGACAATGCACACGCGCCACGCGGCGTACTACGCGAAGTTCGCCGACCTGGCGGCCGACGGGATGATGGGTCCGGAGCAGGCGACCTGGTCGGAACGGCTGGACCGGGACTACCAGAATCTGCGGACCACGCTCACCTGGACGACCGACGCGGGCGCCGACGCCGACGCCGGCGCGGTGGACGCGGCGAGCCGGGTGTGTCTGGGCCTCTGGCGGTACTGGCGCAACGGCAACCACATCGACGAGGGCCGGGAGTGGCTGGACCGGGTGCTCTCGGTGACCGACGGCCTCCCCGACGGAGTCCGGGCCCGGATCCTGCACCCGGCCGCCGTGCTCGCCGCCACCCAGGACGACCACGAGTCGGCGATCCGCCTTGCCGGCGAAGCCCTGCGCCTGGCCGAGTCGACGGGCGACCGCCCGACTGCGGCACAGGCCCGCAACGCGCTCGGGATGGGCTCGATCGGCGGCGGCGACTATCAGGGTGCGGCCGGGCATTTCCGGGCGAGCCTCGACATCTGGCGTCAGCTCGGCCAGCAGCAGGGCACCGCGATCGCGCTGGGCAACCTGACCAAGCTGTCGCTACGTCTGGGCGACATCGAAGCCGCGGACCGGTACGCCGGGCAGTGCCTGGAGCTGGAGCGAGCGGCCGGCAACACCTGGGGCATCGTGCTTGGGCTGGAGTGCCTCGGCACGATCCGGCTGGCGCAGGGCGACCTGCCCGGTGCCCGTATGGCCCTGGAAGAAGGTCTGGTGCTCAGCCGGAGCCTTGGTGACGTGTTCGGCGAGGCGATGGCGATGCACCAGCTCGGCCTCGCCGCCCAGGCCGAGGGCGACGATGTGGAGGGTCTGCGACTCCTGGTCACCGCACTGGTCCGTCGGCACGAGGTCGGTGACCGGGAGGACCTCGCGGTATCCCTGGACTGCGTCGCCAATGTGATGGCCGACGCCGACCCTGAGCTCGCCACCCGACTGCTGGCCGCGGCCGGCGCCCTGCGCGAGCGGCATCGGCTGCCGGCACCGCCGGAGACCCAGGCCCGCCGGGAGGCGACCCTGGCCACGGTCCGGGCGGCGGTGGACAATCAGCGATTCGCCTCGGCCTGGACGTCCGGGCTGAGCACGCCGCTCGACCTCGTCGTCGACCAGGCGATGGACCTGCTCCCGGCCGGTCACTGAGCCGCCGCCGCACGAACCCGGTCTGGTGAGCTGCGACGGCAACCCACGTCAAGCGGATGCTGCGTCGGCGGCGGTGCGCCGGCGTGCCCTACATCGCCGCGGCGGCGGGTACCCGTTAGGCTCACGCGGTGCCCGACCTGTTGCCTGAGACCGCTGCGTCGAGTGACCCTCTGATCGCGCTTGCCGGTCGCCTCCGGGCGCTGGTCACCGACCGGCTCACCCGGCGCTACCAGGAGGTCGGCAAGTTCGGTGCGGTAGGCCTCGCCGCGCTGGCGGTCGAGATCACCGCGACGGCCCTCATCGCCCTGCCCGACCTGCCCCGGCTCGAAGTTGACACGACTCTGGGGGTCGCGAATAGTACCGTTGGCGGAAGCCAGTAGCATCGAGGCGCGGAAAGCTGCGGCCTCGGTCGCCCGAGCAGGTGTCGCGCTCCGGTCGCGTCGGCCAGCCATCGACGATAACAGATCGATTGGTCCATCTCAGAGCAAGGAGAGCGTGTGCCCTCGTCCGACTCGCCGCACACCGTGGTCATCGGCGCCGGCCCGGCCGGCCTCACCGCCGCGTACCAGCTGGCCAAGCGCGACGCCGCCGTGTCGGTGTTCGAGGCTGACGACATCGTCGGCGGCATCAGCCGCACGGTCGAGCGGGACGGCTGGCGCTTCGACATCGGCGGGCACCGCTTCTTCACCAAGGTGAAGCCGGTGGACGCGCTGTGGCACGAGATCCTCCCCGACGAGGACTTCCTGCTCCGTCCCCGGATGAGCCGGATCTACTACAACGGCAAGCTGTACGACTACCCGCTCAAGGCGATGAATGCGCTGCGCAACCTGGGCATCGGCCAGTCGCTGCTCGCCGTCGGGTCGTACGCGATGGCCCGGGTGCGGCCGCCGAAGGACCAGACGAACTACGAGGGCTGGTTGGTCGCCCGGTTCGGCTGGCGCCTGTACCGCACGTTCTTCAAGACCTACACCGAGAAGGTGTGGGGCATGCCGGTGAAGGAGATGCCGGCGGACTGGGCGGCGCAGCGGGTGAAGAACCTGTCGCTCTCCAACGCGGTGATCAACGCGATCATGCCGAAGCGGAACCAGAAGGACATCACCAGCCTCATCGAGGAGTTCCAGTACCCGAAGTACGGGCCCGGAATGATGTGGGAGGTGTGCGCCTCGAAGGTCGAGAAGATGGGCGGCACCGTCACCATGAACACCGGTGTCACCGCCATCCACCGCGAAGGCGACAAGGCGGTCGCGGTCACGGTCACCGACACGACGGGTGCGCAGCGCCGGGTCGCGGCCGACCACGTGATCTCGTCGACACCGATGTCCACGCTGCTCAAGATGATGGACCCGGCCCCGCCCGCCGAGGTGCTCGCCGCCGCCAACGACCTGCAGTACCGGGACTACCTCACCGTCGCGCTGATCGTGCCGAAGGAGTTCAGCTTCCCGGACAACTGGATCTACATCCACGACCCGGGGGTCAAGGTCGGCCGGATCCAGAACTACGGCTCGTGGTCGCCCTACCTGGTCAAGGAGGGTCGCACCTGCCTCGGCCTGGAGTTCTTCGTCTTCGAGGGCGACGACATGTGGACCAAGTCGGACGAAGACCTGATCACGCAGGGCACCGCCGAGCTGGAGGCCCTGAACCTGGTGCGCAAGGGTGCCGTCGAGGGTGGTTACGTGGTGCGGGTGCCGAAGGCATACCCGACCTACGACCAGTTCTACAAGCGCAACGTCGAGATCATGCGGGAGTGGCTGGAGGCGAACGCCACAAACGTGTATCCGGTGGGCCGCAACGGCATGCACCGGTACAACAACCAGGACCACTCGATGCTCACCGCCATGTTGACCGTGGAGAACATCGTCGACGGCACCTCCCACGACGTGTGGACCGTTAACGTCGAGGAGGAGTACCACGAGGAGACGTCGAGCCCCGACGACACGGGCAAGCCGGCCACCGGCTCCCCCGAGCGCGGCACCGGCCGGGACGCTCCGATCACCCCTCGCCGGGTCGCTCCGCAGCAGTCCACCGGCACCTCGTAACGCCCGGTCACGCGCGAAAACGCGAAGGAGGCGCCCCGCTCACCGTGCAGACGGTGAGCGGGGCGCCTTTCTCAGCGAGCGGGTACGTCCGCCGCGAGCGCGGTGGCCGGCTCCGAGACGTGTGCGCTGACGATGTGCCAGCCGGTGGCCAGGCGTGCCCAGGTCTGGGACTGCCGCCCGGCGACGGCGGCGCCCGGGTAGCTGAACCGCGTCGTCACCACGGCGAAGTCGGTCCCGAACGTGGTCACCGCCGTCTCGAAGAGCCGCCGGCCCGGCGGAAGGGGCGACTGCGCCGCCCGCCACCGGTACAGCTCGGCGGCGCCGTACTGCTGATCGGCGATGCCGAACCGCACGGCTTCCGGCGCGTCCCAGAAGTACCGGTTCAGGGTGTCGACGTCACCGGCGACCAGCGCGGCCTCGTAGCCGGTGAACGCCCCTGACACCTCGTCGACCACGTCAGGCCGGTTGACCTCCACGACAGCTGCCTCTCCGGTACTTCGACGTCACGATCGGACTGCTGACGGGAGCGCCCGCGACCTCAGGGCTGCGAACCCGCCGCGGCAGGCTGCCCGCCGTCCGGGACGCGGCCACCCTGCTCGGCGTCGCGGCGCGGCTCCGGTACGCCGTCGTGCCCGCCGTCCGAGGGCAGCGACCCGACCGTCACCGGTGCCTGGTCGACGCCGACCGGCGACTCCGGCACGAACGTCGAACCCCCGCCGTGCAGCCGGTCGAGCTCGATCTCGTCCGCCTCCGGCACCCGCGGCTCCGGCCTGGTCAGCGCGAAGACCCCACAGACCGCGGCCACGAACAGGTAGCCGAGGGAGACCTGCCCGTTGGCGTTCCACTCCACCCGCTCCCCGTGGATCAGTCCGACGAACGAGAGCGCCGCCCCGGACGCGGCGAAGATCGCCGCGTGCACGAACCGCTTGTCGATGATGAAGGCGACGATGGCGCCAAGGACCAGCCCACCGAGAATGGCGCCCTGCCCGAGCACGAGCAGGCCGGAGTAGACGACACCGGAGTTCTCCAGCGCTTCGTTCCCGACCGTGGCAGCGCTGGTGTTCGCCGCGGCGAGTGCGTTGTCGATCTGACCGGTGGCCCACGAGGCCAGGTTCGGGACCAGCGCGGCGATCACCGCCGCGGCGTGCGCCTTCGGCGTGAACTGGAACGCCTGTGCGCCGATCAGGAGCCCGATGTAGAGCAGGATCGGCACGATCGCGGCGATCGGGAAGATCGCTCCGAGCAGACCGAACATGCCGAGGAAGCAGAGCAGGGCGATGACCACACCGGTCGCCATGGAGTACCCGCTGCGCCCGCCGGCCATCTTCCAGCCCGGGTGGCCGACGTAGACGGCCGGCGGAAACGGCGAGCCGAGCATCGACCCGACGATCGCGCCGCCACCGTCGGCCAGCAGCACGCTGCGCAGGTTGTAGTTGTCCCCCGCCGCCGCGGCACTCTCCACGTTGGTCATGCCCTCGGTGAAGTTGTACACGCCGAGCGGGATGGCCGTGGCGAGCAGCGGAGCGACGTCGCGCAGGCCCGAAATCAGCAGGTCGAGCTCAAACCCCGGAAGGGCGAATGCGATCTTGCCCGCCGCCTCGGTGACGTCGGGGACGGACATCGCCCCGCCGATCCAGCCGATCGCCGTGCCCAGCAGCAGCGCGGCGAGCCCGATCGGGAAGTTGCCGGGCAGTTTGATGTCGGTCATCAGGCCGATCAGCAGGAGCGCGAAGACCGGCAACGCCACCCACGCCATCGCCCACATCCGGGCCGCGGGAAGCATCGAGATGAAGGTGATCGAGATGCCGGCGAGCGTCCCGAGGAGGGCGGCCCGCGGCGCGTACTTTCGGATGTACGGCCCGATGAAGGCGCCGATGACCACGATGACCCCGATGATGAAGGCCCACGCGACGCCGGCCTTCCACGCCTGCACCGGGTCCCTGGTGCGCAGGTAGATCGGCAGCATGATCACGAACACCACGATGAACATGTGCGGCACGCTCGGCCCGTACGGCAGCGCCGTGACATCGGTGCGGTTCTCCCGCAACGCCAGGCGCCGGGCCAGGATCGTGTAGTAGATGTTGCCGGCCACGAGGGCGATACCCAGCGCGGGCAGGACGGTCTGGAAGACCGATTCCTCCGACAGGTGCACGACGAAGAGGCACAGCGACGTCAGCGTGAGCACGTTGACCAGGACATTGACACCGAAGCCGAAGAAGGCGTTGGTGTCGCCGCGGACCCAGTACGGCAGTTTCAGCGACGTCGCGGTGCCGGTGGTGGTGGCCATGGCTACTCCCCCTCAGGAGACGTGCGACGGCGCGACTGCACCGTCGAGAGCGGCGAGGACATCCCTCGACGTGGCGACCCAGCCGAAGATGCCGCCCTGCGCGGCGATCATCTCCAGGCCGACCCGCTGGTACTCCGGGAAGTAGGAGCCGACGCAGTCCGAGAGCACCAGGCACTCGTAGCCGCGGTCGTTGGCTTCCCGCACGGTGGTGTGCACGCACACCTCCGTGGTCACCCCGGTGATGATCAGGCTGGTGATGCCGTCGGCGGCGAGCAGGTCACCGAGCGGGGTCCGGTAGAAGGCGCCCTTGCCGGGCTTGTCAATGACGGGCTCACCCGCGACAGGTGCGAGTTCGTCGATGATGTCGTGGCCGTACTCACCGCGGATCAGGATGCGCCCCTTCGGGCCCGGGTCGCCGATCCGCATGCTGGGCCGGCCCCGGGTGCGCTTGGCCGGTGGGCAGTCGGAGAGGTCCGGGAGATGCCCCTCCCTGGTGTGGATGACCGGCAGCCCGAACGCACGGCAACCGGCCAGCAGCGCCTTCGTCGGCTCGATGGTGCGGCGCAGTTGCGACACATCGTTGCCCAGGGTCTCCCCGAAGCCGCCCGGCTCCAGGAAGTCGCGCTGCATGTCGATGACGAGCAACGCGGTGCTGGCGGGGTCGAAGGAGTACGACGCGGGAAGGGCGGGAACGGTCAGCAGCGTCATGTCGGCCCCCCGGGCAACGGGGTGCTCGCCGCGATCACGTCGTCGGAGGTGGCGACGCAGCCGAAGACGCCGCCCTGCATCGTCACCATGTGCAAGGCGGCGAGGTGGTTGGTGATGTCGGTCGCGCCGGTGCAGTCCGACAGGATCAGGCACTCGTAGCCGCGGTCGTTCGCCTCGCGCATCGTGGTGTGGACGCACACATCGGTGGTAATCCCGGTCAGGATCAGGTGCGTGATGCCTCCGGTACGGAGTACGAGGTCCAGGTTGGTCGCGTAGAAGGCACCCTTGCCGGGCTTGTCGATGATCACCTCACCGGGGATCGGGGCGACCTCGGGCACGATGTCCCAGCCGGGCTCCCCCTTGATCAGAATGCGTCCGCACGGCCCGGTCGAGCCGATCTCGGCGCCGATCCGGGCGGACCGCCATCGCTTGTTGGCCGGCAGGTCCGACAGGTCGGGGCTGTGCCCCTCCCGGGTGTGGATGACCGGCATACCGATGGCCCGCGCGTGGGCCAGCAGGCGCGCGGTCGCCGGCAGCCCGGCCCGGGTCAGCTCGATGTCGTAGCCCATGTTGTCGACGTAGCCGCCCGGGCCGCAGAAGTCGGCCTGCCAGTCGATGCAGATCAGGGCGGTACGCGCGGCCGGCACCGAGCCGTCGTACGGCCAGGCGTACGGCTGCGCCTGGACCGGCCCGATCCGGGCGGTGCCGGCTTCACCGCGCAATTCAGCGACGTGCGCGTCGCTCTGGCGCGCCGCCAGATTGGTCACCATGTGTCCTCCTCGTCAGGGTCGGGGCTCGCGGCCGCGCGGTACGCCCGCCAGCCGCCGCTTGCGCTGATGTCGACAGCGGATTCCGCCCCCGCGGAGGTCGCGTAGGACTCGCACAGGAAGCCGAGGACCTCCTCGCCGCTGTCCAGGCGCAGCCAGCCGATCGACAACGGCGCCGGCACACCGGACAGCAGGGTGCCGAGGGCTGTCGCCGGCACGTCCCACAGTTCCGCCTCGATCGCGACCCCACCCCGGCCCACCCGCACCAGCCCCGGCAGTCCGTCCGGACCGCAGGGGAGCCGGTACAGCCGGTACGCCGCGGCGGTGCGCACGGTGCGCAGAAAGCTGGCACCGCATTCCAGCAGTTCTCCGTTGCGCGACTCACCGCGAAGGTGCCGGCCGACCACGGCGAGCGTCACCCCGCCCGGTCGCGCCACCGCTGGCCGCGCCACCGCCGGCGCCGCTGCCGCTGGCGCGGGCCGCGCCACCGCAGGATTGGGCCGGGCCGGGGCGAACGCGGCGGCGAGGTGGCACAGCGTCGCGTCGCTGAACGCCGGGCCGATCAGGGACAGGCTGGACGGCCGACCATCCGCGGTCCGGCCGTTCGGGATCGTCACCACGGCCAGGTCGAGGAGGTTCGCGAACTGGGTGTACCGGCCGAGTGTGGCGTTGTGCCGGACCGGCTGCGCGGCGACCTCATCGATGGTGAACGTGGTGCCCACCGTCGGCAGCAGGATGGCATCCACCCGCTCCCAGAGCCGATCCGTCTCCGCGTGCAGCTCCCGGAGCCGGTGCTGCGCCCGGAACACCTGCGCGGCGCCGTAGCGCCGCCCACCCTTGATGATCTGCCGGGTCACCGGCAGGACCGCGTCCGGATGGTGGTCCAGGAAATCCTCCAGGTCGGCCAGCCGCTCGGCCACCCACGGGCCCGCGTAGAGCAGCTCGCCGGCCTCGAGCAACGGATCGATATCGACCTCAATGAGTTCGCCGACGACCTGGGCCGCCCGCACCCGGCCGACACCGTGCTGGTCGCGCTGGCCGACGTCGCCGAAGAATTCGAGCCCGTCCATCGCGGGTACGCCAAGGCGCAGCGTCCCGGGCGGGCGCGGACCCACCCGCCCGTCCGGGAGCACCCGACCCCATGCGTCATCCGGCCCGGACCCGCGCGCCGTCGCGAACACGGTGGCCGCATCACCCACGTCGTGCGCGAAGACCGAGACGCAGTCCAACGAGCGACATGCCGGCACGACGCCCATCGTGCTCAGCAGTCCACGGGTCGGTTTCAGACCGACGATGCCGTTCAACGCGGCCGGCACCCGCCCGGAGCCGGCGGTGTCCGTACCGAGGGCGAACGCGACCAGGCCGGCGGCCACGGCGACCGCCGAGCCGGAACTGGATCCGCCCGGGATCAGCCCGCCGCCCAGCACGCTCTCCGGCACGCCGTACGGCGACCGGCATCCGGTCAGGCCGGTGGCGAACTGATCGAGATTGGTCTTGCCGACCAGGATCGCGCCGGCGGCGAGCAGCCGATCGACGACCGGAGCGCTGCGATCGGGCCGGTAGCTGAAGTCCGGGCAACCCGCCGTCGTCGGCAGGCCCGCGACGTCGATGTTGTCCTTGACGGCGAAGGGCACCCCGAATAGCGGCAGCCCCAGGAGGCGACCGCCCTCCCCCGCACGCACGAGTTCCAACTCCGCCGCACGGGCGTAGAGTGCGTCGGCGGCGACCGTGGTGATCCAGACCCCGTCGTCGCCGCGCGCGGCGATGCGGTCGAGCACGGCGGCCACCACCTCGGCCGGTGCGGTGAATCCGCGGCGGTACGCCCGGCGCAGGTCCCGGACGCGCATCGGGCCGGCCGGTCGGTGCGGCCCGCTCGCTCCAACCTGCGGAAGCATTGCCTGCGATTGCATATTGTCGATTGTCGACGGAAGCATTTCAGGCGATGGTCGGCCGGGTAACAGTGGCGTGACGCGGCGGAACGAGCCGACCAGGGCTCAGGCGAGGTACGAGGTGGCGCCGTGGCGGCTCAGTTCGTGCACGACACCATCGCCGTCCCCGGCAAGCACCGCCTCGATCAGGCGCTCGTGACGATGCACGCCGTCCATCGGCTGGGCGAGCTCCGCCTCCCGACGCAGGTTGATCGCCATGTAGAGCTGAATCTTGACCAGGACGGACTCGTACACCAGCGTCAACTGGCGGTTACCGGCCAACCCGACAAGCGATACGTGGAACTGTCGGTGGGCATTGGCGACCTCGAGCCGGTCACCCAGCGTTGCTGCGGTCCGCATCCGGGCCAGTGCCAGCCGGAGCCCGTCAGCGTCGGAGGGCTGCCCCACCGGCAGCGCCACCGTCACCGCGTGCCGCTCCAGCACGTCGCGCACGGTGTACAACTCGGCGACGTCGGTGTCGGAAAGGGTGGCCACCCGCACACCCCGGCGCGGCACATGTTCCACCAGGCCCTGCTGTGCCAGCAGGCGCAGCGCTTCCCGCAGCGGAGCCCGGCTGATCCCGAGTCGGCGGGTCAGCTGCTCCTCGACCAACCGCTCACCAGGGTCGATGTCACCGCCGAGGATGTCGCGGCTCAGCCGGGACACCGCCAGCTGCACCAGGCTGAAGCTCTCCAGCTCCCCGTCGGCCGCCGGGTCGACTACGTTCTGCACGCCCGCCAGTCTGCCAGTGTCAGACCACGGGCGCGCTGGCAGCTACCGCGGCCCGGCGTCAGGAGGGGTCGTGCAGTGGAAGCCGGACGGTGAACCGGGCGCCGCGATCGGGCTCGGTGTGCAGGTCGACCGTCCCGCCGTGCGCCTGCACCAACGCCGCGACGATGGCGAGCCCGAGACCTGAGCCGCCGTTGGCACGGGTACGTGACGGGTCGGTACGGAAGAAGCGTTCGAACACCCGCGCCGCGTCCGCCGCGGTCATGCCCGGACCCTCGTCAGTGACGGCGAGCGCCACGGAATCCCCGGACGTCTCCACGCTCACCACCACCGGGGTGCCCGGCGGTGTGTGCATGAATGCGTTGCCGAGCAGGTTGCCGAGGACCTGCCGGAGTCGCGCCGGATCACCGAGCACCACCGGCGGCGCCGCATCCTCGAGGCTGGTGGCGCGTAGCCGCACCGGATGGTTCGGCGCCGTGACCACCGCGTCGGTGAGCGCCTCCCCGGCCAGTTCGAGCAGGTCAACCGGCTGCTGGTCGAGAGGGCGGTGCTGATCGAGCCGGGCCAGCAGCAGCAGGTCGTCGACGAGCAGACCCATCCGGGTGGCGTGCTGTTCGATCCGGAGTACCACGTCGTCGGTCATCCGGCCCGGATCCGCCGGGACGCCCCCGGCCCGGGCGGCGTCGGTGGTGGCCGCGCCGGCCGAGCGGCGGCGCTGCAGTTCGGCGAAACCGCGGATGGCGGTCAGCGGGGTACGCAGCTCATGGCTGGCGTCCGCCACGAACCGCCGCATCCGCTCCTCCGACGCGCGGGCGTGCGCCTCGGACACCTGTTGGGCCAGAAATGCCCGCTCGATGTGGCTCAGCATCGTGTTGAGCGCCTCGGCCAGGCGGCCCACCTCGGTCCGGGGGTCGCCGACGGGCACCCGCCGGCCGAGGTCGCCCGCCGCGATCGCCTCGGCGGTGTGCTCGACCTCGACCAGCCGGCGCAGGCTGCGCCGCACCAGGACATAACCGAGGACGCCGAGCAGGACGAGCGCGACAGCGCCGACCGACATCTCGTACCGGGCGAGCTTGGCGACGGTCGGATCGACCTCGTTGAGGCTGATCGCGACGACCACGCTGCCGCTGCCGTCGCGGAGTGGCGCCACCCGTACCCGCCAGTTGTGCCCGGCGCCGGCCGGCTGCACGGTGAACGGGCGCCCTTCCATCGATCGCACCGTTTCGGCGTCGAGCCTGGGCAGCCGCGGCGCGGACTCCACGCTGTCGGATGGAAGCTCCAGCGCGTCCAAACGTTCCGGGTGCCGCGCACCGGCCGGGTCCACGAAGCCCACATAGGTCGCCGTGGCCGGGCCGAAGTCGCCCGGGCCGCGGCGGACGGGGTTTCCGCCCCGATCCGGGCCGCCAGGCCCGCCAGGGCCGCCAGGCCCGCCAGGCCTGCCGGGTCCACCTGGTCCACCGGGCCCGCCGGGCCGTCCGCCCCCCGCGATGTCCTCGGTCATCACCTGCAACCGGTGGTCGACGCGGTCGGTCAGGTGCTCGCGGAGGAACAGCGTACCGGCGAATCCGGTGCCCAGCAGGGCCAGTGCGACGAGCACCAGCACCATCGCGACGAGAGTGACCCGGAGCGGTGTGCGGCCGGGCACGGCGCGCATGGAGGCAGCGGCTCGGGCGAGCCCTCCGCGCAGCGTCATTCCCGTGGCATCCGCATGACGTAGCCCACGCCGCGCAGGGTGTGGATCAGGCGCGGCTCGGCGGTGTCCACCTTCTTGCGCAGGTACGACACGTAGGACTCCACCACCCCCGCGTCGCCGCCGAAGTCGTACTGCCACACGTGGTCGAGGATCTGCGCCTTGGAGAGCACCCGGGCCGGGTTGGCCATGAAGTACCGCAGGAGCTTGAACTCGGTGGGCGAGAGCGGGATGAGTCGACCCGCCTTCCACACCTCGTGGGTGTCGTCGTCGAGTTCCAGGTCGGCGAACGTGGTCTTGGCGCCGGACGCCTGCTCCGCCGCGGCGCCGCCGACGCGCCGGAGCACCGCGTTGATCCGGGCCAGGATCTCGGACAGGCTGAACGGCTTGGTGACGTAGTCGTCGCCGCCGAGCGTCAGACCTTTGATCTTGTCTTCGGTCGCGTCCCGCGCGGTCAGGAACAGCACCGGCACCCTGGCACCCTCACCCCGGATACGCCGCAGCACCTCGAACCCGTCGAGGTCGGGCATCATCACGTCGAGCAACACCAGGTCCGGACGGAACCTGCGCGCCTCCTCGAGGGCCTGCCGCCCGCTGGTGGCGCTGGCCACCTCGAACCCGGCGTACCGCAACGTGGCGGAGAGCAGTTCGACGATGTCGGGTTCATCGTCGACGACGAGCAGCCGCGCCTGGGGCATCCCGGCGCCCGACCCAAGCATGCCTGTGTTGCCTGCTGCGATGTTCACCCCCGCAGCATGCCGGGCGGACCTGGCAACCCATTGCCGTTTTCCTGCGAACCGGCTGTGAGCCACCTGTGGCCGGGGGAGACAACGTCGCTGAGGCCGCAGCGAGCGGACGACTGTGCCGAATCGCCTCTGGTGCGACATCAGTGTCATCTGGGGTCTTTTCATTATGAGTGGACATTCCTAAGCTGTGCCCACACGGGAGCGCTCCCACCCCCGTTCGCACCGCAACCGGGCACTCTCAGGTGAAACGTGCCAGGCCCGTATTTCCCACGGCGGGTGTGGCACCAAAGCCCCCGGGCGCCGCCACGCCCGGGGGCGTCCGGCCTCAGCCCAGTCCCTCGTCTTTGCCCTTGTCGATCTTCCGGCTGTCCCGAAGCTCGAGGTACGGCTCCTCGTCGGCCGGGTGGCCGGCCGCGATGGCGCGGCCCCGCTGCATCTCGGCGTCGAACTCGGCGCCGAGCAGGATGGCGATATTCGAGATCCACAGCCACACCAGGAAGATGATGACCGCCGCGAAGCTTCCGTACGTCTTGTTGTAGGAGCCGAAGTTCGCCACGTAGAACGCGAACAGGCCGGAGGCGATCAGCCAGATCACGACGGCGAGCACGCCGCCCGGGCTGACCCAGCGGAACCCGCCGTGCTTGGCGTTGGGCGAGGCCCAGTACAGGATGGCGAAGAGCAGAGCCACCATCATCGCGATCACCGGCCACTTGGCGATGTCCCATACCCGGACGAAGCCGCCGCCCAACCCCACCAGATTGCCCAAAGCCCGGGCCAGCCCACCGGTGAAGACCACCATGAGCGCGCTGACCGCGACCAGGAAACCGGTGATGATGGTGACGCCGATCCGGATCGGGATCGTCTTCCAGATCGGACGGCCCTCCGGCACGTCATAGATCGCGTTCGAAGCACGCATGAACGCGCCGATATAACCGGAGGCCGACCACAGCGCGGCCAGCACACCGACGATGGCGGCGAAGCCGGCAGCTTCAGACTGGCTTTCCTGAAGGTTCGTGACGGCTTGTTCGAAGAGCGTGGCGACGGCGCCGGGCGCCAGACCCTCGACGTTGTCGACGACCTTGTCGGTCGTACCCTGGCCGGTCAGCCCGAGCAGCGAGATCAGCACCAGGAGCCCGGGGAAGATCGACAGAACGCCGTAGTACGTGAGGGCGGCCGCCCAGTCCGTCAGGTTGTCCTGGCTGAACTGCTTACCGCTGCGCTTGAGGATGGCGAACCAGGATTCCTTCGGCAGCTCGGTGGGCTTGGCCGGCCCGTCCTCGGCCGTCGGCTGGACCGGCGTCGCCTCTTCTCGCGTCTGTTCTGCCATGGGGGCCTCCTGTAGGGGGCGAGACGATCGCTTGACCGGGGTACTGACAGAGGCACCTGTTCCCCGCCCGGTAGCTCCCCAATCGTCGCGGACCGGATCGATCCGAGCCCGCAGCACAGAAGGGCTCCGCCGGTTGGCGGAGCCCTTCTGGAAACGTCGTCACGCAGCCCGTCAGAAGCGGTCGACCTTGATCTCGGACGCACCGGACGTGGCGTTGAGGTCGATCCGGTCCTTGGCGCCGTCCCAGCCCGGCGGGTTGATCACGGTGCCGCCGGCGACACTCTTCTGGGCCTTGCCGTCGACCGACACGTCACCGGCGCCCTGACCGAGCCGCACCTTGACCGGAATGTCTTTCGGCGCGTGCAGCAGGAACTGCGCCGCCCCGCCGGTCATGTTCACGGTGAACGTGCCGGTGACCGGCGGCAGGGTGATCTCGATCTTCTGGCCACCGCCCGTGACGTCCAGCGACTTCAGCTTGGCGGCGCGCAGGTCGGCAATCTCCTCCGCGGCTCCACCGGTCAGCTTCAGACTCCACACCACTTTGGAGTTGATCCGCACCGTCACCGAGCCGGGGCCGGCGTTGTTGCCGCTGGGCAGCAGGCGAAGTTGGAGATTTCCACCGTTGACATCCATCTCGGGCACCAGCGAGCCGCCGCTTGGCGTCTCCACCCGGTACAGGTCATTGCCGAGGTCGGCTGCCTTCAGGTCCAGCGCGCTGGCACTCGTGACGATGTCGAGGGTCGCCTCGGTGAGCGCACCCACCTCGCCGGTGATCACCTTGTTGGTGCCCTTGTCCTGCGCCTGGGGCGCCGGGTCGGCGCCGAAGTACCGCACCGCCGCGAATCCCATCACGAGGAGCCCGAGCGCGGCGACCACGGCCAACCCGATCAGCAGCGGCCGACGGCCGGATGACGCACGGTGACCGGACGGCGGCGGCTGCGGCGGCTGCGGTGGCTGCGGCGCTCCCTGGGTGGGCGGCGTTCCCTGGCCGGGCGGCACCGGCCCGTAACCGTGCGGCGGCCGGTACGACCCGCCGGGCGCAGACTGTCGGATCGACATGGTGGTAAGTGGCTCCATCCCTACGTCGAGGCTTATCGCCTGGAGCATTGTTGAGTGCGCGCCCCGACGCAACCTCCGGACGTGCCGAACCTTGCTCCCGGATGCCCCATCCATGCAGTTCGGGTATCGATCGCCATGAACGTTGCAGGCCGGTAGGTGGCGCCGGGGGCGGTGTGACCTTGCTCGCAGCCCGGCCGGATCGGCCTCCACACCGCCGACGCGGGTAGCGTTCATCGGTGCCCGATCTGCCACCGCCACCCCCGAGCGCGTCCGCCGCGACCCTGGCGCCGCCACCCCCGCCGTCGGTGTGGCGGCGGGAGCCGACCGGTGCCTGGTTGGTGGTCCTGCTGGGGGCACTGACAACCGCCGGCGCCCTGTCGATGGACATGTACCTCCCCGCGCTGCCGCAGCTCGCGACCAACTTCTCGGTCAGTGAATCGCGGTCTCAGCTGACCATCACGGCGTTCCTTCTCGGGCTCGGCCTGGGGCAGATGCTGCTGGGTCCGCTGAGCGACCGGTGGGGCCGCCGCCGTCCGGCGGTGGCCGCGCTCGGCGGATACGTGGCCGCGTCGATGGTCTGCGCAGTCGCGCCGTCCATCGACACGCTCACCGCGGCGCGGGTGGTGCAGGGCACGGCCGCCGGGGCGGTCATCGTGATCGCCCGCGCCGTCGTGCGGGACCGGTACGAGGGTCGCCGGGCCGCCGCCTACTTCTCTCAGCTGACCCTGGTCTTCGGGGTGGTGCCGGTCCTGGCGCCCTCGCTCGGCGGCGCGGTGCTGCGGTACACGGACTGGCGCGGCGTGTTCCTGGTCCTCGCCGGCATCGGTCTCCTCCTCCTCGTCGCGGCGGCGGTGGGCCTGACCGAGTCGCTGCCACCGGCGCGGCGAACGGCGGGAGCGCTGCGGCAGACCGGGTCCGCGTTCGGCACGATCCTGCGGGACCGGGCCTTTCTCGGGTACCTCATCGCTCTGGCGAGCACCGGGGCGAGCATCTTCTGCTATATATCCGGGTCACCATTTGTGCTGCAGCGCGTCTACGGGGCCTCGCCGCAGACGTACGGCCTGTTGTTCGGGCTGAACGCGGCCGGCTTCGTCGTGGCCGGCCAGCTCAACGCGCGGCTGGTGCACCGGGTGCATCCACGCCGGATCCTCGGCGCCGCGCTCGTCGCCATGGCGATCGCCGCGGTGGCCCTGGTGATCGCGGCGCAGACGCACAGTCTGGTGGGGGTGGAGATTCCGCTGCTCGGGTTCATGACCGCGTTCGGATTTGTGCTGCCCAACACGATGGCCCTCGCGCTGGACGCGCACCCGGACTCGGCCGGGAGCGCCGCCGCGCTGCTCGGCATGGGGCAGTCGGCGGCGGGTGCGGTCGCGGCTCCGCTGGTCGGCCTGGTCCCCGCCGCCGGGGCGATGCCGATGGCGGCCGGCATGGCGGGGATGGCGGCGGTCTCGCTGGCCGCGTTCGCGGTGGCGTCCCGCTTCGCGCACCGCTGACGGTGTGTGATGCTGGCCGTGTGATCTTCCGCGCGATCCTCTGCTCCATCCTGGTGTTCATCGCGGTCGGCGCGGTGGGCATCTGGGTGCGCCGCCGTCGCAAACTGTGACGGTGGGGGCCCTGGCCCACCCGGGTACGCCCTCGGGATCCCGGTGGGTGATCCGCGCCATGCCGCTGTAGCTGGCGGCGCCACGTAGGCTCGCGGCGTGCACGAGTTGTTGATCGTCGTCCCACTGATCGCGGTGGTGGTTGCCGTCACGGCGCTGGCCGGCCGTCTCCGCGTCGGCTCACCGATCCCGCTCGTCCTGGTCGGCATCGTGCTCTCCTATGCCGGGTTCCTGTCGGACCTGGCGTTGAGTCCGGAGCTGATCCTGGTCGGCATCCTGCCGCCGCTGCTCTATGTGGCCGCGTTGGAGACGTCGGTGCCGGCGTTCCGGTTCAACCTCCGGCCGATTCTGCTGCTCGCGATCGGCCTGGTCCTGGTCACCGCGGGCCTCGTGGCCTTCGTCATCCACCTGTTGCTGCCCAGCGTCCCGATCGCCGCCGCCATCGCCATCGGCGCGGTCATCGCTCCGCCCGACGCCGTCGCCGCGACGGCGATCGCCCGCCGGATCGGGTTGCCCCGTCGGATCGTGACCATTCTCGAGGGCGAGAGTCTGATCAACGACGCCACCGCGCTGGTCATCTTCACGGTGGCCACGACCGCCATGGGCGGCGTGCATGTCGGTCCGATGAGCATCACCGGCGACGCTCTCCTGGCCGCGGTGGGTGGCGTTGCGATCGGCGCCCTGGGCGGCTTCGTGATCGCCGCCGTGCACCGCCGGACCACCGACCCGCTACTGGACAACGCGGTGTCGCTGCTCACGCCGTTCCTCGTCTTCGTGCCCGCCCACCTGATCCACTCCTCCGGCGTGGTGGCCGTCGTGGTGACCGGGCTCTTCCTCGGCCACCGCATGCCCACGCTCATGTCGGCCGCGTCGCGGCTGCAGATGCACGCGTTCTGGCAGATGTCGCGGTTTCTGCTGGAGGGCCTGGTCTTCCTGCTGGTCGGGCTGCAGTTGCGGGCGATCCTCGACGATCTCGACACGCCGCTGCGCACCGTGGCGCTGACGACGGTCGCGGTGGTGTTGACGGTCATCGTGGCCCGATTCGCCTGGATGTACCCGGCCACGTACCTGGCCAGGCTGGTGCCCAGGGTCCGGGAGCGTGACCCCGCACCGCCGCTGCGCTACCCGACCGTGATCGCCTGGGCGGGCATGCGCGGTGTGGTCACCCTCGCCGCCGCCCTGGCCCTGCCCCCCGTGGACCAGCTCGCGGACGACCAGGCGTATCCGCGGGACCTGTTCGTGTGGCTCGCGTTCTCGGTCATCGTGTGCACCCTGATGCTGCAGGGCGCCACCCTGCCGCTGGTGGCCCGGCGACTCCGGCTCGAGGCCGACGACCCGAAGACCGACGCGCTCGCCCAGGCCAGTACCCAGCAGGCAGCGAGCCAGGCCGCGCGGGAGCGCCTCGACGCGGTGGCCGCGGACAGTACGAACCTGCCCACCGGCGTGGTGGAGCGGCTGCGGACCCTGGTGGACGACCGGACCAACATGGCATGGGAACGCCTGGGCGGTCGGAGCCGGGAGACACCGTCGGAGGCGTACGGTCGGCTCCGACGGGCGATGCTGGAAGCGGAGCGGGAAGTGTTCCGCCGCGCGCGGGACGAGGGCCGGATTCCGGAAGAGGTGCTGCGCCGGGCGCAGCGGGACATGGACCTGGAAGAGTCGTTGTTGGAACAGGAGCGGTCGTCATGAGCTGTCCACATCTGGTCGCCGGAAGCACGGAGGACCCCGCGGAGATCACCCCCGGAGCCTGCACCGGCTGCGTGGCCGAGGGTCGGAGCGACTGGGTACACCTGCGCATCTGCCTGTCCTGCGGCAACGTCGGCTGCTGCGACTCGTCGCCGCGCAAACACGCGAGCGGTCACTTCGCGGAGGTCGGCCACCCGGTGATGCGGTCGCTGGAGCCGGGCGAGTCCTGGCGCTGGTGCTTCCTCGACCACACCGTCGGCTGACCCACCGGTCGGCGCGCGCGGCGCTTTCACCGCCAGAGCCGACGCCACCAGGGGTGCGGCCGGAAGCGTCCACAGGCACCCCGGGGGCACCGGACACACTCACTCCCCGGTCGGTAATGCGCGTGTGCGGCCTGGTCGTGGCCGCACCTGCAGGCACTGGACATCAGACGCCCTCTGCTCACGATTCGTATTCCTCATGTTGCCGTACGTATGTGCAATGACGTTTCCTGCCGTCGGGATACTCCCCGCAGGACGACCCGGATAGCAATTCCGGCTCTGCAAATTCTGCCTCAGTTCTACGCTGCGTGATGCGATAACGCGCAGCGTGACGGTGCGATTTGGATGTCCGCTTCTCGCCAGCCCGGGCGCTTCGCCCGGTTTCCTGTTGCCGGAGCGACCACCGCGACGGATGTGAATTCCCAATCGACGCAGCTATTCGCTCTATCAACGATCAGGTCGGGAAAGCATCCAATCGCATGACTGACCCAATTCCCCAGGCTGTTAGCGTCGCATTCCTGGAGCCGATACCCCGGCTTCCAATCCTAATGTCATACGACGGCGCACAGTCCGTCGATAGCCGAAAGGGGTCGGGTGATGACACAGACGTACGCGTCCGAGAAGCCCTCCATCCAGAGGCCTGGGCCGCCGTCCGTGAGCGTCGTCATACCGGCGCTCAACGAGGCCAGGAACCTGCCGCACGTCTTTCCACTCCTGCCGACGAATGTCAAAGAAGTCATTCTTGTCGATGGCGGCTCGGTGGATGACACCATCGAGGTGGCGCGCCGCCTCTGGCCCTCGATCATCGTGGTCGAGCAGACCCGTACCGGCAAGGGCAACGCCTTGGCCTGCGGTTTCGCTGCCTGCACGAGCGACGTCATCGTCATGATCGACGCCGACGGATCGACCAGTCCGGCCGAGATCCCCGCATTCGTCGATGCTCTCGTGGCCGGCGCCGACTTCGCGAAGGGATCGCGCTTCTCCCCCGGCGGCGGCAGCCACGACATCACCTGGCTGCGTCGGCAGGGAAACCGCGGCCTCAACAGCTTCGTCAACCTGCTCTTCGGCACAAAGTTCACCGATCTGTGTTACGGATACAATGCATTTTGGCGGCGGCTCCTGCCGGCGCTGGACCTTCCCAGCACCGATCTACCGGGTCCCACCGACGGCGGCAAGCTGTGGGGCGACGGATTCGAAATCGAGACACTTATCAATGTCCGCGTGGCCGCCTGCGGTCTGCGGATCAGCGAGGTGCCGAGCCTCGAATACGCCCGCATCCACGGCGAGAGCAATCTGAACGCCGTCCGGGACGGGCAGCGGGTGCTCCGCACCATCGTGCGTGAGCACCGGCGCCGGCACGCCACCCGATCGGTGGCGGCGCGAAACGGCGTACTTCCGTCGGAACAGGCCGGCCCGGCGATCCCGCGGCAGCGCCCGTTCCGGCGCGGCATGGCGCTCAACGTCAGCATCCCGCGGGCCCGGTACGCCGACTCCGCCGTGGCCAGGTCCGCCGAACTCGACCCGAGCACCTCCACCGTGGGCGAGGAGCGATGACCCTGCTGGAACCGGCGGTCAGCGTCGTCATCCCGTGCCACGACCTGCGGCAGTGGAACGACCTGGTGGGTGCCGTGCACTCCGTGTTGGCGCAGTCCGTGGTACCGGCCGAAATCGTCGTCGTCGTCGACCACAACCCGAAGATGTACGCCCGGGCGGTCCGCGAACTGGACGGCATCACCGTGCTGGAGAACCGGTTTTCGCGGGGCGCCTCGGGCAACCGCAACACCGCCGCGTTCCACACCACCAGCCCGCTGATCGCCCTGCTCGACGGCGACTCACGGGCACATCCGGGCTGGCTCGCCCAGCTCATCGCGCCGTTCGCCGACCCCCGGGTCATCGGCACCGGCGGCGCCATCTCACCCGTCTGGCAGCGCCGCCGGCCGGCATGGTTCCCCGGCGAGTTCCTGTGGGCCATCGGTGGCTCGTACACCGGAATGCCCACCACCGTGGCGCCCACCCGCAACGTGTGGTCGGCCAGCATGGCGGTGCGCCGGGACACCTTCGAGGCGGTCGGCGGATTCCGGGACGGCTTCGGCAAGCTCGGCGACCGGGCCCGTCCGGAGGACACCGATCTCTGTGTCCGGATGGCCCGCGCCGACGGTGGCCGATGGATGTACGTACCGGGAGCGGTCATCAGCCACCCGGTCCCCGCGGAGCGCACCACGTTCGGCTTCTTCCTGGCCCGCTGCTTCAGCGAGGGTCGCGGCAAGGTCGAGATGGCCCGGCTGCTCGGCGCCCAGCCCAGCCTCGACGCTGAGCGGCACTACCTGCGCAGCACCGTGCCCCGCGCCGTCACCGGCGGGCTCGCGGCAACACTGCGCGGGCGCGGCGGGCACCACGCCGCCAAGGCCGGCGCGGCGCTTGCCGGCGTCCTCGCCGCCGGTATGGGCGGCGCCGTGGAGTCCATCCATCTGAACCGGTCGGGCCGTTCGCGGACCACGACACCGCCGAGCCCGAGTGCAACGGAGTTGACGCGATGACAGCGCAGATGCTGCCGGCGGTGGTCCGCGATGTGGAGCTGTCCCGGCCCATCCCGGCCATCGCCGCTACCGGGGCGGACGGGCGGCGCATCGAGCGCGCCTGGCTGCTGGTGCGGCTGTGCACCGAACCACTCGGCTCGATCCTGGTCACCGTGCCGGACGCCGGGCTCAGCGCGGCCGACCTGGTGACCGCGATCGAAGCGGAACTCGGCGTCGAGGTACGCGCGGCGATCACCGCCGCCGGCGGCGACGCGGGTGCCGGCATTCCGCACGGCGGCGTCGCCGTGCCGGACCTCCCGCCGTTCCTCGCGGAACGCGCAACGGTGCTGCGGTCGGCGCCACCGATCACCGCCGTCATCTGCACCCGGGAGCGGCCGGACGCGTTGCGGGCATGCCTGGACAGCCTGATCGCCCAGGTGTACCCGTCGCTGCGGATCCTCGTCGTCGACAACGCGCCGACCACCGACGCCACCGAGCGCGTGGTGCGCGCGGCGGCCGCCCGCGGGCACATCGAGTACCTGGTCGAGCCGGCACCCGGCCTGTCCCGGGCACGCAACCGCGCGGTCGCGGCGAGCCCCGGCGAGATCCTGGCCTGGATCGACGACGACGAGGTCGCCGACCCGTACTGGATCGTCGAGGTGGCCCGGGCGCTGGCCCGCCACCCGGAGGCCGATGTGATCTCCGGCGTGATCGTGCCGGCCGAGCTGGAGACGCCGGCGCAGCTGTGGTTCGAGCAGTTCGGCGGGCACAGCAAGGGCCGCGGGTACACCCCGGCCGTCTTCTCCCCCGCCTCGGCCAGCGTGCAGAGCCCGCTCTACCCGCTGCCGCCGTTCGCCACCGGCGCCAACATGACGTTCCGGCCCGGCGTGATCGAGCGCATCGGCGGGTTCGACGCCGCGCTCGGCGCCGGCACGCCGGCGATGGGCTCGGAGGACACGCTCGCCTTCACGAAGGTCCTCGTCGGCGGCGGCACCATCGTCTACCAGCCCAGCGCCATCACCCGGCACTACCACCGCCGCGACCTCGCCGGCCTGCGCCGGCAGATGGTCGGGTACGGGCGTGGGCTGACCGCGGCGTACACCAGCCTGGTGCTCGGCAACCCGCGGGTGCTGCTGCCGCTGATCCGGCTGGTACCCACCGCGCTGCGCGACATCTTCGGCGCCGACGGCGCCCGGACCGCGACCGTACAGGCCGACTTCCCGGCCGAACTGCTCAAGGTCAACCGACGCGCGATGGCCACCGGGCCGTTCGCGTACCTGTGGGGACGGATGCGCGGCGCGCGCCGCGTGCAGCTGGTCGGAGGCCGTACGTGACGCAGGTCCTGACCGCACCGCGCGAGCGCACCCGGAAGACCGGCGCGCTCGCGCGGCATGCCGACCTGTTCACCAACGCCGGCTCGCTGATGGGCACCACGGTGGTCACGTCGGGTCTCGGGTTCGTCTACTGGTGGCTCGCCGCGCGGTCGGCGACACCGGAAGCGGTCGGCCAGGCGTCCGCGGCGGTCGCCGCGATGACGCTGATCGGCACCATCGGCATGTTCGGCATGGGCACCATGCTGATCTCCGAGCTGCCGCGGATGACCACACGCCGGTGGAACCTGATCTCCACCTGCCTGCTGCTGGCCGGATCCGCGGCGACCGTGGGCGGGCTCGGCTATGTGCTGCTCGCCAGCGTCGCGGTGCCGGGGCTGCGCGGTGCCCTCGGGCCACCCGCGGCGACGGTCCTGCTGGTCTTCGGCATCACCCTGAACGCGATCACGCTCGTCCTCGACGAGGCGATGATCGGCCTGCTGGCCGGGCCGCTGCAACTGCTGCGCAACGTGTACTTCGCCGTGGGCAAGCTGCTTCTGCTCGGGCTCCTGGTGCTGCTTCCGGTGACCATCACCGGCAGCCAGCTGCTGCTCACCTGGGTGGCCGGCGCGGTGCTGTCGGTCGCCCTGCTCAGCTTCGCGGTGCGCCGCCGGCGGATGGTCTCGTCGCTGCGGCCGATCCCCGCCATGCTGCGCGGAAAGGCGCGACTGGCGTTCGACCACAACCTGCTCAACATGGCGCTCTATCTGCCCCGGGCCTCTCTGCCGCTGGTGGTGACGGCGGTGCTGACCACGCGCGACACGGCGGCGTTCTACACCGCGTACATGGTGATGGCGTTCGTGGCGATGATTCCGGCCAACATCGCGCTCACCCTGTTCGCGGTGGCCAGCGGGGACCGTGCGGCGCTGCGGTCGAAGGTACGGATGGGGCTGCTCATCTCGTTCGGGCTCGGCGTGCCGGCCTCCCTGGTGCTGGTCTTCGCGGCCCACCCGATCATGTCGATCTTCGGAGCCGAGTACGCCGTCACGGCCGGGGACACCCTGGCGCTGCTGGCGCTGGCGTACGTGCCGATGGTCTTCCAGCAGTTCTTCCTCGCCATCTCGCGGGTGCTCGGGCGGGTACGCCGGGCCGGTGCCCTCTACGTCCTGGCCGGCCTGATCGAGGTGGCGGCCGCCATCTACGGCGGCACCCGCGGCAGCCTGACCGAGCTGATGCTGTGGCTGGTCGCCGTGTTCGTACTGGAGGGCGTACTGATGGCGCCGACCGTGCTCCGGGTGGCCTTCTCCCGGTTGGCGCCGACGCCCGGAGCCCCGGCCGAGCAGTCCGCTCCATAGCGCCACCCGGCGCCGCGGACCGCTTCACCGACCGGGACTGCCGGCCACGACTGGGCGGCCGGCCGCCGCCCGGACACCGAGTCGCAACGGGCAGACCTGCTAGCACCCGTACGAGCAGGTCTGTACGCATCCGAGGTGGAGGTCACCGTCGGCGCCGGGAATGCATATTCGCGCCGCAGTGGTCGGTGCGCCAACCCGCGGTCAGCCGGCCACCGGTTGGCCGCCGGCCGATGAGACCAGGCCGACCGGATCCGCCCCGACCAGGTCCATGGCCCGCCGGACCGCCTCGGCGTCGAAGGTCGACCCGTGGAAGACCGCGGTCAGGTGCAGCGTGCCGGACAGCTCGTCCACCGACACCGTGATCGCCGGAGGACCGGCCGGAGTGGCGACCGTGATCGACTCCCGACCGTCCGGCCCGGCCGCCCACGGCAGGTCCTCGTAGGTTTCCAGCCGACCCGAGCTGCTGACCGTCAGCTCCGGCCGGACCTCTGTCGGCACGGTGGTCGGCACGGTGCTGTGGCCGCCCCGGCCCAGCAGCAGGCTGGCCTGGCGCAGAATCAGCATGCCCAGCGGTCGGCCCGAGGCGATCTCCTCCTTGAGCGTGTCCTGGACGGCGCGCGGGTCGGTGGGATCCGTCGGGTGCAGGTACTGCCCCCAGCAGAAGTTGCCGTCGATCACCGAACCGGGCGGCAGGTACCGCCGGGCGTCGATCAGCATCACCAGGCCGTCCGGCTGGGCGCCCACGCCGCAGCGGGTCAGCGCGACCGGGATGGCGGCGAGCAGGATCGTGGTCACCGATACGCCGGGTGCCTCCGCATCGCGCCACTGCCGCAGCCGGGTCAATGCCGCCGGGGTCACCCGCGTGTAACGGTGCACCGGATCGGGCCGCCACGGGGCCGGCGCGGAAGCCGACGGTGGCGGGGCGGGACGACGGCCGACCCGGAAGGCCCGCCCGATCCGGCCCGGCGAGCGGGCGAACTGGAGCAGGGCGCCGCGGAGCAGCGGCAGGCGGGTCGAGGAGTCCGGACCGGGAAGTTGGGCGCGGGTGCCGGCCGCGGCGGCCCGGACCAGCTCCGGCTGCCACGCGCCGAGGATCCGGGCGTCGCCGAAGGCGTGCGAGATCTTGATGCCGACGTACCCACCCCCGACGGCGAAGACCAACGGGTGGTCACCGAGCGGATGCGCCAGCAGCTTCCGCATGATCGCGTGCCCGGCGTCGGGGCCGCCGGTGGTGGTCTCCAACACCGTCTCGTCGCAGTACGCCTCGATGTCGCGGCGACCGATCGGCAGCCAGCGGCCGCCCGCGCGGTCCAGCCGGCAGACCACCCGGTGCCCGGGATGATCCGCGTGCACGGCCACGAGCGTCTGGCGCAGCGCCGGTGCCGTCACCGACATCAGTGGACCGATCACGCGGATCGTCTCCACCTCCAGCCACGCCCGGTCCCGCAACGGCAGCCGTCGTCCCTGCGTCATGATCATGCCATCCTCACCCGGTGTGACCCGGATCGTTGGCCAGCCGTCGGTCGGCGGCGAGCCGGTGCGGGTCTCCGCACGGCCACCGTCAGGTCAGCCGCACGCCGACCCGCCGGGCGACCCGCCGGGCGATTCGCCACCCGGGCTGGGCCGCCGCCTTGCCCATGGCGGGTAGTCGGGCGCCACCGCCGCGGACCAGCCTGACAAGATCGGCGCCGGTGTGGTCGGGGGTCGGCTGGAGCCGCGGCACGGCCAGCGGATCGTCACCCGGCTGGAACATCCGGTACCCGATCGCGCAGGCGTTGTCGTGACCGGCCGCGACGACCGCGGCGCGGACCGCCGGCGTGTGGTACCCGTGCGGGTAGCAGAACGAGCGCACCGGCCGGCCGAGCCGCTGGGTGAGCCGATCCGCGCTCTCCCTGATCTCCCGACCCAACTGCCCGGGGGCGATCATGTCGAGCGGGTGGTGCACCAGGCTGTGGTTGCCCACCTCGATCCCCGCGTCGGTCACGTCGCGCAGCGCCGCCCAGTCCAGCAACGGCGGGAACTGCGCGGCCCGCGCGCCAAGCCAGGACGCCGGCCCACCGGCGTGCCCGACGGCGAGGTACAGCGTCGCGGACGCGCACACTTCGGCCAGTGTCGGCAGCGCTTCGGTGACGAAGTCGCGGTACCCGTCGTCGAAGGTGAGCGCGACCAGCGGCCCGGTCGCGCCGGCCGCCCGCAGGTCGATCGCGTCGGACAGGCCGACCAGCCGGTACCCCGCGGCGACCAGCGCGCCGAGTTGCTCACGCAGCAACCGCGGCGGGACCGCCAGCGATCGCAGCGGACCGCTGCCCACCGAAGACACCGAGTGATACATCAGGACGGCGGTCGCCGGCCACGCCGAGCCGACCGGGGTGCGCGCCAATCCGCCTCCCTTCACGCCACGGTTCCGCCGGACTCCGTCGGGCGTCCCGCCCAATAAGGCTTCCACGCCAGCCGGCGGTGGTAGTCCGTTTTGCCGCAATCAGCACTCGCACGCGGCCCGGCGCGGGCACTTCCCCGCAAACGGCTGACGCGCGACGGCGGGTACCTGCTAACGTCCCGCGCATGCCGGATCCCAGCACGCCACAGGAGTCCCGCGCGGGCTCAGCACAGTCCTCCGACACCGAGCCGCCGGTGCCCGGGGACGACGCCGACACCGCCGAGCAGAGCGAGACCGAGGTCTTCACCAACCGCGCCGCCCGACGGGCCCGCGGAAAGGGCAGCGCGCAGCCCCCGACCTCGGGCAAGGGTAAGCAGATCAGCGGCCAGGGCGCCGTGCAGAGCCCGCGACAGTACGGCACCCGACGCAGCGGTTGACCCTCGGTGTGGCGGACCGTGGCCATATCTCTGGACTGGCCACGGCCCACCACGTACGCTCCACCACATGTTCGCGCGTACGCAGCAGTGGTGGCCCGCCTGATGGCGGCCATCCTTCGCGTGTAACCCACTCGCGGCCGCCTCTCGAGGCGGCCGTCGGCATTTCCCGCTGGTCCCGCCCGAGGCGGTCCAGACCGAAGGGAATGCCCCATGATCGACATCACCGCGCTCCGGCAGCGGCCGTTCGCCCTGCTCCGCCGGGAGGGCCGCGCCGAGGTCGAGATCCTCGTCGGCGTCGTCGAGCAGGTGGAACGCCTCGCTGACATACCCCTGCCCACCGGCGTCCCCGCCGCGCCCGGTCCCGACGTGCTGGCCCTGGTGCCGTACCGGCAGGTCGCCGAGCGGGGATTCGCCTGTATCGACGACGGCACACCGCTGTCCTGCCTACGGGTGGAGTCGGTGGACACCATCGACGTCGGGGCGCTGCTGGCCACGTTGCGGGCGGTGCTGCCGGCCACGCCGGTCACCCTCGCCGGGGGCCGGTTCGACGTCAGTGACGAGGAGTACGGCCGGATCGTCGGGTCGGTGCTCGCCGACGAGATCGGCCGTGGGGAGGGCGCCAACTTCGTCATCCACCGGGTGTTCGAAGGTGACCTCGCCGGCGACCCGGTCGAGGCGGCGCTCGGCGTGTTCCAGCGGCTGCTGTGCGACGAGCGCGGCGCGTACTGGACGTTTCTGGTCCACACCGGCGAACGCACCCTCGTCGGGGCGACACCGGAGCGCCACGTCAGCGTGGAGGACGGCCTGACGATGATGAACCCGATCAGCGGCACCTACCGCCATCCGGCCACCGGTCCGGACGCCGATGGCCTGCTGCGCTTCCTCGCCGAGACCAAGGAGGCCGACGAGCTCTACATGGTGCTCGACGAGGAGCTGAAGATGATGGCGACCGTGGCGGATCGGGGCGGGCAGGTCGTCGGCCCGTACCTCAAGCCGATGGCCCACCTGACCCACACCGAGTACCTCCTCGCCGGGCGGAGCAGCCTGGACGTCCGGGAGGTGCTGCGGCAGACCATGTTCGCGCCGACGGTGGTCGGCAGCCCGATCGAGAACGCCTGCCGGGTGATCGCCCGCCACGAGCGGCGCGGCCGCGGGTACTACGCCGGTGTGCTGGCGCTGCTCGGCCGGGACGCGGCCGGCGGGCAGACCCTGGACGCGCCGATCCTGATCCGTACGGTGGAGATCTCCCCCACCGGGCGGGCCCGGGTGCCCGTCGGCGCGACGCTGGTGCGCGACTCCACCGCGGCCGGCGAGGTGGCCGAGACGCACGCCAAGGCGGCCGGCGTACTGGCCGCGCTCGGCCTGCGCGACGCCGGCCACCACCCCGCGGCGCCGGGCCCGGCCTACACCGACGATCCGCGGATCCTGGCGGCGCTCACGGCGCGCAACGCCAACCTCGCCCCGTTCTGGCTGCACGAGCGGGCGGCCGCCGATCCGGCGTCCGGGCGTGCCGGCCTGAGCGCCCTGGTGGTGGACGCCGAGGACACCTTCACCGGGATGCTGGCCCACCAACTGCGCGCGCTCGGCGTCACCGTGACCCGGTGCTCCTACCGGGACACGCCCGATCCGGCGGACTTCGACCTGATGGTCGCCGGTCCCGGTCCGGGCGACCCGGCCGACCTCACCGACCCGAAGATGGCCGCGCTGCGCGCGCTCACCGTGGCACGGCTCGACGCCGGCCGGCCCCTGCTCGCCATCTGCCTGGGCCACCAGGTGCTCGCCTCGGTGCTCGGGTTGCCGCTGCTGCGCAAGGACTCCCCGTACCAGGGGATGCAGCGGGAGATCCGGTTCTTCGGCCGGCCCGAGCTGGTGGGGTTCTACTCCACCTTCACCGCGGTCTGCGCCAGCGACACGTTCCCCAGCCGGTACGGCCCGGTGCAGGTCAGCCGGGATCCGCGCCTGGGCGAGGTCCACGCCCTGCGTGGTCGCGGCTTCGCCGGGGTGCAGTTCCATCCGGAATCGGTGCTGACCCGCGACGGCGTGGGGCTGCTCGCCGACCTGCTCGACCACCTCACCGTCCGAGCGGTTTCCGGATTGCCACCGATCGCCTGACAGCCCCCCCGGGAGTGGCTGTTAGCGTCGGTGACGTTCATTTGCATCACTTTCAACCGGATTGCGAGCCGATGGCCAGCGGCAGTCCTGCGTCATCCAGCCGCGCCAGCGCCACCCCGCCCCGAACGGAGCACCCTCACGTGACGACGAATCTGTTGCCGGCCCGCACCACCGTGCCGGCGGAGCACACGCCGGCGCCGGCCCAGTCACCCGCCGCGGTGGGACGGCGGGGCTTCGCCCTGCTGGCGTTGGCTGCCGGCGGGGTCGGAGCGTTGGCGCTGATGGTCCCGACGGGACCGGTGCGGCTCGTCATGCTCCTGACGTTCCTGCTGATCGGCCCGGGTGCCGCTGTCATGGCGCACCTACCCGTGCGGGACCGGCTCGTGTCCTGGGCGCTCGCCATCACCGCCAGCCTGAGCATCGCCTGCGGCACCGCGGTGCTGATGCTGTGGACGCACACCTGGTCCCCGCAGATCGCCGTCACGATCCTCCTGGACATCGTCGCCGCGGCGGCGGCGGTCAGGTTCGTCCTCGACCGGTGGCTTCCTGCGCGGCCGATGGAGTTCACCCGGTCACTGTTCGTCCGCCGACCGGACGCCGCCGACCTCGACACCGCCCCGGCCACGACGGCGGGGACCTGGCGGCGGCGTGCCGGCGCGGTCGGGCCGGTCGTCCTCCTCCTCGCGGCGGTGGCGTCCTGGACCTGGGCGATCACCGGGTTCCGGCCGTCCACCGTTGATGGGTACGGCCTCACCCCGGCCCTTGGCGTGCCGTTCGTCGCCGCGATCCTGCTGCTCACCCTGGCCTTCGCCGCGGAACTGTTCGGCCGGGCGCGCACCTGGGCGCTGACCGCGGGGCTGGTGACCGCGGCGACGGTCCTGCACGCCACCGTGCCGCTGCTCTACGGCAACCTCGAGTACGCGTGGACCTACAAGCACATCGGCGTCGTGGACCTGATCCGGGACAACGGCCAGTTGCTCAACTCCACCGACATCTACCAGCAGTGGCCGGGTTTCTTCGCCACCATGGCGGTGCTCTCCGACGTGGCCGGCGTCGACGCGCTGGCGTTCGCCACCTGGTCGTCGCTGGCCTTCGCGCTGCTCAACATGGTGCTGCTGGCCGCGCTGCTGCGCCAGTTCACGCGCAACCGCCGGGTGGTCGCCCTCGGCGTGCTGCTCTTCCTCATCTGCATGTGGGTGGACGCCGGTTACTTCTCGCCGCAGGCCTTCGTCTACGCGTTGATGCTCGGCTTCTGGCTGATCGTTGCGCGCTGGCTGATCGCCACGCCGGCGGCGGTGCCGGCCGACGCCGGCCGGCTGGCCCGGGCCCGGGGCGTACTCCTGCGCGGCTTCCCGGTGCTGGCGCCGCGGAACCGGCGTACCCGCGTGGCGGCGGCCGTCGGCGCGACGCTGGTCTTCGCCGCGATCACCGTGTCCCACCAGCTGTCGCCGTTCATCATGCTGCTGCCGGCCATCCCGCTGGCGGCGCTGGGTGTGCTGCGCCCGCGCAGCCTCGTGCTGGTGTGGGGTGTCCTCGTGCTCGCGTTCGTGGCGCCGCGCATCGCGCCGGTCGCGGCGGAGTACGGCCTGTTCGACTTCGACCTCTTCGCCAACGCCGCGGGCAATGCCGACGGCCTGCGCACCGACGCACAGCGCTTCTCCGCGCTGGTGGCGCGCATCCTCGCCGTCGCCGTGTGGGCGGCCGCCCTGGTGGCGATCGGAGTTCACCGGAGGAAGCTCGGCACCGTGCTGGTCCCGGCGATCCTGGGGTTCGCTCCGTTCGTCACGCTCGCCGCCCAGAGCTACGGCGGCGAGGCGATCTACCGGGTCTTCGCCTTCTCGCTGCCGTTCGCGGCGTTGCTCGTCGCGGGCCTGTGGCTCCGGGTCCGGCGCAACGCGCTGGTCACGGTGGCGTCCGGCCTCGTCCTGGCCGTGGTGTCGCTCGCCACGGTGCAGGGCCTGCAGGGCCAACTGGCCGTGCACCGGGTGCCGCCGGCCGACGTCACCGCGGCGGAGTACTTCTACGCCAACGCCCAGCCGAACTCCTCACTGGTGCTGCTCGCGCCCAACTTCCCGACCAAGCTCGCCGGGAACTACGGCTCGTTCAACAACGGCCGCGCCGTGGACTACACGCTGATCGACCACCCGGCGTTCACGAACAGTCTGGACGGGTCCGGCCTGCCGGCGGTGCAGGACTACATGGGCAACCTCGGCACCCGGCACAACTACCTCGTGGTCAGCACGCAGATGACGGTGTACACCGACTACTTCGGCTCGCTGCCCGAGGGAGCGACCGCATCGCTGCAGGAGGCGCTGCGCGTCTCGATGCGGTGGCGGGTGTTCTACCAGGGGCCCGGCGTCACGATCTACCACATGACCCCGCCGTCCGCGTAGCGCGCCGAGGAGCGGTCACGAGGTCGTGGACCGGGCATCCAGCCCGGTCCGCGACTTCCACTCACTGAACGAGACGGTCGCCTCCGACGGCCCGGTGCCGATCACCGCGAACCGGTCCTGGATCGCCTGGTAGCGGTTCTCGTCGACCGACATCTCCGGTGCCTTGCCGGTGCCGAACTGCAGACGGTGAACCACCGCGCCGCGTTGCTGGGTCACCGTGTTGCCGACGACCTGCAGACCGTCCACGGCGCCGGAGAACGCCCCGCCCGACTCGTAGAGGAACACGAACCGGTCGACGTTGACGAAGGTGTTGTTCCGGATCGCCATGTTGCTCGCGCAGCGCAGCACCAGACCGGTGTACTTCGCCGGGCCGCCGGCCCCGCTCCGCCCGGTGACCGTGTTGTCGGAGAACACGTTGTCCGCGCACCGCCCCTTGGATCCGGTGCCGGTCTCCAGGGTGCCGTCATTGTCGGCGAACGTGTTGCCGGTGATCGTGGTGTTCGCGGCGTCGTAGATCTCCATGCCGCCGCCGTCGAAGCCGTAGTCGGTCGACGGGCCGAAGTTCCGCAGCACGGTGTTGCTCCGGAAGGTCGGCCCCGGCTTGTCGGTGATGGCTGTCGCCCCCAGGCCGTACCCGCCGAAGTCGTCGAGGGACTGCCGCGAGTTCTGCAGGATGACGTCCTGGTCGTGCACATTGTTCTGCTCGACCACGACGCCGCGGCCGCCGCCGGCGATGTGGATGCCGCCACCGTTGTGGAACACCTCCGAGGAGGCCACCAGCAGGTCCCGCGACTCGGTGGCGAGGATGCCGTAGCACCCGACCGGCAGGCCTGCCGCGTTGACGCCGTGGCTGTCCCGCACGATGACGTTGCGGACCGAGACCCGGTTCGTCCGGTGCACCCGGATGCCGCTGCCGTGATCGCCCGGGACGTTCACGTTCGGGTTGGCGTTCGGGACGCAGCCGGCAACGGTCAGGTCGCTCAGCACGACGTTGTCGGCGGCGACCAGGACGACGTCCCGGACGCCGGCGCGGCCCTGGATCGTGGCGCGCTCCCCCGGCGCGCTGGCGATCGACAGCCCGGCCCGGTCCACCGTGAACGGCTCGTAGTTGCCCTCCCGCACCGCGATCCGGGAGCCCTCGGGTGCGGTGCGGACGGCGTGCGCCAGGGTTCGCCAGGGCTGCGCCTGCGTACCGGTGCCGGTGTCGTCGCCGGAGGCCGACACCCACGTCGCGTCGCTGGGCGGCGGCGCCACCGCCGTGGTGGTGCCCGACGTCGCGGTGCCCGACGTCGCGGTGCCGGACGTCGCGGTGCCCGGCGTCGCCCCCGGGCCACCGTCGTCGGCCCACGGCGCGCTGATCAGCAATCCGGCACCCGCCATCACCGCGAGGGCGACCGCGACCGCACCAACCACCGGGCGCCTGCTCCGGGATCGGAGACGCGGCGAGCCGGGGCGCAGGTGACGCTCCCACCGGTACCGGCCCACGGTCGCCGGAGTCCCCAACCGCCAGGTGGGGAGCGAACGGCCCGCAGAGTGCCCGGCCCAGCCCTGCGCGGCTGGCGCAGCCCTTTCAACCATGTCCCGAAGCCGCCTCACGGTCACCATGCGGTCCGCACCGGCCAATGCTATGGCGCGCAGTTGGATTTCCGGACGGCTCGGACAAATCTCCCCGCACGCCCGACCTGCGGCCGGCGTCGGGCCGCCGCCCGGAGCGCGGTTCCCGCATCCCAGTACGGTGGGCGGGACGCGGGAGGTGAACGGTGGCGCACAGCGTCTACGTGGCCGGCATGACGGCCGGCGCCGGCAAGTCGGTGGTGGCGCTGGGCGTGGCCGAATTGCTGTCCAGGCGCATCGACCGGCTGGGCGTCTTCCGGCCGCTCGGCGGCGACGGACCCGACCCGATCGTCGAACTGCTCCGCGAGCGGTACCAGATCCACACACCGGAGGCGGCCCGGTTCGGCGTGACGTACGCCGAAGCGGCCCGGCTGCTCGCGCAGGGGCGTACCGACGAGTTGGTGGCCCGCATCGTCGAGCGGTACCGTGCCGGCGCGCAGAGCGGCCGGACCACACTGGTGATCGGCAGCGATCTGGACGACGCCCCCGCCGACGACCGGCACGCCGGCGGCGCCCACGAACTGTCGCTGCATGCCCGGCTGGCAACCGAGTTCGGCAGTGTCCTGCTGCCCGTGGTGGACGCACACGCCACCGACGACGTCGCGGAATCGGTCCGCACGGCGTACCACGCGGTCACCGGATTCGGCGTCCCGGTCGTGGCCATCGTGGCCAACCGGGTCCGGCCCGACGACCGGGACGCGATCCTCGCCACCGTGGCCGACCTGCCGGCGCCGGTGTACGCCATCCCGGAGATCCCCGAGCTGGCCGCACCGACCGTGGCCGAGGTGGCGGCCGCGCTGCACGCTTCGCACGTGCTCGGAGACGACACGGCCCTCGCCCGCGACGTACGCGACTTCGTGGTCGGCGGCGCGCTCGTGCCGACCGTACTGGACCACCTCAGCGACGGCTGCCTGCTGATCACGCCCGGCGACCGGGGCGACCTGGTGCTCGCCAGCTACGCGGCGCACGCTGCCGGGGAGGCGACGCTCGCCGGCATCGTGCTCACCCTCGGCGTACCGCTGGACCCGCGGGTGCTGCGCGTCGTGGAGCGGCTCGGCACCGGGGTGGCCCTGCTCTCGGTGCCCGGCGACAGTTTCGACACGGTCACCCGGGCCAGCCGGATCGAAGCCCACCTCGGGCCGGCCGGAGGTCGGAAGATCGAGATCGCCCTCGGCGCCTTCGAACGGGCGGTACCCACCGCCGACCTCGCCGCGCGGGTCAGCGGCGCCAGGTCCGAGCGGGTCACCCCGATGATGTTCGAGTACGACCTGATCGAACGCGCCGGCAGGGAGTCCCGCCACCTGGTGCTGCCCGAGGGCGCCGAGGAGCGGGTGCTGCGCGCCACCGACGTGCTGCTGCGCCGCGGCGTGGCCGAGCTGACCCTGCTCGGGGACCCGGCCGAGATCACCCGCCGGGCCCGGGAACTCGGCCTGGACATCGGTGCGGCCCACCTTGTCGACCCGGCGACGAGCCCGTGGCGGGAGGCGTTCGCCGCCACCTACGCGCAACTGCGTCAGGCCAGGGGCGTGACGCTCGACCAGGCCCGCGACATGGTCGGCGACGTCAACTACTTCGGCACGCTGATGGTGCACTCCGGGCGGGTGGACGGGATGGTCTCCGGATCGGTGCACACCACCGCGGCCACGCTGCGCCCGGCGTTCCAGATCATCCGGACCCGACCGGAGGTGTCGGTGGCCTCCAGCGTGTTCTTCATGTGCCTGGCCGACCGCGTGCTGGTCTACGGCGACTGCGCGATCAACCCGGACCCGGACGCCGCCCAGCTGGCCGACATCGCGATCAGCTCCGCGCAGACCGCCGCCCAGTTCGGCGTCGAGCCCAGGCTCGCGATGCTGTCCTACTCCACCGGCACCTCGGGCACCGGCACCGAGGTGGAGAAGGTGGCGGAGGCCACCAGGCTGGTCCGCGAGCGCAGTCCGGAGCTTCCGGTGGAGGGGCCGATCCAGTACGACGCGGCGATCGACCCGGCGGTGGCGGCGACGAAGCTGCCCGGAAGCGCGGTCGCCGGTCGGGCGACGGTGTTCATCTTTCCGGACCTCAACACCGGCAACAACACGTACAAGGCGGTGCAGCGATCGGCCGGTGCGGTGGCGATCGGGCCGGTGGTGCAGGGTCTGCGCCGGCCGGTGAACGACCTCTCCAGGGGCGCTTCGGTCACGGACATCATCAACACCGTCGCAATCACCGCGATCCAGGCTGCGGAGGCCTCATGATTCTGGTGCTGAACTGCGGCTCGTCGTCGCTGAAGTACCGCCTGGTCGACCCGGCCGCCGGCGTGGGCGGCCCGGCCGGCGGGGCGGGGCGGGGCGGCGTCATGGAGCGCATCGGCGAGCCGGACGGTGACGCACCCGACCACGCCACCGCGCTGCGCCGGGCCACCGCGGACCTGGACCTCGCCGGGGTCACCGCCGTGGGACACCGGGTCGTGCACGGCGGCACCCGGTTCCGCGAACCCACCCGGGTGGACGCCGAGGTCCGCGCCGGGATCGCGGAGCTGATCCCGCTCGCGCCACTGCACAACCCGGCCAACCTGACCGGCATCGAGGTGGCGCAGGAGGTGCTCCCGGACGTGCCGCACGTCGCCGTCTTCGACACCGCGTTCCACGCCACCCTGCCGGCCGCCGCGGCCGCGTACGCGATCGACGCCGAACTCGCGGCGCGCCACGGCATCCGCCGCTACGGCTTCCACGGCACCTCGCACCGCTACGTCGCCCGCCGCTGCGCCGACCTGCTCGGCCGGCCGATCACCGAGCTCAACCTGATCGTGCTGCACCTGGGCAACGGCGCGAGCGCCACCGCGGTGGCGGCCGGGCGCAGCGTGGAGACGTCGATGGGACTTTCACCGCTCGAGGGCCTGGTGATGGGCACCCGCAGCGGCGACCTGGACCCGGCGGTGCCGGGATACCTGCACCGGGTCGCCGGCCTGGGCTTCGCCGAGGTCGATGAGCTGCTGCAGCACCGCAGCGGGCTGGTCGGGCTGTGTGGCGACAACGACCTGCGGACGGTGCTGCGCCGACGCGACGCCGGGGATGCCGCGGCCGCTCTCGCGGTTGATCTTTACTGCCACCGGATTCGCAAGTACGTTGGCGCCTACCATGCGGTACTCGGCCGACTCGACGCGATCGCCTTCACGGCGGGTGTGGGCGAGCACGCCCCCGCCATCCGGGCGGAGGCGCTGGCCGGGCTGGCGCCGCTCGGCATCGCCGTCGATGACCGGCGCAACGGATCCGCCGACGCGGCCGCCCGGGTCATCTCGCCCGGTGACGCCCGCGTCACGGTGTGTGTGGTGCCGACCGACGAGGAGGCCGCCATCGCCGAGGAGGTCGCCGAACTGCTCGCCGGCGACGCAGTCGCGGACCCGACACCACAGCCACGCGACCCCGCCGGCGGGCGTAGGATCTAGCGCCACTGACAGTCCGCGGCGAGGAGTCGGCCGAGGTGCTGTCCCGGACCTGCGGGGACGTCGGAGGAGGCCATGGCGGCCGTAGCGCTCGACGCACTTCAGAAGGTCTTCCCGAACGGCACCGTGGCCGTGGACAACCTGAGCCTCGACATCGAGCACGGCGAGTTCATGGTGCTGCTCGGGCCCTCCGGGTCCGGCAAGACCACCGTGCTGCGGCTCGTCGCGGGGCTGGAGGAGCCCACGGGAGGCCACATCCACCTGGACGGGCAACTGGTCGACCGGCTCTCGCCGAAGCAGCGCAACGTCGCCATGGTCTTTCAGGACTTCGCGCTCTACCCCCACCTGACCGTGCACCAGAACATCGCGTTCCCGCTGCGCGCGGCGCAGGTGGACGACGCCACGACGACGGCGCAGGTGACCGAGGCCGCCATCCGCCTGGGCATCGACGACCTGATGGACCGCCTGCCGCACCAGCTCTCCGGCGGAGAGCAGCAACGCGTCGCGCTGGCGCGGGCCGCGGTGCGCCGCCCGACCGTGTGCCTGCTCGACGAGCCGCTGTCCAACCTGCACACCAGTCTGCGGCTGGAGATGAGCGGCCAGATCCACGACCTCAACTCCACCATGGGTGTCACCACGCTCTACGTCACCCACGCGCGGTCGGAAGCACTTGCCGTCGCGGACCGGGTGGCGGTGCTGCGCCGGGGACGGCTGCAGCAGGTCGGGACGCCGCACCAGGTGTACGACGACCCGGCCACCCTCTTCGTGGCGTCGTTGCTGATCCGCGACATCTGCCTGGTCCAGGGCGCTCTCTACGCCGCGGACCGGGGTGCGGTGATCGACCTCGGTGGCCAGGTCCTGCGCGTCAGCGCCTCCGATCCGGGTGCGGCACAGCTCGTCGCACACCACACGGACCGCGTCACCGTCGCCATCCGTTCCGACGCACTGACCCTCGCCGCCGGCTCGGTCGCCGGCAGTGGCGGCGCGGCGGATCCGGCCGTGCCGGGCGGCGACATCCTGCTGCGCGGCACGGTTCGCCGGGTCGTCGACGTCGGCCCGGAAATCCTCGTTGAGGTGAACACCGGCGCGGTCCCGATCGTGCCGGACATCGACGATCGCGACGTCGACCCGGCGCCGGACGCCGACCGCGGTGGGCACCCGGCAACGCCGGGTGTGCTGCGCCGGGCCATTGCCCGACTGTCCAACCCGGCGGTCGCACCGGCGCCCACCGCGCGCACCGAGTACGGCTTCTACCCCGCGTACGAGCCGAGTGGCTCCCCGCTGGACACGGCGGCCGACCTGACGCTGCGACTGCTCGCCGACGCGACACCCCGGCCACGCGTCGGCGAGGTGCTCACCCTCGCCGTCGATCTCGACAAGGTGTACATCTTCGACGGGGCGGGCGCCCGGATCCGGTTCGCCGGGCCGGACCCGGCGATGCGGGCCGCCCGGCGGGCGTGACCCGGGTGCGTTGCCCGGCGCTGGTCAGTCCCGACCACGCGGCCCGGTGCCGACCGACGCGCCGGCCGTCGCGGTGGCCCGGATCGGCGCCGCTGGCGGCTCGGCCGCTCGGGGCGCGCCGAGCCCGGCCGCGTCGAGCACCTGACGCGCCCGGACGCCGGGCACGCACGGGTACGGCTGGCCGCACCGCGCGCACGTCGCGCTCCCGGATTCCGCGGCGACGTGCGCCACATGCCGCTGCAGCAGCTCCCCCGCCATTTGCGCCAACGCACTGTCCGGCCGCAGTGCCGCGCGCTGCCGGGCCGGCTGCGCCCCCGGAAGCCCGGGTGCCACGGTGATCGCAGCGACATCGATGTGCGTCATTGAAGTTCCTCTCGGTTCGGGCAACCGGCGTGCCGTACCCGAGCCGTGAGCTGGCGAAACCCTTCCTTTACCCGGCCACCCGAACGTGACCCCGCGTCGAGCCGGCGGCTCGACGCGGGGTCACCGGGCGGGACCTAACTGATGCGGACGTTGTCGATGTCGAACTCACCGGGGCTGAAGAAGATCAGCACCCCGCGGACGTCGTTCAGGTTGGCGCACCCGGCCAGATCCGTGACGATGTCGTAGGACACCGTGACCGACTGGTCCTGCACCACCCACGGCTTGTTCGCCTGGCACCAGGTCAGGGCGCTGCCGGTCTGCAGGGCGAGCAGCGGCGAGGTGCCCGCCGACCCGGTCCGCAGATCGACCGAGATGGTGCCGTGGGTGCTGATGTCGATCGGCTGCGCCAACGTGGCCCCGAACCAGAACGGCCCGGTCGACGTGACCCGCAGGCCGCGCGCCCCCTCGGTGGAGAAGGCGTCGGTCTGTGCCACCGTGCCGGCGTTGGTCTGCCAGCTCGCCGGCGCCCAACCCTGCACCCCGTCCTCGAAGGAGAACAGCGTCACCGGCGCGCCCGGCGCCGGCCGCACGATCACCTCCAGGGTGGCCACGTTGGACTGCTGACCGCGCCGGTCCCGGATGCGGTACTCCACGGTCGCGCGGCCGACGAAGCCCTCCGCCGGCGTGAACGTGACCGTGCCTGTGCGGTCCGCGGTGAACGTGCCGCCGGGAACCGTCGCCGTGCTCTGCCGGCCGGCCACGCCCGGGCTCAGGTCGATCGAGCGGGCCATGACCGGGTTGCCGTACGCGATGTCGTTGGCAGCCGGCCGCAACGTCGCTGCGGTACCGAACGGCGTGGTCACCGTGTCGTGGTCGGCAACCGGAGCGAACCTCGGCCGGGCGCCGGCCAGCATGCGTCCGGCGTTGGTCAGAGTCTGGCAGACCGGCGACGGGCAGTACACGGTGAAGCCGTCGTAGTCCGGGTACAGCGTGCCGTCGTCCTGCACGCCGGAGAGGATCCAGTAGAGGAAACCGTCGCCGCCGTTGCGCACCACGGTGTCGGTCCATTCCCGGTACACCGGGTTGCGGACCGCCTTGTCGTGCAGGCCGAACTCGCCGAGCATGGACGGCTTGCCGACGGCGTCGGCCTCCCGGATGTGCCGGGCGATCCACTCCGTGCCCCACTCCGCCGTCTTGCCCCAGTGGTCCGGGTACAGGTGGTAGGACATCACGTCGACCGCCGGCAGCGCGGCGAGCCGGACGGTGTCCACACCCGAGCCACAGTTGAGGGTCCAGTCGGTGCTCTCCCGGTCGTCGCAGAAGAAGCCCTCGTCACCGACGCTGGCCAGGTGCCGGGTGTCGATGCTCTTGATGTGCCGGGTCATCTCGTCGGCCCACGCGGTGAGCGTGTCGGTGCTGCAGGTGGGCGACGCCGGGTAGAGCCCGGACCCGACGCAGCGCGGCTCGTTGGCCAGCTCCCACGTCATGATCGTGGGATCGTCCTTGTACGCCACGCCGGTGATGGTGTTGACCCGGTTCAGCAGGTGCGAGATCCAGTCCTTGTACCACTGCCGGATGGTGGGGTCGGTGTAGAAGTCGTCGTGGTGCGTGCCACCCCGCCACCGCACGTACTGGTCCATCCCGCCGAAGTCGCTCCAGTTGTTGGTGAACGGCATCACCAACCGGATGCCGCGCTCCCTGGCCTCCGCCACCACGTAGTCCAGGCGCTGCAGGCCGTCGGCGCCGTCGTTGTACACCGGCCGGGTGCCGTCCCAGTACTGGAAGTACACCCCGTCGGCCTTGCCGGCGGAGACCGAGTTGGTCCCGTCGGCATTGCCGATGTCGAGCCACGCCCAGGTGCGGATCACGTTGAACCGGGCCGCCGCGGCGTCGGCGAACACGTCGTCCACCATCGCGGGCGACTTGTACATCAGGTAGTAGTTGTTGGCGCCCGCAATCGTGAAGGGTCGGCCGGCGAGCTGCAGGTTGCTGCCCACCCGGGTCACGAAGCTGTCCGCGACCGGTCGCGGCGCCGCACCCGCCGGGGGGCTGGCCGCTACTGCGGCGACGAGTGCGGCAACAGCCGCACCTCCGGCCAGTATCCGTCGTTTCACCCTGTGTACCTCCTTGGCGCCGGCCCGTGGCGGCGACGGGCGGTCAGGCCACCGCGGCCGGTGTACTGAACCGGATAAGTGACCAGGAACATAGGCGCGAGTACATCGGATGTCAACTGTCGGCTGTGACTTGTGCCACCTGCCGATACGGCACGCTATCGATACCGGCGAACGGCTAAGATCCTCCCTAACCCTGGGGCGGCCCCGACGGCTTAACCGCATCAGCGAGCTGAGGCGCGTCCACCGCAGCAGCGGACACCACGTAGGGAGAGCGCGTGAAGCGGCCAACAATCGCCGACATCGCCCGCCGGGCAGGGGTGTCCAAGGGCGCTGTCTCCTACGCGCTGAACGGCCAGGCCGGCGTCTCCGAGAGCACCCGGAGTCGGATCGTCGCCATCGCCGACGAGATCGGCTGGAGTCCCAACACCGCGGCACGTGCCCTCTCCGGCTCCACCGCGTACGCCGTCGGCCTCGCGGTGTGCCGGCCGGCCCGCACCCTCGGCATCGAGCCGTTCTTCATGGAGCTCATCAGCGGGCTGGAGGTGGAGCTCTCCGCGCGCTCGTTCGCCCTGACGCTGCAGGTGGTCGCCAACTCCGACGCGGAGATCGCGCTCTACCGGCGATGGTGGGCGGAGCGGCGGGTGGACGGCGTGATCCTGGTCGACCTGCGGGTGAACGACCGCCGGGTTCCGGTACTGGAGGAGCTCGGCCTGCCCGCCGTGGTGATCGGCAACCCGCGCGGCACCGGCAACCTCGCGGGGGTCTGGTCAGACGATGCCGGTGCGCTGACCGACACGGTGGAGTACCTGGTGGCGCTGGGACACCGGCGGATCACGCGGGTCACCGGCCTGTCCGACCTGCTGCACACCGCCATCCGCGACGAGGCCTTCGCCGCGGTGTGCAAACGGCTGGATCTGAGTCAGGCGACGACGGTGCCGGCCGACTACACCGGCGAGGAGAGCGCCCGGATCACCCGACGGCTACTCAGCAGCGGCGACCGGCCAACGGCGATCATCTACGACAACGACATCATGGCGGTCGCCGGCCTCGCGGTCGCGCAGGAGATGGGCGTCGCCGTTCCGGCTGAGCTGTCCATTGTGGCCTGGGACGACTCCCCGCTGTGCGAACTGGTCCATCCCGCGATGACGGCGGTGAGCCGCGACATCCCCGGGTACGGCGCACACGCCGCGCGCCAGCTCTTCGCCGCGATCAACGGCGAGCCGGTCGCCGACTTCCAGGACCAGACGCCCCGGCTGGTGCCCCGGGGCAGCACCGCGCCGGCGTTCGACGCCACCGGGCGCTGACGGCCCGGGCCGGCGGGCACCTTCCGACGACCGAAGGGCACCCCTGCCCACCGTTGATCCGGTGGCGGGGTGCCCTTCGGTCGTGCTCGGCGCGCCGGTGCGAGCGGCGCGCGCCGGGGTTACGGGTTGCGGCCCCGGGTGGTGCCCTGGAAACGACCGCAGTCGCCGCGGGAGAGCTTGTTCAGGCACCGGTCGACGAGGGTCTTGAGGGTGGCCGGATCCCAGGTGTTCACGAAGTCCGCGTGCGCCGAGGACGCACTGCCCGACGACAGCGTGATCCGGCCGACATTGGTGCCGGTCCGGTAGCTGGCGTTGACCCGCATCATCGGCAGGGCGATGGAGTGGCTGGACGGGCAGCGGCCGCCGGACGGGAAGCGCATGTTCACCGCGGAGTCGCCGCTGGTTTGGCGCCCGTTCCAGCAGGACGGGAACGTGATCCGGATCTGGATGTTGTCGACGCTGCAGCGGGTCGGCACGTTGTGCGTGATCTGGGTGTTGTCCCCGCAACCCCAGTACTCCCGGCCCATCGACTCGGGCCTGGTGTTCCTGGCGTTGCCGGCGATCATCCGGAAGTCGTTCGGGAACGGCTGGACCCGGGTCCGGGCGGTGTCCACCGGGGTGTTGTAGTACACGATGATGTGGAACGGGTTGAGCTTGCGGCCGTTCTGGTAGAGGGCCGGCACCCAGTAGGCGGCGGTGTCGTTGACCGGGCAGGTGCTGCGAACTCCGATCAGCGACCCGTACGTCGAGTTCGCCTTGGTGCCGGCGTTACCGAAGTAGTCGTGGGTGTGCGCCGCCCCCGGGCGGTTCGGGTAGAGGATCATGTCGTCGTTGTTCGTGTGGCTGTACCCGCACGTCATCTTGAACACGCCGTCGGTTGCCGCGCTGGCGGTGTGCGCGTTGACCACGGCGAGTCCGCCGAGACCCACGACTATCGCGGACGCCGCCGCAAGCAGAACTTTCTTACTCCGCATGAATTCGTTCCTCCACGAGTCGGTGAGCATTGGCTGATGGGCGCAGATCAGGCATGCAGCGGTCGCGCGGCGAGGTAAAGCGTCACTCTGGGTTACAACAGCTTCCTGGGAGAATGCCCTGTTTGGACCTGTACCACGATGAACCTAGATCTATGTGACCGGTCACGTCAAACGATGTCAGACGATTAATTACTACTTAAGGTAGTCAACAGGACTACGTAGTCGTCGCACTTCCGCTCCGCCGGAAGAACCTGATTTCATTGGAGAACGTCTATGTCTTTCGACCTGCTCAAGCTGCTGCCCGCCGCGTGGCGGGAGGCCATGCGGCCGCACCTCGACCCGGCCGTGGTGGATGCCCTCGCCGGGTTCCTCGAAGAGGAGTACCAGCGGCACGAGGTCTTCCCTCCACTGCCGGACCTGTTCACGGCGTTCCGGCTCTGCCCGCCGGACGCGGCGCGGGTCCTCATCCTCGGCCAGGACCCCTACCATCGCGCCGGCCAGGCGCACGGGCTGAGCTTCAGCGTCCGCGACGGTTGCCCGGTGCCGCCGTCGCTGCGGAGCATCTTCAGGGAGCTGACGGCTGACCTTCACGTCGCGGCGCCGCCCAGCGGCGACCTGACGAACTGGGCCGGCCAGGGGGTGCTGCTGCTGAACGCCGTGCTGACGGTGCGCGCCGGCACGCCCGCCTCCCACGCGCGCAAAGGCTGGGAGCACGTCACCGACGCCGCGATTCGCGCCTTGGACGCCAAGACGACCCGGGTGGTGTTCGTGCTGTGGGGAGGCTACGCGCGGAAGAAGGCGGCGCTGGTGACCGCCCCGCAGCACGTGGTGCTCGAGGCCGGTCACCCCAGTCCGATGAACCCCACCGGGTTCGCCGGGTCGCGCCCGTTCAGCGCGGTGAACTCAGCACTCGCCGAGGCCGGGCTGGCCCCGGTCCGCTGGACCTGACCCGCTCCGGTCAGCCGGGCGCCGCGTCGACCGGCACCGTCCGGCCCAGCCGGCGGGCGGCGTCGGCGGCGACCAGGATCGCCACCACCTCGCGGCCGAACCGGACGTCGCAGGGGTGTTCAGGCACCGCTCCACCGGCCGCATCGGCCGCGGCGCGCACCAGCTGGTCCACCGCGACGCCGAAGGCGCCCACCGCCGTGCCGGTACCGCCGGGCACGGCCACCACGCCCGAGGACCCGTAGAACACGAACTCCTGCATCGTCGCCGCAGGCGGCGCGTCCAGCGTCAACGACAAGGCGCTCGCCGCGCCCCCGTTGTGCTCGAGCAGCAGGTGGGTGGTCTGGTGCCGACCCTCGATCGCGGCGACCCGCTCCACCGGCCCGAGCACCGGGAGCAGCACCGACAGGGCGTGCGGGCCGATGTCCCACAGGCCACCGCGCTCCCGACGCCAGGGCGACGCCCCGTACGGGTTGCCCGGCTGGAAGATGCTGGCGAACATGGTGGCCCGGGCGCCGTCCCAGCCACCGGTGCGGACGGTGTCGGCAAGGAACGCCTCCACGTTGCCGAAGAACCGGTTGGTGAAGAACACCAGCGACGCCAGCCGATGCCGCCGCACCGCCGCGACGATCCGGTCGGACTCCCCGAGCGTGAACGCCAACGGCTTGTCCAGCAGCAGGTGCCGGCCAGCCTCAGCGGCGCGCACCGCCACATCGGCCTGGACGTCGGGCGGCAGCGCCACGGCCACCGCGTCCACCTCCGACAGCAGTGCGTCGACGTCGTCGTAGGACCTGACCCCGAATCGACCGGCCAGCGCGGCCGCCTTCGCCGGATCGCGCCCCCACACGCCGACCAGGGTCGCGTCCGGGTGCGCGGCGAGCGCCGCACCAGACGTCTCGGCCGCCCAGAAGCCGGTGCCGAACAGCCCGAACCGCAACGCCATGCCGATCTCCCTCCACCGGGTCCCGCGGCCGACCCTACCCGGCGGTCAGGCCACCGGTCGGCGGATCCGACACCGACTGTGCCGGGGCAGCACGGTCGACGCCGTGCCGGTCCCCGTTCGGGCTGCCCACCGCTTCGGCGGTGGACGCCAGCCCGGCGACGGTCACCCCGTCCTGCGGCTCCATCACCAGGATGGCGCCGGTGGACTCCGGGGTGTGCAGCGACAGCGGCATCACCATGACCCGGACCTCGATCTGCCGCCCGCGGCGGTTGATCGCGGTGAGGGCGGTCTCGCCCGGCTGGCCGTTGGCGCCGATGGCCCGCCGGATGATCGGGCGCAGCTGATCGGTGGGCAGGCCGATGTCGAGCCCCAGAAAGTGCTGGCCGAGCACCTCTTCGCGGCGCAGGCCCCAGAGATCCTCGGCGCGGCGGTTCCACGCCTGTACCAGAAGGTTGGCGTCGAGCACACCGACACCGGCGCTCAGGCTGCCCAGGATGGACTCAAGGTAGACGTTGAGCTCGTCGACCTGCCGGGTGCGCTGACGGAGCTCGACGTTGATGGTCTGCAGCTCATCGTTTGTGGACTGCATCTCCTCGTTGATCGTCTCGAGTTCTTCGTTCGTCGACTGGAGCTCCTCGTTCGTGGTCTCCAGTTCCTCGACCGTCGACTGGAGCTCCTCGTTCGTGGTCTCCAGTTCCTCGTTGGTGGACTGGAGTTCCTCGTACGCGCTCTCCAACTGGCGGTTGGCGTCCTCGAGCTCATGGTGGAGGCGGCGCGCGGTCGTGACATCGTTGAAGATCAACGTGACGCCGAGCAGACTGGAGTCCGCGCCGAGCAGCGGATTGACCCGGATGTCCAGCGCGAGCTTCTCCCCCGTGCCGGGATGGACATACTCCACGTGGCGCACCCGGGCGTTCCGCCGCTCCACCCGGGCCTGCTCGATGTAGCCGCGAAGCTCCACCGGCCGGTAGGACAGGTCCAGATCGCGGAACGGCCGACCGATGTCCTTGGCGGACACCCCGAAGAGCTGGTCGGCCAGCCGGTTGGCGAGGGCCACCAGCCCGTCGGCGGTCACCACGACCTGCGCCACCGGGCTGGCCGCGAACGCCTCCGCACGCAGCCGGTCCAGCCCGATCAGGTCGGCCGCGGTGCGGAGCGGGGCCGATGCGGACAACTGCGCCGGCGCCCCGTACGGCACCGGGGGGACCTTGGCGAACACGCGCCGGGTCAGATCCACCGGCGCGAAGAGGTGCGTGTGGCTGAGTAGCATCTCAGCCTTGCCGAGGAACAGCACCCCCCGCTCGGCGAGGGCGAAGTGCAGCCGGGCCAGGATGCGGGCCTGCGTCTCGGCGTTGAAGTACATCAGGGTGTTGCGGCACACCAGCAGGTCGATCCGGGAAATGGGCGCGTCCTGGACCAGGTCGTTGCGTCCGAAGATCAACGAGCGGCGCAGGTCCTTGCGGAAGACGTACCGGTTGCCGGACTGCTCGAAGTACCGCTCGAGCAACTCGGGGGGCACGCCGCCGACCGCCCGCTCGGTGTACGCGGCGATCCGGGCGTGCTCCAGGGCCTCGTCGTCCACGTCGGTGGCGTAGATCTTCACGCGCTCCCGGAACTGGTCGATGCCGAGCAGTTCGGCCAGCACGATGGCGAGGGTGTACGGCTCCTCCCCGGAGGCGCAGCCGGCACTCCAGACCCGGATCGGCAGCGCCGGGTCGATGCCCGCGATCAGCCGGGGCAGCGCGTCAGCGCGCAGATATTCCCACGCGTCGGGGTCGCGGAAGAAGCCCGTGACATTGATCAGAATTGTGTTGAACAGGCCGGTGAACTCGTCCGGATGCACCTGCAGGAAGTCGATGTACTCGGCGTAGCCGGCCACACCGACCTCGACCAGCCGGCGGTCCACCCGTCGGACCAGGCTGGAGCGCTTGTACCCGGTGAAGTCGAAGCCGCGCGCTTCCTTCAGATAGGCCAGCACCGCCTCGAACTGCGGGTCCATCTCCGGCATCATGCCGGTGCGTGGCGGGACAGCATCGTCGCCCACACGACCTTGCCGTCCAGCGTCGGCGAGGAGCCCCACGAGGCGGCGTACGCGTCCACCACCAGCAGCCCGCGACCGCGCTCAGCCTGCTCGGAGACGATCGAGGTCCGCCGCGGGGGCGCCGGGTTCCGGTCGTACACCGCGAGATGCAGGTACCGGTCGCGGAGGCTCATCTTGAAGTCGATGGTCGTCCCGGCATGCTCCACCGCGTTGGAGATCAGCTCGGTCACCACCAGCTGACCCCGGCTGATCAGCTCGGGGACGCCCCAGCGCTGACAGCCATCGGTGAAGATCCGCCTGACCTCGGCCGCGGCCTGGGGCACCGGCAGCAGCTGGGTGGTCAACCGGCGGGGCACCGGCGCCTCGGTCGCCCGGACGTACGCCTCCGACCAGGTGCTGTACACCTCGACGTAGCGGCTCACCGCGAGTCGGTCCAGCGCCGCCCGCGTGTGCGCCGAGGGCGCCGCGACCACCAGCGGGCAGCCCGGCCAGGCGCTGGCGTGCCGGGCGAGTGCGCTGAAGACCAGCACCGCCATGTCGTCGACCAGTTCCACGTCGGCAAGGTGCACCAGCAGCGAACTGGGCTGGTCCACCAGGCACTTCAGCACGATCGCCCGCACCGCCGGGGCAGACCGGACACTCAGCGGGCCGGAGATCACCACCTCGGTGATCGGGAAATTGGAACGGACCGAGCAGCTCAGTTGATCAGTCACCGCCGGGCACCTCCGCCAGACTCTCGCCGGCCGGCGTCAACTTGCCGATCAGCTCGCGCATCAGGTCTGCGGCGTGTTCGGAGGCCTTCATGCTCGCGTCGTAGCGGAGCGCGGTGTGCCGATGTCCACGCTCCTCGGCCCGGAAGGCCAGCCGTCGACACAGCGAGGCCTTCTCCTCCAGACTGCGCAGGGCCATCCAGAGCGCGCCCTCCTCGGCCGAGGTCAACTCCTCCAGCAGGCTCTCCGACGACCAGGCGTGCCCGATCCGGCAGCGGTACCGCGGCACAGGGACCCCGGGCACCTCGAACAGCGAGCCGTGGCAGGACGGGCAGCCGTAACCCGCCGGCTGCATCAGGGCTTCGTCCGCGGTTGTCGCCTGCAAGTGAGCCATCTCCGTCTCGACCACCAGTATCCGGTCCCCATCCCCGAGGTCGGCGCCCGGCTGGACCGGCTCCCCGACCAGCTCCACGATACGCTGGCTCAGCTGCGACACCGGGTACGCCTCGGCGCTGGGCACATGCTCCAGCACGCTGCGCGGCATGCCGGCGTAGAGCGCCTCGGTCGGGTCCTGCACCAACGCGAGCCCGCCGTGCCGGACGATCGCGTCGGCACCGGCCGTGCCATCGTCGCGGGTACCGGAGAGCACCACGCTCACCACCCGCCGGCCAGCGGCGCGGGCCGCCGACCGGAAGAGCGCGTCCACGGCTGGGCGGTGGCCATTCTCCTGCGGCCCCCGCGACAGTGACACCCGGCCGTGCTCGACGAGCATGTGGGAGTCGGGCGGGGCCACCAGGATCTCTCCCGGGCGCAGCTCGTCCCCGTCGGCCGCCTGCCGGGCCGGCAGCGCGGCGGACCGGTTCAGGATCGCCGGCAGCGCCGAAGGAGAGCGGCGTGGGATGTGCAGCACGATCAGAACGGTCGCGCGCAGATCACCCGGCAGGCCGGAGACGAGCTGGCGCAGCGCCTCCACGCCGCCCGCCGACGCGCCGACGACGACCAGGTCCCGTGCGTTCACCGCCGGTTCCACCAGGAAGCCCGCACTAGCGTCAGTCACCACCTGCGCCCGCTACCCCGTGCGTCGATTCTGGAAACCTCGGCGACCCGGCGTTACCGTCGATACTCGGTGTAGTCAGCGTCGTTCGGCAGCGTAGTTCAGTATTTACAATGTAAAGCGCCGTATCCGTTTGCGAGCCGGAACCGATGGGCAAGCTGAGGGGCGTAGCCCGCTTCACGCGGGGAAGGACGTGGTAGCCGTGGATCACCTGCAGCTCGAGGTCTTCGCCGTCGACGACATCGACGTGGTGGGGCTGGGCGGGGAGCTTGACGCTGCCGCCGCACCGCGCCTGCGCACGAGCGTCCTGGAGATCCTGGACCGGGAGTGTCGCCGCATCATCGTGGACCTGCGCGAGGTGACACTGCTCGACTGTGCGGCGATCGGCTCGCTGCTGCAGATGCAGGGCCTGGCCCGCCAGCGCGGTGCCGACCTGCACGCCGTGGGCGCCACCGGCAGCGTGCTGGAACTGCTCGAGGTCACCGGCGTGGCCAAGCGCCTCAACGCCTACGAGCGCCTGGACGACATCGTCACCATCACGCACCCCGACCCCCGCACCGCCGGAATCCCGGAGCAGGCCACCCGCTCCGGGCGCATGCCGGACCACGCCGTCGACGCCGCGTTGCTCGCGATGCACGACGAGCCGGTCGGCAGCCCGAAGCGTTCAGCGCTACGGCAGCGCGCCATCGAACTGGCGCTGCCGCTCGCCGAGCAACTCGCCCGCCGCTACGCCAACCGTGGTCAGGGCACCGACGACCTCACCCAGGTCGCCTACCTCGGGCTGGTCAAGGCCGTCGACGGGTACAACCCCCACCTCGGGCACCGGTTCATCAGCTACGCGATCCCGACGATCCTCGGTGAGCTGCGGCGCTACTTCCGCGACAAGACCTGGGGCGTGCGGGTGCCCCGCCGGCTCCAGGAGCTTCGGCTGGAGCTGGCGAAGGCGACCGAGGCCCTGACCCAGCTCCTCGACCGGTCGCCCACCATCACCGAGCTCGCCGACTACCTCGACGCCGACGAGGAAGACATCATCGAGGCCGAGACGGCCGCCCGGGGGTACCGACCGATCAGCCTGTACCACCCGCTCGGCGACTCCGACGACGGCGCGGAACTCGTCGACATCCTGGGCAGCAACGACCACGACCTCGACCTGGTCGACCTGCACACGTCGCTTCCGCCACTGCTGGCCACGCTGCCGCAACGGGAGCAGCGCATCATCGCCCTGCGCTTCTTCGGCAACCTGACCCAGTCCGAGATCGCGCAGCACATCGGCATCTCCCAGATGCACGTGTCGCGCCTGCTCAACCGGGCGCTCACCACCATGCGCACCGCCCTCACCCAGGACGCGTGACGGCACCGCGGCACGCCCGCGATCGGGCCCGGCTCAGCCGGCCAGGCGCGCCGCCAGCCAGGCCAGCTTGGTCCGCTCATGGAACTGCTGCCCGCCCTCGTGGTCGTTGAACGGGTACACGGTGATCTCCTTGGCCGGGTCCCCGCCGTCGGTGCCATAGGCGTTGTAGGCGGCGTACACGGTGGACGGAGGGCAGATCCGGTCCATCAGGCCCACCGAGAAGAGCGCGGGTGCGGCCGCCCGGCGGGCCAGCACGGCGCCGTCGAAGTAGGACAGGGTCTCGTACACCCGCTCGACCCGGTCGCGGTGCACCTTCAGGTAGCGCGCGACCTCACCGTACGGATCGGTGTCGATCAGCGTGGTCGCCCGCGGGAAGTCGCAGAGGAACGGCACGTCCGGCGCGACGGCGACCAGGTCAGCGGCGAGTCCGGCGGCCGCGAGGGTGATGCCACCGCCCTGGCTGGTACCGGTCACCGCGACCCGGCCGCCGTCCACCTCCGGGTGCGCGCGGACCACGTCCACCGCCCGCACGGCGTCGGTGTAGACCCGGCGGTAGTAGTAGGTCTGCGGGTCCAGCACTCCACGGGTCATGAAGCCCGGGTGCTGCGGCTCGCCACCGGCGCCCGGGTCGGCGGTGTCGCCGGGAATCCACGCCGAGCCCTGGCCACGCGTGTCCATCACGAAGTGCGCGTAGCCGGCCGCCGCATACAGGTGGCGCTCATGCGGCAGGCCGCGGCCGCCGCCGTACCCGATGTACTCGACCACCGCGGGTAGCCGGCCGGACCGGTGCGCCGGCAGGTGCAGCCAGCCACGGATCTCGTGCCCGCCGAACCCGGCGTAGCGCACATCGAAGGTCTCGATCACCGCGAGCCCGGTGTCGACCCGCTGAAACGTGGCACCCAGGTCGACCGTGCGCGCCTCGGCCAGTGTGTCCGACCAGAAGGCATCGAAGTCCGGCGGTACGGCCAGCGCCGGCCGGTAGGCGATGAGCTGGTCGAGCGGCAGGTCATATTGCGCCAAGGCGGACTCCCGAGATAGATCCGGCGCCGTGCCGGGCCGGTTCAGCGAGCCTAGAACGTACCGCCGCGGTCCGGACGGGTGGGTGGGATCTACGCTGGCGTGCCATGAGAGGTACAACGATCAATGACCGCGGCGCGGGTGAGGGGTCCGGCTCCGCGCACGACGGCCGGCGCGAGACGGAGGCCGAGCGCGCCGACCGCAACTTCAACGAGCTGCTCCAGGAGCTGCGCGTGGCGCAGACCGGCGTGCAGATACTCTTCGCGTTCCTGCTGACCCTCCCGTTCACCGAGCGGTTCTCCGCGGTGCAGGCCGAGGACAAGGTCGTCTACCTGACCACCGTGATCTGCACCGCGGTGGCGATGGCCTGCCTGGTCGCTCCGGTGAGCCATCACCGGATCATGTTCGCGCAAGGGCTGAAACGGCAGCTCGTCCAGTCGGCGAGCCGGTTCGCCGCCACCGGCCTGGTGTTCCTGTTCATCGCCGTGCTCGGTGCCATCTACCTGATCGTCGACGTGGTGGTGAACACGGCCACCGCCGGCGTGATCACCGGCTCGCTCGCCGTCCTTTTCGTCACCCTGTGGTACATCGTTCCGTTGCGCCGCCGGCGCCGGCACGCCCGACAGTCGTAGCCCAGCCGGCTCAGCGCGGGTAGGCGCGGGTTTCGGCCGCCTTGACCACGGCCCACACCGGCGTGCCGGTCGCCAGCCGCAGGTCGCTGGCGGCGGCCGGGGTGACGTCGGCGGCCACCCCGATCACGCCGCTCAGGTGCACCCGGATGCTGTCGCCGTGCTGCTCCACGCCGTCCACCGTGGCTGGCCAGACGTTGCGCGGGCTGCCATCGGGTCGGGTGCGGTGCAGCGCCACCGCTGCCGGCGGGAACGCGACGAACGCGTCGCCCTCGATCGGGTCCGCCACGGTCAGGGCGAACCCGTCGGCGAGTTCGACGACGCGGCCGCGGCCGCGCCCGGCGTAGAGGTTGAGCCCGGCCAGGCGCGCCACGTACTCCGTCCGCGGGTGGCCGGTGATCTCGGCGGGGGTGCCCTCCTGGACGATCCGTCCCTGTTCGATCACCACGATCCGGTCGGCCAGCACCATCGCGTCGAGCGGGTCGTGCGTCACCAGCACCGTCACGCCGTCGTGCGCGGCCAGGTGCGCGCCCAGGTCGGCCCGGACCCGGGGCCGGGTCTGTGCGTCCAGCGCGGCGAGCGGCTCGTCGAGCAGGAGCAGGCGGGGGGCGACGGCGAGCGCGCGGGCCAGCGCCACCCGCTGGGCCTGCCCACCGGAGAGCTGGGACGGGCGGCTGCCCGCGCAGTCGGCCAGCCCCACCCGACCCAGCCACTCCTGCGCCCTGGCCCGTGCGGCGGCCCGGCCGACGCCGGCGCAGCGCAGCCCGAAGGCGACGTTGTCCCGGGCGCTGAGGTGCGGAAAGAGCAGGTAGTCCTGGAACACCACGCCGACCGGCCGGTGCTGCGGCGCCACCCAGCCACCCTGCCCCGGGTCGTCCAGCGGGGTGCCGTCGAGCACCAGGCGACCGCCGGTCAGGGGCAGCAGACCGGCGAGGGAGCGCAGCGCCGTCGTCTTGCCCGCACCGTTCGGGCCGAGCACGGCCACCACCTCGCCCGGCCCTGCGGTGAGCGTGACGTCCAGCGTGAAGGCCACGCGCGCCACCACGAGATGGGCGTGCAGCCCGGCGCCGGCACTCACGGCGTCGCGAGCCATCGTTCGCGCAGGCTGACCAGCAGGACCACGGATACCGCGAGCAGCACCAGACTCAGGACGATCGCCGCCGGTGGATCGGTGTCGAGTGCGGCGTAGACCGCCATCGGCATGGTCTCGGTCCGGCCGGGGAAGCTGCCGGCGAACGTGATCGTCGCTCCGAACTCCCCCAGGGCACGCGCCCAGCAGAGCACCGTACCGGCCGCCACACCGGGCGCCACCAGCGGCAGCGTGACCCGGCGGAACGCCAGCCACCGGGAGGCGCCCAGCGTCGCGGCCGCCTCCTCGTACCGCGGGTCAGCCGCGCGCAGCGCCCCCTCCACGCTGATCACCAGGAACGGCATCGCGACGAACGCCTCAGCGATCACCACACCGGCGGTGCTGAACGGCAGCGTGATGTCGAAGGTGGCGTCCAGCCACCCGCCGACCAGCCCGCGCCGCCCGAACACCAGGAGCAGCGCGACACCGCCCACCACCGGTGGCAACACCAGCGGGAGGATCACCAGCGCCCGGACCAGCCGGCGGCCGGGGAACGCGGTGCGGGCCAGCAGCCAGGCGAGCGGGACGCCGAGGACCACGCAACCCACCGTGGCCAGGGTGGCGGTGAGCACGGACAACCGCAGCGCCTCGGTGACCGCCGGCGCGGCGAGGCGCTGCGGCAGGGTCGCCCACGGGGCCCGGACGAGCAGCCCGACCACGGGCAGGAGCAGGAACACCAACCCGGCGATGCCGGGGATCAGCAGCGCGACCGGCGCCCCTGAGCCGCGACGCCGACGCCGCGGCCGGTCACCGCCGAACCTGAGCCTCACGGCGTCTGGAATCCCGCGTCGCTGAGGACCGTACGGGCCGGGCCGGAGCGCACGTACGCCACGAAGGCCTGCGCCGTCACCGCCTCGGGCGCATCGCGCAGCACCGCGATCGGGTAGTCGTTGATGGCGGCGGCGGACTCCGGAAACTCCACGCCGTCCACGTCGGCGGCGGCCGCCCGGACGTCGGTCCGGTACACCAGCGCGGCGTCCACCTCGCCCAGCCGCACCTTGGTCAGGGCGGCCTTGACGTCCTGCTCGTAGGTGACCGGGGTGAGCCGGAGACCCGCGGTGGCCAGCGCGGTGGCCGCGGCGCTGCCGCACGGCACCTGCGCCGCGCAGACGGCGACCTTGAGGCCGGGCCGGACCAGGTCGGCCAGGGTGGACAACCGGTGCGGATTGCCCTTGCCGACCGCGACGACCAGCTGGTTGCGGGCGAACACGACCGGGTCGGTGGCGTCGGTGACCTGCGCCATCACCGCAGGGCTGGCCGCGGCGAAGACATCGGCGGGTGCGCCGGCGCTGATCTGCTGCGCCAGCGTGGAACTGCCGCCGAAGGAGAACCGCACCGACGTGCCGGGCGTTGCCGCCGCGAAGTCCCGGCCGATGCGGGTGAACACCTCGGTGAGCGACGCCGCGGCGAAGACGGTCACGGTGCGCTGCTGCGGTGCGGCGTTCGACGTCGTACCGCCGCAGCCGGACAGCAGCAGCCCGCCCACGGCCAGGGCCAGGGCCAGGGCCGTGATCAGCCGCCTCACCGGGCCAGCTCCACCACGACGTTTGTCGACTTGATCACGGCCACGGCGACCGACCCGACGGTCAGCCCGAGCGCATCGACCGCTTCCCGGCTCATCAACGACACCATCCGGAACGGACCTGCCTGCAACTCCACCTGGGCCATCACACCGTCCTTCGTCACCGCGGTGACAATGCCGCGCAGGCGGTTGCGGGCCGAGGATCGACTCGCCCCGGCCGCTTCCTCGGCGCTGCCGAGACTGCGCGCGTACGCCGCGAGATCGCCGCCGGCGATCAGCCGATGGCCGTGATCGTCGCGCGACGCGGGCAACCGTCCACCGTCCACCCACCGGCGGACCGTGTCGACACTGACACCGAGAAGGTCGGCAGCCTCACCGATGCGAAACGACGCCACCCGGGGAGTCTAGCCACCGCACAAGCGAGGATCAACGCGGTTTCACGCTAGCAATCGCTATGAGCCTGACGAGTCGCTCGCCGCAGTTGCGGTATGGCGCCGGCGCCGGACGAACAGGCCGGCGAACACCGCACCGGCGATGCCGACCAGTATCGCGAACGCCCATCGGCCGTTCTCCTGGGCGGGGAGCAGCGGCGCGACGGCCTCGATCGACGGGTCCGGCGTCGCGGTTGCAGCGCCCGACGGCGCGGTGGGGGCCGGCGCGGTGGGGGCCGACGCGGGCAGTGCCACCGTGAAGGCGAACTCGCCCTGCACCGGGTGGTCATCGCCGGAGACCACCCGCCAGGCGACCGTGTACGAGCCGGATACCAACGGGCGCACCGGCTGATGCACGGTGGCGTCGACCACGCGGAGCGCCCCGTCGCTGTACGAGGTGCCGTCGGCGGCCCGGACCGTGACCACGCCGAAGCGCTGGCGCGGCGGCGCGTTGAAGGTCAGCGTCACCTCCCCGATCGGGTCGGTGACCGTCGCCGTGCCGGCCGGCGTGGTGCCGACCAGTCGGGTGTGTGCCCAGGCGGGCCCCGGCAGGAGGACCACCGCGAGGATCGCCGTGATCACGAGCACGCCGCGGAGCGCGGCTCGGGCGGGTCCGACCAGGTCCATGGGTCAGCCGGCCAGGGCGGCGCGGCGGAGCGGTTCGCCGCTTCGGCTGAGCCCCCACAGCAGCGCCGCCTGCACCACCGCGATCAAATGACCGGTCTCCTCTGCCAGGGTCGTCGTGCCATGCACCATATCCACAAGCGCGGTCGTTGCCAGGCCTCCGGCGACAATCCACACGATCGGGAGGTACGCCCGGGCGAGCGCGGGCCGCCACGCCGCCAGCAGCAGCCCGGCCGCGAGCGCGGTGTCGAAGATGGCCAACTCGTGCCGCGTGTGCGCGGGCAGGGCCAGCCCGAGCGAGGAGAGCAGGGTGGGCACCACCAGCAGCAGCTGGGCGACGGCCACGGCGGCAACCGCGAGCCGGAGTACCTGCCGCCGGCCGTCGCGGGCGGCGGACGCGGGTCGGTCCGTTCGCGGAACCACCTCGTGCTCCCCCGGCCGGCGAGCCGGGCCTTCGGCGGCCCGGCGGGCGTCCGCGTCGGCCGTGACGGCCGCCACGATGCCGGCCGTCAGGTCGGGCACCTGGAGCGATCGCAGCCGGGACAGTCGCGTGACCTGCTCCGCGCCGACCAGCCAGGACCGGCACCCGCCACACCCGGCCAGGTGCGCGTCGAGCCGGTCCGGCGGCACGCCGGCCGGTTCACCGTCGATCCGCGCGGAGAGTGCTTCCCGTACGTCGTCACACTGCATACCCGGGTAGTCGTCGGAAACGGTCGGATAGTTCCGCGAGGCGGGTTCCGGCCCTGGCCGGCGGTCGAAGTACGCTCGGTGATCGTGAGGTCCGACGGCATCGATGTCCCGGCCGGCGGTACCGTGCCACCTTCAGCCCCACCCGGGGATCCGGTCACGGCGGTCGCGCTGCGCGCCCGCGACGGCGATCCCGACGCCACCGAAGCCCTGATCCGGGCGACCCAGGTCGAGGTGTGGCGATTCGCGGTGGCACTGGTCGGCGCGCAGGCGGCGGACGACGTCACCCAGGACACCTACCTGCGCGCGTTCCGGGCCCTCCCCGAGTTCGCCGGTCGGGCCAGCGCCCGGACCTGGCTCCTGGCGATCTGCCGGCGTGCCTGCGCCGACCACATCCGCGCCGCCACGCGGCTGCGCCGCCTCCAGGAACGCGCCGCGGCGGCCGAGCAGCCCGACGTCCCGGACGCCTCCGGGCTCCTCGCCGTCGCGGAGCTCCTCGAGCGGCTGCCGACCGAGCGGCGCGTCGCGTTCGTGCTGACCCAGCTGCTCGGCCTCTCCTACGCCGAGGCCGCGGCGGTCGAGCAGATCCCGGTCGGCACCATCCGGTCACGGGTCGCCCGGTGCCGCTCGGACCTGGTCGCGGCCTACCGGGCGGCGCAGGCCAGCTGATGACCGGGCGGGGCGGATCGGCCGGCTGGACGGCTCCACCGGTCCGCCGGACATTGGTCGGCACCGTGCTGACCGGGCTTGCCACGCTCGGGCTGATCCTGATGGCGGCGCTGCCGGCGGCTGCGCACCCGGCCGGCGTGCCGGCCGCGACGGACTACCGCACGTCGGTCCGCGGAGTCACGCCGGCCCTGCCCGGCCTCACCGTCCGCTTCGTGGCCGACAACTCCCAGCTCGAGCTGACCAGCACGATCGGTGAGACGGTCGAGGTGGTCGGATATCAGGACGAGCCGCTGCTCCAGGTGCGCACCGACGGGGTCTGGCACAACACCCGCGCGCCGTCGCTCTACGTGGACCAGCCGGGGAATCCGGCCAGCGCGCACGCAGACGCCGCGGCGGCACCCCGGTGGCGGCGCGTGTCGGGCAGCCGGACGGCCCGCTGGCACGATCACCGCACGGTCTGGCACGGCAGGCCGCCACCCCCGGTCCTGCAGCATCCGGATCGCCGGGCGCACATCCGCGACTGGTCCGTTCCGTTGCGACTCGGGGACCGCCCCGGGGACCCCGAAGCGGCGATCACCGGCAGCCTGGAGTGGCTACCTCCGCCGGTGTCGGTCAACTGGTGGGGTGGGATCGGGCTGGCGGCACTCGCCGTGACCGGACTCGGCCTGGCCCGAACGGCACCGGGCGCGCGCAGCGCCACGCTGCTCCGGTACGCCCTCGCGGCGGTCAGCGCCGTCGCCGGCCTCGGCGCGCTCAGCTATGCCGGCATGGTGGCGGCGCACATCGCCACGCCCGGCGCCGCGGGCACGGTCGCCGCGGTGCTGTCCCAGCTCTGGCCGATCCTGACCGGGCTCGCCGCCCTGGCCGCGAGCGCGGCCGCGCTGGCCCGGCGGGCCGCGGCTGACTTCGCGCTGGCGCTGGCCGGCGCCTGCGTCGCGGTGATGGCCGGCCTCGGCAACGCCGCCGTGTTCGCCCACTCCGTGGCGCCGGTGCCGGTCGACGCGGGCTGGGCCCGGTGGCTGGTGGCCGTCACGCTCGCCGGCGCGACCGGCCTGACCGGCGCGTGCGCCATCCGGATGTACCGTGACAGCACCCCGCACCGGGAATCGGACACCGCCGAAGTGTCGTCGGGAACGGCTCCGCCCGAAGTGCCGGGAACTTCGGCGGACCGGGCGGCGACTATCTGACGACCGCATGTCAGCGGATCGCTTCGACGATGAGGAGTACCCGGATGCGCAGCCCCCGTTCCCACGGCCGACGCCGCCACGTGGCCATCGGCGCCGCAGCCAGCCTGGCATCCACGGTGGCGGCACTGCTGCTCACCGCCGGACCGGCCTCGGCGCACGTCACAGTGAGTTCGGCCAACGCGACCCAGGGCGGTTACACCAAGCTGACGTTCCGGGTGCCCAACGAGAAGGACACGGCCTCGACCACGAAGGTCGAGGTGAACCTACCCACCGACACCCCGATCGCATCGGTGTCGGTCAAGCCGGTCGGCGGGTGGACGGCACAGGCCGACAAGACCAAGCTCGCCACTCCGGTGAAGACGGATGACGGCGAGCTCACCGAGGCAATCACGAAGATCACCTGGACGGCTGGCCCGGACACCGCGATCAAGCCCGGCCAGTTCCAGGAGTTCGACGTCTCCGTCGGGCCGCTCCCGGAGCGCGACGAGCTGGTCTTCAAGGCGCTGCAGACATACTCCGACGGCGAGATCGTCCGGTGGATCGAGGAGCCGGCGGCCGGTGCCGAGCCCGAGCACCCGGCACCGGTCCTCACGCTGGCGAAGAAGGGCAGCACGAGCGCTCCCGCCGTCCCGGCCGGAGACACCACCGCCGCCACGCCCGCCGATCGGGAGGCCACCGACCAGACCCTGCCGGTTCTGCTCGGTGTCGCCGCCCTGATCACCGGGCTGCTCGCCCTGGTCATCGCCCTGCTGGCCTACCGCAGGACCGCGCTGCCGCAGAAGTAGCTGAACTCCGGTCTCCACGAACGGGCCCGCCACCGGCGTTTCAGGTACGACTGATTCGACTCCGGCGGGAAGGCGTGGAACGTGACGTTCGACGAGTTCATAGCCACTCGGCTGGGCGCCATCGTGCGCTACGCCACGGTGGTGACGTGCGATCCGCACCTGGCCGAGGACATCGCCCAGGACGTTCTGGTGCGGGCGCATGCCCGGTGGGCCCGCATTGGCGGACTCGACGCACCCGAGCAGTACGTCAAGCGGATGGTGGTCAACGAGTTCCTGTCCTGGCGACGGCGTCGGGCATCCCGTGTGGTGCCGGTGTCCGGCGAGTCACTCGCCGATCTGACCCCGGCACAGCTGGACCAGACCCACGCCCACGCCGAACGGGACGCGGTGCTGCGGGTGCTCGCCACGCTGCCGGCGAGGCAACGCGCCGCCATCGCGCTGCGGTTCTACGAGGATCTCGACGACGAGCAGATCGCCGAGATCCTGGGATGTCGACCGGTCACCGTCCGCAGCCACATTTCCCATGCGTTGGCGACGCTTCGCTCCGCGCTGCCCGCCTCGCTGGTCTTCTCCACCGGGAGGCAGATGTGAACACCCCCATCGAAGATCTGGTCCGCAATGCGTTGGAGCACCAGGCCCACCTGGCCCCTGCCCCGGAACGGGTCCGGGCGGCGCTGCCCGCCCGGACCGCCCGACGGGCTCGGCGACGCCAGTACGGTCTGCTGGCCGGCGTCGCGACGGCCACGGCGGTGACGGCGGCGATCACCATCCCGACCGTGGTACTCCGCGACGCCGGCCCAGGCGGGTCGATGCCGGCCGCGTCGGCGGACCGGACCGCTGCACCCCCACCGGCCGTACCATCCGCGGTGCCGCCCGGTGCGCCGGTCCAGGTCGCGCTGGACTTCCACCCGACGTGGCTACCCGCTGGCCTCGCCGAACGCAGCCGGTTCGTGCCGCTGACCGATCCGGTCGGCACCGGCGCCGGGCCCAGTGCCGGCACGGAGCCGGTGCGCGGCGTCCAGCGGATCTGGACCAGGAACCCGGTCGGTGCCAACGACCAGACCCGTGGTCCACGGATCGGCATGTCGATCCTGACCCTCCCGGACGGAAAGAGCCCGTTCGGCACAGAGGGCACGCCGATCGACATCAACGGCCACGCGGGACGCTATGTCGACGCGGGTGCCGAGGCCGACAAGGCGTACCTGCACTGGAAGGTCGACGCCGATACGGTGATCTCCGTCGACCAGCACGATCTCGGCCTGACCCGGGAGCAGCTGGCACGGGTGGCGCGCTCGGTCCGGCCGGTCGCCACGGCTGTACAGGTGCCGCTGCGCGCAGGCTGGCTGCCGGCGGGGCTTCGCGCGGAGTACGCCATCGTCTCCGGTGACTCGCCGGCGGTGTGGAGTGCCCAGCTCGCCGGCACGGCGCCGCAGACCGGCGGCGCCGCCGGCAAGGACAAGGCGTCCCTGGAAAGCAAGCAGGAGCCGCGGTCGGTGGATCTGGTGCTGGGTACCGCCGCGGTGGACGTCCCCGGCGGCGAAGCCATCACGGTCCAGGGTCGGCCGGCACGGTACTCACCGACCGACGACCAGGGTGCGCCGATCGTGGTGGTGGATCTCGGCGGGCGATGGCTCACGGTGCGCGGGCCCGGCCGGGTGACCGGCCCGATCAGCCGGGAGGACCTGATCCGGGTCGCGGAGCATGCCGAGGTGGCGCCGCAGCCGGACGTCTCCTGGATCGGTACCCGCTGAGCGGGTCAGGCGGAGCGGGTCAACAGATTGCCCTCGGGGACCACGATCGGGGACAGGCTGGCCAGCAGGGCCGTTGCCTGACCGGGGTCGAACGACGGTGCCTGCCGGACGGCCGCACGGTACACCGCGGCCGTCCGGCAGGCCACTGTGGACCAGCCGTACCGCTCCACCACCATGGCCCTGGCCTGCCGCGACACCCGCCCGGCGAACGCGTCGTCGGAAAGCAGCGAGGACACGGCGGCGGCGAGCGCGCCCGGATCCTTCGCCGGGAAGGTGACACCGGTGACTCCCGGCTCCACGATCTCGGCCAGCCCCCCGGTGGCCGCGACCGCGAGCGGTGCCCCGGCGGACGCGCCCTCCAGCGCCACCATGCCGAACGGCTCGTAGATGCTCGGCACGACCAGGGTGTCGGTCGCGGCGAGCACGGCCGGCAGTTCGTCGCCCAGGAATCCGGCGAAGCTGACCGCCCGCTGCAACCGGTGCCGGCGCACCTCCTCCTGCAGTTGCGCCCGGTGCGGGCCGTCACCGGCGATCACGACCCGCAGCCCGGGGTGCCGCTCACGCAGTGTCGGCAGGGCCGCCACCAGATCCTGCACCCCCTTCTCGTACACCAGCCGACCGGCGTACCCGATCAGCGGACCCTCGCCGGAGAACCGCGCCCGGGCGGCGGTCACCGCGCGGGGTGCGGCCTGCCACGCCGCCGCGTCGACGCCGTTGGGCACGACGTCGATGTGCTCGGCGGGCAGGTCGAGCAGGCGGCCGATCTCCCAGCGCATGTACGCCGAGCACGCGATCACCCGGGATGCCTCGGCGCCCAGCCAGTACTCGACGGAGTGGATGCACCGGTTCATCTCACCGGGTAGCCAGCCCTGGTGGCGGCCGGCCTCGGTGGCGTGGATGGTGGCCACCAGCGGCAGGTCGAGGTGCTCCTTGAGGGTCACCGCGGTGTGCGTCACGAGCCAGTCGTGGGCGTGGATGACGTCGTACCGGCCGGTCTCGGCGGCGCGCAGCGCGGCGCGGGTCAGTGAGTGGTTGAACGCCATCGTCCAGGCCAGCAGTGACGGCGTGGCGAGCGGGAAGAGCGGAGGATCGGCCGGTGCGCGCACCACCCGGACCCCGGCGACGTACTCCTCCAGCGGGGCACCGGCGGCGTGCCGTGTCACGACCGTAACGTCGTGCCCCGCCGCGACCAGGGCGGTGGACAGGGCGTACACGTGCCGTCCGAGCCCTCCCACGAGCACCGGCGGGAACTCCCAGGAAAGCATCAGGACGCGCAGCGGGTTGGGCGTTGACGTGGGCTTCCCGAGATCTGGCATGCCGCCCCCAGAGTGCGAAGTCACCGGTCCCGGTCACGGGGCAGCAGCACCGGAGTAACGGCGCATGTGCGGAGCGTGTCGGGGTCGTCTCCCATGGTGCCGGATCGTTGTTACCTCGGGGAGGGTTCACGTTTCTGCGATGTAACGGGCAGTCGAATTTTTCGCCGCACCCTGATCATCTCGGCGACCGACCATGCCTGGAACGGGCAGCCGGTGGCCGCGTGCGGTGCGTCCCCGTCGGCGGTCTCGCTGACCGAGCCCAGGCCCCACTCGGCCAGGTGCGCCTCCAGCCCGCAGAGGATCGCGTCGATCTCCGTACGTGGACGCGGCGCCGCGTCCACGTACGGGCCGACCAGCCATGGCCAGACCGTGCCCTGGTGGTATGCGGTGTCCCGGTCCGCCGGGCCACCCCGGTGCGCGCCGAGGTACGCGGGGTCGCCCGGCGCGAGGCTCCGCAACCCGAGCGGGGTGAGCAGCATCGCGCCGGCCGCGGCGGCCACCCCGTCGTGGCAGCCGCGCAGCGGTCCGAACGGCAGCGAGTAGGCCAGCAGCTGGTTCGGTCGCAGCGAGGCGTCATCGGTGCCGGAGGGGGTGTCAATCACGTCGTACAGCCAACCCTGCGGCGCCGGAAACCGGGTGACGAAGCTTCTGGTCGCCCGGTCCCGCAGCGTCCGCAACTCGTCGGCATCGTGCCCGAGCCGCTGGCGCAGCGTGACCAACCCGGCGAGCCCGTTGATCCAGAGGGCGTTGACCTCGACCGGCTTGCCGATCCGCGGCGTGCGGGCGCGCCCGTCGACCCGGGCATCCATCCAGGTCAGCGCCAGCCCGTCGACGCCCTGGGTGAGCAGCCCGTCGGCGTCGGCCCGGATGCCGTAGCGGGTGCCGGCAAGGTGCGCCGCGACCACGGCGCCCAGACCGCCGACCAGCTCCGCGGCGAGATCGACATCGCCGGTACGGGCGACGTGGCGCTCCACCGCGTGCAGGTACCACAGCGTCGCGTCCACCGTGTTGTACTCCGTCCGCCCGGTGTCCGCGGTGTTGGCCAGCATCCCCTGCGAGAGCGTGTCGGCGTACCCGAGCAGCAGCGACCGGCCCTCGTCCACCCGACCGGTGTCCAGGAAGAGCCCCTCGTACGCGGTCATCGTGTCGCGCGACCAGGCGCCGAACCACGGGTAGCCGGCGACCACGTCCGGCCCCGACGCGCCCCGCACCACGAACGCGTCGGCGGCGAGCGCCAGGGTGGCGTCCACGTCGTCGGCGGGCTGGGCCGCCGCGACGATCCGCCGGGCCCGCCCGCGCGCCGCAGTGATCACCTCACCGGCCGGCGGCGGCGAGGTGCCCAGATCTCCGGCCCACGCCGCCACCTCCAGCGGCCGACCGGACCGCAGGTCGCCGACGAACCGGCCGGCGTACCAGAGGTCCTCGACCGGGCGGAGCCCACGCGCCGCCTCCTCGCGGGCGTACGCGCCGAGGTAGAACTCGCCGCCCGGCTCGTACCCCGGCCCGGCGATCCGGTACGCGTCCTCGACCACCACGCCGTCGGCGGTGGGCACGGTGTGCAGCGGGCCGTCCGTGGCCAGCCGCTCGCCGTGGACGTCGCGCCAGGTGCAGAGCACCTCCAGCGCCAGCCCGACCGGCTCCGGGCCGGCGACCAGTCGGTGCAGGACGGCCACCGACGGCTGACCGCACACCATCGCCAACTCCCGCTCGATCACCACCTCGCCCACCCGCCACCGCCACCGCGGCAGCCCCTCCACCAGGTCGAAGCGCTCCAGCAGCCGGTGCCCCTGCGGCCCGACCGTGCCGTCGGCCCACTCGTGCGTGCCCAGCCGGACCTGCGCGCCGGACGGCAGGAGCAGCACCGGGTCCAGCGCCGCGAGCGCGAGCCGGCGCACGGCCGGGGTGGCGCCGGCGACCACCAGCAGGCCGTGGTAGCGCCGGGTCCGCAGGCCGCTCACGGTACCCATGGCGTACCCGCCGAGCCCGTCGGTGACCAGCCACTCGCGGCTGGCACCGGCCGCGAGATCCCCACACACCTGCGGCCCGAACGTGAGTCTCGCGGTCACTGGTGCCCCCTGCGTCGGCATCGGTTCGGCTACCTTCATACCGGACGCGTGCCAGCCGGTTCGACCCGTCCGCCGGCGGGTGCCGCTGTGGGCCTGAGCTGAACGACCACCGGTGCTGGCGCCCGGGGTGCGCGAGTCCCGGTAACACGGCACCGAGACAATGGGGCGGTGATCGACAGGGACGGACCCGCCGGGGCGGAGCGGCGCAGGTTGGCGACGCCCGGGCCGTGGCGGGTCTGGGGCCCCTACCTCGCCGAACGCGCATGGGGCACCGTCCGCGAGGACTACAGCGAGCACGGCACCGCGTGGGACTACTTCCCGCACGACGCGGCGCGCTCCCGCGCGTACCGCTGGAACGAGGACGGCATGGCCGGCATCTGCGACGACCGGCAGACGTTCTGTCTCGGCCTTGCCCTGTGGAACGGCAGGGACCCGATCCTCAAGGAGCGGATGTTCGGCCTCGGCGGCGACCAGGGCAACCACGGCGAGGACGTCAAGGAGTACTGGTGGTACCTGGACTCCACACCGACGCACTCCTGGATGCGGTGGCGCTACCACTATCCGCAGCGCGCCTTCCCGTACGACGACCTGGTCTCCACAAACCTGCGGCGCGGTCGTTCCCAGCCGGAGTACGAGTTGGTCGACACCGGCATCTTCGACGACGACCGGTACTGGGCCGTCACCGTGGACTATGCGAAGGCCGGCCCGACCGACCTGTGCATGACGATCACGCTGGAGAACCGGGGACCTGAGCCGGCGAGCCTGCATGTCCTGCCGACGCTGTGGTTCCGCAACACCTGGGCCTGGGGGTTACCCGGCCGCGACGACATTCCCGAGATCCGGGGCAAGGGCACAGCGCTGCTCGCCGAACACCGGCGGCTGGGCCGGCTGCAGCTCGTCGGGGATGGTGACCCCCGGCTCCTCTTCTGCGACAACGACACCAACGCCAACCGGCTGTGGGGCCGGCCGGGCCGCACGCCGTACCCGAAGGACGGCATCAACGACCATCTCATCGCCGGGGCCGACACGGTCAACCCGGACCAGGTGGGCACGAAGGCGGCGCTGCACTACCTGGTCGCCGTGCCGGCCGGCGGCAAGGCCGAGATCCGGCTGCGACTGGCGCTCGCCGGCCCGGACACCGACGCCGGCCCCCGCCCCGACCTCGGGCCCGACTTCGCGGCGGTGATGACCGCCCGCCGGGCCGAGGCGGACGCCTACTTCGCCGAACTCATCCCGGCCGCCGCCACGCCGGACGAGGCGCGGGTCGTGCGGCAGGCCATCGCCGGGCTGATGTGGGGCAAGCAGTTCTTCCACTTCGACGTGTCGCGCTGGCTGGAGGGCGACCCCGCCTCGGCACCGCCGCCGCCGGGCCGCCGCCACGGGCGCAACTCGGCCTGGTGGCACATGAACAGCTGCGACGTGATCTCCATGCCGGACCCGTGGGAGTACCCCTGGTACGCCGCCTGGGACCTGGCCTTCCACTGTGTGAGCATCGCGCGGGTCGATCCGACCTTCGCCAAGGAGCAACTGCTCCTGCTGCTGCGGGAGTGGTACATGCACCCCAGTGGGCAGATTCCGGCGTACGAGTGGGCGTTCGGTGACGTCAACCCGCCGGTGCACGCATGGGCGGCGCTGCGGGTGTTCGAACTCGACGGCTCCCGTGACTACGACTTCCTGCAGCGGATCATGCACAAGCTGCTGCTGAACTTCACCTGGTGGGTCAACCGCAAGGACCTCAACGGCAACAACGTCTTCGAGGGCGGCTTCCTCGGCCTGGACAACGTCGGCCCCTTCGACCGCTCCGCGTCGCTGCCGGTGCGCGGCACGCTGGAGCAGAGCGACGGCACCGCCTGGATGGCGATGTTCTCGCTCAACCTGTTGGACATGGCCCTGACCCTGGCCATCCACGACCGGGTGTACGAGGACATCGCGACGAAGTTCCTGGAGCACTTCGCGTACATCGCCGCGGCGGCGTACGAGCACGACCTGTGGAACGACGACGACTCGTTCTTCTACGACGTGCTGCGGATGGACGGCGCTGTCGTGCCGCTGAAGGTGCGCTCGGTGGTCGGGCTGCTGCCGCTGGCCGCCACCACGATCGTGAGCTCCGGCACGCTGCGGCGCCTGCCCGACCTGGCGGCGCGGCTGCGCTGGTTCCTGACCAACCGGCCGGAGTACGGCGACGTCGTTGGCGCCAAGCGCAACCGGGGGCACCAGCAGCTACGGTTGTTGTCGATGGTCGGGCCGGACCAGTTGATCCGCATCCTGACCCGGATGCTCGCCGAGGACGAGTTCCTCTCCCCGTACGGGCTGCGCACCCTCTCCCGCGCCCACCTGGCCGAGCCGTTCACGGTGCATCTGGGCGGGACCGACTTCACCGTCGGCTACGAGCCGGGCGAGTCGACGTCCGGGCTGTTCGGCGGCAACTCCAACTGGCGCGGGCCGGTGTGGATGCCGATCAACTTCCTGCTGATCGAAGGACTGCGGCGCTTCGGCGAGTTCTTCGGCGACGACCTGCTGGTGGAGTACCCGTCCGGCAGCGGCCGGCGCAGCTCGCTGAACGCCGTGGCCGACGACCTCTCGCGCCGTCTGGTCAGCCTGTTCCTCGACGACGCCGACGGCCGTCGCCCGATCTTCGGTGACAGCGAACTCTTCCAGAACGACCCGGGATGGCACGACCTGGTGCCCTTCCACGAGTACTTCCACGGCGACACCGGCGCCGGGCTGGGCGCCTCCCACCAGACCGGGTGGACCGCTCTGGTCTCCGACCTCATCCTCACCCTCCGCTCCCGCCCTTAACCCGCCGCCCCCACCCCGCCCCACCCCCGTCCCCCCCGCCCCACCCGCCGGCGATCTTGCAGGCGTGCCTCGGGCATAACCGTGGATAAGCCGCAGAACGGCGGGCACGACTGCAAGATCGTCGCGGCTTGGGCGGAAGGGTGCCCAGGATGTGGTGTGCGATCACGAGGAAGCGGGCACGATGGCGACGTGAATGACGTTCAACTGCTCGGCGAGCGGTACCGCCTGGTGGAGCGGCTGGGCGGGGGCGGCATGTCCGTCGTGTGGCGCGCCTATGACGAGGTCCTGGGCCGGCAGGTCGCGGTGAAGATGTTGGCGATCGACGATCTGTCGAAGGCCTCCCGGGACTGGATCCACAGCGAGGCGCAGGCGGCCGCCCAGTTGACGCACCCGCATGTCACCAGCGTGCACGACTACGGCGAGTCGAGCACGCCGTCCGGTGAGCGCGTCCCGTACGTGGTGATGGAACTCGTCCAGGGCCAGACCCTGCAGGAGCGGCTGAAGTCCGGCCCGCTCCCCCCGCGTACCGCCATGCTGATCGGTGCCCAGGTCGCCGCCGGCCTGGCCGCGGCGCACGCCCGGGGCCTGGTGCACCGCGACGTCAAGCCGGGCAATGTGATGCTCTCCCCGGCGGGGGCCAAACTGACCGACTTCGGTATCGCGGCCGTCGCCGGCGAGTTCGGCGGGCCGGCCGACGGCGAGGTGTGGGGCACGCCCGCGTACCTCGCGCCGGAGCGGCTCGGCGGCGGCGATGTGGTCCCGGCCACCGATGTCTACGCACTGGGCCTGCTGCTCTACCGGGCCCTCACCGGGGGACTGCCCTGGAGCGTCGCCACCATCAGCCAACTGATCAAAGCGCACCAGTACGTCGAGCCGGCGCCCCTGCCTGGGCTTCCCGACGTCCCGGAGGACGTGTCGGACCTGTGCGGCCGGTGCCTGTCGAAACGGCCGGAGGATCGGCCCACAGCAGCCGAGGTGGCCCGCGTCCTGGCCGAGGGCTGCGGGTGGCATGTCGCCGCCGAGGCGGGCAGTGGTGACCTCGTGGTGGGCGCACTCGCCGGCGCGGCCGCAGCGAGTTCGGCAGCAAACGGCCTGGACGCCGAAACCCAGATGGTGCCGCGTGGCGCGGTCCCCGCACCGGCGCAGCCGGAGGATCGGGCGGCCGCCGCGGGCCGGGCGACGCCGCCCGGCCCGGCCGCGGCTGCGGCACCGGCACCGGCACCGGCACCGGCACCTGCTCCAGCACCGGCTCCAGCACCGGCTCCAGCGGCGGGTCCGGCGGCGCGCGGCCGGCGCCAGCGCCTGGCGACAGCGGTGGGATCGGCGCTGGTCCTCCTCGCGGTCGTGCTCTTCGCCGCGCTGTGCACCGATGGGCGGCCCCTCAACCGGCCCACCGATCCGGCACCCGGTGCCGTCGGGCCGAGCCGGTCCGACGCGCCATCCGGGGACCCGAGCGCAGGCTCGGCAGCGCCGGGAGTCCCGGGGTCCGGCAGCGCTTCGCCGCTGGTCGGGGGCAACGCCGGCGCAACGCCGGGTGGCCCGGGAGGCGGCCCTGCGGGCGGCGGCAACCCGGCCGGTGGCGGCACCGACACGGGTGCCGGCAATCCGGTCGGTGCCGGGAATCCGGTCGGTGGCGGCACCGGCGCACGCGGCGGCAACCCGCCCGGCGGTGGCAACGGCACCGGTGCCGGCACCCGGCTGCTGGCGGCAACCCGGCCGCTGGAAACAACCCGGCTGCTGGCGGCAACGCCGGAACCGGCGGGAACCCGAACGCGGGCTCCACACCGATCGAGCGCACGGTACCGACACCGGGTGGCTCCGCGACGTGTCGGTGCGAGGGGCCGACCGCCACGCTGGTCGGATGGGATCCGCTTCCCGGATTCACCCCGACCCAGGTCAACGCCGGTCCGGCGACCTCGGTCGGGCTGGTGTTCCACGCCGTCGCGCTGGACGTCCGGGTGACGTTCCGATGCGTCAACGGGACGCCCCAGGCCTCCGTCAGCTGACGCCTGCGCAGCCGTCGACCCGCACGCCGGCCCGCCCGGGCGCGCCTCGTCGGTGCGGCCGAAAAGAAAAAAAAGAAAAACAGCGATCCTTGGTTTACGCCCGCTCCGGGCCGGGAAGTGCGTCTCGCGCTCGTGGGTGGAGCGTCGAGCGAACGGACGTGGTTCCACTGGGGAGATGGCGCCTCGTTCGCTCACTGCTCCGCTCCCCCACGAGCGCGACACCGCCGGACGACTGTCGCTCGTGCCGGCGATGGCCAGCGGCGGCCGCGACGCTGGCATGGCGGCCGTCCACTTCGGCCGGATCGACGACCTACCCGAGGCCCTCGCGCCGCTCCTCGACGTGACCCGCAGCGACGGCCGACCCGGACCCGCCCACACGGTGTGGCGCAGCCGCCCACTCCACCCCGAGTTCGGAGAAGAGCAGAAGTCGCTCCCCCGCCGCCCGTACGGCCGCGTTGACGCCCTCGATCGCGATCCGCCGGGTCAGCATGTCGTGGTGGTCGGTCCGGTAGGCGGTCGGCACGACGACCGGATCCGGCAGGCCGCGCAGCACGTCGAGCAGCGCGGTGAACGGCTCGGTCGCGGCCAGCGGAGCGTAGAGCGGCACGGTGGGATCGTCGCGGTGGTCGAGCAGGTTCTCCAGCGGTCCGACCGTACCCGGCAGGAGCCGGGGCTGCGGGTCCGCCGGCAGTTGCAGCGTCTCGTCGCGGTACGCCAGGACGGCCCGCCCTAGGGTGCCCTGCACGATGATGTCCCCGTTGATCTCCTCGTCGGCGCAGAGCGTCACCGCGATGACCATTGGAGGGCCGGACCGCGGCGTGACCCGGATGCACGCGGTGTCCTCCACCTCGATCGACCGGCAGCGGTAGAGCTCCGCCGCCACCGTGGCCGCCGTCGGGTCACCGCCGGCCGCGGCAACCACCGCGATGCAGTTCATCACCGCGTGGGCGAACGGGTTGGCCAGCGCGCCGTCGCCGGTGGGATGCCCACCGAGGTAGCGCCTGCCGGCCCAGGCCGCACGCTGGTAGTACGCGTCGGAGCGCATCCACGCCCCGACCGCCGAGACGCCGACGATCTCGCCGAGGTCGCCGCCACGGACCGCGGCGAACAGCGCGGCGATGGCCGGCGAGGCGAGCGCCTGGAACCCGACCTGGCACACCCGGCCGGTCTCGGCCAGCGTGGCCGCCAACTGACGGTGCTCGGCCAGGGTCGGGGTGGGCGGCTTCTCCAGCAGGAGGTCGGCGCCGGAGCGCAGCGCGTCGGTCGCCATCGCCAGGTGGGTCTGCGGTGGGGTCACGATGACCACCACATCCGGTCGCACCTGGGCCAGCATGGCCCGGTAGTCGGTGAAGAACGGCGTGCCGTCCGGGATCGGGCCGTCCTCGGTGGACCCGATCGGCTGGATGTCGCAGACCGCTGCCAGCCGCGCCCGACCGCGACGCGCCAGGTCGTCGACCTGGCGCAGGTGCCACCGACCATGCCCGGTCGCGCCGATGACCGCCACCGTCGGAACTGTCACGCCGAACCTCCCAGAGTCGTCGCTACGCCGTGCCGGCTCAACGCGTCCAGCCACTCCACCACGACGGCACGGAACGCGTCATCCTGCGCCAGCTCGGCGGGGAACACCGCGGACAGCCCGAGCAGCGCGTCCACCACCGCCGCCGGGGAGCCGCCGGCACCCGCGACGGCAGCCCGGATCTCGTCCGTCAGCGGGTCGTCGAGGGGCAACGCCCGGCCGTCGTCGGCGGCGCCCATGGCGAAGCGCATCCACGCGGCGACGACCAGTGCGCCGTACCTCGGCATCGCCCCGGCAGCCCGCCGGTCGGCGATCGTGTGCAGGATGCGCTGCGGGAGCTTCTGGCTGCCGTCCATCGCGATCTGCAGCGTCCGGTGCCGGACCGCGCTGTTGTCAAAGCGGGCCAGCACGGTGCAGCCGTACTCCGCGGGATCCACCCCGTCGGGCGGATCAATGGTGGGCAGGATGTCGGTGGTGATCAGCCGTTCGGCGAACTCCCGCAGGTGGGGGCGGGTGAGCGCCTCGGCGATCGTCTCGATGCCCTGCAACGCACCCAGGTACGCCAGTGCGGAGTGCACGCCGTTGAGCATCCGCAGTTTGAGCCGCTCGTACGGGCCGGCGTCGCTCGTCATGGTGGCTCCGGCGAGCTCCCACGCCGGCCGGCCACCCGGGAAGGCGTCCTCGATCACCCACTGCCGGAACGGCTCCGCCCCGACCGCGGCGAGATCGGTGACGCCGAGCGCGCCGCGCACCGAGTCGAGCAGCGCCGGCGTGGTGGCCGGGACGATGCGGTCCACCATCGTGCCCGGGAACGTCACCTGGTCGCGGATCCAGGACTGCACCGCCGGGTCCGCGCCGGTGACCGGCAGCGCCTGCTCCACCAGCCGGCGTACCCGTGCCCCGTTCGCCGGCAGGTTGTCGCAGCTCACCACGGCGAACGGCCCGGCGTCGGCGCGGGCCCGCGCACGCAGCCCGCGCAGCAGCAACCCTGGGATCGTGGTGGGCGGCGCGTCCCCGGTGAGGTCGGCGCGCAGCGCCGGATCGAGGCGGAGCGTGCCGCTCGCCGGGTCGATCGAGTACGCCTTCTCGGTGACGGTCAGCGTGACCATCCGGATCGCCGGATCGGCCAGCAGCGCCACGATGGCGAGCGGATCACTCGCCGCGTGCCGGGCGCCGGCGAAGGCGCCGCAGACCCGGGTCTGCGAGCCGTCGTCGTTCAGTGTCGTGACACTGAACAGCAGATCCTGCTCGACGACCGCGTCGTACACATCCCGGGAGCGCGGCGCGACCGCGACGATCCCCCAGTCCCCGCCGCCGGCGTCGATCGCCTCCTCGGTGTAGACCGCCTGGTGCGCGCGGTGGAACGCGCCGAGCCCGAGGTGCACGATGCCGGCACCGACGGCTCCGGGCGCCACGAGCGGCTGGAACTGTGCCGGCACGCTGCCCAGCGTCGCCCGGCCGAGCCGCGCCGCCGGCTGCCCCCCGCTCACTGCCATACCGGCCCGTCCGGGAAGCGGTACCGGGCAATCGACTCCGGCTTGAAGGTGCTGCTGTAGCCCGGCGCCTCGGGCACCCGGTAGCGGCCGGAGATGGTCCGCACGGGGTCGACGAAGTGCTCGTGCAGGTGGTCGACGTACTCCACCATCCGGCCCTGCAGGGAGCCGGACACCCGCAGGTAGTCGAAGATCGACAGGTGCTGCACGTACTCACAGAGGCCCACGCCCCCGGCGTGCGGGCAGACCGGCACGCCGAACTTGGCCGCCATCAGAATCTCGGAGAGCACCTCGTTCACGCCACCGACCCGGCACGCGTCGATCTGCATGATCCCGATCGCCTCGGCCTGCAGCAGCTGCTTGAAGATCACCCGGTTGGCGGCGACCTCGCCGGTCGCCACGTGGCACCGGCCGCCGGAGAGTTCGGTGACGGCCTTGGCGATCCGGGCGTGGCCGAGCACGTCGTCGGCGTGCGTGGGCTCCTCGATCCAGTACGGGTTGAACTGCACCAGCTGCGCCATGTTGTCGATCGCCTCGTCGACATCCCAGACCTGGTTGGCGTCCATCATCAGCAACGCGTCCGGGCCGATCTCCTCGCGGATGATCGCGGCCCGCCGCACGTCGTCCGCGATCGGACCGCCCACCTTCATCTTCACCGCGGTCCACCCCTCGGCGACCGCCCTGCGGGTGAGCGCGCGGACCTTGTCGTCGGGGTAGCCCAGCCAACCGACCGATGTGGTGTACGAGGGGTACCCGGTCGCCTCCAGCTCGCGCAGTCGGTCCGCGAGCCCGGCCGCGCCCTTTTCCAGGATCTCCCGGGCCTCCTCCGGCGTGATCGCGTCGACGATGTGGTGGAAGTCCACCGACGCGATCAGCTCATCCGTGCTCATCTCGGCGAGCAGCCGCCACAGCGGCACACCGGCCAGCTTGGCGCGCAGATCCCACGCCGCGTTGACCAGCGCGCCGGTCGCCATGTGGATGACGCCCTTCTCCGGGCCGAGCCAGCGCAGCTGCACGTCGGCGGTGAGCGAGCGCCAGAACTCCACGGGTGCGGCGAAGATGTCCTCGATGGAGCGCCCCAGCAGGTGGGGTGCCAGCGCCGTGATGGCGGCACAGGCGATCTCGTTGCCCCGGCCGTTGGTGAAGGTGAACCCGGCTCCGAACACGCCGTCCGCCGCGTCGGTCTTCAGCTCGACGTAGGCCGCCGAGTAGTCGCCCTTGTTGATGGCGTCGGAGCCGTCCCCGGTCGCCGCCGTGGGGAAGCGGACGTCGTGAACCTCGACCGCGGTGATGGTGGTGGTCATGATCGCTCCAGTTTGCTACGGCCGGGCCGGGCCGTCGAGGCGGAAGATCTTCTTCGGTAGGTGGTACGCCAGGTCGGCGATGGTCTCGGCCGCCTCGTCGATCGGCAGCCGGTGCTCGGCCACCAGCCGGGCCAGGAAGGCCGCGTCGGCCCGACGGGCCACATCATGGCGCACCGGGATGGAGCAGAATGCCCGGGTGTCGTCGACGAAGCCGGACGTGTTGTAGAAGCCCGCCGTCTCGGTGACCGTCTCCCGGAACCGGCGCAGGCCCTCCGGGCTGTCCAGGAACCACCACGGCGCGCCCAGGAAGACCGCGGGGTAGCCGCCGGCGAGCGGCGCGAGCTCCCGGGTGAACGTCGTCTCGTCGAGGGTGTAGAGCACCAGCCGGAAGCGTGGGTCGTTGCCGAACGCGTCCAGCATCGGCCGGAGCTCCTGGACGTACCCGGTGGGCGACGGGATGTCGCCACCGACGTCACGGCCGTAGGTCTGGTACAGCCGTCGGTTGTGGTTGCGCACCGACCCCGGGTGCAGCTGCATGACGAGGCCGTCGTCGAGGGACATCCGGGCGAACTCGAAGAGCATCGCCGCCCGGAACGTCTCCGCGTCGGCGGCGTCGACGTCGCCGCGCAGGCCGCGCTCCAGCAGTGCCTGTGCCTGCGCCGCGCCCAGGCGCAGGGTGGCGGCGGTGGGGTGGCCGTGGTCCGTGCTGGTGGCGCCGGCCTCGATGAACGCCTGCCGGCGCCGGCGCAGCGCGGCCAGGAACCCGGCGAAGGTCGTGGTGTCCTCGCCGGTGAGCTGCCCGAGCTCGCTCACCCGGTCGGCCCAGCCGGGCCAGTCCATGTCCACCAGGTTGTCCGGGCGGAACGTGGTGATCACCCGGCCGCCCGGGCCGCCCCAACCGTCGGCGGCGAGCCTGCCGTGGGCGCGCAGCGGGTCCAGCGGGGACTCGGTCGTCGCCAGCACCTCGATCGAGAACCGCTGGAACAGCGCGCGCGGCCGGAACGCCGGCTCCGCCAGCCGCTCGGCGAGCTCGTCGTAGATGGCGTCGGCGGTCCCCGGCCCCAGCGGTGCGGCGATGCCGAAGACGTCGCCGAGCACCCGCTCCATCCACAGCCGCGACGGCGTGCCGCGGAACAGGTACCAGTGCTCCGCCAGCAGACGCCAGATGGCCCGGCCGTCGGTCTCGCTCGCCTCGCCCGTGCTGTCATCCACCCGGGCGACGCCGAGCCGGCCCGGCGGAATGCCCTGGCTGAGCAGCATCCGGGTCACATAGTGATCCGGAACGACGAGCAGGCGGGCCGGATCGGGGAACGGCGCGTCGTCGGCGAGCAGCGCGGGGTCCACGTGGCCGTGTGGCGAGATCAGCGGAAGGTCCCTGGCGTGGCCGTACAACTCCCGGGCGATCCCGCGCTGGGTGGGATCGGCCGGCAGCATCAGGTCCTGGGCCGGGCTGCTCACGGGGTCAGCTCCTCAATGTCGGGGCCGCCCAGCAGGGCGGCGGTCCGCACGGGCAGGCCGGTTTCGAACGACCGGTTGGCGGCGAGGCCGACCAGCAGCGCCGTCGCCCCGTCCCGCTCGGTCGCTGATCGACCCAGCGGGTCAGCGGGCGGATCGGGGCGCAGCAGGTCGGCGAGCATGCGGGTGTCGGCACCGCCGTGGCCTTCCCGGGAGTGGCCGGTGACCGGCACCTCCCGGGCCGGGGTCCAGAAGGGCCGGACCCGCAACGTCGCCGAACCGGCCTCCGCCGCGGCCTGCACGCCGTGCAGCGCGGCACTGGAACCCGCACCGCCCGCCGCGGCCGGGGCCGGGCGTCGCACGTGGTCGTTCTCCACCACGTCCAGCTCCAGCCGGCCCAGGCTGCCGTTGAAGGCGATGCGGTAGCCCTCCCATGGCGAGTACGCGGTGAGGTGGTACGACATCGACGCGCCGCTGGCATAGCGCACGAGGACCGCCATATCGTCCTCGATGGTCACGCCGGGCGCGAAGACGTTCTGGTCACGGTGGTAGCCGTCGGCCGCCTCGGCGTCGAGGTAGAGCGCGGCGAGGTGCGGGTTGTCGGCCAGCCGGAGCGCGAACGGGTCGTCGGCGGCCTCGGGTGCGCCGTGCGCGCGGTCGTACGAGCGGGCGAAGCCGTGCCGCCGACCCGCCTCGTCGCCGTAGAAGAACAGCCGCCCGGCCGCATACACCTCCACCGGATCGCTGCCCAGCCACCAGTTCACCAGGTCGAAGTGGTGACTGGCCTTGTGCACCATCAGGCCGCCGGAGTTGGCCTTGTCCCGGTGCCAGCGCCGGAAGTAGTCGGCGCCGTGGCGCACGTCGAGCAGCCACTCGAAGTGCACCGATCCGACCTCACCGATCTCACCGGACGCGAGCACCTGCCGCACCGCCTCGTGCAGCGGGTTGTACCGGTAGTTGAAGGTGACCGTCACCCGGCGCCCGGTGCGGGCGGTGGCCTCCAGGATGCGCCGGCACTTCGCCGCGTCGGTCGTCATCGGCTTCTCGGTGATCACGTCCCGGCCGGCCTCCACGGCCGCCACGATGTACTCGTCGTGGAACCGGTCCACCGTGGTCACCACCACGACATCGACCTGCTCCCGGTCGAGCATGGCGGTGAACTCCGACGCCGGGTACGTCGCGGGCGCGGGGGCCCCCAGCCCGGTCAGCCGCTCCCGGTGGGCCCGCAGCCGCACCGGATTCGGATCGGCGAGCGCCACCAGCTCGGCGACGTCAGCGTGCTCGACGGCGATGGCCTGGGCGAACATCTCGGCGCGGGACCCGGTGCCGACGATCGCGTACCGTCGTCGCCGGGGTGTCTCCGGCATCGGTCTCCTCCAGTGGGCGCTGCAAAGGTTTGCAAAGCACTATGGTCGAGTGGGACTGGCACGTCAACGCGAGGGCGGGACTTGACGCCGGTCGACGGATTTGTCCGGTTGCCCCCGAACTGAGCGGTGGATGGCGGGCCCGACCGGCGTTGACACTGATGCAAACGTTTGCATTAATGACTGCGTCCAGCATGGTGTGGCGTGGCAACGTCGAGTATGGAGGGCCGCGGTGACAGCCACCATCCGAGATGTCGCGCGAGCCTCCGGCGTGCATTTCTCCACGGTGTCGCGCGCGTTCTCCGCGCCACACCGGGTCAGCCCGGAGACCCGGCTGCGGGTCCTCGCCGCCGCGCACACCCTGGGGTACCGCCCCAACCGCGCCGCCCGGGCGCTGATCACCGGCCGGACCCACAACATCGGCCTGATCGTGTCCGACATCGCCAACCCGTTCTTCCCGCCACTGATCAAGGCCGCTGAGGCGCAGGCCCGCACCCGCGATTACCACATCTTCGTGGCGGACAGCAACGAAGATCCGGCGGTCGAGGAGGAGCTGGTGCACGCGCTCGCCAAGCAGGTTGACGGCATCGTATTGTGCAGCCCGCGAATGGGTAACGAGCGGATCGAGGCGCTCGGCTCCGACGTGCGCCTGGTCACGGTCAACCGCCGCGTCCCGGGGCTGGCGGCGGTCGTGATGGACGTCGGGACCGGCGCCCGGGCGGCGGTTGCCCACCTCGTCGCGCTCGGCCACCGTCATCTCGCCTACCTCACCGGCCCACGCGGCTCGTGGACCAGCCGGGAGATCCGGCGCGCGGCCACGGCGGGCGCCCGCGCGGCGGGTGCTTCGCTGATCGCCGTGGGGCCGAATCCACCCACCGAATCGGCCGGGTCCGCGGCAGCCGAACGGGTCCGGCGTAGCGGCGCCACCGCGGTCCTGGCCTACAACGACCTGATGGCGATCGGCCTGATGGCCGGCCTGGACGCCCTCGGCATCCGCGTGCCGGCGGCGGTCAGCGTCGTCGGCATCGATGACATCGCCATCAGCCGACTCACCCGGCCCACGCTCACCACGGTGGCCACGCCCACCGCGGCCGCGGGGCGCGTCGCGGTCGACATGCTGCTCGCCCCGGGCGGTGACCCGCCCACCTCGGCGCAGGTCACGCTGCGGACCCACCTGGTCATCCGGGACTCCACCGCGCCGCCACCCACGGCTGGGATTTCGCCGCCGCCCGCCGGCGACCTATTGTCGAGGGGTTCGACACCGCAGCGGGAAGGGGTGAGGTAGCCGGATGTGGCGATCCCGTCCCAAGGCCGATCCGGACGGCCAGCCAGACGCCGACACCGCTGATCCACGACGCAGCGGTCGCCCTGACTGGGCCGATTCCTTCACCATGGCCGCGGACGTCGGCCTCCTCGGCATCTGCGTCTTCGTGTCCCTACTGCCGGTGCTGACCGCCGGCGCAGGCGTGGCAACCGCCTCCGTGGCGCTGGAACACTGGATGACGCATCGCCGGTGGCCTGACTTCTTCGAGCTCGCCGGCACGTTCCGGCGGGCGCTGCTGCCCGGGGTGCTGGCGACCGTGGCGGCGATCGCCGTGGCCGTCGGGTTGACCTTCGACATCGTCGGGCTCGGGACCGGCGCCGTGCCCGGCGGGCGACCGGCGCTCGTCGCCGTGATCGTGCTCGCCGCCGGAGTGGCGGCGCTGGCCACGTTGACGGTGGTGGAGGTCGGTCGGCACGAGGGCCGCCACTGGTTGCGCGCACTGCGGGCCGCCTGGCGCGCGGCGTACACCCGCCCGGTCATCCTGCCGGCCCTCGCCGGCATGCTTGTGGTGCCGGTGATGCTGTCCTGGATGATCCCGCTGACCGTCCTGCTCATGCCCGGCTTCGCCCTGTTCGCCGCGCACGTGGTGGACCGCAGGCTCCGCCCGCGGGACGAGGGGTAGCCGGGCCGGTCCCGGGCCCGGCCGATGAAGATCTTTCAATTGATTCTCGACCACGCCATAACCGCGCCGGGGTCGGAGTCGTTGTCCGGCTAACCACCCCTTGACCCTGCAAACGACGGACGGCGCGATGACCCCCGAGCCGGTCAACCGCACGTCGCCCGGGTCCGCTGGTCAGACCCGGGTCGGCGATCTCACCACGCTGATCTTCATCGGCGCGGCCCTGCTGCTCGCGGCCGGCGGACAGATCAGTTATCCCGCCGCCACCGCTGTCGCGGTCACCGTCGCCACCGGGGTCAACGGCACCCGGCTGATCCGCCTCGCCCTCGCCATCCACGGTCAGCGCCACACGTTCGGGCCGTGCCGGGGCGCCGGCTTCCTCGGTCTCGGTGTGGTGATCGGCGGCGCGACGGTGATCGCCGGCACCGGCACCGGATCGGCGCTTCTGGCTGCGCCCGGCGCCGGTGCCGCGGCTGTGGCATACCTGCTCGGCCTGCTGCTGCTGCCCGGAGCGGCGCCGACCGTCGCGGCCCGGCTGCGGCGACTCCTGGACGGGTTCGGGTTGGCGGCGTGCCTGCTGCTGATGGGATGGCTCCTGGTAGCGCCGGGCCGGGAGGGCCGGTCGGCGATTGCCACGGCACCGGCCGACCTCGGCTCGCTGCCGCTCCTGGTGACGCTGACCACTTCGGCGGCGCTCGCCATCGCCGCGCTCACCGGGCTCGGCGCGGCCAGATACCGGCGCGCCGCCCTGGCCTGCGCCGGCGGCGCGGCGCTGTGCCTGCTCGGCCTGGCCACGCTGGTCCTGACCGTCGCCGGTGCGTGGACCGACGGCGACGTACCGACCGGGCCGCTGGTCACGCTGGTGTGCCTGGTGGTCGGCCCGCGACTGATGGTGGCCGGCGCCCGCAGCGCCGGGGATGGCCCGTCCGAGCTCACCGCACTCGACGCGGACGGCACCTTCGCCGGGTACCCACTGCTGGCCGTACCGCTGGTCGGCGCGCTGGTGGCGGCGGCGTACCACGGCATCGTGGTCGGCCGGTTCGACGCGCTCTCCGCGGTCCTGGGCGCGGCCGCCGTCGGCGCCCTGATCCTGCGTGAGGCACTGGGCATCATGGACGTGCGGCGCTACGCCGGCCGGCTGGCCGCTCAGGGCGCGCACTTCCGTTCCCTCGTGGCCGGCTCGACCGACGTCACCATCGTGGTCGACGACGACCTGGTGGTGCGGTGGCAGTCGCCAGCCGCCGCCCGGCAGTTCGGGCTCTCCGACGCCGACGTGCTCGGCCGGGCCCTGCCCGCCCTGGTCCACCCGGATGACCAGGCCGCGGTGCGCGAGGCGCTGACCGCGGTACTGGCCGGCGACCGCGCCGCCACCGACCAGTCGGCCGCCGGTGCCCGACTGCTGCGGGCCCGGCTGCGCGACGGCTTCGGGCGCTGGCGGGACACCGAATCCGCGATCATCGACCAGCGTGCCGTGCCGTCCGTCGGCGCACTGGTGCTGCACCTGCGCGATGTCGCCGAGCGGACCGACCTGGAACGCACCGTGGCCCGGCTGGCCTGGAGCGACCAGCTCACCGGCCTGGCGAATCGGGACAGGTTCCTGGCGGCGACCGACGAGTTGCAGGCCACGTCGGGTGCCGGCGCGGTGCTCGTGATCGAGCTCGACGGGTTCGCCGGGGTGAACGGGCTGCGCGGCCACGACGTGGGCGACACGGTGCTGGTCGAGGTGGCGAGGCGGTTGCGCGACTGCGTCCGGGCCGGTGACGTCGTGGCGCGGCTGGGCGCCGACGAGTTCGCGGTGCTCAGCGCCAGCGGCCCGGTCCGGGCGTACGCGCTGGCGCACCGCGTGGTGGCCGCACTTGGCGAGCCGTACCCGGTGCCCGGAGCGGCGGTGCACCTCTCCGCCTGCGTCGGCGTGGCCGAGGTGCACGATGCCGCGGCCGAGGAGGCGGTTCGCCACGCCGGTCTGGCACTGCGCCGGGCCAGGCAGATCGGCCGGGGGCGGGTGGAGAGCTACGACGAGTCCATCGAGGTGGCGTTGACCCGGCGGATGGCCATCGAGCAGGCGCTTCCGGAGGCGATCGCCCGCGGTGAGCTGGACCTCGTCTACCAGCCGATCCTGGACCTGGTGACCCGCCGCCCGATCGCGGTGGAGGCGCTGCTGCGGTGGCGGCACCCGATCCTCGGTCTGATTGCTCCCGCCGAGCTCATCCCGATCGCCGAGGACCTGGAGATCGCCGAGCCGGTGACGGCCTGGGTGCTGCACCAGGCGTGTCGCCAGCTCTCCCAGTGGACCCGCGAGGGCCGCCAGCTCTGGGTCGGTGTCAACACCACGCCGCGCCAGCTGGCCAGCGACAGCTTTCTGACCACGGTCGCGGGCGCGCTGGACACCCATGGCGTACCGGCTGAGCAGATCGTGCTGGAGGTTGCCGAGCACTGGCTCGACACCACGGCGACCCTGGCCGCCCAGCTGGCCGGGCTGCGCGCCCTCGGCGTACGTACCGCCATCGACCACTTCGGTGCCGGACCCGGCGCATTGGCGCACATGCGGCGCCTACCGGTCGACGTACTCAAGGTCGATCGGGCGCTGTTCACCGAACCGGCCGGCCGGAGCGCACCGGCCACGCCGATCCTTGACGTGGTGGTGGAGTTGGGGCGCCGGCTGGGGATCGACGTGGTCGCCACCGGGTTGGAGGATTCCGCCCAACTGGACGCGGCACAGAGCGCGGGCTGCCGGTACGGTCAGGGCCACCTCTTCGCCCGGCCGGCGCATGCCGAGCACGTCGAGGCCTTTCTGGAGACGCACCGCAACCGCCTCCGCTGACCCGGTCGTCAGCGGGGCCGGACACGCCCGGTCGTGGTCACGGACGGTGACCGTCCGTAGCCGTCCGTATGCGGTCTGACCTGCGGAAACGTCAGTTTCGGCGGCCCCGATCGAGCTGCACGGCGCGGCGGGGCGATATCCGTTTTGCGCCCTCCCGCGAGGGCTGCGTCCTCTGTCGTCGGGCGGTCGGACGGGCTTTCCCGGAAGACGTCTGAGTGCCGTTGTATCGCATCAAATGCGTACGTAGCGTCCTCGTAGCAAGGTGCGTTTTGGTAGCCGATCGGGAGCCGGACCGCAAATCGGATCAGTCGAGGGGAAGCAATTTCATGTCTACAACCAAGGTAATGGGCCCGGTGGCAATGACGGGCGCCACCGTCGCCACCCTGCCGGTCACCGGTAGCCCGGTGGCGTTGACCATCATCGCCGGCATCGCGTGCGTGGTCGGTGGGCTCCTGCTCATGCGTGCGTCGCGGTTCCGCGGCAGCGAAATCTGACGACGAAGAATTCCGGACCGACATGATTCTGATGCTTGTGGGCCTCGTGATGATCCTCGCGTGGCCGGCGTTCAACGTCGCCCTCGTCGCGTACTCCATGCGCGACAAGGCTGTCGCGGGCCGGCGGCGTCGGGCCGACGCCGCCACCCCGACCGGACACGAGCCCACGGACTTCTGGATCATCGTGCCCTGCCTCAACGAGGAACGGGTTGTCGGTCGGACGGTCGGCGGGGCACTCGCGCTGACCGGGCCGGTGGGCACCAGGACCCACGTCCTGGTGGTGGATGACGGCTCGGACGACGGCACCCCCGACGTCCTGAACGGGATCGACCACCCCGGCCTCTACATCCTGCGGCGGGAACTGCCGGAGGCGCGGCTGGGCAAGGGCGAGGCGCTCAACGCCGCGTACCGGCTGATCCGCACCTGGGCGGCCGAGGCGGGCGTCGACGAGCACCGGGTTGCGGTGGGCGTCATCGACGGCGACGGTCGCGGCAGCCCGAACATGCTCCAGGAAGTGTCCCGGGCGATGCGCCGGCCTGAGGTCGGAGCGGTGCAGTGCCGGGTCCGCATCCACAACCGCAACCGCGTCCTCGGCGCGGTGCAGGATCTGGAGTTCGCGTGCATCGCGAACGCGAGCCAGCTCCTGCGCAACGCCGCGGGCACGGTTGGCCTGGGCGGGAACGGGCAGTACGCCCGGCTCTCGGCGCTGGCCCAACTCGGCGACTCGCCGTGGTCCAAGTGCCTGGTCGAGGACCTGGAGCTGGGTCTACGGATGCACCTCAACGGATCGAAGATCGAGTACCTGCCCAACGCGTCGGTGACGCAGCAGGGCCTGGTGGACGTACGTCGGCTGCTGCGCCAACGCACCCGGTGGGCGCAGGGCAACCTGCAGTGCGCCGTGTACATCCCACGCCTGATCGCGTCGCGGCGGATCCGCAACCACGCGTTGCTCGAAATGCTCTACTACCTGCTCGCGCCGTGGCTCAACGCCGGCGGCATGGTCGGGGCGCTGGGCATCTGGGGCTTCGCGATGTGGCGCCTGCTGCCCGGCAACGGCGCGCCGTTCCTGGTCACCTCCTGGTCGCAGATGGCCGCCGTGGTGGCGGTCTGGACCGTCGCCCTGATCACGCCCCACCTGGTCTGGGCGGTGCTGCACCGCCTGTACCTGCGCGACGAGACCCTCGCCCGGTGCCTGCTCGCCGCGCTGGCCTACCCGCTGTTCCTGTTCCTCGGGCTGGTGAGCACCTGGCGCGCGATCGGTCGGCAGGTCGCCGGCAGGCAAGCCTGGGCGAAGAGCGAACGGCTCGCCGAGGAGCCGACGACGGACGAGATCGTGGCCCCGGTTCCACTGCAGGACCTGCGGGTCGGCCGGCACCGGTACGCCGCCGCCTGAGCACTCCCCTTCCACGTACCACGCCGCATGGACGCGGCCACCACATCGGGGGCACGGACGCCTCAAACCGCGAAAGCAGAGGCATCGTGCAGACGTCCCCCCTCCCCGAGGTCCACCTCGTCGCCGGCACCCGACCGGAGGCCATCAAGATCGCCCCGGTGGTGCTCGCCATGCGCGCCGCCGGGAACCTCCGGCCGGTGATCGTCGCCAGTGGCCAGCACCCGACCATGGTGGCCCAGGCGCTGGCCGCGTTCGACCTGGTACCGGACGTGTCGCTGCCGGTCGAGCGACTCACCGGCGAGCAGGCCGAGCTGATGACCGAGATGGTGCGCCAGCTCGACCAGCTCTTCGCCGAGCGCAAGCCGGCCGCGGTGATCGTCCAGGGCGACACCACCACGACACTGGCCGGCGCGATGGCCGCGTTCTGGCGCCGGATCCCGGTCGTGCACCTGGAGGCCGGGCTGCGCTCCGGTGACCTGGACTCGCCGTTCCCGGAGGAGGGCAACCGCCGCCTCGTCGGTCAGCTCGCCCAGCTCCACCTCGCGCCCACGGCGTTGGCCGCGCAGAACCTGCTCACCGAGAACGTGTCACCGAGCCAGGTGCTGGTCACCGGCAACACCGTGGTGGACGCGGCGTTGCACGTCGCCGCACAGGAGCTGCCGTTCGACGACGGGCGGGTCGCCGCCGCGGTGGCCGCCGCCCAGCACAGCGGCGGTCGCCTGGTCCTGGTCACCGCGCACCGGCGCGAGTCGTGGGGCGAGCCGCTGGACCGGATCCTGTCCGCCGTCCGCACCATCATCGACACCTACCCCGATGTGCACGTGGTACTGCCCAGCCACCCCAACCCCGCAGTTCGCAGCCAGATCGAAGCTGGCCTGGCCGGCCTGGTCCGGGTGACCATCACCGACCCGCAGCCGTACCCGGCCCTGGCCCGCCTGCTGTCGAGTGCCTATCTCGTCCTCACCGACTCCGGTGGCATCCAGGAGGAGGCGCCCTCCTTCGGCGTTCCCGCGCTGGTGTTGCGCGACGTCACCGAGCGGGTCGAGTCGCTGCGGGCCGGCTGCGCCAAGCTGGTCGGCACCGACGCCGAACTGATCGTCAAGGAGGCGTCCCGACTGCTCGACGACCGGTTGCTGCGCGACGCGATGACCGCCGCCGGCAACCCGTACGGCGACGGGCTCGCCTCCCGCCGCACCGACCAGGCCGTCACCGCCCTGCTCGGCCTCGCCGAGTACCCCGCACCCATGCCGGCCGTCGCCGTCCGCTGAAGCAACGTTCGCCCTCGCCCCCTCCCCTTCCAGCTGTAGAGGCCACCCCGATGACATCAGTGTTCCCGGTACCCCATGCCCCGGCACGATCCGACCTGCTCCGCCGCGCCGCGGTCATCGCCACATCGACCGCGGTCCTGGCCGCCATCGCCGTGCTCGGCACCCCACTGGGGTCAGCCGACGCCGCCAGCACGAAGTCGCACGGCCACGGCCACGCCGACAACCACGCCCCGCACGGCGCCGCGGACAGCCGCCTTCCGGCTCCGCCAAGGCCGACGCAGCTGCGCCCTGCCGAGCGCGTGGTCGCCGGCGGAGGGGCGACCACGCGTGCTCCGCGCAGCGGCAAGGCACCCACCCAGCGGGCATCGTTCAGTACGGCGTCGTTCAGCACGGCCGACACCCCGACCGCGGCCATGGTCACCGCGGCGGAGGTCGCGCCGGCACCCGGCGTGGTCCCCGCAACCGCCGCCAAGGGCGCCGCGGCTCCCGGCGCCGGCACCGCCAAGACGCTTGTCGTCTACGACAACACCGGCCCGTACGGCTGGCTCGGTGAGGCGTACGGCATGCAGGCCGCGAACCTCGTGTCGCACTTCGGCTCCTGGGTGGCCCACCCGGTCGGCCAGTACACCGCCAACGAGATCGCCTCGTTCAGCGCCGTCATCTACGTCGGCTCGACCTACGACGAGCCGGTGCCCGTCGCGTTCCTCGACGACGTGGCGACCACGACCAAGCCGGTCGTCTGGATGTACGACAACATCTGGCAGCTGACCGCGCGCCGCGCCGACTTCGCGACGCAGTACGGCTACACCTGGAAGGGCTTCGACGTCTCCGACGTCGCAACGGTCAACTACCGGGGCACCGCCCTGACCCGCGACACCCAGAACAAGTCCGGGATCATGGATACGGTCATCTACGACCCGGCCAAGGCGAAGGCCGTCGGCACCGCGGTCCGCCCGGACGGCACCACCTTCCCGTGGGCGGTTCGCTCCGGCAACCTGACCTACCTCGGCGAGATGCCGTTCTCCTACGTCACCCACGACGACCGGTACCTGGCCTTCGCCGACATGCTCTACGACGTGCTGGCCCCCGCCGCCGTGACCCGGCACCGGGCGCTGGTCCGCATCGAGGACGTCGGCCCGGACGCCGACCCGGCCGAGCTGCGCGCCATCACCGACTACCTGTACAGCCGGAAGGTCCCGTTCACGGTGGCCGTCTACCCGCGCTACCGCGACCCGAAGGGCGCCTACAACGGCGGCATCGGCGAGGACTACACCCTGCGCCAGCGGCCGAAGGTGGTCAGCGCGCTGAAGTACATGCAGTCCCGCGGCGGCACGCTGCTGATGCACGGCTACACCCACCAGTACGAGGCAGTGAACAACCCGTACGACGGCGCGAGCGGCAACGACTTCGAGTTCTACGCGGCGCACGTCGACGCGAACGACCGGGTCATCTACGACGGACCGGTGGCCAAGGACTCTCCCGCCTGGGCGACCGACCGGATCAACGCCTCGTTCCGCGAGTTCACCGCCGCCGGACTGAGCGCACCGACGATCTTCGAGTTCCCGCACTACGCCGCCAGCGTCGTCGACTACAAAGCCGTCGCGGCGAAGTTCACCACCCGCTACGAGCGCGGCCTGTACTTCCCCGGCTCGTTCAGCAACACCAAGCCGGACTACACCAGGGTCACCGGCCAGTTCTTCCCGTACACCGTCCGCGACATCTACGGCACCGCCGTCGTCCCGGAGAACATCGGCAACGTCGAGCCCGACGCGTTCAACACGCACCCGGCGCGCCTGCCGGCCGACCTCATCGCATCGGCCAGGCGCAACCTCATCGTCCGGGACGGCACGGCCAGCCTCTTCTACCACCCGTACCTCGGCACGGCCCACCTGAAGACCACCATCGAGGGCATCCAGGGCCTCGGGTACACCTTCGTCCCGGCCGCGGCGATGCTGCGGTAAGTCTCACGCAACTTCGGTCACCGGCGCCGGTCCCCTTGGGGGCCGGCGCCGGTTGCGTTCGGCGACGCCGGTGCCCGCCCGGGTGGGCGAACCGCCGGACATCCGGCCAGACCGCCGACGAACTGGCAAGATGCGACTATGCGCGCCAATGAGACGGTCCCGTCCGAGGCAACCGCGCCCGGCTCCGAAGCCCGGTCCAGCGCGACAACCGCGCCGGCCGGTGCCGGTGGACCCGGGAGCCGCCGGCAAGCCGACACCGCCGGACGGGTGGCCCGCGACTGGGTCAGCGCCTGGACCACGGGCGACCTGGACAGCGTCCGCACCATCCTCGCCACCGACGCGACCGTGGAGTCCAACCTCGGCTGGCCACTGGGTCGGGACCACCTGCTCGACCTGCTGCAGCGACTGGCGCAGCGCCTGGAATCCGTCGCGCTGCTCTCCCTGACGGCCGGCGCCGACCGCGCCGCGCTGCTCTATGACTGCCGTACCCGGGAGCCAGCCGGCACCATCCGCCTCGCCGAGTTCCTCGAGGTGTCGGGCGCGCAGGTCACCGGAGTGCGCCGGGTGTACGACCTGACCGCCGTGGACGTCCTCCTGCCGGACCTGCGGCACCGCTCCGCCGAGTCCTGACCGGCCGGACGGGGACTGGTCACCTAAGCAGTCTGGTGCGGTCCGAACCGTCGCCGGCGTGCGGGCCGGTCCGGACCGGTGTCATAGTGACCGGAGACGATGCCCGAGTATCGGAGGCACCCCGATGTCCCGTAGCAGGCTTGTGTCCCGCGCCGCTGTGACGGCGACGTTGACGGTGGTGGCCGGGCTCGCCGCGGTGGCCCCTGCGAGCGGGGCGTCCGCGGCTGAGATCACCGACGGCCTGGTGCTGCGGTACGGGCTGGACGGGGCGGTCGGGACGGTGGTGGAGGACTCCTCGGGGCGTGGCCGGCACGGCGTGCTGAACGGCGTGGCCGACTGGACCGGCGGAGAAGGCCTCGGGTTCAACGGCACCGACACCTCCGTCAAACTGCCGGACGACGTGCTGGCCGGGATGGCCTCCATCACGGTCGGCCTGGAGGTTTTCGTCGACCCGGCGCAGCCCGGCCCGTACTTCATCTACGGTCTCGGTAACACCACCGCCGGAGCCGGCGACGGGTACCTCTTCACGACGGGTAACGACTACCGCACAGCCATCGCCACCGGCAACTGGTCCACCGAGCAGAACACCCGGCCCGCGGTCGGCCACAACCTGGCGCGGGGGACCTGGAAGCACCTGGCCTACACGCTGACCGACGGCACGGCGGTGCTCTACGAGGACGGCGTCGAAGTGGGCCGCAACGCGGCGGTGACGATCCGGCCCGGCGATCTCGGGAACGGCACAACGACCGCGAACTACCTCGGCCGCTCGGTCTACGCCAATGACAGACTGTTCCTGGGCCGAATGCGGGACTTCCGGATCTACGACCGGGCCCTCGGCGCGGAAGAGGTCGGCCGACTCGGGCTCCGCGCCGCGATAAGCAGCGTCGCGCTGGACCGGGCGGAGCTCACCCTGGGTGAGACCATGGGCGTCACGGCAAACCTGCCGCTGCCCCGGTCCGGCCGGAACGGCTCCGTGATCACCTGGACCAGCAGCGATCCCTCGGTAGTCGCGCCGGACGGCACGGTCCAGCGACCGGCGCTCGGCCGACCGGATGCCAGGATCACGCTCACCGCCAACCTGGCCCTGGGCGAGGCCCGCGAGTCGAAGGTGTTCCCCGTGACAGTGCTTGCCGAGTTCAATGACTCCCAGATGGTCAACCGGGCGGCGGCGGCGCTGCGGGTGCACAAGCCATCCGACGTCCGGGGCAATCTGCACCTGCCGACGACGGGGCCGGATGGTACGACGGTGACCTGGTTGTCCGACCGTCCCTCGGTGATCTCGCCGTCCGGCGTGGTACAGCGACCCGCGGCGGGTGCTGGCAGCGTCACGGTGGTGCTGCACGCCAAGGTCTCCCTGAACGGAGCGGAAGCCACGCGGACCTTCACCACCACGGTGCGGGAGCTGCCGGAGCGCCAGGACCTCACCGGCTACCTTTTCAGCTATTTCACCGGTGAGGGCACCGCCAACGGTGAGCAGGTTTACTTCGCGCTGAGCCAAGGCAACGACCCACTGCACTGGCGCGAACTCAACGGCGGCCGGCCGACCCTGACCTCGACGCTGGGCGAGGAGGGCCTACGCGATCCGTTCATCATCCGGTCGCCGGAGGGCGACAAGTTCTACCAGATCGCGACCGACCTGAAGATCAACGGTAACTGGGACTGGAACGCCGCCCAGCGCACCGGCAGTCGGGCGATCATGGTTTGGGAGTCAACTGACCTGGTGAACTGGACGGACCAGCGACTCGTCACCGTCTCGCCCGAGTCCGCCGGGAACACGTGGGCGCCCGAGGCGTACTACGACCGGACGCTCGGCGCGTACGTCGTCTTCTGGGCGTCGCGGCTGTACGACAACGCCGCCCACACCGGGCCCTCCTACAACCGAATGATGTACGCCACCACCCGCGACTTCGTGACGTTCAGCGAGCCTCAGGTCTGGATCGACCCCGGCCACGACGTGATCGACTCGACGGTGATCGAGCACGGCGGCACCTACTACCGATTCACCAAGGACGAGCGGGACAACACACCGGCGACCCCGTGCGGCAAATTCCCCATGGTGGAGAAGTCGACCACGCTGCTGAACCCGGCGTGGGAGCTGATCGCGGAGTGCCTGGGCATGGGAACGATCAGCCACGGCGAAGGCCCGGCCGTCGTCAAATCCAACACCGAGGAGAAGTGGTATCTGTTCATCGACGAGCACGGCGGCCGAGGGTACGTGCCGTTCGAGTCGACGGATCTCGACTCCGGAACGTGGACCCCGTCCACCGACTACGTGCTGCCACCCAGCCCCCGCCACGGCACCGTCCTGCCGGTGACCCGGGCCGAGTACGACCGCCTGCTGCTCACCTACGGCGCGGACTGAGCAACCGCGGGTGAGAGCCCGACCTCATCCGCTCGTCGCGGTCACGGACCGGGCGGCGCCGTCCGGCTCGCCGACTCGGCGCGGGCGCGCAAGGCGGAGCGGACCTCGGCGATGTCGCCCGGCGCGGTGCGTGACGCCAGGTAGTACATGATCCCGGTCGGGATGAAGAAAACCTGGAAGATGGCCAGTCCGACGGCGAAGTTCAGCGGCGGCGGCAGCCGGGTGGCGAGCGTCCGGAACGCCACGCCGACCAGGGCGTTGCCTGCGGCGCGGCCGACCCCGTTGGCCAGGTTGCCGAGGCTGTACACGCTGCCGCGGTGCTCGGGCAGGTTGACGTCGGCGATCAGCGCGAACCAGTTGGGCGAGTTCGCCGACGTGAGCGCCAACGCCAGCAGCGCCACCAGGAAGCTCACCGTGACGGTCGGCTCGGTGAAGAGGCTGCCCAGCACCGCCAGGGTGACCGCGCCGACCCCCGCGCCGTCGGCCACCTCCACCCGCAACGGCACGAAGAAGAGGACGACGTAGAGCGGGATGCCGGCCAAAATGCCCACGGCCGCCACGAGGGCCCGTCCGCGCGGCGTCCGCCGCTGCAGCCGGTCGCCGATCAACCCACCGAAGATCGAGAGCACACCACCGAGCTGGAACAGCGTGGCGTACAGGCTGCCGATGGCGATCGCGGTGGGCGCGGAGTACCCCTGGTCCATGGCGCGCTCCTGAAACAGCCGGGGCAGCCAGACCAGCGAGCCGAAGGTCACCTGGGCGGTGACGCCCTGCAGGATCAACCACACGTTGGTGCGCCGGGCCACGATCCGGGGCAGGTCGGCCCGCCCGATCCGCGGCGTGTACTCCCCGCCGGCGCGGTACAGCTCGGCCAGCTCCGGCTCGCTCTCGCCGCGGCGGACGTCGAGCGTGAACCAGTACGCGGTGGCCGCCACCACGCCGACGACGGTCACCACCCAGAACGGTCGGCGCCAGTCCGCGCTGCCGAGCAGGCCACCCAGCAGGGTGCCGGCCAGCACCCCGATCCCCTGGGAGAGCCCGAACAGGCTCATCACCAACCCGCGCCGGCGCGGCGCGATGAGGTCGCTCACCACTGAGAAGCCGACCGACCCGACCGCGCCCAATCCGATCGAGCCGATCACCGAAGCCGCGAGGAACATCGGGAAACTTCCGGCCAGCGCGATGCCGGCCGTGCCCGCCGCCCACAGCAGGGTGCCGGCCATGAGTACCGGCTTGCGGTTGGTGCGGTCCCCGATGTACGCCCAGCCGACCGCCGCCACCGCCGAGATGAAGTAGGTGACCGCGGTGGCGATCCCGACGGCGCTCTCCGCGACGCCCAGATCCTGCGCGATCGGCTGGTACAGCGGGGGGATCAGTCCAATCGCGACGTTGTCCAGGGATGCCAGCACGATGAACACCACGACGCTGTACCCCCGGCGGCTGCCCATCCTGGCAGCCAACCAGTCGGCACCGCCCGCAGGCAACACCGCCTCGCGTCGTCGGCGTGGCGCGCCGCCCTCAGTACCCCTGGCGTAGCAACGCGGGTCTGGCCGCTGGCCCGGGTCGGCGCACTTTGACAAGCTGCATCCATGACGACGCTCCGCGACATCCTCCAGACACACGTCAGTAAGGGACCGGTGCCGGGCGCGGTCGCACTGGTCGCTCGCGGTGATGTGGTCGAGGTGCAGGCGGTAGGCGCCGTCGACACCGAAGGCACGGCGCCAATGGCCCGCGAATCCATCCTCCGGATCGCGTCCGTCACCAAGCCGATCATTGCCGCCGCGACGATGGTGCTGGTGGAGGATGGGCGAATCGCGCTCGACGACGCGGTTCGGCAGTGGCTACCGGAGCTGTCGGCACCATCGGTCCTCCGCTCACCGGGCGGGCCGATCGACGACGTGGTGCCGGCGACCAGACCGATCACGCTGTTCGACCTGCTCACCTCCCGCGCGGGCTACGGCTTCCCCGGCGATTTCTCGCTGCCGGTGGTGGGGCTCCTGCTCAACGCCCTGAAGCAGGGGCCTCCGGAACCCCAGCTCGTACCGCCTCCGGACGACTGGATGGCGGTGCTCTCCGGCATCCCGCTCCTGCACCAGCCGGGCGACGGGTGGCTGTACAACACCTGCTCCGACATCCTGGGTGTGCTCATCGCCAGGGTCTCGGGCCAGTCGTTGCCAAAATTCCTGGCAGAGCGGTTGTTCGAGCCACTCGGCATGGTCGACACCGGATTCGACGTCCCCGCCGCCAAGCGTGACCGGTTCGCCAGCTACTACGGCTGCGATCCCGCCGGAGCACTCCAACTCCTCGACCCCCCGGACGGCCAGTGGAGCAGCGTGCCACCCTTCCCGTCCGGCGCTGGCGGCCTCGTCTCGACCGTGGATGACCTGTCCGCCTTCGCCAGAATGCTGCTCGCCGGCGGCGTGTTCGACGGCCGCCGCCTGTTGTCGGCCGCGTCGGTGCGGCAGATGACCACTGATCACCTGACCCCGGCCCAGCGGGACGCCGGCGGGGTGTTCCTGGAGGGCCAGGGGTGGGGCTTCGGGGGTTCAGTCGACGTCGAACAGGTCGATCCGTGGAACCTGCCCGGCCGGTACGGCTGGATCGGCGGGACCGGAACCGCCGCGCACATCCTCCCGTCGGCCGGGTCAGCGACGATCCTGCTCAGTCAGCTGCAACTGAACGGGCCCCAGACGCCCGATCTGATGCGCGATGTCTGGCACTACGCCGCCGGCGTGAGTACGCCGTAGCGAACCTGCCTGATAACGAGACGCCGGACCGAGCCAATCAGCTCGGTCCGGCGTCGGACACCGTGCGGGTCAGGCTGCGCTAGGGTCCGTGCCGCTCCCGCCACCGCCGGTCCTCTTCCTCGACCTCGCGAGCCCGCGCGAAGGCGGCGGCCTCCTGCTCCGGGGTGAGTGGCTCCAGCGCTGGACGCGGACGTGTCAGATATTCGTACAGGTATGCGCAGGCCTGTTCCTCGGAGTCGAACACCCGCAGCGTCGACTCCTTCCCACGCTCCGAAGTGCCGAGAAACCAGCGGCCATCGGACTGCCTCGCCAGGAAGGGCGTGCCGTCACTCAGGCGGTAGTCGCTTGGCACACCCTCGATGCCGTAGCGGTGCGGGTCCACCCCAGCCTGTCGCAGGGCGATCTGCAACTCTCGTACATTCATCACGGAACTTCCTTGATGGGCGGCGGTTTCATGTCCAGCAACTCCTGGACTGACTTCTCAGTATGGAACTGCTGGCCGCCACCTGGCTGGCCCCAGGCGGGTGCGACGGGGGCCCGCTTGATCCACCCGTGCACGTTGGGATCATAGGGTTGGATCCACTGATAGCGGTGGTACTCCTTCAAACTCGCCGGGGGCAGCGCACGGAGTTCGAACGGCGTATCAACCGGAGACAGGAATCTACCTGTCGGACCACCGAATCGGTCCCAGACGTCGTGCAGCCTCACGTCGTTGGTACCCAGCACTTTCGGCGTACCGACAGCCCCGTCGTTGGGCACCGGTCCGAAGTTCGGCCCGGCAACATTCCAGTCCCAGCCACCCGGCGGCCCGCTTCGATTCACAAGGTCCGGGTTCCAGTACAGCCGGACGTACTCCTCGCGGGTCATCCCCGCGTAACGGTCCCAATTCTTGGTCATTGGAACCAATTTGTCTGGCATGACGCGGGGCCCGAAGTCGCCCCTCCGTACGATGTCGTCGGCCATCAACGACAGGCGGGCATGCATTGAGCGCTGGGCAAGCTGCCTCAGGATCAGCGACTCGAGAACGGCGGCGGTCCGGATGGTCCCGAGCGTGAAGATGATGCTGGCAACCTGGAACCACGACATGAAGGTGTCGTACCGCGGGTCTTTGGGGACGAGCGCACTTATGGCCAGACCGCCCACCAACACAACCGCGCAGATCACTGACGCCGCGCAGATGATCACCTCGCCGACCATCTGCAGGACGGCGGCCATGGCGACGAACGCGGTCAGCTCAGCGATCGCCGCGTGGCCGAAGTCAAGCACCCGGTTGTTCGTGAAATCCGGGTGGGTGGCGTCTTGGATGCAGTCCTTGTGGTTGGCCGAACCGGGCGGGAATAGCCAATCACAGGTCCGCGCATTCTTGTCCGCATACCGCGACAGCTCGTCACCGGTCTTGGTGACGTTGTTGATGCACTCGGCGAGGTAAGGCGAGCCGTGGCCATACCGGTCGTGGCAGTACTCGCCCATGACGAGTAATGCGCGGGCCTTCTCCCGCTCGGCTTTTTCCATGACCGCCGCCCGAGCCTGATTGGCTGCGGCAATGGCTGCGTTGGCGTCCTGTCCGGCCGCCTCGGCAGAGGCGTGCGCCGCCAGGTAGGACCGGTACGCCTCCGCGGCGTACTGGGCGGCCTGTTTCGCCGATTGCGCCGCCCAGTGGGCGGAGCGCGAGGCCTGACGGGCGGCAGCATTCGCCTTGGCCGCCGCGTTCCTGGCGGTCTGCGCTGACGCTGCTGCGCGCTCGGCCGACTTCGTTGCCTCGTCCGCCGACTGCTTCGCCCGATCCGCGGCGGCCTCCGCAACCCTCGCGGAGTCGCGCGCGTGGCCCGCGTACTGGTTGGCGGCCAGGCTGTCGCCGCGCGCCTTCGCAGCGACCTCCTGGGCCTCTTGAGCGTTTTGCAGCGCCGTAACCGCAGCCTGCGTCCCCCGCGACAGCAGCGCGGACACCTCGGCATCGTGGGTGGCCCGATCAAGATCGCGCTGCGCAACCTCGTACTGGCCAGAAAGCACGAACTCATGGCGGAACGCGGGCGGGGCATACAGCATCACCTGCGCAATCGCCTTGAGTTCGGAGTCCTCGGCAGCGCTGGAGATCAGCTGGTTCACCTTGAGACGGTTGTCCGTTGCCAGCGAGGTGTACTGGCCGGTGGCGAGGAACTCGGCGAAGGCCTGGCCCGTGCCGATCCCTAGCGCCCGCTGTCCCTTCTCCACCACATCGTCGTTGCGCTCTTCACGTGCGGCCGCGATCACCTGATTGACCGCCAACCGGTCGTCGATCAGACGACCGGGGTAGTCACGGGTGGTCAGGAACTGGGCGACGGCGGCATCCGAGGAATTCAACGCCTCGGTCGCCGCCTTCTTCATCGCCTCGCTGCCGGTGAGCATGAGGTTCGCGAGGGTCAGCCGGTCGTCCAGTCCGGCGGCTTCCGAGATACCGGTACGCAGGAACTCCAACACCAACGGGTCGCTGGCGCCGAGCGCGGCGAACGCCGCTTCCCTGGTCCACGGACCGTCCGAGGACGCCAGTGCCAGCGCTACCCGCCGCCCGTTGACCACCGCGACGGCGGGCGGGGTGCCGGGTGCCAGAGCCTCGGCGATCAGCCGCTTGGTCTCGTCGGTGCGCTTCGCCGCCTGGGCGGCGTCGCTGCTCACCTGTGCCTGCCGGCGCGCTGCCTCCGCACTGGCCGCCAAGGCGGCTTCGCCGGCCTGCTCGGCGCTGACAGCGATCTTCTCCGCCTCCGCGGTCCGGGCGGCGTCGTAGATCGCCGTTGCCTGCTGTACCGCCGCGACCGAGGCCTCGGCGGCGGCAGTCGCGGCGTTCGCGTGCTGGGTGGCCTCGGCGGCCGCACGTTCCGCATCAGCGGCATGAGTGCCCGCATCGTCTGCGGCCTTCGCGGCGGCGAAGGCATTCGCGCTGGCACGTCGGGCGGCGTCACGGGCCGCGTAGGCGGCGTCCGCAGCCGCCTTCGCGAAGCGCGAAGCGGCTGCGGCTGCCCGGTTCGCCCGATTGGCGTTGGCCCGAGCTGTGTCCGCGGCCGCCTTGGCGGCAGCGGCGTTGCCACCGGCGGCCACGGCGTACCGGTAGCTCTCCATCGCGGCTTCCGCTGCCTTGGTGGCGTGAGCGCTGGCCGAACCCGCCCCGGTGGCCGCGACGCCGGCCTCCCTCGCGGCGTCACCGGCCTTCTCGGCGGCCGCCGCTGCCCGGTCGACCTGAATGGCCATGTCGCGTGCGGCTTCAGCGGCTGCTTTGGCGGCCGGTATCTTGCTCCGGTCGAGAGCCGCGTCGACGGCCGCGCGGTTGGCCCTGACCGCTGCGTGCCCCGCCCTGGACGCCGCCGAGGCCGCCCTCGCCGCGGCGCCGGCGGCGACTCGCGCCGCCGCCGTGGCGGCGTGCGCCGCGCCCACCGCTTCCTTGGCCGCCTTGGCCGCCTGGTTCGCCGCCTCAGCCGCCCGGGCTGCCGCGGCCGCGGCGGCAGCGGCGTCGTTCTGTGCCCGGGAGCCTGCCGCGGCCGCGGTCTCGGCTGCCTGCCGGGCGGCCTCGGCTGCGGCGGCTGCGCGGGCCCCGGCCTCCTTGGCCCCGTCCGTCTCCCGGGCCGCCTGCGCGCCGGCGGTCTCGGCCGCGTGGACCAGGTCTGAAATTGACGCGGTTTCGTCGTCACGTGCCGAAGCGACCGCCCAACCGGACTCGATGAACGCCGTCATGACGTCGGCATTCTTGGTGTCCAGAGCGCGCTGCGCGGCGGCCTGCACCTCCCGGCCGCCGCTCGCCATGATCTGGTTGACCCGCAGCCGCTGGTCGATCTCCCAAGGAACGCGCCACCCGGACGAGAGGAACGCATCCACCACAGCGGGATCTCTGGCGTCCAGCGCCTTCTGGGCGGCCGCCTTCAACTCCTCGCCACCGTGCGCCATCATCTGGTTCAACCGGAGCCGTTGGTCGGTCTGCATCGGCGCCCGGTGGCCCGTGTTCAGGAACGTCACGAGGGCGCCCGGGTCCGCAGAGTTCAGAGCCCGCTGCGCTGCGCTGCGCACCGCTGGGCCGCCGGCCGCCATCATCTGGTTCACGGCGAGGCGGTCATCGATCCGCCTGCGCTGCTCCCAGCCGGTCGACAGGAACTGGTTCACCTCGGCGTCCGTACCGAGCAGGGCCTTCTCGGCGGCCGCGCGGACCACCGGTCCACCGTTACGCCACGCCGACGCGACCGCCGCGCGCCCACCCCCCGGATCAATTGGCGCTGGCTCGGCGTGCGCGACCCGCGCACCGGTGCCCGCAACCAGAACCGCCACAGCGGACAGGAGCGTGATGACCGCCCGGGCACGCAGGAACGTCGCTTCTCTGTGCATCAAGGATTCACTCCTCAGAACGCTGGAGCATGCCGGCCTGCTAATGCGACCGGCGGCTGGGCAGCACGAATCTCCCCACACGCCGACGGCGCGGTCGTGCGCGGTGTTGAAGGCGCCTCAGGTCACACGCGCTGCGACGGCTACGGGGTAACCCTCATCTGCAGAAGCATGGTCGGCTCGGCATTGTTGCCCCTGCCGACCTGCGTGCTACCCGACGGATTGACGGTCACCGGCGGCAGCTCTCCGGCTTCCGTCCGCACAACGACGGTGAGGTTGTGGCCGCTGCCCTTGCGTCCGGGCGTACCGTCGCCGGTGATCTCGAACACGGCCGGGACCTCGAGGTCAAGGCGACCGGGTGTGCCGGTGATCCGGAAACACACCTCACCGGTGCCGAGAGTGCCGACGGTTGCCTCAGTGGAATAGACCCTGACGACACCAATGCCGTTCACCGGCGGGGTCGCGCAGTCGGCGATCAGGATGTGCCCATCACCGGAGATCAGCTTCACATTTTCCCGCGCCTCGATGGCCGCCGCGCCGGGGTACCTGTAGTCCTCCACGATGGACGGCGGCGGCTCTTCTGCCTGGGGCTCGGCGCCAGCAACACCGACCATGCCAGACGTCGCGAGTGCGGCGGCGGTCACCACGACCGCGCCCCGTGCACTCAGCCGGGTCATAAAGTGCCGGAGCGTGTCGTCCTGCCTCGACTGCCATAGGTGCATGTGAGAGCTCCCCCGATCGATGACGACCTGACTCGGTCAGTCCTGACCGTACGAGTTCAGCCTGGCGGCCACCGTCCCGATAAACGTGACAAGCATCACAGTAATGTGACGTGTCGTCACAGCGTGGGTGCGCGCATGAGACTGCTGCGGCGGCACCCAAGGTCCACTACTCTCCAGATCGACACTGCTCGCACCATGCGCTCGGTGACGGCGAAGGACGGCCAATATGATCATGGCTTTGCTGCTCGACCTTGCGAACATTTTCGGCGGCTTCCTGCTCGCCGTCGCCCTGCTCCGGCGCCTGCCGCGGGTCGGCGACGATCTCGGCCGGTTCGCCGCCCGAGTCGGGCCCTTCGGATGGATCGTCGGGATCGTCGCCCTGGTGGCCGGCGGCTACTACCTCGTCACCCACCTGATCTCCGGCCCACGCGTCTTTCACTTCGAGGTGGTGGGGATCGGCGTCGGCATCGCCCTGTTGTGGGACCGGCTGACCGGGCGGCAGCGGCCGCCCGGCGATGACCAGAGCGCCGCGACCGGTCTGGCTCTGGTACTCGCGATCTTCGGTCTCATCGCAATCATCGTCGGAATCCAGGGACTGTTCACGCCAGACGGCTGAAGCGTCCCGCCCGACGGAAGGAAAGCGACGGCGCCGACGTTGTGCACCGTTGTGACACTTGCCTTCGCCGTTCTGGGCGACTCCATCGCGTACGGGCAGGGCGCGTCCAGGCCGACGGACACGGTCGGTGCGCGGCTCGCCGCCGTGCTGGCCGAGGCCGGCACACCAGCCGAGGTACGTGTGTTCGCGGTACCCGGCGCCGACAGCAAGGCGTTGGCCGCTCAGGTCCAGCGGGCACTGTCCTGGAAACCGGACCTGGCGCTCATCATCATCGGCGCGAACGACCTCACCCGGTTCGTCGCGCCGCAGCGGGCGGCTGCGCAGCTCGGCGACGCCATCCGCGCGCTGCGTGCCGCCGGCGCCGAAGTCGTTGTCGCGCCGGCCCCCGACCTCAGCGTCGTGCCATGGGTGCCGGACCACGCGCGGACCGTTGTGCGCGCCGGCAGCCAGTTGCTGCGGCAGGCACAGACCGTCGCGGCGCTCGCCGCCGGTGCCCGGGTCGCCGACAACGACGGCAGCTCCGCCGCTCGGTTCGCGGCCGACCCGGCGTTGTTCAGCTCCGACCGGTTCCACCCGTCCAGCGCGGGTTACGCCCTGATCGCCGCCACGCTGGCACCGGCCGTCCGCGCGGCCGCGTCGGCGGCACGCAACGCCGCCGCCCGGTAACCGGGCGGCCGGTTACCGCGCGTCCGGTAACCGGCCGCGCCGCCCGGCCCCGCGCCCCGGCTCCGCTCGCCGGCACGCGCCGCCCCGGTGTGGCCTGTCGCATCGCAACGTATAGACCTGCTCGCACCCGCGCTAGCAGGTCTATACGTTGCCGCGGCGGTATCAGCTCTGCCGCCGCGGCGGATAGGTATACGCAGGCGCGCCGCTCGGAGCGGCGCCACGCGGCTGCGGGAGAATCTTCGCGTCGTGCGCCCGGCGCCCGCCGATGCGCTGTCCGGCGGGTGGCGCGTTTCCCGGCAGCCGCCGCGGGTAGCACGGCCGGGTGATCTGGATCGGCACCTCCGGCTGGCAGTACCGGGATTGGCGTGGCCGGCTCTACCCCGCCGCCATGCCACAGCGGTCCTGGCTGGAGCACTATGCCGGGGCGTTCGCCACGTTCGAGGTGAACAACGCCTTCTACCGACTTCCGGAGCGCAGGACCTTCTTGGACTGGCGGACCCGTACGCCGGATGATTTCTGTGTCGGCGTGAAGATGAGCCGATACCTCACCCACATCAAGCGCCTACGCGAGCCGGAGGAGCCGGTGGCCCGCTTCCTCGATCGGGCCGCCGGGCTCGGCGATCGGCTCGGGCCGGTGCTGCTGCAGCTCCCGCCGACGCTGCAGGCGGACGCCGGGTTGCTCGACGCGACGCTGGAGCGCTTCCCCGCCGGGGTGCGGGTCGCGGTCGAGCCGCGGCACGCCAGTTGGTGGACCGACGCGGTGCGGCTGGTGCTGGAGCGCCGCGGGGCGGCTCTGTGCTGGGCGGACCGCCGCGGCCGGCCGGTCACTCCGCTGTGGCGCACGACCGACTTCGGGTACGTACGGCTCCACGAGGGCGGGGCACGGCCGTGGCCACGCTACGGCCGGACTGCGCTGAGCTCCTGGGTGGGCCGGGTTGCCGACGCGTACCCCGACGTGGCGACGTACGCCTACTTCAACAACGACCCGGGCGGCGCCGCGGTGGTGGACGCCATCACGTTCGGGCGGATCGCGCAGCGCCGGGGTCTGCTGATCACCCGCACGCCGGCGCGGGTGTCGACGGTCGACGAGCCGGCGGTGGCGGTGCCAGCATGAGCGCATGCTGTTCTCACTGACGCCGCTGGCCCTACCCGATGACACCGACCTCTCCGCTGTACAGGTGGTCGGCGCAATATTGGGATTGTTGCTCATAGCCGCCGCAATCCGGGCGATGTTCGGGCGAAAGCGCTGACCACTTGGCGGACCCCGCACAAATCCCGCCCGTTCCGAGAAAGTTCGCATTGGCTGACCGAATCTGGGTACGGATGGAGAGAACTCGACTCCACCGCTCTACGGAGGTCCACCATGCAGGTTTCTGAATATGACGTAGGTGCTCACGCGGCGACCGACTCCGGCAGTTACGCCGGCGGCGGCACCAGCACCGTCAAGGACACGGCCCGCGAGGAGGCGGCCAACGTCGCGGGAACGGCCAAGCAGGAGGCGGCCAACGTCGCCGGCACGGCCAAGGACGAGGCGGCCAACGTCGCCAGCACCGCCAAGCAGGAGGCGGCAAACGTCGCCAGCACGGTCTCCGGACACGCCCGCACCATCGCGTCCGAAGTGAAGCAGAAGGTCAGCGCGGAGGCCAGCACCCACAACGAGAACCTGGCCAACCTGCTGCGCAAGGTCGCTGACGAGCTCGAGGAGATGGTGACCGGACGGGACAGCTCGCCGGCCAGCTCCGTCGTCGGATCTGTCGCGAACGGCACCCGCAAGGCTGCCGACTACGTCTCGGAGCGCGGCCCGGAGGGCCTGCTCACCGAGGTCGGCGACTTCGCGCGGCGTCGTCCCGGCGCGTTCCTGGCCGTGGCTGCGGCGGCCGGCCTGGTGGTCGGGCGGCTCGGCAAGGGCGTGAAGGGCGCGACCTCCGGCACCGACCAGCTGTCGTCGACCACGCCGTCGGCCGCATACACGCCGACGCCCTACCCGGCCGATCCGTACCCGGCAGACCCGTACCCGACCCAGTCGGTTGCCGACGCGCCCACCTCGCAGGTGTACGTGAGTTCCTCCGCCGACCCGTGGGCCACCGCCCCGGGCACCGTGGCAGGGCCGGCGCCGATCGTGCCGGCGAGCACCGCAGGGCCGGGCCTGATCGCCACCCCCGGCGAGGTCGCTGACCCCACGCCGCAGGACTTCATCGACGCTGCCGAGCGGGAGCGGGGCACGCGGCCATGACGATTCCGACACCTTCGGGCGCGGACTCCCGTCAGGACTCGGCCTCGATCGGTCAGCTGATCAGTGACATCAGCGATGACCTGTCCCGCCTGTTCCGTCAGGAAGTGGCGCTGGCGAAGGCCGAGATGAAGCAGGAGGCAGGCAAGGCGGGTAAGGCCGCCGGCATGCTCGGCGGCGCCGGCGTCGCCGGCCACATCGTCCTGCTCGTCCTGACCTTCGCGTTCATCGCCGCGCTGTCCAATGTGATGGACCCGGCGTGGGCCGCCCTGATCGCCGCGGCGATCTGGGGCGTCATCGGCTTCGTGCTCTACAGCGCGGGCCGCAAGAAGCTAGCCACCGTCAACCCAGTGCCGCAGCAGACCGCAGAGACCTTGAAGGAGGATGCCCAATGGATACGGAACCCGACCGGATAAGGGAAGACATCGAGGCCACCCGGGCTGACCTCACCAACAAAGTCGACATGCTCGCCGACCGCACCAGCCCTTCCCGCGTTGCCCAGCGCAAGTGGGAGGGTGTGAAGGACACCGCCCGATCGGTCAGCGAAAAGGTCATGGGGGCGCCGAAGAGCGCCGCCGGTTCAGTCAGTGACACGAGTTCGAGCTTGACCGATAAAGCGAGCGGAGTTGCATCACAGGTGAGCGACAAGGCCAGCGGCGTTGCATCACAGGTCAGTGACAAGGCGAGCGGCGCTGCCAGCCAGGCGGCGGACGCGGTACGGTCGGCGCCCCAGGCGGTCGCCGAGCGTGCGCAGGGCAACCCGTTGGCTGCGGGCCTCATCGCGTTCGGCGTCGGTCTCCTGGCGGGCACCCTGCTCCCGGGCACCGAGGCGGAGCGCCGGGCAGGCGCCCAGCTCAAGGAGAAGGCCCCCGATCTGGTCGAGCCGATCAAGGCTCCGCTGACCGAGTCGGCGCAGCGGATCAAGGAGTCGGTCACCGACACCGCGAAGGAAGCCGCCGAGGACGTGAAGCAGACCGCGCGCGACGCGGCCCAGACCACGACCGACCAGGCCAAGCAGTCCGCTCAGGCCACCGCTGACCACGCCAGGGAGGCTGGCCAGACGACTGCCGAGCAGGCCAAGCAGTCCGGCCAGACGACCGCCTCGCAGGCGAAGGACAACGCGGGATCGTTTTCTGGGTGATCGCCGTTCTCAAAAGAAGTACTTGGAGCGTTCAGCTGCCACATTTCGGGGCTGAACGCTCCAAGTTTGTCTGACTTCCGACAGTGCGCCAAGCGCCGCCACTTTGTTTCTGGGCGCGCGCAGGCAAGACTGGCCGAGTCAGGCTGCGGCGGCACCAGGAAATGTCGGCCGGCCGCCAGGAGGAGGACAGCGCATGGATGACGGCATGGATGCCGCGGCACCGGAAACCCACGCCGGTGCGGCACCGCTCGATCCGTCCGCGCCCCGACAGGTTGGCGACTTCAAGGTGCTCGCCCAGCTCGGCATCGGCGGCATGGGCACGGTCTACCTCGGGGAAGCGCCGGACGGCAGCTCCGTAGCAATCAAGTTGGTCCATCCGCACCTTGCCAGCGACCGGGAGTTCCGGGACCGCTTCGTCCAGGAGGTGCGGGCCGGCCAGCGCGTCCCCGCCTCGTGCACCGCCCGGTACATCGACTCCGGCACCTACCAGGGCCGGCCCTACCTGGTCTCCGAGTACATCGACGGCGTGCCGGTCTCCGACCTGGTCGCAGCCGAGGGACCGATGGACGAAGCCACCCTGCAGAGTCTGGCCGTCGGCGTGGCCACCTGCCTCGCCGGCATTCACCAGGTTGGCCTGGTGCACCGCGACGTCAAGCCGGGAAACGTCCTGATGGCACTCGCCGGCGTCCGCATCATCGACTTCGGCATCGCCCGCGCGATGGACGCAACGACCCAGCACACCCGGACCGGCATGGTCATGGCCAGCCTCGGCTGGGCGGCTCCCGAGCAGCTCAACGGCGATCCGGCCAGCCCCGCCATGGACGTGTTCAGCTGGGGTGCGCTGGTGGCGTACGCGGCGACGGGCAGGCACCCGTTCGGGGGACCGGACGTCGCCTCCCGGGTGGCCCGGATCATGCACGGCGAGCCGGATCTGACCGGTGTGCCGCCGTCGCTGCGGCCGCTGGTCGCAAGCTCCCTGCAGCGTGATCCCGGCGAGCGCCCCACAGCCGGGCAGCTCCTCCGTCGACTCGCCGGGATCGGGGCCGCGACGGGCGGCTTCCCCTCGCCACGCGATGTCCGCGCCCGACGTGCCGCGGGTCGCGGACGCGGGGTGTCGGCCGCCGGTGGTCCGGCCGCCGAGGTGGCCGGGACGGGCTGGCGTCGGCGCCGTCGCGTGGTGGCCTTCGCTGCCGGTGTGCCGGCCGCGGCGTTGCTGGTCATCGGCGCGGCCAGCGGCATGTGGTCCGACCGGCCCGGGAACCCGTCGGGTAACGGCCCGGGTGTGGGGTCCACCGCGGCGCCCACGGGCGGAGATCCGGCCGGATCGGCTCCCGGCGGGTCGTCCGCGGGCCCGCCGGCCGGTGGGCAGGGGGGTCAGCAGCAGGTTGGTGCCATCTTCGGGCCACCCGGGGCCCGTGGCGTGCCGGGAGCCGACGGCGAGCCGGGAGCGGACGGGGCCGACGGAGCGCCCGGCGCTGCCGGCCAGCCGGGTCCGGCCGGGGCCGGGAACTCCAACGTCACCCCGGCGCCGGCGCCGGCGCCGTCCGTCGACGCGGACGCCCCGTTGCCCACTCCTGGCCCGATCACGGTCACCACGCCGGACGACGAGCAGCCGGAGCCAGCCAAGGAACCGAAGCCGCCGAAGGCCCCCAAGCCGATCAAGACCAAGAAGGCCAAGTGACGCCGGTGCTGTGAGGCGGGCGCGGTTTCGTGTCAGACGACGTGGGTCAGGTACCCCTCGATCGTGGCAGCCAGAACGTCGTCCCCCGGCCGGGCCCACACCCCGGCGTGGAACACCTCGACCTCGATCGGCCCGGTGTACCCGGTGGCGTCCACCGCCTCCCGGAACCGCCGCAGCTCGACGCAGCCCTCCCCGGGCAGTCCGCGGCCGAGCAGGACACCTTCGGGCAGCGGTGTGATCCAGTCGGCGACCTGGAAGCACGCGATGCGGCCCTCGTTTCCGGCGCGGGTGATGCCGGCCCAGACCTGGTCGTCCCACCACAGGTGGTAGGTGTCGATGACGACACCCACCGCCCCGCTCGGGAACGGCGCCGCGAGATCGAGTGCCTGACCCAGGGTTGACACCACACACCGGTCCGAGGCGTACATCGGGTGCAGCGGCTCGATCGCCAGCCGCACACCGGCGTCCAACGCGTACGGCACCAATTCGCCGATCGCGTCACCGACGTGTCGCCGGGCGCCGTCGATGTCCCGCGAGCCTTCCGGGAGGCCGCCGCTGACCAGCACCAGGACCGGCGCCCCGAGCGTGGCGGCCTCGTCGATGGCGCGGCGGTTCTCGTCGTACCAGTTCGGCGCGGAGAAGAACCCGCCGCGACACAGCGAGGTCACCTCGATGCCGGCCTCGCGGACCAGCGTGGCGGCCTGTTCCAGGCCGAACTGGTTGACCTCTTCACGCCACAACCCGATGCCGGGCACGCCCCTGGCCAGGCACCCGGCCACCGCCTCGTCGATCGGCCAGTACTTCGTGGTCGCGTGGTTCAACGCGAACCGGCCCAGGCCGTCACTCACAGGTCGAGCTCCGGCACCTCAACGCGGCGGCCCTCGCGGGCGGCGAGCAGGCCGAGCTCGGCAAGCTGCACGCCACGGGCACCGGCACCGAAGTCCCACGGGAAGGGCTCGTCGTCGACCACGTGCCGCAGGAACGCCTCCCACTGGACCTTGAACCCGTTGTCGAACTCCTCGTTGTCCGGCACGACCTGCCACTGCGACCGGAAGTCCTCGGTGACGGCCAGGTCGGGGTTCCACACCGGCTTGGGGGTGGTCGCCCGGTGCTGCACCCGGCAGTGCCGCAGACCGGCGACCGCGCTGCCGTGGGTGCCGTCGACCTGGAACTCCACCAGCTCGTCGCGGTAGACCCGGACCGCCCACGACGAATTGATCTGGGCGATGATGCCGCCCTCGAGCTCAAAGGTGCCGTACGCGGCGTCGTCAGCGGTCGCCTGGTAGGATTCGCCGCGCTCGTCGACCCGGGTCGGGATGTGGGTGGCGATCACACTGTGCACCGCGCGCACCGGGGCGAAGATCTGCTCGAGCACGTACTGCCAGTGCGGGAACATGTCGACGACGATGCCGCCGCCATCCGCCGAGCGGTAGTTCCACGAGGGCCGCTGTGCCTCCTGCCAGTCCCCTTCGAAGACCCAGTAGCCGAACTCGCCGCGGATGGACAGGATCTGCCCGAAGAATCCCCCGTCCACCAGCCGCTTGAGTTTGCGCAGACCCGGCAGGAAGAGCTTGTCCTGCACCACGCCGTGTTTCACGCCGGCGCTGACCGCCGCGCGGGCCAGATCGACCGCGGCGGACACGTCCTCGGCGAGCGGCTTCTCGGTGTAAACGTGCTTGCCCGCCTCGATGGCGGCCCGGATGGCCTTCTCGCGCTGCTGGGTGAGCTGCGCGTCGAAGTAGATCTCAATGTCGTCGCGGGCCAGGGTGGCGGCGAGGTCCGTGGAGGTGTCGGTGAGGCCGTGCCGGGCGGCGATGTCGTCCAGCTTCGCCTGGCTGCGCCCGACGAGCACCAGCTCCGGCCAGATGACACTGCCGTCCGCCGCCGGAATACCGCCCTGATCCCGGATGGCCAGCAGGGAACGGACGAGGTGCTGGCGATAACCCATCCGCCCGGTCACGCCATTGACGGCGATGCCGATTGACCTGCGAGACATTGCGCTCCTTCCACACGGGTCCACGCCAGGCAAGCGCTTTCCGGAAACAGTATGGCGTCCACTCTACCCAGGCAAGCCCGAGTCGATCTTCAGCGCGGCCCGCGTCGACTCCGGGCGCCCGGCACTGTACCGGGTCGCACCGGTATCGTTGCGCTACGCATCCTGCTGGATCACACTGCCGCAACAGGGTTACGCGCGATGGTGGCACGCGAGGAGGAACGATGGCGACGCTGGCCGACGTGGCCCGCCGGGCCGGAGTTTCGCAGGCCACCGCGTCCCGGATCATCAACGGCAGCAGCAAGCTCGTCACCGAGGACCTGCGGACCCGCGTCCTGCGTGCAGTCGCCGAGCTGCACTACGTCCCGAACGCGCACGCGCAACTGCTGGCCCGGGCACAGCGCACCGCGGTGGGCGTCATCGTGCACGACGTCTCCGACCCGTACTTCGCGGAGGTCACCAGGGGACTGCAGCGGGTGGCGACGGAGAACGGCCGCCTGATCATCATCTGTAACAGCTACCGGGACCCGGAACGGGAACTGGAGTACGTCGAGCTCCTCCGCGGTCACCAGGTGGCAGCCATCATCCTCGCCGGCTCCGGGTACCACGACACGACGTTCACCAGGTCGCTCAATCTCAAACTCGAGGCGTACGTGGCGACCGGCGGCCGGGTCAGCGTGATCGGCCGGCACGAGCTGCACGGTGATTCGGTGATGCCGGCGAACGAGGTGGGTGGCCACCTGGTCGGCACCGAGCTGATCAACCTCGGCCACCGCAAGATCGGCGTCATCGCCGGCCCCAAGGTGCTGACCACCACCACCGACCGGCTCGCCGGCATGCGGCGCGCGATCCGGGAGCACGGCCGGACGCTGCCCGCCCGCCGCATCGCCTACGCCGAGTTCGACCGGGACAGCGGAGCGACGGCCGCCGGCGCGCTCCTCGACGCAAACCCGGATCTCACGGCGATCTGGGCGCTCAACGATTCGATGGCCATCGGCACGCTGGCCGAGCTGCGGTCCAGGGGCGTGCGGGTACCCGAGGACATCACCGTGATCGGCTTCGACGACATGCCGATCGCCCGGGACGTCACACCAGCGCTGACCACCGTCCGGCTCCCGCTGGCCGACATGGGCGCCCGCGCGATGGCGCTGGCGCTGGAGCCGGCCGGAAGACCGGCCCGGTCGGAGCAGATGGACGTCACGATGATCCGCCGGGACAGCGCCGCTCCCCCACCCGCCTGATCGAGGCTCCCACCAGGCAAGACATGGAATCTCGTGGATGTGGGTATACCGAGGACGTCCGTCTTGGACCACCCCGGAGGAATCATGTTCGCAATTATCGCCGCTGTCCTGTTCGGTCTTGCCCTGCTGCTCTCCCTGATCGGCCAGACCAACCTGGAAGTGATCACCCCCACCAACCTGTTGTACGCCGGCCTGCTGTTCCTGGCCCTGCAGTTCACCAGCGTCGCGTCGTACCGGGGCCGACGTCCCGGTCGCGGCTGACCCGTCGGCTCAACCCGTAGTACCCCCCCCGCAGCAACGTGCCCCGGTCCGAGGACCGGGGCACGTTGCCGTGTGCCGGCCGGCCGGGGTTTCAGTCGCGCCCGTGCGGGCGGTGCCATCCGGAAAGGTCCGGGCCAGCGGGCACGATCCCGCTCGGGTTGAGCGTCGGGTGCGTGCCGTAGTAGTGCAACTTGATCCGCTCGAAGTCCACCGTGTCCCCGAAGCCCGGCGTCTGGAACAGGTCCCGGGCGTACGCCCACAACACCGGCATCTCGGTCAGCTTGTTGCGGTTGCAGCGGAAGTGGTTGTGGTAGACCGCGTCGAACCGCACCAGCGTGGGAAACAGCCGGACGTCCGCCTCGGTGATCTGCTCCCCCATCAGATAGCGCTGGTCGGCCAGACGGTCGTCCAGGGCGTCCAGTTCCGCGAAGAGCGCCCGGTAGGCCTCCTCGTACGCCTCCTGGCTCGTCGCGAACCCGCACCGGTACACGCCGTTGTTGACGTTGCGGTAGATGTCGGCCATCAGCGCGTCCATCTCGCCGCGCAGCTCCGACGGGTACAGCGCCGGGGCGCCAGGGCGGTGGTGGGCCACCCATTCGGTGCTCAGGTCGAGGGTGATCTGGGGGTAGTCGTTGCTGACCACCCGACCGGTCCGGGTGTCCACCAGCGCCGGAACCGTCACCCGACCGGTGTAGTCCGGGTCCGTCGCCAGGTAGACCGCCGACAGCAGGTCCACCCCGAGCACCGGGTCTCGGCCGTCCGGATCAAGGCTGAAGCGCCAACCCCGCTCATCGCGGATGGGATCCACCGTACCGAGGCTGATCACGTCCTCGAGGCCGAGCAGTCGCCGGACGATCACCGCCCGGTGCGCCCACGGGCAGGCATGCGACCAGATCAGTCGGTACCGCCCCGGCTCGACCGGCCAGCGGCCGTCCGCGTCCGGCCCGTCGCCCGGCGACGACGCCGAACTCGGGCTGATCCGACCGGTGAACCGGTTGGCCTGCCGGACGAACTCCCCACGCGCCGAGGACTCCCGCGCGAACTGTGCCACCGCCATGGCCCGACGCTACCGCTGTGACGGCTGCTCCGCCCGGCTACGGCGGGTTGGCCACCTGGGCCGACCGGGTTACTGACCGAACCCGGTGACTTCGCCAACCTCGGCATACGGCCCGTTCGCCCAGCGGGCAGACACCCGCGCCACCCGTCGGGGAGCGGCGAACGTCACCGTCACGTTGTCCGGGGCGGCTCGACTCATCTTGACGGTGAACCCCGCCTTGGGCGCGTTGGACAGGACTTTCACATCTCCCCGGGCGGCCAGGATCACAACATCGCCACCGGAGGTGCGAAACGTGCGTTTGAACGCGGTGCCGCCCTTGCCGTCCGGGCTGGCCACCCAGATCTCCGGGGTCGGCGTCGGCGCCGGCTTGGACGTCGGTGGCGCGGCGCTCACCGACGGTGACGGGACTTCGGTGGGTGCCACGCTCTCCGTCGGGGACGGGGACGGCGAGGGCGACTCCGGCGCCGGGGTGGTGGGCACGACGCTGCGAAGATCGGCTGCGGAGAGCGGCAATGCCTGTCCCGGCACGGTGGCCACCAGGACGGAGCGGATTCCCAGCCAAGAGGCGCCAACCGTCATCGCCGTAGCCAGAGCCCAGGCGAGAACGTACAGAACTCGATGGCGCACGGGACCTATCTTGCCCCAGGCGCTACGGTCTCACCATGGCCACGGTGCTGTTGGTGGAGGACGATCACGTGGTTCGCGCCGCCCTGATGCGCTCGCTCACGGACCGTGGTCACACGGTGCACGCCGTCGGCACCGCGCTCGAGGCGTTACGTCGCTTTGCTGCCGAAGCGCCTGACCTGGTGGTTCTGGACCTGGGACTGCCCGATCTGGACGGGGCCGACGCGCTGCGGATGCTGCGCGGCATGGCCGACACCCCGATCATCATCGCCACCGCGCGTGACGATGAGGCGGAGATCGTGCGGCTGTTGAAGGCCGGCGCCGACGACTACATGGTCAAGCCGTTCACCAGCGCCCACCTCGACGCGCGGGTCACCTCGGTGCTGCGCCGCGCCGGCCGGCACAGCCGCGAAGAGCCGGCGGTGATCGAGGCGGGCGGTCTTCGGGTCGACGTCAGCCAGCGCCAGGCGATGCTGGACGGTGCACCGCTGACCCTGACCCGCAAAGAGTTCGACCTGCTTGCCTACCTGGCGGCCCGACCCGGCCGCGTGGTGTCCCGCCGTGAACTCTTGGAGGAGGTATGGCACCAACCGTCGGTAGGCGAGGACCAGACGATCGACGTGCATCTGTACTGGCTGCGCCGAAAGCTGGGCGAGAGCGCATCGGCGCCGAGATACCTGCACACCGTGCGGGGCGTGGGCTTCAGGTTCGCGGCGCCGGACTGAGGTTCGCCCTCGCCAGGGTGGCGGTCGCGGTGACGTCACTGGTCGCCCTGGCGTTCCTGATCCCGCTGGGGATCGTGGTACAGCAACTCGCGGAGGAACGAGCCAAAGCGGACGCGGAGCGCCAGACCGCCGTGGTCGTCGCGGTCCTCACCGTGACCACCGATCCGGTCGCCGTCGAGCGTGCGCTGGCCGCCGCCGGTGGGCGCACCGCCGGGCGGGTGGGCGTGCACCAGCTCAGCGGCACGGAGGTCGGCCAGCAGCATGCCGGATCCGAGCAGATCCGCGACGTCGCGAACCAGCAGGCACCGGCCATCGTCACCGTGCCGGGTGGCCGCTCCTACCTGGAGCCGGTCGATGTCGGCGCCATCGACCTGGCCGTGGTCGAGGTGTTCATCCCCAACGCTGAGCTGCACCGCGGCGTCAGTACCGCCTGGTACGCCCTGGCCGGCATCGGCATGGGGCTGGTGATCATCTCGGTGGTGGTGGCCGACCGGCTGGCCGCCAAGGTGGTCGGCTCGGCCCGCCAGCTCGCGGCGGCCGCCGGCGCCCTCGGCGAGGGCGAACTCGAGGTGCGGGTCTCCCCGTCGGGCCCCCGGGAACTGGTCGAGGCCGGCATCGCCTTCAACGTCATGGCGGAACGCATCATGGCCCTGCTCGCCAACGAGCGGGAACTGGTGGCTGACATGTCGCACCGGCTGCGGACGCCGCTCACCGCGCTCCGCCTGGACGCGGAGACCCTCGACGACGGGCGGTCCGGCGACCGGATCCGATCGGCCATCGCCTCGCTGGAGGGCGAGGTGGACAAGCTCATCCGGGTGGCCCGCAACCAGTCCACCGCGATGGAGACCACCGAGCCGCAGCGGTGCGACCTGGCCGAGGTGGTTCGCGACCGGATGGTGTTCTGGTCGGCGGTGGCCGCGGACCAGGGCCGCACCTGCAAGACCGCGGGCGTGGCCCTCCCGGTGCCGGTCACCGTGCAGCGCAGCGACCTGGTCGCGGCGTTGGACGCGCTGCTGGGCAACGTCATCCGTTACACGCCACAGGGGGTGCCGTTCGAGGTGGCGGTCTCCCGGCGCAAGGACGGCCATGTGGCGCTGCGGGTCGACGACGGTGGTCCGGGTATCCCCGACCCGGACCGGGCGCTGCAGCGCGGCGCCAGCGATCAGGGCTCCACCGGCCTCGGTCTGGACATCGTCAAGCGGGTCGCCGAGGCGGGTCGGGGCGCGGTCAACATCGGTCGCAGCCGGCTGGGCGGCGCCAGCGTCGTCATCCTGATGGCGGATGCGGACCCGCAGCGGCCGGCCGCCACCGGGAGCCGGTTCGGGTTGGTGGGCCGGCTGTCCCGCGAGCCGACGGAGCACCGGCACAAGGGCGGTACGTAGACGCGGTTTCGGTGACGGACAACTTTGCCTTAGATGTTGTTTAAACGGCCCTGCAAGCGCTTGCCTGAGCGTGCCGCCCCGCTATGGTCAACTCGTTCCCACGAAGGACACGCCGGCGGTCCCCCCGCCTCACCACCCCTCAGCTGCCGGCGGGTCCATGCGCGGCGGGGTCGACGGTTCTGCCATTCGTCGACTCCGCCGATTGCATTTCCGGGACTCCCCGGGCGATGCTCCGATCGAGTTGCAGCGTCGCGGCGTACCCCACCAGGACCAGGGTGTGCAGCAGGTAGAGCCAGAGACCGACGGCGACGACGGCACCCACCAGGTCCAGGCCGCCGAACGGGACGCCGAGGTCGAGCGGGAGCGACCAGAAGAGTACGAAGCCGTGCGCGAACCCGGACAGATTCGCGGCGGTGAACGCCCCGCCCAGGAGCGACGCGCGCCACCCGGCCCGGACCGGACCCACCACCCGGTACACCCAGATCAGCATCACGCTCAGCGCCAGCCAGACGGCCAGGAACGACACCAGCACCGCCGCGACGCTGTGCCATCCGCCCCGGCCCAGCAGCCCGGCGGCCGCCGGCAGGACCGCGAGCAGGCCGAGCAGCAGTACCGGCCCGGCCGAGAGCAACGGCAGGATGAGCAGCCGACCGCGCCAGCCGGCCGGCGGGCGTGCCGGCTGGGCCAGCGAGCTGAATGCCCGCCGCAGGCCCTCGCCGTACCAGGTGGCCGGCAGCAGCGCGAGAAATGCCAGCAGCGGAGACATCGCCAGGCCCGCCTCGAGCAGGACGCCGGTCGCCCGGTCCGCACCCAGCCGGTCCGGCATCGCCGCGATCACCGGGCCGGTGGCGCCGCGGACCCGGCCCGGGCCGGCGACCAGCCCGGCGAGCCGGATGGTCAGCAGCGCCACCGGCACGACCGCGACACCGCTGTAGAACGTCACGGCCGCGGCGTGCAGGGCGACGTCGTGGCCGCGCAGCGAGCGCAGCACGGATCGGAGGTACTCCCGCACGCGCATCCCCACCGGATACCCCGCGCCGGGAAGGGTTGAACCCGCGATGATCGGGAACGGTTCGAGCTGATGACTCCAGTGACCGTGGTGATCGCCACGCGGGACCGCGCCGAGCCGCTGGGCGGCACTCTGACGCGGCTCCGCTCGTTGCCCGACCCGCCCGCCATCATCGTCGTCGACAACGGGTCCCGCGACGGCACCGCGGAGGTTGCCGAGCGGGCCGGTCCGGACGTACGGGTGATCCGGCTGGGCCGGAACCTCGGCGCGGTGGCCCGCAACGTCGGGGTGGCGCGGGCGCGCACGCCGTACGTGGCGTTCGCCGACGACGACTCGTGGTGGGCGGCGGACGCGCTGCCCACGGCGGCGGAACTCTTCGACCGGCACCCCAGGCTCGGCCTGATCGCGGCGCGGACGCTGGTCGGCCCGGCGGACCGGCTCGATCCGATGTGCCGGTTCATGGCGAGCGCGCCGTTGGGGCGCGAGCCGGACCTGCCGGGTCCGTCGGTGCTGGGCTTCCTGGCCTGCGGCACGCTGGTACGCCGGGAGGCCTTCCTGGCCGCGGGCGGCTTCGATCCGGTGGTGTTCTTCATGGGCGAGGAGGCCCGGCTGGCGTACGACCTGGCGGCGGCCGGCTGGGGAATGGCGTACTGCGACGCGGTGGTCGCGCACCACCACCCGGCCACCGGCGGCACTCCCCCGTTCCGAAAACGCGCCCTGGCCCGGCGCAACGCGCTGCTCACCACATGGATGCGTCGCCCGCTCCGGGTGGCGGTGGGGCAGACGGCCCCGCTGGTGCTGCGGGCGCACCGCGAGCTGCTCGCCCGGCAGGTGCTCGCCGACGTGGCGCGCCGGCTGCCGATGGCGCTGCGGCACCGGCGCCCGCCGAGCGCCGCGGTGGAGGCGGCGATCGCCACCCTGGAGGCGGCGGAGCGGGTCGCCGGCTTCCAGCCCCTGCCGGCCGAGCCGAGCCCGAGCCGCTGACCGTCGCCGCGTCAGGTGACCGTCAGGCGGAACGGGTGCGGGAGAGGGCGAAGAGCGCCAGCCCGGCCGTGATGATCAGTGGCGCGCCGTCCCTGATCAACCCGTCCACGCCGAGCAGCAGCAGACAGAGCGCAGGCTGCACCACCATCACGACGACGCTGACCGCGGCCAGCAGCACGCGCGCCGACCGCTTCCCGAAGATCATGAAAATCCCCAGCCACGGCACGACGAGGCCCATCCCCAGGCTGAGCAGAAACCAGACGATGACGATCGGTACGGCGTACTCGAGGTCGATCCGCGGCCGGCTCCACAGCGTGCCGGCGGCCACCAGGCACGGGATCAGCAGCAGCGCCCCGTACGACAACGCGGCCACCCGCGCGGTCAGCACCCAGGCCGGCACCGGACGCCGGGGCGGACGCCGGGTGAGATGCGCCGTGATGGCGGGCGAGCGGTACAGCTGCCACACCACGGTGGCGCACAGCCCGGCCAGTACGGTGAATCCCACGACCACCTGCCACGGCGGCAGCAGGCTGCCCTCCCGGGGTTGGACCAGCCGTGCCACGGCGAACACGGTGGTGGCGGCGAGGATGAGCCCGAACGGTCGCGCGGCCACCTTGCCGTACCGGACGGCCCGCATGAGTCCGAGGAAGCCGATCGCGCGCAGGAGCGTCCAGAAGGTCCGCACGGCCAGGCCGAAGGTGTCGTCGTGCTCCGCGTAGGTCAGGTTCACCAGGTCGACCACGACGGTCGCCACGGCGGTCAGCAGGATCAGCCGGCGCAGCCGACGGGTGGCCGGCGTCGGCGGCAGTGGTCGGTCGATGGTGAACGCCTCCCGCCAGCTCGGGCGGGCCTGGCCGGAAGACATGCGGTGGAAGGTAGCAGCGTCGGCGCCGGGATGCCCCGCCACCTGGCGGCGCTGCGCGTCGGACAATAACCGCAAGCAGCACCAAATTGGACGTATGGTGGAGAAATGGAGACGGGCCCGGCTCAGACCGTGCTGGTGGTCGACGATGAGCCTGACCTGGTGGAAGTGGCCCGGCGGGTGCTGATCCGGCAGAACTACACGGTGTTGACCGCCAACAGCGCCGGTGACGGCGTTCGCCGGCTGCGCGAGTTCGCCGACGCGATCCACCTGCTGGTGACGGATGTGCGGATGCCGGACGGCACCGGCCGCGAGGTCGCCGACGCGGCGCGCAGCACGCACCCGGAGACCAGGATCCTGTACATGTCCGGGCTGCCCGACTACCACCCGGGCGTGGCCGACCTGCACGATGACGACGCGCCCATCCTGGCCAAGCCGTTCACGGCCGGGAGCCTGGTCAGCGCGGTCCGCTCAGCGCTGGACCCCGGCACCCGGGCCTGAAGCGGTTACCGAACCTCCCCCGCGGGGCAGTACCAGGTGGGCGGATCAGCCCGGCGGCGCGGCGAGGAGCGGTGGATGAGCAGTCCCGAGGAGATCGCACATGAGCGTGCGCCGGACAGTCCGACCCAGCTGACCCGCCGCTCCTGGTGGGGCGTGCTGAAGCGGACCGTCGCGGAGTTCTCCAACGACAATCTGACCGACTGGGCCGCGGCGCTGACGTACTACGGCGTGCTGTCCATCTTCCCGGGTCTGCTGGTGCTGCTCTCGGCGTTCAACCTGCTGGGCCCGGACACCGCCGAAACGGTCATTCAGAACATCACCCAGCTCGCCCCGGCCAACATCAGGAAGCTGCTGACCGACTCGGTCGAGGAACTTCAGCGCGCCGAGCAGGCGGCCGGCATTCTCGCGGTGGTGGGCCTGCTCGGCGCCCTGTGGACCGCGTCCGGGTACGTGTCGGCGTTCATGCGGGCTGCCAACGCCGTGTACGACGTGCCGGAAGGGCGCCCGATCTGGAAGACCGTCCCGATCCGGCTCGCCGTGACCGTGGTGTGCGGGACGCTGCTGAGCGTCAGCGCGCTCGCGGTGGTCCTCACCGGCCAGGTGGCGCGCTACGTCGGCAACCTGGTCGGGCTCGGGGACACCGCGGTGACCGTGTGGGATGTGGCGAAGTGGCCGGTCCTGATCTTCCTGATCATGGTGGTCGTCGCCATTCTGTACTGGGCCTCGCCCAACGTCAGGCAGTCCGGCTTCCGCTGGGTCAGCCCGGGCGGGGTCCTCGCCGTGCTGGTGTGGCTCATCGCCTCCGCCGGCTTCGGCGTGTACCTGGCCAATTTCGCGTCGTACAACAAGACGTACGGCACGCTCGGCGGTGTGATCGGGTTCCTGGTCTGGCTGTGGATCTCGAACATCGCACTGCTGCTGGGCGCCGAGTTCGATGCGGAACTGGAGCGCGGCCGGGCCATCGAGGGTGGCTTGCCGCCCGATCAGGAGCCCTTCATCCCCCTGCGCGACGACCGCAAGGTCAACAAGAACGCCAGTCCGGGACTGGGCTCGCCGTAGGCCGACGGCTCGATTTCAGCTGGCGACGACGGATCCGACCGAGTCCCGCATCGCGCACGGGTTGCCGAATGTGTGCCGGTAGCGCACCGGACGGTTGCGGTACTGGCCGACGATGGTCACGGTGACCGGCTCGTACTGCATCGTGCACATGATGCCGGCGGGGGTCAGCTTGGCCGGGTTGCCGTTCGCGGCGGCGAGCGCGGCGCACGCGGCGGCCGGGTTCGGGTGCGTTCCGCCGGCCGGGTTGCAGGTCAGCAGCGTTCGCGACTGGGCGGGACGCGGCGACTCGCCCTTGGCGACGGTCAACACCAGGCGGGTGGTCGGGGCCGGCGCGGCGGAGGCGGGGGCCGGCGCCAGCGCGATCCCGGCGGCGGTCGACGCGGCGAGCGCCACCGAGGCGGCCTGTCGCAGCAGCGTCGAGCGGAGCGTGGGGTAACGGTTCGACCGGATCATTTGGTGCCTCCAGGGTGGCTGGGCCGGGCATCTGCGCGACGATCCTAACGATACAAGACCGGCAACCCTGAGCACTTCGGTCAAAACGGTTGCAGAAAAGTTTCAGCCGAGGAGCCGGGCGTACACCTTCAGGTAGTCCTCCACCATCCGGTCCGCGGAGAAGCGCTCCACCGCGGTCTTGCGGACCGCCTGCCGGTCCAGTGCCAACGCCGCGGGAACCGCCTCGACCGCCGCTTCCACGCTCTCCGGCAGGTATCCGGTGACGCCGACGTCCACCACCTCCGCCATGGAGCCCTTCGGGAAGGCCACCACGGGGGTACCGCAGGTCATGGCCTCCACGACGGAAAGTCCGAACGGTTCGGCGAAGCCAATCGGGTGCAGCAGGGTTGCCGCCGAGCCCAGGATGGCCGCCCGGTCGGCCGGGCCGACGTTGCCCAGGTAGCGCACCGACTCGCCGTCGATGTGCGGCGCCACCATCTCGGCGTGGTAGCGCTCGTCGTGCACCGGGCCGCAGATCGTCAGCGGACGGCCGAGCCGGCGGGCGATCTCGATGGCCTCGGCGGTGCCCTTGTCCGGGTGGATCCGGCCGAAGGCGACCAGGCCGTCCCCGGGCCGCTCGCAGAACGGGAACTGCGCGATGTCGATCCCGTGGTACACCGTGGCCGCGTACTCCAGGCCCGGCCCCCGGTCGGCATCCGAGATCGACACGAAGGACGACCGGGCGCGCTGGTAGGCGGGCAGGATCCCGGCGTCGCAGAACCCGTGCACCGTGGTCAGCAGCTCGGCGGCGCAGAACTCGCTCATCGCCAGTGGCAACCAGTCCAGGTTGTTGTGCACCAGGTCGAACTCGCCGCTGCGTCGAAAGCAGTGGGCGATGTGCAGGGCCTCCCACACCCGGCCGTCGAAGCTGGGGTCCTCGTTGTACGACCGGGGCAGCACGCCGTCCAGATCGGCGGCGGTGACCGAGTCGAGGGTGGCGAAGAGCGTGACGTCGACCCCGCGGGCCACCAGGCCCTCCGCGAGCAGCGACACGATCTGCTCCCACGGCCCGTAGGCCCGCGGTGGCGTGCGCCAGGCGATCGGCCCGAGCAGTGCGATCTTCATGCGGCTCTCCCGTCCCGTCCCATGCGGCTCACTACCCTCAGCAATGCGCCTGCGCCGCACGGTACCGGAATAGAAGGACCCGGACCTGGGTACCTCGATCGACATGCGAGACGACAACTATCCCGATCCGGTGTCGGACGCCGAAGCCGAGGGCCTCCCGGACACCGCCGACGACGATTCGACCGCCTTCGACGACGTGGAGTCCGGCCGCGAGGCGGACGGCCCTTCGCCGGCCATGCTCCCGGCCGACGCACCGCTGGCGGTGGATCGGTTCGGCACCACGCCCGAGGAGGCCCGCCTCGGCGAGCCGCTCGATCTCAAGCTCTCCCGGGAGATCCCGGAGCCGCAGCCGCTCGCCGACGACGTGCCCCGGCCGGATGCCACGGACCGCCCGGAGGCGTTCGACCCGGACGCGCTGACCGAGGAGGTCGATCGGGTCGACACCGAGACCGGCCCGCTCGGCGACGGTTCCTATGTCGAGCCGAACCTGGACTCGGTCGTGTCGATGTACGACCGGCCGGAGTTCGAAACCGCCGCCGGCGGCACGGTGGGTCGGCTGGTCGAGCCGGACGAGGGCGTGCATGAAGACGTGGACAAGGACGCCGTCGCCTACGACGCTGGCGCTGCCGGCGGCGGCGCGAGCGCCGAGGAGCTGGCTATGCACGAGGTCCGCGAGGTGTGACCGCACGGGTGCTGCGCAGCGCGGTCAGGGCGACAGTTGCCGCCGCGCCGCGCAGCACCCCAGCGCGCAGGTTCAGCCGAGGTACTTCTGCCACGGTCCGGTGATGGCCAGGGTGAGGCCGGGGTCCTGCATGTTGACGAACAGCACCCGGCCGTCGTCGGTGAAGGTCGGCCCGCAGAACTCCGAGTCGTTGAGCTGATTGCGGGCGATGGCGTAGGTCGGGCCACCCGGGAACGAACTGAGCACGTGGGAGGCGCCGGAGCCGTCCTCGGCGAGCACAAGGCTGCCCCACGGGGTCACGGTCACGTTGTCCGGACCGTCGAAGGTCATGTCGGTGTACCTCGCCGGCGTACCCTCCTCCGACGACGTCTGGTGCGGGAAGTACGTCACCAGCTGGATCGTCTCGGCCCGGTAGTCGTAGAACCAGACCATGCCGTCGTGCGGGACGGCGTCCGCCGGCATGTCACCTTCCTCCCAGGCGTAGGAGTTGACGACATACACGCCGTCGTCGGTGCCCCATACGCCTTCGAACTTGCGTCCCCGGGTGACCTGGTCATCGCGGAACTGCCGGCGCACGGGCGTGGTCCTCGCGTCGCGCTCGGGGACCTCGATCCACCGCACGGGGAACGGGCGGCCCAGCTGGGCTGAGGTCAGGTAGGCGACGTCCGGCAGCACCGAGCCGTCGTCCATGATGATCTGCATCGCGGCGAGGACACCGGCGTCCGGTGCGAGCCCGGTGAGCACGCCGGGGCCGACCCTGACGCCGCGGGGGGCGGTCCACCGGTAGAACAGGCCGTTGGGCTCGTCCTCGTCCTCGGAGAGGTAGATGTTTGTGCGGTTCTTGTCGATCGCCAGGGCCTCGTGGGAGTAGCGGCCGAGGCACTTGATCGGCCTGGGGTCGGCGGTACCGTCGGCCCAGACCTCGAAGACATACCCGTGGTCGCGCTGGTAGACGCCGGTCCGGCCGTCCTCCTCCCACTCCTCTCCGGCTCGGTCCTCGGTTTCCTCGCAGGTCAGCCACGTCCCCCACGGGGTCGGGCCGCCGGCACAGTTGTCCACGGTGCCGGAGAGGGCGACGAACTCGCCGAGGTTGCGGCCGGCGCGGTCGGTCTTGATGACCGTGCAGCCGCCGGCGGCGACAGCACCCGGGTCGTAGACGGTGCCCGCGACGTGCGGCACGCCGAATTCGGCGCCCGGGGAGCATTCATGGTTCTGGATCAGGGTGTAGCGGCCACGGCCGGCGTCGAAGACGGCCATGCCGTCGTGGTCGGACGGAGTCAGGCCCTGGCCGTTTTCCAGCCGGGTGGCGCCGGTCCGGGTGACGATGGTGTAGCTGAACCCCTCGGGGAGGGCCAGAATGCCCTTGGGGTCGTCGACGAGCGGCGGGAAGGGCCTGTGGTCGTTCCGGCTGGGGCCGTGCTGCCGGCTCGGGCTGGCGTGGGCCAGTGACGGGACGGCACCGGCGACGACAAGACCGACGCCGGCGGCGGTGCCGCCGGCCAGGAAGGTACGACGAGAGGTAGGCACGAACGTGGACTCCATCTTTCACGCGAGGGGGACGTTCCACAGCCAACTCCTGCGGACCGACACCGGCGCGCCGTTCATGTGATCCCGAGGCGACATCGCCGTGAACAGTCAGTGCTGCTCACGCATCGCGTCGATGACATCGAACCGCCGTCAGCGGGTCAGGCTCACCACGCTGCGCAGCACCTCACCCCGGTGCATCCGACCGAATGCCGCCTCCACGTCATCGATCGTGATCAGCTCACTGACGAAGTGGTCCAGCGGCAGCCGACCCTGCCGGTACAGCTCGGTCAGCATCGGGAAGTCGCGACCGGGCAGACAGTCGCCGTACCAGCTGGACCTGACCGCACCGCCCCGGCCGAACACGTCCAGGTACGGCAGCTCGATCTGCATGTCCGGGCGGGGCACCCCCACGACGACCACCGTGCCGGCCAGGTCGCGGGCGTAGAAGGCCTGCCGGAACACCTCGGGGAGCCCGACCGCCTCGATGGCCACGTCCACGCCGTTGCCGCCGGTGAGTTCCCGGATCGCGGTCACCGGATCAGTGTCGCGGGAGTTCACGGTGTGGGTGGCGCCGAATTCGATGGCCCAGGTGAGCTTGCGGGGGTCCACGTCGACACCCACGATCGTGGTGGCGCCAGCCAGCGCCGCGCCGGCGATCGCCGCGTTGCCCACGCCGCCGCAGCCGAAGACCGCCACCGAGTCGCCCCGACCCACCGCGCCGGTGTTCACGGCGGCACCGATGCCCGCCATCACCCCGCAGCCGAGGAGGCCGGCGACGGTCGCCGGGACCTGGGGGTCCACTTTGGTGCACTGGCCGGCCGCCACCAGGGTCTGCTCCGCGAAGGCGCCGATGCCCAGCGCGGGCGAGAGTGGTGTGCCGTCGGCCAGCGTCATTTTCTGCGCGGCGTTGTGGGTGGCGAAGCAGTACCACGGTCTGCCCCGCCGGCAGGCCCGGCACTGTCCGCACACCGCCCGCCAGTTGAGGATGACGAAGTCGCCCGGCGCCACCTCGGTGACGCCGTCACCCACTGCCGCGACCACACCGGCCGCCTCGTGCCCCAGCAGGTACGGGAAGTCGTCGCCGATCCCGCCCTCCCGGTAGTGCAGGTCGGTGTGGCACACCCCGCACGCGTCGATGTTGACCAGCGCCTCGCCGGGGCCCGGATCGGGCACCAGGATCGTCTCGACCCGCACCGGGGCGTCCTTGGCGGTCGCCACCACCCCGCGTACCCGATTCGACATGGTCGCTCCTCCGGTCGGTGTGCCCAGGGTTCGATCCTGCACCCAACCGGAGCAGTTCGCCCGGCGTCAGGAAATACCGATGGGCTCCAAGAGCCGTCAGGTGCGCGAGCCGGACCCCTCGGAGGCGGGTCGGCCGGACAGCGAGCTGGGTGCGTCGACGTTGGCACCGGGGTGCACGCCGACGCCGTGCCGGTCGACAAGCTCGCCGCCCATCCAGCCGGACGCGCCGAGCAGCACCGCCCCGACCAGCTCCAGCAGGAACAGGCCCCACGTCGGCTGCCGGTCCTCCCCGCCGATCCGGGCCAACAGGGAGATCAGGAAGAGCACCGCGACGATGGTGTTGGTGATGGCGTGGAACATGCCCAGCTTCTTGGCGCGCGTCCCGGACGGGATGGTGGACCAGTCGAGCAGGCCGAAGGCAGCCGCGATCACGACGCTGATCAGGCCGGCCGCGATGTTGTAGAAGCCGACCACACCGAAGATGGCGGACCCGCCCAGCAGGTCGATCGCGTCGAAGAGAAACCCGGTGGCGAGCAGGCCGACCGGGAAAACGATGAGCTGCTGGTGGACCGGGTGGCCGAGGATTTTGACCGTCATCACAGCCTCCTGGAAGTTTGTGTCCAGTTCATACCCGAAACGACAACGTGGAAACTCAGCGCGGGAACGGCAGATCAGAAGGTGCCGCGATACATCGAACAGCCGCGGCACACCTCCGGCGGCTCGCCGCCGGCCAGGCGGCGACGGAACTCCCGGTACGCCGGTCCGTGCCAGATCTCGGCGAAGTCCTGCTCGTCCAGGCGGCCCAGGGCCACCCGGTCATCGCCCATCACCATGCAGCACGGCTGCACGACCCCGGCGCTGGTCACGTAGGCGGAGTCCCAGGGCCAGCTGCAACCCGGTCGACCGTCCGCCAGCGGCAAAGGCTCCGCGCCTGAGAGGTCGGGTAGCCGCAGCGTCAGCCCCACCTCGCCGGCGGCCGCCCGCGCCGCGGCGAACGCCTCCAGCACCGGGGCGGGATCGTCGCCGGTCCACAGCGCCTCCGCGGTGGTGAAGTCCCGGATGCCGGCGTACTGCCCGGCCGGATCGGTGTCGGAGAACGAGTGGCTGAGGTTCTGCACCCGCAGTTCGTCAACGCCGATCGAGGCGAGCAGCCGTACCAGGTCCGGCAGTTCCGCGACGTTACGCCGCATCGCCACGAACACCACGCGCACCCACGGCGTTGCGCTGCCGGCGGCACGCTTGGCAGCGACCAGACCCGCGAGGTTGCCGACCACGCGCTCGAAATCGGCGCCGTCGCGGATGCCCTGAAACGTCGCCGCGCTGGCGCCGTCGAGCGAGATGTGCAGCCAGTCCAGCCCCACCTCGACAAGTTCCGCGGCCCGGGCCCGGGTCAGCAGCGTGGCGTTGGAGTTGAAGCCGACGGTGATTCCACGCGACTTCGCCAACCGCACCTGATCGAGCAGGTACGGCGAGAGCAGCGGCTCACCGAGGCCCTGCAGGGTCAGCCGGCGCAGCCCCGGCAACCCGGTCACGATCCGGTGGAACAGCGCCGGCGTCATCGCTCCGGCCAGTTTGTTCACCGGCGGGCGGTAGCGCACCAGACACATCGTGCAGCGCAGGTTGCACGCCGAGGTGATCTCGATCTGGAGCGCGTCGGGCAGGGGCGGTGCCTCGGCCCACAGTCGCAGCGGCGTCGCCGTCATGTGCCGACCTCCTCGCCACCTCCGGTGCGCAACACCGGTACTACCCTGGCCGGCCGCGACCAACCGCGCCGGCCGGCCCGCTTCCGGGTCGGCCGGCGGCGGAGTTTGGGGTGCGCGGTTCCCGGGTACCGACGGGCGTCAATGAGACTCTTCACCGCCATGAACGACACCCGCCAGCTGCGTCGGGTGGCCCGGGACCGGTTCGGCTGGTCCAAGCTGCGTGCGCACCAGCTGGCCGCCATGCGTGCGGTCATGTCCGGGCGGGACACGCTCGTGGTCGCGCCGACCGGGGGCGGCAAGTCGGGGGTGTACCAGGTCCCGGCCACGCTGCTGCCCGGCCCGACCATCGTGGTGTCGCCGCTGCTTGCCCTGCAGCAGGACCAGATCGCCGGGCTCAACGCCCGCGACCACGCCACCCTGGCCGCCGTGCGGCTGAGCTCCGCCGAATCGCCGGCCGAGCGACGCGCCGCCATCGAGGCGCTGCGCTCCGGAGAGGTGGAGTTCGTCTTCCTCACCCCGGAGCAGCTCGCTGACCCGGACCGGCTGGCCGAGATCCGGGCGCTGAAGCCGAGTCTCATCGCGATCGACGAGGCGCACTGCATCTCCGCGTGGGGCCACGACTTCCGGCCGGACTACCTCCAGCTCGGCCGCATCATCAACGACCTCGGCCGCCCGCCGGTCGTGGCGCTGACCGCCACCGCTTCGCCCCCGGTACGCGACGACATCGTCGCCCGCCTGGGCCTGCGTGACCCGCGCGTGATCGTCGCGGGACTGGACCGGCCCAACCTGTTCCTCGAGGCGACCCAGTGCCCGGACGAGGAGTACCGCTGGCGGCGTCTGCTGGCCCGGGTGCAGGAGTCCCCGCCGCCCGGCATCGTCTACGCGCCCACCCGGCGCACCACCGAGGAGCTGGCCGCCCGGTTCACCGCCGCGGGCGTACCGGCCGCGGCGTACCACGGGGGAATGTCCGGCGCCGAGCGCGAGCGCTGTCACGAGGCGTTCCTCGCCGACGAGGTCCCGGTCATGGTGGCCACCACCGCGTTCGGGATGGGCATCGACAAGCCGAACCTGCGCTGGGTCAACCACGTCAGCCTGCCGGACTCTCCGGACAGCTACTTTCAGGAGATCGGGCGCGCCGGCCGGGACGGCGAACCTGCGCAGGCCCTGCTGCTGCACCGCACCGAGGACAGCGGCATGCGGAAGTTCTTCTCCTCGGTGACGGTGGACCTCGACGAGCTCAGCCAGCTCGCCGCGCTGCTTCGAGCGGCGGAGCGGCCACTGACCCGCGCCGCGCTGCGGGAGAGCACCGGGCTGGGCCCGCGCCGGCTCGGCCAGTTGCTCACGCTGCTCGAGGAGGTCGGCGGCGCGGTCACGGTCCGCGGCGCCAAGGTCCGCGCGCCACGGTACGGCCCGGAGCCGCGCGAGGCGGCGGAGCTTGCCGTGCGGCAGGCCGAGCGCCGCCAGACGGTGCAGCGCTCCCGACTGGACATGATGCGGCACTTCGCGGAGACCGACCACTGTCGTGGGCAGGCGATCCTGGCGTACTTCGGGGATCACCTGGACTCCCTGTGCGGGCACTGCGACAACTGCTACACCGGCGCGGCGGCGCAGGCGGCCGGCGGCGCGGCGGCCGCCGCGCCCGATCCGGACGTGCCCGCGACTCGCGCCGGCACGGCCGGCGACGCCACCGCCGCCGAGCTGTTTCCGGTACACAGCACGGTGCGGCACGCCGCGTGGGGGGCCGGCATGGTGCTCCAGTACGCCGGGGACCAGATGACGGTGCTCTTCGACGACGTGGGTTACAAGACACTCTCGGTGCCGGTGGTCGAGGAGAACGGGCTGCTGGCCGCCGAACCGGTCTGAGCCGGGTCGGCCCGGTGGCAGCGACCGGCGGCCCTCCCCGGAAGGGAAGGGCCGCCGATTGATTGCACGTCGGGCCGGGTCAGGTGCGGCGCTCCTCGTTGTGGTGGCCGAGCGCCGCCCACACCTGGCTCACCGTCTGGTACTCCTCGCCATCCGGGAGCTTCGACAACTCTTCGATGATGTCGTCCGGGGCGTTGAGGTCCCGGGCGCCCGCGATGAGACGGGCGCCGTCGCCGGGCAGGCTGGCCATGGGGATGTACCGGCCCATCCGGCTGCGCTGCTCCACCTCGTCGTAGGTCATCCCGGGCGGTGCGCCCCCGGTCTGGATGCCGCCCGGCACCAACGAGACGTATGGCTGGTCCTCACCGGACGGCTCGGGATCCCGGACCTCATCCACCCGGGGGTTCACACCGCCCTGCGTCAACCCGCGTACCTCGCTCGCCATCTGTTCGTCGAGCCTGGCTCCGTGTTTCGAGCTTCCTCGTTCCATGGTCGTCACCGGTACCCGTGCGGGCGGCAGGCAAACGGCGCGTCACCGGCCGGTGTGAGGGATGGGGCCGATGGGTATTCCTGCACTGTCCTGCCATGCCGACGGGCGGGTGTCAACAGGAGGTAGCCGTGGCACTGAAGACGAGGTTCGGCCGGCGCGCCGACTCCGACGCGTCCGTGGGTGGTGCCGACCGGGACGGGACCGGGCCGGACCGCAACGCCGACGGGATCGACGACCGCCTGCAGCCCGGGCCCCCCGGTGCCACGGCGGTGGACCGGGACGGCGACGGCGTCGACGACCGTACCGGCACCCCCGCCGCCAAGGTGCGGTCCGGGCGTACCAGCTTCTTCGCGACGCTGAGTCTGATCTTCGGGGTCTGCGCGGTGCTCGCGTCGCTCTCCGGTCGGCTGGCGCCGCTCGGCCTCGCGGTAGGCATCCTCGGGCTGCTGCTCTCCGCGGCCGGGACCGCCGCCAGCGGACGCCCCAGGGTGACCGGCAAGGGCGTGGCGCTGCTCGGGCTGCTCACCAGCCTGACCGGCGTGCTGTTCGCGATCTTCGCCATGAACCACACGGCGGCATGGCTGGACAGCGACATCGATCAGGTGAGCCGGCTGCGCGACTGGCTCGACACCCAGCTGCCCTGGCTGCAGAACTGGTGACCGCCCGGCTCAGGCGGCCTGAAGGCCCTCGCGGAGCTGCCGCAGCGACTGGCTGAGCAGGCGGGACACGTGCATCTGCGAGATCCCGAGCTTGGCCGCGATCTGCGACTGGGTGAGGTTGCCGAAGAACCGCATCGCGATGATCCGCTGCTCCCGGGGCGGCAGCTTCTCGATGAGGGGCCGCAGGGCGACCCGGTGCTCCACCAGTTCGAGTTCCGGGTCGACGCCGCCGATGAGGTCTGCCACCTCGGTGCCGTCGGTGCCCGGGATCGGCGCGTGCAGCGACAGCGTGCCGTAGGCCCGCCCGCACTCCAGGGCGTCCAGGATCTCCTCCTCGCCGACCTCGAGCTGCCGGGCCAGGTCTGCGACGGTGGGCGACCGGCCGAGCCGCTGCGTCAGTTCATCCGTTGCCCGGGAGATGTCCAGGTTGAGTTCCTGCATCCGCCGGGGCACCCGGATGCTCCACCCCTTGTCCCGGAAGTGCCGCTTGAGTTCACCGACGATGGTCGGCACCGCGTAGCTGCTGAACTCCACGCCGCGCTCGCCGTCGTAGCCGTCCACGGCCTTGATCAGGCCGACGGTGGCCACCTGGAGCAGGTCGTCGGCGAGTTCTCCCCGGTTGCGGTAGCGACGGGCGAGGTACTCGGCGATCGGCAGGTGTGCCGTGATGACCGCGGCCCGGGCGGAGGCCCGTTCCGGATCGTCCACGGCGAACTCAGCCAGCCGGCTGAGCAGGGCACGGTGATTGTCGTTACGGACGGCACGGTCGAGCACTGCGGTCATCGGTACGCTCCTTGACGGCCGGACAGAGCTGCCCGCATCCGCCGCCGGCAGGTCCTGCCGTCGGGAACGCATCAGCTCATAACGAAGCGACGGCGGCGTCACTGGCTTGAACGCCGGCGTCAGCGGCCCAGCCGCACGCTGGGCTCCGTCGCCTCTTCTCGACGTCGGAACTCGACACGCGCGTGAGCGCGCTCGAGGCCGCCGGGCACCCCGACGCCCTCGGGCGGAACGGGGTACCGAACACCCCCCACCGTACGTCGCCGGCCGCCCAAACGCACGTTTTGGCTGGCCGGACTCCGGGAATCGCGTGCAGTGACGGGAGGTGTACAACCATGCCAGGACGCGACGAGTTACCCAGTACGCTGCGCCGCTCCGAGAAGCACGCTCAGGAGACCTGGGTGAAGACCCACGACTCCGCCGTCGAGCAGTACGGCGAGGGCGAGCGGGCCCACCGGACGGCGTTCTCCGCGGTGAAGCACTCCTACGAGAAGGTCGGCGACCACTGGGAGCCGAAAGAGGAGAAAGGCCCGAGCGACCCGCAGGCGGCCAAGGGCGGTGCCGAGGCGCGCCGCCGCCCGGCGGAGACCGCCGAGGGGGTGGACGCCAACGCGTCGAAGAGCCACCTGATGGAGCTGGCCCGCCGGCTGGAGATCGCGGGCCGCTCCCGGATGCGCAAGGACGAGCTTGTCGAGGCGATCCGGAAGGCCAATCGCCGGGAGACTGGAAAGGCCCGCCGCCGGGAGTCGTGATCGGCGATTTGCCGGTAACACCCGGTTTCGCCTGCTTAAGTTCAACACAACGTTGGTTGGCGCCAGCTTGGCGAACGAGGAGGGGTCATGGCGACAGACGCCATTAGTGTGATCATGAACGACCACCGCCGGATGGAGCGACTGTTCTCCGAGCTCCAGTCGGGTGAGGGCGACCGGATCGCGCTGCTGAACGAGGTGGCGGCCCGACTGACCGCGCACAGCCACGCGGAGGAGCAGCGGGTGTACCCGGCCATCGCGGCGGCGGATCCGGCGCAGGCCGACGAGGTGCACCACGGCACCGAGGAGCACCACGAGGCGGAGAAGCTGCTGCATCAGTTGCAGCGGATGGAGCCCGCCGGCGCGGAGTTCGAGGCCAAGCTCAACGAGTTCATCGACGCGGTCGGGCACCACATCGAGGAGGAGGAGTCCGAGATCCTCCCCGCCCTGCGCAAGGCGGTCGACCAGCAGACCCTCGAGGAGCTGGGCAAGTCGTTCGAGAACATCCGGACGCAGGAGCTCAAGACCGCAGGCGTCGCGGACGACAGCGAAGCCAGGGACGACCTGTACGCCCGGGCCAAGGGCGCCGACATCGCGGGCCGGGGCGGCATGAAGAAGGAGCAGCTGGCCGAGGCACTGCGCGCGCACGACCTCAGCTAGGTCAACCCCGGTCAGGGGCCCCGGAAGTCGTCTCCGGCGCCCCTGACCGAATGTGCGCCGGAGAGCCCGCGTCCCCGTTCGGGTACGGTCAGTGCCGGTTTGTCAGGCTTGCCCGCTCACTGCGCCGACCGCCGGGCCTCGCGGCTGGCGCGACGCCTCCGCCGCAGGGCAGCATAGCGACGTGTCCGTTCCGGCCGACCTTCACGCGATCGTGCAGAGCGCCCGCTCCGTCGCCGCGCGTGGCGAGCTGCGCACGGCCGCCGAGATGATCGACCATGCACTCGACGCCACCCGTTCCGCGCTCGGCGTCGATCACCCGGAGGTGCTCACCGCCACCCGGCTGCTGGCCCGGCTGCACACCGATCTGAGTGAGCTCCCCGACGCCCGGCGCCTCCTGGAGGAGGCCCTGGCCGCCGGGCACCACCGGCTCGGCGAGGATCACCCGATCATGCTGGGGCTCGCGTACGACCTGGCGGTGATCGCCGACGAACTGGGCAACCGGCACGAGGCGCGGCGCAACTACACGCTGCTGGCGCGGCTGGGCCCGGAGGTGCTCGGCCGCGAGCACGAATATGTGGCAGCCGCCTACCGGTACCTGGGCGTCCCGATCGAGCAGCCGGCACAGCCGCCACCCCCACCGGCCGCGGAGGCACCGGCCGCGACGCCGCCACGGCCCTTCCCGGCACCGCCCCCGCACCATGCGCAGCCGCCGCCTCCGCCCCGGTACGAACCGGAGGTGCCGCCCCCGCCCTGGTACGAACCGGGAGCGCCGCCTTCGCCCTGGTACGAGCCGGGGGCCCCGCTACCGGACGACGACCCACTCGACGACCGCGGCGACCCGCGGCCCGGCCGGGCGCCCATGCTGATCCTGGCGGCGATCGCCGTGATGGCCCTGCTCGGTGGCGTGATCGCAGCCGTCGGCGCGTTCCGGGCCGGCGGTGACCGATCGGCGCAGGAGCCTACGGCTGCGCCGACCGCCCCGGCCACGTCGGAGCCTGCCCCGCCGTCCGGGCCTCCCGCCGCGGCGCCGACCGGCGTGTCGATCCGCGATGCCGGCACGTCGGTCACGCTGTCCTGGACCGATCCCAGCACGTCGCAGGTGGCGTTTCTGATCGCGGGTGGGCAGCGGGCAGATCAGCTCCGCCCGGTCGGGCAGACCGTGCCCGGTGAGACGACCTTCACCCTGAACGGGCTCAACTCCAAACTGGACTACTGCTTCACCGTCGCCGCCGTGTACGACGTCAACCAGGTCGCGCTCTCCGATCTCGTCTGTACAAAGAGGACCGCCGCACCGACCCCGACCAGCCGACGCCCGTCGCCGGTACGCTGAGTACACCGAGTATCCACAGCCACACCGTGCGGGTATCGCGCGACGGAACGCGCGAATATGATGGGCGCCGGCTGCGGGAGGAACGCCGAATGGTAATGACGCGCTTGCACCCGAACCGTCGCGCCTGGGGCGGCTTCGTCACCGTGGGCACCGTGCTGGGCCTGGTCGCCGCGCTCGCCATCACCCTGTTCGGCACCGGCGCCGCGGACCACGCCATTGCCAGCTTCGATGCCAGTTCCTGGCTGTGGAGCAGCACCAAGGGCGAGGTCGCCCGGGTCAACGGCGTCACCGGCCGGGTGGACACCCGCTACCAGGTCACCGACGGCCAGGGCCACACCATGCAGGTGACGCAGAACGACAGGTACGTCGTGCTGCGCGACGTCAACACCGGCAAGATCAGTGTCCTGGACCTGTCCAGCCTGAAGATCGGCTCGAGCGCCCAGACCACGTCCGGTCCCGGCATCACCGTGGCGTTGCACAACGACACGGCGTTCATCATCGATTCCACCCAGGGCCTGGTGCGCCAGCTCGACCCGGCAACCCTGGCCCCGATCGGCCAGGCGATTGCCTTCGGCCCGGGCATTCAGGGCGGCTCCTTCGACGCCCGGGGCCGGCTGTGGCTGCTGGTCCCGAGCGAGGGTACGGCGGTGGCCGTGCAGCCCGCCAGGTTGGGCGCCCCGGCCTCCTCCCGCGGCAGCGCGTCCGCCGGAGGCCACAGCGCCGGAGGCCACGGCGGCGGCGGGGGCGGGCCCACCGTGGTCAAGACCGTGGCCGTCGCCGACGCGCGCCACGACCTGGTGCTCTCCACGCTCGACACCGGCGTCGCCGTGCTCGACCAGACAGCGAACACGCTCACCACCGTGCGCGGCGAGGAGCAACGCACCGTCAAGCTCGAGGACCTGTCCGGCCCCGGCGTGCTGCCCAGCCGCACGGTCGGTGCCGATGTGCCGGTCACCGTGGTCGACGACCGGCACATCTACGTGGTGAACGGCGACAGGGTCGCCGAGCACGCCGTCCCGGGCGAGAGCCCGAAATTGCAGCCCTGCGTGGCGTGGAGCGGGCGCTTCTACTGCGCCGACGACGCGACCGGCACCGTGTACGTCGTGGACCCGAAGGCCGGGAAGGGCGAGCCGATCGCCCCGATCACCGTTCCGCACCCGGGTGGCCCGCTCGAGCTCGAGGTGCGCGAGGACCGGCTGTTCATCAACGCGCCCGGCGCGTCCACGGCACGCGTGGTCGACGGGAAGAACCGCGTGAAGGTCGTCGACAAGTACGCCAACGACGTCCTCGGCGGCGACCCGCCACCCGCTCCCCCGGCACCACCGCCGGCACCGCGCAAGCCACCGGTCGGGCCGCCCGGCCCACCGGGCAAGGTCGCCGCGGTCGCCGGCAACGCCCAGGCCACCGTCACCTGGGGCCCCGCTCCGCCCAACGGCGCCGCGGTCACGAGGTATGTGATCGAGGGCGATGCGACGCCGCACGAGGTGGGCGCCAACCAACGCTCGGTCGTGCTGACCGGGTTGACCAACGGCAAGGAGTACCGGTTCAGCGTGCACGCGGTGAACGCCAAGGGCCCCGGACCCAAGCGTGTCGCCAACCCGGTGATCCCGACCTCCGAGGTGCCGGATCCGCCAACCGCGGTCACCGCCAAGGAAAACCCGGACGGCACGGTCTCCGTCACCTGGCCGCCCGCGAACGGCCAGGGCCGCCCGATCATCCGGTACGAGGTGACGCCGTACGTCGCCGGTGCGCCGGACCCGGCGCTGCCCACCACCGCGGCGGAGCTGGTGATCAAGCCCGGCACCCTGAAGTACGGCACGCAGTACGCGTTCAAGGTGGTGTCTATCAACGACAAGGGCGCCGCCTCGGTGCCGTCCCCGCTGAGCAACACGGTGGTGCCGTTCACCAGGCCGGATGCGGTGAAAAACCTGAAGGTGGCAACCGTGGCCAACAAGCAGGGCACCGTGTCCGTCGCGTGGAACCCGGCTGAGGCCAACGGCCGGGCGATCACGAGGTACGAGGTCACCGCCAACACCAGGAAGCAGGATGTCACCGGCGCGAACGGCATCACGCTCAACGGTTTCGGCGACGGCGAGTCCGTGGCGGTGACCGTGGCCGCCGTCAACGAGGCCGGGGCGGGGCCGGAGGCGAAGGCCACGGCCCAGACCATCAAGGCACCGACGATCGCGGTCACCGGCGCGACCGGGGGCACCAACAACATCACGGTGAACTTCACCGCCGATGATGGCGGCGGCACGCCGGCAGCGTGCCTGCTGCAGGTCACCGGCGCGGGCAACGCCCAGGGCAGTTGCACCTCGCTGAGTGTGGGCGGGCTCTGGCCGGGCAACAGCTACGGCTACACGGTGACCCTCACCAACGCTGCCGGAATGGCGGCCAGCGCCACCGGGACGGTGAACACCGCCCCGGTCATCGGCACGGTCATCTGCAACGACCTGAGCAAGTGCGGCCACAACTCGCCGGGCAAGGGCATTTGGATCTACACGACGCCGTCGCAGAACGGCACCTCCGTCGGCGAGGTGTCCAGTCCAGAGACCTACGAAGCCAGGTGCCAGATCAATACCGGCACGAGCATCAACGCGGCCACCTCCATCGGCGGAGGCGGGCGCGTCAGCGCCGCCTGGGTGAAGATCAGGTACAAGGGCGAGAACTACATCCCGTACGCCTGGTTCAACGTCAACCTGGGAGCCCTGCCGACGTGCTGACCGGAAACGGAAGTCAGCTTGCCGCGCCGAGTCCGGAGGAGGCACGCGGCTTCGCCGACCTCGTGGCGCGCCTCGCGGCGAACGTCGAGTCGGTCGTGCTGGGCAAGCCCCAGGTGGTCCGCCTCGCGCTGACCGCCCTGCTGGCCGAGGGGCACGTCCTGCTCGAGGATGTGCCCGGCGTCGGCAAGACCACACTGGCCCGCGCCATCGCGGCGAGCGTGCGCGGCGACTGGCGGCGCATCCAGTTCACGCCCGACCTGCTGCCCTCCGACGTCACCGGTGTGACCATCTACAACCAGGCCACGTCCGGGTTCGAGTACCATCCCGGGCCGGTCTTCGCCAACATCGTGATCGCCGACGAGATCAACCGGGCCTCGCCCAAGACCCAGTCGGCGCTGCTCGAGGTGATGGAGGAGCGGCTGGTCACAGTGGACGGCGTGCGGCACGCCGTACCGCGGCCGTTCCTCGTGGTCGCCACGCAGAACCCGATCGAGATGGACGGCACCTACCGGCTGCCCGAGGCCCAGCTGGACCGGTTCCTGATGAAGCTCTCGGTCGGCTACCCGAGCGAGTCGGTGGAGATCGACGTGCTGCGCGGCGCCGCGGCCGGGCGTACCCCGGAAGGGCTGGCAGCGGTGGCGGACACCGCCGGGGTGGCCGGGCTGGTGGCGCTCGCGCAACGGGTGCACATCGCCGACCCGCTCTACTCGTACGCGGTGCGGCTGGCCGGCGCGACCCGGGTACACAAGCAGGTCCGGGTGGGGGTCAGTCCACGCGGGGTGATCGCGCTGACCCGCGCGGCCCGCGCGTACGCCCTGACCGACGGCCGGGCGTACGTGATCCCGGAGGACATCAAGGCACTGCTGGAGCCGGTGTTCGCCCACCGCCTGCTGCTTTCCCCCGACGCCCAGGTCCGTGGCGTCAGCGTGGGCGACGTGCTGCGCAGCGTGGTGGACTCCGTGGCAGTGCCCACGCCGGCCACGGTCTGACGCCGGCGGCACCCCCATGCGCATCACCGCCCGCGGCGCCGGACTGGCCGGCGCAGCCGTCGCACTGCTGGGCTGCGGATTCGCCTTCGGGTACCCGGAACTCACCGTGCTCGGCACCGCGGCACTCGTCGCGATCGGTTTCGCGCTGGGGTACGCCCTCTGGCGTCCGCGACTGGCGGTCACCCGGGCGGTCGATCCGGACCGGGTGATGCGCGGCGAGCCCAGCCGGGTCACGTTGACCGTCCGCAACGCGAGCCGGGTGCGCGGCGCCACCCTCGTCGCGTACGACCGGTGCGGCGACCGCACGGTCCCGGTGCCGCTGCTGCAGCTGCGCGCCGGACGGGAGACGACCACCGGGTACGCGGTGCCGACCGAACGGCGCGGTGTCGTGCGGGTCGGTCCGCTCCGGGTGGTCCGGCGCGACCCACTCGGGCTGCTCAGCCTGGCCCGGGGCTACGGCGAGGTCACGAACGTCTGGGTGTACCCGAAGGTGCACCACCTCACCGCCGTCCCGGTCGGTGTGGTGCGCAGCCTCGACGGCCGGGTGGACCGGGTGCCGCAGGGCTCGATCACCTTCGACACGCTGCGCGAGTACGTCGTCGGCGACGAGCTGCGCCACGTGCACTGGCGCACCACCGCCCGGATCGGCCAGCTCATGGTCCGGGAACACGTCGATACCAGCCTGCCGCGCCTCGTGGTCCTGCTCGACGACCGCGCCGCGGCCCATCCGGAGGCGGCCGGCGGCACCGCCGAGTCGTTCGAGGCCGCCTGCGAGGCGGCCGCCTCGATCGTGATGGCGGCGACCAGGGCGGAGCTGCCGATCGCGCTGCAGCTGATCCGGGGCGGAGCGGTCGGCGGTGACGGTCGGCACGGCCACCCGCGGCCCTACCTCGACCTGCTCACCGAGGCCGCGCTCGGTTCGTCGCCGTCCGGCGGGGGGACCGCGGACCAGGGCCCTTCGCGGGACCTGCTCGGCCTCGCCACAGCCGGGCTGCGGCACCGCCGGATCGGCGACACGCTCATCTATCTGACCGGCCCGGAAGGACGCGGCGACCTGGGTCGGATCGGCGCGCTCCGCGGCCTGTACCCGACGATCGTCGTGGCGGCGTTCGGCGCCGCCGACCCGGCGCCGTCGACCGAGGACGGCCTGCTGGTCCTGGCTGCCGCGGACGGCGCTGACTTCGCCACGGCGTGGGACGGGATCGGCACGTGGTGAGCGGCGGAGCGGGCCGGGGGACGCAACTGCGCACGGCGCTCGTGCCCCTGGCGCTGGTCGGGATGCTGATCATCCCGGGACTGCTCCTGGCCCGCATCTACGCGGGTGGGCTGGCCACCCGGCTCATCGCCGGCGCGGCGATCGGCTCGGTGCTGGTCAGCGTCGTGTTCCGGCGGTTGCCGTCGTGGTCGGTCGCGCCGGTGTCAGTGCTGGGCCTCGCCGGCTACACGGCACTGACCGTACGGCTCGCGGCACGGAGCGCGGGCGTGCCCGGCCCGCTGGCCGACCTGGCCCGCGATGCACTGACCAACGGCATCCCCCGGCTGCTCACCGCAATGATCCCGATCGAGCCGCAGCCGGACACCCTGGTGGCCCCGGTGCTGGCCACCTGGCTGGCTGGTCTGGCCGCCACCGAATTGGCGGTGCGCGGTCGCCGGGTGCTGCTCGGCTACCTCCCGCCCACGCTGCTGCTGGTCGGCGCGGTGTACCTGGTGGGGCCGAACGCCGGTCCCAGCTTCTGGCTGCCGCTGGGCTACGCCGGCTGCGCCGCGGTCGGCTTGGCCGCCAGCGCCGGGTCCCACCAGCAGGCAGCGCCGGAGCTGACCCGCACGCAGCGCAGCACGCTGCGGGTACGGGTGGCGGCCGGGGCAGCCGCCGGTCTCGCGGTCATCGTCGCGCTCGCCACGGCGCTGTCACCAAGCGTCGCCGGGCAGGTCAACCAGACCCCCGACGATCCACGCCGGTACGTCGAGCCGCCGCGCCTAGACTCGATGGACGAGAGCCCGCTGGTGCGGCTCTCCGGCTGGGCCCTCAACCCGGACCAGCCCCTCTTCGACGCCGAGATCACCGGGCCGCCGCAGGACTCGTCGGCACGGGTCCGGCTGGCCGTGCTCAGCGACTACGACGGCGCCACGTGGCGGGTGGGAGCGAAGTACCGCAATGCCGGCCGGGTGCTCACCGGCCTGCCGGGCGACGCCGCGGATCAGCGCGCCGACGACGGAAGCGCCGGGGACGGTGCGCGGGGGATCGCGGACGCCGCGGCGGGCACCGGCGGGGGCCGGCGGGTGGAGCAGCGCATCACCATCAGCGAACTGACCGGCCGGCTGGTCCCGGCGGCAGCGCAGCCGGAGCGCATCGACGGGGTACGCGTCGCCTACGACCCGGTGACCGGGACACTGGCACTGCCGGACGGGTTGCGCTCCGGACTGGCGTACACGGTGCAGTCGCGCCAGCCGCCGATCGAGGTCAACCGGCTTCCCGCCGCTGATGTGCCGCGCGGCACGGAGGTGGTGCGGTACCTCTCCCTGCCGGGCACGGTGCCGACCGACATCCAGCGCCTCGCCACCCAGCTCAGTGAGGGGGTCGCGGCGCCGTACCAGCGCGCGCAGGCGATCGGGCAGTTCCTCGCGGAGCACTACCGGGCCGTTGCTGACGCGCCCAGCGGCCACGCGTACCCCAATCTCGCCTTTTTCCTCTTCGGACCGCGCAACGCCGGCGGCCAGCGCGGCACGTCGGAGCAGTTCGCGGCCGCGTTCGCCGTGCTGGGCCGGGTGCTGGCGCTGCCGACCAGGGTGGTGGTGGGATTCGAGGCGAAGACCGGGCAGTCCACGGTGACCGGCGCGCACGCGGTCGCCTGGCCGGAGGTGCTCTTCAGCGGTATCGGATGGGTGCCCTTCGATCCCATGCCGCTGCCGAACACCGAGCCGCGGTCGATCGAGGACGACTTCAAGCCCCAGCCGCTGCCGACCGCGCCGCCGCCGTCCGTGGCGCCCACGCCGTCGGCCTCACTGGCGTCGGCCTCGCCGAAGCAGAGCGAGCCGCCGGCCCCGCGGGACCGGCCAGGCTCCCGCACGCCGGTGCTCCTGGCCGGGGCAGGTGCCGGCGCCGGCGCGCTCGGCGTGGGGTACCTGGTTGCCGTACCGCTGCTGCGCCGCTCCCTGCGCCGGCGGCGGATCACCGCGGCCACGCCCCGGGAACGCGTTGCCGGGGCCTGGCTGGAGGTGCTCGACGGACTCCGCCTGGCCGGCCGGCCCGCCTCGGCGCACCTGGCGGCGAGCGAGGTGGCGCAGTACGCCATGCGTGCCGCGCACGGACCGACCCACGCCGGTGGTCGGCCCGCCGCCCGACTCCGGCCCGCCGCCCCGCCGCTCACCGAACTCGCCGACGTGGCCAACTCCGCCGCCTTCGCCCCGGGCGGGCTGCCGGACGACGCGGCGACCCGGCGGGCCGTGGCGCAGGCGACCGCGTACGTGGACGAGTTGCGCGCCCGCCGACCATGGTGGCGGCGGTGGCTCTGGTCGCTGGATCCCCGACCGTTGCACTGGGCCAGGAAGCACCCGGCCCACGAGCCCAGGAAGCGATGACATCGCCGATGCACCCGATCGTCGCCGCGCCCGCCCTCGTCACCGGGTTACAGGAAAGAGCGGCCCGGGCATTTCCCGTACCCCGCCTCGACCGCCGGCACGGATGGTGGCTGCGCCACGGCGACAGCAGCGCCTGGTGGGCCAGTTCGGTGCTACCCCACCGCGACGCGGCGCCGGGAGAGCTGCCCCGCCGGATCCGGGCGGCCCAGGAGTTCTACGCCGGACACGGGGCGCCGGCCCGGTTCCAGATCAGTCCGGGGGCCTGCCCGGCCCACCTCGACGCGGCTCTTGCCGAACGGGCTTACCGCAGCCACTCCCCGATGTCGCTGCAGTCGGCCCGCACCTCGCACGTCCTCGACCGGCTACCCACCGCTGACGTGCCGATCCGCATCGAGGATCGGCCGACGGACGTCTGGTTCCAGACCTGGCTCGCGGTGCACGGCGTGGGCGCCGACCCGGGCCCGGAGTGGGATCTGCTGCACCGGGTGGATCGGCCGAGTGCCTACGTGTCGGTGCTGACCGGGGGCGAGGTCGTCGCGGTCGGCCGTGCGGTCGCCGACACCGGCTGGGCAGGCGTGTTCGGCATGGCCACGCTGCCGCACGCGCGGGGAGCCGGCGGCGCGCGGCGGGTGCTCGCCGCTCTCGCCCGCTGGGCCGCCCGGCACGGCGCGGCAGCCATGTACCTCCAGGTCGAGTGCGACAACACCCCGGCACAGCGGTTGTACGACCGCGCCGGTTTCACCGAGGTGTGCCGCTACCACTACCGCACGGCGGAGGCACCGGGCTGAACCCGCCCCGCGCCGGACCAGACGAAATCCACTAGGGCCGATGTGCTCGCGCCGCCGTCGCGGCAGTATGCAAGGCATGAGTGGAGCCGATCCCTCTGCACGATGGCGTGCCCCGACGCGAGCGCGGTGGGCCCACCCGACCGTCGCCGTCCAGTGCCCACGTCGCCTGGTTCGGGAGGCCCTGGTCAACTGGCTGACCCGGACCGGCCTGCGGGTGGTCGGGCAGGTCGCTGACATCGCGACCCTCCCGGCATTGTGCGGCCGGCGCCGTCCGGAGCTGGTCATCGTCGACGCCGGCGCGGACGTACCGGCGGTACTGGGACCGCTTTCGGCGTTACGTGCCCGGTACCCCGCCGTCCGCGTTCTGGTCATCTACGACGCGGTGTCGCCGGCCGATGTCGCGCAGGCCCACCGATCCGGGCTTGACACGCTGCTGCCCTCGTCCGTCGGTTTGCAGTCGTTCCTGCTGGAACTGCAACGGCGCGGTATGCGGACCGGCGCCGGGCCGCCGACCGGTCGGCTGGTCGACCAGGACCTCACCGCCCAGGAGCTGCAGGTACTGACGCTGCTCAGCTCGGGTTGTACGGTCCGGGACATCGCCGCGAAGTTGCATGTCGGCGCGAACGCTGTGGAAAGCATCAAACGCCGCATCTACGCCAAGCTGCGGGTGACGAGCCAGAGCCATGCCGTCGCCCGGGCCGTCAGCCTCGGTCTGGTCGACGCTCAGGAACCGCCCGTGCCGGCCTCCTCCCTGGGCGGTCAGCCGCATCTCACCGCACGCGAGTTCGACATCCTGCGGTCCATAGCGATGGGGCACTCCGTTCGCCAGACCGCACAGCTGCTCGTGATCGGCGAGAAGACCGTCGGCAACCTCCAGTCCAGGCTGTTCCTGAAACTCGGCACCCGCAACCGGGCCGAAGCGATCCGCGCCGCGTACGGGCTGGGCCTGCTGGACCTGGTGGTGGACGGCGTCCAGCGAACCGGTCGCGCCTGAACTGTTCGTGCCTGAACGCGAGTTTCTCGAGTTGCCCTGATCGAACCGCCGGCGGCATCCGGCTCTCGCGGAGGTGCCGAGCGGTGGCCTCCGGCGACCGGACCTCGCATTACCGGCGGCGCCGCAGGACAACGTCGGCCCGGTCCCGCGTCGCCGCGACGAGGGCGGCATTCACCTCGTCGCTGGACTCGACCCAGTGCCGGGCAGCGGGCTCGTCGAGACCCTTGGCAAGTTGCCGGCGCACCAGTGACTCCTGCCGGGCCGCGTCCGGCGTGTCCAGGTACAGCACCAGATCAAGCAACGGCCGCACCGCCCCCCACTCCCCCTCGTCGTACAGCAGGTAGTTGCCTTCCACCACGATCACCCGGGCCGACGCGGGCACCGGGATCGCCCCGCCGATGGACTCGTGCAGCGTCCTGCTGTACGCCGGGGCGTACACCACCGCCTCGTCCGCGGCGCGCAGCCGGCGCAGCAGGTGCGCGAACCCGCCGGCGTCGAACGTCTGCGGCGCGCCCTTGCGGTGGGCGAGGCCGAGCCGGTCGAGCTCGACGTTCGCGAGGTGGAATCCGTCCATCGGGACCGCCACGGCGCTCAGGCCGTGCCGGCGGGTCAGCGCGTCGGCCAACGCCACGGCGAGCGTGGACTTGCCGGTGGCCGGTGGGCCGGTCACGCCGATGAGGAGCCGACCCGCCTTCGCCCCGGCCACGCGCAGCACCTCCGCGAGCGCGGGGCGCAGCAATTCGGGGCGGGTACTCATCCCGGCGTCCGCGGCACCCTCATCTGCAGATCATCACCGCACCGCGCACCGCTGGCAAGGCGGCGGGACAGCTCAGTCGATCCAACCGGGGCGCACCAGGCCGGCCTCGTAGGCGTACACGACCAGTTGCGCCCGGTCGCGCGCACCCAGCTTGATCATCGCGCGGCTGACGTGCGTCTTGGCGGTGGCCGGGCTGACGAAGAGGCGGCCCGCGATGTCCTCGTTGGAGAGCCCGGCGGCCACCAACGCCATCACCTCCCGCTCCCGGTCGGTGAGCGCGTCGAGCGCCGTGGGAGCCACCGGCGCCCTCGACCGGGTCGCGAACTGCTCGATGAGGCGGCGGGTCACGCCGGGCGACAGGAGCGCGTCGCCGCTGGCGACCGCCCGGACGCCGCGGAGCAGCTCCACGGGCTCGGTGTCCTTGACGAGGAATCCGCTGGCCCCGGCGCGGAGCGCCTCGAAGACGTACTCGTCGAGGTCGAAGGTGGTGAGGATGATGATCCGGGTGCCCTCGCACCGTGGGTCGCCCACGATGCGACGGGTCGCCGCCAGGCCGTCGAGGATGGGCATGCGGATGTCCATGAGTACGACGTCCGGCGTCAGCTCCGCCGCCCGTGCCGCCGCCTCCGCCCCGTCAGCGGCCTCCCCGACCACCTCGATGTCGGACTGGGCGTCGAGCAGCGCCCGGAACCCGGCGCGCAGCAGTGCCTGGTCGTCGACGAGAAGTATCCGGATCATGCTGGGCCCTCCCGGTCGTTGTGCGGTAGCGGCAGGGTGGCGGAGACGGCGAAGCCGCCCTCCTGGCGTGGGCCGGCGGTCACCGCACCGCCCAGCGCCAGGGCTCGTTCCCGCATGCCCACGATGCCATTGCCGGGTCCGATGGCGCCGCCCTGCCCGTCGTCGAGGACGCGGACGGTGAGCGCGTCCGTGTCGTACCGCACGCTGACCGTCGCGGTCGCGCCCGGCCCGGCATGGCGGCGCACGTTGGTGAGCGCCTCCTGGATGATGCGGTACGCCGCGCGGTCGACCTGCGGCGGCAGCACCCGGCCGCCCCCCGGGCCCTGGTCCACCCGCACCGCCAGACCGGCGGCGGTCACGTCGGCGACCAGGGCATCCAGGTCCGCCAGGCCGGGTGCCGGCTTCAGGGGGACGGACTGCTCCTCCGGGCGCAGCGCCGCCAGCACTCCCCGGGTCTCCCGCAGTGCCTCGGCGCTGGCGTGCTTGATCGCGGCCAGGGCGGTACGGGCCTGCTCGGGCCGCTCATCCATCAGGTGCAGCCCCACGCCGGCCTGGACGTGAATCAAGGACAGGTGGTGCCCGATCACGTCGTGCAATTCCTGCGCGATCCGCAACCGCTCCTCGCTGGCCCGGCGGCGCTCCTGCTCCTCCAGCGCGTCGCGGCGCGCCGCAGCCGTGCGTGCCTCCTCCTCGTGGGCCCGGGCCAGCTCGGCGAACCGCTGCCGCCGCAGCCGCGACGCCTCGGCGAAGCCGACCACCACGACCGACCACACCGCGACCGTGACCAGCCGCCCCGCATGCGCCGTCCCGAGAACGAGCGACGCGCCCAGGTACCCGGCGTACGCGATGGGCACGGCGATCCAGATGAACCGCCGCCAGCCGGCGTGCACGGCGGCGAAGATCACCACCACCGCCGAGAGGAAGGCCGGACCCCTCGGATAGCCCAGCGCGAAGTACGCGACGGTCGGCACGAAGGCACCGACCACGGCGAGCGGCGGCAGCCGGTGCCGCAGCAGCAGGGCGATCGGGCCGCACACCAGGAGGGCATACGCCCACTGGTCCAGGGCGAGAACGTAGTCGCTCTCGCCCCGCTGCTGGCTGAACCGCGAGCCGAGGATCTGGATGGCGCCGATCAGCACCGGCAACGCGTGGAGGTGCCGATGACGGAACCGGGGACCGCGGAACCCGCCGCCCCGGAACTTGCCGCCCCGGAACCGGCCGCCCTGGAACCGACCGCCCTCAGCGTCCGCCGACTCCGGCCGGTGTATCCAGCTCACCCGCCGAACGGTAGAGCAGATCGCGCGCCGCGGCATCGACTCCCCGACGTGCCGGCACCTACGCCGCCGGGCGTAGCCCGCGCTACACCGGTGCGCCGGCGGCCGTACCGCGGAAGCCGCCACTCAACCGACGACGAAGGCGCGTCCGGCGGCCAGCCTTGAAGCATCACGCAGTTGCCAAGGAGGCGCACATGTCCGCTGAAGGACACCATCGGGTCCGCGCTTCAGACCCGGAACGCGAAGAGTACGTGACGATCCTGCGCGCCGCGATCACCGAGGGCCGGCTCACGCTGCAGGAAGGCGAGGAGCGCATCGCCCGGGCGTACGCGGCGACGTACCGCGACGAGCTGCCGCCCACGACGGACGACCTCCCCGGGGGCGGCCGGCAGGCCCTGCACGACACACCCGAGGCGCAGGGGCAGCAGCGACGGAGTGCGCGGCGGTTCCGGCGCGGTCGGATCGTCGTCGTGGTGGCCGCCGTTGCCGGGTTCCTCACGCTGGGTGCGTTGAGCCACGGGCACTTTCCCTGGGGGCTGATCGCCCTGCTGACCGTGCTCTTCGTACTGCACCGACGCGCCCGCTTCCATCGCTGGGCCGCACGGCCCGGCGCCGGATGGCACGGCGCGGGATGGCACGGCGCCGGGGGGCACGGCGCGCCATGGCACGGCGGCTGGCGCGATGGCGGCCCGGGGCACGGCGGCCCGGGGCATGGCGGCCCGGGAGATGGCCGGCCGGCGTGGTCAGCGGGGCCATGGGGCGGTGCGCCCTGGTCGGGCGGACGGTGGTCGGACGCGCCGTGGTCGCGGGGACCATGGTCCGGCGGCTCAGGCGCCGGTGGCTCAGGCTCAGGCTCCGGCGAGGCGGATGCCAAGGCCGGCCCGGGTGGCGGCAGGCGCGGTGGGCGACCGGACGATGGGGAGGGTTGGGGCAGGTAGCCGCGCGGTCTGGCCGGTCTGATGCTGGAATGACAGCACAGATCGGCCAGATCGTCGAAGGAGATCAATCATGCGGCAGCACTCCCACTGCTCGTACTGCGGTGCACCGTTCCAGGACGGTACGTCGTGGCCCCGGGTGTGCGCGGCCTGCGGGCAGACGACCTGGCGCAACCCGCTCCCGGTGGGGGTGGCGGTGCTGCCGGTGGACACCGCGCAGGGGCGCGGCCTGGTCGTGGTGCGCCGCGACATCGAGCCGGCCCGCGGGGAGTTGGCGCTGCCGGGCGGCTTCATCGAGTACGGCGAACCGTGGCAGGAGGCCGTGGTCCGCGAGCTGCGAGAGGAGACCGGGCTGCTCGCGGACGCGGCACAGGTGCGCCTCTTCGCGGTGCACAGCGCGCCGACCAGCATCAACATCTTCGGACTCCTCCCGCCGCAGGACGCGGCCGACCTGCCGGCGTCCGGCGCGACCGACGAGGCCACCGAGTGGCTGGTGCTCACCACCCCTGTCACGCTCGCCTTCTCCACCCACTCCGAAACAATGGCCGCATACTTCGCTTCCGACTATTTCGCGTCGGCGTAGCAGTCGACGGTCGACGTCTGCAACGGAAACCGGACCGGTGTGTCGCCGAAGAGCAGCCGGGTGGCCTCCGCGCCGGCCTGCTCCGCGGCCGCCAGGACCTCCGGCGCGTCCTGCCTGCGGCAGTGCACCACCACCTCGTCGTGCTGGAAGAAGACCAGCTCAGCGCTCCCGCGCAGGGCGGCACGCAGCCGGGCGAGCAGGACCAGGGCCCACTCGGCGGCGGTGGCCTGGATGACGAAGTTCCGGGTGAACCGGCCACGGGCGCGGGCCGTCGCCCCGGCTCGTGGCGCCTCGCCCTCGGTCGGCCCGGCGCCGCCCTCCTCACCGAGGGCGCCCCAGCCGATCGACGGGGGCGGGCAGGTGCGACCCAGCCAGGAGCGCACCAGACCGCCCTGCTCGCCGCTGCGGGCGGCCGATTCGACGTACTCCCAGGCCGTGGGGTAGGACCGGCGCAGCACCGCGAGGGCGGGTGCCGCCTGGCCGCCGGTCTGGCCGTACATCGCACCCAGCAGGGCAACCTTGGCGCGGGCCCGGTCACCGCCGAAGGCGTCCGCCGCGAGCGCCGCGTAGAGGTCTCCGGTGGCGGCTGCCGCGGCCAGCCGTCGGTCGCCGGAGACCGCGGCGAGCACCCGCGGCTCCAACTGCCCGGCGTCGGCGACGACGAACGTCCACCCGGGATCGGCGACGACCGCACGCCGGATCACCTTCGGGATCTGCAGCGCGCCGCCGCCCCGGCTCGCCCACCTGCCGGAGACCACGCCTGCCGGCACGTACTCGGCGCGGAACCGCCCACCGTGCACCCACTGCTCGCGCCATGCCCAGCCGTGTGCCGTCCAGATCCGGTACAGCTCCTTGTACTCCAGGAGCAGCGGCACCACCGGATGATCGATCTGCCGGAGCACCCAGGCGCGGGTCGACGGCACGGGAATTCCCAGCCGGGTGAAGGCCCGCACCACCTCGGCCGGTGAGTCGGGATGCACCCAGGTGCCACCGAACGCCGCGTTGATCCGCTCGGTCAGCTCGACGAGCCGGCGCGGCGGCCCACCCATCGGCGAGGGCTCACCGAGCAGTTCCAGGAGCAGGGCGTCGTGGATCTCGGCCCGCCAGGGCAGCCCGGTGTGGCCCATCTCCGCGGCGATCAACGCACCGGCGGACTCGGCGGCCAGCAGCAGCCGCAGTCGGCCCGGCTCGGGCAGCGCGCGGGCCCGGGCCAGCTGGTCGGCGTGCACCTCGAGCAGCTGATCGAGATCCCCGACGCCGGAGTGGCCGGTGTCGAACAGGGTGCCCTGCGCACTTCCCGCCGACGCGGCGACGCGGGGAACCGGGTCGGGCGGCACCGGGGCTCCGCGGCGACGCGCCAGCACCGCGGCCAACGACCTCGGCTCGCCCCAACGTCCTTCGCAGCCCAGCAGCAACGCCTCGACCAGCTCAAGGTCATGACAGCGATCGACCCGCACGCCGGCCCGCAGTAACGGTGGGTAGATCTCCGTGGTCGAGGCCCAGAGCCAGCGCGCGCTGCCGGTCGCATCCGGCCACCCGGCAACCGCCCGGCCGACGTCGTCGACACGCACCACCGGGCCAACCCGGCGGCCGGCACCGTCCACCTCGCAGAGCTGCCCGCGCAGCGCCGCGCCCGCCGGGCCGCCACCCGGCTCACCGTCCACCACCAGCGCGACCGTCACGCGTCCAGTCAATCCCACACCTCCGACGAAACCCGCACCCCCTGACCGGACGGACCGTGACCGGTGTTGAACTGACCGCCACAGCCGGCCGTATTCATCGATGACGGCGACATTCGCCGACCTGAAACAGTTCTCCGCATCACTGGCGTGATCCGCCCGGTTCGGTAAGCTGACCGGCGGCCGCTTGCGGTGCGTTACATCGATCAGGCTCACGCTGCGATCAAGTTGAGGGACCCGACGCACAGATGACAGCCATCGTCCGGCTTCGCCGCCCGACCGTGCTGCTTGTCGTCCTGGCTGCGCTGCTGCTCGGCCTGCTGCCCGGGCCGGCCGGAGCGGCCCCCGGCGACGACGAGGGCGGCACGCCGTCGCTGCGCGAGGTGCTGGACGTCTCGCTGAAGGACTACAACGACGCCAAGGGCCGCCTGGATGCCTCACTGGCCCGCCAGGCCGCGCTCAACGAGCAGGCCAGGGCGACCGAGCTGCGGCTGACCCTCGTTCTGGAGGAGGTGGCTGTGGTAGCGGCGGCCGCCTACCGTGGCCGCCGGCTCAACATGACGTCGGCCATCCTGAACACCGGGTCACCGGAAGGGCTGCTGCACGCCGCCGCGACGATGGAGTACCTGGCTCGTCGCGATGATCAGCAGCTGCGCGAACTGACCGCCACCCGGGCCACCCTGGCCGAGCAGCGGGCCGCCGCGGAGGCCGAGGTGAAGCTGCAGCAGGAGCAGCTCGCCATCATGGACAAGCGCAAGAACGAGGCGCTGGCGGCACTCGCCAAGGCCGGCGGCGGGCAGCTCAGCGCCGGTTTCGTGCCCGGCAAGGCAACGGCCAAACCGGCCCCCCGCAACCCCGACGGCACCTGGCCGCGGGAGGGATGCTCCGTGAAGGACCCCACGCCGACCGGGGGCTGCATCACCCCGCGCACCCGGCACGCGTACGAGGAGTCGCGGCTCGCCGGCTTCACCCGGTTCACCTCGTGCTACCGCCCCGGCAGCTTCGGCGAGCATCCCAAGGGACGTGCCTGCGACTACTCCTCGTCGGTCAGTGGGTTCCAGGACGCCCGGGCCACCGGCGCCGACAAGGCCTACGGGGACCGCCTCGCGGGTTGGCTGATCGCCAACGCCAGCCGGCTCGGCGTGCTCTACGTCATCTGGTACAAACAGGTCTGGTTCCCGGACCGGGGGTGGCGCTCGTACTCCGGTGACGGCTCCCCCGCCGGTGATCACTACAACCATGTTCACCTGTCGATGCAGTAGTCCAGATCGCGGCACAGCTCCCAGAACGCCACGGCAGCCGCGGCAGCCACGTTGAGCGAGTCCACGTCGGCCCGCATCGGGATCACCACCCGCGCGTCGCTGGCCTCGACCGCCGGCGCGGAGAGCCCGGCGCCCTCGGCGCCCAGCAGCAGCGCCGACCGCTGCCGTTGCGCCGCGGTGAGCCGCTGGATCGGCAGGGCATCGGCCGCGGGGGTCAGCGCGAGCAGGGTGAAGCCGGCATCACGGACGTCACCCAGCGCGGCCGGCCAGGGCTCCAGTCGGGCGTACGGGACGGCGAAGACCTCGCCCATGCTCACCCGCACGCTGCGCCGGTAGAGCGGGTCGGCGCAGGTCGGCGAAAGCAGCACGGCGTCCATGCCCAGCGCCGCCGCGCCCCGGAAGATCGCGCCCACGTTTGTGTGGTTGTTGACGTCCTCCAGGATCGCCACGCGGCGCGCCGTGGCGAGCACCTCCGCGGCGCCCGGTAGCGGGCGGCGGTGGAACGACGCGAGCATGCCCCGGTGGACGTGGAAGCCGGTGGTCCGCTCCAGCACCGCCGGCGTGGCCGCGTACAGCGGCGCGGCGCCCACCAGGTCCGCGACCTGGTCGACGCGCTTGGCGTCGACCAGCACCGAGCGCAGGGCGTAGCCGGCGCGCAGCGCGCGGCGCAGGACCAGCTCGCCCTCGGCGATGAACAGCCCGTGCGGCTGCTCCCAACGCATCCGCAACTCGACATCGGTCAACGCACGATAGTCGGCGATCCGTTCGTCGGCCGGGTCCTCGATCAGCTCCACCCGGAGCATTCTGCCCTGCCCCGACGACCCGAGGCCGTCGCGGCGCTGCGGTACTCAGTCCAGCGGCTGCGCGTAGACCCGGACGAACCAGCCACGCACCGTCGCCCGGTGCAGGTGGCCGGCGACGACCCGGGTCAGGCGCCGGCGACCACGGCGCCGCTGGCCCAGGTCGCTTCTCCGGTCGCGTTGCTGTGGAGCACCAGGTTGCCGTCGTCCTGCAGCCAGAGCGTCGACGGGCCCTTCTCTGACGTGTCGGAACTCCACGTCCACACGGGCGCATCGACACCGCGGTAGAGAACCAGGTTACCGTCCGGCTGGTTCAAAAGGCGCCGCGCGCCCTTGTTGGTCACCGACCAGATCACACGATCGGTGCTCGTGTCATGTAGGACAAGATTTCCGTCTCCCTGCATCCATAGGAAGAAACGCTGATTCGGTGAACTCATCGCCGACCACTTCCGCAGGCTCTGACCGGCGGACAGGTGCGACGGCTTGACGTCACGGACCTTCGCCACCAGTTCGGAGAAGCGTGGCTCCTTCGGGGTGCCGTCCTTGGTCACGATCCCGTAGTGACATTCCGGGTCAGGGTCCTGCACGGCGCACGGCCTGTCACCAACATGGGTGCCGTCGTTGAACTGGTACAGGAACAGCGGCCCGACATAGTCCAGCTCCCGCCAGATATGAACGCCCTCAACGTCGAAGTCTCGGATCGTCTCGAGGGACGGGTGGTTCGGATTGCCGGAGTGAGTCGGGTACCCCCACTCCGTGCCCCAGATCTTCTTGTGTCCGTCCCCTCGGTCAACCAGGACGGCACGCAGCGCCGCCATTGTGCCGCACTGCTGGCCGTAGGACCTGCCCGGAAGATACCGCGGCCCGAACAGGGAACCCTCGGGCCGGCCGCAGGTCGAGTGCGACGGTGCCCTGCCCTCACCCCAACTCGGATAGGGATGATGTGCCACGGCGTCGAAGGTGTCACCGTATCCGTGGTCATAGGCCCAGTTCAGCCAGGCAATTCCCGAGTTCGGGTTCGGCGTCGGCTCCGGCTGCTGGTTGTCCGGTCGGGTGCCGGCCGCGGACCCGCCGGCCAGAACCACGCAACTTGGGCAGTCGGCCTTGATTTGATCGTTGCTCAGCCGGACCAGGTCCCAGTACCGCCGTTTGCGCTCTTCGTCGGTACCGTTGCCATAATTACCGAAACCCGCGTGGTTCGGCTCGTTCCAGATCTCGAATGCCTGCGCCCTGTCGCCGTACCGCCGCACGAGCCGGCTGAGGAAATCCGCCCACCCGTCGTCCCACTCAGGTGTCGGGAACCAGTGGTCCAATCCGTCATTGAGCCCGTGACCGCCGCTGGCCCACGGCGGGGCGTACGTCACCAGCAACAGGATTTCATACCGGCCGCGGCCCTGTCTGTCAGGGTGAGTTGAGGCCAGCGGCTCGTAGCAAGTCCGTCTGGCGGGGCGAGTTCAGGAACGAGAAGCGTTGAATACTGTTGTTGACGTCGTGGCCGTCCAGGATGGGGTCATGAGTCGTGAGAAGGGGCC